>JAHBTX010000001.1 GCA_019638395.1 Cyclobacteriaceae bacterium
CCATCTTCAATATGTCACTGATAAATTAAGTTGTCCACCGAGTCCTTTTTGAATAATTCTCATTAAAGTCGATAGTCTAATGTCACTCGCGTTGTTCTCAATTCGTGAGATATAAGACTTGGTTGTTCCACATTTTGAAGCCAACTGCTCTTGTGTCAAATTTTGCTGTTCTCTCATCTCTTGAATAAGTACGCCAAGTTTGAATGCTTCAAACTCTTGCTCGTAGGCATCTCTCTTTGGAGTCCCTTTTTTTCCATATTGCTTGTCCAAGTGGTCAGCAAATGATGTTAGATTTTTATTTCCCTTTTTTTTCATCGAAGTATTGTTTTTTTAATCTCTCAGCCAGCTCAATTTCTTTCTTTGGAGTCTTTTGTGTTTTCTTTTGAAATCCATTTACCAATATTATCACCTGACCCTTGTCGAAGAAACTGAAAACTCGATAAATATCAGTCCCAACTTCGACACGAACTTCAAAAATCCCGTCAGAGTCCTCCATGTGTCTAAAATACTTTTCAGGAACTCTCTCAATGGCAGAGATTAAACCCAAAGTCCAGTTGAACTTAGCTTTTACTTCTGGTTTTAAGGTTTTAAAGAAGTCCAAGTAGTACCTCTTATAATAGAAAATGTGCCTGTTAAAGTTTTTGTCCACGAGGACAAAGTTATCTAATTAGGAAACCATCTCCAAACCCCAAAAGTTCAAATTTTGACTAAATTTTCTTTGAAACAGGGCATGGCACCCCAACGTTGGTGCATATTGCGTTTGGCTGCTCTGAAAACCAATCTGTCCCACGTGGCAAGAACTAAATTATGAAACTATAACCACAATGCAACACCGAGCCAGCCAAAATGAAATATGCACATTGTTGCCAGCCGTAGGGTCTTCTCCGCACTTCATTCGAAGCCCTTATCTTTCGTCACCCGTTAATGTTACACCTCTCGTTATAATTCAGTCGTGCGGTGGGGCTTTTTTCATTGACTACTTTATCCACTTACACTACACTGAGCACGCTTATTGACTGGCTTTGTATCTGGGTTGCAAGTGCGGCCAGGCAATGTGTGTGGTTAAGATAACTCTTTTGCCAAGAAGTATTTATTGCATTTTTAAAGTCATAATTTAATTCGTAATGAAATACTATTGTACCCTGCAAAAATCCCAACTCCATTATCAATATTAGAAAATACTGGAGCGGGTTGTTGAAAGTTGGGGAAAAGTGAATCAGTATTATTCGCGTTCCAATCATCATAAGCACGGTAACTCTTAAAATACTTATACAGGTTGGATTCAACGTTCCGTAACGAAACGACTAGCTTTGGGCTACTTGATAGAAAAGCACGAATGGCAATGCCTTCATACTCGTTATAGTCCTGCTGAGCATCTGAAGGGAATTGGATGTCATCTAATAAACGTGCGATAACCTGTTCAGTAATCGTACCCCAAGGATAAGTATATTCGTAATTTCCTTCGCCAAATGTGACTAGCGTAAAATATCGATGAGCTGAAGGATTATCCCAATGAATAGTAAATCTGTAATCATCACTTTCTCTCCAGCCAGCTATGCTAGGAAGTTCTGGGCGAGGCGGAATGATGCAGGTAGCTTTGAGTAGTCGGCCTGTAGGCGTTATAACAGCAAGAAAGTATTGTGATGATTCCTTCAATATTATATTCTTGGGCTCTATCTGATACCTCCTAATTTCTTCATTATGTTTAAGTGTGTCTGCTGTATTTGTATCTGAAATAATCACAACTGAATCTTTAACCAGAGCAAGATCAGGATTGTCGAGTTGCCCAAGACCACGAGCATGATAAACATAAGCAGTGAGTAAAGTGTCTTGCGGAGAGATAAACGAACTCACCGAAAACAAATCTTCGGTAGGAATATTTTCAAGCTCTACGCCACTATCACACCCGGTGATTAGTCCAAAAGCAATAATTATTAATATCTTATAGCTTTTCATTTTTTCAAAACTTAAAGTTATATGTTATGGAAGGTAAAATTGGGAAAAGAGATTTCTTCTTTAATTCAACCCTCTGTCCATTACTTGCGAAATCGTAAGAGGATTGCAAGTAGTAGTAAAATGGATTCTGGCGGTTGTATGCATTGAACAGGCCAAACTCCCAGTATCGAACATATCGTTTTTTCTTTTTGTGTAATTGTATAGCAACATCCATGCGATGATAAGCTTCCGCCCTGAAACTGTTCTGAGAACCAAAATAAGGGATGCTATTGATCTGTGTATTTACTAATTCATTTGTAATTACATTGTTATTCAAAGAACCTCTGATGTTAGTGCCATTGGCCGTGTTTCCATAATAGAAACCTTGTGGTACGGTGAGGGCATTTCCTGTGCCATATACCCATGTAGCTGAGACCTTTACCTTTGGTGAAATCGTGTAAACTCCAACCAATGAAATATTGTGGCGGCTATCTTGGCGAGGGAAAAATCGTTTCCCATTGTTAATTTCATCGAACTGATGAATTGTCCATGAAAGCGTGTAACCAATCCAGCCTGTAATAGTACCGGTTTTCTTTTGAACTAAAACCTCCGTCCCATATGACCAACCTTTACCGATTGTTATGTTGTCCTCCCAATTGACTCCCTGATTTTCACCATCAATCACAAGAAATGGTGCATTAGATTTGTAAGCCACCATATTGCGAAGATACTTTCGATAGCTCTCTATAGATATTGTCAATTTTGGTTTCGAAAGGTGCGTCATCACCCCCACAGCAAGCTGATCAGCTTGCTGTGGGGGTGATGCTTCTGTCACGGGAACCCACAAATCAGTTGACAGTCCGATACCTGTATTTGAAAGTAAATGAACAAATTGATTGGCGCGAGTATAGGATGCATTCATGGTGACTGCCGTTGTTAGAGCATAAAAGAGATTCATGCGAGGCTCTAGAGCGGCATAATTTTTAAAATATGTATCGTAGGAAACAATACGAATACCGTAGTTGGCTGACAATTTTGATGAAAAAGTCCACGTATCTTCCACGTAGGCGTTAACTTCTTTATTTCGAAAGATTTGTGTACTGCTGGAATCAAATCCAGTAGCTTGATCCTGAGTCCTGTAATCACGTGGCGAAAATATGTGATATGACAAGGCTAACCCTCCTTTTATAACGTGTTTATTTGATGGGAAATAATCTAAATCAACTTTAGCAGAATAGTCGGTAATAGCAGATGTGTTTTTAGTTTTAGTTGAGTTTGCATTTGTGCCAAGCCGAGTGTATTCATCTTGTAGATAAAATCGAAAGTGACTATAAAGCAGAGTGGTATTCGCAAATAATTGATTCCCAAAAACATGATTCCATCGAAGTGACCCTGTTGCATTGCCCCACCCAAGGTCGGTTTTTGTTTTAATCGTAGATTGGGTTCGGATCGTAAACTCCTTAGTCAAGAGCCTGTCATTACCAAGATACCCGCCCAGGAAGAGATTATTTCTTTCATTTATAGTCGTATTAAATTTTGTATTTAAATCATAAAACCTATAAGCATCCAACGATTCGCCACTCATAAATGGCCTTGTAATTATATCTATATAACTTCTGCGGGTTGAAAAAAGGAAAGATGATTTTTCTTTTTTAATTGGACCTTCTAGAGTAAGTCTGCTGGAAAGCAACCCAATTCCTCCTTCGCCCTTTAATTCATGTTTGTTTCCGTCTTTCATTTTAATATCAATTACAGAAGAAATGCGGCCACCGTAGCGGGCAGGAAAACCACCCTTCCAATAGTCAACACTTTTCAGAGCGTCACCATTGAAGATTGAAAAAAAACCAAAAAGGTGATTGGCGTTATATACAAGCGCATCATCCAGCATAATAAGATTTTGATCTGCGCTCCCGCCACGCACATAGAGGGCCGTAGACCCTTCTGTACCTCGCTGTGCACCGGGTAACAATTGAAGTACTTTTATTACATCTTTCTCGCCCACGAGAGCTGGTATGTCTTTAGTAGTGCTTATATCTAAAGAAACCTTTTCTAATTCATTTTGAAAATCATTTTCAGTAGAACTGCTTATAAGAACTTCAGATAGCTCCAACGTTTTGGGAAGCATGTCAATATTTAATGCCACATTCTCAGTAGGCACGAATGTATGTGTCTGAGTTTGATAGCCTACAAATGAATAATGAAGAGTAACCTGAACCCCAGCCTGTACCTTTAGAGAATAGAAACCATACCCATTGGAATATGTACCATTCTTATCGTCTAATTTAATATTTACCCCGGAAAGGTACTCTTTGCTTGAATTGTCTCGCGCTGGAGTCCACCAACTGCTCAAAGAAATTGCTGACCGTTCCGTTCAAACAAAGAAATCTTGGTGGGGTTACGATGTACTTCAAATTGAAGACCCGGACGGAAACGAACTACTTGTTTGTTTAGAAAACCTTCTATGAAACCCGTCCACGCAAACAGTTTTACAGCCAATGGATAAGTTTGATTTACGCAGACGACAATTTTGTATTCACTGACAGTTTACAGCTCGATGACAGTTTACATCTCCGCAGGCGGTGGAGAAAAATTTAAAGCAAAAGGACTGGAAAGAAATTGGTGCTCGCTGACAATTGGCAACACGTGGACGGTTCGGTGATGACCTTTGGACAAGGTGAGTTATCCGGAAAATACATATTGACTGACTACCCAAGTGTAAGTATCCCCGAAAATAATACCGTTGTAAGCTCCCCTAAACATGAGCCATTTGAAAATACTTCTTCTAAAAACCAAAATACTCCCTCGCGTTGTAATAACACACATCGGCTACAAGTTTACCCAACCACTTTTCATCAGCAGGGAGTTCACCGTTTTCAACATCTTGCCCAATCAGGTTACACAAAATTCTACGGAAGTATTCATGGCGCGGGAAGGACATAAAGCTACGCGAGTCGGTAAGCATACCTATAAAACAACTGAGTAAGCCCATGTTGGAAATGGCATTCAGTTGCTTTTCCATGCCATCTTTCTGATCGAGGAACCACCAGGCCGAACCGTATTGTACTTTCCCTTTTACGGAACCATCGTTAAAGTTTCCGATCATCGCAGCAAACACTTCGTTGTCGGCCGGATTAAGATTATAGAGTATAGTTTTGCAAAGTTGATTGGTGCTGTCCAGCGCATTTAAAAAAAAAGCTAAAGCTGAAGCTTGTGAAAAATCACCTATCGAATCAAACCCGGTATCAGGTCCAAGTTGCGTTAACATACGCGTGTTGGTATTGCGCAGCGCACCTAAATGAAATTGCTGTACCCAACCACGTTGGTGGTACATGCGGCACAACTCCAGCAATATATGGTAACGAAAGGCATTGCTTTCAGCTGGGCTAAGTGTTTCGTTACGATTTAACTTTTCAAAGAGCTTATGCGGATTGTCCAGTGCTGATTCCGGAACAGCAAGCTGGCTCAAACCATGATCGGCCAACCGGCAACCGTTTTGGTGAAAGTACTCAACCCGCTTTTGTAAAGCTTGCAACAAGGTATCGTAACTGGTTATATCCATGCCGCATGACTTAGCCAACAAATCGCGATAAGCCAGAAAAGTTTTGCTGGTAGAAAAATTATAAACCTTATCGGGACGGAACGTGGGAAGCACTTTTGTTTTGAAATTGGTGCCTGCCAATTGTTGGTGCGGTTGTAATGAATCTACAGGATCATCGGTAGTACACACAACTTCCACTTTCATTTTAGCAAGTAAGCCGCGCGTAGAAAAATCCGGTGTACCCAAGGCTGCATTTGCTTTTCCGTAAACTGCATTGGCGGTTTCGGGTTGTAGCAAATCATAAATACCAAAGTAGCGCTGTAATTCCAGGTGCGTCCAGTGGTAAAGCGGGTTACGCATGGTATAGGGAACAACTGCAGCCCACTTTAAAAATTTTTCATGATCGGATTTGTTGCCGGTGATATAACTTTCGTCAATGCCGAGTGTGCGCATAGCCCGCCATTTATAATGGTCGCCACCCAGCCAAACACGGGTAATGTTTTCAAACTTGCGATCGGTCGCTATTTCATCGGGTGGTAAATGATTATGATAATCAATGATGGGCAATTCTTTAGCATAGTCATGGTACAACTTCTGCGCGAACGGACCCTTCAGTAAAAAATTATCGGTTATAAAACTCTTCATCATCACAAATTATAAATTCAGCATTCTACCGATGCCCAGTTCAAGTCCGCGCAGTTCGGCTAATCCTTTTAATCGGCCAATAGCGGAATAACCAGGATAGGTTTTCTTATTCAGATCGTCCAACATCTGGTGTCCATGATCCGGCCGCATGGGTATTGATATTTTTCTGCGCTGCATCAACAACAGAATTTCTTTCACAATCAAAGGCATGTCGGCATCGCCACCCAAATGATCGGCTTCAAAGAAATTACCTTCAGCATCGCGCTTGGTATTGCGCAAGTGTAAAAAGTTAATGTGATCACCAAGATGTTGAATCATGCTCACCAGATCATTATCAGCACGCGCACCATACGAACCCGTACAAAAACATAAACCATTGGCTGGCGAAGGCGCTGCGTTTAATAATTCTTTTGCATCTTCTTCCGTACTTACCACACGTGGCAAACCGAGCATGGGGTAGGGTGGATCATCTGGATGAATGGCGAGCTTTACTCCAGCTTCTTCTGCCACCGGAACTACTTGTTGTAAAAAATAATACAGGTGTTGTTTAAGTTTTGTGGCATCTACATCCGCATATTCTTTCAAGGCGGTTAATACTTGCTGTGGAGTAAAACTTTCATCGCTGCCGGGTAGCCCTAACAAGCAATTGGCGAACAGATATTTTTTTTCGGCTTCAGAAGCAGCAGCAAAATATTTTTGAGCCTTTTCAATTTCCTGCTGCGAATAATCTTTGTGTGCATCGGGTCGCTTCAGCAGAAATAAATCAAAGGCCACAAATGCTGCCCGATTAAAATACAATGCCTTACTGCCGGTGGGCAATGTATAGGCTACATCCGTACGCAGCCAATCCAACACCGGCATAAAGTTATAGGTAATTACTTTTAGTCCGCAGGCGGCTACATTCCGGATACTGGTTTTGTAATTTTCAATCCACTTTTTATAATCGCCTTTTTGCTTTTTAATATCTTCATGCACAGGTAAACTTTCAATTACAGTCCACGACATACCGGCATCGGCAATCAACTGTTTTCGCTTGTTGATTTCATCTACGGACCAGATTTCACCTACCGGTATATGATGTAAAGCCGTAACCACACCGGTGCAACCTGCCTGACGAATGTCGCTCAGTTTCACGGCATCATGGGGCCCGTACCACCGCATCGTTTGTTCCATTGTTATCATAAACTATATAATGTTAAAAGCCAATAGCGTTGCAGCCCAACCAATAAACACGGTGCGGATATTATGAATAGTAAACTTGCGCGCAATTGGCGGGCCTAATCCTGAGCCACTACTTACTATTGTTATTGCTTGATCGTCCATTGCTAAAAATTACCACTGTGGTTTAATACCCGGTGCGTACGGAAACTCCAGACTCATGTAGAAGGACAATGATTTATCAGGCATCGGTAATGTGGCGGGTATAGGTTGTTTAGAAAAAGTCTGGAAGTATAATACACAGGCATTGCGCCACCACGTTGCTTCCTGGTATTGAATAGCCAATAACTGACGGACTTGTTCGTGTCGATCTGAATCGATTTTCGGTTTAAGCATATCCCAGGTTGTTTGCATTTGCTTTACCTGATCGGCCCCGGTATAATAGCGATAGCAGAGTTCTTCCCACAAAGTTTTTCCACCGGTTAACGTGTCATTCCAGCCCACATGATGAAACCAGAGTAAATACTTTTCGGGTATTGCTTGCCGCGAAGAAAACACAGCCTGCCATTCGGGAGCATATTGCGCAACGGCATTACTGCCTGTTGTTGTACGATTAAAACCAATTCCAAAAGTATCTGCTTTGTGATAATACACCGAAGTCCAGTCGGCACGATGTTTATCTTTTATCCAAGGTGCGGGCCCGTAGTGGTGGCTCCAGCCCATAATATGATGCAGCCCAAGTGGTGTCATGTAATTCACACACGCTTCCCACGATTGATCCAACATGGTTGTAATGGATGCAACCGTATTTGTATCATTTGTAAAAGTCATACGCACCCACTCCACAGCAATTTGCTGAGACGAAAGTTGATGATCCCACGCCAATCGCCCAAAGGCGTACCAGTTTGCTTGCGCGAACGGATGCCCACACCAGTTGCGATCGGTACCAATGTTAGTTACACCAGCCATTGCGGTTAATGTTTGTCCGGTTGCGCTACCATCCAACACTTTTGCTACGGTACTGCCTTTACCAAACTGGTAGGTATCAGTATCCAACACTTCTTTAAACAGGTTAGCGAGGTAAACAAGATTGGTACTCTGGCCAAGGTACTCCTGTGTAATCTGAAACTCCATCATAAGCGGAGTTTTTTTAAGGGCACCAAATAACGGATGGAAGGGCTCGCGTGGTTGAAAATCCAACGGGCCATTTTTAACCTGCACAATTACATTATCGCGAAAGGCACCATCCAACGGTTTAAATTCGGTATAAGCTTGCTTTACGCGATCGTCAGGTTCTTTATCATCATAGACAAATGCACGCCACATTACAATGCCGTTGTATGGAGCCAATGCATCGGCTAATACGTTGGCACCATCGGCATGCGTACGCTTGTAATTCTGCGGACCGGGTTGACCTTCTGAATTTGCTTTTACAACAAAACCACCAAAGTCGGGAACGTATTTATAAATCTCCGTAACCTTATCTTTCCACCATTGCTTAACAGCTTCATTCAGCGGATCGGCTGTTGGGAGTTTACCAATCTCAATAGGCGCACTGAAGCGTGCGGTGAGATATACTTTAATCCCGTAAGGCCGGAATACGTTTGCCAGTGCAGCTACCTTTTGCAGATAAGCAGGTGTTAACACCAACGCATTGGCGTTTACATTGGTAAGCACGGTTGCGTTAATGCCAATAGACGCATTGGCGCGTGCATAATCAATATAACGATCATCGATATAGCCCGGTAACTTGTGCCAGTTCCAGAGCGAGAAACCGGCATAGCCGCGTTCAACGGTTCCATCCAGATTATCCCAATGATTTAAAATGCGCAGCTTAATTTTGGGTGAGCTTTGAATATTTAACTGCTGAAGGGATTGTTGAGTTTGAATCAGCTTCAATAAATGAAAGCTTCCATACAGCAAACCAATTTCCGTTTTGGCAGTAAGTATGAGTAACCTTTTACCGGAGTGCGTTATACTTCGGATTACAAAACCTTCTTCACCCAGATTTGGATCAACATGCAAATTTAAACTTTGGATGATCGGAGTATCTACGGTAGCCACAACCAGTCCGGTTAATCCGGTTGTAGGTTTGGGTATATAACCCAACATACCCGATAAGCCCCGGTTTAGTTCATCGTGAATGATTAGCAGGGTAGGAGACTGCCCGGGAATATGGAGCGATGTTAATTCCTTTTTGTATTGGCTAATCAAACGAGCATCCGCAATTTTATCATAACGCAACCAAAGGCGATAACCATCTTCGGCTAATGCAGCCGAACTTAATACTATGGCAAGTGAGAGTAGAACTATCCGCATCTTAATTCCGGTTTGAAGATTCGCGAACAATTAACTCATGCCGTAAAACAATTGTATTGAGGCTGGGTGCGTTTTTTTGATCTAATTTATTAACAAGCGTAGCGGCAGCCACCTCGCCCATTTCATGACCGGGATAATTGATGGTGGTAAGATTTGGATCAATTACTTTGGATATCGGATCGTTGTTAAAGCCTACTACAGCAATCTCGTTCGGAATGTGGATGCCGGATAATTTTAATTGCCGCATACACGCTACCGCTGCGGTATCGTTACTGGCAAAAATTCCATCGGGCCTATGTTCCATCGACAAAATTAATTGCGCAGCATCCACACCACCTTGTTCGCTCAATAACGAGTTGCTTATAACCAATGTGGAGTCGAACGGAATTCCGAACTTGGCTAATGCCATTTTATAACCTTCCAGGCGATCGGCATACACATTGCGGCTTAGGTTACCGGCAACCTGCATAATGCGTTTGCACCCTTGTTTCAGTAAATGCACAGTTGCATCATATCCGGCTTGTTTATTATCAATTACTATGCTGGTACAACCCGGATGATCGATAACCCGATCGAAAAATATAATGGGGATATTTTTTTTCAGCAACACTTCAAAATGATCGGTATCTGCTGTATCGTATGCCAACGAAACCATCAATCCATCCACGCGGCTGTCGTACATGGTGTTAACACTCACAATTTCTTTTTTGAAAGACTCCTGCGATTGGCTGATGATAAGGTTGTAACCACTTTGGTTTGCCACCTTTTCCATACCTGCAATTACAGTGGACATAAAGTAACTGTTAAGCCTGGGAATAATAACGCCAATGGTATTAGATCGCTTGCTCCTGAGGTTACTGGCAAACGTATTTTGCTGATAGCCCATTTTACGTGCTGCATCCAAAATCCTTTTCTTGGTGTCTTTGCGGATAGCGGGATGATCTTTTAAACCACGGCTAACCGTGGCCGGAGATACATTAAGCACTTTAGCAATATCGTATATGGTAATGTCTTTGGGCGGAGTCATCTCAATCGGTTACGAATAAATTTAACTTACAATATTAATCAATGTACAAGGTTAAATCTGAGTTCTGATGTAATTGGTTTAATGAAATAATCATAGCGTTATCATTTTTTCACAATTGAAAATTCAGTACTAAAAGGTGATGCTGGTAATCCTTCTGAGTTATAAAAATTGGCACCCTCCGGATTATCGGCCCACGCATATCGAACTGCTGCCGGTTTATTTATTGCATCGTTCCAAACAATTACGGTGTTACCTTCTATGCGCGCGTTGGCCCAAACAAATTTTTTATCGGCACCGGCTATAGCAAAATACTTCAAGTCACTGCCTTTGGTTACAAGGCTGCCTCCGGTAGAACTAAATTCAATTATTACCTTATTGCCGCTTACCTTAAAGTTTTTGAAAATAGGTCCAGAACAGATCAGATTTGGTTCCTGATAGGCTATTTTGCGCGCGGCCAGCGCTAAGCGGTAGCCTACATCGGCTTTGTTTAATGGATGAATGTCGTTCCACTCGCCAATATCGATTGTAACTACAAGGCCGGTGTTCTTAACAGCAAGCGTATTCAGTTGTGCCTGGCGCAACCGCGCCCAATCACTTTCTGTTGGTTGGGCTTTGGCTTCCATAAAATTTGTAAGCTGTACAATCAAAAACGGAAAGTCGCCTTGCTTCCAGTTGGTGCGCCAGTTTCTAATTAAAGTGGGTAATAGCTTTTCATATTCAACGGCATTACGGGTGTTCGATTCGCCCTGATACCAAAGCACGCCTTTGATTTTGTAATTCAACAAAGGTGCAATCATACGATTGTAAAGTCCGGCAGGTTTCCAGCGCACGGGTGGTTCGCCTTGCAATGGCTGCATGGTTGTACCCAATTTATATTTCCATTCACCGGCTAAATGCAGTGTATCTGCGCCTACAGAAAGAAAGTAAGGTTTATCTAATACAAATCCACCGCTACCATTAGTGTTGATTACCCGTACCGCAATTACATTTTCGCCTGCGTGCAGCACATCGTTGCCAAACGAATACCTGCGGGGCGGGTATTGATAACCGGTAGAACCAATCAGTTTGCCATTAACAAAAACCGAATCGGCATCCACAATTCTACCCATCCAGAGTTTACCTGGCTTACCGGCCCACGAAGCAGGAATAATAACTTTTTTTCGAAACCATACCGAACCGTTTACATTACCCAGTGCACCATCGGCCCAATAGCCGGGAAGGTTCATGTTGTTCCAATCCAAATCATCAAGGTCGGGCCGATGCCATCTTTTTAAACCTGCGTCTTTGTTGTTTAACTCACTGTACCATTTTGCGAAACGGTTGCGATCGATGGTTTCTACTTCTTTTATTAACTCATCGTTTTTGAAACGTTGCAATTCGTTATAGGCCGTGGGGAAGGAACGCAGAGCATCTTCACTTAACCAGGCTTCAATGGGCGAACCTCCCAATGCAGCATTGATTAAACCAATCGGAACCTGATAACGCTTGTGTAAATCAAGTGCAAAGAAGTAAGCCACAGCCGAAAAGTCCAGAACGGTTTCAGGTGTGGCTGCTATCCAGTTGCCGGCATCCAGATCGGTATGTTGTTTTTTGAAATCGTATTTATCGGCTACTAAAAATTGCCGGATATGATCGTTGGTGGCAGTTTCAATTACGTTGCTGTACTTTTCTTTAACACGCTCCAGGGTAAGCTCCATATTCGATTGTCCCGAACAAACCCATACATCGCCAAATAGAATATTTTTTATTGCAACCTGATTTATAGCTGTGAAGGTTAATACATGGGGGCCTCCCGCAGGTTGAGGTGGAAGTTTAATGATCCAGGTACCGTTTAGCCCGGTGGTGGTGCTATACGTTTTATTCTGAAAAGAAAGCTCAATTTTTTCACCAGGTTCGGCCCACCCCCAAAGTTTTAGTTCAGTATCGCGTTGCAATATGGCACCATCACTTATCAAACGCGGTAGTTTAATTTCAGCCTGTGTAACCAGAGCAGAGCTTATAACTACTAATAGAAGTAAATAACGCATCATCTAAAAATCAACAACTTTATGGTACGCATTTTTGCGTTTAAGATTGGTATCGAATAGCAGCGGGTAGTCTTTTCGATTGCGCACCGGAAAATGATCTAACCAACTGTGCTGGTCGCTTATGTTCCAAAAGGTTACACTGGTTATGGATGCCTTATGTTTTCTGAATACCTCAAAGTAAGTTGCATAAGCTTGTGCTTGTTTTGCTTCTTTTTCTTGAGTAAAATCTGTCAGGTCGTCTTCTGGTTTGCGTTCTCTGCGTCCGTGTTCTTTAGGATAAACCGAAACATCTAATTCTGTAATCTGCAAGGGTAAACCCAGTGTAGCAAATTCTGTAAGAGTGCTGTCTAACCGCGCGCGCGTGGGTTCATACATGGACCAATGAGCTTGTAAACCCACCCCGTGTATGGGCACTCCGGCTGCTTTCAATTCTTCAACCAGCTGAATAATTTTTTTGCGCTTAACAGGGTTGATCTCATTATAATCGTTGTAAAAAAGTAATGCTTCCGGATCGGCAGCATGTGCATACTCAAATGCTTTTGCTATAAACTCGGGGCCACAGATTTTATACCAGGGGCTGTCGCGATAGAATTCATCTTTCTTATCAGAGATTACTTCGTTCACCACATCCCAGGCATAAATTTTTCCTCTGTAGCGATTTACAACGGTGGTAATATGATCTTTTAATCGGGCTAACAATATTTCTTTAGTTACCTGATTGCTATCGGCATCCATAAACAGCCAGGCCGGGGTTTGATTGTGCCAGCATAATGTGTGGCCCCGGATTTTGATTTTGTTACGTTCGGCAAATGCCACAATTGAATCGGCATGTTCCCAGAAGTATTCATTTTCTTTTGGATGAATCGGCCCCATCTTCATGGCATTCTCGGCTGTTATACTGTTAAACTCGGTTACAATCAACCCGGCTTCATCGGTATTCAGGGCACGAGGCGAAACAGCAACTCCAATCGGAAAATGATCTTTGTAATAATCTTTCAGGCCCTTATTAGCTGTTGCATTATCTCTTTTTTCGCTGCACGAAATAAGCGATACAAGCAACAACAGGAAGGATACCTTAACGTATGTTAACTTCATTACTTATAGGGATAAATAGCTTCAATGCTACCATCGGCATTGTGCTGCAGTTCGGTAACCTTTATGTTTCGCAAATGAGTTTTACCTGATAGTTGTACATCGTGGTAGAACAAGTACCATTTGCCGTTTATTTCTACAATGGAATGATGGTTGGTCCAACCTTGTACAGGATGCAGCACCACACCTTTGTAAGTAAAAGGGCCGTAGGGCGAATCGCCAATGGCATAGTTGATAAAGTGTGTATCGCCCGTTGAGTAAGAGAAATAATACTTACCATTAAACTTATGAACCCAGGCAGCTTCGAAAAAACGTTTGTCGTTTTGTGATTCTGTAAACAGCTTTCCATTTTCATCCACCAGTTGAATTTCTTTTACCGGGTCGGCAAAGCTTTTCATATCGGCATTTAGTTTGGCAATGCGGGGCAGAATGGCTTGCTCTTCGGGTTTACGGGTTTGGCCATCGGCTTTGTATTGGTTGTTATCCCATCGTTGCAACTGGCCACCCCAAATGCCGCCAAAGTACATATAGAATGAGCCATCATCATCTTTAAATACAGTGGGGTCAATGCTGTAGCTTCCTGCTATGGGATTTGGTTCTGCTACAAATGGCCCTTCGGGATTTTTGCTGGTGGCTACTCCAATTTTAAATACATCGTTTTTATCTTTTACTGGAAAGTACAGATAGTAAGTATTGTTAGCGAAGGCTGCATCGGGTGCCCACATTTGCCGGCCAGCCCAGGGTACATCTTTTATATCTAAAGCTACACCATGATCAGTTACTTCGCCACCAATAGCGTCCATCGAAAACACGTGGTAATCCAACATTCCAAAATGTCCGCCATCATCATCCTGTGGAATGCCGGCATCAATATCGTGCGAAGGATAAATGTAAATCCGATTGTTAAACACATGTGCAGAAGGATCGGCCGTATAAATATGACTTACCAACGGCTGCGATATAGGCACAGGTGTAGCCTCTGATTCGGCTTTTGCAGTATCAGCTTGGCTTGTTTGCTTACTGCCACAACTGGTAATAACCAGAACGATGGTGGCTACAATTAGAAAACGAATTGAAAATTTTTGAGTCATGTTTGTTTCTGCTTTTAATTAAAATTTGGTTTCGGGTGGCCCTAAATAACTGGACTTTAGTCCGCCAAAATCTAATACAATTTTTTGTAAAACAATTCCAGAATCCACCGCCCAGAATTTAAGTGTATGTTTACCTGCTTTTTGAATGTTATGCAGGCTTACCTGGATATTAATGTTGTTCGCAACCCATTTTTCCCAAGTTTTAAGGTCTGCATCGTTAGCATTTACGCTAAAAACCTGAGGCTTTTCATCGTCAATAGCTACAGCGTACTGTAAACCATTTTGTAATGCATGAAAATTTAGTGTAGGCGAGAAGTATAAGTGCGCGGATACAGGGCCTTTGCTATAGGAATAAAATTTATATTCAACACGGGCTGACGATGCACCGGGTACTTGCCGGGAGGCGGTAACCGGAAAGGTTGTAATAGCTGAGCCTGTTTTGCCGAGATTAGGAATTACCTGCCAGGTTATAGTTTGGCTTTTTAACATGTTGGTTGCATGGTTGGCTTCGATTGAAACGTAGTTATCTTTTTCAAAGAATACATTCGCTTTTGAACCTGGCGGTATAAGATTGCGTGCCGTGCGCGATTGCGGTTGGGGCTGCGGATTTAATTTTACACCGCTTTGTAAATACATTACTGCCGGCATTTTATTTACCGGTGGCTGTTGCCAGTACGTATATCCAATGTGTGTTTGGCTCATCATGTGGTTCCACTTGCCGTTGTTGCGTGTATGGTAGGCTACTGTTATTAAAGAATCTTCTGCATAGTGTGCTTTCGCTTTATCCGCATAAGCGTTGGCCTGCATATCGTTTTTACTTGCTGCGCGTTGGTTAAGCGCAACATAGTAGTACAATTCATAAAGATTGCAACTGGCCTCAATCGGGTGCAGCACCAGTTGATAGAATGCTTCCTGTTTTTCTGGTTCTAACCTGGCAGCTAACCGGGAAGCACGCTCCCGCAATTGTTGATATTCGGTAACCACCCGTTCAAATTCATGATAATTATCCAGGCTGTACGTATTTTCATTCAACAATTCTGGCTTTACACGACCGCTATATTTTGAATACAGCGATAGGAGCGAGGCAGCTTCTTTTGCGTGTGTGCTGCCAAATTGTTGTGCGCACCACCGCTCGGTATAGTTGTGTAAATCATCAGCCTTAATTAATGTTGGATTCCAGGCATAGTCCAGAAAAAATGAAATCGGAAATTCCATTGGTTTAATGTCGCCTACATTTACAATCCAAATCCGATCAACCCCATGTTGATAGGCAAGGTGCATTTGTTCCCATACCCGTTCAATGGTATTTGTGTTGAGCCATTTATAATTGCGCGGGCCGCCCACATAATCGAAGTGATAATAAATGCCGTAACCTCCCGGTCGTTTAGGTTCAGTTAGCCGTGGCAGTTTTCGAATGTTCCCCCAGTTATCATCGCACAATAGTAAAGTAACATCATCGGGCACCCGCATGCCTTTATCGTAATATTCCTGCACTTCTTTATACAATGCCCATACCTGAGGGGTGGCTGATGCTGGTTTGCTAGTAACCTGCTGCAGGATGTTTCGCTGATCAGCAACAATTTTTTGCAATAATGCTATGTTACTTTCTTCCGACATAGGTTCATCACCATCGCCCCGCATTGCCAGCGTAACAATACTTTCATAGTTACCCATTCGTGCAATACCTTCTTGCCAAAACTCTTTTAATGCTGTTTCATTGGTAGCATAATTCCACTTGCCCTTGTTGGCGCGTTGCCATTCTACGTGTGCCCGCATCATGGGTTCATGATGCGATGTGCTGATGACGATGCCATATTCATCGGCTAATTTTGGATTCAATGGATCTTCTGTATAAAAACTCTGGCCCCACATGGCTGGCCATAAAAAATTCCCTTTCAGGCGGAGTATCAGTTCAAATACTTTTGTGTAAAACTTGCTGTTGAATCCACCATAATTTTCTTTTACCCAACCACCCAAAGCGGGTTGTTCATCGTTTATAAAAATGCCACGGTATTTTACCGAAGGCTTGTCCACTTGCCTTTCGGTCGATACATGCAACTCGGTCTGTTTTTTAACCGGAACATCGGCCCACCAACGCCAGGGCGATACGCCAATTTGTTTGGATAATTCATAAATACCATAGATGGTGCCACGCTTGTCGCTGCCGGCAATAACCAAAGCCCGATCCACATTTGGAAAAGGATTGCTAATAGTTTGAATGAGGTAGGCTTCCCATTGGTTTATAATTTCGTCCACCTGAAGTTTATTGCTGCGTATGAGTTCATCAATCCATTCGTTTTTACCAATGGTGCCGATTAGAACAGCTATACCGTTAACTTCAGCAATATGAGAATACACATTGAGTACAGAACCACTTACCTGCTCAATATCCGATTGAAGATCGGTTACGGCTCGTACTACTCCGGCAAATTCAGTTTGGCTGATTACCAAAGCGGTGTTGGTTTGAGCGGTAACAAGTGGAAACGGGCTTTTGTTGTTAGCAGGTTGTGCCATTAGGCGAAACATACCCGTTACCAGCAGCAGCAATAACCCTGTATGGACTTTCAATTGACTATAATTTTTGTAAACGTTGTGCGCTGGTTGTTTCGAATCTCAACCAAATATTGGCCGGGCGGTTCTTCGATCTGTATCGGTACAACTTGTTGATTCGATACCTTAAATTGCTTTATTACCCTTCCACTTAAATCGCGAATAACGATGCTGTAAAAACCGGCTGGTAGCTGCATAGCGAATTTGCCTTGTGGGGCTGGGTTAGGATATACCGTGAAGCTGTCTTCAACTTCATTTGTACTGGTTGTTAGACAAAACGATCCACCTGGTTGTGTCGGAACATAATTTTTTAGCCACATTAATGCAGGTCGTTCTGTGCCATCTGTTCGTAAAAGATAGGCTGTTTCCTGCCAGGTTACTCCTTGTAAATAGCCCCAAATAGTAATACCCTGCACCGCAGGATGTTGCCACAATACCGGAAAAACACGTTGCATAATTTCAAGCTGCACGGCATCATCGGTTGTGGAGCTTCCGGTACTGGTGTTATTGAGATTGCCCACGTCAAATTCGCTGATATAGATGGGCAAGCCACTTGTTGCCAGCTTATCTAAATTACTTTTTAAACGTGTAACCGGAACATTCTCAATTTCGAAGCGATGGCATTGAATACCAATTCCATCAATCAGATTGTCGGCTTTTAATAAATTAATAAGTGCCAGATAATCGTTGGTGGCGGCATCTACATTAATAATGTTGTAATCGTTTAAAATCAATTGTGCTTTAGGGCAATAAATTCTGGCTTTCTGAAAAGCCCACTTTACCCAGTTCCAGCCAGTGCCCAGGGCAAGGTCGTATAAAGGTGTTGCATGAAACGGTTCGTTAACCACATCAATTTGATCGGTATCCGGGTAGCGCTCACAGTAAAGCCTAATCCATTCTTCCACTTCATTCCGAACTTGCTCATATCTTTCTTCGATAGGAATAGAGGTGTTATTCATTAAAGTGGTTAACCAGCCGGGTTGCTGTTGGCCCCAAACAAACGTATGCTGCTTAAAAGGAAAGCCATTACTCTTGGCGTGGCTATACGCAAGATCCAACGCGTTCCAATTCATGGTATTTCGGATGGCCTCTACCGAGCCCCACTTACCACTGTTTTCAGGAGTTACTTGATTCCAGTATGTATTAAAAGTGGTAGGTACACTGTTGGCAATTACATTACCCAGGTATTTGCATTTGTCTTTCGCAATCTGGCCCTGTACTGTACCTAGAAAAGAGCTGAAAGCAACGCCAGCAATAAAAGATTTTATGTAAAGTTTGGAAATCCTCATTAGTAAAGAAATTAAAAATGATCAATCGGGCATTGCCCGATTGATCGTACTGATTCTAAAAACCTAAATAGACCCTAAACTATCTGTTAGTTTTTGATCAGCTTAACATCATCAATAAAGAAAGTCGTAACAGCTGTATTGTTTCCATTAAAGTCCAGAACCACACGCGTAGAAGTAGTAGCTATTGCATTACCTGCAGCCGGGGAAAAAGTAAATGCCAGGCGTTGCCATTGGGTGGTTACATTCTGGTTTCCGGTATATTTTGCATCAGGATTGGTGGAAACACGCAGACTACCACCCGCGGTGGATGCTTTAGCCCACATATAAACCGTGTACGATGCACCAGCCTCCGTATCAATTAAATCGGAAGCCAGTTGAATGCGCCATTCACCACTTGCAAGCGATCCGTCTCTTACTACTTTTAAAGCCCGCGAACCGCGAAATACTTCGCTGGCCACGGAGGTTTGAACCATGTAGTTGCCACCATTGAATTTGCTCCAGTTATCAAAATTATCACCAGTGCCAAGTTCAAAGCTCGCATTTAGATTTACACCCGCCAGGCAATCACCACCAGGGGTTGCAGTACACGAAACTAGGTTTTCGGCACTAGTTGTATTACCGGCTGTTCCTACCAATGTGATCTTACCAGTAGGGGCTCCGGAAGGCATTGTAAATTTGAGTTGTGTTGCTGATTGACTGGTAATGGTGGCTGTAACATCGCCTAATTTTACTGCTGTAACCAAGTCGAAGTTTACACCAAACAAAGTAATGATTTCGCCAGCTGCGGCTGAGTATGGTGTAAAACTGCTTACAGCTTGGAGCGGCACCACTTCAATTTTGGCAAAGGCCCGTTCCGAACCCGGAAAGGCAACCAGAACATCTGTTAATGTACCATCGGTGCGTACGCCAACCGTGGCAGGTACATTAAAGGTGATAGCCGATTCAGTTTGACTTACAAAGTTTCGCGCCAGAATAACTTCGTTGCCAATGAATATTCGTTGCGCATGTTGTAACTGCGTACCGTTTATGGTTAGTTGGGCGCCAGGTCCGGTCTTCGAGTTACTAAAGCCAGTAATGCGGGAGCTTACATCTGTAACTGAATAGGTGATCCCATCCTCGTTGGCGCATCGGCTGGAAATTAAAGCCATTACCGATACGTAGAGAATAATTAATAAATTTTTTGCTTTCATAGTACGTAACTTTTAATACCCAGGATTTTGATATTTCTGTTTTTCAGGATCGTTGATAGCATCTAACTGCGATTGCGGAATTGGCCGAATGCGGTGCTTAGCCTGAACTTTGCCGTTGGCATCTTCATTTAGATTCACACGACTAATAAATTTAGAAGGATCAGCTCCGCCACGCAGTGCCAGGTCAGTCCAGCGGCTGCCCTCACCGGCTAACTCGCGGGCCCGCTCGTCCATAATAAAATTAAAGTTTACTTGGCCTGAAGTAATTTGCATGTTGGCAACACGGGTTGCTAAGACCGGTGCCGATAATCCAGTACGGAATGCTGCACGGGTTCGGATAATATTGATCAGCTCCGCTGCACGGGTTGCGTTACCAATTTCAAAGGCAGCTTCTGCGGCAAGTAAATAAGTTTCGGCCAGACGAAAGATAGGCATTGGTCTGCCCGAAGATCCGTTAGGGCTGGCACGTTCGGTATCAACAAACTTTCGCAATGATGGATAAACCAGCACCACGTTTGACGGTGCCGGAGGCCCTGCATATAGTTGGTTGCTATACCAATTAGCCGAAGAATAAACCCGGTAATACTTTGTGCCAAAAGGGTTAGCTCCACTTACCCCCATGGCTGCTGCCTGTGCCGGGCTATCGGCCAGAAAGAAGGCAGTATCGCCAAGTACACGGCCATTGGTTGTAAGTGTATTGATGAAATTAGTGTAGGCAGTTGTTCCGGACGCATTTTGTGTTGCGGCTGTCCATACTGTACGGAATGAACCGTGATATCGGGCATCATTTACTTTATCAGCAAATGCAGTTTCGGTAAGCCAACGTGTAGGTGCTAATTTTCTAAGTGGTCTTTGAAATGCAAGGGGTCTTCCATCTATAATGTCAAGCCCGGCAGGAGTTTGTAGCACCGGTTGTTCATAGTTACTGGTAAAGCAATTGGAGGCCATATTCTCGCCATCTCCAATGCCATCAGCATTGGCGTTTAAGTAACCGTTATTGATGTATGCACCCGGAATACGTTCTGCGGAAAACAATATTTCACTATTGTAATCATTTCCTTGCCGGAAAACTTCAGTAAAGTTTTGTTGAAGCGCCACACCATACTTGCCCAAATTAGTTACTACCTCGTTGGCTGCGTCATAAGCCTTTTGTGCATCACCGGTCTGCGATACCGTTGAATAGTGCCGTGCCAGGTAAACCTTAGCCAATAAATGGTATGCTACTGCTTTAAATAACCGGAACTCACCAGCGGGGCGCCTGTCTGGTAAATTTTCAGCTGCATAGGTGAGGTCTTCAATCATCGCCTGATAGTTCCGGGATAATAATTCAGTTCGTTCTGCATCACTGGTTCCTCTGTTAAATCCCGCATAGGGAATAGTATTAAAAGCAAGGTCGCCACTACCAAGGTTTAGCGGAACTGATCCGAAATGACCTACAAGCAGGTAATAGTAGTGTGCCCGTAAATAACGCGCCTGCGCAACCGACTCACGAAATTGTTGTTCGGTAAACGTAGGAACCTGTTCGGCAAATGCAATTAGACCATTCAAGGTATTAATTACAGGGAAGGTTCTGTTAAAGGTTATCTGCAAGTATCCAATTTGTGGTGTAACATCGTAGGTGCCCATTAACTTATGCGGCTGGTTGTCTCCTGAACTATTGTAGTTTGGTTCTGGACCAAATGTAAATTCATCGGTGCCGGTTATGTTAAGGCCCAATGCTGGGTTTGATCCATATTGAAAACGCAGGTAGGAGTAAGCGGCATTAAGCCCATCCTGAAATCCCTGTGCTGTTTTGTAATAATCTGTAGTAAAGGCTGTCTTTGGGTCTTCCTGCAAGATGTCGTTACATCCTTGTGAAGTACATAACAGCACTATGCCGACAAAAAGTAATTTAAAGTTTTTCATAACCATCGTATTTGAAGTTATCGGTTTTAAAATGTGAGGTTTAACCCAAGAATGTACGATCGGGTAGGAGGAGTAGAGGCGGAGATCACAAGGGCGGGATTATTTCCACCTGTTCTGAAGTTACCACCCGTGGCAACTATTCCTGTTGCACCTTGTCCGGTTGGTTCCGGGTCCACACCATTGTGCTTAAATACATAAGGGCTCCATAGTAAAAATGGATTTTGTGCGGTTACATATACGCGTACATTTTGTGCTTTTATCCGCTCAGTAACTGAACGGGGTAGCGTATAGCCTAGGTTAATACTTCTAACCCGTCCAAAAGATGCATCGTAATAGGCCAGTGTGGTCCAACCGGTTGAAGCTCCACCTGGAAGTGCTGCACCCGGTGCAGGAAATTCATTGGTTGGATTAGTGGGTGTCCAGTAATCAACTTTAAGGCCACTGCGCTGTCCGGTAAGGTTGGTGAGATAAGCACCATTGGGTGCATGCAGGTAACTTAACAATGTACCCCCTTGCCGCGCATAAATTACAAACGATAAGTCAACTCCTTTCCAGGTAAACCGATTGGTAATACCGCCTTGCCAATCGGCCTGTTGGCTACCAATAATTTTTCTGTCATCGGCATTAATTACACCGTTATTATCCAAATCTCTGAACTTAATCTGTCCTGGCTGTTGGCCAAAGGCTGCAGCATCTTCTCCAATTTGCCAGATACCGATTTTTTCATAATCGTAGATTGCTGTAATAGGCTGCCCGACAAACAAACCATTAGCTATATCCTGATCTACACCTGGTAAATAACTTAAGAGTTTATTGCGGTTGTAATACCAGTTAAGATCAACACCCCATTTAAATCCGTTAGCCAACTTCAATACCGTTCCGCTCAGTACTATCTCCAAACCTTTGTTTTCCATACCACCAATGTTGGTTTGGAACTGCTGTTCATATCCGGCAGTAATTGGTAAACTCAAATTAAACAACAGATCGCGTGTTTGTGCATTATACCAATCCACACTTCCTGTAAAACGGTCATTAAGAAATCCAAAGTCAATACCAATATTGGTGGTACCTGTAGATTCCCAACGTAATGTTTTGTCTGGAATACGAGCTGCCAAAAAGCCCTGAACTTGTGAATTTCCATAATTATAACGAAGCGGAACAGTACCGCCAGCAATACCCACTGTATTTACTACCCCGCCCAACGTAGTATAGGGGTTAACTGATTGATTGGAGGTTTCTCCATAACCAATACGCAACTTTAAATTGCTTACCGCATTGGAGATGTTTTGCATGAAAGATTCGTTTGTGATATTCCAGCCTACTGCAAATGCAGAGTAGTTATGCCACTTCTCGGCCAGGCGCGAGGAGCCATCTCTTCGCAAAGTTGCAGTTAGCAAATACCGATCTTTAAACGCATAATTTACCCGTGCCATGTAAGACTCCAGCCCCCAGGTTTGTTCACCCCCACTTAATACAGGCGGTTGAGCCGGATCGGCAATTGACATATCGTAGAACTCGATAAAGTTTGCAGTAATGGCGTCTTTATTTGCCTGGGTTGCATAACTGCTGTTGCGTTGCCTGCTATAAAGACCGGTAAAGGTTAGCCGATGATCTTCGGCAAAAGTCTTTTCATAGGTTACAATGTTTTCGGCAGTCCACGATACGTTTTCGCTATTGCGTACACCGGCACGGCTGTCCACCAGCTTTCGAAAGTAGGTACCTTTACCTTGAAATTGAGCGGCATTGGTTTGCCCATATTCCAAGCCCAGGTTAAAGCGGTAGGTTAACCCTTCTATAATTTTTAACTCTGCATAAGCGCTATTAAACGTTCTAAGCCTCCGCACTCGATCGGTCCAATCATTGTTATTTGTCTTAATATATAACGGATTTAAATTGGCTGAGGCATCATCAAGGTTACCGAAAGGTTCTGGAAAAATTTCGCCATTGGCCCGATAAGGTGGCATCAGGGGACTGGTAGCTAAAATGTTGTACATAATCCCGCCACCAAAGCTGCCTGGGTTGCCTGGCTGTGGATTTACAAACTGAGTTCCATTGGCATAATTAACGGTGTTGAGGCTGGTAAGCCCGATCTTTAAACGTTCGCCAATTTTCGATTCAGTTGAAATTTTTAAAGAGAAACGTTCAAAATCCTGACCAGGAAGGACTGTAGTCTCCTTGAAATAACCAGCACCAACCGCATAAGAGCCTTTTTCCGTTCCACCAGTAATACCCAAATTATGATTTGTAATATAGCCGTTCTCATACATCAGGTCTTGCCAATCTACATTTCTCCCTAAGGCAATACCTTCAACTTCTTCTGGGCGGTAAGGCCAAACCCCGGTATAATCGCGCATGGCTTGATATTCTTCTGCATTTAACAACGGGTATTTGCGTGCAACTGTGGTAACACCTATGTAACTGTTAAATGAAAGTCTCGTTTCTCCAGCCTGACCTTTCTTGGTGGTAATCAACATTACGCCATTTGCACCTCTGGAACCATAGATGGCTGTAGCTGAAGCGTCTTTCAATACATTTACCGAAGCAATTTCGTCCGGGTTGATATCATTCAAGTTTCCTTCGAATGGAATACCATCCAATACAATAAGGGGATCGTTTGAGCCAAGCACCGATCGTTCACCTCTTACTCTTATTCTCGCAGTTGCACCTGGTGCGGTACCAATCCGTTGAACTTCAATACCAGCCAACCTGCCTTGCAATGCTTGCTGTAAATTTGCTACTGGAACTTCGCGCAAGGCCTCGCTGTTTACAGATACCAATGATCCGGTTACATCGGTTTTGCGTTGAGTTCCATAACCAACAACAACGATTTCATTGAGGGAAACCACATTGGTACTTAAGCTAACATCAATTGTGGAACGCCCATCAATTGATTGTTCTATAGTCTCATAGCCAATAAAGGAAAATACCAATATTTTTTGGGTTCCCTCTGATGGAAGCTGCAACGTGTAATTACCATTCGCATCCGTAGTAGTACCGGTAGTTGTTCCCTTAATCAGAATGTTTACACCGGGTAGTCCTATCCCGGCCTCATCGCTTACTTTTCCTCTTATGGTTGTTTGGGCAAATGCTGCCTGCCCCATCGTGAGGATTAACAGGGCTGCCACCGCTGTCCGGGCAAACACCCAGCGCCAGTTTCCTTCTTGAAGTTGTAAAATTGTTTTCATCATACTGGTTGATTTTAATGGGTTAATTGGTTCCAGTTCTTTTAAAAGCCTTTGCCGAAAACCCAGCCAGGATGTTCGGCTCAATAAAGGTGTAAGAAAGACTTTTATTTTGCAACCGATTGCAAAATAAAATTTTACGGAAAGGTTTGAAATGCCTAATTATGATTTAAAAATTAATGCAACCGATAGTAAAGTATTTAGCTTTTAGTATTCTTTTTACTTCCGCGGGCGCCAACTAGAAGTTGTAACCATCTGTTTTAAACAAGCATTAATGAGGCCTTCTATACTATTTCTTGAATTTGATGTGCTGCGTTTTCAATACCTTTTCGCCTAAAATTCACTTCATGCGATTACTTCTTGGTATCGGACTTAGCCTTGTTTTATGCACGGGCCACAGTCAGCCCTTCTCAAAACGAGAAATAGCTAACTGGAAAGCGCAGGCACAACGTGTTACCATTATACGCGATACCTGGGGTGTGCCTCATATTTATGGTAAAACCGATGCGGATGCTGTGTTTGGATTTCTATTCGCCCAATGCGAGGACGACTTTCCGCGTGTCGAACTCAATTATATAACTTCGATGGGGCGACTGGCCGAAGTGGAAGGCGAAGAGAAATTGTATCACGATCTGCGGCAGCGACTATTTTACGATACACTGATGGCGGAGGAAATCTATAAACAAAGTCCGGCCTGGCTTAAGCGATTGTGTAATGCATTTGCTGATGGTGTTAATTATTATTTATACACGCATCCCGAAGTGAAACCGAAGTTGATCAAACGCTTTCAACCGTGGATGCCATTCTTATTTAGTGAAGGTAGTATAGGTGGCGACATCGAATCCATTTCGGTAAACCGGCTCAAAGAATTTTATGGCAAGGGCAATCAGTATATCTCCGAAGAGATTAACCACAATGAACCTGAGCCCGAACCACGTGGATCAAACGGTTTTGCCATTGCTCCACCATTGAGTGCCTCAGGTAATGCGTTGCTGTTAATCAATCCGCATACCTCATTCTATTTCCGACCCGAGGTGCATGTGAGTAGCGATGAAGGTTTAAACGCCTATGGAGCAGTAACGTGGGGTCAGTTTTTTATTTACCAGGGTTTTAACGAATACTGTGGCTGGATGCATACCAGCAGCCAGGCCGATGTAATTGATGAATACCTCGAGACCATTGTGCAAAAGCAAAATTCTGTTTTTTATAAACACGGTAACAACATAAAACCCATTCGCAACAAAACAATTGTGCTGGCTTACAAGAATGGAAACACCAAGAGTTTTAAAGAATTCACTGGAAGGTTTACTCATCATGGCCCCGTAATCGGAAGTCAAAATGAAAAATGGATTAGCATTGCGTTGATGGTGGAACCTTTAAAGGCACTTACACAATCGTACCAACGCACTAAAGCCAAAGGCTATGCCGATTATAGTAAAGTGATGGAATTAAGAGCCAACTCATCCAATAATACTGTATTTGCCGATCGCGATGGCAACATTGCCTACTGGCACGGCAACTTTATTCCAAAGCGCAATCCTGCTTTTGATTGGAGTAAGGCGGTGGATGGTAGCAACCCACAAACCGATTGGCAAGGACTACACAACGTAAACGAAATTGTTCAATCGCTTAATCCCGCCAACGGTTGGATTCAAAACTGTAACTCCACACCGTTTACCCTTGCGGGAATATACAGTCCGGATAAAAATAACTATCCTTCCTACGTGGCACCCGATGCACAAAATGCGCGAGGCATTAATGCTGAGCGAGTTTTGAATCGTGAGACAAAATACACGCTTGATAAATTGATTGCAGCAGCAAACGATCCGTACCTGGCAGGTTTTGAAAATTTGTTACCTGCACTATTAAAAGCATTTGACACAAACGGAAGCAACTACGCTGAATTGAAAGAGCCAATAGAAGTGTTGCGTGCATGGAATCTGAATTACGGAAAGGAATCGGTGGGTGCAGCGTTAGCCATGTATTGGGGTGTTGAATTACGGCAACGTATTTTCCCGCGCCTACCAGCAGGAACCAGTCAGTTGGAAATTATTAATTACATGACGGAACAAACAACTGCCGAAGAAAAGATTAGTGCATTATCAACAGTCATAACTGAATTTAAACGCGACTTCGGTAAATGGAATGTAGTGTGGGGCGAGGTAAATCGTTTTCAGCGCCTTACGGGAAACGTTAATGAAACCTTTGATGATTCCAAACCAAGTTTAGCAGTTGCATCGGCATCATCATTTTGGGGTTCGCTTGCTGCCTTTGGAAGTCGCAAGTATCCGGGTACCAATAAAATGTACGGCTATGTGGGCAATAGTTTTGTAGCCGTTGTTGAATTTGGGAAAACAATAAAAGCTAAATCAGTATTAGCAGGAGGGAACAGCAACAATCCACAATCCCCTTACTTTACCAATCAAGCTGATCTCTACAGCAATGGGCAGTTTAAGGATGTTTGGTTTTACAAGAAAGACGTAGAAGCAAATGCGGTAAGAAAGTATCAACCCGGAAAATAGAATTCAATTTCGAATTACATATTTCGAATTTTAAAATCCGAAAACTTAAATTTTAAATCTTGAAATGTTAAAACTAGGAACACCACTTACCTCATCAGCCATTAAAGTAATGATGTTGGGCTCGGGCGAATTGGGAAAGGAAGTAGTTATTGAGTTTCAGCGCTATGGAGTTGAAGTAATTGCTGTTGACAGGTATGACAACGCACCGGCTATGCAGGTAGCACATCGCGCACATGTTATCAATATGTTAGACGGTGCTGCCATTCGTGAACTAATTGAAAAAGAAAAGCCACATATTATCGTACCCGAAGTAGAAGCTATTGCTACACATACGTTGGTACAATTGGAACAGGAAGGTTTTAGGGTGGTGCCAACTGCCAATGCTGCGCGATTAACCATGAACAGGGAAGGCATTCGCGTACTGGCTGCCGATAAACTTAAGTTGAAAACTTCGCCTTTTCAGTTTGCAGCCACGCGTACCGAATTTGAATCGGCTGTACACAACATTGGAATACCATGCGTGGTAAAGCCAATCATGAGTTCATCGGGCAAAGGGCAAAGTATTATTAAAAATGCAGCCGAAATAGAAACCGCCTGGCGGTATGCGCAGGAGGGTAGTCGCAGTGGTGGTGGTAAAGTGATTGTAGAAGGTTTTGTAGAATTCGATTTTGAAATAACGCTGTTAACCATTCGACATAAAGATGGTGTTTCGTTTTGTGAACCCATTGGCCACCGGCAAGAGCATGGCGATTATCAGGAATCGTGGCAACCACACCCCATGCACCCAACTGCATTAGCCGAATCACAATCCATTGCTGAAAAAGTTGTAAACGCGTTAGGTGGTTATGGGATTTTTGGTGTAGAGTTTTTTGTGAAAGGTGATACTGTTTATTTCAGCGAACTCTCGCCACGACCACACGATACAGGTATGGTTACCATGATCTCGCAAGATCTCTCTGAATTTGCTTTACACGTGCGTGCTATTCTGGGTTTACCTATTCCCGTTATTCGCCAATTAGGGCCATCGGCTTCATCCGTTATACTTGTGAAAGGAAAATCGAACAACATAACCTACACCGGCATCGAAGCAGCGTTAGAGGAACCCGATACTCAGATCAGAATTTTTGGCAAGCCGGATGTGAATGGTGAACGAAGAATGGGGGTTTGCCTCGCGCGAGCTGACTCTATTGAAGCTGCCCGGGCAAAAGCCAACAGCGCATCAGGCAAGGTTAAAATTATTCTTACCTGATGCGCTGTTGCTATGAATGTAACATAGCAAGCTGTTTGTAGGGTAACTTATAACTTACGCAACCAGATATTTCTAAACTGAGTTTTATTACCATGATCCTGTAGGGAGATTACATCTTCACCATGGGCTTCCGGATAATGATGTAAACCAATGTATAAAGTAAGGCCATTGATGGTAACATTATTCTGAACCAACACGCCATTGTGCAACACAGTAATGCGTGCCGGATAATCTAATGTGCCGTCAGGCTTATAGCGTGGTGCAGTATAGATTACATCATACGAGTTCCATTCCAGCGGCCCGCGCATGGCGTTCACTAACGGTGCATGATCTTTGTAAATACTGGCTGCTTGTCCGTTGCGATAGGTTCGGTTATTATACGAATCCAGAATTTGCAGCTCGTAGCGGTTTTGGAAAAATACTCCGCTATTACCACGGCCCTGACCTTCGCTCTCCACCACATCAGGAGCACTAAACTCGATGTGCAATTGGCAATCGCCAAACTTCATTTTGGTTTGAATACCACCCGAGCCGGGTACTACTTCCATATGATCGTTATTTACAATCTTCCAAGGTGCGGGTTTGGTTACATCTTTCTGACTAACCCATTGATCCAGATTTTTTCCATTGAAGAGGATGATGGCATCGGAGGGTGCATCGCCCAACACTTTGGCAGGCGTAACTACTTTTACCTCCGGTTCCCAGATTTCCGTCATTTCGGGTTTCATAGGGGCAGGCGATACTTCAGGTGGCTTGCTGGAGTATTGAGCTTTTGCCAGTACCACTGACCCTATGGTCAGCATGGTGGTGATCCATAAATTTTTCTTCATACAAATAATTTTAAGCCTGTGATATTCAAACTTATTAGAAAAAAATGATTTGGATGTTACCGTTCGCCAAAATCAAGCCAATAAAAAAGGCCCGAAGGCCTGTATTCAATTTTATACGTTAGCTTAATATTAGCAAAATTCATCAAACACCTCTACCAGGTGTTCACCAATCATTTGAGCATTGCGGCCTTCAATGTGGTGGCGTTCTACAAAGTGCACCAGCTCACCATCTTTAAACAAGGCAATGGATGGCGAGGAGGGTGGGTAAGGCAATGTGTATTCGCGTGCTTTTGCCACAGCCTCTTTATCTACACCTGCAAAAACAGTTGTCAGGTTATTAGGCTTTTTTGCCGAATGTTGGATTGCCCATTTAATACCTGGACGAGCAGCACCAGCCGCACAACCGCAAACAGAATTAATTACCAGCAGGGTTGTTCCTTTCTGATCTTTTAATTCCTGATCTACATCAGCAGCAGTTTTTAATTCTTTAAAGCCAGCCACCGTCAAATCCTGGCGCATGGGGGCTACAAGTGGTTCGGGATACATATCGATTTAAAATTTAGAATTTGAGATTATTCAGTTCAACAATAATTTTTATGATCCGGTTCATTCAATCCTTAATATCGAATTTTGAATTCGAAATTTACATGAATCCAAGTTCCAATTTGGCTGCTTCGCTCATCATATCCTGCGAGTAAGGTGGATCGAACGTAAGTTCAACTTTCACACTGCTTACTCCGGGTATCTCTTTCACTTTTTGTTCTACTTCACCGGGTATTACTTCAGCCGAGGGACACGAAGGCGAGGTAAGTGTCATTTGGATATACACATTGTTTACCGGAAACACATTGATTTCATAAATTAACCCTAATTCATATACATCTACCGGTATTTCCGGATCATAAACAGTTTTGAGTGCTGCAATTACTTTGTCGCGCAAATCGCCTTGCGGGATTTCGGTGGTGGATTCAGTATGTTGTGTCTGTTCGCTCACTTTGCTAATTCCTTTTGTGTTTTAAAAGCCAGCGCATATAATTTCATTTGCTTGATCATGGCCGCAAAGCCATTTGAACGCTGGGTACCAATGAATCGTTCCATGCCGATCTTGTTCATAAAATATAGCTCTGCATTCAGAATATCTTCCGGCTTTTGATTATTAAAAATTCTGACAAGCAAACTTACTAGTCCTTTGGTGATAGCCGTGTTGCTATCAGCCTCAAAAACAACCCCATCATTTTCCAACTTTGCAGTAAGCCATACCTTGGACTGACAACCCTTTACAATGTTGTCGTCTGATTTATCCATTTCATGCATGGCTGGAAGTTTCTGCCCAAGTTCCATGATGTAGAACACGGTCATTTCCATGTCTCCGTCTAAAACAGAGAATTCATTGATGATTTCATTTTGATGAAGTTCAATTTGATTCACTACTTGAAGACAGTTACTTCCAATTTTGCAATTCTTTTTTCGTGTTCGGCAACCAGACGAATTTCATCTGCAAGTTTTAGGATAGCTCTAGAATTTTCAGAAGTCTGAAGCCCTTGTTTGAAAATTTCAGTCTTCATCAGAGATATTTCAGTTTTCATTCCTGAAACTTCTTCAATTAATTTGTCCTGACCCTTTACCATTTCAGCCAACAACTCGACAATTTTATCCTCATTTTTCATAGTTGTGGATTTACTTCATAAAGTTAACAATTCTTGCTACACCCTCTGCCAACTGATCAATCTCGGCTTTGGTATTGTAAACCGAAAATGAAGCCCGCACGGTTCCTTCAATTCCAAATGCATCCATTAGGGGCTGTGTACAATGATGGCCCGTGCGCACGGCAATTCCCCGCGTGTCCAGCATCTGCCCGATATCAAAATGATGAATCCCTTCAATCACAAACGACTGCACACTTACTTTTTCTTTTGCAGTTCCAACTAGGCGGACTCCTTTGATGGATGATAGCTTAGCAGCTGCATAAACAAGCAAATCATGTTCGTGTGCGGCAATATTTTCTTTGCCTAACTCATTGATGAAGTTTATGGCTTCATTCAAAGCGATTACATCGCCAATATTAGGCGTGCCTGCTTCAAACTTATAGGGGAGATCGTTATAGGTAGTTTTGGCGAACGTTACTTCTTTTATCATTTCACCACCGCCCATATAAGGTGGCATTTTCTCAAGCAATGCTTTTTTGCCGAACAAAATACCGGTTCCGGTAGGGCCATACATTTTGTGCGAGGAAATGCAATAGAAATCGCAGTTCAGCTCCTGCACATCTATTTGAAGATGCGCGGATGCTTGTGCGCCATCAATCAAAACTACTGCACCCACTTGATGAGCGAGTGTAATGATTTCTTTTATGGGATTAATCGTTCCTAAACTGTTGGACGCATGGTTTACTGCAACAACTTTTGTTTTATCGGAGAGGATTTTTTTATAAGCATCCAGATCAAGCTCTCCAACTTCCGTTACCGGAATGACTTTTAGAATAGCCTTACGCTCTTCGCAAATCATTTGCCATGGAACAATGTTGGAGTGATGCTCCAATCCAGAAATAATTACTTCATCGCCTGCATTTAAAAACGCACGACCGTATGATGATGCTACGAGGTTAATACTTTCCGTTACGCCTCGTGTAAAGATTATTTCTTCTTCATGCCTGGCATTGATAAATGCTTGCATGGCATGCCGCGTGTTTTCGTAAGCTTTAGTAGCCCGTTCGGCAAGTGTGTGAATGCCACGATGAATATTGGCATTATCATTTTCGTAATAACGCGTTAAAGCATCAATTACCCGCATGGGTTTTTGATTGGTAGCTGCGTTATCAAAATAAATCAATGGCTTGCCATTAACCTGTTGGTACAGAATCGGAAACTGACTTCTGATTTGCTGAACATCCAGGCTTGCCATTGCAGTATCCATCATCAGAAATTTTTATGCAGTCTTTCTGCAATCAGGTTATCGAGGTATGCTTTCAGCGTTTCGTTCTGGATGGGTTCCAATACTTCGGCTGCGAAAGCATAGAGCAACATGGCTTTGGCGTTTGTCTCTGAAATTCCGCGTGAGCGCAGATAGAATAACGCTTCTTCATCTAACTGGCCAGACGTACAACCATGCGAACACTTCACATCATCGGCCCAGATTTCGAGCTGCGGTTTGGTGTTTACTGTTGCAGTATCGGAAACAATGATATTTCGGTTCGATTGAAATGCATTAGTCTTTTGTGCATGTGGCCGCACATAAATCTTGCCATTAAAAACACCTTTCGAGTTGCCATCCATAATGCCTTTATACATTTCATTGCTGAATGAATTAGGCTTTCGGTGATCAACTACCGTATGGTTATCGGCATGTGTACTTCCTGTAAGCAAATACAATCCATAAAAATGCGATTCACAATTTTCTCCATCAATTAAGATGTGAAGGTTGTTGCGGATCAGTTGACCATCTAGCGTAAGCGTGAAGGTATTGAGTTTACTGTTGGATGACTGAAGAATTACCGAGTTTGAAACCTGGCAAACTTTGCCCGCATCGTTTTGAATTTTGCAGTATTCCAGGTGCGCATCTTCTTTTATAATCCACTCTTCAGCAAAGTTGTGAAAAGCAACCTGATCGCCAACCGTATCGGATTTTTCAATGATGCTGATGCTACTGCCTTTTTCCAACACACCCAGTATGCGGGTTTGGGTTATTACTGGCGATTGAGAGCCATCATTTATTTGAATAATAAAAATAGGTTTACTAACCGTAGTATTTTCCTGAACGTGAATAAAAATTCCTTCCTGCCAGCCAGCACTGTTCAAGGCAGCAAAGGCATCGGTTTCGGTTTGAAGATTTTTATTGAAATATTCTTTAACGGCTGGATGTTCTTTGCGGAAAGCTTCACTAAGTGTGGTAATTGTTACCTCAGACTCAAGACTTACAATTTTAGAGTGCAGCGCGTTGAAGCGGCCATTGACCAATACTACAACATTGGCATCGAGTTGTGGAATCAGAAATTCTGAAATGGATGAAAGTGTACTCTCCGAATTGTTATTTGTCCAACTAAAATTCTTTTCCAGATGGCGGGTAATAGGAGTGAAGCGATACTCCTCATGCTTTGCTGACGGCAAGCCAAGTTTTTTGAATTGTTCCAGTGCCAGCGTGCGCGAATCGTGTGCTACTTCAAATGCCGGTTGGTTCTCAATAATTTCAGTTGCCAGATCTTGTTTTACAGAAGTACTCATGATTATGCTACGGTTGCTTCGCTTTTAATCCAATCGTAACCTTTAGCTTCTAATTCCAGGGCTAGTTCTTTGGTGCCCGATTTTACAATCTTGCCTTTATAAAGCACATGCACGTAATCAGGAACGATGTAATCGAGCAGGCGCTGGTAGTGCGTTACTACTACTACCGCATTATTTTTGTTACGAAGTTTATTTACGCCATTGGCTACAATACGCAAGGCATCGATGTCAAGCCCTGAATCGGTTTCATCCAGCAAAGCAAGTTTGGGTTCCAACATCGCCATTTGAAAGATCTCGTTGCGTTTTTTCTCGCCACCAGAGAAACCTTCATTTAATGATCGGTTCAAGAGTGATTGGTCGATTTCAACCAACTTCATTTTTTCTTTCATTAGTTGCAGAAACGAAACTGCATCCAACGCTTGTTGACCACGGTATTCCCGAATCTGGTTGAGAGCAGTCTTCATAAAGTTGATGGTGCTTACGCCTGGAATTTCTACCGGATATTGAAAGGCCATAAAGATACCTTCACGGGCACGGTCTTCAGGTGAAAGTTCCAGTAGGTCTTTACCCAGAAAATCAACTTCGCCACCGATAACTTCGTATTCTTCGCGACCCGATAATACCGATGCGAGTGTACTTTTGCCAGAACCATTGGGCCCCATAATGGCGTGCACTTCACCGGCATTTACGTTCAGGTCAATCCCATTCAGGATTTGTTTCTCACCAATTTTTGCTTGTAGATTTTTGATATTTAACATTTCGAATTCAAAATTTCGGATTGCTTGAGTTACTTATTTATTTTGTTTCCTGTTTATGAATTTTGATCCCTTAATTTCTGATAGGGATAAGTAGTTCATAAAACCTCCAATTTGCTTGCCTACTTCCGTTGCTTGTTTTGTTAGCGTGTTAAACTCACCTTCAGTGATGTGATTTCTGTCTTTTGCTCTATACAACTGAGAACGAACTTCACCGCATGATCCTTTTGAATAGGATAAAAACTGAATGAATTCTTTGTTCCCGCCTCGCTCAAACCCCTCAGCAATATTATCCATTACCGAACCAGACGAACGGTTTATCTGATCACGTAAACTAAAATCCTTTGAGAATGAATTGGTCAATGTTTGATTCCATACATCATTGGCTAAAACTCTTGCTTTTTGCCAAACTTCAAGATCCTCAAAAGATTTTATTGTTGCCATAATCCGAAATTTTGAATTTTAAATTCGAAATTTATCCAACACTTCCCTCTAGAGTTAACGCCAACAATTTTTGTGCTTCTACCGCAAACTCCATGGGTAATTGATTCAGTACTTCTTTGGCATAACCATTTACAATCAAGGCTACCGCTGATTCTTCATCGATGCCGCGTTGCAAACAATAAAAGATTTGATCTTCGCCAATCTTGGAGGTAGTTGCCTCGTGCTCAATACGAGCCGAGTTATTCTCTACATCAATGTAAGGGAAGGTGTGCGCGCCACATTGATCGCCCATCAGTAATGAATCGCACTGTGAGTGGTTGCGCGCGTTGGCCGCCCGCTTCATAATATGCACCTGGCCACGGTAGCTGTTTTGCGATTTGCCAGCTGAAATACCTTTGCTCACAATCCGCGAACGTGTGTTCTTACCAATGTGAATCATCTTGGTGCCGGTATCGGCTTGCTGATAGTTATTGGTAACAGCTACCGAATAAAATTCACCCACCGAATAATCACCTTTAAGGACACAAGATGGATACTTCCAGGTAATGGCCGATCCGGTTTCTACTTGTGTCCACGAGATTTTAGAATGATCGCCTGCGCAGAAACCACGCTTGGTTACGAAGTTGTAAATACCACCTTTGCCATGCTTATCACCCGGATACCAGTTTTGAACAGTTGAGTATTTTATTTCGGCACCCTGCATGGTATAGAGTTCTACCACAGCTGCGTGTAATTGATTTTCATCGCGCATGGGCGCAGTGCAGCCTTCTAAATAACTTACATATGAGCCTTCATCGGCTACAATCAACGTTCTTTCAAACTGACCGGTATTGGCTGCGTTAATGCGGAAGTAAGTAGATAACTCCATGGGGCAACGTACACCTTTCGGGATGTAGCAGAAGGAGCCATCGGAGAATACTGCTGAGTTAAGTGCAGCAAAATAGTTATCGTTCATCGGTACAACCGAACCGAGGTATTTTTTTACCAACTCCGGATGTTCTTTTACTGCCTCACTGAAAGAACAGAAGATGATACCGAGTTCACTTAGTTTTTCTTTAAAGGTTGTAGCAACAGAAACACTATCGATTACGGCATCAACAGCTATACCGGTTAATCTTTTTTGCTCGGTTAAACTAATGCCCAGTTTTTCAAAAGTTTTAATTAGTTCAGGATCAACTTCATCCAAACTGTTGGGTTTTACTTTTTGCTTGGGCGCAGAGTAATAAATAATATCTTGATAATTAATAGCAGGGTAGGTAACATTTGGCCATTTAGGCTCAACCATTTTCTGCCATTGCCGAAATGCTTTTAGACGCCATTCCAGCAACCATTCAGGTTCATTTTTCTTTGCAGAAATGAAGCGAACTATTTCTTCATTAAGACCTTTGGGTGCTTCATCCGTCTCCAGATTTACAGTCCAGCCATGCTCGTATTCCTTCGAGGTAATTTCTTCCAGAACCTGGTTGCTTTTGCTCATTGTAGCCTATTTAGACTAATTTTAAATTATGTGCAAAAGTACAACAAAACTACTGCTTTAAGGTTCCTAAATACCTTAAATTTCTTTGAAAATCAGGTGAGTTTAAGGTTTCTGTCCAGACTTTCTTCCAGCGAAATCATGGTTTCGGTTCTTTCAATACCTTCTACCTGTTGCATCTTATCATGAAGTACCTCTTTGAGGTGGTTTGTATCGCGGCAATGGATGCGAACAAACATGCTGTAATTACCAGTAGTGTAGTGAATGTTGGTTATTTCAGGAATGTTCTTCAGTTTGGCTAAAACCATTTCGTATAAAGCACTCTTCTCTAAGTAAATGCCAATAAATGCCGTGATGTCGTAACCGAGCTTGGCATAGTTGATTTTGAGGGTTGTTTTTTCAAGAATGCCCGCATCTTCCATCTTATTCATGCGCACATGTACGGTTCCTTGCGATACGTTAACACGTTTGGCAACTTCTGTGTAAGGACGTTTTGCATCCTGCATCAGGATTTCAAGAATCCGCAGGTCAGTATTATCGATTTCAAAATTACGACTCATTGAGCAATGTTTTTTACAAATTTATTAATCAATTATACTTATTATTAAATAATACATAAATAATTTACAGATATATTGACTTAATTTTCATTTTTTATGTTCCTTTGTGATGTAATTTATAAATCACATCAGAGACAAGTGGTTTAATATTGCAGCCAAAAGGCTAACGTTCTTAAAAATTGTAGGGTGTTGAATCCCGATAGCTATCGGGAGGCAGACAAGCTCAAGTTAGTTTCTTAAAAATTGTAGGGTGTTGAAATTGGCAGACAAGCCCTCCTGTCTCGGGGGTGGAGAGCAAAGGATAAACGCAAGGTAATGGGTTGACCACTAATCCCGATAACTATCGGGAGTTTTCTTATGCCTTGCAGCTAACTTCTCCGTGGAGGTTCGACCCCTCCCTCTACAGCAAGTAAGCCACGCAGTCCGCGTGGCTTTTTTAATTTTCCACCTGCTAACAAACGATTGCTAACACCACCTTTTTTTTCTTTCTTTAGATTTCAATAAAAATTAAAGAAAGTGCGCATGAGTTTTCCATGGTATTCAAAATATCCTAAAGGTACCCCATATCAGATTGGTGCCCTCGAATACAATTCATTGATTGAACTATTTGAAGTGGCTGCTCAGAAATATCCTAATCGCGTTGCATTCGAAAATTTTGGCAAGCAGATTTCATTTGCTGAGATAGATCGCCTGTCAACTGCCTTTGCAGCTTATTTGCAAAACGATTTGAAGTTAAAGAAGGGTGATAGGGTAGCCATTCAAATGCCTAATCTGATTCAATTCCCGATTGCCTTTATGGGCGTTATCAAAGCCGGCATGATAGCGGTTAATACCAATCCGCTCTATACACCGCGCGAAATGGAGCATCAGTTTAATGATGCCGGAGTATCGGCTATTGTTATCGTTTCAAACTTTGCACATAACCTTGAACAGATTTTCCCCAAACTCAAAACCAAGCCACATGTAATTCTTACGAATATGGGCGACATGGTGGGTGGCTTGAAAGGCATGATTATAAATTTTGTGGTGAAGTATGTTAGAAAAATGGTACCGGCCTTTAGTTTGCCAGATGCCATTCCGTTTAAAGTTGTTTTAAAAAGTGGCGAAAATTCTACTTATCAGAAACCTGAAATCGGAATTGAAGATTTGGCGGTGTTACAATATACCGGTGGTACAACCGGAGTTTCAAAAGGTGCACAGCTTTCTCATCGTAACATCATTGCACATAACGCAATGATAACCCACTGGTTTAAACCGATTATGACCGAGGGCCAACAAGATGTTATTATCACGGCACTTCCCCTCTATCATATTTTTGCTTTAACGGTAAACGGATTGTTAATGTACACACAGGGCGTGAAGAGTGTACTTATAACCAACCCACGCGATATGCCGGGTTTTGTAAAAGAGTTAAAAAAGCACCGGTTCTCTGTAATCACTGGCGTTAATACATTGTTTAACGGTTTGCTCAATAATCCTGATTTTAAAGACTGCGATTTTTCAGCTTTAAAAGGCGCAATAGGTGGGGCCATGGCTGTGCAAGATGTAGTGGCCGATCGTTGGGAAAAGCTAACGGGTTGCCCGTTGATTGAAGGCTACGGGCTGAGCGAAACTTCACCTGTGTTGTGTTGCAATCCGCTTGACGGGAATCACAAACGCGGTACGATCGGTATTCCGATGCCCAGTACCGAAATTGGAATTTTTGATGATGATGGCAACCAATTACCCCAAGGTGAGACTGGCGAAATTTGCGCACGCGGCCCTCAGGTTATGCGCGGTTACTGGAATCAGGATAACGAAGGAGTATTCTTTCATAAAGAGTGGTTTCGCACAGGCGATATTGGCATAATGAGCCCGGAAGGTTATTTCAAAATTGTTGATCGCAAGAAAGACATGATAAAAGTTTCAGGCTTTAATGTATATCCCAATGAAGTAGAAAATGTATTGGCAGCCCACCCGAAAGTATTGGAAGTTGCGGCTATTGGTGTGCCCGATGCAAAGTCGGGTGAAGCAATAAAAGTATTTGTGGTAAAGAAGGATGAATCGCTAACCGAAGATGAGCTAAGAAAGTATGCACACGAAAATTTAACCAATTATAAAGTACCACGTCATTTCGAGTTTAAAACCGAGTTACCCAAAACCAATGTGGGAAAGATTCTGAGACGAGCATTGAAGGAAGAAGAGAAAGCAAAGGCAGCTTAGCTTGAAATTAAGAATTTAAATGGCTGATAATAATTCGAGCACAGTGGTAGATTTGCGCGCATGAATATTTTGCTCATTACGCAAGAAGATTTTTTTGCTGGCTCTACTTACTCTGTTTCGTATTTAGCACATGCGCTGGCCGCAAGAGGTAATAACGTGTATGTGGCTGCAAGACCCAATTCTTTATTGCACGAATTGATTGAAAAATATCCTCAGGTAGTTTTTTTGCCACTTACTATTAAATCACGGTTCGATCGAAAGGCTATTCAACTACTTGTTAAGTGGACCCACGAATACAATATTCATGTAATCAATGCTCAATCCAGTAAAGATCGCTACATCACCATATTTGCCCGCTGGTTCTACGGTATAAAGTCTCGCTTATTCCATACCCGCAGACAATACCCTATGAGTGTGGGCGGTTATGTGCAACGCAAATTTTATGTTGCCGGTACCGATAAAATAATTTCGATAAGCGAAGGACTAAAGCAAATCTTTGTAAAAAAGGGATTTCCTGCTGCGCATATCAAAGTTATTCACAACGGAATGCCTGCTGCACGCTACCAGCAATGGAGCGAAACGGAGGTGGATAGGCTGCGCACACTGTATGGTATTAAGCCTGGTGAAATTGTGGTAGGTAGCATTTCGCGCTATAAACGTCAGGAGCAAATTATTAAAGCAATGGCCTTGCTGAATAAACCTGAAATAAAGATAGTAACAGCAGGATTGGACGAAGGGTATTTGGATTCATTCTGTAAAGAATTTAATTTAAAGAATCCGGTTATCTATGCCGGTGCTGTGAAAGGCGATAGTGTACTTAACTACTACAAGCTACTAACTGTAAATATTCTGGCGTCTGTTTCTGATGGCTTTGGATTGGTTTTACTGGAAGCTATGGCCATGGGAACTCCTGTTATTGCCACCCGCTTTGGTGGAATTACCGATGTGGTTAAGCACGATGTAAACGGCTTGCTTTTTAACGATGGCGATTGCGAAACACTTGCCCGGCATATTGACATGCTGATAAGCAATCCATCTTTGCGGCAGCGATTGGTTGAGCAAGGATATAAGACAGCTTATGACGAATTCAGCATAGAAAAGACAGCAGCCAACTACGAGTTGTTATTTCAACAGCATTTAGAACAAGATTGAATCCATTTGCCGTTGGTTTTTATCCGCATACCGGTATTTTTTAGCTTTTGAGTGGAGGTACATCATGCATTTAGCATGTTACAGACTATTATCTTCGCGCAAAATTTAATCCATCAGAATGAAAGCCCTATTCATATTATTGGCAGCTTGTTTTACTGCCATCTATGCCCAGCCGGGCGCAGCACAAACTTCTCCCATTCATTATCCGCAAGAATCGCATTTAAAAAATGTAAGGCAACTTACCTTTGGTGGCGATAATGCTGAAGCATACTGGAGTTTTGATGGAAAGAAAATAAGCTTTCAATCTAACTACCTGCAATGGGGTTTAACCTGCGATCAGATTTTCTATATGCCAATAGAAGGCCTTGATTTAAGTGTAAAAGGTTCGAAACCACCTATGATCAGCACCGGGTTGGGCCGAACCACGTGTGCTTATTTTATGCCTGGCGATAAAACCATTCTTTTCGGATCAACCCATTTGGGCGGAAACGAATGCCCTCAAGATCCGGGCCGTGCACCAGGAGGCAAATACTTGTGGCCTATTTATAATACCTACGATATTTTTGTTTCAGACTTAAAAGGAAAAATCAAGAAGCAGTTAACCAACGTGCCGGGTTACGATGCCGAAGCAACCGTTTCACCGAAAGGAGATAAGATTGTATTCACATCAACACGCAATGGCGATCTTGATCTGTATGTAATGGATATAAACGGTAAGAATGTAAAGCAAATAACAAATGAGATTGGTTATGATGGCGGAGCGTTCTTTTCACCTGATGGAAAGAAGCTCGTATTCCGGGCATCAAGACCCAAAACAGAAGAAGCTAAAAAGGAATATCTCGATTACCTGAAAGAAGGCTTGGTGGCACCTACCGAAATGGAAATTTATACCTGCAATGTAGATGGCAGCGATTTAAAGCAAATTACTAATCTGGGTAAAGCCAACTGGGCTCCGTTCTACCATCCTTCCGGAAAGAAAATCTTGTTCAGTTCAAACCATAAAAGTGCCCGCGGGTTTCAGTTTAATCTGTTTATGATAAACGAAGATGGTACCGGGTTAGAACAGATTACATACGATGGCGTTTTCGATTCTTTCCCCATGTTTTCGCCTGATGGGAAAAAACTTATTTTCTCCAGCAATAGGAACAACAACGGCACGCGCGATACTAATTTGTTTGTGGCTGATTGGGTCGATTAGAATTGTTACTGGTTACTGGCTTAAGTACACCAGTAACTTTAAATCAGGTTCTCAATTCCGAAAAACTTCTCAAGAATTATAACCACCGAAAGCAGCCCCAGTAAAATGGGGGCAATCCATTTGATGGTTATATGCAAGAATGTGCGCACACGCGATTGCATGTAAGTACTGTTGCCGTGTACCAACTCAACATCCATATTATGAATACCCCACTTGCGCGAAATAAAAATCGACATCAGGCAACCACCTACCGTTAAACAAATGTCGCTCATATCAGCAATAAAAGTCAGAAAATCCTGCCCCCGGTAAAATGGCAAGCTATTGAGTGCAGGTATCATTCCCTGGCTTACCATGCTGGGTAATCCACAAACAAATATTATCAAGGCCATTAGCCAGACTACACGTTTGCGTTTCCATTTTTTCTGATCTACCAGGTAGGCTACGGGCACTTCCAGCAGCGACACGGTGGATGTAAGTGCGGCAAAGCAAACCAACAGAAAAAACGACCCGCCAATAATGCGGCCCAATACCGGGCCCATTTCATAAAATATTTGTGGCAATACCACAAATATGAGCGGAGGGCCCGAAGTACCGATTTCCTGCGGATTGATATTTAGTTTATATGCCAGGAAATGAACCAATGGAAAAACCATTAGTCCGGATACGAAAGCCACTGAGGTATCGGCAATGGAGATAATTGCTGCCGAGGATGTAATATTTTCTTTTTTGCTAAAATAAGAGCCGTAGGTTATCAAAGCACCCATACCCAGCGAGAGCGAAAAGAATGCTTGCTTAAGCCCATCTACAACGGTTTGAATTTTTAATTCACTGAAATCAGGGATCAGATAAAACTTTACACCCGATAATGCATTGGGTAATGTTAAACTGTAAATAATAATGCCGATGAGTATTACATAAAGTGAGGGCATCATAATTTTATTCGAAGCTTCAATACCTTTTTGTATCCCCTGCGAAACAATAAGTGCGGTAAGGCACATAAACACCAATGAAAACACCAGGTTTGAATTGGTTAGTCCGCCCACGCTACTCAGGTCAAGAATGTCGTTCACATATTCGCCAAAAAAGCCGCCAAAATTGTTGTGGTTTAATAAATCGCCAAACGATATATGCAGGAAGTAACCAAACGCCCAACCTGCAACCACATTGTAAAACGAGAGGATAAGAATACCGGCAAAAATTCCGAAGAGGCCCAGGTAGCCCCATTTTTTTCCGCCCAGGCGCGAGTAAGATCCAAACGCATCGCTATTGGCTGCGCGGCCTATGGCAATTTCGCCCACCATTATAGGATAGCACAATAAAAATATACAACAGAGATAAACCAACAGAAATATAGCGCCACCGTTTTCACCAGCCAGGTATGGAAATCGCCAGATGTTTCCAAGCCCAACGGCCGAACCTGCCGCTGCCAGAATAAATCCTAATCGTCCGCTAAAGTTACCTCTGTTTGCCATAGTATGTTGGGTTGCAATCAGCGCAAAATAGAACCTTAAACTAAAATTATCAAAAAGGCGTTTCATTTAGTGTTGTACTGCGTACCTTGTACAGGAATAGCAAGTTTGAAACAGTACTAAGTGCGATGGAAGAAAAAAAACTTACTACACAAGAAAAAGCCCTCCGGATAAACTTAAGCAAAACCATCTATGGTTCATTTGCCGAAATAGGAGCGGGCCAGGAAGTAGCAGCTAATTTTTTTAAGGTAGGTGGAGCATCGGGCACCATTGCCAAAACCATGTCGGCCTACGATATGAAATTCAGCGATGCCATTTACGGTGTGTGCGAGCGCTATGTGTGCGAAGACAGACTCATTCAAATGTTAAATCATGAATACCGGTTATTGCCCGAACGGTTGCAACACCGTATTGCCGATACCCGGTTTTTCGCTTTCGCTGATACGGTTGAGATTTTAAACTTTGAGCGAACCAATCAAGGGCATGGCTGGATTGGACTTCGGTTTCAACTGCGGCCCGAAGGCCCCTATAACGATTGTGTGGTACATGTTAAGTTATTGGACAACGATCCTTTACAACAGCAGGTATCGCTTGGTATTTTGGGAGTGAACATGATTTACGGATGCATGTTTATTACCGATCCGGAAGCGATTATTAATTCATTATTAGATGGATTAACCACACGCAGAATGGAAGTTGATATGTTTCGCCTTAGTGGCCCCGATTTTGTGCATGTGGATAACCGGCTAATGGCCCTTAAACTTGTTAAGAACGGACTCACCAAAGTAGCCATGTTTGGCCCCGATGGTTCGGTTATGCAACCATCCGAAGCATTGTACAAGAAAAATGTGTTGGTTTTGCGCGGCAGGTTTCGGCCCGTTACCCATGTAAATGTAGATATGCTGCTTACTTCGCGTAAGCGCTTTAAGCATGACCCCGATGTGGACAAAAACAAATTGGTAGTTTTAACCGAACTCACTTTAAACGATTTAAGTTCGGATGGCCAGATTGATGAAAAAGATTTTTTGTACCGGGCTGATATAATTTGCTCGTTAGGGCAAACGGTTTTGGTATCTAATTACTTTGAGTATTACCGGTTGGTAGATTACCTATCGCGCATTACACGTGGAAAAAAAATAGGACTTGTATTGGGTATTTATGCTCTGCAAAAAATATTTGAGGAGAAAACCTACGATAACCTGCGCGGTGGAATTTTAGAAAGTTTTGCTCCGTTATTCGGAACTAAAGTAAAACTCTATATCTATCCATCGTTGCGCCCGGGCAGTAATCAGCTATTTACCTTAGCCGATTTTGAGCAAGAGTTGCCACCGAATCTTCAGGGCTTATTCAGGTATTTGAAAGACAATAACAAATTAGAGGATATCCAGAACGCCAATATTAGTAATCTGCATATTATTTCAGATAATGTTTTGGCTATGATACGCAAAGGTGAAACGGGTTGGGAGAAATTTGTGCCCACCAAGGTAAGCGATGCAATAAAAGTGAATGGTTATTTTGATTACCCGCTTGCTGGCAACACTGCGAAAGCGTTAGTATAATAACTAAAGTTTGCCTTCTTCCTTCATGCGCATAAAGTACGATCGCGCCTCGGCTAATACTTTGGGCGCCAACAAAAATCCTGAAAGCATGGTGGGTAATGCCATTAAAGCGTATGCCACATCAATAATGTTCATCACATCAGTCATCGACAAAATGGCCCCCAGCACAATTGTTGCCAGGTAAAAGTAATTGTAATACACCCCGGCTTTAACGCCAGCCAGAAAGCTCATGGCTTTATTGCCATAATAGCTATAGGAAAAAAGCGAAGTTACAGCAAAGAAAAAAGCGCACATCAATAATAAGTACTTACCTGTAATACCCAACGAAGTTTCGAACGCAGTAGAGGTAAGTGTTACACCATTTGCACCAGAAGTTTGCCAAACATCGGTAACCAAAATGGCTAATGCCGTAAGTGTGCAAACCAACAAGGTGTCGATAGCGGGGCTCAGCATCGATACCAAACCCTCACGAATGGGTTCTGCACTTTTAGATGCCCCCAATGCCATTGGCGCGGTACCAATACCGGCTTCGTTGGAGAAGGATGCCCTGCGGACTCCGGCCACAATTAACCCTCCTACAATACCACCTAAGGCAGGTTCACCTCTGTAATTGTTGGCAGCAAAGGCATCGGTAATTACCATCCATAAATAATGGGGTATATCCTGAATGTTTAGTATTATAATAATGAGCACCGATAAAAAGTAAATCACAATCATAAGTGGAACCATTTTACCGGCCCATTTTCCAATCCGTTGAATGCCGCCTATAATAACAAAACCAGAAATGATCATGAGGAGAGTTCCAATAATAAACTTGGGTGTGGAAATAGTAAACCCTATGAAATCAAACGTAGCATTCTTAAACGTTTCGGAGGTTACGCCAATATCAATGATTACTTGTGTAAGTTGGTTGGCTTGAAAAATAGGCAGGCAGCCGATCATAGCACAAACGCTGAATAAAACTGCCAACGGATAATACGATTTATTTAATGCCTCGCGAATAACATACATGGGGCCGCCTTGAATGGTGCCTGCAGAGTCTTTACCACGATACATAACCGAAAGTGAACTGGTAAAAAAATTGGTGCTCATGCCAACGAAAGCTGTAACCCACATCCAGAACAAAGCACCCGGCCCCCCCATAGAAATAGCTGCGGCTACTCCGGCAATATTCCCCATGCCTACAGTAGATGCCAACGCAGTTGATAAAGCTTCGTAGGCGTTAATCTGGCCAGGATCGTTCGGGTTATTAAATTTACCGCGCAGTATAGCTACTGCATGGCCAAAGTATTTATAAGGAATAAAGCGGGAGTAGAGAAAGAAAAAAAGACCACCAAGTATCAATAGAAATAAAACGGGTGTCCAAACTCCGGTGGCGATAGTACTGATTAAATCACTCATGCATTCATGCTTAATGGGCTAAAGTATGAAATAATTTTTTAACGAGACTAATTAGATTGATTAGTGGCTGGTTACTGGTTGCTGGCTTTCGGTTTATGCAGCCAAGCTATAGTAAAACTACTACCGATTACTGATATACCAGTTACTGATTACTAAAGACTAACTACTACCTGCTACTCAACGCAAACTGACTCAACTCCCACAGCACCCGCGCACCTACGCACGCATCCCATTCCTGATTTCCCACTTCGCATAAATCGAAGCCAATAATTTTACGACCGGATTTTACAATCTGCTGAATCAGATAAATAGCTTGTTCAAACTCAAGCCCACCAGGAACAGGCGTGCCGGTATTGGGGCAGAGATTTGGCCGCAAGCCATCAATGTCGAAACTAATGTAAACCAGTGGCGGCAACTCGGCAATAATTCTATCACAAATAGATTTCCAGGTACTTCCTTCCGCTAATTGTGTTTTCAAATCGGGATCGAAAAATGTTTTAACACGAGCAGCGGCCCGTAGCATCATTTGCATTTCTTCATCGCAATAATCGCGCACGCCCACTTGTACAATTCGGGCAACGGCCGGCAGCTTTAATGCATTGAACATAATGGAACCGTGTGAGTATGTAAAGCCTTCATAACTTTTACGCAGATCGGCATGCGCATCGATTTGAAGAATTCCAAACCGATCGTACTTCTCGGATAGTGCGCGGAGCAGACCAAGCGGTGTACTATGATCGCCACCCAAAACAGCAACCAGTTTACCAGCCCGCAACAGATTTTGCGCTTGGCTCTTTATATATATATTCAGATTTTCGCAGGCCTCGTTTATTTTGGTTGCTACCACTTTTCCGGTTTCGGCATCTGCACCGGCTTCCAGTGCCTGTATGTATGTGCGGGCAAGGCTGCGCAACGAGTTATTTTCAATAAGCAGATTATCGGCAATGGGTAACATAGCTACCGGAATTTTCCATGCCTCTTGTATATAATGATGGTACAAATCTATTTGGTTTGATGCTTGCAGCATGGCAGCGGGAGCTACTGCGGTTCCTTCCTTGTAGGTAACGGTTACTTCCCAAGGCACTGGAATAACAATCAATTGTGCATGGTCGGCATCGCCCGGTAAACCAAAAAGTTTTCCTTTTATGCCGGGACCGTTGTGATCGAAACTATTCATACTTAATACAATGGATGATATGTATATTCATGCTTGGCCATTCCGCCCGTTACCAGTGCCCACGATGAATCGATTGTTAGTGCAACCAATTCGCCCGTTTGCATGCTGGCAAGTTGTTTATTCGATGCGAGGTAATTATGCAGCTCCACAACGGTAGGATAGTGGCCCACCAACATAACCGCATCAACTGAATCAGGCAATACAGTGAGTAACTTCAATATTTCAAGTTTGTTTTCGGAGTACAAAGTCTTTTCAATACGGATGGGTATTGTTTCATGGCACGCGTTGCGAATAGCCAAAGCTGTTGCATGTGCACGCAACGCGTGGCTGCTGATGATTAAATTAAGATTAGAATTTTTTTGTTTAAGAAATGTTCCAACATAGGCACTGCAGTTTTCACCTTCTTGTGTAAGTGTACGTGCTTCATCGGGTATTTGTAAGCTGCCGGGAATGGCCTGCGCGTGTCGCACCAGATAAATTTTTCGCTGCATGCGTACAAAATTACAGGTTGTGTAAATTTTTTTTTGGGTTACATCGTAGTCTGTTTGCTTTTTTAGCGCAAACCAGTGGTAATCATAATGGTTAAGGTTAATTTTTTGTACGATATACTCTTAAAAAGTACATGCCCAAAGGTGTGGTAATACCAGTCAAGGCTTTTGTTTTTAAAAATTTACTGATATTTGAAGCCATCGAAAGATTTTTAGCATGTCAAAAAACTTAGTTATAGTAGAGTCTCCGGCAAAGGCAAAAACCATTGAGGGTTATCTTGGAAAAGATTATAAGGTAGCCAGTAGCATGGGGCACATCCGCGATTTGGCGAAAGGCAATGGTGCGATTGATATCGAGAACGATTTTGAACCGACCTACGAAGTATCGCCCGAAAAGAAAGATGTAATTAAAAAGTTAAAAGAGTTAGCCGAAGATGCCCAGATGGTTTACCTGGCAAGCGATGAAGACCGCGAAGGGGAGGCTATTTCGTGGCATTTAAAAGAAGTATTAAATCTGAACGATAAAAAAACAAGACGCATTGTTTTTACTGAGATTACCAAGAACGCAATCTTAAATGCCATTCAAAATCCACGAGGTATAGATATTGACCTGGTAAATGCACAGCAAGCACGCAGGTTGCTCGATAGACTGGTGGGTTTTGAACTTTCGCCTATTCTCTGGAAAAAAATTAAAACCGGGCTTTCTGCCGGACGCGTACAATCGGTGGCAGTACGATTGGTAGTGGAGCGCGAACGCGAAATAGAAAAGTTCGATGCCAAGTCATCGTTTAAAGTATCGGCTATTTTTGATTTGGGTAACAATAAACAATTGGTGGCCGACCTGGGCGAAAAATTCAATGAAGAGAAAGAAGCATTGGCTTTTCTGGAATCGTGCAAAGGGGCTACGTTTTCTATTTCCGATCTTGTAAAGAAGCCCGCAAAAAAATCTCCGGCACCACCTTTTACAACTTCTACCTTGCAACAGGAAGCGGGTCGTAAATTAAGTTTCTCGGTTTCGCAAACCATGATGGTTGCCCAAAAGTTGTACGAAGCCGGTAAGATTAGTTACATGCGTACCGATTCTGTTAATCTTTCGGACGAAGCTGTGAACGGAGCTGTTAGGCAGATTCAATTCGCATACGGAAATGAGTTTGTTCAAACACGCAAGTTCAAAACAAAATCGGCCAGTGCACAGGAAGCACACGAAGCTATCCGACCAACGGATTTTTCGGTGCTCGATCCGGGCATGGATCGTAATGCACAACGTTTATACGATCTGATCTGGAAACGAGCCATTGCTTCGCAAATGGCCGAAGCCGAACTGGAAAGAACCACCGCTACTATTTCTATTTCAACTAATCCACGCACGTTTACCGCTACCGGTGAGGTGATTAAGTTTGAAGGTTTCCTGAAGGTGTATATGGAATCGAAGGATGATGACGAGGGTGAAGATGAAGCAAGTGGAAAAGTGTTACCACCCCTTGCGGTAGGACAGAAGTTGGATCTTAATAATATAACGGCCACGCAAACATTCTCGCGTCATCCGGCACGCTATACCGAAGCCAGCCTTGTAAAAAAATTAGAAGAGCTGGGCATTGGCCGCCCTTCCACGTATGCGCCAACAATTTCAACTGTGCAAAAGCGCGGCTATGTTGTGAAAGAGAGTCGCGAAGGTGTGGAGCGTAAGTATAATGTACACCTGTTGCAAGGTGGTAAAGTTACTTCTACACAAGAAACAGAAACTACCGGTGCCGAAAGCAACAAGTTGTTTCCAACTAATATAGCCATGATTGTGAACGATTTTCTGGTGGAGCACTTTCCGGATATCACCAACTATTCGTTTACAGCAGAGATAGAACAGGAGTTTGATGAAATTGCCAGCGGCAAATTGAAGTGGCAGAATATGTTGCATCAGTTTTATAAGCCGTTTCATAAAACTGTTTCCAAAACCGAGCAGATTGAACGCTCGGCTGTTCAAAATAAAAATAAAGAGTTAGGTGTTGATCCGAAAACAGGCAAGAATGTATATGTAAAGCTTGGCCGGTTTGGTGCCTACGTGCAGTTGGGCGAAAATCCTGATGATAACGGTGGTGAGAAACCCAAGTTTGCAGCGCTCCGCCCCGGACAGTTTATAGAAAATATTACCCTGGCCGATGCACTGGAGCTGATGAAGATGCCGCGCGACATGGGCTTGTTTGAAGATAAACAAATGACCATTAACATCGGTCGCTTTGGGCCTTATGTGTTACACGATAAAAAATTTGTATCTATTCCCAAAGGCGAAGATCCATATACCGTAACTTCTCAGCGCGCAGTTGAGTTGATACAAGCCAAGCGCGAAGCCGATGCTAACCGCCTGATCAAATCATTTGCCAGCGAAGGAAATACTGAAATTGAAATTCTGAATGGCCGCTTCGGGCCGTATATCAAAGCCGGCAAGAAGAATGTGAAAATTCCGAAAGACAAAGAACCGAAAGACCTTACGTTGGAAGAGTGTATAATACTTGCGGCCAACGCACCTGAAAGCAAAGGCCGGTTTGGTCGCTTTGCGCGGAAGAAGGAAGCACCAGCAGCAGAAACAAAACCAGCAGTTAAAGCTGCCACTAAAAAAGCTGCTCCTAAAAAAGTAGCAGCAAAGAAAGCAACCAAGAAAGTAGCCGCTCGAAAACCGGTTGCAAAAAAAGCTGTGAAGAAGACTTCGAAGAAATAATACAACCTAAGACGTTACAAAATAGCCGGTGGAAACACCGGCTATTTTTTTGTACTGGTGAGATAATAAAATTTAGGAAAAGGTTTGAAACCAAACATGTGAAAGTAAAGTTGGGTGCTGCTTGGTGATACTTATTCAGCGGGTGTTTAGAAGTGTGTAATTAAGAAGTTGTGTATATTTAGAAGTTATCCTTGTATCAAAAGCGAAATAATGATAAAATAAAAAGACAAAAAAACTGCCAATGCTTAATAAATTGAAAGCCGCATACCACCTTACAATCCAACCTTAAACGAACAGTAATCATATAAATGCCCACACTACACTGGATATGAAATGATAAAGTTATTAATCATCACATGGATGTTCCGTTTAAAGTATTGGAACACTCCTACGGGTTTGATAATGGCAAGCAGATAAAGAAGATATGGAAAAGCTACTTACAGATACACACTACAACACATGGCTTTCGTTACTTGATGTGAAGCTGGATAAAGAGTTTGAGAAAATAAAATCACGAGAATGGACTGCCGGAAATTTTAAATTCGCCACAGCCATTTCAGTAATGTCTTCTTCAAAAATTGAAGGTGAAACGCTTGAAGTAGATAGTTATGTCAAGCATAAAATGCTTGACGTAGAATACCTGCCTAATTTAATCGAAAAGCCAAATGACTTATATGCTGCATATGAATTTGCAAAAGACCATACATTATCAAGAGAACATTTTCATACATGCCATGCAATTGCAACCTTGCATTTATTGCCCGAACAACAAAGGGGTCAGATAAGAAAAGGTAACATGTTGATAATGCAGCAACAATCACAGCGTGTGGAATATGAAGCAGCATCCGCTCAATTGTTAAAAGAAGAATACGATAGGTTTTGGAATGAGTTAAACAACTTAATTGAGATTAATCTAAAAATTGAAGAAGCCTTTTATTATGCATCGTTGATTCACCTGGTGTTTGTTAAAATTCATCCGTTCAACGATGGCAATGGCAGAACTGCAAGATTGCTTGAAAAATGGTTTCTCTCTGTAAAATTAGGAGAAAAGGCTTGGTATGTATCAAGTGAATTGTATTACTACAACAACCTGAAAGCGTATTATCACAATCTGGCTCGTGTTGGATTGTTTTATTCGGAATTGAGGTATGAAAGAGGAATACCATTCCTACTCATGCTTCCGCAATCATTAATTTTTGAAAAGTAACTGGAACTAAAAACCACATCAACAACAAGTGTTCAATGACCGTTCTTCGTTCCTCGAATATATTCAGAAACCAAGGCTGTAAAGGATGCATTTTATAATTTCTGGTCGCTACACCTAAGAACACCGTTGCAACCTTTTCAGGGCATAGCCATTGAGCCATACAAACAATGTTCCCGTGTTCGCATACAAGGTTGATATTGATGAAACTAAAAAAAAGAACACGCGCCAACTTTCATAAAACTACTAAACGCATCATGGACATTATCGGAAATATGTATCCAATTCCCGACAAGGAAATTGAAAAATACATCAACTGTATTTTAGAAGATTTCAAAGATGAGCAATTCAGCGACTTTGCAAACAATGAATACGAGGACTTTATTAAAAGTTTTATATAAACCCGGCATGCAGGCTTCATCAATGTCCGCTTTTTATTATTTGACTTTCATATTGTAAACGATTATGAACTATGCTTTTCAGGTTTCCCAATCAGCAATGTAATCCACGCGGCTACAGCCGAAAGTGCAATCATCAACGCAACCAGTAAACTGGTTTGTGTATTGAATAACCCGATGCTAGCCGAGATCAAACCACCAATACCAATTTGTACGCAACCCAACAGAGAAGATGCGCTACCAATGTTATTAGTAAAAGGGGCCAGTGCTAAGGCCGAACTGTTGGGGAACGTCATGCCCAGGCAGGTGAGTAGCACAAAGAAAAAACCTACCGTAGCATATACCCCATACCAGTTTAAACCCGCACCAATTAAAAAAAGCAAGGCACTGCCCATTTGAATGGTTAAAGCCATTTTAAAAAGTTTGTCGGCTTTAACTTTTCTCAGTAATCGTATATTCAGATTATTGCCTACAATCAAACCGATGGATTGCAAAGCAAATAAGATGGCGTAGAATGTAGGAGTAACCTTAAACTGATCTAATAAAATTACGGTTGAACCAGCCAGGTAAACAAATAATCCACCAATGGCAAACGAGCTCGCGAGCGTGTAGGTAAGAAATTGTCGGTTGCGTAAAATTTCGCAATAAGTGCGCACCATCGGTTTGATGCGCAGCGAAACGGTAGGGTCGGGCTTATAAACTTCAGGCAAAAACAAGTACGTAATTATTAAAATTATGATAACGATAAATGCGAGTATGTAAAACACCCAACTCCAGTGTAATTGGTGCGTGATAACACTTCCCAATGAGGGAGCGAGCAATGGCGATACAGAAAGTATTAACATCAGCATTGAAAATATTTTCGGACTTTCTTCAACACTAAAATAATCGCGAACCATAGCGCGAACGCCTACTGCTGATACGCAACAACCCAATGCCTGTATCAGCCGGAAGGTAATAAATAACTCTACGGATGTAGCCCACGCACAACCAACGCAAGCTATTACGTATAGTGCCATTCCATAATACAATGGCTTGTGCCTACCGTACCGATCGAGCAGTGGCCCATAAACTACCTGGCCTAACCCAAGCCCGATAAAATAGCTGGTAAGCGAAAGTGATACGCGGGCCGTAGTGGTTCCGAAATCGGCAGCCATTTGTGAAAAGGCCGGCAAGTACATATCAATGGTGAGCGGAGCAATGGTATCGAAGGCACCCAAAATAAAAATGATGAATGTGCGCGAGGGTTTGCTGGTGTTCATGAAGTTTAAAAACTGAAAAGATAATAAAATCTTTCAGGGCAGTGGTAATTTTCCGTTTTATACAAAACGCTTCACATTGCTTTAACGTAAATCCCATTTTCATTTGCAAGCTTTCTTATCGTTCTTGCATAAAAGAAGTTTTTATGCTCGATCTGGTAATTGAAGCCCGTGCTGCCTCGTTGGGTGCCGGCATGAATGTGAAACGTATTCTTCCGTTTCGGCAACGCAGAATGGTGGGGCCATTTATTTTTATGGATCATGGTGGGCCGGTAAAGGCAGACCCATTACAGGTTGCTAATATGGATGTGTTACCGCACCCGCACATCGGGCTTTCAACTGTTTCGTATTTGTTTGGCGGCCAGATTACGCATCGCGATAGTTTAGGTGTACAGCAAATTATAAAACCCGGAGAAGTAAACTGGATGACAGCCGGTAAAGGCATTGCGCACTCCGAACGCTTTGAAGACCCATCGGTATTGGCAGCCGGTAACTTTGAATTGATACAAACCTGGGTGGCTTTACCCGAAAAAGATGAAGAGGCTGACCCAACATTTGTAAACTATCAGCAAGAAGAATTGCCCGTGTTTACCGACAAAGGGGTGTGGATGCGGTTGATTGCAGGCGATACATATGGATTACTTAATAAAGTAAAAACACACTCGCCTTTATTCTATTTACATGTGGTGCTGGAACAAGGTGCTCGCTTCGGACTTCCGCAAGGTTATTCTGAACGTGCTATTTACCTGGCAAAAGGAAGTGTGGAAGTGGCTGGGCGATACTACACTGCGGGGCAGATGTTAGTATTTAATACTGGTGTTGATCCGGTTATTGTCGCACACGAACCAACTACACTTATGCTGCTGGGTGGCGAACCTTTGGGTGAACGTTTTATCTGGTGGAACTTTGTTTCATCTCGTAAGGAAAGAATAGAACAAGCCAAACACGATTGGAAGGAAGGCAGAATTATTTTACCACCTAACGATAACCACGAGTTTGTCCCTTTGCCCGAAGATAAATCGCGCCCGGCTGGGTCATCACCAGCCCCGCAGGCATTTTCGTAGTGGCTACGGTAACAACTCCACCAATACAAAGTCTATTGGTAAAATGAGCGAATAGCCCTACTTTGGGCAGTAAACCTATTCTAAACGTATTGGTGAATGAGTACTGAAAAAACTTTTCTGGGCCACCCGCGCGGTTTAGCAACCTTGTTTTTTACCGAGATGTGGGAGCGCTTCAGTTATTATGGAATGCGCGCCCTGCTTTTACTCTACATGGTTGCTGCCATTGATAAAGGTGGTATGGGAATAGATGACCGAACCGCAGGTGCTATTTATGGTTTATATACCATGTTTGTTTACCTGATGGCCTTACCCGGAGGCTGGGTTGCCGATAAGTTATGGGGTTTGCGTAAATCTGTTTTTTATGGTGGTTGTATTATTGCCGTTGGTCATATCTGCATGGCTTTTCCTGTTACCGAAACATTTTTCATTGGTCTTTTATTGATTATTCTGGGAACGGGTTTATTGAAACCCAACATCAGCAGTATGGTTGGCGAAATTTATCCGGCCGATGATCAGGCCAGGCGCGATGCCGGGTTTTCATTGTTCTACATGGGAATTAATTCGGGTGCACTGCTGGCTCCGCTTATTGTAGGGTACCTCGGTGAAAACATCGATTGGCATTATGGGTTTGCGGCAGCCGGTGCGGGTATGATTCTCGGACTTATACAATACAAACTAACAGAAAACTACCTGGGCGATGCCGGTTTGCCCCCGGTGTATGCAACACCAGAAGAAGTACAAACCCAAAAGAAAATCAAAACTTCACTTATAGTGATTGTAGTGGCGCTTATTGTATTTGTAGTGCTGATGATTTCAGGTTTGCTAACCATTAATCCTATAACCTTTGCTGGCATTTCGGGTATTGTTATTACGGGGTGTGTGTTTCTTTACTTCGGGTATGTATTCTTGTTTGAAAAACTAACTCCAGACGAAAAGAAAAAAGTAGGTGCCATCTTTATTTTGTTTGTGGTTACCGTAGCATTTTATGCCGGGTACGAGGGCCAAGGCTCATCATTGAATCTGTTTGCTGATCGGTATACGAATATGTTTATCGGTTCCTTCGAGATGCCCGCCAGTTGGTTGCAATCCGCACCACCATTTTTTGTATTGATTTTTGTGCCCGTGTTTGCGTGGCTATGGATCTGGTTAGCCAAACGTAAACTCAATCCATCCACACCTGTAAAAATGGCGTTGGGTTTATTGTGGATGGGTGTAGGATATTTGGTTATGATGTTCGCTGCTGATATTGTGATTGCGGGCGAAAAACCATTGCCCACATGGTTAATTGCTACTTATATGTTTCACACCTTCGGTGAGATTTGTCTTTACCCGATTGGCCTGAGTGGTGTAACCAAGCTTTCGCCTAAGCGATTGGTAGGGCAGATGATGGGTGTATTTTTTATGGCGCTGGCATTGGGCAACCTGGTGGCGGGCCTGTATGCAGGCGAGTTTAACAATGATGCTATCACGGCCAACCCATCGTTGCTGAATGATCTGTTTGGCCTCATAGTAAAAATTATGTTTATCGGAACGGTGGTTGTTATTGTATTCAATAAACCCATTCGCAAGTTGATGGGTAACATTAACTAATACGTTATGGAAGAACTTAAGAAAGCGTTCAAACCTTACATTGCGCCCGAGCAAAACGTAGCTGAGTTTACAGTAAAGTCCGTTGTGTTTGGTTCGTTGTTCGGTATTTTGTTTGGGTGTTCAACGGTTTACCTGGCGCTAAAAGCCGGTCTTACAGTATCGGCCTCAATACCCATTGCCGTAATTGCCATTACGCTGGGGCGTAAGTTTTTAAAAACAACCATCCTCGAAAACAATATCATACAAACCACCGGCTCGGCAGGCGAATCTATTGCAGCGGGTGTAGTGTTTACCTTACCGGGATTTTTGTTTTTATCGCCCGGAGCCAATGGCGATGAGTTCTTTAATTATTTAACCATTCTTATTCTGGCTGCATTTGGTGGTATGTTGGGTACATTGATGATGATTCCGTTAAGGCGATCGCTGATTGTAAAAGAACACGATACCCTTCCATATCCGGAAGGCACTGCCTGTGCATCGGTGTTGCAGGCTGGTGAAAAGGGTGGTGAGTTTGCCAAGACCGCATTCTTAGGAATGGGCGTGGCATTGTTTTACGCTGTACTTCAAAAAGTATTTCATGTAATTGCCGAAGCACCCACATTTGTTACCAATCAGGTAAACAAGTTTTGGCCATCGGCTACTATTAATGGTGAGATTACACCGGAGTATTTAGGGGTGGGTTATATCATTGGGCCACGCATTAGCGGTGTGTTGGTGGCAGGTTCGGTGTTAGCGTGGTGGGCTATGATTCCCCTTATGGCAACATTGGTAGCACCTGAAACGATTGCCTTGCAATTGGTTAAGCTGGGCTACCTGGCCGACATCAATACGGAAGGCGGCCCTGGCGGTTGGGATCCGGCTGCACAAACATTCGGAAATTATTCGTCAGCCATTTATCGGGCTTACATCCGGCAGATTGGTGCGGGTGCAGTAGCAGCCGGTGGCTTTATCACATTAATGAAAACCATCCCCACCATTATAAGCTCATTCCGCGAAAGCATCGGTTCATTAAATGAAAAATCAGAAGTTGGAGTGTCGCGCACCGAAAATGATTTGTCATTTAGAGTTGTGATAGTAGGTAGTGTTGTTTTAATCGCAATCATTGCTTTGCTGCCAAGCCAAATCATTCCGGGAGATGGAATACTTCAAAAACTTTTGATTGGTGTGCTGATCATCATCTTCGGATTTTTCTTTGTAACCGTAGCCAGTCGCATTGTGGGTTTAGTAGGTTCTAGCAATAGTCCCATCTCGGGTATGACTATCGCTACATTAATGGGCACGTGTTTAATCTTTACATCGGTAGGGTGGAGCGGCCAGTTTTTTGAACCACTTGCTTTAGTAGTAGGCGGTATGATTTGTATTGCAGCAGCTAATGCCGGGGCTACTTCGCAGGATTTAAAGTCGGGTTACCTGGTTGGTGCTACGCCTCGCTATCAGCAATTAGCGTTGTTCATTGGTGCAATTGTTTCATCTATTGCCATTGGGTATGTGGTAATTCTGCTGGATACACCCACGCCCGATATGAAGGCTATGGGAATAGAACACGCCATAGGTAGCGAACGATATTCGGCTCCACAGGCTACGTTAATGGCCACATTGGCAAAAGGAATTTTATCATATAATCTCGATTGGCAATTTGTGATGGTTGGAGTTTTTATTGCAGTAATGATTGAATTATGTGGCATCAAAGCTCTTGCATTCGCAATTGGATTGTACTTACCGCTCTCCACCACATTGCCAATTGCAATTGGTGGGGGTATTAAAGGTTTGATTGATTGGCGTGCCGAACGCAGAAAAGAAGCAAAGGCCGATGAGGACTTGGGAAAAGGTAGTTTGTTTGCAACCGGTTTAATTGCAGGCGGTGCATTGGCAGGTGTAATTGTTGCATTACTTTCTGTAAACGAATCAATTTATAAGGGACTAGCTGAGATAAGTGCTGAACACGGTTTGGTAAAATTATTAAACGAAGGTGGTTATCACTTTTTGGGTGTGCTCTTCTTTGTGGCAATGGCCATTATGTTGTATCAGGTGGCTATTAAGAAGAGTGAATAATTTTCTCAGGTATGAAAGTTTGCGGGTTTACATTTATACGGAACGCTGTTCTCTACGATTACCCTGTAGTAGAAGCCATTCGTTCAATTTTACCAATTTGCGATGGGTTTGTTGTGGCTGTGGGCAGATCAGACGATGCTACCCTGGAGTTAATAAAAGGGATTGATCCTAAAATTCAAATTATTGAAACGGTTTGGGATAAAACACTCACCGCAGGCGGGCGCGTATTTGCCGATGAAACCGACAAAGCGTTTCAAGCAATACCGGACATATACGATTGGGCATTTTACATTCAGGGCGATGAAGTGTTACATGAAAAATACTTACCTGTTGTAAAGCAGGAAATGAGCAATAACCTGCGTGATAAGCGTATCGATGGCTTACTCTTTAATTACCTGCACTTTTATGGTTCTTATGATTTTGTTGGGCAAAAGCACTCTTGGTACAGGCGCGAAATCAGAGTAATAAGAAATCGAAAGGATATATTTTCATACAGAGATGCCCAAGGGTTTAGAAAAAAACCAAACGATAAATTGAAAGTAAGGCATATAGATGCATTCATTTACCACTACGGATGGGTTCGCGAACCTGACGCCTTACAAAAAAAGGAAACTGCCAAGTCTGGCTTCTACCAGTCTTATGCTAAAGTTAAGGAGCTATTGGAAAAGACTAAAACCTTTGATTATCAAAGCCGAAGAGAACCCTTGCAAAAATTCTCAGGTAGTCATCCACACGTTATGGATGATAGAATTGCCCGTAAAAACTGGCCATTCAAACCTGATTTAAGAGTTGGTTATTACAACTGGAGAGACTTTTTAAAGCGAACAATTGGAAAATTAACGGGCTGGTACCCTGGCGAGTATAAGAACTACAAAATTATTCGCTAATTCACCCCAATTAAGGTTTATTCAACAGATCGATAACCTCTTTCAACTCGTTAACAGCCTTTGTTTCCGATTCCTCTACTTTACCATCGGCATGAATAATATCGTACATGTCGGCATAGATTTTATACCGCTGCGAAAATTTAATGTGATCGAAATGCAGGAATGAAGCCTTGATAATTTCGTGATGGAGGTTCTTGTCAATCTCGTTGTATTCCTTTACGCGCTGATCATACCGTACTTTATGATCGCCTTCAATAGGAAAGTGCCGGTTCATTTTTTCTAACACTACACGCTCTTCTTCTGCGTGCAGTTCACCATCTGCGTAAGCAATGTGTATGTACAGGTAAAGTACAAAATCACTGAACGTTTTATGAATAACCATCAGTATTTGGGTTTACTACCTAACCCTAAAGGTAATAAAAAAGGCCACGCTAAAATGCGCAGCCTTTCGTATTATCCACATGATTTTTATTACATCATGCCGCCCATGCCGCCACCGTGTGGCATAGCAGGAGCTTCTTTTTCTTCCGGAATTTCAGAAACTACCGCTTCGGTTGTTAACAACAAACCGGCAATTGAAGCCGCATTTTCAAGCGCCAGGCGCGATACCTTGGTAGGATCGATAATACCGGCAGCAAAGAAATCTTCAAACTTGTTATCGCGGGCGTTGTAGCCATAGTCTTTTTTGCCTTCGCGAACTTTGTTTACGATTACAGAGCCTTCCTGGCCTGCATTTTCTGCAATGGTTCTTAACGGAGCTTCCAAAGCCAACCGGATGATATTAACACCGGTTAACTGATCTTCATTATCGGTAGCTACGTTCTTTAAAGACTCAATGGCACGAATGTAGGCTACGCCACCACCAGCTACGATACCTTCTTGAACGGCAGCGCGGGTTGCGTGCAAGGCATCGTCCACACGATCTTTCTTCTCTTTCATTTCAACTTCGGTAGCTGCACCAATGTACAGAATAGCTACACCGCCTGAAAGTTTAGCCAAACGCTCTTGCAACTTTTCTTTATCGTAATCAGAAGTTGTTACCTCAATCTGTGCTTTGATCTGGTTAACGCGGGCTGTGATTTCAGACTTCTTACCTGAACCGTTTACAATGGTAGTATTGTCTTTATCAATGTTCACTTTTTCAGCACGGCCTAAGTACTCTAAAGTAGCATCTTCCAGTTTCATTCCTGTTTCTTCAGAAATTACTTTACCACCGGTTAAGATAGCGATATCTTCCAGCATAGCCTTTCTTCTATCGCCAAAGCCAGGAGCTTTAACAGCAGCTACACGTAATGCACCGCGGATTTTATTCACCACTAATGTGGCCAGTGCTTCACCTTCCACTTCTTCGGCAATAATTACCAATGGCTTACCGGTTTGGGCAGTAGCCTCCAATACAGGAAGTAACTCCTTCATGGAAGAAATCTTTTTGTCATAGATTAAAATGTAGGGATGATCAAGATCAGCCTCCATTTTCTCGGTGTTGGTAACGAAGTAAGGGGATAGGTAGCCGCGATCAAACTGCATACCTTCTACTGTTTTTACTTCCGTTTCAGTTCCTTTAGCTTCTTCAACAGTGATTACACCATCTTTGCCAACTTTCTCCATGGCAGTGGCAATCATCTTACCAATTTCAATATCGTTGTTTGAAGAGATGGTAGCCACTTGCGTGATTTCCTGAGAGCCTTTAATGGTTTTGGATTGCTTGGAGAGGTTTTCAACAACAGCTTCAACAGCCTTATCGATACCGCGCTTTAAATCCATAGGGTTGGCACCAGCAGCTACGTTTTTAATACCGTGTGCATAGATGGCTTGCGCCAACACGGTTGCAGTAGTAGTACCATCACCGGCTGCATCAGCAGTTTTAGAAGCTACTTCTTTTACCAATTGCGCACCCATGTTTTCGATGGGGTCTTTCAGATCAATTTCTTTTGCTACAGATACACCATCCTTTGTTACAGTGGGGGCACCAAACTTCTTATCTAAAATTACATTGCGGCCTTTAGGACCTAATGTAACTTTAACTGCATCGGCTAATTTGTCAACACCCTTTTTAATTCTGTCGCGGGCACTGGTATCGAAGGTTATTTCTTTTGCCATATTGATTTAGATTTTAGTTGTGAGTGAAAAAATTAAACGGTTCCAAAAATGTCGGAATTGCGCATGATGAGGTATTCTTTGCCATCGATGTTAATCTCGGTGCCTGAATACTTGCCATATAGAATCTGATCGCCAACCTTAACAGTAACAGGCTTGTCTTTCAGACCTTCGCCTACCGCTATTACTTTTCCTTTCTGTGGTTTTTCTTTTGCGGTATCCGGTATAATAATTCCGGAAGCTGTTTTTTGTTCTGCTGCCGCAGGCTCAACGAGCACACGGTCTTCATTAGGTTTAAAGTTGATTTTTGCCATATGGGTTAATAAAAATTTAGTTGAACAATTTTTTTAAACTGTCAGTGCGTCATGCAACGATTTCTATGCCAGTGCTTTTAGCAAGGCTTTTTTTGCCACTTTTTCCGTTTTGAGGGTAGCAAAGATGAAAAAATATGACAGACTAAGACAGAGGGCAATCGTTCAAAATGGCAGTTTGTCACAAAAGCTAGTTTTTTCGTATAATTAGGATGAAAATGTAGCAGTATGGAAAGTTTAAAAGACAATTGGTTAACAGAAGGCCTAATAGACTTTGAGTTTAAACAGTATCAGTTGCTGGCCTATTTCAAAAAGGTTAAGGAGTCGTTTACACGGGTTGAGTTGTATCCCTACTTATCAGACTTGGTGTTTCATTATCGAAACTTGTTGCAGATTAAGAACAACCATTCCCTTTTGCGAGATTCCTTTCCCAAAGAAATTTCCCCGGAAGGGCTTAAAAATCTGGAACTAAATTATAAACGCATGATTGAAGATGATGCCGTGATGCACGAGTTAGAGTCAATCATGGAATTTGCACTTCCCAAATTCAAATCTTCGCTCGATGAGGGCTCCTTCATTTACGATTATGTAGAATCGCGTTGCGAGATTTCGCCTGTTGGGCTTACTTCGTTGTATGCCAACGAAGGCTATCTGTTTATAACCCAACCCCCCGAAAAGGAAACTACGGTGTATCGCTATCAGGTTACACTCTTCGAACAAAGTTCGGAGTTGATGCGCGGTATTCATACTCATTATTTACTAACAGCTCCGCGCAGCATCAGTAATACCTACGAACATTTGAAACTTACGCTGATCCGTCAATACGCAGAACTACCCAACCCTTCTGTGTACCTGGTATTGTCTAAGCTTAAGTTTCCGCTTGATAAAACGTTAATGCCAATTGCAAAGCGGTTGCTGGTAAAACAAATTGCAAAAGCTGCCTGAAACAAAAAGTCCCCGATTTATCGGGGGCTTTGTTTTATTTGGTTGTATCGGCCGGTGCGGCCGGTTGCTCTGTCTGATTGAGGTTTACACCGCCTCCTTGCTGGCGCGCCCGCTGCAGTATTTCGCTTTCGCTGGCAGCATTGGGTGTGGTAAAGTTGGTAGCCAGGGCAATCACCATAATGGCAACAGCCAAACCCCAGGTTGTGCGCTCTAAAAAATCGCCCGTCTTTTTAACACCAATTAAATTGCTGGCACCTGATCCACCAAACTGGTTAGAAAGCCCGCCACCTTTAGAATTTTGAGCCAAAACCACCAGCACCATTAACACTGAGCAGAAGATGGCTAAGCCGATTAACAAGGAATAATACATAACTACTTTTTCAGTTCTTCAATTCGAGCCGCAAAGTAAGCCTTTTTTTGTGGAAATTTCCAAATCAGCTTTTTAAGCACTTCAACAGCTTTATCTTTCTTTCCTTGCTTTAACAGAATTTCAACCAGGGTTTCTGAAACAATGTTGTCGCCATAAGTAGCACTGGGTTCGGAAAGGTCGTTTTTAGGTTGACCTTCTTTAACTATTGCCTTTGGCAGGGAAGGCTGGGTTTTGATAAACTGATCTATAATCTCAATCTGTTCCTTTTGCTTTTCGCTTTCGGGCTTAATCTTCTTTTTCTGGCTTTTAATTTCATTCAACAAACCGTCATCAGGGTCGGCCGGTTTTGTTTTTTTTGATTTGAGTTCGGCAGAAACCGGAATTCCCTTTTCCATGTAGCTCACCATTTTTTCAAATTGGGCTTTGCGTTGGCGCAGAATTTCTATGTCGTGCATTAATTCTTCATTTAATGCATCGCCACTTAGGTTTACGGGTATATTCAGTTCTTTTAAATCAATAGAAGTCTCATTCACCGAAACAACTTCAGGTATTTCAACGGCCGGAATTTCAACAACGGTTACAAGAGTATCAACCGCAACCTTTTCAGGTTGTGTTATAACTGTGGTAACCCGAGGTTGTTGCAGGGCTGTCATAATTGATTTAAGCACAGCCCGATCGGTACTATAAATGGCACTTAAATGCAGGTGATGTTCTTTGTTGTTCAGGTTGTTATCCTGTGTTGCACGTGCCGCTAATCCGTGCAGTACCTGGCTATACGGGAAATTGCGTTGCAGACTAAGTACAACCTCCGCTTCTTCCGCAGTAAGTGCGGTATAGTTGGTTAAGAGTTGATGAAATCTTTCTTTTTCCACAATAGAATTAAGCCGGGAAGGTAAATGTAGTTGAAATTACGGCTTATTGCAACCATTTACCAGTTGGCAATGGTAGCGTTGAAGATGTCGATAAAAATCTGGTCGAAGATTTTTCGCTCCAGATTTTCCTGCACCGAACTTAAATCTTGTGTGCTGGGAAAGTCCTGATAGAAACTAAAAGTTTTGTCTTTAAAACTGTTTTTGGGTTCCAGGGTATCAACATAGTTTACGCGCACAGCAATAGTTAGGCGTGTAAGGGCAGCCAGGTCGGCCCGATTACTTGATGCCCCTGACACCGGAGCTACAGGTGTAACGGCATATTGGGTGAGCATTCCTTCAATTTGAAGTTCGCCATTTTCTTTCGCTACTCTTAAACTTGAGTTTTGTTGAAAATATTCTTTCAAGCGGTTGGTAAAGGTTTGGCCCAGGTTGGCAGGGCCCAGATCAGTGTTATTAAAAAAATCTTCCACCTGTATGGTCTTGGCAGTGGTTGCTGCTCCGGTAAAAGAATAACTTATGCAACCCTGAATGGTGGGTAAGGCTAATAATATAACAAACGCGATAACCCGGTTACTCTTCAAGTTCGTACTCTTTAATTTTGCGATACAAGGTGCGCTCCGATATACCCAAATCGCGTGCCGCATATTTGCGCTTGTTGTTGTTCTTGCGCAACGCCCGCATAATCAACTCCTTTTCTTTCTTTACGATGGAGAGCGAATCATCTTCCGCTTCGTGTGTAATATCCTGAACTTCTTCTTCGGGTTCGGTTTGCGCAGGTGCATTCAGGTAGGTAACAGGTTCCGTTGCCGGAGATATGTTTTCGTTAATACCTTCAAATAAACCGGCATGCTCTTTTACCAACTGGGCGGTTTGTGCTGGATTGCCGGCACTTTCCAAAACAATTTTTTTCAGATCGTTCATATCCTTGCGCAGGTCGAACAAAATCTTGTATAAAATTTCACGCTCTGAAATGCTGTCGGCTCCATTCTGATCTTTATACAAAGCCGGCAAACTTGTTTCCTTTGGAATATATTGGCCTAAAACTTCGCTTGTAATTTCAGTATTATCCGATGATAAGACCGAAATCTGCTCCACCAGATTTTTTAGTTGCCGGATGTTACCTGGAAAACGATATTTTAAAAGCAAGCTTTTAGCATCTTCCGTAAGGGAAATGGGCTTTACTTTATACTTTTCGGCAAAATCGGTCGCAAATTTTCTAAATAGTAATTCAACATCTTTACCCCTTTCGCGCAAAGGCGGAACATAAATGGGTACTGTACTTAGCCGGTAATACAAATCTTCTCGAAACTTACCTTGTTCTACCTTTACCAACAAGTTTACGTTGGTGGCCGCTACTACGCGCACATCTGTTTTTAACACCTTGGAGGAACCAACTTTAATGAATTCACCATTTTCCAGCACACGCAGTAATCGCGCTTGTGTTCCTAATGGCATTTCACCAATCTCATCTAAAAAAATGGTTCCACCATTGGTAACTTCAAAATAACCTTTGCGGGATTCATGAGCGCCTGTAAACGATCCTTTCTCATGACCAAATAATTCTGAGTCGATGGTACCTTCGGGAATAGAACCACAATTAATGGCTATAAATTGGCCATGCTTGCGTGCACTAAGGTGGTGGATAATTTTGGAGAAAGATTCTTTGCCGCTACCACTCTCGCCCGTAATTAATACCGACATATCGGTTGGTGCAACCTGCATGGCAACGCGCACCGCATTGTTAAGCAGAGGCGAGTTTCCAATTACGCCAAACCGCTGCTTTAAATTTTGGATATCTGATTCTGAAATTGCCATTTTATTATTCAACTATTCGTCCAATCAACGTACCACCGGTACAACTCTCAATCAAAACATTGACGTATTCACCTTTGTTTTTATTTCCTGTTTTGGCAAACACGGCTACCCGGTTGGCCGATGTACGACCTTGCCAGTGCTCATCGCTTCTGCGCGAGTTACCTTCAATCAGTACTTTCTGTATGGTTCCCACATCTTGCTGATTGCGAAGCAAGGAGTGCGCCCGTTGTTTAGTTATAACTTCTTCCAGCCTTCGGGTTTTAATTTCATTCGGAATATCATCGGCAAATTTTTTAGCTGCCGGAGTACCAGGCCGTTCCGAATAAATAAACATGTACGCATAATCGTACTTGACCAAATCCATAAGCGAAAGCGTTTCTTCATGCTCGGTTTCGGTTTCCGTACAAAATCCGGTAATCATATCGGAAGAAATGGCGCATTGCGGGCCTAAAATTTCGCGGATGCGATTCACTTTTTCCAGGTACCACTCGCGGGTGTAACCACGATTCATCAACTCCAGAATTCGGGAGTTGCCACTTTGTACCGGCAGGTGAATGTATTTGCAAATGTTTTCATAACGGGCCATTACATGCAGCACGTCATCGGTTATATCTTTAGGATGCGAGGTAGAAAACCGAATACGCAAATCGGGGTGCACCAAGGCCACCATCTCTAACAGGTTGGCAAAATTTACGATCCGATCAATGCCTTGCTTCTCCAGGCGCGCTTTGTTGTTTTCTTCCTCGCTCCATTTGTATGAATCAACATTCTGGCCCAACAATGTTACTTCGCGGTAGCCTTTGCTGAACAAATCTTTTGCTTCGGCCACAATGGAGTGCGGATCGCGGCTGCGTTCCCGGCCACGGGTATAAGGTACCACACAAAACGAACACATGTTATCGCATCCGCGCATAATCGAGATAAAGGCGGTAACACCGTTGGTATCCAGGCGAACGGGGGTAATATCACCATAGGTTTCTTCGCGCGATAGGAATGTGTTCACGGCTTTGTCGCCTTCATCTACCTGAGCTACCAATTTTGGTAAGTCGCGGTAAGCATCGGGGCCAGCCACCAAATCAACAATCCTTTCTTCTTCCAATAGTTTGGTTTTTAATCGCTCGGCCATACAACCTAATACCCCCACCAGCATTTCGGGTTTCTTTTTCTTAAAAGATTGAATTTGCTGCAGGCGGTGGCGAACAGTTTGTTCGGCTTTTTCGCGAATGGAGCAGGTGTTCAGAAACACGAGGTCGGCTTGCGCCAGGTCTGAAGTTGTATCAAAACCTTCTTTTTGAAGGATTGAGGCCACAATTTCGCTATCCGAAAAGTTCATTTGGCAGCCATAACTTTCAATGTACAGTTTTCGGTTTTTACCCGTGCTGGTTTCGGCTGTTACTTTTATTGGTTCAGCTGCTGCACCTGTAGCGGGCGGCAACAAATCTATGTCTTCAATCAGATTCTTCATTTTTGACGGCTTCCAAGCGCAAATTTAAAACATTTTCCAGCTCAATGACATCTTGGCAGGTGGTTTAAACTGGGATTATGTAAAATTCTGGTTTAGCTACCACTGCATTAGATAAAAGGCTAATAAGAAGCTGTACTTTACTAATCCGCCTCTTCTAAACCGGTAAACACAGTAAAAACATGATGTAATAGATTAGTTTTGAATTTTTATGGAAGATTATGGCAGTTATAAGAGAGGTTAGAGGTTTTGCACCGCGGTTTGGGGCTAATTGTTTTTTAGCAGAAACAGCCGTGGTAGTGGGCGAAGTTATCATGGGCGATAATTGTACTGTTTGGTTTAATGCCGTGGTGCGGGGCGATGTGCATTCCATTACCATCGGTAACAATACAAACATTCAGGATGGTGCCGTTATACATTGCACCTACCAGAAAGCTAAAACGGTAATAGGCAGCAATGTTTCCATTGCACACAATGCCATTGTGCATGGCTGTACGGTTGAGGATAACGTACTAATAGGTATGGGAGCGATTATAATGGATGATGCTATAGTTGGTACCGGATCGGTAGTGGCAGCTGGTGCGGTGGTGTTACCCAAAACCGTTATTGAGCCGGGTAGCATTTATGCTGGTATGCCCGCCAAGAAAGTAAAAGATGTAGGCGATGAAATGAAAGCTGTGATAGAACGTACTGCCCGCAATTACCCGATGTATGCCGAGTGGTTTAAGACAAAATAAAGAATGGAAGATTCAAAAGATAAAAGTTTGATAGCGCTGATTAATCAGAAGTTGGGCAATGATTTATTTTTTATAGATGACGAGGATGAGCCTACCGATGAGTGTGTTCACTTTTATTTTCGTACGATACAAGAAGGGCAGAAGGTAATTTGCGATTGTGTGTTGTACACGCTACGGTTGCATCATGAAAGTGAAATGCATGAAGAGGCCGAGGCTCGTGCTTCTGAAAAATTTGATCAGTATATGAATTCCAAGGAGAAAGATTTGGCCAACATGGAGGAAGAAATGGGGTTAATGATGGCCGAAATTTTATTGGAATTGGAAGAGGAAGAAGCCATAAAAGTTCAGGAACACGTGGAACTTGATTACGACAATCCCGTAGGCCTGGGTATCGATGCGGGCCTGCACGTACCGGTAATCTCGAATGAAGTAATAACAAAGTTTATTTCAGAATTTAATGCAGGAGCAATAAAATTAGATCCGGCACTCTATACCTTTCAATCCGACACAGATTTCGAAGCTTGAAAATATTGAGCCTAAACTCACTGTTTTAAGGTGCTTTGGCTATATTTGCGCCCCTAACTAAATCGAATTCATGAAAAATGTTTCTCTTGCCCTGAATGGGATATTGGTAGTGGCTGTGGCGATTTTATACTATTTACACTTCTCTTCAGGTAGTAAATCTAGCGCGGCTGTTTCTGAATCTGCTACGCCAACCGATATTAAAATTGCTTTTATTAATTCTGATACGGTTCTTAAGCATTACGATTTTTTTAAAGCTACAGTAGAGAAATTAGAAGCCAAAGGCAAAAAGCTTGATCAGGACTTGCAAAGCCGTGCTCAAAGTTTGCAAAATGATATAGCCGCTTACCAACGTAACTATGGAAGCATGACAATTGGGCAAGCCAAGGCTGTTGAAGAAGATTTGGGTAAGAAGCGTCAGAACCTGGATATGTACCAGCGCAGCCTGGAGCAGGAGTTAATGGAAGAACAAGCCAAAGTAAATGAAGACTTGTACCTGAAAGTGACAAACTATTTAAAAGGGTATGCTCAGGATAAACAATTACAGGTAGTACTGAAGTATAACACCAGCAGCGATTTGTTGTATGGAGGTTCAGCCATTGACATAACTCAAGATGTAATTCAAGGATTAAATGCCCAATATAAGCAAGAACTGGCCACGCCACAAGCAAAATCAGATACTACCAAAGCTAAAAAGAAATAAGTAGCTGTACAGCGCCACAAGTGAAGCCACGAAGTATAAAGACTTTCGTGGCTTTTTTGTGTTGTCTTGTTTTAGTTTTAATTTCAAATCGTGAAAAGAAATGCGTTGGCTTTTTTGGGTGTAAAACCCGAAGAACAAGGTCAGGTTTGGCTGATGCTGGCCACCGGTTTCTTCATGGGTATATTTATCGCCACCTATCAGGTAACTGCTGAATCGCTCTTTCTCAATAAGTTGAGCGATAAGTTAGACCAGGCTTTTCTGGTTTCGGGTGTTTTAGGTATAATTTCCACCATCGTTTTTACCTTTTTTCAAAACAGGTTAAAGTTTGTAACGCTTACCATCAGCAGTATTGCATTAATTATTCTTGCAACACTGTCTATTTATTATTTCTATCATTTTACAGATGAGGGAGTTCAAAATATTACCCTCTTTGTTATGTATTGCCTGGTGGGGCCTATAACTGCAATTCTCCTATTGTGCTATTGGGGTATCTTCGGCCGGCTGTTCAACTTTAAACAATCAAAGCGAATTATTGGTTGGATTGACACCGGCCAGTTAATAGCAATTATTTTAGCCAACTTTTTAATTCCGGCAACAGCTGCATTTTTCCCTGATACTTCCAATTACCTGATTGTTTGTAACATTAGTATTGCCGGGTCGCTTATTTGCCTTATCCTTATAGCAACCAACTATACCCTGGCGCGCATTAATACCGATGCAACCGTGCGGGCCGAAACCAGATTTAGTAAGATTTTGGGTAACCGATACATCCGCTTGCTCTCTATTTTTCTTATCGTATCGATGGTTACATTAAGCTTTAACCAGTTCACGTTTCAAACACTTTTAAACAAGCAATATCCAGATCAACGCGACCTTACCGATTTTCTGGCTTACTTCAATGGAGCGATCTACGCATTAAGCTTGCTGATGCAACTGTTTGTAAACGACAGAATTTTAGGTACATATGGTATCAGAATTTCATTGTTTGTGTTACCCGTAGTGGTGGCGTTGCTTTCAATAGGATCAATCTTAGCCGGCATATTTTTGGGGTATGATTCTGCATTAAGCCCCCAGACATATATATACTTCTTTCTGTTTGTGGCTGTTACCAGGTTGTTCAATTCCATGATTAAAGATTCGCTGGAAAGCCCGATCTATAAACTACTTTTTATACCCCTGGATAACCGGTTTCGGTTCAGCATTCAGGCAAAGGTTGAAGGTGTGGTTAACGAGTCTGGCCGCTTTCTGGCCGGGTTGTTTATCTTTCTCTTTACCCTCGTACCCTTCTTTAAAATTATTTGGATACCCATAGTTGTACTTGGGTTAATCTTAGCTTACTATAAGGTTATTCAAAATTTGTACGCAGAGTACAAAGAAAAAATCAAATCAAAATTAGAACATGGAGGCGAAGGGCAAGAGCGCCTGGAGGTTGGTTATAAAGAAATAACCACCCGGCTTGAATCCAATCTTTTACAGGAAGATTCATCAAAAGCGGTGTTTTCTTTTAAGCTATTGGAAAAAATAGAACCTGGTAAAGTGGGTGTTTGGGTAAATGCTTTAATGAAGAATCCCAAAGACACTACCAAAGAATTTGCCCAACGCAAAATGAATGAGCTGAAGGGCTTATCGGTTTCGGAAAATTATGTTATCCGGGTGGATAAGGATAAAGCCACTTCCGATAAAAACTTACTGTCGCGCAATGAGTTGGATATGATTTTAAACAGCGGAGGTGATATTCAAAAGGCGCGGATACTTCGGCTGGCCCGATCAACCGATACAAACGATCGTCACTATTGTGCCGAACTATTGTTACACTCTCAAAATCGAGAGAATATTTCATTCTTAATTGAATTGTTAAGCGACACAAATTATAAGGTAAGAAGTGCCGCCATTAAAACAGCTATAAAGCGAAACGATAACGAAGTTATTGCTGCTTTGATCGAAAACCTGAGCCAATCGGAATATGCCAATGAAGCCATGAAGGCATTAATTCTGATTGGTGAAGCGGCTCTTCCTTTATTAGATAATGCTTTTTACAGACCCGGCCAAGTGTCAACCGTTATGTTGAAATTGGTTCAGATAATAGGAGTAATTGGCGGCAACCGGGCTAAAGAAATGCTGTGGAACAAAATAGACTACCCGGATAAGGTGGTGGTTTCGCAGGTTTTGCTAGCACTTGGCGAATCGGGTTTTAAGGCAGGTATGTCGCAGATTAGCCGTATTAAATACGCCATTGAATCGGATATTGGTGCGATAGCGTGGAACCTGGGGGCATTAACCGAGATAGGCGATAGTGAACATACCCGTGTGGTGCGCAGGGCTTTGCATCGCGAAATTCAAAACGACATAGAACATATTTATATGTTATTGGCTATGCTGTACGATACCCGCTCTATCCAGTTGGTAAAAGAAAATATTGATTCCGGAACAGCCGAAGGAATAACCTATGCGGTAGAATTATTAGATGTATTTCTTTCCGAACAACTTAAAATGCGGGTAATACCGGTGTTGGATGATTTAAGTGTTTCAGAAAAAATAAAGCGCCTCGAAATTTTTTATCCACGCGTTTCATTAGATGAGAAACTCGTTTTAAAATTTCTGATTAACCGCGATTTTACACAAAGCAACCGATGGACAAAAGCTGCTGTGTTGCACCAGATAGGTGAACAACGCATTGCCGATTTTAACCTTGACTTGATAGCCCAATTATTCAATCCGGATTTACTAATCAGGGAAACTGCTGCCTGGGCATTACACCAAATAAGCCCCGAACTTTACACCACGCATGTTAGCCGACTGGGTAGCGAAGTTAAGCGTATGTTGGATAAAACGGTACTTGCAACGGATGTGAGCCCCATGTTGTTTGATAAGATTCTATTCTTTCAACAAACTGAGTTATTCGAGGATGTACCCGGCATCCTATTATCATACCTGGCTGATGTAACCAAAACTGTAATTTTTCAACCGGGAAAAACCTTGTTGGTTGATGAATCGAACACAACCGATTTTTTTATTGTGTATCAAGGCGAAGTTGATTACTACGATCGTGCTAATAAAGTAACCTCTTATTTGCCGGGTCAGTTTGTAGGTGAACGCCTGGCTTATCCGGGCTACATCAATAGTCATAGCCTGAAGGCTGTAAAACCTTCCGTTATTTTAACCATAAATAAAGAACAGTTTTATGAGTTGTTGGCCGAACATGTGGCAATGGCTGATAAATTTTTGGAATATGTTGGATAATCCTTTAAATTTCACAGATTTTTTAAACTAAGATTGGGGTAAGGTATATTTTTTAAGCTTTGTAATATTTCCTGCTAAATATTCTGATACTCCCGGATTTTGTAAATTTCAGTTCTAACAGGTCTTAAGACAGGATGCTGAATTATTCTGTACAGGTTGGCGATTTGAATGAACCCTCACCCGATCCAAATTTTTCGGGCGAGAAGGTTGGTGCTAATCCTTTTCCCGGACTAAGACCATTTACATTAGCCGATAGCCATTTGTTTTTTGGCCGCGAAGGCCAGGTGGACGAAATTCTGCTAAAGCTCTACAAGAACAGATCGGTAACTATAATGGGCTACTCGGGCAGTGGTAAGTCCAGCTTAATGAATTGCGGTCTTATTCCGGTGCTTTACGGAGGGTTTATGACCGAAACCGGTCCAAATTGGAAAATCATTACCATCCGCCCGGGCAATTCACCCATTGAAAATCTGGCCAAGGCAGTTGTAAACTTTTTGGTTGATGAAGGTAGAATTGCACTTGAAGACAAGCACATCCACAGAGCTATTATAAACTCTGTTTTGCGTAACAGCTCGCAAGGTCTGATTGAGCTTTCAAAATACATACAACAGCATACACATGAAAATATCTTCTTTCTGGTTGATCAGTTTGAAGAGTTATTCCGGTTTAAACATGCCGATAACGAAAATGTAAACGAAGCATTGGCTTATGTAAACCTGATGCTGGAAGCAGTAGCACAACGTACTGTGCCGGTTTACCTGGCCATAAACATGCGCTCTGATTTTATTGGTGAATGTGCTGCTTTTAATGGACTTACACAGCTAATTAATTCCAGTAATTACCTGGTTCCTCAAATGTCGCGCGAACAGAAGCGAATGGCTATTGAGGGGCCGGTAGCAGTGGGTGGCGGACGTATTTCATCGCGTTTGGTAAAGCGATTGCTTTCGGATGTAGGCGACAACCAGGATCAACTTCCCATATTGCAACATGCTTTAATGCGCACATGGGATTATTGGGTAGCAAACCGCGAACCCGGTGAGCCAATGGACATTCGGCATTACAATGCAATTGGCCGGATAGGGCAGGCACTTTCGTTGCATGCCAATGAAGCGTATGACGAATTAGGTACCCAGGAAAAAAGAATTGCCGAAACTTTATTCAAGGCACTAACCGAAAAAAACACAGAAGGGCTTGAAATGCGCAGACCGGCCCGGATTTCGGATGTGGCCGAATTAGCTCAGGTTTCTGATGATCAGGTTATTACCGTTGTAGAACAATTTAGAAAAGCCGGCCGTTCGTTTTTAATGCCGGGCATGCATGTAGATTTAAAACCTACCACCCAGGTAGAACTTTCGCACGAAAGTTTAATGCGTATCTGGACCAGACTTTCAGCCTGGGTAGAGGAGGAGTATGAGTCGGCCCACATGTACAGGCGTGTGTCAGATGCTGCGGCCATGTATCAGATTGGCAAAACCAGTTTGTGGCGCCCACCCGATTTGCAACTAGCTCTTAACTGGCAGAAGAAACAAAACCCTACAAGGCAGTGGGCACAACGTTACGATATTGCCTTTGAACGCGCCATTGTATTTCTGGATACCAGCCGAATTACATACGAGGCTGAATTAAAAAATCAGGAGATGTTGCAGCGCAGAATGCTGCGCAGGGCCCGCGTTACAAACCTTATTCTGGGTTTGCTGCTATTAATTGCCACAGGATTTTTCGTGTACGGATTCTTTCAAAGAATTGAGGCGGAAAGGCAGCGTGCAGAAGCTTTGGCAAGTAAAGTAGTGGCTGAGGAAGCTTCTGTTGAGGCAAATACTCAAAGAAAAAAGGCGGAAGATGCACTTGCAACCGTTGAGAAGCAAAAAGATGAACTGGATGAACAATATAAGATTTTGAGGGAACGATCTGAGGCATTAAGATTAGCATTGATAGAGGCAGAAACACAAAAAAACAGGGCGGAAAGAAATGAAAAGGAAGCGTTAGTTCAACGTGATAGTGCCCGAATAGCACGCGATGAAGCGCGTAAAAACCGTGACTCTGCAGTTTTCAATTATAACAATGCCCTAAGGCAATTGGCTCTAAATAAAGCCCAATCACTGGCCGCCAAATCAGAAGGTATTGATGACAACCAACTCGCGGGTCTTACTGCCATGCAGGCATACCTGTTCCACACGAAATATGAAGGTAAACAATACGATCCTTACATTTTCAGAGGGTTATATTATGCTATAGCCAAACTACAAGGCTTCAATTACAATGCGCAAAAAATGCCGGGTAATTCGCGCAACCGCATGTATGCTGTGGCAGTGGCTAATCAAAACTCAACTTACTATACAACCGGAAGCGATGGTCGGGTTTATAAAGCCGACTATAAAAATCAAGCGCTTGTGCCACAGGTAATTTATGAGAACAAAGGATTTCCGAACCGTGTATTGGCCTTAAGCAAGGATGATAAGTTTCTGGTGAACGCAAGCGATTCAAGCTACATGGAGATTATAAATCTTACAGCATCACCCAAACCATTGAAAGTTGAAGGGCATACTCGCTTAATTACCGACATTAAATTTTTACCCGATAACTCGGGCTTTATCAGTACATCTTCCGATAAAACACTGCGACTAACCAATGCGTCAACTGGCGAAAGTAGAAAGTTAATAACACTTCCATACGAACTAAAAGCAATTGATATCAGCCCGGACGGAAAACAATTAGCAGGGGTGTCGGTAAGCGGAAAAGTTTTGCTGGTCGATCTGGTTTCAAATAAATACAAGGAGATTTGGAGTGATGAGAATGTCATCAAACTTGCGGACTCAACAAAATCCATAAAGGTTGCAAACAGAATTTTGTCAGTAGCCTGGCATCCGCAACGGAACCTGCTGGCGTTGGGCGTAGAGGTTTTAAATGATAAACGCGTAATTCGTGGTACCGTAAAATTGCTCGATCTCCAAACCAATCGAGTTAAAGAATTATCAGGGCATAAAGCCGGAATTTCTGATCTTAAATTCAGCCCCGATGGCTTGTTACTGGCAAGTGCCGGGCTGGATAGTAAGTTGCAGATGTGGGTAATTGACCATGAAGAAGACCTTCCTATTATTATGGATAACAACAATGGCTCCGTGTGGGATATTGGCTTTACACCAGACTCTAATTACTTGATAGCCTCGTGTAATAATGGCGAAGTTCGGATTTGGCCAACCGATACCCGTATGTTGGCCGAGCAGGTTTGTCCGAAATTACAACGTAACATGACGCAGGAAGAATGGGATAGTTACGTAGGTAAGGAAAAAGAATTTCCGCACGAATCAACATGTAAGAGCCTTTTAATTAAGAAAATCTGATGCATTGGCGAATCCTGATTTTAATTTTTTTACTGAATCGTGTTGCCGTTGCTCAGGATATTGATCCGGAAGCGATTTTACTCAGGGCGGGCGATGAGTTTAATGCGGGGCGCTATTATGGGTTGCCAGCTATTTTAAAACCTGTAATTGATTACTCTAAAACCACAAACGAACAGTTAGTACGAACTTACTTATTGCTAACCCAGGTTTATCTCATTCTGGATGATCCGGCAGGAGCGGAGGACAGTTACCTGAAGTTATTAAAGGCTGATCCCGAATATGTAGCCAACCCGGCCCGCGATCCGATTGATGTGTATTACCTCAGTAAAAAGTTTACGTCCACCCCTGTTATTACGCCTCATGTGCGTGGTGGCTTTAATACTTCGTTACCCAGAATTATTTATGATGTAACCACCAGCGGCACGCCAATTGAAACACGTAGCATACTAAAAATTGGTGTGCAGGCAGGGTTAGGTTTCGATTTAAATTTAACCGACAACATTAGTATTGGCGCAGAAGCCAATTATTCCAACAAAGCATTTAAGCGAAGTACGGTAAAAGGTAATGGCAAATATTTTGGCGATGACAATCTTTCAACGATTGAACGTCAAAACTGGTTTGATATCCCCATCTATATCAAATATGCTGATGATTCAGGAAAAATAAGACCTTTCGGGTATGCGGGCTTTGCTTTTAACCTGCTGGTTTCATCGCGCGGTAATAATTGGGAGTTCCGCTACGAATCTGCAGATGGTAATATTCGCGAAATTACAGATCGGCCGGAGAATCTAACCTTTAAGCGTAACCTCTTAAATCGTTCGCTTGTAATTGGCGGTGGAGCCAAATATAAAATCGGAAAGAATTTTTTATACGGAGACATTCGCTACATGGCTGGCCTCACCGATCTAACTAAACCCAATAAAATCTTTTACGACCGCGATGGAAATTTTGATCAATCCATTGTAAAGTTTGCCGAACTAAGCGATTTATTTCGATTAGATAATCTTTCTATTTCAATTGGCTTTATACGCCCCATCTATAATCCCAGAAAGAAGGCTAAATCGCCATTCGATTTTTTAAAACGCAAAACAAATTCACCCGATAATCCATGAACAGGTTTTCACTTGCAGTGCTGCTCTTTGCATCACTTATTTCATGCGATACAGAACGTAACACTCTGGTGCTTGAGAATAACTTCTTTACCAAGTTTTACGGAACAGATGGTGAACAGACCGGTGTTGATTTAGTGCTAACCCCCGACAATGCAGTTATTATGGTAGGCAACAGCATATTGCCTGGTCGCTTGCAAATGATTTATGTGGTGAAGGTTGATCTGAAGGGCAATGTACTTTGGGAAAACATGATTGGACTTGCCGATAAAAATAATACGGTTAAAGATATTGAATTGCATCCGGATGGGCGGTTAATTATTGCGGGCGAAACAGAAATGGCGGTAGGTAACAGAGATGTCTTTATTAAGATATTGAGTGGAGATGGTGCCGAATTAGACAGCATCCGATACGGATTAAACAGATATGTTACACAGGGCGATGAAGAGGTAAACACAATAGCACTGGTTACCCAGGGGCCTGCCGCACGCTTAGGCTATATTGTGTCCGGCTCTACTACCGATGTATTGTTTAACCCAGCCAAACCAAACGATACAAAAGATGGCTTAATCCTTCGTTTTACCGATAATCCACTGAGCATCTTACCAAATGATGATTGGAGGTCGAAAGGCGAAGATGACTCGGAGGACGTGGTAGTGAGAGCAATTCAGGAAAATGCAAATACCTATTATTTCTTTGGTTATACTAATACAAATAGAGGCGGAAGTCGTGATTACAAGTATTGGGTATTTAGTCTGAACGATAATGGTGGCGAAACGAACAACGGAATTGCATTGGGTGTGCCAAACGAAGATGAAAAGTTAAGAGTTGTTTTAAATGTGGATACCTCCGATCCGTTTGACAGAGGATTCCTGTTAGGTGGCATTGCGGTTGACAATGGGGGAAACAAACGTGCCTATTTTGTAAAATTGAAAAGAACCTTACCGTTTGGCGAACCCTCTGCAGCCGATGCCAAGCAAGTTTACAGTTTTCCGTTGGGAACAAATGGCTCCGATAACATGGGTGGTTTTTATAGTAATACCAACAATGACTTTCTTATTCTGGCTACTCAAAATGTAAGTATAGATTTAGTACAAGACTTTTCCCTCTTTAAACTCGATCGCGAATTAAATCCCGTGTGGGGTGCTTACTCGTTTGGAGGCGAGTCGGTAGATGAAGCCGGTAATATTGCTCAACATCCGGATGGTAGTTTATTTTTAGTAGGCACCATGACTGTGGGCGCGCGAAACGGCCTTAGAAAAATGGCTTTGCTCAAATTAAATTCGGAAGGGAAATTCTCGCGATAAAATCCTGTTTTAAGCCAAAATGGTTACTTTTACTGAGTCTATATTATTCAGAAACTGTAGTTGGCCAATACCGTACCTATGCCCCTGACTTTACGACTGCTTTCGCGTTTTAAATCGTCATCAGCAGTTGAATCTGTATCAATAATCCACCCCGGCTCTACACGCTTTCTTCTTGTTTTTCTGATACTTACAATCAGTATCAATGCATTTGCCCAAAAAACATGGTTACCGGCCACCGGTGGCGATTGGTCGGTTGGTGCAAACTGGAGTGGCGGAACGCCTCCTGTAGCGGGTGATGTCGTAATCATAAACTCCGATCAGTCAGGAAATATTACCAATGTGCCCACTATATCGTTGGGCGGGTTAACCGTAAGCGGCAATGCTTTATTTGGTAGCACGGCAGCCGCTACCGTTGCTGTTGTAACCGTTACCGGACCATTAACCATTACCGCAGGCAAAACATTAACATTAGGTATTGATGGTTCGGGCTTTAGGGTTAATATGATATTGTCTGCAACCAGTGTTAGTACCATTGCAGGAACTTTGAATGTAACATCGGGAACTGTAAACAGATTTCTGCAAAACGATGGTGACCTTACCATTACCGGCACTGGTTTAGTTCGCGATAACTTTTCTGTTACTGGTTTTGATAGCGATTTTATCTTAGGATCTGGTGCTATCCTTCGGATTGGGTCAACTGTGGGTATAACCACCAGCCCTACAGCCACAGGTAACATTCAGGTTACAGGTGTCCGTACTTTTTCAACTACTGCCGATTATGCTTATGTAGGCGCGGCCAATCAGGTAACCGGTAATGGATTACCAGCAACAGTAAACGACCTGATTATTGCCAATACGGGTGGGGGAGGTAACAACACGGTTACGCTCTCATCAAATGTAAGTATATCCAATGCTTTATTTGTTAACACAGGTGTATTTGCCTTGGGTACGAACAATGTAAATACCGTAGCAAGTGTTAACATGTCGGGTACATCCATTACAGGTACCGGTACTCTTAACTTAGCCGGAGATGTAATCACAAACATCTCCGCAACAACGGCTTCTATTGCGGCCCCTGTTGCTTTGGGGGCATCGAACCGAACGCTTACTATTGCAGATGGTGCAGCCAATCCTGATTTGATTATTTCATCGGTGATAAGTGGCACCGGAGCACTTACAAAAAATGGAGCAGGTACAATTACGATATCGGCTTCAAACACATTTACGGGCGGAGTAACACTTAACACCGGTACTATTAATGCGAATAACTCAACCTGTTTTGGTACAAGTGCCGGAACAATTACCATAAATGGAGGATCGCTATCCAACACAACAGCCGGTGCCATAACTTTAACCAATTACCCTCAAACCTGGAACGGAGATTTTTCATATTTCGGCACCCAGAACCTGGATATGGGGACTGGTAGCATTACATTAACAGATAATAGAAATGTATCAGTTTTATCCAGTACACTGGGGATTAATGGTGTAGTTTCAGGATCATTTGGAATTAACAAGTCTGGTGGAGGTGTGTTGGTATTGGGCGGGAATAACACCTTTACCGGTGGGCTTGGAATTGATGCTGGCCGAGTTACACTTGCCAATGCCGGAGCCCTAAACGCTGGTTCGCCAAATGCAGTTTCTTTTGGTACGGGAAGTACGGGTTCGTTGCGTTTAAATGGATTGAGTGTCACCATTTCGGGACTCAATTCAAGTGGTGGAAGCCCAATTGTAGAGAATGCCGGTGCGTCAACAGCAACATTAACAGTTAATACATCCGGTGTAAACAATTTTGCAGGGTTACTTCAGAATTTAGGTCCTGCTTTATCGCTCTCCAAAAGCGGTACCGGTAACTTAGCGTTAAGTGGTAACAATACATATACCGGAGGCACCACCTTATCAGCCGGTACACTTGCAATCAACAGTGCAACCGCTATCGGAACTGGTGCGCTAACAATTAATGGCGGAACCCTCGATAATACTTCGGCCGGTTCAATTACCCTTTCGACCAATAACACTCAAAACTGGAATGGAAATTTTGCGTTTGCCGGAACTCAGAGCTTAAATCTTGGAACAGGGGCCGTTACCCCCAATGCGAATAGGCAAATAACGGTTAACGCAAGTGAGTTAACAGTTGGTGGCGTTATTGGTGGCGGAGCCATTGGTATTACCAAGCTGGGTGCAGGAACTTTAACGTTATCAGGTGCCAACACTTATACAGGTGGCTTTACGCTTAACGCAGGCACCCTAAATATAAATAATTCCAACGCACTCGGTGCCACTGGTACTTTTACTATCAATGGCGGAACCATCGGCAATACAACCGGTGGAGCATTAACGACAGCCAATTACCCCATGACTTGGGGTGGTGATTTTGCTTTTACAGGAATACAGAATCTAAACTTAGGCACCGGTACCATTACCTTAACCGGTAACCGACAGGTAACAGTTAATTCAAACGTTCTTACAGTTGGGGGTTTACTTAATGCTCCGGCATTAAATTTATCCAAAGCAGGAGCCGGAACATTAAGTCTGGGTGCGAACGATGTAACCATCAACGGACTAACCGTTTCCAATGGAACTTTTAACTCCACCAGTGCTACTCTTTTTATTGCGGGTAGTTTTGTAAACTCTGGTACGTTTAATCACAATTCCGGTACAGTTCACTACAACGGAGGTTCACCACAATTGGTAGCGGCAGTTACGTACAATCAACTTATTTCATCAGGTGCAGGTCAGAAAAATGCAGCCGGGGCTATAACCGTTAATAACAACTTAACCAACTCAACCATTTTTGATATGGGTGCCAATTCGTTGATGGTGGGAGGGGTTATTGATAATACAGGCGGAAACCTTCGCTTTACAGGAGCAGCTAATGGGATAGCAGTTAACAGCGGAACAGTAACTTACTATGGGGCATCGCAAACAATCGGATCCGGTTCCTATAATAATTTGGTTATCAATCAGGCCGCAGGTCAGGCCTCATTAGGTGGAGCAGTTACCGTAAATGGAATACTTACCCTTACCAATGGTAATCTTAATTTGAATGGCTTTGATCTTACACTGGGAGCATCCGCTTCAATTTCTGTGGCTTCTCCTTCCGCCAGCCGCATGATCATTGCGAATGGAAGTCAGGTTGTAAAAACATTTTCAGGGGTTGGGTCCTTTCTTTTCCCCATTGGGGATAACACAGGCACTACCGAATATTCACCCATAACCATTAATATAACTGCCGGCAGTGGCTTTCCTGCTAATGTGGGTGTAACGGTTATAGATGCCAAGCATCCAAATAACGCGAGTACCTCCAACTTCTTAACACGGTACTGGGAAGTAGATCAAACAGCAATTACAGGTTGTGTTGCAACTATCACCGCTACTTATCCAGGCTCAGATATTTCGGGTGCGGAAGCAAATATTCATGCAGCGCAACTACCGGGTACATTCAATCAAACAACAAATCCGTGGATAAAATATGCTGCTCTTGCTGCTAATACCTTAACCGCTACCGGAGCTACACTAATTTCAGGTACGAATGCCTTTACAGGGATAAGAGGGGCAGACCCGGTTGCAACTATAGTTGGTGGGGGAGGTACTATATGTGTGGGAGGATCTGTTGCCTTGAATACTTCAACAACTGGCGATGGTCCATTTACATATTCATGGAGTCCGGCAACTGGTTTAAGTGCTACCAATATTGCAAATCCGGTGGCTTCACCTGTTACTACTGAGACTTATACTGTTACCATCAGAGATGCAAACGGTATTGTTGATACGGATGTAACTACCATAACCGTTACCCCGATACCCGCGACACCCGTTGTAACCCCGGCAGGCCCGGTAGTGGTATGCGAAGGCAGCGCGAACATTACCCTTACCAGCGATGCAGCGAGTGGCAACCAATGGTACAAAGACGGAGTGCTGATAGCAGGTGCGACCGCGACTACCTACAACATTACAACAGCACCGGGCAACAGCGGCAGCTATACAGTAATCAGCACGATTACAGGTTGTGCATCGACAGTATCGAATGCAGTGGCGGTAACGATTAATGCATTGCCATTAACGACCCCGGTAGTAACCCCGGCCACGACCACGATTTGCAGTGGCAATACCGTAACGGTAAACATTGCCGGCAGCCAGGCGGGCATTAACTATGAATTGTTTGATGGGGTAACATCCTTGAGCTCTCCGGTAGCAGGCACGGGTGGTTCGATCAATCTTATCACAAGTGCATTAACATCTAATACAACAATAACGGTACGGGCCACCAACCCGACTACTACGTGTACGACATTACTAAGTGGTACGAGTGTCGTAACCGTTACCCCGATACCCGCGACACCCGTTGTCACCCCGGCTGGCCCGGTAGTGGTATGCGAAGGCAGTGCGAACATTACCCTTACCAGCGATGCGGTGAGTGGTAATCAATGGTATAAAGACGGAGTGCTGATAGCAGGTGCTACGGCTACCACATTAAACATTACCACCAATCCCAGCAACAGCGGTAGTTATACGGTTATCAGCACCATCACAGGTTGTGCTTCAGCAGTATCGAATGCAGTAGCGGTAACGATTAATGCGTTGCCATTAACGACACCGGTAGTAACCCCGGCCACGACCACGATTTGCAGTGGCAATACCGTAACGGTAAACATTGCCGGCAGCCAGGCGGGCATTAACTATGAATTGATTGATGGGGTAACATCCTTGAGCTCTCCGGTAGCAGGCACGGGTGGCTCGATCAATCTTATCACAAGTGCATTAACATCCAATACAACGATAACAGTACGAGCCACCAACCCGGTTACTACATGTACCACGTTGTTGACTGGAACAACGGTGGTTACGGTAAATGCTATACCAGCAACTCCAACAATAACCCCGGCAGGCCCGGTAGTGGTATGCGAAGGCAGCGCGAACATTACCCTTACCAGCGATGCAGCGAGTGGCAACCAATGGTACAAAGACGGAGTGCTGATAGCAGTTGCTACGGCTACCACATTAAACATTACCACCAATCCCAGCAACAGCGGTAGTTATACGGTTATCAGCACCATCACAGGTTGCGCTTCAGTAGTATCGAATGCAGTAGCGGTAACGATTAATGCGTTGCCATTAACAACTCCGGTAGTAACCCCGGCCACGACCACGATTTGCAGTGGCAATACCGTAACGGTAAACATTGCCGGCAGCCAGGCGGGCATTAACTATGAATTGTTTGATGGGGTAACATCCTTGAGCTCTCCGGTAGCAGGCACGGGTGGTTCGATCAATCTTATCACAAGTGCATTAACATCTAATACAACAATAACGGTACGGGCCACCAACCCGACTACTACGTGTACGACATTACTAAGTGGTACGAGTGTCGTAACCGTTACCCCGATACCCGCGACACCCGTTGTCACCCCGGCTGGCCCGGTAGTGGTATGCGAAGGCAGTGCGAACATTACCCTTACCAGCGATGCGGTGAGTGGTAATCAATGGTATAAAGACGGAGTGCTGATAGCAGGTGCTACGGCTACCACATTAAACATTACCACCAATCCCAGCAACAGCGGTAGTTATACGGTTATCAGCACCATCACAGGTTGTGCTTCAGCAGTATCGAATGCAGTAGCGGTAACGATTAATGCGTTGCCATTAACGACACCGGTAGTAACCCCGGCCACGACCACGATTTGCAGTGGCAATACCGTAACGGTAAACATTGCCGGCAGCCAGGCGGGCATTAACTATGAATTGATTGATGGGGTAACATCCTTGAGCTCTCCGGTAGCAGGCACGGGTGGCTCGATCAATCTTATCACAAGTGCATTAACATCCAATACAACGATAACAGTACGAGCCACCAACCCGGTTACTACATGTACCACGTTGTTGACTGGAACAACGGTGGTTACGGTAAATGCTATACCAGCAACTCCAACAATAACCCCGGCAGGCCCGGTAGTGGTATGCGAAGGCAGCGCGAACATTACCCTTACCAGCGATGCAGCGAGTGGCAACCAATGGTACAAAGACGGAGTGCTGATAGCAGTTGCTACGGCTACCACATTAAACATTACCACCAATCCCAGCAACAGCGGTAGTTATACGGTTATCAGCACCATCACAGGTTGCGCTTCAGTAGTATCGAATGCAGTAGCGGTAACGATTAATGCGTTGCCATTAACAACTCCGGTAGTAACCCCGGCCACGACCACGATTTGCAGTGGCAATACCGTAACGGTAAACATTGCCGGCAGCCAGGCGGGCATTAACTATGAATTGTTTGATGGGGTAACATCCTTGAGCTCTCCGGTAGCAGGCACGGGTGGTTCGATCAATCTTATCACAAGTGCATTAACATCTAATACAACAATAACGGTACGGGCCACCAACCCGACTACTACGTGTACGACATTACTAAGTGGTACGAGTGTCGTAACCGTTACCCCGATACCCGCGACACCCGTTGTCACCCCGGCTGGCCCGGTAGTGGTATGCGAAGGCAGTGCGAACATTACACTTACCAGCGATGCGGTGAGTGGTAATCAATGGTATAAAGACGGAGTACTGATAGCAGGTGCTACGGCTACCACATTAAACATTACCACCAATCCCAGCAACAGCGGCAGCTATACGGTTATCAGCACCATCACAGGTTGTGCTTCAGCAGTATCGAATGCAGTAGCGGTAACGATTAATGCATTGCCATCTAATACACCAGGTGTGAGTCCTGTAAATGCGACTATTTGTAGTGGCAGCAATGTTACGGTAACTATTATAGGAACAGAACCTGGTATTAACTACCGGTTATTGGATGGTGTAACTCCAGTAAGCGCATATGTTGCTGGAACCGGAGCAGCGATTAATCTGGTAAGTTCGGCCTTAACAGCTAACACGACATTAACTGTTGAAGCTCAAAATCCTGTAACAGGTTGCAGTATTATCTTACCAGGGACAACTATTGTAACAGTAGGAGCAACTATACCTACACCTGTAATTTCTCCCGTTAGTCCGGTAACAGCTTGTGTCGGAGATCCATCCGTGGTATTAACCAGTAGTGCCGTAAGTGGGAATCAATGGTATAAAGATGGTATTCCTATTCCAGGGGAAGTGAATCAAACCCTTAGTATTTCAACTGCAGTTGTTAATAGCGGAAGTTATACCGTTTATGAAATTCAGGCAGGTTGTACCTCGGCCGCTTCAGTACCTGTAAATGTTACGATCAATTCAATTGCCAGCCCACCCGTTGCTTCCAACCCAAACCCAATTTGTGTTGGTCAGGCAATACCAACTTTAACTGCAGCAGGATCAAATCTTAATTGGTACTCCGATGCAGCATTGACTACATTGGTTGGAACGGGTAGTCCGTTTACGCCATCAGCAACCGAGGTTGATAACCTGACAGCCGGTTCGTACCTGCTTTATGTAACTCAAACAATTGGTTGTGAAAGTCCTGCAACCACGGTTACTGTAATTGTTAACCCGGCTGTTGTGGCTAACGCGGGTGTTGATACAAATCTGTGCAATGGCCAAAGTATAACTTTAGGCGGAAGTCCATCAGCAACCGGGGGTAATGGAACTTATACTTATAGTTGGACGAGTGTGCCTCCGGGCTTCAACAGTACTCAATCAAATCCGGTTGTAACACCTGCTTTAGGTGTAACCACGTATGTGTTGCAGGTGACGGATGCATTTGGTTGTACCGACTCAGATCAGATCGATGTAACTGTAAATGAGATTCCAGTCTTTACTGTAACTAATAATACCAGTGGTGGCACAGGACAGATATGCAGCGGATCAACAATTGACATCGATCTGGCAAGTCCTATCGTTGGTGCTATCATTACGCTTCAGCCGGTTGTTTATGGTGCTTTTATTACAGGTGGTTTGTATGCTGCGGGCGGAACATTTTTGAACGGAAATACAGTTACAGAAGGAGGTGGTTTAATCAATAATTCGAATGCACCCGTAAGTATTGTTTATACTTTTAGTGTAGCCACACCGGATTGTGCCAATCCTGTAACACAACAAGCAGTTATTGTTGTAAATCCTTCACCAGCACTAACCATTACAAATAGTTCGCCATCCATTTGTAGTGGCTCAGCTGTAAATGTATTGCTGAATAGTGCAACATCAGGTGCGGTAATTCGAATTACATCGGTTAATTACGGTTCGGTTACTGGTGGAACGTTATCAGCAGGATCAACATTTACGCCTGGCTCGAGCATAACTGAAAGTTTAACCAACACAGGTAATAATCCAGTAACGGTTCGCTATAATCTTGAGGTAGTTGCAAATGGCTGCACAACTTCAGGTTTCTTTACAGATGTAGTTGTAAATCCTAACCCCACTTTTGTAGCTACTAATTTTGCGCCTCAGATTTGTCATGGCGATCAAACCAGTATTTTCTTTGGAAGTGTTACAGCAGGTCATCAGATTAATGTGGTGAATGTATTTTATGGTGCAGTAACCGGAGGAACAGTGAATCCAGGTGTTACCACATTCACAAGCGCAACGCCATTGCAGGAAGCATTATTTAATAACACCAATGCACCAATAGATGTAGAATATACATTCAATGTAACAACACCTGCTACAACTCCTGTTTGTCCGATTGCTCCCGTTAATCAGGTTGTAACTGTACGGGTTTATCCTAATCCAACATTTACTGTTACAAATAATTCCGGTGGCGGAACCGGAATTATTTGTAGTGGCCAACAATCCAGTGTTTTATTGAATACACCTATCTCGGGTGGACAAGTACGATTAGCAAGCGTTTCATACGGTGCCGTAGTTGGATCATACGCAGCGGGCGCACTATTTGCAAATGGCCAAACTTTATCGGAGACTCTTATCAATAATACAGCGGCTCCGATTACAGTTGATTATGAATTTGAAGCTATCGTAAGTTCATGTACTGCAAGTGCTCCTCAGGTAGTGAGTGTAACGGTTAACCCGACACCAAATGTAGTAGCGTTACCAGCGAGTCAAACGATTTGCAGTGGTGCGAATACAAGCATTGCGTTGAGTACTACGAATGGTGTAGCGGGAGCAACTTATAGCTGGACAGTAGTCCAGAGTGGCGTAAGCGGAGCGACTGCATCGAGTGGTGCGAATATTAATCAGACGTTAACCGCAACGGGCTCCACAGCAGGCACAGCAACTTACACCATTACGCCAGCAGCAGGCGGTTGCAACGGTACACCGGTCACGGTAATCGTAACAGTAAATCCGTTACCGGATGTGGTGGCAGCACTCAATGCAGAGACGATCTGCAGTGGCGCAACCACGAATATCAACTTAAGTACCACGAATGGAGTAGTGGGAGCTACTTACAGTTGGACGGTAGTACAGAGCAATGTAAGTGGAGCGACCGCAGGCTTTGGCACAAGCATCAACCAGACATTAACGGCTACCACCAGTTCATCGGGCACGGCTACATATACGATCACGCCAACATCGAATGGATGCAGTGGCACCCCGATAGTGGTTGTGGTAACGGTTAATCCATCACCAAATGTAGTAGCGTTACCTGCGAGTCAAACGATTTGCAGTGGTGCGAATACAAGCATTGCGTTGAGTACTACGAATGGAGTAGGGGGCGCTACGTATAGCTGGACAGTAGTACAGAGTGGCGTAAGCGGAGCGACAGCATCGAGCGGAGCAAACATTAACCAGACCTTAACAGCAACGGGCTCCACAGCAGGCACAGCAACTTACACCATTACGCCAACGGCAGGCGGTTGCAACGGTACACCGATCACGGTAATCGTAACGGTTAATCCGTTACCGGATGTGGTGGCAGCACCCAATGCAGAGACGATCTGCAGTGGCGCAACCACGAATATCAACTTAAGTACCACGAATGGAGTAGTGGGAGCTACGTATAGCTGGACGGTAGTACAGAGCAATGTAAGCGGAGCGACCGCAGGCTTTGGTACGGCAATCAACCAGACATTAACAACCACCACCAGTTCATCGGGCACGGCTACATATACGATCACGCCAACATCGAATGGATGCAGTGGCACCCCGATAGTGGTAGTAGTAACGGTTAATCCTGCATCTGTTACAACAAGTAGTCCACTAACGGATACTCGTTGCAGTGGAGCAGGTCCATTAAATTTTACACCAACATTTAATGTGGCAGGTACTACATACACCTGGACAAGTTCAATTTCCGGTACAATAACTCCGGCTACTGTATCGGCAAACGGCACTTCAACCATAATGGATAACCCGGTTAATATCGGAAGTTCACCGGGTACTGTTACTTATACATTTATTCCAACTGCACCTGGAGGTTGTATTGGAGCAGCATTTAATTACGTGGTAACAGTTAACCCTGAGCCGGTAGGAGTAAATGATGTTAAAACAGTTTGCAGCGATGAGTCAATTGGCTATAATCTGTTATTGAATGTAGCCAGCCTGGGCAATAATGTTGGAAGTACATTTAGTTGGGTGGCTACTGACAATGCAAATCCTTTGGTAACCGGAGAAAGTACCAGTGCTTTTAATGGTGCAGTAATTACAGATATAATAACCAACCTAAGCAACACAGATCAAGTGGTAGTTTATACCGTTACTCCAACCGGGGCAAATGGCTGCGCAGGGGCAATATTTCAAATTACAGTTACCGTTAAACCAGAGCCAGTGGGTATTTCCACAACTGCCGCAGACATCTGTAGTGGTTCGAGTGTTGCTTATGATCTGCAAAACAATGTTAATGTGCTTGGTAATGCATTGGCAGCAAATTTCACCTGGACGGCCAATGCACAACCAAATGTTACAGGAGAAACAACCGCACTGCGGTCTGGATCAGTTATTGACGATGTGTTGATCAATACTTCAGCGGTGAATCAGGTTGTGGTTTATACTGTAACGCCAACCTCGCAGGCAGGCGCATGTTTGGGTAATTCGTTTACGATAACGGCAAATGTAAACCCGAAAGCCATCTTTACGGCCGGGCCTGACCTTGCTGTTTGTGTAGATAGAAACGACATTGAAATACAAGGTTTGGTAACATTTGCACCATCTACCTATTCATGGTCGGGTGGAACATTTAACAATAACACACTTGAAAAACCACGCTATATTTTAAGTGCCGCAGATAAAGCTGTAACAGTTCCAACCGTACGAGTATTAACGCTTACAACCGCAGCATCAGGTGTTTGTCCATCGGAATCAGAGACAATGAATCTTACGCTTAATCCACTTCCCAATGCTTCGTTTATTGGGCTTCCAACATCAACACCCGAAAACGGTCCGGATTTAAAATTGAATGCATTTCAAGCAGGGGGATTGTTTACAATTGTGCCAGGCTCCGGTTTGACAGCAACTTCAATTGACGGGGGAACCGGATTCGATCAGGCGTTCTTAACACCTGCCAACGCTACTATTTATGACGGAACACCAGCAACCGAAAATATAATAACATATTCTTTTACAGATATTAACGGATGTAGTAATGCAACATCTCAGAATTTAAGGGTTAATCCGCTTACGAATGTAAATTTCGTTATTCAGAATTCAATAACAGATAGCGATGGAGACTTTAGAATTTGTGCAGACAATGGCGATTTGTTGCTAACTCCCATTGATGGAGGAAATCCAGGTATTCCACCAACTTTTTTCGAAAGTTTGTCCTCTGGAATTACTGTACTTTTTGACGGAACAAATTATACACTTCGAACAGACGGTGTAGCATCGGGTATCTACATAATCAAATTTACTTATACGAATAGTTTGGGAGTAACCTCTGGTGTGGAGAGGAATGTAAAAGTTCAGGCCAGTCCTGTAGTATCCTTTACTTCAACAGGTACTTGTATTGATAGTCCGACTATTTTTACCAACACATCTACAATTAATACAACTTCAATTGGTTCGCCAACGATCAGTTTGGTAGAATGGAACTTCGGTGATTTTAGCGGTGTAACGGGTGCACCTGCTGCAACTATCCCAATAGGTACAAATGCAGGCAGAACAACAGGAACGTACGATAATCCAAGCCACACCTACGGAAATGCAAGCAGTTATACTGTATCGCTTAAGGTTACAACTTCGCAAGGTTGTGCAAACACCTTTACTAATTCAACTCCTGTTATAGTAGGAACCATCCCGTTGGTTGATTTTGACTACTTCGCGATTTGTAACAACGATAGTACCCGGTTTAAGGCGCTCATTTCTAACCTGGGTTCAAGTACCATAGCCCAGTATAACTGGAATTTTGATGACGGTGATCTACTAAGTGGTTTGGGTGTCATTTCACCACCGGCCAATAGCGGCCGCACCATTGGCACCTATGTAGAACCTGTTCATAAATACATCAATACCGGTGGCTACAATCCTACCCTTACCGTAACCACCAATTTAGGTTGTACCAGCATACCGCGAACCAGGCCTATTACCATTGTGCCTTATGTTACGGTTGTGGCCACATCGGGTAATCCGCCCGAAGATTTTGATACCCAGGCGGGTTGGTTTATCGAGAACCTGATCAACCCGGATGATAATTCTTTGGTGAGTTGGAAGCATGGTTCTCCAACCGGTGCCTTAATAACTGCCGGAAACAGTGCTGGCAATGTATGGTGGAGTGGTAATAATGCAAACAGCTACTTTGCCAATGAAAAATCAGCGGTGAACAGCCCTTGTTTTGATTTGGATAACCTGGAGCGCCCTATGTTTGCCTTAGATTATTTTTCAGACCTGGAAGCCAATCTGGATGGAGTGGTACTGCAATATTCTATTAATGGAGGTGCCACGTGGGAGTTGGTTGGCCCTGCAGTAACCGAAACGCGCGATCAAGGCATAAATTGGTTTAACGGAGCCGCAATTCCTTCTAATCCGGGTAATCAGACTTTAGGCCAGTATGGCTGGACCAACAAACAAGGAAGTTGGAAAAATGCCCGGTTTAACCTGGATATGATTCCAAAAGTTGGCGAGGAACGGAAACAGGTACGTTTCAGATTAGCATTTGCCAGCAATGGCACCAATGCCCCCGGTATTACATACGATGGCTTTGCGTTTGATAACGTATATGTGGGCGAAAAGCAACGTAATGTATTGGTAGAACATTTCACTACTTCGCAACTCAGTATTAGTGTAACAGCCGATAACTATTTGAACGGACTGTACAATTCACAATTGCTGGACCGGGGTTTCTCTGATTTTGATCAAATTCAATACCACGTAAATTTTAATGGGGTTGATCCGCTCAACCGCGATAACCCGGTGGATCCTGCTGCGCGCGCACTTCGTTACAGAGTATCGCAGCCACCCTATACCATTATGGATGGAAAGTTGGAACCCGGCAAGTTTACAGGCATTTATACCGAGATTAACAAAATTGAGCTGGATCGCAGGGCGTTGATTGATCCGGCATTTGACCTGCAGCTTACGGATTTGCCCTCTGCTGATAACACAACGATTAGCGTGCGGTTAACACTTACTGCGCGACAAGCCTATACACGGCCGGTACTGGTTAACGTGGCCTTGTTGGAGAAAGATGTAAATGGTAATAAAAATGTACTTCGTAAAAACCTGTTTACACCGGCTGGTCGGTTAATTGAGTTACCATTTGCTGCATTGGAACAACGCAATGTGGAACAACTGAATGTAGTGTTAGATGTACCCATCGTTAACCCGAATGGCTTAATGCTGGTGGGCTATGTACAGGATGTTCAGACCAACGAAATTTTACAATCGGTGGTTATGCGCAATGGAGTGGCCCCTAAGCAAACCGATCCGGTTACGGCAGCAGATGATACGCCTGCTAAAGCAACGCTTAGTGCTATTACAATCTTCCCGAATCCGGCAAGTCTTGAGTTTAATTTTGGCTTACCAACTGATGTGGCACCGGGAACAACCTGGCGGATTATAGATCAGCGCGGTGTTAGCGTGCTGGCTGGCGACTTTGAAGGTGTTGTAAATGGTATTAAACCTGTTGATATTTCTGAACTTGCCAATGCGGTGTATTATGTGGTGTTAACCTCGCCACAAGGTGCAGCGGTGCATAAGAAATTAGTGGTGGTAAATCGGAATTAAGAGTTGCGAAGCGACTCTATCGTTAATGCAAGAGTGGCTGTAACTTCGTTAGCAAGGTTTCTGGAAATGGTTGAACCGGGTTTAAGTTTTGCTTCATGCTCCAGACTGGAAATCTTATCTTTCAAAGAATGAATACCCATTAAGGATATAGTAGGTTTTATTTTGTGCGCTACTTTGGCTACCTGGTCCCAGTTGTTGTTGCGTGCATTAGCTTTTATTTCTTCAATATTGGCGGGCATTGATTCCAGAAAAGTATCAACAATCTCATTTATAAAATCCTGATTATTGCCCGACATCTTTTTGAGGTAACTCAAATCAACTAAACTTTGCATGGGCGCTTTACCAATACCATTTTCTTTTTTAAGAGTAACCTTACGTCCCAGGTGTTTATTTAGTGTGTTGAATAAATCGTCTTGCGTAAAAGGCTTAATAATGCAATCGTTCATACCGGCATCCAGGCATTTTTGAAAATCCTGTTGGGTAGCATTGGCCGTTAAGGCAATAATTAATACATCTCTTTTTTTAGGATCGCCTTGCCGGATTGCCTTAGTTGTTTCCAGGCCATCCATAACAGGCATTTGCACGTCCATCAAAATTGCATCGAAAGAATTGTTTCTGATTTTTTCGAGGGCAACTACGCCATTCTCGGCTGTTTCAAAGTGGCAACCCCACATTTTTAAAATACTACTCGCATACAACCGGTTAATGTCATTATCCTCAACCAATAAAATTGAATGGTATTTGAAGGGTTCCTTTGTTTTAGGTTGATAGTTGCTGGGCTCAATAGCGTTTGCTTTCTTACCGGCCTGGTAGGTAAGGTAAAAGGTAAATGTAGTACCGGCATTTTCCTTACTGGAAACAAAGATTGAACCTTCCTGTAATTCCACTAATTGTTTTACAATAGTAAGCCCTAACCCCGTGCCACCATATTTACGGGTTACACTGGCATCGGCCTGACTAAAGCTTTCAAAAATGGTTTGAAGTTTGTCTTGCGGAATTCCAATACCGGTGTCAATTATATCAAACCTGAGCTTAAACGACTTATTTTTTTGTTTTTGTGCCTGCACGGTTATTTGAATGGAACCCACGTGCGTAAACTTTACTGCATTGCTGATCAGGTTGATTAATATTTGATTTAGCCGAACCGGATCGCCAATAAAAATCCGATCTGCTTCTTTATCCAACGAGTAAGTAAGGCTTATACTTTTTTCTTTGGCTTGCATGCTAAATGTATCAATCAGCGAATGCAACAGATCGTTGAGATTAAACCCAATTTTTTCCAATTGTAATTTACCCGATTCGATGGAAGCCAGATCGAGAATATCGTTGATGATAACCTTAAGATTATCCGCTGCACTTTTAATCGCGTTCAGGTATGTCTTTTGTTCTTCGTGCGTAGGATTTTGACTTAGCAATCCGGCCATGCCGGCAATACCGTTAATAGGTGTGCGGATTTCATGACTGATGTTAGCCAGAAATTGTTCTTTTGCTTTTTGGGCCCGTAATAATTCTTCTGCATCTTGTTTGCGTTGCGTAATATCGCGGCAATCCAATATAAGTCCTTTTATTCCCTCTTTTTTATTCAGGTTTACAGAATTAAACTCCAGGTATTTATAGCTTTTGTCTTTGCATTTAAATTGAAATTCTATACCCTTATTATACGTTTTTCGGGTACTTATTTTAAACTGTTTCTTAACATGGGGTAGCAGGTGTTGCGGAACGTAATCAAAAAAGTTTTTTCCAATCAGACTGTTTCTTCCATAACCCAGCGTTTCGCGCACAGATTGATTTTGATAAAGTACCGTACCGGTATAATCAACAATAAAAATTATGTCTGAACCATCCTCAACTACCGATTTGTAAAACAGACCTTTTCGAACGTAAGCTTGTAACGTTAATTTCATTGGTGGGGTGGGGGTTAAATGCCAAGATCTTCCATTTCTTTCAGGTATCGGTATATAGAAGATTTACCAATGTCTAACCTGCGTGCTACGTCCAGCACATTGTTGTATTTATTCAGGTAGTTTCTGATTATCCGGTAGGTGTATTCCTGCAGTGTCATTTCTTTCAGCAACAAGGCGTCTTCGCGAAGGGGAGTTGTAAACGTTATATCTTTTGCATGAATTTCATTTTCGGTAGCCATTACAGCCGCCAATTCAATTACAGACTTTAACTCACGCACATTTCCCGGAAACGGGTATTGCAATAATTTATCCTGGGCTTCGGCTGTTAGTTTAATTTTTTGAAGGCTGTTCTCTTTCGCAAACTGATCGAGAAAGTGGCGGGCCAACAGTAATATGTCCTGACCGCGCTCGCGCAAAGGAGGTAAGTGTATGGGTAAACCCAGTAAACGATAGTATAAATCTTCGCGGAAGCGACCGGCACGAACTTCTTCTTGCAAGTTGCGATGGGTGGCTACAATAACGCGCACATCTAACTTGATAACCTGGTTGCCGCCAATGCGTGTAAGTTCTTTTTCCTGCAACACCCGCAATAATTTTGATTGCAAAGACAAATCCATTTCACCGATTTCGTCCAGAAAGATTGTACCGCCCTCGGCTTCTTCAAACTTTCCTATTCTGCGACTTGCTGCTCCGGTAAAGGCACCTTTTTCGTGGCCAAACAATTCGCTTTCTATCAGCTCTTTGGGTATAGCTGCTACGTTTACAGCTACAAGCGATTTATGCTTGCGTTTTGAGTTATAATGAATGGCTTTGGCAATCAATTCTTTTCCGGTTCCGGTTTCGCCCGTAACTGATACCGTTATCTGTGTCTTTACAGCTTTTTCAATCAGATCGAAAATTTTCTTTATTGCCAGACTTGAACCGATAATACTTTTTTCAAATTCATATTTGGTAGTTATCTCATGTTTGAGCCGGTCAATTTCCCGGATAAGGGAGGTCTTATTGCGTGCATTCTTAATTGAATTCAGAATACGATCTTTCGCATCCTCATCTTTAGTTATATAATCGAAAGCCCCGGCTTTTAATAACTCTACTGCGGTACCTATTTTTTCCTGTGCCGAAACAATAATTACACTTATATCAGGATCGAACTCGCGAATGGATTTCAAAACTTTTTCGCCTTCCATATCGGGCAGCGAATAATCCAACGTAACAATAGAAGGTTTTTTATGCAGTTGAGCAATGCAATCTTTACCCGATGCGAAAAACTCAGGTTCGAAGTCGGGATTTAATCCCAATACATACTTCAGAAATTTTGCATAGGCCGGGTCGTCTTCCACCACAAATATGCGTACCTGCTCATTTTCGTACATGGGTAATACTTTAATCTTTACTTCATGCCATAACACTATTTATTACGGCTAAAATATTTGAAATTTACACCAAATCCAGCACGTTAGAAAGTATGATCCGCGAATTTGAAAAACTTACTTCGGATGAAATTGAGTTGTTGCACAAAGCTCCCGTTTTGGTTTCTATTCTAATTGCCGGTGCCGATGGAAAAATAGACAATAAAGAAATTAGCCGTGCCATTTCGTTAACTGATGAAAAGCAAAAACGTACTCGCTCTAACCTGATGGATTTTTACACAGAAGTTAGTACCGATTTTGAAGATAAAATTAAAATAGTTATTCAATCGTTTCCTTCGCAGGTAGATATCCGTACTACAAAAATCTCGGCTTTGTTGGCTCAGCTCGAACCTGTTTTCAAAAAGTTAAATCAGCAAATTGCAAAAGAGCTTTATGATAGCCTGCGTGAAATAGCTACCGAAATAGCACAATCTTCGGGAGGCGTTTTGGGTATGAAAACCATTGGTGAGGAAGAGGCACTGTTGATAAATCTACCTATGGTTAAAGACCCTGCAATGTACTAATGGCTGCGCGCTCTCGGTATTTCAGTAGTTCGGTAGTGCCATTCCGACTGGTGTTTTTGATGTGGCTGGCATTTTCAATTCAATTTTTCTACCAGATAGACCTGGGCTTTTTAGGTATTAAACCACGAACCTTAACAGGCTTGATTGGAATTTTTACAGCACCCATGATTCATGGTGGGTATATTCACCTGCTGTCTAACACATTTCCGCTACTGTTTCTGGGTTCAATACTTTATTTCTTTTACGATCGTATTGGTGGTATCGTGTTCTTTCGATGCTATTTTATAACCAACCTGTTGGTTTGGCTGTTGAGCCCCAGGGTGGCTTATCACATAGGGGCCAGTGGTTTGGTATATGGTCTCGCAAGCTTTCTTATTTTTTATGGTTTTATCCGGCAAGAGTTTATTTCATTACTGATCAGCATTCTTATTTTAGTTGTTTACGGTGGCATATTTTACGGAGTGTTGCCGGGCGATCCTCTTGTTTCATGGGAGTCGCACCTGGCCGGGGCGTTGGTAGGTTGCTACTCAGCATTTAACTTAGCGCAAAAGCGGAAGCATGGATAGCGGAGCAAAAAAAATTCTGGACAAGCTCAAGTCAAAAAAGTACGAGCCTGTATATGTACTGCAAGGTGAAGAGACTTATTATATAGATTTGATTTCCAATTATATAGAAAGTAATGTTTTAACCGATAGTGAAAAAGGTTTTAACCAGGTAATAGTTTATGGTAAGGATGTAACCGTTAATGCTATCCTTACCCATGCCAGGCGCTTCCCCATGATGGCCGAGCGGCAGGTTGTTATTGTGAAAGAAGCGCAGGATATTCTTGATATGCAGAAAGAGACCGGGGCAAAACAACTGCTGGATTATTTGCAGAGGCCAGTTCCATCTACGTTGTTGGTTTTGTGCCACATGCACAAAACATTCGATAAACGAAAAGAGTTGGGGAAGAAGATTGAACAGCTAACGGAAGGTGCTACATTTAAAAAGCCGAAAGACAGTGAGTTATCAATATTCATTGCAGAACATTGTTCAACCAGAAAGTTTAAAATAGATGACAGTGCCGCGCAGGTTCTTGCCGAATATGTAGGCAACGATTTGAATCGATTGGCCAATGAGATTGATAAAGTTTTGATCAACACAGAGCAGGGTCAAACCATTACAGCCGACCTTGTAATGGCACATGTGGGCATTAGCAAAGAGTATAATATTTTCGAGTTGCAAAAGGCACTTATACGTAAGGACAAGTTGCAGGTAGTTAAGATTGTTAACTATTTCGAAGCCAACACAAAGAAAAATCCGGTTATACCCATGGTTGCGTTTCTGTATTCTTTTTTTAGTAAAGTTCTCATAGCATCTTCTTCGCCCGATAAAAGCGATTCGGGCATTGCTACATTTCTTAATATCAACCGATATTTTGCCGGTGATTATAGTACTACTTTAAGAAACTATTCAGGCATGCAAATTATGACCGTATTATCGTTGCTGAAACAAACCGATTTAAAATTAAAAGGAGTTGATGCAGGCGATGCAACCGAAGGCCAGATTTTGCGCGAGCTAACCTTGCGCATGATGTTGTAAAAACCTTGTGGCCGTACTTCCGTTTCTGTTTGTGGAATAATTCTTGATGCGTATAATCATTTCAAAGTAGCAATGATGGTTAATTCATTTCGAATTAGTAGCTTTGAGTCCATGCATTCATGTTCAGAATTTTTTGCATGGGGCTTATTTTTTAAACTGAAGTCTGCAATATTTTTGGCCGCAGCCTGTTTTACGAAAAAATCTTCCATGAGGAAACTCCTAATAATAGCCGGAGCGTGGCTTATTGTTTCATTCGCTTATTCCCAAAACAATGTATCGCAGCAACAAGCGGAACGTCTTTTTAATTCGGGTGTGGATTTGGTTAACCACAACCAATATGGAGCCGCCCGCGAAGTATTTGGAGAATACCTTTCGGTGGCTGCTGTAACCGATGCAAGGCGTGCCGATGCCGCTTACTACAAAGCATTTTGTGCGCTTAACCTATATCATTCCGATGCCGAAAAACAAATTGAATTATTTATAGCAGATTACCCCACGCACCCGCGTGCAGGCACCGCCAATTACGACCTGGCAAATTTTTATTATACCGAAAAGAATTATAAAAAGGCCGCAGGCTTCTATGGTAAGACTGATTTTGGGGCGCTGGCACAAGACCAGCAGCGGATAGCCCGTTTCAGATGGGGTTATAGTTTATTCAACCAACGCTCTTTAAAAGAAGCACTGGATCAATTTAACTACAATAAGTCATTAGGTGGCGAGTACGGTCCGGCATCCAGTTATTACGCTGGTTTTATAGAGTACAGCCAGGGTGATTATACCAATGCATTGATTGATCTTAAAAGAGCCGGCCAAAATGAAGCGTACAGTAAAATTGTTCCGTACCTGATTGCCAACGTGTATTACCGGCAAAAAAGTTATGATGAACTGATTGCTTACGCGAGCGAAGTTGCTACCCGCGATGGACTAAGTAACAAAGAAGAAATTGCGCTGCTGTCGGCAGAGGCGTACTTCAAAAAAGCCGATTATAAAAATGCGTATGCAGGGTATAAGCAATACCTGGAAGGGCGGGAGGCCAAAGCCGATAAAGGTGTGTTACTGCGGGCAGGTTATGCTGCTTACGTATTAAATGAGAACGAACCGGCCACCAAATACCTGAAATTATCCTTTGCCGATGCCGATTCAATTGGATTTTATTCTGCCTATTACCTCGGTTCACTATACCTGAAGCAGAACCAAAAACCGATGGCACAAACAGCTTTTGATATCGCCCGTAAGTTTAAAGCCGATGCCCGGTTAGTAGAGGAGAGTACCTACCAATACGCTAAAGTATCGTACGACATGGGGCAACCCGATAAAGCAATTACCGAATTTGAAAAACTATTAGTAACATATCCCAATAGTACCCATGCCGAAGAGATAAAGGAATTGCTGGGCCAGGCCTATGTAAATGCTTCTAATTATAACAAAGCCATTCAATACATCGAAGCCATGAAAACCCGAAGCCCCGCTGTGGACAGGGCTTTTCAAAAGGCTACATTGCTTAAAGGCATGGAGTATTTTAATAAAGATGACTATGCCAATGCAGTGCAAATGTTTGAAAAATCATTGCGATTTCCGGTTGAACCCGGCTATGTAGCAGAAGCAAGTTTTTGGAGTGGTGAAGCCTATTCAATTGGCAGACGTTATGAACAGGCTGCAGAGCAATATCAGCGAATAATTGCGTTGCCAGGTTACAACAATACAGAGTTATTAGTGAAAACGCGATACGGATTAGGTTATTCTTACTTCAATACCAAACAATACGATCGGGCTTTGTTTAACTTTAAAGAGTTTGTAAACAAGGCACCACGTAACCAACCCAACCTGGCCGATGGTACTTTACGATTGGCCGATTGTTATTATGTTACCAAGTCTTATTCAGGCGCACTGATACATTACAGAAGGGCCGCGCAATTAAAATCGGCCGATGAAGATTATGCCCATTTACAAGCCGGTGTGGTGTTGGCAACTATGAGTAAATACGATGAAGCAGCTGCCGAACTGGATCTCGTAATCCGAAACTTTTCACAATCCAGCTTTTTAGATGAAGCCATGTATGAACGTGCACAAATTGAATTTGAACAAGGAAACTATAGCAACGCTGTGGCAGGCTATACTTCTTTAATTCAATCAAAACCCACCTCACAATATATTCCTTATGCCTATACGCGCAGGGCAGCTTCAAACTTTAACCTGAAAGAATACGGTAAAACGGCCAACGATTATATTGCTGTGCTGGAAAATTTTGCCAGCCACCCGGCAAGCAAAGATGTGTTAATTCCTTTACAGGAAGCGCTGAATTTAAGTGGAAGGTCCGGTGAGTTTGATAAATACCTGGCAGATTATAAAACTGCACATCCCGATGCAAAAGGCATTGAATCGGTTGAATACGAGGCTGCCAAAAACTTATACTTCAACCAAAATTATCAACGGGCTATTGCAGCACTTGCTACTTACATTACCGCTTATCCTCAAACTGCAAACCTGTCCGAAGCTAAATATTACCAGGCCGAGTCATACTATCGGTTAAAGGAATGGAATAAGGCCCTGGCTATTTATCAGGATGTGGCACAGGACAAGAACTTTCTTTTTGCAGGCAAAGTGGTGGGCCGGTTAGCTGAATTGGAATTTAAGCAGGCCAACTATACCCGGGCAGTTGTCAACTTTCAGCAATTGGTAAAAGTAGCCGCCAACAAAAAAGAACAATATACTGCCTGGTCTGGACTGATGGAATCGCATTATTTATTAGCACAATATGACTCAGCAGAAAAATACGCCCGAATAATTTTGGAAAAGGGAAACATAAATGCCGGTGCTCAAAATAAAGCATCGCTCTTTTTGGGTAAGGCAGCCATGGCTCGTGGCGATTATGAACTGGCACAAGATGAATTTTTAAATACCCTAAACTCAGCACGCGATGAGTATGGAGCCGAAGCAAAGTATTTGTTAGGCGAAATACTTTACCTCACCAAGCAACATAAACCTTGTTATGAGACGTTGATTAGCCTTAACACCGATTTTGCCGCCTATCCGGAGTGGGTAGGGCGATCGTTTTTATTATTGGCCGATAACTACCTGGCCATGGGCGATGCCTTTCAGGCTAAAGGTACACTGCGCTCGTTAGATGCCTTTCCGTTAGAAAATATAAAAGGTATGGCACGTGAAAAACTAAAGAAGATTGAGGTGGATGAGTTAAAGAAGAAAGCAGCAGTAAAAGCAGATTCACTAGAAAATTGATTTATGCGAACCATAGGCATACACCTTCTTACTTTCATTGCAATTACACTGGCCATACCAGCCCTGGCACAGCCTCCTGAAAAGTGGGGCGAAGGTGAGATTGAAAAAGTAGAAATTCAAATCACGAAAGAAAAGCAAATTACGTTGCCACAGGCGATTCGAAACTACGAAAAAATTCCGCCTCGACCGGCAGAACCAATCAAGCCCGAAATTAAATATGATTTTAAGAATCTGAGTTTTAATACTCCTGACTATAATCCATCTATTCGCCCATTGCGTTTACAGGCTGAGCCCATCTCAAAAATTTATGGCAACTATGTAAGCGCGGCCTTCGGTAATTATGCATCCGCCTTTATTGATGCGTATGCTACTACCAAGCGCGATAAGGATAAGTTTTACGGTTTTAAAGTATCGCATTTAGGCTTTGGCCGTGGCCCGGTTGATGATAATAATTCTGCCAGTTCAAACTCGCAGTTGCGTGTGTTTGGTAAGGCTTTTGGAAAACAAGTTACGTCCGGTGGTTATCTCGATTACGAACGCATAGGCACCTACTTTTATGGTTACACACCTGGAACCGATATTAATCGCAGCCTGATAAAGCAAACGTATAACATAGTAGGGCTGGGTGGTGAATTGGAAAACACAACCACCGGTACATTCAATTATAAATTGAAAGGCGCATTCAGTTACCTCGATGATGCCTATCAGGCAAGCGAAAGCGAAGCAACCGTTGGTTTAACAGGCGATTACGAACTATCGAAAACAAGTAAGATTCTTTTTAATACCGACTATAACCTGATTACCCGAAAAGATGCAACCATCGAAGCGCGGCCCCGCCACCTATTACGGGTTAAAGGTGCCTACCAGTTTTATTTGACGGACAACCTGTTATTCAGCGCAGGGGCAACCATTGCCTATGAGAATGATACGCTTGGAAAAGCAAAAGATGTACACCTCTTTCCCGATTTCAGAGCCAGCTACCCGCTCAGCCCTTCGGTAGAACTTTATGCAGCCTTTACTGGCGATATAGACAAAGTTTCCCTACACACGCTTGCCCGCGAAAACGCCTGGATAAACGCCAATGTGGGTACCTATCATACTAATCGTACGGCTGAGTTTTTGGGTGGCTTACGCGGAAAGTTGGGCAGCAAAGTTTCGTATGGTGCCGGCCTGTCATTTGCCAATCTTAAAAACTGGTACTTTTATCGCAATGACGATGCCGACCGTGCAAAGTTTAATGCAGCGTACGATGAAGGCAACGCCAAACGCACCAATTTTTTTGGTGAGCTAAGTTTTGCTTATGCCGATAGGGCACGTGTTTCCATTCGAGGCGATTACTTTGGGTATAATACAGGTAATGTTGCAGAAGCATGGCACAGGCCTAAGTACAGGCTGGGAGTAACCACTGCTTTTAATATCTATTCCAAGTTGTTGTTGAATGTAGATGCCTTGGCGCAGGGTGGGGCGAAGGCTCAGGTTTATGAAGGTATTACAGGAATTTATTCAACTACAACCTTACCGGCCGCATTCGATCTGAATGCCAAGCTGAGTTATATATTTTCCAGGCAGGTATCGGTATTTGTTAAAGGCAACAACCTGCTTTCGAATGAGTACCCTATTTATTTGAACTACCCGGTACGCGGCCTGAATGTGATGGGGGGTATAACCTGGGTATTTTGATAATAGCTTATTTTATTGAAATTGCGTTAATTTTGAGATAATACCCAGACAAAAACCAAAACCAAATGGCAAAGCGTAAAGACAAAAACGAGCCTAACGATCAAAACGAAGACAATTCAGAAGATAACTTCGGCTTACCCGATCTAGAGTATAAACCATTAGAAACCGAAACCACCGGCCAACCTGAATCCGAATCAGTTCCAGAGCAAAAGGAAGAAACGGTACGTGAGTCTTATAGCTATACCCCTTCACAGGAAGAAGCTAAATCAAATGCCCCTATAATTATAGCAGTGGTTATCGGGTTGGTTTTGATTGTGGGCGCTTTTCTCATCTATCAATACGTTTATAAACCCAAAGCAGAAAAAGAGAAAAAAGAACTGGCCGAGAAGAAAAGAATTGAGGAGCAAAAACGGAAAGATGAAGAAGCTGCACGCCTGGCCCGCGAGCAGGAAGAAGCAGAACGTAAAAGATTAGAAGCTGAAGCTGCCGCCAATGCAAAACCCGCTGTCGGAACTTTTGAAACATTAACAACCCGCACAGGCCGCTACTACGTAGTTATTGCCAGTGCTGTAGATGGCGATTTGGTTACCGATTATGCCAAAAAATTAAGTGCAAAAGGTACCAGTTCGAAAATTATACCCCCGTTTGGTAAATGGAAGTTTTACAGATTAACCATTGCCGACTTTGATTCGTTTACATCGGCACAGGCCAGTGCCGATTCAGCTAAGCCTGAGTTTGGTGAAGGAGCATGGGTTATAAAATATTAATCGGTTTATCCGATGGCGCAAGGCGGCTTGAAATATCTGCCAACAGCCATTAACCGAGGGAGGTAAAACAATTTTTTAGTTTGAAAGCAGTTACTATTTTTTAACCGTATGATGATAGCGCAAATTGTAACCGGACCTGAAACTACCGCTGTAACGGATCAGTCAATATCCATCTGGAGTTTGGTTATGGCCGGTGGACCGTTAATGATTCCGTTGGCTATTTGTTCGGGAATAGCCATTTATATTTTTGTTGAACGTTTACTAACCGTTAATAAAGCCAATGTTAGTTCCGATGCGTTTATGGGCCGCATTAAAGAGTTGGTGTTAAAAGGTGATATAAACGGAGCCAAGATGCTCTGTGCTCAACACGACACACCTGTGGCCCGCATGATTGAAAAAGGCGTGTCGCGTATAGGCAGCCCACTTAAAACCATAGAAGCTTCGATTGAAAATGTTGGTAAGATTGAAGTCTTCCGGCTTGAGAAAAATTTATCGGTGCTGGCTACTATTGCCGGTGCTGCTCCCATGATTGGGTTTTTGGGTACTGTTATTGGAATGGTGGGAGCATTTATTGCCATTGCACAAGAAGAAGGCTCGGTTAGTCCAAAGTTGTTAGCCGATGGTATCTACACCGCTATGGTTACAACTGTTGCCGGTTTAATTGTCGGAATTATTGCGTACCTCGGTTACAACTTCCTGGTTACGCGTGTTTCGAAAGTAATCCATAAAATGGAGTATTCGTCAATCGAGTTTATAGACTTGTTGCAAGAACCCCGTTAAATATGAATTTGCAATCGCGCAATAAAGTTGATGCAGCCTTCAGTATGTCTTCCATGACTGATCTGATCTTTCTGTTGCTGATTTTCTTTATGCTCACGTCTTCATTTGTAACACCATCCGGGTTGCCGGTTAACCTGCCTACCAGTGTACAAAGCACCATCGAAGTACAGAAAGTTTCTGTTACCGTTACCAAAGACCTGCAGATTTTTGTGAATGAGAAGAAAGTTACCAAATCCACATTGGAAGGTGAATTAAAAAGTAAACTCGGGGGCCCGAAAGGCGTAGTGGTTTTACATATCGATGAAAGTGTGCCTACGCGCGAAATGGTTTTTGTAGCCGGTGTGGCCACCAAGTTGGAAGCTAAGGTTTCGATTGCAACCAAACCCGGTAAATAAAATTGTTATGACAGTGCAACAAGAACAAAAAAACAAACGCATTGCCTTGGTAGTATCCATTGGCTTTCATGCGGTGTTATTGATTGCTTTTTTGTTGTTGATGGCGTGGCGTGCACCTAATCCACCGTTGCCTGAATATGGCGTTGAACTTAATTTTGGTTTAGACCAACAAGGTGGTGGCGAAGTTCAACCCGATAAAGCTCCCGGTACGCAAAACGATACGCCTGACCCACGCGAAGAACAAGCACAGGAGGTTGCAAAAGAACAACCGGTGCAGGCTGAACCCGAAAAAGCAGAAGAGCCTATAGTTTCTAAGTTGGAAAGCCCTGTGGTAGTAAAGGAAGAGAAGAAAGAACCCGTAAAAGAGCCAATTAAAGAAAACAAAACTGAAACCAAACCAAAGGTTACTCCCAAAGAAGAGGTAAAGAAAGAAGAACCGAAAGAAGTTGTTAAGACCGAATACAAACCTGCTGAAACAAAACCTGCCGAGAAGAAGGGGGATGGCGGCACGAGCCATGGTGATGATCCCGGCAAGGTGGGTGATAAAGGAAATCCGGAAGGTAAATTGGATTCAAAAGCCTTGTACGGTCAACAAGGTGGTGGTGGCGGAGGTAATGGTTTTGGACTTTCCATGGCGGGCTGGGCTTGGGCCGATGAACCGAAAATACCCGATTTACCCGATAACCAGGATGGTAGAATCGAATTTGAAATTGAATGCGATGAAGATGGTGAGATTGTAGGTATAACCACGTTGCATCGTGGTTTAAGTGCTCGCGCAGAGCAGTTATTGAAAGATGAAATCCGAAGAAACTCGCTTATGAAAACATCTGCTGGCCAGGCACCGAGCCGGTCTAAAGGCCGCGTAGTTTTCATCCTTAAAACTAAGTAAGGCACCCATTTACCTTGTTGCTGCGGACCTTGGACACGGCCCGTAATCCATGCATCCCTTAACCATTAACCGTCCCTTTTGCCCGTTTAACTTCAATATTAGCGAGTTTACTTGCTATTCCTGTTTCGGGATAAATTCATTACCAATATTGTATTGATAATGAGAGAATTATTCCCCATGTCTAAACTCATACTTAAGTATTATACCGACTTACAAATTGGAGTTGTAGCACTGCTTTACTTTGTATCAGCATGGTTAGGACATTCGCTGGCATTTACCGGAACCACTGCACTCTCGGTTTGGCCACCATCGGGAATGGCCTTTGCACTTTTGGTTTTGATGGGGCGCAGCGTTTGGCCGGGAATTACCATTGGAGCACTGGCAGCTAACCTGCTTGCGTTTTGGAATACACAAGGGCTCAGTCAGCAGTGGCTGATTGGAATTTCAGTTTGCATTGCAATAGGGCAAACCGGTGAAGCCTTGACCGGAAGAGTTTTATTAACGCGTTGGATAAAAGATTCCTATCCCTTTAACAGCACCCGCGATACATTCCGTTTTTTGTTCGCTTCTGTTTTTATGTGTGTAATTGGTTCAGGCACTTCAAGTTTAAGTTTGTGGGCTGCTGGCATTATCAACACCAACACGTTCGGAGATTATTTTCTTCATGCCTGGATCGGCAGCGGAGTGGGCATTTTGTTGTTTACACCACTCATACTGGCTGTTGCCAGGCAGAAACATATCACCATTCACCCTCCTAAACTTATCGAAGGTTGTATTTGCATTGCAAGTTTGATTGGACTTTCGTTGTTGGTGCGTTTTGGATATTTTAATAACACACTCATTAACTCATTACCATTTTTATTAATTCCGTTTTTGCTGTGGCTTGCATTCCGGTTTAATCTGGTGGCCGCTATGGCTGTGGCGCTATCGGCTTCGCTTATAGCTATTTATTTTACCGTGCAACAAGTGGGCCCCTTTGTGCAAATACTGCCATTAGAATCGATGTTATTTGTGCAGATTTTTATTGGAGTTATTAGTATTTCTACCATTGTGCTTTCGGCTACAGTTTCTGAGCGCACGCTTGTTCAGGATGAACTTCGAAAATTTAATTCAAATCTCGAAGCTATGGTGCAACAACGTACACAGGCTTTGAATCAGGAAATTAATACGCGCAAATTAACGGAGGCTAAATTGCTTCAAACCAACCAGGAGTTAAGTAAACGCAATACCGAGTTGGATAATTTTGTGTACAGCGTTTCGCACGATTTACGGGCTCCGATTGCGTCTGTGTTGGGTCTGATTAACCTTGCCCGGAAGGATAACGATCCGGCTATGAAGAATGAATACCTGAATCGCATTAATACCAGTGCCATGCAGCAGGACGATTTTATTCGTGAGATTCTCGATCAATCACGAAATGCGCGGTTGGATGTTAAGAAGGAAGAAATTTTTTTTGAACCCTTGATTGAGGAGACCTTTAATCAACTGAAGTATGCCACTACAACCTCAACTTCATTGGAAAAAATTGTGAACATACACCAAACCGAAGCTTTTCACAGCGATCGCTGGCGTTTAAAAGTTGTGCTCAACAATATAATCTCCAACGCAATCCGCTACCGCAATGGTCGTGAGCCTGTGATTCGTGTAAACGTGGCCATTGATAAACACAAAGCATTGATTGAAGTGGAAGACAATGGACGCGGTATTGGCCGCGAGCATCTGGCGCGCGTGTTTGATATGTTCTACCGGGCAACCGATGTTGGGGCCGGCTCGGGCCTTGGCTTATACATTGTAAAGGAAACTCTTGAGAAACTGCAGGGCCAGATAAAAATCGAATCGGAAGAAGGCCGAGGTACTCTAGTGCGCCTGGAAATTCCTGAACTGGCCTGACAACCGGTGGTATTGTTTTCTGATTAGTAAATTCAAATTCAGTCATTTCGCGTGAATCATTTTTAGGTAGCTTTGTGCACTACCTGATTCCAACGTATGAAAGCGCCTCGACTATTACTTTTCATTTTCTCACTTGCCTTTGCTTCCTGTAAGAACAATCCACCTACTAACCTGGCGGACGAAAACCTGATTCCGAAACCGGTTTCCGTAACCGCTACCGGAGAGTCGTTTGAGTTAACTTCCGAAACTGTATTGGTTGCCACCGATGTGCCTGAATCGTTGCGCGATACACTAGCTGCAGCAACCGGTTTTTCACTTGCATCGGCAACTGAAGGTAACCTGAAGTCGGCAATTTACATGAAATTGGATTCCACAGATCGGGAACTTGGCGCAGAAGGATATGAACTTGTGATAGAAACAGAAAAGATTTCGATAAAGGCTACCCAACCAGCAGGTTTGTTTTATGGAACTCAAACGTTGTTACAGCTAATCACCCGCAAGCAAGTTGATAATAAACTCCTCATTCCAACCGGTACTATTCGCGATTATCCAACGTATAGTTGGCGCGGATCTATGTTGGATGTGTCGCGTCATTTCATAAGTGTAACCGATGTAAAACGTTATATCGATCTGATCAGTCATTATAAAATGAATGTATTGCACCTGCATTTAACCGATGACCAGGGCTGGCGTATTGAAATAAAATCGTGGCCTAACCTTGCGGTGCACGGAGGTACTACCCAAGTAGGTGGTGGAAAAGGTGGTTTTTATACACAAGAACAATACAAAGAAATTGTAGCTCACGCAGCAACACGGTTTGTAACCATTGTGCCTGAAATTGATATGCCCAGTCACATCAATGCGGCCCTGGCTGCTTATGGAACATTAAATAATCCAGAAACAAAATTTCCGAAATCCGGAAACTACATCGGCCCGGTTGAAACACAGGGTATAGTAGATGGCAATAATAAACCTACCGATCTATATACCGGTATAGAAGTAGGGTGGAGTACGTTGAGCTTAGCCAAACCTAACACGCTTAAATTTGTAAACGATGTAATTCGTGAGTTGGCCGCGATAACTCCCGGGCCTTACCTTCATATAGGTGGTGATGAAGCCCACGTAACGAAAAAAGAAGAGTACATAAAATTTATCAATCAGTTTAGTGAGATCGTAAAAGCCAACAACAAGAAAATGATTGGCTGGGAAGAAATTGCGCAGGCTAATATTGACGGTAATTCCATTGCCCAACATTGGGCATCGGAAGAGCATGCCGCTGCTGCTGCAGCTAAAGGTGCCCAGATAATCATGTCTCCTTCTAAGAAAGTTTACCTGGATATGCAATATGATTCAACAACGCGCATTGGTTTACATTGGGCGGCTTATATAGAAGTAGATGAATCGTATAACTGGGATCCGGCTACACGGGTTCAAGGTATTACCCGCGAAAACATTCTGGGTGTAGAAGCACCGTTGTGGTCTGAAACAGTTGTGAACATGACAGACATAGAATACATGGCTTTTCCAAGATTAATAGGTGTAGCTGAAATTGGTTGGTCGCCCGCCGAGGGCCGCAGTTGGGATGAATATAAAGTACGTCTGGGAAAACACGCCCCGCATTTGGAACGGCTTGGAGTTGATTTTTATCGTTCGCCAAAAGTTGAGTGGAGTAAGTGAGCGGCCTTTGATTACAGATAGTAACATAACTTCAGTTTTTAAAATGAAACGATATGTTGTTGTGCTGTTATTTTTTACGATCGTTACTGCTTGTACGGTAACTGTAAAAGAAACTTTTGATAAGCAAACAGACTTTGCCCAATACAAAACCTATTGCTGGATGGCAGATTGTGAGTTTAATATTACCGGACCAGACTACCTAAACGACTTGATAAAGGAAAAAATCCGAATGGCAATTGAAGCAGAATTGAGCAGGAAAGGAATGATACGTAATGCCGATGATCCCGATTTATTGATTGGATTTACCATTACTGTTAAAGATGAGCAGGCCATTGTTTATCATCGTGCTGAAGACTCACCTTTTTTTATCAAACCACTTGATCTTGATAAAGAGGTAATCAATTACCTGAAGGGTTCTTTGATCATTGGCATGGCTGATGCGAAGGAAAGTCGCATGGTTTGGCAATCGCACGTTTCGGCTTATATGGAACATAAACCGGATTTATCGGAAGCGAATATCAGGAAAGGAATTAAACAGGCACTCAGAAATTATCCACCTAAAAAAGAATTGGACTAAATGCTAAGAATAGAACCGAACGCCAAGCGAGATCAGGTATTTGAAACCATCGCGAACTATTTAAAAGAAGAAGATTTTTCAATAGCTGATAAAGATTTCAACAGACCCTGGGGTGGTTTCTTTGTTTTGGATGAAAGTAACGCGCCAGCGTTTGCTGCCAAATATTTTCCCGAAGTTGATTTCAGTACGTTAAAGATTGCCGGTAAACTAAGTCCTAAGATTTTAATTGTAGATTCGAACAAGCGTTTAAGCTGGCAATATCATTTCAGAAGAGCTGAGATATGGAAACTGATTGCTGGTACAGCCGGTGTTGTAAAAAGTGAAACGGATGAGCAAGGCTCAGTTGAAAAATTGAGTATTGGTGAGATTGTTCGCTTACCTAAAGGTTTACGGCATCGTTTAGTTGGGTTAGATGGCTGGGGTATCGTAGCCGAAATCTGGCAACATACCGATGCAGACAACCCATCGGACGAAAGCGATATTGTGAGGTTGCAGGATGATTTTGGAAGGTAGTTATTCTATCATGGCACCGGCATCGATTTTTGCAATCACAAAATGGTTTTCTTCTTTACTCAAATACATTTTACCTTCACGACTCCCTTCCTGATATTCAATTGAATGATCGATAACGATCTGATTGTTCAAAACAGTTGCTGATTTTATGGTTACAGCCATGCCTTCATCCGACAGGTAACTAAACCATTGTTGATTAGTATTACCCAGTATGGCCAGGTTTTGAAGCGCAGGGTTTACCGAAACCAAATGAATTAACTTATTACTGTTATCCGTTAAATATAACAATTGGTATTCGCTGCAGCCGGTTGTGCCTTCATCGGTTGCTGTACCAATTCCGGTGCTGGTAGCCATATTAAGTTGATAGAGAATATTTTGCAACGTGACCGTTGCAATTTCTTGTGAAGTTAAAAACACCTGGCTACCATGAACCCAACCTTTGCTACCTGTTGAAAATTGGAATTGAAACAATGGAAACTTCCCGCACAAATCGCTGCTGGAAGCATAGCTATATAAGCCGGTAGTTTTCGAGATCCAGTTGGCAGGTATGACTTTGATAATATCAGGAAGTGTATTATCAATGATTGAGTCGGGATAAATTTCGGCAGGCGGAAGAATAAGGCAATTAAATGGTTCAACAAATTCTATGTTGGAATCCTCTTTAAGATAATCCAGAATGCCCGAGGTGCCTCCTGAAGTTGCGGTTGTGGTTTCCTTTTTAGCCTGGCAAGAAACCAGTGTGGCAATCAGAATGATGAGCAGTTTTTTCATGGTAGTTGATTATCAGGAGCGGCAATAAATCTCGCTACCTTTCCGACTTAAAACAAAAAGAGTATGAAAAACCTGCTGCGCATTGAAGAAGCTTTTATGCTGGGCCTTGCTATTTACCTCAATTCGCAGCTGCCCTTTGCCGGCTGGGTTTTCTGGGCGTTATTTTTTTTACCCGACATAGGCATGATTGGCTATCTGGTAAACACGCGCGTTGGTGCTGTTGCTTACAATCTGTTTCACCACAAAGGTATTGCTATTTCATTTTACCTTGTCGGAATCTGGTTTACCATTCCCGAACTTATGCTTGCCGGAGTTGTATTGTTTGGTCACAGTTCGTTTGACCGGCTTTTAGGTTACGGATTAAAATATTCCGACAATTTTAAGAATACCCATTTGGGATGGATTGGGAAGTAATAACAAGCTGATAGTAAATGAGCAATTGATTCATGTGAAGGATCGCTTCTTCATTTAAATCAAATGTTTTAACTTTAGAACATGATTACCTTATCTGACATTAAGAAACTTAGTATCGAAGAGCGGCTTACCCTGGTCGAATCGATTTGGGATAGCATTACAGAAGATACTTCAACTGAACTTCAAATTCCCTCAGAAGAAAAGCAGGAAATACTAAAACGTTTTGACGAATTTAAAAGGGGGGATCAAAAGACATATTCCTGGGATGAGGTAAAAGTGTATGTCCGAGAGCCGTGAGTTTTCACTTCAATTTTCTGAAGTTGCCAGAGACGACATTAGGCAAATAAGTCTTTGGTATAGAAGCGAGTTAATTGGCCTTGATGAGAGATTCTTGCTAAGTTTAGAGAGTTAACTAACTAGAATACAACTAAATCCATTTTCCTATCAGATTTGTTTTGGATCTATACGCGCTACCTTATTAAGACGTTTCCCTTATCGAATTTATTATTTTGTGGAAAACAATGTAATTACACTTCTTGGTGTTATTCATACAAAAAGAAGTCCTAAGCTTATCCGTAGAAGGGTAAAACGCGGTTAACTAAATTCAGATAATTTTAAGAATACACATTTGGGATGGATTGGGAAATAGTTACGAGTTGCCGGTTTCCAGTAACCGGCAACAGGAAACCGGAAATTACTTCTTCACTTCCTTCGCCCACATATCACGCAAAGTGGTAGCACGATTAAAGATTAGTTTACCGGCAGTTGAATCTGTATCCAAAGTAAAATAGCCCATTCGTAAAAACTGAAAATGTTCACCCAACTTTGCCTTGGCAATTTCAGGTTCGGCATAAACCGTTGGTAACACTTTCAACGAGTCCGGATTAAGATGATTCCTGAAATCATCGTCCACCGAACTCATATCTTCTAAATTAAACAACCGGTCGTATAAACGCACTTCTACCGGCACAGCGGTTTGAACATTTACCCAATGGATAACGCCTTTCACATTGATACCCGAAGTATCATTGCCACTTCTGCTTTCCGGTATGTAAGAGCAATGTAGCTCGGTAACATGGCCGGTTGCATCTTTCACAAAATTCTCACATTTAATAATAAAAGCACTTTTCAGGCGCACCATCTGGCCAGGAGCTAAGCGAAAATATTTTTTGGGTGGTACTTCCATAAAATCTTCGCGTTCAATGTACAACTCTCGCCCAAAGGGCATTTCGCGCACGTTTGTATGAATGTCCGGATAGTTTTCGCTGGTCATTACTTCGATTTTGCCTTCCGGATAATTCGTGATGACAACTTTTAAAGGATCGAACACCACCATTCTGCGCGCTGCTACTTTGTTAAGATGTTCGCGCACGCAAAACTCCAGCAAACTTATGTCAATCAGGTTGTCGCGCTTGGCTACACCAATACGATCGCAGAAATCGCGAATAGCTTCAGGGGTGTAACCGCGCCTGCGAACGCCACTTAGTGTTGGCATACGAGGGTCGTCCCATCCGGTAACATGTTTTTCGTTTACCAGTTGCAACAACTTGCGTTTGCTCATCATGGTGTACGTCATGTTCAAACGGGCAAACTCATACTGGCGTGATGGATATATTTCCAGATTTTCGATACACCAGTTGTACAACTCACGGTGCGGCACAAATTCCAGCGTACAGATGCTGTGTGTAATTTTTTCAATGGAGTCGCTTTGCCCGTGGGCGAAATCATACATTGGGTAAATACACCAGGTATCGCCCGTGCGATGATGGTGTGCATGTTTAATCCGATAGAGGACGGGGTCGCGCATCAACATGTTGGTGTGCGCCATGTCAATTTTAGCACGTAACACTTTTGAACCATCCGGGTATATACCGGCTTTCATGTCGGTAAACAGCGCAAGGTTTTCTTCTACCGTGCGGTTGCGATACGGGCTGTTGGTTCCGGGTTGGGTAGGGGTTCCCTTTTGCGCAGCCATCTCTTCGCTGGTGCTGTCGTCCACATAGGCTAATCCTTTTTTGATAAGTGTAACGGCAAACTCATACAATTGTGGAAAGTAATCGGAGGCATATAGTTCTTCTGCCCATTCAAAACCCAACCACTTTACATCACCTTTAATGCTTTCTACATATTCGGTTTCTTCAGTAACCGGGTTAGTGTCGTCAAAACGTAAATTGGTTTTGCCCCCGTACTTGAGGGCTAACCCAAAGTTGAGGCAAATACTTTTGGCATGCCCCAGATGCAGGTAGCCATTGGGTTCGGGCGGAAAGCGGGTGGCAATGCTGGTATGTTTCCCCGACTTTAAATCGTTTTCGATTATCTCCTCAATAAAATTTAGACTCTTTTCTTCGGCCATGGTTCGCTTAAAAGGTGTAAAGGTAACCGACTGAGTGTATTTTGCGAAGGGCTTCAACCGGATTTATCGGCACCAGCAACTTTTCTGGAATCAATTAAGTTATTACCTCATTATGAATAAGGTTCTTCACATTAAAAACATGGTTTGCAACCGCTGCATTCTGGTGGTGGGACAGGAGTTGGAAAAGCTTGGACTTGAGGCCGAGCGGATTACACTGGGCGAGGTGGCACTAATGCAGGAGCCAACACCTGAAAAACTTGCAACATTGGATCATGTGCTGATGGGTCTGGGCTTTGAACGCATCGATGATAGAAAAGCACGGCTGATTGAGTCTATTAAGAATTTGGTTATTGAAGAAATCCATCACAAAAGCCAGAGGACAAAAAAACTTAACTGGTCGGCCTGGTTAGCCGATCAGTTGCATTATGAGTACAATTACCTCAGCAGTTTATTTTCGGCTGTGGAAGGAATTACGCTTGAACAGTACATTATCCATCAAAAGATTGAGCGCGTGAAAGAATTGCTTTTTTACGATGAGCTAACGCTAAGCCAGATTGCCGATCGGTTGGACTACAGTAGTGTTGCACATCTGTCGGCCCAGTTTAAAAAGGTTACCGGCATAACTCCTACGGAGCTAAAGAAAATCAGGCCAGTTGAAACTCCGCGCAAACCATTGGATTCGGTAGCATAAAATTCTGTAACACCTTTCAGGAATTGTATAACTACCAGCCGCTGGGTTTGTTGTTCCTTTGTCTCATAATATACAATCGAGATTCAGGCTGAATCCGAATTGTTAAATTTTAATCCATAATTAAATTGACACAAACATTAAAAATAGTGGGTATGACCTGCGCAGGTTGTGCCGCCAAGGTAGAGTATGTACTCGGCACGGTAAAGGGTGTGCAAAAAGTACAAGTCAACCTGGAAACGGCAGTAGCAGAAATAGAAAGTCAAACTACAGTTTCAGAAAATGCATTTGTAGCAGCGCTGGCCCCCTACAAATACCGGATAGCCGGAGCAGCGCATGTTCAACCGCCCGCTTTTTGGAGTGATGCCGCTGTTTGGAAGCGCGCCTCGTTTAATACCTTAAACTGCCTGATCGGTTGCTCCATTGGCGACTTTGGAATGATTATATACTTGCAGGCTTATCATCCCGAGGTTTCGATGACCACTCAAATGATTTTGGCAGTTGTAGCTGGGTTAACTACTTCTGTTTTATTTGAGACCACGTTACTGCGCTTTCGCGAAAAGTTTAGCTGGCCGGCAGCGTTGCGTACCGCATTTTCGATGTCATTCATTTCGATGGTGGTTATGGAAGTAGTTATGAATGCAACAGACTTTATGCTTACCGGTGGCAAGGCCGCATTCGGAAACCCGATGTACTGGACAGCCTTGGTTATTGCAATGGTGGCTGGCTTTCTGGCTCCGCTGCCTTATAATTACTACAAGCTTAAGAAGTACAATAAGGCTTGCCATTAATATGATCAAAACCTTGCAGGTCTTACTCTTAGCCCAAAGACCTGCAAGGTTTTACAATTTTTAAAAATTGCTACATTTGCTAAATACATGAAAGCTATTCGCACTATTGTTTCACTAACACTTGCCGCATTGGTACTGGTTGCATCCAGCAGCTTTACGGTAAACATGCATTTGTGCGGTGGCAGTGTGCAAAGTGTGTCGCTTATTGAAAAAGCAACACCTTGCCCGATGGAGATAAACACTCCGCCATGCCACAAGGCTTTTGCAAAGCGAGCTTCTTGCTGCGATGATGAGCAATTCACTTATTCAGGTCAGGATTTCAAAAACCATGAAGCACCAACTGTTCAAATTGCTCAGCAAGCTTGGGTTAGTGATCTTCCGGTGCTCGCGCAGGTAGTGCCAGTTGCTTCTGTATCCAATTCACACCATACATTTTACAAACCACCCTTGCTTCGGCACGACATTCCGGTGTTGATTCAATCCTTTCTTATTTAGACTTAAGTAATAAGGTCTTATTCAAGATTCAATCAATCTTGTTTTGATCTTTAAAGTACACGTTGTCTCACATTTCGTGTCTCATTACTTATTTCTAAACTAATGATTGAAAATATAATTTCTTTTTCGCTTCGAAACCGCTTTCTGGTAGTGCTGGTTGCTACCGGATTAACTTTCTGGGGTTTTCATGCTGCACAAACCAGTAAGATCGATGCCATTCCTGATCTTTCTGAAAACCAGGTAATTGTTTTTACCGAATGGATGGGTCGTAGTCCGCAAATAATGGAAGATCAGGTAACGTATCCATTAGTTACCAATCTGCAAGGTTTACCACAAGTAAAGTATGTACGCGGCAGTTCCATGTTTGGAATGAGTTTCGTGTACGTAATTTTTAATGACGATACCGATGTGTATTGGGCGCGCGAGCGGGTACTGGAACGTTTAAATTATGCAACGCGCTTGTTGCCTGAAGGTGTTACACCAACGCTTGGCCCCGATGGAACAGGTGTGGGGCATATTCTCTGGTACACTTTCGATGCGCCAGGCATGGACCTGGGCGAACAACGGGCCATTCAGGATTGGTATGTGAAATTTGCTTTGCAGAATGTTCCGGGTGTAAGTGAGATCGCCAGCTTCGGTGGTTTTCAGAAGCAATACCAGGTAGCGGTTAATCCTAACAAACTTCAATTTTATAATCTTTCTATTCCAGAAGTTGTTCAAAGCATTCGGTCTAACAACAATGAAACCGGTGGACGCAAGTTTGAGATCAACGACATCGGGTATATAATCAAAACCACTGGCTACCTTAGCTCCATTGAAGAAATTGAAAATATTGCAGTTAAAACAGTTAATGCAACGCCTGTAAAAGTTAAAGACATCGGCACAGTGCAGATGACGGGTGAACCGCGCCTTGGTATTTTCGATTTTGATGGCGAAGGTGAAGTAGTGGGTGGCATTGTGGTAATGCGCTATGGCGAAAATGCAGATGAAGTAATTACCCGCGTAAAGTCCAAGATGACAGATGTAGCCAAAGGGTTTCCACAAGGCATGTCGTTTAATGTTATTTACGATCGCAGTGAATTAATTCATGAGTCTATAACTTCTATCAAAACAACGTTGATAGAAGAAATGATTGTGGTATCAATTGTTGTTATTCTATTCCTTTTTCATTGGCGCAGCTCGCTTAGCATCATTATTCAGATTCCTATTACGCTGGCCATAAGTTTTATCTTACTCAAGCTTTTCGGAATCACCTCTAACATTATGTCCCTTACGGGAATTGTATTGGCAATTGGAGTTATTGTTGATAATGGAATTATTATGGCCGAGAATGCCTATCGAAGTCTTTCTATGCCTCACACACATGCTGAGCTAAAGTCCCTCTCCTCTGGAGAGGGGCCGGGGGTGAGGTTACAGATTATCGAGAAATCATCGCAACAAGTCTCGCGTGGAGTATTTTATTCTACGATCATTATCATTACTTCGTTTCTGCCCGTGTTTATGCTCACGGGTCAGGAGAGTAAACTTTTTCATCCGCTTGCATTCACTAAAACATTCATCATGCTGGTAGATGCCATTCTCGTAATAACCCTTGCACCCGTACTAATTTCTTTTTTAATGAAAGGGAAATTTAAACCCGAGAGCAGCAATCCGGTTAACCGTATTCTTGAAAAGATCTATGAACCCATATTGCGTGCTTGTTTAAACTGGCGCAAGACTACCCTGGGTGTAAACATCATTGCATTGGCAGTAAGTATTCCGTTACTGATTAGTTTGGGAACTGAGTTTATGCCTCCGCTGGATGAACAATCCATTTTGTTTATGCCTGTAACATTACCGGATGTTTCGAATGAAGAAGTGAAACGGATTTTACAGGTTCAAGATAAAATCATCAAGTCGGTGCCCGAAGTTGATAAGGTATTGGGCAAAGCGGGTCGCGCAAGCACAGCTACCGACAATGCACCCATCTCTATGATTGAAACCATTATTACGCTCAAACCAAAAGCGGAATGGCGGGCAGGAATTTCAAAGAAGGATATTGTTAATGAGCTGGATGCCAAACTGCAAATACCCGGTGTGGTTAATGGTTGGACGCAGCCCATCATTAATCGAATTAACATGTTGGCAACCGGAATTCGTACCGATGTGGGCATAAAAGTATTTGGTCAGAACCTCGATAGCATTTATACTATTTCAGAGAAAGTGAAATCCATTCTTAAAGATGTGGGTGGAGTAAAGGATTTGTATGTCGATCCGATTACGGGCGGCAAATATTTGACTATCGATATTAACCGCGAAGCGTTGGGACGTTATGGCTTAACAGTTGATGAAGTGAACATGATTGTGGAGTCTGGTTTAGGTGGTACCTCTATCGGGCAAACTATTGAAGGTCGGCAACGCTTTTCAATCAGCGTGCGATTAGCCCAAAACTTTCGAAGCAGTATTTCTCAGATGGAACGAACGCCAATCAAAACTCCGGCATTGGGAATAATTCCGCTCAGTGCCGTAGCTACTTTGCGTTATGAAGATGGCCCGCCCATGATTGTTTCGGACAATGCGTTGTTGCGCGGGGCCGTGTTGTTTAATGTACGCGATCGCGATCTGGGCTCAACGGTTGAAGAAGCTATTGCAAAAGTAAATCGGGAGTTGGGTGCATTACCCAATGGCTATTTTCTGGAATGGAGTGGCCAGTATGAAAACCTGATTCGCGGAAAGCAAACCCTGTTGATTATTCTGCCAATCGTAATACTGATTATTTTCATTTCGCTGTACCTCGCATTCAAATCTGTTCGCGAAGCATTTCTAAGCTTGATTACCGTGCCCTTCGCATTGATAGGAGGTGCCTACATGGTTTACTTCTACGGTGTAAACTTATCAGTTGCAGTGGCGGTTGGTTTTATCGCTTTGTTTGGCATTGCTGTTGAAACCGGGGTGGTAATGGTGATTTACCTGAACGATGCCATGAAACAACTAATTCAATTGCGTGGTAATAATCGCGACACAATTACTTTTCAGGAATTGAAAGAGTATGTGGTGCATGGAGCGGCCAAACGTTTGCGTCCTAAAATTATGACGGTATGCGTATCGCTTTTTGGTTTGGTACCCGTACTGTGGTCAACCGGTGTAGGCAGCGATGTAATGCAACCTATTGTATTACCAATGATTGGTGGCGTACTCACTTCAGCCACCCACATTTTATTAGTTACTCCGCTTATTTTCTTAATGACAAAAGAATATGAATTACGAAAGTTTGGAAAACTGGAAGGCTATGAAAAGTAAAAAAGTAGTTAGTTTAAAGTACATAGTAGTTAGTAGATCAAAAGTAAAATTCTATTTACTTACTGCTTTATTTTATATCCTGCTATGCTTTACATCAAACCAATTGAAGGCGCAGTCTATTTCATTAGACAGCGTACTATCATTAATTAAGGAGCAAAACCCGATGTTGAAAACATACCAACATCGCGCGAAAGCGATGAATGCTTACGTGACGGGTTCAAAAAGTTTGATGGCACCGGAAGTGGGTGGTGGCTTGTGGATGTTTCCGTATAGAAGACAGGATTATGGAATGATGGATGACACTCGGCAGGTCATGGTTTCTGTTTCGCAGACGTTTACCAATCCGGTTAAACTAAAAGCCAACCAGCAATACCTGTCTTCGCGAGCCGGTATTGAAGAAGCCAATGAACGTGTGGTGTACAATCAACTTCGGGCGCAGGCTAAAGGTGCTTATTACACGTGGATGGTGTTGGCTCAAAAAAGAAAGGTGTTGGTGAAGTCGGAAGAAATTCTTGAACTTATGCTGAAAGTTGTCCGTGTGCGCTATCCGCATAATCAGGAGAAGCTTGCCAATATTTACAAAGCAGAAGGTAGGCTGCACGAAGTAAAAAATATGCAGTTGATGAACGATAATGGTATTGAACAACAACGTACGCTGTTGTTGCAGTTAATGAACGTATCTCCATCCGCTAATTTTACGATTGATACTGTAACCACAACGTTTGCACCGGCAACAATCGATACGGTTTTATTATCGGCTAGTAGGAGTGATCTAAAACAGTTGGATCGCACCATTTCATCGATGCGATTAAATCAAAGTCTTGAAAAGGCCCAAACCCGTCCGGACTTTAACATCAACTTCAGCCACATGATTTCGATGGGACAAGGAATGCCTAATCAGTTTATGTTGTTGGGTATGGTTACAATTCCCATCGCACCCTGGTCGGCAAAAATGTACAAGGCCAATACGAAGGCAATGGATTATGAAGTTGAGTCTATGAAGGCAGAACGATTGGCCATCATGAACGAAGTGCAGGGAATGACAACTCGTATGCTTTCAGAAATAAATACATTGAAGAAACAATTGGATAATTATGAACAACGAATTATACCAGCACTTCAGAAAAATTACAAAACCCTGATGTTAGCTTATGAAGAAAATAGAGAAGAGTTACCCATGGTTATTGATGGTTGGGAAACATTGAACATGACCCGACTTCAATACCTGGATACGAAACAAAAGTATTACGAAATGATTGTGAGCTATGAGCGAGAGATTGAGAAATAAATTGTCAATTGTCAATTGTCAATTGACAATGTTGCTTTTGGTAGTTTTGAGTCTTGCTTCATGCAGTTCGCGTCAGGAAGCTCTATCTGACACCTACACATGCCCTATGCACCCTACGGTTGTTTCAGATAAACAAGGTGTTTGTCTGGTTTGTAACATGGATCTGGTGCGTAAGGCCCGCCCGGGTGAAGAGGTTCAGATTACAGAAGATTTGGCGCGGTTAATAAAATCACCCAATGAAACTGTAACATCAAAGATAAAAACGATTAAAGGCGAGTACCTGAGTAAAGAACTAATGTTGGAGGCTACTGGTATTGTAACGTACGATACCCGGCAGGTCTTTACCATTCCGGTGCGAGTTGGTGGCCGGTTGGAAAAAGTTTATATCAAGAGTGTTTTTCAACCGGTTAGAAAGGGGATGAAGGTGGCAGAAATTTATAGCAAGGAGTTGATTGCGGCACAACAGGAATTGATATACCTGCTGAATCAAAAAGATCAAAATGAAGCTTTAGTAGCCGACAGTAAATCTAAGTTGAGATTGTTAGGTGTAAGTGAAATGCAGTTAAATGAATTAATTTCCTATAGAAAAATTCAATACCAGTTTCCTGTTTTCAGCCATCAGAATGGTTACGTAGTAACTGATTCGCAACCAGCACCAATCGCGCCTGCACCAACGGGCATGGGCATGACATCGCAAACTCAACCTATGCCAACTCCTGTATTTATTCGCGAGGGTAATTATGTTACAGCCGGGCAAACATTGTTTAAAATCGTTAATACAAACGCTTTGCGTATCGAATTGAATGTAAAGTCAGATGAAAGTAAACTAATTAAAGTTGGAGATAGTATAACCATTTCAATGAATGATCGTGGGGAGATAAGAGCTCGTATCGATTTTATACAACCATTTTACGAAACAGGTCAGGAGTTTGTAACAATACGTGTGCAAGTACCCAATACAAATCTTAAAATTGGTGAGTTGGTTAAAGCAAGATTGAAATCAAAAGCCACGGCAGCCATGTGGATTCCGCGCGAGGCTCTGGTTGACCTCGGACTTGATCAGGTTGTATTTGTAAAAACCCGGAATGCTTTTAAAGCGAAACGGGTAGCTGTTCAATTTCAAACAAAAGATCAGGTAGCTGTACTGGGACTTAGTTCAGCTGATGAAATCGCGATTCAGGCACAATACCTGGTGGACAGTGAAGGATTTATAAAGAATACCAATTAAGCGTATGACAACGAAAGTATTTTTGAGATGGACTCAAATCGGAATGTGTTTCATGGCAGCATGTTCGCAAGAGAAATCGGTTGAACAACATGAACACAGCAAGCATGTAACGGAAACAGAATCCAAATCGCGCGATCTGATGCTTACCGATTCGCAGATAGCACTTGCAAACATTCAAACTCAAAAGGTGGGACTACAAACTATAAACGAGCCTCGTATTGTAAACGCTCGGGTGGTGCAGAATTCAGATTTCACCAATGTGATCAGTAGTCGTGTTGCAGGCCGGGTGGAGCGACTGTTCATAAAAGAAACCGGAAAACAAATTATAGAAGGACAACCACTATATGAAATTTATAGCGAGAACCTGCTTACCCTTCAGCATGAATTTTTATTGGCGCATGCACAAGCTAAAGAAATGAATGATCGATACAAATCGTTTGAAACCGCAGCCCGAAAAAAATTAATACTATATGGCTTAACCGAAGCCCAGATCGACAACCTTGCAAGTGCCGGCATAAAAGACCCCCGGTTTACTTTTTTGGCGCCTGCATCAGGTAGTATTAGGTCAATTGCAGTGCAGGAAGGACAGACAGTTGCGGAAGGAACTCCATTGTATGAAATTGAAAATTTGAAAAAGCTGCGGATTGAAGCTGAACTTTTTGCCGATGAAGTGGACCTGGTTAAAATCGGAGATAAGCTAACCATAAAGGTGGATGGTTTTGAATCCATGAATATGGAAGTGAAATTTATTAATCCTGAGTTTAAGAATGGAACACAGACCTGGTTGATGTGGGGAGATGTAACTAACCCCGGTGGCTTAAAACCAGGAATGCCCACACAAGTATGGATCGATCAGCCAAAGGACAAGACCCTTGCCGTGCCGGTGAATGCCGTTATCCGAAGCGAAGAAGGTACACACGTTTATGTTGAAACCAACAAGAATACATTTCAACCACGAATGGTGAAAACGGGTTTGGAAAATTTTTATGCAGTAGAAATTCTGGATGGTCTGAAGGTGGGCGAAACGGTTGTTGTTTCCGGTGCTTACCTGATCTATGGTGAATATATTTTAAAACACGGATTTAATCCGATGAATACCATTGATTAACTTTAACTTTTTAACTTCAACTTTATGAAACTCAAATTAATTACTTTATCATTTTTAGCTGCTGCTGTGGTGTTAAGCTGTTCCAACAAAAAATCAGAGACCAGGCAAGATGATACGATGGAGCATACTACTACCACTAAAATGCCTGAAGCAACTGCGCCTACATTCTCGGTAGATGCTCAGTTTCAAAAACAATTAGCAGTTTCGTTTGCGGCATACGTAGAATTGAAAGATGCCTTCGTAGCTACCGATGCGGCATTGGTTAAAACCAAAGCTGAGCAAACCCGCCTGACCTTATCGGCTATTGAAATGCAATTGTTAACTGGCCAGGCCCATAATGATTGGATGGCGTATCTCGCAGGAATAGATATTGCGTTGAAAGAAATTCAGGCTACGGATGATATTGAACAACAGCGTGCTGCTTTTAGTCCTCTTTCTGATAATTTCTACAAGAGTATCAAAGCATTTGGGTTAGGTGGAACTATAGCCTATTATGAATATTGTCCGATGGCATTTAACAATGAAGGTGCCTATTGGTTAAGTGATAATGAAGCTATTCGCAATCCCTACTTCGGAAACAAAATGTTAAAGTGCGGTTCCGTAGAGGAGATGTTACAATGATCAGATACTCATTTATGCTTATTGTACTCCTTTTAGGATGTACACCTTCACGCGAAAGAAATAAGGCAATTGAATTGGAAGATGTCCGGTTAACCGATTTGTCGGGCAAACCGTTTGATATTTCAAAATATAAAGGAAAGACTGTGCTGATAAATTTCTGGGCAACCTGGTGCAAACCCTGTTTACAGGAAATGCCTTTGTTGGCAATTGCTCAGCATCAATTAAGAGATGAGCCAATCGTTTTTCTGTTTGCTTCTAATGAAACATTGGAGCGAATAACACGCTTTAAGGATAAGCAAACATTTGAGTTTAACTATTTTCATCTGGGTGATTTGGAGGCGTTAAATATTCAGGCATTACCAACCACATTTATTTTTGATCGTAATGGTAATCTTAAATTTTCAGAAACCGGCTTTCGCGATTGGACTTCAACCGAAAGTAAACAAATCATTTCTAAAATTATATCTTCTTTATGAATCGTGTACTTGTTATACTGTTGTTTGTAACCGCATGCTCCTCAACCAATGAAGTTACAACTCCCGCAGGTATTGGAAGCGCAGAGCCATTTCTATTTACGGATGAAGCAGGTCAGGTTTATCTTTCATGGATTGAGAAAACTGATTCGATAAGTAATCTTAAATATTCCAAATGGACAGATACGAAATGGTCAGAACCAGTTCTTGTTGCTTCCGGAAAAAACTGGTTTGTGAATTGGGCCGATTACCCCATGCTGGCGGTGAATAAGGATAACTTCGTAGCACATTTTTTAGAAAAAAGTGGCGATGACACTTTTGCCTATGATGTAAAGCTATCTACATCGACAGATGGAAATAAATGGAGCACACCTTTTGTTATTCACGATGATGGCAAGCAGGCAGAGCATGGATTTGTTTCGTTACTTCCTTACGAGGATAATTTTCTGGTGGCGTGGTTGGATGGTCGCAATACTGTAATGGAAGGCATGGAGAATATGGATCATCACGATGGACATCATGGAGAGATGACTTTACGGGCCGCGATTATAAATTCAGCAGGTAATAAAATTTCGGAATGGGAACTTGACCCACGCACGTGCGATTGTTGCCAGACTACAACTGCACTAACTTCGAATGGTCCAGTGGTTATCTACCGCGATCGGTCGGAAGAAGAGATTCGGGATATATTCATTACAAGATTTGTTCATAATGAATGGACAAAACCACAAGCTGTTTATGCTGATAATTGGAAGATAGCAGGCTGCCCTGTGAATGGCCCACGGGCGGATGCTCGCGGTAATAATCTTGTGGTGGCCTGGTTTACCGCAGCCAAAAATGAACCTGCCGTGCGATTAATTTTCTCGCAGGATGGCGGTGAATCGTTTGGGAGGCCGCTGCGTGTAGATGCCGGTAGTCCAATTGGCAGAGTAGACGTGGCATTGATTAGCGATGATGTTGCTTTGGTTAGCTGGATGGAAGATGCATCGCTCAAAGTAGTGCGAATAGATAAAGATGGTATTATGGGCGATGTAAAAACAATTGCTACATCTTCAGAGGCTCGCTCTAGTGGGTTTCCACAAATGACACGGGCTGGAGACAAACTTGTTTTTGCATGGACGGATGATGTTCAGAAGACCGTGCTCACAACTATAATTGATAGTCATGCATTCTAATTCAATCGTGAGTTTATTTCCTTTTATCATTTGTAGATTCCATAATAATCCATAGACTACTTGCAAGCCCCACTGGGCGATCTGTAGAACTCGTTAATAAACGTAAATAAAAATGCGATCGGTATGGTCTTATGATTCATGGAAATTAAAATTATTCTTTGTAATTAACATCCGCTTTGAGTTCATCCAAACAAATCGGACTATGGACTACCACTTCACTGGTGGTGGGTAATATGATTGCCTCCGGTCTTTTTATGTTGCCGGCTACACTTGGGGTTTATGGAGGGATCAGTTTAATCGGTTGGGTAATTTCAGGTGCTGGAGCTTTATGCCTGGCGATGGTTTATAGCTGGTTAAGTAAACTCAAACCCGTAGCCACAGGCGGCCCGTATGCTTACACACACGAGGGCATGGGCGACTTTCCGGCATTTCTGGTGGCATGGGGTTATTGGATTTCGATCTGGTGTACCAATGCGGCTATTGCAGTTGCATTTGTAAGTTATCTCACAGCCTTTATTCCCGCACTGGGTACTAACCCAATTTTATCTGTGGGTACCGGGCTTGGCGCGATTTGGTTTCTTACGTGGATTAATACACGCGGCATTAGGGAAGCAGGCATTGTACAAGTAATCACTACCATTTTAAAGATTACACCACTGGTAATTATTACATTGGGTGGATTGTTCTTTTTAAACTTCGATCACTTTACGCCCTTCAATGTAAGCACTGAATCCAACCTTTCGGCCATAACAAGTTGTACAACTTTAACCTTGTTTGCTTTTCTTGGTCTGGAATGTGCAACCATTCCATCCGGAAAAGTAATTAACCCGGAGGTTACCGTACCGAAGGCAACCGTACTTGGCACACTGGTAACCACAGTTATTTATATTACCAGTACGATTGCAGTTATGGGTTTAATACCACCAGATAGTTTGCATCAATCGCAGGCTCCGTTTGCCGATGCTGCAGCTTCGTTGTGGGGCGATTGGGCACAGTACCTGGTTGCGGGCGGAGCAGTGGTTTCAACCTTTGGGGCTTTAAATGGTTGGATAATGGTTCAGGGACAAATGCCCTTTGCAGCCGCACGCGATAAATTATTTCCGAAACTGTTCGCAAACGAAAACAAGAACGGGGCACCAGCTACGGGTATTATTGTTTCCAGTATTTTGGTTTCAGTACTCATGAGCATGAACTTTTCCAAGAGCCTGGCCGATACCTATACGTTTATCATTTTACTTTCTACACTCACAGTATTAGTTCCCTATCTCTTTTCCATTATTTCTTTTGTAATGATGGGAGCTCAAAGGAAGATGCTAAACACTACAAAATACATAGTAGCAGCACTTGCTTTTATTTATTCCATGTGGGCAGTTATTGGTTCGGGCGAAGAGATTGTGTTTTGGGGTTTTGTTTTATTGATGGCCGGGCTACCGTTTTATGCATTCATCAAAATCAAACAAGATCAGTTGTAATGATTACGTGTCATTCTGAGTTTGGGAAACTGCTACGTGTGTTTATTAAATCGGCTGCAGCAGCTTTTGTGAGTGAGAATCAGATTGAGCAACAATGGCAGGCGTTGAATTTTTTGTCTCAACCCAATCTTGCAAAATCAATAACCGAGTATCAATCCTTTGAAAAGTTATTAAAGTTGAGTGGAGCCAAACTGGCGCATTTAGAAGAGGATAATTCACTAACACTTGATTCTATGTATTGCCGCGATGCTTCCATTGCCACCGACTACGGAATGATACTGTGCAACATGGGCAAGCAAGCACGCATTTCAGAACCTGCCGCAAGCGAACGCATGTTCAAACAAACAAGTATTCCGATTTTGGGTTCCATCACTCCGCCCGGCACTTTAGAGGGTGGTGATGTGGCCTGGGTAGATGCCCGAACACTGGCAGTTGGGCATACCTATCGTACCAATTCCGAAGGCATTGATCAATTAAAACAACTACTCGAGCCAAAAGGAATTGAAATTTGGGTTGCAGAGATGCCACACTACAAAGGACCGACTGATGTATTTCATTTAATGTCTGTGTTTAGTCCGATAGACAAAAATTTGGCGGTGGTATATTCACCGCTTATGCCAATCGCGTTTCGTAACGGCTTATTAGAACGTGGTTTCAAGCTGGTAGAAGTACCCGATGCCGAATGGGATTCGATGGGGTGCAATGTATTGGCAATAGCACCCGCGCGAAGTAATTATGGTAAAAGGTAATCCGGTTACGCATCATCGCTTGGTGGAAGCCGGCTGCGTGGTTCATCAATATGATGGCGCTGAGATTAGCGTAAAAGGTGGAGGTGGACCAACGTGTCTTACCAGACCGGTTGAAAGAGAAGTAGATAATTGATTCTGTTGTATAATCCAGACCGCTGTAAATTTTACGTAATGATTAAAAATTGTACCTTTTAAAACACAAATCGAAAGTAGTATGGAATCGTTTTTGAATTTTTTTGAGACCATGCCCACCTGGCAACGTGCGGCTTGGATAATTATCTGCCTAAGTATTTGTTGGATACTGGAAGGAAGCTTTCCGCTATTTCAATTCAAGTATAAAAAATGGAAACATGCCGGAGTAAATTTTACCTTCCTGGTTACCACCATGATCATAAATACTTTATTTGGTATTTCTACGGTTGGAGTTTTTGCATGGATTGCAAATCATCAGTTTGGATTAACCTATCTTATCGATTTGCCAATCTGGATTGAGCTACTAATATGCCTGCTCATATTTGAGTTGCTGGCCCAATATTCTGTTCATTATCTTTTGCATCGAGTTAAGTGGATGTGGAAGTTTCACATGATTCATCACAGCGATACCCATTTAGATGCCACCAGTGGCACGCGGCACCATCCGGGTGATTTTATCATGCGCGAACTCTTTGCCTTACTGGCAGTAATAATTACGGGCGCTCCGGTTTCATTCTATTTCTTTTATCGTATCTGCACGGTGTTCTTCACCTATTTCACCCATGCTAATATTCATTTGCCCGTTTGGCTCGATAAACCACTTAGTTATGTTTTTATAACACCCAATATGCATAAGTTTCATCACCATTACGTGCGGCCGTGGACCGATTCAAATTTCGGGAATATGTTTTCCATTTGGGATCGGTTGTTCGGAACTTTTGTGTATGACGATCCAACGAAAATACGTTACGGATTGGATGTACTGGACGATGCCAAGGCTGAGAATATAGGTTACCAATTTGGTATTCCGTTCGATAAAACCATTAAGACGGATTATTGACCTCATGCTAAAGGTATTTTTAAGTGTACATAGGCGTAATAAGGTCAACTCAATCTGGTTGAATATAATGGTATTCTCTATGTTACCATATTTTACTTTCTTTGTGGATAATCTTTTACTAAAAGCTTAAAATTGAACGATTTATGGCTATTTTTTATCTGAAACGCTATTTATTCATTTTTATGCTGTCAATTTCAGCTATGGCTTTTGGTCAGGCTCCCGGTAACGGCATGTTTGTAGCTTACAATTCGGATGGTAACCACGGGTTTGCCTTTGTTACGTTTGTAGATGTTCCCAACGGCACCGTAGTGCGGTTTAACGATAACGAATGGAATGGACTGGCAATTGGCAGCGGAGGAGCGTTCAATTCTGGTGAATCCGCCATTAACTGGACAAACAGTACAGGCAATACCATTTTTGCAGGAACTGTAATTACTATCACCAATCTGAATACCACACCAGCAGCATCTATCGGCACTATGTCGGGTGGCGCAATGACGCTCGAAAACGATAATGAAGTAATTTACATGTTTATCGGGACGAGTGCCACAGCCCCAACCACATTTATAACTGCAATAGCCAACAACGGATTTAGTGTAGCGAATGGTCAATTAACAAATACAGGATTAACGGCTGGAACAACGGCTACCGCCATTACAGGTGGGCAGGATATTACTGTTTACAACGGTAGTATAAATTGTACTGGTACTTTAACTACGTGTGCAACAGCCATTGCTACACCAGCAAACTGGGTTTCGCAAAATACAGGAGGCGATGACTCTATTGGTACACCACCCAATTTTCCGAGTAGTGTACCCTGTAATTTTTATGGAGTTGCGTTTGGTACGGTAACCTATTATTCCCGTAATGCAACTTCGGGCGGCCAGTGGGACAGCAACACAGCGTGGACACTAAGCTCCGATGGATCGGGCGGGCCGTTGGCTACCGGAGTTTGGCCCAGGCGGCATGATAATGTGGTGATTCGCACTGGTCATACCATTGTGGTAAATGCCACCAACGATAATCGCAGCTGTGGTGTTTCACCCGATGGATTAGGCCAGGCTAATATCGGTCCCTTTATTTCTTCTAACCTTGCTATGTTTTATCATACGGGCGACATTACCATAGCCGGTACCTTGAATGTAACGGGTATTGAGATGATGACGGCTGGTTATACCCATGTGCTTGCAGGTGGTACGTTTAGCTTAGGATCTAATTTAGTACAGGTGGGTTATCTGGAAGTGGATGCAAGTTCTACCTTCAGCAGTTTGGATGATTTGATTTTAACCGGTAACAGTGTATCCATTATCAATACCAATTCTACATCTACCGATGATTTGGTTATTGATCATACAAATGCAACACTTTGCGGAACAGGAACAGCAACCTTGCAAAACGGAGCCGGTAGCCAGGTAACGTACACTAACGGAGGAACTGTGAACCAAATATGTACATCTTTTACCATTAATTGTACGGGAATGGGATGTATGGGCTTCCCCGTGGTGGGTACAACACCGGTTGTTACAGGAATAACTGGTCCGGCTGGTGTTGGTAGTAGTGCCGGGGATTCCTTCCTTAAGATATGGTTTAAGGTGGACAATGGTTTAAATACAACGGGAACTACAATCAACAGTTGGACCAACTCTGCCGGAGTGGCGGCATTAAACGTAAGTGAAGCCGGAGGGCAGCGACCTACATTAGTTGCTGGTGCCATTAATGGCTTTCCGGAAGTAAGTTTCAATGGCTCAAATCGATTAAGATCAGGATTAACATTAACAACCTCAAACTTTGTTACCAATCAGGCTTCGTCTTTTGTGGTTAATAAGGCAGATAATACCACACAAAGTAGCTCGGTTTATCTTACCGATCCGTTAGATGTAAATAGGTTTGCAAACCACATTCCGTGGTCGGGCAGTGTGTATTATGATATTGGCAATTGCTGCGGAACGGATGCACGAATTGAAGTGGGCGGCTTAACCGGGTTAACAAACTATTCTGTTTGGTCGTATGATGCAAATGCTGCTACCGGTAAACAGCTCTACCGCAATGGAACTCAATTACAAAATAGAGCTGGTGCTTTAACTTATTCAAGCCATGCAACCCACCGTTTTAATATTGGTGGCAATACCACGGGATCAGCCGGGTTTGAGGGTGATATTACAGAATTGATAATTTTTAATGCCCGTGTAAATCAAGCACAACGTATCATTATCCAAAATTATTTGTCGGCAAAGTATGCGATAGCTTTAAGTGCTCAAGATTTTTACACGATGGATAATCCTGGTAATGGCAATTTTGATTTTGAAGTAGCTGGTATTGGTCAGGCGGCAGATGGCAGCCGGCATATTGATGCAAAAGGTTCCGGGGTTGTGCGCATGTGGAATCCAAACGGACTATCGAATGATGAGTTCCTGATTTGGGGCCATAACAATGCCAGCTTAACCAGTACAACAAGCGGAGTTGATGGGGTTATCATTCAAGAGCGGGTTAATCGAACATGGCGGGTTAGCGAAACGGGTGATGTGGGTTCTGTTTCAGTTTCATTCGACATCAGCAGCTTTTCAGGTTCACCCTTAGGTGCCAATTTGCGATTGTTGATTGACCGCGATGGCGATGGCTTTGCGGATAATGATGTAACTCCAATCGGAGCCGGATCATTCGCAGGAAATATTGTTACATTCTCCGGTGTGAATTTTCAAAATGGCGACCGGTTTACATTAGGTAACACTAATTCAAATGCATCGCTCCCAATTGAGTTGCTATCGCTTCATGCTAGTGTTGTTCGTAACGAAGTATTGCTTCAATGGGCAACTGCCACTGAATTAAATAACGATTACTTCACCATTCAGCGCTCGCAATCAGGTGAAGGCTGGGAAGAAATTGGCGTAATAAAAGGAGCAGGTAACAGCCAACACCGAATTGACTATCAAACCATCGATACAAATCCGATAATTGGTATTTCCTATTATCGACTTAAGCAAACTGATTATGATGGAACCACAACGTATTCGTCCATTAAGCGGGTACAGGTTGATGAGAGTTATCAATTGAAAGCTTATCCAAATCCCACAACAGGTAAGTTAACAGTAACTACGGGCTTTAATATTGAGCCGCATGACATTCGATTGTTAAATACAGTAGGCCAACAAATACCTTTACACGTTCACCAACACGGAAGTGAGGCCGAGATTGAAGCAATTAACCCTCCGCCCGGAATTTACATACTACAGGTACGTAAAGGTTTTTGGCAACAATCGTTACGAATCAAGATTGATTAATCGCGCATTGCAATAGGGGCAGCCAGGCAACTTTCCGGTATGTTAAATGCATCGGTAAGCGGTACTGCATCTTGCCTTACCTCCCAGCACAACTGGTTTACCAATTTGCGGATGGCTTTGGTCTTAACGCCTTCCATATAACCTTGCTCCAGGTACCAGCCTTTGTTTTTAGTTATCTGCGAAAGCGCAAACAGATCGCAGAGTTTTTTAAGTACTGCTTTACAGCCCTCGTTTTTGGTTTGAGCCACTTGTTCAATAAACTTCTCTAGTATTATTCGTTCGATGTAGGCAAATCCTACTTCTACCAGGTGATGTTGGCATACATTAAAGGCATCAAAGCTGTCCATGCCACTATCAATATGGCGCTTCAATCGTTTGGCAGCTGAGGTAAGTATATCGCGTTCGCGATACTTAAATGCATTGAGTTGAAACTCCGGATCCAACAAGTGTGCTTCATCTGTATTGCGAACGGTAATCGGATTCATTTCGGTAATGCCGGTCATTGCTTTTTCGGCTACGTAGTTTAGAATGGTGAATACATTCATGTTGGCAAACTCCTGCCTGAACTCCGTAAGTCGGCTCTTGGCTACCAATTGCATCAATACCGTGTTATCACCTTCAAAGGTGGTGTAGATATCGGTATCGTTTTTTAATACTTCAATTCTGTTTTCAGATAAATAACCTTTACCACCACATGCTTCGCGACATTCCTGTAGTGTGGCTGTAGTATTCCACGTGGCAAATGATTTAAGGCCAGCCGCTAACGCTTCAATTTCCTGCATTTCTTCTTCCTTGCGAGTGATGAACCGATCGGTAAGGTATTGCAATGCAAAATGCAGGGCATAGGTGTTGGCAAGCAAAGGCATTAACCTGCGCTGATGCGTACGATAATTCAAGATTGGAACTTCACTTCCGCCTTCAGGCCCGAACTGCCTGCGTTGATCGCCATAACGAATGGCAATAGTTAATCCAGATTTAGACGCAGCATTACCCGAACGCGGAATACCAATGCGACCACCCACCAATGTACCTAACATGGTAAAAAATCTACGGTTATCGCTGGAGATCGGGCTCTCAAATTTTCCAGCATCGTTTACGGAGGCAAAGCGATCCAACATATTTTCTTTCGGAATAACCACATGGTCGAAATAGATTACACCATTATCCACACCATTCAAACCCATCTTGCGGCCACAGTCTTTTATTTTTACTCCCGGTTGCAATTTTCCATGTTTATCGCGTAGCGGCACTACAAAAGCACTTACACCATAGTCCGTACCATCGATAATCAGTTTGGCAAACACAGTTGCCATCTGGCCATGGCAGGCCGCATTACCAATGTATTCTTTGCGGGCATATTCATTGGGAGTATGTATGTTGAATGTTTTGGTAGTGTGATCGTAGGTTGCTGTTGTTTCAATACCTTTTACATTCGAACCATGATTGGTTTCTGTCATGGCAAAGCAACCGGGTAGTTCCAGAGTTCCGATATCTTTCAGGTATTTGGTATGATGTTTTTCTGTTCCCAGAAAATAAACACTCATGCCCCACAAGCCAAACTGTACACCAAACTTAACAACCAGGCTCAGATCGTGGTAGCTTAGCGTTTCCATTATAGTAAAATAGGCCCGCATATCGCCACCGCCACCAAATGCTTTCGGGTAGGCCATAGCCCCATATCCTTGTTCGGCTAAAAACTTACACCATTGCAATACTTGCTTGCGGTACAAATCCAAATCGCCTGGGCCAACGTAGGCAAACTCCGGATCGGACAATAACGTTTTTACCTTACGGATTATATCAGCCTGATCACCATCCAGAATTTTTGTTAGTTCGTTTACATCGAAGTTGTGTTGCGTTGCCTGCTCGGATGTTATAGTATGATGCCCCCCCTGAAAATTAAAGATGGCTTCGTGGCTGATAAAACCAAGTGTGGTTTCAATTTTGGCAAGTGCCGGGCGTATTTTTTCAAGTGTATCGTTGCTGGTTGCATTGCTATGATTGCTTGCTAATTTTATACCGAGCGATGCAAGCGTTTCGCGCGTTTTCGATCCATTGGTAACTTGTGCAATGGCAGTTTTCCATGAACTTAATTCTTCAAACGAAGGTGGTTGCCGGGGGTCGATTTTACTTTGCAGAAATTTGCGTTCCGGTTCACTTATCCAATCTTGTGAGCTGAGCAATCCTTCTAAGGTTGAAACTTCGCTGGGCGTAAGTATTGAATCGGACCAAACTGTGTAGAACAATGGTACAAATACCAATAACTTCGGATTGTTTTTAACCACAGGTGAATCGAGCATAAGCAGGTAGATTTTAATGAAGCTTTTAAAAATAATCAATTTTTAATGAGCCCAGAAACAATTCTTTTTGGTTGCTAAACCAGTTTTTCGGGCTCCAAAATGGGCCGCGTTTTCAATTTAAGTTATAATTACTTACATTTCTTTAACCTAAAATCTACCAACCATGAATTTCAAACCCGAAATTAAGTCTAAAGAAGAACTCAGTGGCGGCTTGCCCAAGTATGAATCCATTGTTAAGTACATGGTGCAACAACACAACCTGGTAACGGTGCGCCCCGATCAATCGATAAACGAGGTAATCAATATTATGATTGAGAAAAGGATTTCCGGAGCTCCCGTATTGGACGAAAACCGCAAACTGGTAGGTATTATTTCAGAGCGCGATTGCCTGCGGATAATTGTTGATCAGGCATACCACAATCAGCCCCACAGCGAACCGAAAGTGGCTGATTATATGACGCGACAAGTAAAAACCATGTCGCCCGAAAATAATGTAGTGGAAGCGGCTACCGAGTTTCTGAATACTCCCATCAGAAGAATGCCCGTAGTTGAGAATGGTGTGTTAATAGGACAGATAAGCCGGATTGATATTTTACGAGCCGCAAAATCAATAAGCCCCACTACGTGGGGTGGATAAAGAAAAACAAAAGCCGGTTTAAGCCGGCTTTTATTTTTCTTCTACAATCGGTAATGTTCCTTTACTTACCGACAGCAATTCTTGCATGGTACGTTTCATACTATCCGTTGAACCATCCAAAAAGATGGTATTACCTTTTCCATGTTCGGCAAAATGGCGGATAGCTTCGGTCCACATTGAAAATAATATAAATGACGAATCAAGGTTGGCATGTTGCATTTCTTTGGCAGCGTGTGCCATACCTTTCGATACTTCTTCGCGGAAAAGCGCTACACCCTGGCCGCGAAGTTGAGCCGCAATCTTTTCAGCCTCAGCTGCGATTTTAATGGCGTTACCATCAGCCTCCGCTGCTTTGGTTTTGGTAATCAATAATGCGTGACCTTCGTTTTCGGCAGCCGCTCGCAAGTTGTGCGAGGCAACCACTTTAGCCATCGATTTCATAATGGTTTCATCAAAAGCAATGTCGTTCAGTTGCAAGTCGTGCAAATGATATCCCCAGTCTTCCAGTGTATGATCTAATTGCTTTTTAACCTCCAGTACAATTTCGGTACGCAACGATAAAATCTCACTTTGTTTTTTGGTTGCCACAAAGCTTCTGATGGAACCTTCAATAGTGCGAACAAGGGCCGTCATAAAACTTTGTTCATCCACAAATTTAAAGGCAACATTCTTAATGGTTTCCTCCTGTTGATTCAAAACAGAAAACAGCAACATAGCCTTAAAGTTAACATTAGCCTGGTCGATGGTGGTGGCCTGAAAGGCAAGTTCAACCGATTGGTTTTGTACTGAAATCCGGGTGAGGATTTTTTCGATTACCGGAATGCGCATATTAAGACCAGGCCGCATAATACGCCTGTACTTACCGAAAATTGTAACCACAGCAATGGAACCCTGCTTAACAGTTACAAACATGGTGAACAAGAGTAGTATGCCCAGCCCAAAGGCCAGGAAAATAATCGCTTCGAATGCTTCCATAATAGGATTGTTAGATTAAAGTTGAGCGTCAATACGTGTTACCACTAAAAGGTAGTTGGTTGGAGCACATTATTTTTAATTTGACAACGTGTATTTTTGAGTAATTTTAATTACCGACTAACTTTTTATGCGCGTTATACTTGTACTTGTTTTGGGTTTGTTGATCAGTTCTTGTGGAAAACCAACTTATTTCCGATCACTATCGGATGCTGAAAAATCCGATCTAATTAAATATAAAAAACAATACAAGGTTGATGATACTTACCGTATATTAATTATTACCAATTATGGTAACATGATTGTAAAATTGTTTAATGAAACACCCCTGCACCGCGATAATTTTGTAACGAAAGTAAAAGCCGGCTTTTACGATAGTTTACTCTTCCATCGGGTGATCAATAATTTTATGATACAAGGAGGCGACCCTACCAGTAAAAAAGCCACTGCGGAAGACCGGCTTGGTAGTGGCTCAGCTCCGGGCGAGCGGATTCCCGCTGAGTTCAGAACCGACCAAGGTATCTATCACAAACGCGGGGCACTGGCTGCCGCGCGCGATAACAATCCCGAAAAGGCAAGCAGCAATTGTCAGTTCTATATTGTGCAACGCCCAGCGTGGCGTACCACACAATTAGACAGCACTATGGTGCAACGCAATCTTACCTTAAACGAAACACAAAAGAAGCTTTATACAACACAAGGCGGTACTCCTCATCTGGATGGTGGCTATACAGTGTTTGGAGAGTTATTAACAGGATTTGATGTGCTGGATAAGATAGCAACCACAAAAACCAATTCAGCCGACAGGCCGATTGAAAATGTACGCATGAAGATGTTTATACTCACTGAACCTAAAAAGTTGAAATGAAAAAACTCTTTTCGTCAGCACCCATTTATCCTGAAAAGGGATTAGCCCTTATCAGAATTACTGTTGGCTTGCTGTTGGCTTATCATGGTTTTGAAGTTTTTGATAGAGCAACCATGCAGAGTTATCTGACTTGGGATAGTTTTAAAAGTGGGGCAGGGGAGTTTTTGGTTTACTTAGGAAAATCTTCAGAGTTTATTTCGGGGGTGTTGTTAACGCTGGGCATTTTTACGCGATTTGGCGGATTGCTTGCAGTTGGTACGTTGAGTTATATTACTTTTTTTGTTGGCAATGGAAGATTCTGGTACCAGGATCAGCATCCGTTTATGTTTGTTCTATTTGGGCTGCTTTTCTTTTTTACAGGGCCGGGCGAGTGGAGCTTAGATAAATGGTTAAACCGAACGGGAAAATAGCCACTAATGAAAAAGCGATTGAACTGGAAGGGTTTGGTGGTTCTTATTTTACTGATACCTGTTTTGCTATTTGGTATTTTGGTAGGTGTGTTATATTGGAAGCAAGACAGTATTGTGCAGGAATTAATCAGCACGGCCAATCGCGATTTTACAGGCGAGATTGTAGTTACAGATAGTCATATTTCGCCCTTCGCTAATTTTCCATACATATCCATTGACCTGGATCATGTAAAAATTTACGAGGACAAAAACAAAGCCGGTATCCCGTTGCTGGAAGTGGCCGATGTTTATCTTGGATTTGATTTGATTACGGTTCTGAAAGGCAAAATGGATATTAAGGTTATCCGATTGCAGGAGGGCATCATTAAGCTCATTCAACATACGGATGGCACCTTAAATCTCATGAATGCATTATCGGGTAAGCAAGAAGTTGAAGGTACAGATTCCCCAACTGAACTTCACCTTGACATTCAGGCTATAGAAATAAATAATGTTCATCTGATTAAGATAAACGAAAGCAATAACCTTTTGGTAGATGCTTTTATACAACATGCTCAATCGCGGTTTAAGGCCAGTCCCAATCATGTATTGATTAAACTAGATACCCGGTTCGAGATGAATGTGTTAGTAAATGGAGACACCACGTTTGCCAAACACAAGCATTTTGATTTGCGTACCCAGCTTGATTTCGACCAACAAACACAACTTCTCACGATTCAACCATCCGAATTGCAATTGGAGCGGGCATTGTTTAAAATGGATGGTACAGTCGATCTGGATGACGACTTAAACATGGATATCCGGTTTCACGGGAATAAACCCAATTTCGATCTTTTTCTTGCTTTTGCGCCTGAAGAACTTACGCCCGTATTGCAGCGATACGATAATGCCGGTAAAATTTACTTTGAAGCCTCCATAACAGGTAAAGCAGCAAACGGAAATAACCCGGTTGTGCAAGCTGAGTTTGGATGCGAAGATGCATTCTTCAACAATAAAGTATCTCAAAAAAAGTTAGATCAGCTTTTCTTCAAAGGGAAATTTACAACGGGTGCATTAGGCAATGCCTCTACCACTGAGTTTTCATTGTACGATTTTTCAGCCCGCCCCGAAGCTGGTACGTTTAGTGGCAACCTTACCGTGCGAAATTTTACATCTCCTGAAATTGAAATGAAAGTTCGTTCTGAGTTTGATCTCGACTTTCTGGCCAAGTTTCTGAATCTGGAAGAACTTCAGGATATAACAGGGTATTTGTCGCTTACCATGAATTTCCACGACATCATCGATATTGACAATCCTGAAAAAAGTATTGAGAAGTTAAATGAATCCTATTTCACCGAATTAGATGTAAAAAATCTTTCGTTTAAAGCTCCCGGATTCCACTTACCAGTTAAGAATGTAAATATTAGGGCCACAATGGATGGGCATGAAGCCCGCATCGATCGCTTTGATCTGCGTGTTGGAAATTCAGACTTATCTATTTCTGCCGACATTAGCGATCTGCCGGCAATCCTGCATCATACCAAAAATCCGGTATCAGCTCATCTAAACATAAAGTCGGCATTACTCGACATTAAAGAATTAACAAGTGGCGATACCCTGCATGCAAAGCCTGTAGATGAACAGATTCGCAATCTGAGTATGAAATTAAAGTTTAGTAGCTCCGCTCGTGCATTTACAGAATCGCCCAACCTGCCAGTAGGCGAATTTTTTATTGAAGACCTGTACGCCAAACTATCACATTACCCGCATACGTTGCACGATTTTCATGCCGATGTATTTGTGGACGATCAGGATTTCAGAGTAGTTGATTTTACCGGGATGATTGACAAGAGTGATTTTCATTTTAATGGAAAGCTCAGAAATTATGATGTATGGTTTTTAACCGAACCTGAAGGTAACACCCGGGTTGAGTTTAATTTAACATCGGCATTGTTACAGTTGGAAGATGTGTTTGCGTATGGAGGCGAAAATTTTGTTCCGGAAGATTACCGGCATGAGGAATTTAGAAATCTGAAGCTTCATGGTTTTGCAGACTTACATTTTAACAAAGGTTTACAATCAGCAGATGTTAACCTGGATAGGGTGGAAGCTAAAATGAAAATACATCCGTTGCGGTTTGAGAATTTTAAAGGACGGTTGCATTATGAAGATGAGCATATCATGGTACAAAATCTGGGTGGCAAAGTTGGAAAGTCAGAATTCAATGCCGACCTGAACTATTATTTGGGTACAGACTCCATCATTCGAAAACGCGACAATCACTTTGTACTTCGCTCACCACATTTGGATTTTGATGAGTTGTTCAACTACAACCCGCCACCAGCCGGTAAAACTGTTACTCCGCAGGATCATGAAGCCGGTTTTAATATTTACGATGTGCCCTTTACCAATATGAGCTTCGATTTTGACATCAAGCATCTGAACTACCATCGGTATCTGATTGATAATTTTTTTATGAAAGCCCGCACTACCACGAAGCACTTTATATTCGTTGATACATTATCGTTGGCTGCTGCTGGTGGAAAGATTACGATGCATGGCTACTTTAATGGATCAGATCGCAATAAAATTTACATGAGTCCGGTAATGAAAGTTGAGGACGTTGATCTGGACAAGTTGTTATTCAAGTTTGAAAACTTTGGCCAGGATCATCTTGTTTCAGAAAACCTGCATGGAAAACTAAGTGGAACAATTTCAGGTAAAGTGCACTTGCATGCCGATATGGTTCCTATCCTGGACGATTCTGAACTGCATTTGGATGTTCGGATAGTAAATGGAAGGCTTGATAACTACAGCGCCTTAACTGCTATGGCCGATTTTTTCAAAGATAAAAATCTAAACCGGGTTCGGTTTGATACATTGCAGAACAGATTTGATTTGGTTAATGGCAAACTTACCGTACCGGCTATGACTATTAACTCTACGCTTGGCTTTATCGAAATTTCTGGCAAGCAAGATCTGAATATGAACATGGAGTATTTTGTGCGTGTACCCTGGAAATTGGTTACTCAGGCAGCAGCACAAAAATTATTTGGTAAGCAACAAGCAGTGGATTCCTTACAAGATGATGCAATTCAATACCGCGACCCAACCAAACGGCAACGCTTCATTAACATCAAGTTATCCGGCACACCGGAAGCTTATAAAATTTCGCTGGGGAAGGATAAAAACTGATTGGTTTAAGAATTTTCAGAAAGTTTTGTGGAATCCTGTTAAACGAAGCATCTGGTAAGAAAAAACCTAATGCTTATGAAAACAAAATCTATTTTCCAAGTTGCAATTTCTGCAAAAGCGTTTTCCGGACCAGAGTTACGCCTGGTTGTAACGGTTTGTTTGCTGATTTTTTCGATCGCAACAGTTACCCAAACGAATGCCCAATCGGGTACAACTGATTTGTATAGTTTGAAGGGAATTGTGCTTGCATCCAAAGACAATACGCCTTTGGCTGGTGTTAACATCTACCTGAAAGGTACTTCTATTGGCACATTCTCTGATGCCGATGGTAAGTTTACTTTTCCACGCAGCCTGGCTACTGGCGAAGTAGTGGTATTTAGTTTCGTTGGTTTATTGAAGCAAGAACTAATAGTTACTGCCAATTTACCAGAGTCGGTGGAGATTCGAATGGATGAAGACCCCATTAACATTTTGTGAGAAGTGTGGATTGATAAACCTGAAACTAATAAACAGAAACGGAGAAGTTCTGGTTACTAAAAGTTATGCGATTGCTCGCGTTAATCTTTTGGTTAATACCCTTAACCGCAAGCGCTCAGGTAAGCGATTTTAAGGAGGCGGACTTTAGCAGAGCTGATAGTGTGGCGCGATTGTACCCCAATCACTCTTTAAATAGTTTGCCTGACCTTGCGTTTAAATTAACACACTCTTTTGGCAGAGATGAGGAAAAGTTCAGGGCTATTTTTACATGGGTGTGTTTAAATATCAGCAACGATTATGAACTTTATCTGAAGAACAAGAAAGGTCGTGAGCGTTGTAATTCAAAAGCCGAGTTATCGGCATGGTATGCACATTTTGGCAGAGAGATGTTTCTAAAACTTCTACAACAATCTGTACTGGGTATGCTTACCTGGTGCGCGAGTTGGCTTTGGTTGTAGATATTGAATGCGTGATTGTAGATGGATACGGTAGAACACTGGGCTCGAAACTGAAAAAAGGTTTTCCAAACCACAACTGGAACGCTGTTAAGCTGAATGAAAAGTGGTATTTATGCGATCCTACCTGGGCGAGTGGTAAAATATCAGCTGAGAATAAACAGTTTGTTGCCAGATTTAATGACTTTTATTTCTTAACAGAGCCCTCCGTATTTGGTCGAAACCATTTTCCTTTAGAACCGAAGTGGTTATTAGGCGGCAAAACTAAATTCCGTGCAAATAAATTTTAAACCGGGATTATTCATTCGAAAACAAGAAATACAGCTTTCAATAGCATTCAAAATCTTCTTATAGCATAATTATGGTTTAACTATTTGCATTAGATTGCACTTAAGTTTAATCGATGCATACCGGAAGACGTTACTCACCACTGGAATTTTTTAAATGGACGCGTAGAGATACGTACGTCATGCTTTTGATGGCTGCAATTCCTACAACGCTTTATGCGTTTGGATTTACGTTTATTGCATTGCCATGGCAGCCCATTGCCATTATGGGTACGGTGGTAGCCTTTATTGTGGGATTTAAGAATAACGCAAGCTATAATCGTATTTGGGAAGCGCGCCAGATTTATGGTGCCATTATAAACAACAGTCGTAGTTTTGCCTATACACTGCGCGATGCATTGCCCGCATCCCAGTCAGAAACAACAAAGCGAATTTTTTACCGACACTTTGCGTGGCTTACTGCTTTGCGTTTTCAACTTAGAGAACCCCGCGCATGGGAAAATATGCAGGAGTGGCGCAACAAGGAATTTCAGGAGTCGCATTACCTCATTCCGGAGCGGTCAACTAAAATTGATGAGGAGTTGAAACAATATTTATCGCCCGAAGAGCTGGCATATATGCTCTCTAAAAAGAATCGGGCTACACAACTTACGGCAAAGCAATCGGAAGAACTGGCCGCGCTTAGAAATGTTGGTGTAATAAACGACTTTCAATGGACACAATTGCAGCAGGCACTTGTTCGGCTTACCGATGAACAAGGTAAAGCCGAACGAATTAAAAACTTTCCTTATCCCCGCAACTTTGCATCCATCGCAACTTATTTGCTCTTGATTTTTGTAATATTCTTTCCATTCGGATTATTGCATGAATTTGATAAGCTGGGTAATGGAACTTTAGTAGAAGGTTATACTATTTGGTTTAACATTCCTTTTTCGGCAGTGGTTACCTGGGCTTTACACACCTTAGATACTGTTGGCGAAAGTTCGGTAAATCCGTTTGAAGGTAGTGCCAACGATGTACCCATAACCCAGATAAGCCGAACCATTGAAATTGATATGCGCGATATGCTGAACGAAAAAACGTTACCCGATCCGATTGTGCCACACAACAATATTGTGTTGTAGTGGTTATGTGTTGTTAAATGATGTTGCATTCCGGCTTAGTTCACTTTCTCGTATTGCTGTTGTTAGTAGCACAAACAACAGTGGCTCAAAAACAAAAAAGGTTTTTGGGTTTTGCTCCGTTAGACGACACGCTAAATGTTGAAAAAAGGGGTTTTTTCGTTTTGCCTCTATTATATTATACACCGGATACCCGCTGGGCTTATGGTGGTGCTGGGGTTTATTACTTTAAAGTACCACCTAAAACCGAAGACGAAGTACTTACCCGTATTTCCTATATTCAGTTTCTGGCCGACTACACACAAAATCGCCAGTTGGATTTGTGGGGTGTTTGGAATGTATTTACACGCAACGAAAATTATCTTTTAAAAGGCGAAGTGCGCTATCGCAACTTTCCAGATCGTTTTTTTGGCATAGGCAACAATACCCCATCGGCACAAGAAGAACGTTATGAATACAGCCTGGTCAGTATTAAAAACCTGATGCTTAAAAAAATCAAACCTTCCTTATTTGTAGGATTTGATTATCATTTTGAATACGAGTTTGATTTTGGTTACACACCTGGCGGCATTTTGGAACAGGGCAGCATTACCGGTTACAAGGGTGGTGTAGGATCGGCATTAGGTGCTGTTGCTGTATATGATAGCCGCGATAACGCAATTAATTCGCAAACCGGTAAGCTTGCCGAGCTATCAACCTATGTTTACACACCTGCAATCGGAAGTACTTTTTCGTTTGTGGCTATTAATGGAATTTACCAACAGCATTGGCTCGTTAAGAAAAAGCAATCGCTTAACCTGCAAACGAAACTCCGGTTGAGTTACGGTGATGTTCCCTTTTTGGACTTATCGGTTGCCGGTGGCGATGACATGCTGCGGGGTTATCCTCGTTATCGCTATCGCGAAAATCACTTTATTGGTACACAAGTTGAGTACCGGGCACACTTATTCTGGCGTTTGGGCATGGTTGGTTTTGCAGGTGTAGGCGATGTGTTTGGCTCGCCTAACGATATTCGCTTTTCCACGCTGAAGTATTCAGTTGGTTCAGGTTTACGGTTGTTGGTAAACCCGGCCGAGCGGTTGAACATTCGCTTTGACTATGCATTGGGCAAAGAAGGAGGTTACTTCTATTTTTCAGTAGGCGAGGCTTTTTAATTTTTTTTCAAATTGATCAAACACGATGGTAAGAAGTTAACTGATACATTAGTTAAGTATCCTTAATCAATACAACACCGGGTTCAATTTCGTATTTATTTCTTCGCCTACTTGTGCACCGGGGCACCAGGTTTCCCAATCTTTTATCTGATTTTGGTTGTCGGGTTGTTTCAGCTTCATGTGCCGGTCCATGTAGATGATCGTCATTACTTTTCGCATCTGGTTCGTACTGTTAGCCCCAGCGCGATGAAACACCCAACCCGAATGGAAACTGATTTCTCCCATGTCGAAGGGTTCAATAACATGTTTAAAATCAGTAACCCGTAAACGTTGTTGTATTACTGCTTCGCTTTCATCACCAATAGCCAGTTCCCGGCCTTCCACAATTACATGGCTACCTGCGCTAAACTCCAAAGGCCCCATTGATAAAGGGATGGGTTGTAAGGGTATCCATGCGGTAATGGTTTTATCGGTTTGCAATGGCCAGTAATATTGGTCGGCATGCCACGGGGTGATACCGCCACCGGCTTCCTTAAACAAGGCCTGATCGTGGTACAACCGCACGCCTTTGGTTTGCATGAGGTCGGTAGCCAGTTTTGCCAATCGTTTACTAAACACCAGTGCTTTAATGTGATCATCTTCGAGCCAGAGGTTAAACAATTGCAGGAATGCTTTTCCATACGTACCGCGCTCCTCTAATTTGGTGGTAACGGTGTTCATTTCTGCTACCTTTTTTCCAATCACTTCATTGAAGTACGAAACAGATTCGGCATCCAGAACATGTTTCAGCTTGATAAAGCGATGCTGGTCATAAAATTCAATTTGTTCCTGCGTAAGCGAGTAGGGTAGGTTCAATAGATTTTGAATGGATGTTGGAATCATAGGTAAACTGGTTGTATAAATTTAATGTCAACGTTATTTGAGCCTTCAGTTTATTTTATGGCTTTGAAACAACAAAATTAGCGGTACACAAGTCCGGTTAATTCTATTCCAGATTATCCAACACACCTTGTATTTCTCTTACGGTACTCGTATTGTGTTGGGCTTTAGCAATTTCAAGTCCACGCTTTAAAATACTTATACCCTGGTCGGTCTGGTTGCACTGTATAAAAAAGATCCCGGCCATGTAGTAGGTAGGTAAATAGTGCGGGTGGTTGGTTAACAGCAACTCAAACAACGCACGGGCTTTTTCTGCATCAGTTGCCTGATATTCAAGTGCAAGTGCGTAAACAGGAAAGGGATCGTCCGCATCTTCCTGCATGTACTTCTTCAACATTTCAACCCGATCCGGATTCATTCGTTTTTTGACAAATTTTTCGGCTTTTTTTAAGATATAATCCTTTATCTTGAGCCCAAAATTAGGTGTAAAAACCTAAAGTTTTGATTCTCATTTTAATAAGCTTTTAACCATGAAGATATTAGTTTGCATTTCGCATGTGCCGGATACCACATCCAAAATCAATTTTACCGATAATAACACCCGGTTCGATACCACCGGAGTTCAATTTATAATTGGCCCGTATGATGATTATGCTTTGGCCCGCGCCATCGAACTGAAAGAGGCTAATCCGGGCACAACCGTTACGGTATTGAATGTAGGGCCGGCCGATACGGAGCCAACAATCCGCAAAGCGTTAGCCATCGGTGCCGATGACGCAATTCGTGTAAACGCAGAACCAACCGATTCATTTTTTGTAGCAAGCCAGATAGTGGAACATGCAAAAGGTTATGATCTGATTTTAATGGGCCGCGAATCAATTGATTACAACAGTGGCGTAGTGCATGCTATGGTTGGCGATTTATTAGGAATACCATCCGTTTCGCCTGTTATGAAATTGGATGTGGAAGGTATCAACGTAAAAATGACCCGCGAGATTGAAGGCGGCAAGGAGCAAGTAGAAGCGAACCTGCCCTTGGTAGCGGGCTGTCAGGAACCGATTGCCGAATGGAAGATTCCGAATATGCGGGGAATTATGTCAGCTAAAACCAAACCGCTAAAAGTAGTGGAGCCGGTTACGGTTGCAGCCACCGTTGCCCTTAGTAAGTTTGAACTTCCGGCACCAAAAGGTGCAGTTAAAATGATTGCTGCCGATGCCGTGGCCGATCTCGTAACAAAACTTAAAAACGAAGCAAAAGTTATTTAAACTTTAAATCAGCACAAGCTATGTCAACACTTGTATTTATAGAAACAGCAGAGGGTAAAGCAAAGAAGTCTTCGCTTGAAGCGTTGTGTTATGCGAAAGCATTGGGTAGTAATGTTACTGCTATTGTGTTAGGCACTGCCGAGGCAACATCGCTTCAGGACTTAGGTAAGTATGGAGCATCAAAAGTTTTACATGCTGCCGATGCTAAGTTAGAGAAGGGAATCATTCAGGCTTATGCCTCTGTTATTACCAAAGCCATGGCCGATGAAAATGCAGAAATATTGGTGCTTGCTAACTCTTCGCTTGCTACACCGGTAGCCGCTAAAGTAGCCATTAAAACAGGGGCCAGCTTTGCATCGAATGTTACGGAATTACCCGATGCCACCTCAGGCTTTAAAGTAAAACGAAGCATTTATACTGGTAAGGCTTTTTGCTGGCAGGAATTAAAAAATGCGAAGAAGGTTATTGCCATAAAAAAGAATGCAGCCGAAATTACTGAAAGCGGTGGTAGTGCCGTGGTAACACCTTATGCTGTTCAACTATCGGATGCCGACTTTAACACAACAATACGCTCATCAGAAAAGGCAACAGGCGATGTGTTGTTACCCGAAGCCGAAATTGTAGTATCGGGTGGGCGCGGCATGAAAGGTCCTGAACATTGGGGTATTCTGGAAGAATTAGCCAAAACCTTAGGCGCTGCAACAGGTTGTAGCAAACCAGTATCGGATATGAACTGGCGGCCGCACCACGAGCATGTTGGGCAGACAGGCGTTAAGGTAGCACCCCAGCTTTATATTGCGGTGGGTATTTCAGGGGCTATTCAACATTTAGCAGGTGTAAACTCATCTAAGTGCATTGTGGTTATTAACAAAGATCCGGAAGCTCCGTTTTTTAAAGCTGCCGATTACGGAATAGTAGGCGATGCATTCGATGTAGTTCCTAAGCTAACGGCAGCCTTAAAGGCAGCATTGTAATGGCGATGGTGAAGGCAGTTTGGGATTAAAGATTTTTTCATAATTTGAATTTTTTAGTGGCTCAGTTGAAGAAAATAAAACTCGAAATATTAGGGCTCTCCTCCAGTCAAACACAAACGGGATCGTTCGCGTTGGTATTGGGCGAAACAGAGGGCAACAGAAGATTGCCCATTATTATTGGTATGTTTGAAGCGCAGGCTATTGCTATCGAAATAGAAAAGATAGTTCCGAACCGGCCAATGACGCACGATTTATTCAAGTCGTTCGCTAATAACTTTCACTTTCATATTGAAGAGATTATTATTTCCGACTTAAAGGAAGGAGTTTTCTTTGCCAAGATTGCATGTACCGATGGCTTAAAGAAAATTGAAATTGATGCCCGGCCATCCGATGCGATTGCCATCGGGCTTCGGTTCGACTCACCTATTTTTACCTACGAAAGTATTCTGGCCGAAGCCGGCATTGTGCTTACCGATCAGGAAGATGAAGAAGAACATAGCGAATCCAAACCTGAACCCAAAGCCAAGGTAAAAAAAGAAACCACCCGTAAGCAGGCCGGTGGCGATGACTACAAGCATTACTCAATCGAAAAACTGAACGATCTGCTTAAAGATGCAATTGAAAAAGAAGACTACGAACGTGCAGCCAAAATTCGGGATGAGTTGGGTAAGCGAAATTAATCTTAACTGAATTTTGAATGGACTATTTGCGCGCCCTCATAGGTCTGGTTGTTATTGTAGCATTTGCATGGTTGCTATCTGGAAATAGGAGGGCAGTAGATTGGCGGTTGGTACTGGTAGGTATCTCCATTCAATTGGTGTTTGGACTCATTATTGGTAAAGTTGAGTTTGCACAAAAGACCTTTGTTTTTATTAGCGAAAAGTTTGTTACGTTTTTAAGTTTCGCAGCAAAAGGAGCCGAGTTTCTGTATGGCGATCTTTCCAAAAACAGCAATGGAGATCCATCTATAAAGCATAACCTGGGTTTTCTATTTGCCTTTCAGGCACTGCCTACCGTTATTTTCTTTTCAGCAATTACTGCGGGCTTGTATTACCTGGGTGTATTGCAAAAAATTGTTTATGGTTTTGCCTGGTTCATGGCGCGTACCATGCGTTTGTCGGGTGCTGAAAGTTTATCGGCCGCAGCTAATATTTTTATGGGCCAAACCGAAGCACCACTTTTGGTAAAGCCTTTTATTAAAAACATGACTAAGTCGGAGCTCAATTGTTTAATGGTGGGTGGTATGGCAACCATTGCCGGTAGTGTGTTGGGTGCCTATGTCTCTTTTCTGGGGGGTGGCGATCCGGCACAGCAAGCAAAGTTTGCAACCTATTTACTAAGTGCTTCTATCATGAATGCTCCGGCTGCAATTGTTTTGGCTAAACTCTTTATGCCCGAATCGGAACCAGAAAAAATAGATCGCAGCCTGAATGTAAACAAAGACCAGATTGGTGTAAACCTGGTTGATGCGATGGCATCTGGCGCAGCCGATGGTTTAAAATTGGCTTTAAATATTGGAGCTATGTTGCTTGCATTTATTGCAATTATTTATGCTGTAAACTGGGTGCTGGTTGATTTTATTGGCGCCACTACCGGACTAAACGAATTTGTAACGAGCAGCACCAACGGAGTTTATACAGGCTTTTCTTTACAATATATTCTCGGCCAGGTTTTTAGAGTGTTTGCCTTTTGCATGGGGGTGGAGTGGAGTGAATCGCTTTACATTGGCAGCCTGTTAGGCCAAAAGTTGGTAATCAATGAATTTGTTGCTTACCTCGACCTGGCTAACCTGAAAGCAAGTGGCGTACTAAGTGAAAAATCAATTCGCATTGCAACATACGCCTTGTGTGGATTTGCCAATTTCAGTTCCATAGCCATTCAGATTGGTGGCATTGGAGGTATGGCTCCACAACGGCAAGGCGATTTATCCAAATTGGGTTTGAAGGCAATGCTGGCTGCTTCTTTAGCAACCATGATGACAGCTACCATTGCAGGTGCTATTTTTTAAAATAAGATTTATGATTTCGAAGATTATAAATATCGTACTGGCGTTTCTTTTTCTGTCATTTGTTATTGTACAATTCAACGATCCCGATCCACTATTATGGATAACTATTTATGGAAACATGGCTGTGCTGTGTGCCTGGTCAGCCTTTCGTACCCCTAACAAATATTGGGTATTACTTGCTGCAATTGGTTATTTCGCGTATGCCCTTTTTCTTTTTCCGGGTGCTATTGAATGGTTCAAATCGCCCGATCGGTCGTTATTGTTTGATGACCTGGCCAAAATGCAATACCCGTATATTGAAGAAACGCGCGAGTGTTTGGGGCTTTTAGTTTGTGTGCTGGTATTAGTATGGATGTTGTGGAAGCAAAAATTATCAAACAATAAACCTGCCCAGGCGTAAAAACTTTATTGGAATTTAGTTAATCCTTTAGCCAATCTAGATTGAGATTGTTGATTGTTTCTTGTGGTAATTTCGCAATATCTAAAATCATAAATCCATCTAATGCCAGATTGAAATCCGGATCGATGTTAAACCCAATTATTCTGGCATTCTGGTGAATATATTTCTTGAGCAACACAGGGGCTGATTTTATGGCGGGCTCTATATCGTCTATTATTTTATCTAATTTTTTAATGTCGTTCCCGGTACTATCCAGTAGCGTGGCCGCTTCTGTTAGTATGGTCTTGTCAACCTTATATTTTTTTCGGGGCTTAATAAATTGGGCCAGGTTTTGATCGAAATAATGACGTTGAATAAAAGCCACAATCAGACTTTTAGAAACTTGCGAATAATAGTTGCTTATGCTTACCGGGCCTATGATGTACCGGTATTCCGGATTTTTTTTTAACACCGTTAAAATGCCGCGCCATAATAAAAATAAGGGTAAGCGTTTGTTTTGATAGGCAGGTATAATAAACGACCTACCCAATTCAACAGCCTGACCGAGTATGGGTACAAAGCCTGCTTGCATTCTAAACAAGGTGTTTGTATAAAAGCCTTTTTTTCCATGTGCATGTAAAATCTCTTTTCCCATTCCAATCCGGTAAGCTCCTACTATCTGCATGGCTACACGATCGTATAAAAACAAATGCTGATAGTATTGATCGAACGCATCCAAATCAAGTCCTTTATTTGTTCCTTCTCCCTCATGCCTGAAGGTGATCTCGCGCAAACGACCTATTTCAAAAAGCACATTGGGAATAAGTTGAGCCGGAGCCAGGTACAAATCAAAGTTTTGTTGCGAAACCAGTTTGCAGGAACCAATACGGGTTAAATCTTCGGCTAGTAATTCCGTACTAATACCATCTTTTATTACTTCGGGTTCAGGCTTGTTCCCCACGTAAAGTTTTGGAATTGTTATTTTCTTAGTCAGAACTGATCCGAGGCTATACGTTTTAGCGCGCAGGTAATCACCTAATTGGTCGGCATTGGAAAATACGCCTTGTTCTTTTACCGAAATAGGCGAGCCAATTCTAACGCGCACAATTCGTTTATGCGTAGCTGTTAATTCTCGTGGTAAGCGCAGGGTACGGAGTAACGGATGGATTAAGCCCAGCAAGTGAAACGACCACCTGTTATGTCCATGAAAATAAATGGGGATAACGGGTACCTGTGCTTTACGGGCTAACTTAATAGCGGGCTTTTGCCACTCACGGTCTGTAATACCCTTTCTCTTTTTTTGCCACGTAGAAACTTCGCCCGCAGGAAAAATACCAATGGGGCAACCAGCGGCCAATTGTTCTTTGGCCAATTTCATACCGGTAACACTGGAAGCAACATGCTTAAAGTCTTCAAATGGATTTACACTTATAAAATAGTGCTGAATAGGTTCTATCCGTTTTAATAAAAAGTTAGCCAAAATTTTATAATCGGCTCGTCTTTTAGCAACCAGATAAATTAACACCAAGCCATCAAGCCCACCATAAGGATGGTTGGATACCGTAATAAAAGCACCATGTTGCGGTATGCGTGCAAGTTCCGATTCATCTACTTCTAACTGTATGTGTGCCTGGCTCAAAAATTCTTCAATAAAGCTCAGGTCTTTATGCGGATAAAGTTTATTGTACAATGCATTTAACTTGTGCAGCCCGGCAAAACGCATAATAATGCCCGCCATAAATTTATTTCGGATTCCACTTGCTTTCGAAAATTGATCAAGGCTTACAAGTTTGTGCATGTAACCGGTAGTTAGAAAGTTTACACGCGAGTTAACGAGTTATACCTTAAGATAACCTTAAGGATTTAATTAAATTTCCTTTAGACTACCAATCCGGAAGCTACCAAACACTTAAATTTTATCGGATTTTGCGCTAAAAATCGCACTTTTTTCTTGCCTAAATTGGCGGCTTGTAGGCTATTTGCCTTACCTTTAAGCAGTATGGAAAGAGTGTGCATCGCTATCCTGTTACTAGGTGTTTGGGCCTGCCAAACCCCTAAAGAAAAAATACCAGAACCCATGTTAGAAAAACAAGTTACCAAGCCGGTTATCTACCAAATAATGACCCGCCTCTTTGGCAATAAATTAACCACTAACAAACCCTATGGAACCTTGGTGGAAAATGGTGTGGGTAAACTAAACGACATTAACGATGCTGCTTTGCAGGGAATTAAAGAGCTAGGCGTAACCCATGTTTGGTACACCGGCATAATTGAACATGCCCTGCTCACTGACTACACACAATATGGAATTGCACTCGATGATGCCGATGTAGTGAAAGGCAGGGCCGGATCGCCCTATGCTATTAAAGATTATTACGACATCAATCCTGATCTTGCGGTAGATGTTAAAAACCGAATGACTGAATTCGAAGCCTTGATAAGCCGTACACACGCAGCAGGTATGAAAGTACTTATCGACTTTGTGCCCAATCATGTGGCGCGGGCCTACAAGAGCGATGCAAAACCTGCCGGTGTAAAAGATTTGGGAGAAGAAGATGATACGTCCGTTTCATTTAAAGCCTCTAACAACTTCTATTATTTGCCGGGCCAAATGTTTCAACCACCGGCTCGCTACAATCCACTGGCACAGGAAAAAGCAAATACCGAAGACAAAAAGTTTTTAGAAATACCGGCCAAAGTTACCGGCAACGATCAGTTTACAGCAACACCCGGTGTAAACGAATGGTTTGAAACCGTTAAACTTAACTACGGAGTTGATATTCAAAATAACCGGAGCAAGCATTTTGATCCCATTCCCAACACGTGGGTAAAAATGAAAGACATTCTGGTTTATTGGGCACAAAAAGGTGTTGATGGGTTTCGGTGCGACATGGCCGAAATGGTGCCTGTTGAATTCTGGCAGTGGGCTGTACCACAAGTAAAGGCTATAGCTCCGCATATTATTTTTATTGCTGAGATTTATAACCCACAGGAATATCGCAACTACATACACACCGGCAAGTTCGATTTGCTTTATGATAAAGTGCAGTTGTATGACACGCTGCGCAACCTAACCAGTGGCCAGGGTAATGCCAATTACATTACAGGCATTCAGCAATGGTTAGCCGATATTAATTCGCACATGTTGCACTTTCTTGAAAACCACGATGAACAGCGTATTGCCTCACGCGATTTTGCGGGCGATCCGTGGAAGGCAGTTCCGGCAATGGTAATCAGTGCTACAATCGACAAAGCTCCGGTTATGATTTACTTCGGGCAGGAGGTAGGCGAGCCGGGCTCCGGTGCCGAAGGTTTTGGAGGCGAAGATGGGCGCACAACCATATTCGATTATTGGGGTGTACCCGAACATCAGAAGTGGATGAATAGCGGAAAGTTTGATGGTGGCCAGTTAAGCGACAATCAAAAAGCATTGCGTCAATTCTATGCCGACATTTTAAAGTTTGCTTCTACCAACCCGGCCATTGTGCAAGGTGCCTATTATGATTTAACAGTTTTTAATCAACAGCAGGGAAATATTCCAAACCTGGTACATGCCTTTGCGCGTGTTCAGGGCGATGAACGATTGGTAATTGTTTCCGGATTTAACGATAAACCGCTGCGTGTAAAAATTAAACTTAGTGACGAAGTAAAGCAAGCATTCAATATGCAAGCCGACCAGGTGTATGTAGGTCGCGATTTATTGCGCAGTGGTGCCGATATTGGCTTGAATGCCGAAGCTACATTTGAAGTAGATGTGCCACCTTATGTTTCCTATATTTTTAAAATCAAAAACTGATGCGAAAACTAATTGGACTTTTATTAATTGTTTTTGTCTGGAGTTGTGAGCCCACTCCAAAGTCGGTAGTAAAGTGGCCGCATGGTGTTAACTACGAAGTTTTTGTGCGCTCGTATGCCGATAGCAATGGCGATGGTATTGGCGACTTCAACGGACTAACGGCTAAACTCGATTATTTGAAAGACTTGGGAGTAGGTGGTATATGGTTAATGCCGATCATGCCTTCACCCACGTATCACAAGTACGATGTGATGGATTACAAAACTGTTGATGGCGAATACGGAACAGTAGAAGATTTTAAAAAACTGGTGGCCGAAGCGCACAAACGCAACATCCGTATTCTGGTTGATTTGATTTTAAATCACTCAGGTTCTGATCATCCGTGGTTTCAGGAAGCGATTACAGGCAAGGATAACCCATATCGCGATTATTACGTGTGGGCAAAAAAAGATTCAATTCGCAACCAGCTTTCCAAAAAAACAACCTCGCTCGATTCGGATAACATTACACAATGGCATGCCGTAAAGGGCGATACATTAAGTGAACATTACTATGGATTTTTCTGGGGGGGTATGCCCGATTTAAATTTTGATAATCCTAAAGTAAGACAGGAGTTTGTGGAAATCGGTAAATTCTGGTTGGAAGAAATGCAGGTGGACGGATTCCGGTTAGACGCTGCCAAGCATATTTATCCAACCGATCGTGCTGCTGACAATCACGCTTTCTGGATTTGGTTCCGCGATGAAATGCAAAAAATAAAACCCGATGTGTACCTGGTAGGCGAGGTGTGGAGCAGTGCGCCCGAAGTAGCACCTTACCTGAAAGGATTGCCGGCCTTGTTTAACTTCGATATGGGTTATGCTATAACCGCTGCAGTTCGGGCCGGTCAGGACACGATTCAATTGATTAATAAATACAAAAGCATTAATGACTTTTATCTGCAAACAACGAGCGATTACATTGATGCTACTTTTTTAAAGAATCATGATCAGAATCGGATCTTGAGCGAGTTGGGTGGCGATGAAAATAAGGCCCGCGTAGCGGCAGCCATCTTGTTTACATTGCCCGGTACACCGTATGTGTATTATGGCGAAGAGATTGGAATGTTCGGTATGAAGCCCGATGAATTTATTCGCGAACCTTTTTTGTGGAGCACTGAATCAAGAGACCCGATTATTACAAAATGGGAAGAACCGCGGTACAGCAATCTGAATACGGTAAAGCCTCTTTCCGTGCAACAAGCAGATCCTAACTCACTGTTTAACTTTTATAAAAAGTTTATTGCTTATCGCAACAGTAGCAAGGCATTAACATATGGTTCGCTGGTGGAAGCGGATCTGCATGTAAATGAGATTGTGGCTTTGATCCGCAAATATAAAGATGAAGAAAGCTATTTAATTCTGCACAACCTCTCGGATGTGGCTATTACACTAAAGCCAGAAGGACAATTAGCAGTATATTCCAAAATAGATTTTGTATCGCAGGGTGAAGTTGTAAAGAATGAAGAAGGTTGGGTAATCCCCGCCTACACCTCGGTAATTTTAAAATAGTATAAACAAGTATGTTAAGTGGAAAGAAACGGGTAATTATTGAAAATGTACAACCACAGGTGGACGGTGGATTGTATCCTGCCAAGCGAACAGTAGGCGAACGAGTGGATGTAACTACAGCCATTTATGGTGATGGTCATGATCATATTCGGGGTGAAGTGTTGTACAAAAAGCATGGTGCAAAAGATTGGACGCACGTTGAGTTGGCACCAACCTACAACGATGAGTGGCAGGCTTGTTTTTACGTGCCCGAAAAAGGAAATTATGTTTTTACCGTACAAGCCTGGATCGATCACTTTGAAACATGGTACGATGGTTTTAAAAAGAAAGCGCTTGCCAAAGTAAATGTAACAGTGGAGTTGGCTGAAGGAGTTTTACTCTTGCAACGATTAGGAAAAACCAATTCATCTCTTCTAAGTATTGCCCGTAAACTAGAAGATAAAAATCAGGAAGTGGCCATTGCTTATGTGTTAAGCGATGAGTTTGCGCGTATTGTTCACCAAAATCCACTACGCGATAATGAAACAGTATATGAACAGGAGTTCGTTGTTCAGGTAGAGCATACCAAAGCAAACTTCAGTGCATGGTATGAGTTTTTTCCACGTTCGTCTTCACTCGAATCTGGCAAGCATGGAAACTTTAATGATTGCATCCGCTTGCTGCCGCGTATTGCCGCTATGGGTTTTGATGTGCTTTACTTTCCACCCATCCATCCGATAGGAAAAGTTAATCGCAAGGGTAAGAATAACAATGTAAGTTCACAACCCGGAGAACCAGGTTCGCCCTGGGCTATTGGCAGCGATGAAGGCGGGCATAAATCAATTTTATCCGCACTGGGAACACTGGAGGATTTTAAACGCCTGGTGGTGGAGGCTCGCAAGCTGGGTATTGACATTGCTATGGATATTGCATTTCAATGTGCGCCCGATCATCCCTATGTAAAAGATCATCCCGATTGGTTTAAGCAACGGCCCGATGGCTCAATTCAATATGCAGAAAATCCACCCAAAAAATACCAGGACATTTATCCGTTCAACTTTGAATCGGACGATTGGCAAAATCTTTGGGAAGAGTTGAAGTCGGTTTTCTTTTATTGGATTGAACAAGGGGTAACTATATTCAGAATTGATAATCCACATACCAAACCAATTCCTTTCTGGCAATGGGTAATTGCCGAAGTGCAAAAAGTACATCCGGATATTATCTTTTTATCAGAAGCGTTTACCCGGCCGAAGATCATGGCCTCTTTGGCAAAGGTAGGTTTTACTCAATCCTACACTTATTTTACATGGCGTTTTACCAAACAGGAGCTAATGGAGTATATGAACGAGCTTGTGTTTGGTCAATCCAGAAATTATTTCCGTCCAAACTTCTGGCCCAATACACCCGATATCTTACCGTATCATTTACAAAACCAGGGTGAGAATGTTTTTATTCTCAGGTATGCATTGGCGGCTACACTTTCCTCCAACTATGGTGTGTATGGCCCGCCTTACGAATTTGGTGAAAACAGACCGATAGAGGGCAAAGAAGAATATTATAATTCAGAGAAGTACGAAATACGGCATTACGACTGGAAGCGTACCAACCGACTTACGGATATTATGAGCTTGTTGAATAAAGTGCGTAAAGAAAATGCTGCGCTTCAATCAACATGGAACCTGCAATTCTGCCCGATCGAAAACAGTCAGATCATCGCCTACCTGAAAGCAACCGATGATCTTTCCAATATTATTCTGGTTGTGGTTAACCTCGATCCAAACAATACACAACACGGCTATGTGCAATTACCAAAAGCAAAGTTGCGATTGAGTGAGAAGATCAATTTAAAACTGCACGACTTGGTTACAGACGAGCATTATACGTGGACACAGGAGTGGAATTATGTTCACCTCAATCCACACAAAATGCCGTTTCATTTATTTAAAGTAGAAATTCACGAGTCAAACATGTAACAATGGCAAGTAAGAACTCCGATGCATTATGGTTTAAGGATGCCGTTATCTATGAGGTAAGTGTTCGGGCATTTAACGATAGCAATGCCGATGGTATTGGCGATTTTCCCGGTTTAATTCAACGCCTCGATTACCTGGAAGACCTCGGTATTAATACCATTTGGTTGCTGCCGTTTTTTCCATCGCCCCTAAAAGACGATGGGTACGATGTTACGGAATACTGCGACATCCATCCGGATTATGGAACGTTATCAGACTTTAAACTCTTTTTAAAAGAAGCGCATCGCAGAAACATTCGGGTAATAACCGAGTTGGTGTTAAATCATACTTCTGATCAACACCCGTGGTTTCAGAAATCGCGTAAAGCTCGCTCAGGTTCACGCTATAAGGATTATTACGTGTGGAGCGATAATGCCGATCGGTATAAAGATGCCCGCATTATGTTTACCGAAGAAGAATCTTCTAACTGGTCGTGGGATAATGAAGCCAAGATGTATTACTGGCACCGCTACTACCGGCACCAGCCCGAATTGAATTATGAAAACCCCGAAGTGCAATTAGAGATAATTAAAGTGGTTGACTTCTGGATGAAGATGGGTGTGGATGGATTTCGGTTGGCGAACGTTCCTTTTTTGTTTGAAGAAGAAGGAACCAGTTGCGAAAACTTACCTCAAACACATGCCTTTTTGAAACGGCTTCGGGCGCACATTGATAAGCATTACGATAACCGCGTGTTGCTGGCCGAAGCCAACATGTGGCCGGAAGATGCAGCACAATACTTTGGCCAGGGCGATGAGTGCCACATGAATTTTCATTACCCGCTTATGCCGCGGTTATACCTGGGCCTGCGCACAGAAGATACATATCCCATCATCGACATTCTGGAACAAACTCCATCTACACCACCCAATGCCCAATGGGCACTTTTTCTGCGCAACCACGATGAGATTGGCTTGGAGATGGTAACAGAAGAAGAAAAAGATTATCTATTCAAAGCATATGCAACCGATCCGAACACCAAGCATAACATTGGTATCCGCAGGCGGTTGGCTCCATTGCTGAACAACGATCGCAGAAAGATTGAGTTACTCTATGCCATTCTGTTTTCATTGCCCGGAACTCCGGTGCTCTATTATGGCGATGAAATCGGGATGGGTGATAACATTTACCTGGGCGATCGCTTCGGGGTGCGCACACCCATGCAGTGGAACATGAACATCAACGCTGGCTTTTCAACCGCCAATCCCCAAAAACTTTTTCTGCCGGTTATTACCGATCCGATGTATCGGCACGAATCGATTAACGTAGCCACACAAGAGGAAAATCCATCATCGTTGCTTTGGTGGATACGCAACCTGCTGAGCATGCGCAAACGCCTTGGTGTTTTTGGAAAGGGTAGTTTAAAATTTATAGAAAGCAGTAACTCCAAAGTACTCTGCTTTGCGCGGGTACATGAAAAAGAAAGCATTATTGTAGTGGCAAACCTATCGCAGTTTAGTCAGGCTACTACGCTTGATTTAAAAGCGTTTAAAGATTGTGATATCACTGAGGTATTTAGCCAGAACCGCTTTATGGGGGTGGGCGAGGGCGACTATAACATTACCATAGGCCCCTACGGTTATTATTGGTTTCAGGCCGATGTATCGGAAAAGAAAGAGCAAACTAATTCAAACGAACTGTTCTTGTTTAAATCAGAACTTTCGTGGGAGCGCATGTTTAGCAACTACAACGATGTGCGCGTGCTGGAGCGCAAGGTGCTGCAACCGTTTATGAAGAAATGCCGCTGGTTCGGTGGCAAAGCCCGCGCCATTTCCAAGATCAGTGTTAATAAAATGATTCCGCTTAAGGTAGATGGCGAATCGCACTACCTGGTGATTGTAGAAGTACATTACGTGCAGCGCCTACCCGAACTTTATTTCTTGCCCATGTGCTTCATGCCTTCCGATGGTATGTTCGATAAAGCAGAATATACAACACAAAGTGTAATTTGTCGTGCCGATATACAAGGCAAAGTTGGCTTTGTTGTGGATAGCAGTTACCACAAAGGCTTCCGCGATTTCTTATTTGTAAGTATGGATCGTAAAGTTCGCGTGAAGGAAGATGAAGGAACGCTGGAGTTTAATAGCAGTGTGTTTGCCAAACTCAATTCCGATAAAGTAGAATCTAAAATTTTAAAGGCAGATTCGAGCAATACGGCTATAATCTACAACGATAAGTATTTTTTTAAATTTTATCGTAAAATCGAAACAGAGATCAACCCCGACCTGGAGATTGTACGGTTCTTATCAGAGAATACTTCGTTTCGTAATGCACCGAAATATGCAGGCAGTATCGAGTTTCGGGATAATGACGGGAAGATTATAGTTTTTGGATTGTTACAGGAAAAAGTAGAGAATCAGGGCGACTCGTGGATTATGACCATTGATTCGGTGGGTCGTTTCTACGAGCGTGTAATGGCGAAGGCCAAGAAAGAGAAACTGCCGCACTTGATTAACAATGCGGCAATTCGTTTTGAAGATGCCCCCGAATTGATTCAGGAATTTATTGGTCGCGGATTTTATGAACGTGTGGTACGCCTGGGCCAACGTACAGCCGAGATGCATTTGGCTCTTGCTTCGGATAAGTCAAACCCGGCTTTTGCAGCTGAAACGTTTACCACCAATTACCAGCGCTCGCTTTATTCGGCTATGCGCAAATTAACACGCGATCGTTTTAAGTTACTGGAGCAATCCATGGACAAACTAAATGACGAAACCCAGGCGCTGGCAAAAAAAGTGTTAGCGTTGGAAGATAAAGTGTTGGAGTGTTTCAGCGAAGTTTATCAGACCAAGATAAACGCACTTAAAACCCGCATCCATGGCGATTATCACTTGGGCCAGGTGCTGTTTACCGGAAAAGATTTTATTATAATCGATTTTGAAGGTGAGCCCGGTTTTAGTTTCAGCGAGCGTAGGTTAAAAAAGAATCCGCTTAAAGATGTAGCCGGAATGATGCGGTCGTTTCACTATGCTGCTTTTGGTAAAATTTTATTGAATGAAAATTATCGCGAAAAGGATATTGAGTTTCTGGAACAGTGGGCTGAGCAATGGCAGCACTATGTAAGCAGATTTTATTTAGGTGCCTACCTGGAGCGAATGGGCTCAAAAGCTGAGCTGGGTTTGGAAGATGAAATTTTAATCAGAACGTATTTGCTGGAGAAAGCCATTTATGAATTAGGATATGAACTGAATGGCAGGCCGGATTGGGTTAACATTCCGTTGCGCGGAATTTATTATCTTATGAACCGGTATTTTCAGGCAAAAGAAGAACGGAAAAAGAAAAGCTGATGGCAAAGAAAACATCTAAAACAAAAGTTGAAGAACTGGATTCATTCAGCTTGCTCACCGACTTTGATATTCATTTGTTTAAAAGCGGTAAACACTTTAAACTGTACGAAAAGTTAGGAGCACACCTGGCTACATTCAAGAAGCAGACGGGTACTTACTTTGCCGTGTGGGCACCCAACGCACGCAGTGTTTCTGTTATTGGTAACTTTAATCATTGGAATAGTAACGACCACAAACTCTCGCCCCGGTGGGATGAATCCGGAATCTGGGAAGGTTTCTTTCCTGGTATTGGTAAAGGCGAGGCTTACAAGTATGCTATTCATTCCAATACAGGGGAGTATCTGGAAAAAGCCGATCCATTTGCTTTTTATGCTGAAGTAGCGCCCCGTACTGCCTCTATTGTGTGGGATCATGATTACAGTTGGAAAGACCAACTGTGGTTGAACGATCGAAAGAAAAGTGCTGGTAAACCTAAGCCCTATTCCGTTTACGAAGTGCATGCCGGCAGTTGGCGCAGAAAGCCAGAAGATGGAAACCGTTCCCTTTCGTATAAAGAGTTAGCAACTGAACTGGTTAACTATGTAAAAGAGAATGGCTTTACACATGTGGAGTTTCTGCCCATTATGGAACATCCTTTTTTCGGATCGTGGGGTTATCAATTAACAGGTTACTTTGCACCCACCAGTCGCTTTGGCGAGCCACAAGACTTCATGATTTTGGTTGATGCTTTGCATGAAGCGGAGATTGGAGTAATACTGGATTGGGTACCCTCACACTTTCCGGGCGATGCACACGGACTTTATAAATTTGATGGCACGCACCTGTTTGAACATGCCGATCCCCGCAAAGGATTTCATCCCGATTGGAGCAGTTACATTTATAATTATGGCCGGCCCGAAGTGCGATCATTCCTTATCAGCAATGCTTTGTTCTGGTTAGATGTTTTTCATGCCGATGGTTTACGGGTAGATGCAGTAGCTTCCATGTTGTACCTCGATTATTCCCGCAAGGAAGGGGAGTGGATACCCAATGAATACGGTGGCAACGAAAACATAGAAGCCATTAACTTTTTGAAAGAATTTAATGAAGTAGTGTATGGCAACTTCCCCGATGTAGTAACGATTGCAGAAGAAAGCACCGCCTGGCCCGGAGTTTCTAAGCCAACGTACCTGGGTGGGTTAGGGTTTGGGCAAAAGTGGATGATGGGCTGGATGCATGATACGTTGCACTATTTTAAATCCGATCCGATACATCGTAAATACCACCAGGACGAAATTACGTTTAGCATTGTATATGCCTTTACCGAAAATTTTATGCTTCCGCTTTCGCACGATGAAGTGGTGCATGGTAAAGGTTCGCTGTTGGGGCGGATGCCAGGCGATGAATGGCGCAGATTTGCCAACCTCCGCTTGATGTTTACCTACATGTTTACGCATCCAGGAAGTAAACTTTTATTTATGGGCGGTGAGTTTGGCCAAACTGCCGAGTGGAATCACGATCGCAGCCTCGACTGGCACCTTTTAAATTATGCACCGCACCAGGGTATGCTTACGCTGATACGTGAGTTAAATCAATTATACAAAAACGAACCGGCCTGCTTTCAATTTCCATTTGATAACCGTGGTTTTGAGTGGGTGGATTATTCCGATCGTGAAAACAGTGTAATGGTGTTTATGCGCAAAACAGAAAACAAACATGAGTCGATTTTGATTGTTTGTAACTTTACGCCCGAAGTGCGCGAACATTATCGCATTGGTGTGCCGTTACGGGGAACGTATAAAGAAATTTTTAATTCCGATAACATAAAGTATGGCGGCAGTGGGTTGTTAAATCAAAGTCTGCTACATACATCACCGGTAAAATATCATAATCGCGATTATTCAGTGTCCATAACGCTACCTCCGTTGGGCGCTACTGTTTTAAAACTTGTTGAAGAAAAAGCTGAATTTGAATTAGAGTAAATTTTTTAATCTGTTGTTAAATTAGTTTGTCATGTCGGGTGTAGCGCCACGCAAGTACGTTTGTATTCACGGTCATTTTTATCAACCACCACGCGAAAACGCCTGGTTGGAAGTTATCGAATTACAGGACTCTGCCCATCCGTACCACGATTGGAATGAGCGGATAACAGCCGAATGTTATGAGCCTAATGCCACTTCGCGGATTTTAAACGAAGGGGGTGTAATCAAAAACATTGTTAATAATTATGCACGCATCAGTTTCAACTTTGGGCCAACCTTGCTTTCGTGGATGGAACAATACACACCAGAGACTTACGAAGCCGTATTGGAAGCGGATAAACTAAGTGCGAAAAATTTTGGTGGACATGGTTCTGCTGTGGCGCAGGTGTATAACCATATCATTATGCCGCTGGCTAATCGGGCCGATAAAGAAACGCAAATCATCTGGGGTATTCGAGATTTTGAATATCGTTTTAAGCGCAAACCCGAAGGCATGTGGTTGGCAGAAACTGCAGTGGATACTGAAACGCTGGAGGTATTGGCTGATAACGATATCCGCTTTACCATACTGGCACCTCGGCAAGCTAAAGCGGTTCGTAAAATTGGTACAGAAGAATGGACAGAAGTAAATGACCGTACGGTTAACACAACCAAAGCATACACTTGTAATCTGCCCAGCGGAAAAAGTATTGTCGTTTATTTTTACGAAGGCGATATCTCGCAAGGTATAGCTTTTAATGGTTTGCTAAACGATGGAAAACGTTTTGCCGAGCGACTGCTAAGTTCGGTTGAAGCAACCAATGAACCACAGCTTATTCATGTTGCTACCGATGGTGAAACCTATGGACATCATCACAAACATGGTGAAATGGCGTTGTCCTATTGTTTGGACTATATTGAGAAAGGAAACCAGGCTCGGTTAACCAACTATGCACAGTTTCTGGAACTTTGTCCGCCAGAAGAAGAAGCGCAGATAATTGAGAACAGTTCGTGGAGTTGTGTGCATGGGGTAGAACGGTGGCGCTCTAACTGCGGTTGTAATTCTGGTAAGCCGGGCTGGCACCAACTTTGGCGACAACCCCTGCGCGAGTCGTTGGATTGGTTGCGTGATCAAGCCATTGAAATTTTTGAACGGGAAGGATCGAAGGTATTGCGTAATCCGTGGGCAGCCCGCAACGACTATATTCATGTAGTGTTGAAGCGTACCGATGAAAATGTAAAACGGTTTTTGAAAGATCATGCGCTAAGCGATGCAAGCGCAAACCGGATTTTGCGCATCCTTGAAATTCAGCGCCACGCCATGCTCATGTACACCAGTTGTGGTTGGTTTTTCGATGAGATTTCCGGTATTGAGACCACACAGGTTTTGCAATACGCTTGTCGTGTAATTCAGTTGGCCAACCAGATTGGCGATGTGGATCTGGAACCCGAATTTATTCAGCGCCTGGAAGCTGCACCCAGCAACATAGTTCAGTACGAAAATGGTGGCGGTGTTTACAAAAAGGCTGTGTTACCCTCGCGCACTAACCTGCAACGTGTGGGTATTCACTATGCGGTTTCATCTATTTTTGAAGACGAACCCGAAGCCCTTACCATATTTAATTACACCACCGCCAACGAAACGTTTGTAAAAAAAGAAGCCGGAGAACAAAAGTTAGTTCTCGGTATTACGAAAGTCAAATCGTTAGTTACCCGATCGGAAAAGAAGTTTGCCTTTGCTGTTATCTACCTCGGTAAGCACAACATTATCGGCAATATTTCTTTGGATATGGCACCCGATAATTTTGCGGGCATGCAGGTAAGAATGGTAAAAGCATTTGAAGAAGGACGGTTAGGCGATATTATCGGGTTAATGCAAATGTATTTTGGCCCGGAGAAATATACCATCTGGCATTTGTTTCAAGATGAGAAACGCAAAGTATTAGACAAAATTTCGCAGGAGAGCATGGCCGAACTGGAAAGCTCGTTGCGCAAAAGTTATAACCGCGATTACCCGCTTATCAATGCGCTGGCTAATAATGATATTCCAATTCCTAATACGTACAAAACTACATTTGAATATGTATTGAATGCTGATTTGATCCGTACGTTTCAATCCGATAAAATCAATATCAAAGAGATGGAACGGATTGTGGCCGAGCTTGCCCGCTGGAATTTAAAGATTGAAGACCCGCGTAAACTCTCGCGCCTGGCGGGTGAGAGCGTGTTTAAAGAACTGAAACGCATTAGCAGCGAGCGCGAAAATGTGAAACGCATCCAACGCCTCAACCGGATGTTTCCATTGCTGGAAAAATTTCAACTCGAACCAAACTTTCATAAAAGTCAAAATCTCTATTTCGAAATTTCGATGGAGAACAAACAAAAAGGACAACCCCAACCGGAAGAAGCCTGGGTAGAACAATTTAATTTGTTGGGTAAGAATTTGGGGGTTAGGGTAGAGTAGGGTTGTAAATGGTGTCGTGTAGTAATTAAAAATATTTTTTAATTTGGTTGGTGTAAGGGGACAGTGACCGGCAGGTTGGTGCAATATCTAAATGTAAGCCTGATAGTTATTTATGGCAGAAGAAGAGATAGAATCCAAATCTGAAAATGTTAAACTCTCTAAGTCATGGCAAACTTATTTGTTTGAGTTTGTTTCATTAACGCTTGCTGTTTTTATGGGCTTTTTTGCAGAAAATCTGCGAGAAGAAATGGCAGAGAGAAAACAAGCCATTGAACTTGCTCAAAACCTGTATGACGAATTACTAACTGATTCAATTGCTGTTGGCCAAACGATTAGTGGCAGGCATAGAATGAATGGTGCTTTGTTAGCATTAAAGGATTATGTGCGTGATAGTAGTTTATCAAACGTATCCAAAGGATTTATAAAAAACTTTTTTTCAGGAATTCATTATAGCAACCGATTTCAACCTACGGATGTCGTACTTGAACAACTAAAGGCATCAGGTTCATTAAGCTATTTCAAAAGCAAGGAACTGCAAAGATTAATCCATAATTTAGGTGGGGCCATTTCTCATGTAAGGCAACGAAACCAAATTGAACTGGAGTTTGGATACACTTACATTATTCCATTTAATGTTAAACATATAGATCAGGAATACTTGCCAAAAATTACTGACTTAAGACGAGTACCGTTAAACGAGCTACTTGGCTTGATAAACAGAGATTCTATTCCTATACCTTTCGAAATAACCAATCTAAATCAATTCAAAAGGAAAGACGTGATCAATATGTTGTTAGTCTATCGCAATCTGGTGGAAAATGGAGCTTCTGCTTGCAATTATTATCGTGAAGCTAATAGCAAGTTACTTATTGAATTGCGAAAGGAATATCAAATAAAACCGCGAAGAAATAAATAAACGAATGCTTGTCGTACAGATAGTTACTACGCCAACTCCGACTTCAACTGCAACTTATCCAGGTAATCCCACACCAAACTACTGGCACCCAAGATAGGAGCAGCCTGGTTTTGCATAGCCGAGGGAAGAACTTTTATCTTTCCACGGAACAAAGGCATCAGGTTAGCTTCCATGTGTTTGATGGTAGGGCGGAAGATCAGATCGCCCGCCATCGATAAGCCACCGAATAAAAAGATGGCTTCGGGGTCGGTGTGTACCACGGTTTCGGCTAACTTCATTCCGAGAATCCGGCCCGTATATTCAAATGCTTCTATCGCCACAACATCGCCACGGTGAGCAGCCTCCGAAATCATTTTAGTGTTCAGATCTTCGAAGCTTATACCGCGCAGTTCGCTGGGCTCCAGGTGATCGGCCAATAGTTTATAAACTGTGCGCTTGATACCTGTTGCCGATACATACGTTTCCAGGCAACCACGCTTGCCACAATTGCAATATCTTCCAGCAGGATTTACAGAAGTGTGGCCCACTTCGCCTGCAATTCCATGATGACCGTTTAGTAGCACACCCCCACATACAAAACCACTACCCAATCCGGTGCCGAGGGTAATCACCACAAAGTCCTTCATGTTTTTGGCATTGCCATAAATCATTTCACCCACGGCTGCCGCGTTGGCATCGTTGGTAAGAATGCAAGGAATATCAAACTCTTCTTTAAACAATCGGGCCAACGGTAATACACCTTTCCATTTTAGATTGGTAGCGCGTTCGATGTTACCGGTATAATAATTTCCATTGGCAGCACCTACACCAATACCCACAATGCGTGTGTCGCCTGGCAATTCCTGAATTCCCTTCCGCAGCGCATCGGCCATACCATCAAAATAATCCTGAAACTCTTCGTATTGCGTGGTGGGAATGTTGCCCTGATGCAGCACATTGCCGGCCCGATCTACAATACCATACTTTGTGTTTGTCCCGCCAATATCAATGCCGATGGTTAAATCTTTCATGATGATTAGATAGATAGTATTTTGGAAATGCGAAGTGACTCGCTGTCGATTTCGTGATGATGTTTCATGATGGTATCAAAATCGTTATACACAATATGGTTATCCCGAATGCCAACCATCACATCTCTTTCTCCTTTCAATAAACCTTCTACTGCGGCTACACCCATCTTACTGGCCAACACCCGATCGAAGTAGGTAGGAGTGCCGCCCCGTTGCAAATGCCCCAGTATGGTTACTTTAATATCGAAGTAATTGTTGCGCTCTGAAAACTTCTTCGCCAATTCCATAGCACCACCCAGTTTACTTCCTTCGGCAACTACTACTAAGCTTGATTTTTTATTTGTTTTTCCGCCTTCATCCAACTTGGCAAACAATTCTTCCAAAGTCATTGATTCTTCTGGAATAATGGTTGCTACGGCACCACCGGCAATACCACAGTTAATAGCGATATAGCCAGAGTTGCGGCCCATTACTTCAATAAAGAACAAGCGGTTGTGCGAGATGGCTGTGTCGCGGATTTTATCGATAGCTTCAACAGCGGTATTGGTGGCAGTATCGAACCCAACCGTGTAATCTGTTCCGGCAATGTCGTTATCAATTGTGCCGGGAATACACACGGCTGGGATGCCATATTCTTCTTGCAGTTTATGCAAACCCGTAAAGGTACCATCACCACCAATGGCAACCAGTGCTTCAATGCCGTGTTTCTTTAGATTGGCGAAGGCTTTCTCACGGCCTTCTTTGGTTCTAAACTCCTGGCTGCGGGCCGATTTTAAAATAGTACCACCGCGTTGAATGATGTTACCCACCGAACGGGCACCCAGTTTTACGATGTCGCCTTCAATCATGCCCTCATACCCTTGCATGATTCCATAAATCTCTTTTTTGTAATAGATAGCTGCGCGCACAACAGCTCTGAGTGCTGCATTCATGCCGGGTGCATCGCCACCCGAAGTGAACACACCTATTTTAGAAATTTTTGAATCCATTAAAGCTTGAACAAGAGGCCCAAAAATACGCGTAATACCGTGTTATCCAAGCGTTAAGGTTTTATTCCGATTTCAATCGTTTGAAATAGTTGATCAGTCCATTCGTAGATGAATCGTGTGTTTGAATGTTATCATTTGATGATAATTCGGGCAGGATTTTCTTCGCTAAAACCTTACCCAACTCCACACCCCACTGGTCGAAACTGAAGATGTTCCAGATAACACCTTGTACAAATATCTTATGTTCATACAATGCTATTAATAAACCCAATGTATGGGGTGTGAGTTTCTTAAACAGAATAGAGTTTGTGGGTCTGTTGCCGGTAAACACTCGATAGGGTAGGTGAAAACTTATTTCATCGCTACTCATTCCGGTTTTGCGTAATTCAGTTTCAACTTCTTCGGGAGTTTTGCCCATCATTAATGCTTCGGTTTGAGCAAAGTAGTTGGACATTAACTTTTCGTGGTGATCGCCTACCGGATTTTGTGATTGAGCGGGTGCGATAAAATCGCACGGAATAAGTTTAGTACCCTGGTGAATAAGTTGGTAAAAAGCATGTTGCCCATTGGTACCGGGTTCGCCCCAAATAATAGGGCCGGTTTGATAATAAACCTGGTTTCCATTGCGGTCAACCGATTTGCCATTGCTTTCCATATTACCTTGCTGAAAGTAAGCAGCAAAGCGATGCAGGTATTGATCGTAAGGCAGTATGGCTTCCGAATGTGCTTCGAAAAAGTTTCCGTACCATACACCCAGTAATGCCATAATCACCGGAATGTTTTTTTCAAACGGTACGTTCTTAAAGTGATTATCGGCAGCGTGTGCACCTTCCAATAACTGAATAAAATTATCGTACCCAATGGTTGCTGCAATGGATAACCCGATGGATGACCACAATGAATACCGGCCCCCCACCCAATCCCAAAATACAAACATGTTTTCGGGTGCAATGCCAAATGCGGTAACGGCTTTTACATTGGTAGATACGGCTACAAAGTGCTTGGCTACATCGCCTGCTCCATTCGATTTTTCCAGAAACCAACTCCGGGCACTTTCAGCGTTGGTCATGGTTTCTTGTGTGGTGAATGTTTTAGAAGCGATAATGAAGAGCGTTGTCTCAGGATTTAGATGCTTTACGGTTTCAGCCAGATGTGTACCATCTACATTCGATACAAAGTGCGGTGTAATAGTTGCGTGGTATGGCTTTAAGGCTTCTGTAACCATCAACGGCCCCAGGTCAGAACCTCCAATTCCAATATTCACAATGTCGGTAATTGCTTTGCCGGTATAACCTTTCCAGTTGCCAGACAATAATTGACCGGAAAATTGTTTGATCTGATCGAGTACTTTATTTACCAGAGGCATTACATCTTCGCCATCTACATATACCGGTGTATTGCTTCGGTTTCGTAAAGCTATGTGTAATACTGAGCGGTGCTCGGTCTGATTTATTTTATCGCCTTTGAACATGGCGTTGATTGCTTCTTTTAACTCAACCTCAGTGGCAAGTTCGTAGAGCAGTTCAAGTGTTTCGTTTGTTATAATGTTTTTGGAGTAGTCAAATAACAAGTCTCCGAGTTGCACCTGGAATTTGGAAAACCGATTCGGGTCTTCCTGAAACAAGTCGCGCATGTGTGTGGCTTGCATCAACATAAAATGAGCGCTGAGCTTTTGCCAGGCCTGGGTTTCGGTTGGGTTATGTTTGGGTAGCATAAAGTTTTATTAATCCGCACGAACGGAAAGCAAAAATAAGGTGCGTGGAACAGTAAAAAAATGGAATTGTTGAAATCAGTTAACCACCAACAACCTTCCTCAGGTTATCGATCAGACCTTCCCACAAATCTTCAAGTTCGTCTAAATCATCAAAGTCGGAGTAATCAGTTACTTTTAGAAAAGTAGTTTGGGTAAGTTCATTCAGCTCCAATCGCAGTTCAAAGTAGCTGGGGTCTGCTTCATCCACTTTAGATTCAGGCAGATATTCGAACTTAACAAAGTGATTGATGCGGTGGGCGGCCATTACGGCTTTATGTTCTTCATGATCCCACACAAACTTGAATACCTTCTCAGGACTAATGGTTACATCATCGGCAAACCACTCAGAAAGTCCACTGGCTGTTTGCAAGTAGGGGTATAGCATTTTAATCGATGCATGCACCTCAAAATCGCGCGTAAATAACTTTTTATTTGCTTCGGCCATAAACAGCTTTGCCTTCGGTTTTTAAGTTAGAAAGATTTTCTGTTTATCAGCAAATTAAAACTTTAATTTTCTGGAAGTACTCTTCCCGAAATAGCCAATTAAACTAACCCGCCTGCTGAGTGGTATCTTGGTTTGGGGGGCCGTAATTAAAACGAGAGAGCAAATGAAAGGAGTAGCGCGGGGGGGAGTTGAACCCCCGACCTTTGGGTTATGAATCCAACGCTCTAACCACCTGAGCTACCGCGCCATATTTTTATTATTTCAAACAACATCTCCGCCCTTTGGCGGACATGAACCCTATCGCTCTTCCCGCTAGCTATCAGGACACCTGAGCTATTCCAAATCAAATTTTGGGAGCGCAAACATACAAACTTTTAGACGAAATCATCAAAATCTTTTAGGATAGATCCATGATTGAAATAATCAATACCTATTACAGAGGTTAGCCATCCACATACCAATCAAGTTAGGCCAAAGCTCGAAAAAACGAACCTTACTTATCGGCAAAGAAGTTATGGCTTCATTTTTGAAGCTATCTTTGCCTCGCATGAAAAAAATTGACAAACTGATTCTTAATTCCTTTCTGGGTCCGTTTGTGCTCACCTTTCTGGTGGTTGTGTTTATTCTCCTTAACATTCACATGTTAAAGTATTTCGATGACATCATCGGTAAAGATTTAGGTTGGGATGTAATTGGCCAATTACTTTTTTACTTTGCCATTTTCAATACTCCGGTAGCTTTACCATTAGCCGTTTTATTATCTTCATTGATTACGTTTGGAAATCTGGGCGAGCATTTTGAACTAACAGCCATTAAGAGTTTAGGCATCTCGTTGCTTCGCAGTTTGGTTCCCATTTTTGGATTTGTCGTACTCATTACCATCGGGGCATTTATGGTTGGAAATTACTTGGTGCCCAAGGCCGCACTGGAAGCCTATAGTTTATTGTGGGACATCAAACAAAAAAAACCAGCTCTTGATCTACGCCAGGGAGTTTTCTACAATTCAATTCCGGGTATAAGCATTAAAGTAAATCACAAAATTCCTGAAACAGAATTATTATTGGGAATCATCATTTACGATCATCGTGGGCGCTCGGGCAACAAAGAAGTAATTGTGGCCGACTCAGGCCGCATGTACACCATATTAAACGACACTTATCTTAAACTGGAATTGTATAGTGGTTATAATTATGTAGAGGGAAATACCGGCCCCCAGCATTATACCAGTAGTAACAGGCAGGACGACACCTACCGCAAAACCAGATTTACAAAATCTCAAATTGTGTTTGACTTGTCATCATTCGGGTTGAACAGAACTGATAAGAAGTGGTTTCAAAGCAATCGCCTCATGCGCAATATGGATCAGCTACAGTCAGATATGGACTCGGTAGATAATACCATCTCCAATGAATTGATTGCTGTTTATGGCTATTCAAAAAGTATGTTTAGTTACTATACCCGTAAGGACAATGTAACACTGCCTGAAAACATTCGAATCCAAAAATACAAAAGAGACTCAATTGCGTTTGCCAAAAACATGAGCGATCCGACCATCAGTAATGCACCTGGTTTTGTAAAACCAGTTTTGCCGCTTCCTGAACAAGAAGCACCTAAGATTATTCTTTATTCAAAATCTCACCAACTAAAATCTGATAGCATATTCAGTAAAAGCTATTCCGAAAGTGAGATTACCAGTGCCCTTGCCCAGGCACGAACAGTGAAAGCCCAATTATTAACTCACAATGCAAATGTTAGTGCATATCAAAATGAAAAAAAGATATTCTATATACAGTGGCATAAAATTCTGGCCCAGGCAATTGCATGTATTGCCATGTTTCTGATTGGTGCCCCGCTTGGCGCGATTATTAAAAAAGGTGGCTTGGGTGTACCTGTGCTTATGTCCATTCTATTCTTTATTTTGTTTTATGTGCTTTCGCTGATGGGTGAGAAGTGGGCCAAGCAATCTGTGCTTTCGGTTGAAATGGGAATGTGGCTGGCCAATGCAACACTTTTTATTATCGGATTCATTTTTCTACGGCAGGCTCGTGCAGATGCCCGGTTGTTCGATTCGGACTTTTATAGCGTAATCTGGGATCGGTTAGCCCGTAGATTCTTCAAAAAGTCTGTTTGAACCATATTTTGGTTATTTCGAGGCATTCTTATACTTTTGCGCGTTGAAAAAAGTAGCTAAATAAAGATTATCAAGATGTACCTCAATTCAGAAAAGAAGCAGGAATTGTTCAGCAAGCACGGTTTTGGAAAGAAAAACACCGATACAGGCTCTCCGGAATCACAAATTGCCCTTTTTACGTATCGCATCAGTCATTTAACTGAGCACCTGAAAGGTCAACGTAAAGATCACTCAACCCAACAGGGTTTGTTAAAATTGGTAGGTAAGCGTAAGAAATTGCTGAATTATCTTCAACGTACTAATATCGAGCGTTACCGCGCAGTATTAGCCGACCTCGATTTAAGAAAGTAATAAAATCAACATTATACGAGTAGGGAACCGGACAAGGTTCCCTTTTCGATTTTAAAATTAATACTGGTCGGGCCGTGAATTGTAGGCTGACCATTAAATTTCTATCCAATGAAACCAACAGTTATATCAAAATCTTGCACCTTGCCCGATGGCCGCCAGATAACCATCGAAACGGGTAAACTCGCCCGCCAAGCCGATGGCTCCGTAGTTTTAAGAATGGGCAATACCATGTTGCTGGCTACTGCAGTAGCCGCCCCCGATGCAAAAGAAGGAACTGACTTTCTACCACTATCTGTTGACTACCAGGAAAAATTTGCAGCAACTGGTAAAATACCGGGTGGATTTTTGAAGCGCGAAGGTAAGCTGTCTGATTATGAGATATTGATAAGTCGCTTGGTAGATCGTGCAATACGCCCTTTATTTCCAGATGATTATCATGCAGATACTCAAGTTAATATTCAATTAATTTCGGGCGACCTAAATGCGTTGCCGGATTCGCTTGCAGCGTTTGCAGCATCTGCTGCGCTATCAGTATCAGACATTCCATTTCAGGGCCCAATCTCAGAAGTGCGCGTAGTACGGGTAGATGGTAAATTCATTATTAACCCCTCCCATGAAGAGAAAGAAAAGTCTGATCTCGATTTTATTGTTGCTGCCTCTATCGATAACATTCTGATGGTAGAAGGTGAAGCAAAAGAGATTTCAGAAGTGGATATGCTCGAAGCTCTTAAGTTAGCGCACGAAGTAATTAAAGGTCAGTGCCAGATTCAGATTGAATTATCACAAGCTGTTGGAAAAACTGAAAAGCGTAAATACGAACACGAAGTAAAAGACGAAGTTTTTAAGGATGAACTCTTCAAATTATTGTACGATAAGGTATATGCCGTAGCCCGCCAGCAACTTACCAGCAAACATAAGCGCTCGGAATTGTTTGGTGCAATTGTAGATGATTACATGGCCTCTTTACCAGAAGATACAACGGTTAACAAAGACCTTGTTAAGAAATACTACAAAGACATTCAGAAGGCAGCCTGTCGTAACCTCGTGTTGAATGAGAAGGTTCGTTTGGATGGTCGCAAAACAAATGAAATTCGCCCTATCTGGACAGAAGTAGATTACCTTCCTTCTGCTCACGGCTCCTCCATATTTACCCGAGGCGAGACACAGTCCCTAAGCACAGTTACGTTAGGCACCAAACTGGATGAGCAATTGATTGATGGTGCTATGTTCGATGGTACTAACAAATTTATTCTACACTACAACTTTCCGGGCTTTTCTACGGGCGAGGTAAAACCAAATCGTGGCCCTGGCAGGCGTGAAGTAGGTCATGGTAATTTGGCTATGCGTGCGCTCAAGCAAGTATTGCCCGATATGACTACAAGCCCTTATACCATTCGCCTGGTTTCTGATATCCTTGAATCAAATGGCTCCTCTTCAATGGCCACCGTATGTGCAGGTTCGCTTGCGCTGATGGATGCGGGTATAAAAATCTCAGCTCCGGTATCGGGTATTGCCATGGGTATGATTTCGGATAGTGCAACCGGTAAGTATGCAATCTTGTCTGATATTCTGGGCGATGAAGATCACCTGGGCGATATGGACTTTAAAGTTACGGGTACCGAAAAAGGTATTACTGCCTGCCAGATGGATTTGAAAGTGGATGGTTTAACGTATGAAGTTTTAAGGGAAGCTTTAAACCAGGCTAAAGAGGGGCGTCTTCACATCCTTAACGAGATGAAGAAGACTATCACGCAGCCTAATGCTGACCTGAAACCACATGCGCCACGCGCAGTAACAATCACCATCGATAAAGAGATGATCGGTGCCGTGATTGGGCCTGGTGGAAAGGTGGTTCAGGAGATTCAGAAAACAACTGGGGCAACTATTGTTATTGAAGAAGTTGGCAACAAAGGAATCGTGAACATTTTTGCCAATAACCAGGAGGTTATGGATGCTGCTGTGAAACGCGTAAAAGCAATAGTAGCGGTTCCGGAAGTTGACCAGGTTTATGATGGTGTAGTGAAATCAATCATGCCATTTGGGGCATTTGTTGAGTTTATGCCCGGTAAGGATGGGCTGCTTCACATTTCAGAAATCAAATGGGAGCGTTTGGAAACCATGGACGGAGTGCTGGAAGTAGGCGAACAATTAAAGGTTAAGCTTGTTGAAATAGACAAAAAAACCGGCAAATTCCGACTATCCCGTAAGGTGTTGATTCCCAGACCACCCAAAAAGGAAGAAGCACCAAGCGCTTAACCTCTTTGCGAATACAGGTTTTTGGAACTAAATTTTCGTTTTTACGTGTTTGACATATAACGACCACTAAAGTTAGATGAGACAGTTAAAGATCAGTAAACAGATTACCAACCGCGAGAGCCAATCGCTGGATAAGTACTTGCAAGAGATTGGTAAGGTGGATTTGCTCACACCCGATGAGGAAGTAGAGTTAGCCAAGCGAATTAAAGAAGGCGATCAGATCGCATTGGAGAAACTAACCAAAGCCAACCTACGCTTCGTGGTATCGGTGGCTAAGCAATATCAAAACCAAGGCCTTTCGTTGGGCGATTTGATTAACGAAGGAAACTTAGGTTTGATCAAAGCCGCACAGCGCTTTGATGAAACGCGCGGTTTTAAATTCATTTCCTATGCGGTGTGGTGGATTCGTCAATCCATTCTTCAGGCTTTGGCAGAACAGTCGCGCATTGTACGCTTGCCGTTAAACCGCGTTGGCTCATTGAATAAGATTTCAAAAACATTTTCCGAACTGGAGCAGAAGTTTGAGCGTGAACCATCACCTGAAGAATTGGCCGAAGTATTGGAAGTTACAACTGCCGAAGTTGTAGATACCATGAAGATTTCAGGCCGCCATGTTTCGATGGATGCCCCGTTTGTTCAAGGCGAAGAAAACAGTTTGTTGGATGTATTGGAGAACGACAGTGAAGAGACCCCTGATTCCGGCTTGATGACAGACTCACTTCGAAGAGAAGTACAACGTGCACTCTCTACGCTTACTCAGCGCGAGTCGGACGTGATTACCCTTTACTTTGGATTAAATGGCGAGCATGCCATGACATTGGAAGAAATTGGTGAGAAGTTTAACCTTACCCGCGAACGCGTACGCCAGATTAAAGAGAAGGCTATTCGCAGGCTTCGACACACTTCCAGAAGTAAAGCATTAAAGCCTTACCTGGGTTAATAATGTTACAATTTTATTTAATTAATGGGTCTCAAGTAGTTGAGACCCTTTTTATTACATTTTGATTTTGTGTTATGGAAAAAGAAAAAGTACTGATAATCGGTTCGGGGCCGGCAGGTTATACAGCAGCTATTTATGCTGCGCGTGCAGGACTAAAGCCCGTACTTTATACCGGTGGGCAGCCGGGCGGGCAGCTAACTACCACCAACGATGTGGAGAACTTTCCTGGTTATCCGGAAGGAATAAATGGTCCACAAATGATGATTGATTTGCAGAAGCAAGCCGAACGTTTTGGCACCCGGGTACACTTTGCTTTGGTAACGGGAGTAGATTTTTCTACATGGCCGTTGAAGGTAACTATTGATGAATCGAAAGTACTAGAAGCAGAAAGCGTGATTATAGCAACCGGAGCTTCAGCAAAATACCTGGGCTTGCCTTCAGAAGAAAAGTTTGCCAACAAAGGTGTATCTGCCTGTGCCGTGTGCGATGGATTTTTCTATCGGGGTAAAGAAGTTGCCGTAGTGGGTGCGGGCGATTCTGCTGCTGAAGAATCAACATACCTTTCCAAGCTGTGTACCAAAGTGCATTTGATTGTGCGCAGAGATGAGATGCGCGCCTCTAAAATTATGCAACAACGGGTATTAAATACACCTAACATAGAAGTGCATTGGAATTCTGAAACCGATGAAGTTTTAGGCGATGATAGTGGTGTAACCGGAGTGAGGCTGCTTAACAACAGGACAGGTGAGAAAAAGGATATTTCTGTTCAAGGCTTCTTTCTCGCCATCGGCCATAAACCTAACACCGATATTTTTAAAGGCCAGCTAGAGATGGATGAGTCTGGATATTTAAAGGTAATTCCAGGCTCAACCAAAACAAATGTGGAAGGCGTGTTTGCCGTTGGCGATGTGGCCGACCGTGTTTACAGACAAGCTATTACAGCGGCAGGAAGTGGTTGTATGGGTGCACTCGATGCAGAGAAGTTTTTGGCTGCAAAAGAAGCGATGCTTGTTCACTAAACAAGTTACCACTTTCCAGTGGCCTGTTTTTAACAGACAGTAAACCGGTAACTTACAAACTGGTGACTAATAAACTCGAAATGAAATTAGACATACTGGTACTTGCTGCACACCCCGATGATGCCGAATTAGGCTGCGGAGCTACGATTGCCAAGCATGCAGCACTCGGACAAAAAGTAGGTATTGTTGATTTTACCCGAGGCGAATTAGGCACGCGGGGTTCAGTACCAGAGCGTGATCAGGAAGCCAGCGAAGCTTCTCGGATTTTGGGAGTTGCCATTCGGGAAAACCTTAATTTTAGAGATGGATTTTTTCAGAATGATGAAGCCCATCAACGCGAAGTAATCCGCATCATTAGAAAGTATAAGCCGGAGATAGTAATTGCCAATGCTGTTTATGATCGCCATCCCGATCATGGCAAAGGTTCGGGCTTAAGTTTTGATTCGTGTTTTTATTCAGGTCTTACCAAAATAGAAACTACCGATGCTGGCGTAAAACAAGCTGCATGGAGACCGAAGCATTTATATCACTTTATCCAAAGCCAGTTTATCATGCCCGATTTTATAGTAGATGTATCGGACTATTGGGAAAAAAAAATGAATGCAGTGCGCGCTTTCAAATCGCAGTTTTATAGTGCCGATAGTACAGAACCTGAAACGTTTATCTCTAGCCCGGGCTTTATGAAACTGTTGGAAGCGAGAGGACAGGAATTAGGCTTTTCAATTGGTGCAACCTATGGCGAAGGGTTTACTGTTCGGAAAACTATTGGCGTTAATACGTTAAATGATATTCGTTAGTATTTAAGGGGCAAGCCGGTGAATAATCCATTTGCCATCCTGTAGGTAATACACAATTCTATCATGCAGTCGGCTTGAACGCCCTTGCCAGAACTCTACCTCAAAAGGTGTAACTTCATAGCCACCCCACTGGTGCGGTTTGGGTAATAACTGCTGACCTTCAAATCGTTTCTCTATTTCTTTAACGCGTTGCTCAAGCAACTCACGGTTTTTGATGACAGAACTTTGAGGCGAAGCCCATGCGCTTACCTGGCTACCCCGTGGACGGCTTTGAAAGTAGTTTTCGGAAGCTTTTGAATCAACTCTTGCGCTTATGCCACTTATTCGAACCTGCCGCTCAAGTTCAGGCCAAAAAAAGGTTAACGCACATGCCGGGTTGGCCTCCAGTTCTTTACCTTTTTGACTTTGATAATTTGTGTAGAACAAAAATTTATTTCGTTCAACACCTTTTAACAGCACGACCCGAGCCGATGGTTTTCCATACTGATCTACAGTAGATAAAGTCATGGCATTAGGTTCAGGCACCTCGGCCTTTAAAGCTTCGGCAAACCAGTTCTTAAATTGGTCAACTGGATTTTTGGTAACCCCAGCCACATCTAAAGTTGCCTGGGTGTAGTCTTTACGAATTTCTGAAATCGATGGCATGTATTTTTTCGAAAAATTAACAATTCGTGAGTTTGCAGAGTATGATTTCCTTTCTTTTATTAAGAATTATTTTCAGAATCAAACAGAAGCCTATACTACTTCGTTATACATTTAGCTATGGATTTTTTTAAATATGCCAATAAAATTTTACCACAACGGGGCCGGCTGCTCTTATCGGAGCCATACCTTGCCGATCCAAATTTTGAACGTACTGCGGTTCTTTTAACCGAACATAACGACACCGGATCTGTAGGCTTTATTCTTAACAAACCCTCGGAAAGTCGTGTGGGCGAAATTATGGGCGATCTGAAGGGAATTGATTCGCGCATTTTTATTGGGGGCCCGGTAGAACAAGATACCTTGCATTACATTCATCGGTTAAATTCGCTCGAAGACGCGATTGAAATTCAGCCGGGTTTATTTTGGGGTGGTAATTTTGATCAACTTATAACCCTTGTGGATACACAACAAGTATTAACCACCGATGTAAAATTTTTCCTAGGCTATAGTGGTTGGAGCCCCGGCCAGTTAGAAGATGAACTAAAGCTGGAATCGTGGATTGTTAGTGATTTGGCATCAGAGCAATTGATCTTTGAAACAGATCCTGAACAAATGTGGAAGCAAGCTATGCGCGGATTAGGTGGCCGATTTACCATTTACTCCAATTACCCGGCTGACCCCCGTATGAATTAAAGGATTTTACTATTTTTACCAGTCCTCGGGTATTTGAAAGAGGAGAGACGATGATAGAAAACGACAAAGAGGTGCAGGAAGTGGGGCAGGAGGAATCGATACTTATGCAAACCACAAACCACGAAGAAGAGCACGAAGTGGATTCTGAAGACCACCACGAGGTTGATTATTCGGGCTTCACCAAAAGTGAGCTGGTTGGCGTTGTAAAAGAGTTGGTTAAAGACGATAACTTTAAAAGAATTGATCAAGCCCTTAAGGATATCAAGCCTTTGTTCGATGAAATTCGGGCCAATGAAAGAAGGGAAGCACTTGATCGGTTTAAAGCCGATGGTGGTATTGAGGAAGATTTTGAATACCGGTTAGATGAACTTGATCATACCTTCGATGCAACTGTTAAATTAATTCGCGATCGCAGGAACGAATATTTTAAGAACCTGGAAAACCGGAAGAATGAAAACCTTCGAAAGAAGAATGAAATTCTTGAAAACCTGCGCACACTAATTGATGGTGAAGATAGTGCTCATTCATTTGCTACCTTCAAAGAACTTCAGCATGCGTGGAAGCAAGTGGGGCCAGTTCCACCAGCTCAAGTAAAAACACTGTGGGCAAACTACAATGCATTAGTAGATCGTTTCTATGATCACCGGAATATTTATTTCGAGCTGAAAGAACTGGATAGAAAGAAGAACCTGGAAGCCAAGGTGGAACTATGTATTCGTGCCGAACAACTCGTTACGCGCAATCTTATCAAAGATGCCGTTAAAGAGCTGAATGAATTACATAATGAATTCAAACACATTGGCCCTGTACCGAAAGAAGATCAGGAAATTGTTTGGCAGCGGTTTAAGGCTGCATCGGATGCGGTTTACGCGAAGCGCGATGAGTTTGTAGCCGGCATGCAAGCTGAGCTGAAAGCAAATTTCGAAGCTAAATCCAAAATTGCAGACGAGGTACAAACGTATCTCGGGTTTGCTTCTGATCGCATTAAAGACTGGAATCAGAAAACAAAAGAAATTCTTGAGTTACAGAAGCGTTGGGATGCGGTGGGTGGAACTCCGCGTGCCAAATCGAAAGACTTGAACAAAAAATTCTGGTCAGCTTTCAAGCAGTTCTTTCATAATAAGAGTCAGTTTTTTAAAAAATTAGATGAAGAACGTGATAAAAATTTGAAAGCCAAGCAGCAATTGGTAGCTCGTGCAATTGAATTAAAAGCGAGTGATGATTGGAATAAGACCTCGCAGGAATTAAAGCAACTGCAATTGCAGTGGAAGGAGATTGGCCCCGTACCCGAAAAGCAACGCGACAAAATCTATAAAGAGTTTAAAGAGGCCTGCGATTTCTTTTTTAACCAACGCAGAGGTTCGCAGGCAAAAGCCGATCAGGAACAGGAAGTTAACCTGAAACAAAAGGAGGCCATTATTGATGAGTTAATTGCGGCAACCGTTGCCGGAAATACTTCTGTGGAGCAATTAGATGAATTGCAGGGACGTTTTAATGACATTGGATTTGTCCCCAAAAATTCAATTGCTTCCATAAAACAACGCTTCTCCGATGCTGTCGCCAAGTACGTACAATCTATTTCGGGGTTATCAGAAGCAGACCGCGAGCAAACATTGTTACAATCGCATCTGTATGGATTGAAAAATGATCCGCAGGCCGATCGTAAATTGTATCAAAAGGAACAAACACTCCGAAAACAGATTCAGAAAGCCGAAAACGATCTTTCAACTTTACGGAATAACCTTGAGTTTTTTGGGAGATCAAAAAATGCAGAAAAACTTAAAGGTGAGTTCAATGATAAAATTGAAGAGGCGAATCAGCACCTGATTCAATTAAAAAAACAGCTTAAAATGCTGAAATCAGTGTGATCGGACTTGTTTAAATCAATCGTTCCGTTATTTTTGCACCCTCTTTAAAGCCTCCTTAGCTCAGCTGGTAGAGCAACTGACTTGTAATCAGTAGGTCGCTGGTTCGATTCCGGCAGGGGGCTCTGAAACCAAATCGAAAAAGATTTGGTTTTTTTGTTTAATGACGGTTTACATCCTGTACTCGTCCAAAGCAGACCGATATTATGTTGGCCAGACGGAGGATTTGAGCGTTCGGCTCGATCAACATAACAGTAAAGAACTGCCTTCCAGTTATTCAAAGATTTCGAATGATTGGATAATCTATTACACCTTGGAATGCACTTCAAGGAAGCAAGCTGTAAACATTGAGAATCATATCAAGCGTATGAAATCAAGGAAGTATATCGAGAACCTAAAAAGACATCCGGAAATAGCTGAAAATAGTTATATAATGTTTATGGCGTTATGTTAACATAGCTTTGGCTCCGGGCTTACCGGAATCTTCATAGAAAGTTTTTTAAGCGAGGGCTTTCAATAATTCAATCTTAATCATTTATCACCGGGCTGGGGCAGCGGCACTCTTTGGCGGGCTTTGGAAGGGGGAGGGAAGTGCAGCACAATGAGTGTTGCGGGATGGCACGGGATTTCATTCTTCTCCTTTATCCTTAAAACTTTGCATTTCAAGCCATCCAACCGGTAGATGATCAACTTAATTTTTTATCGATTTAAACAGTCCCTACTTTTCAAATGCAAAGTCGAAGCCGTGAAATTGGAATTCACAATTTACTAAGATCATTATCTCTTGCCCTAAAATTACGATGATGTTTAAACCGTACAAACTCAAGGTGTTTTGTCTCTTAATCATGTTCGTTGGTATTGAAGGGCAAGCCCAGTCACCATCAAAACATAAAGGAATGATGGTTACGGAATTTATTACCTCGGAGATTCTGAAGGAAAACAGCGTGGGTCTGGATTTGAGACGAACTATTAAAATTTATCTACCTCCGGGGTATGCGAAGTCAGGCAAATCGTATCCTGTTGTTTACTACTGTCACAGTATTTTTCATAATCCTGATAAAGTATTGGAAGAGCGCAACCTGATCGGTTTGTTGGAAGAAAGTTTTGATCAGAAGGTATTGAAAGAATTGATTCTGGTAATGGCCGACTACAGCACCACCACCACCGGAAGTATCTATGAAAACACAAAAACCACCGGCCGCTGGCTTGACTATACCGTTGATGAGGTAGTGCCCTTTATCGACTCGCATTATCGCACGTTGGCACAACCAGCAAGCCGAGCCTTGGTAGGAGATGTAATGGGTGGGCGTGGTGTTTTTATGCTGGTGATGACGCATCCTGAAATCTTCAGTGTGGCCTATGCTCTGAATCCGGTTGCTACTGCGTTGGGTGTGCTACCGATGCCGGCCTATCCTAAATGGGATAAAATTCATGATGCGAAATCATTTGCTGACTTAAACGATGAACCTATCTCCCAAATATTTGTCACGGTGAGCCAGGCCTATCTTCCGAACACTACGCGACCACCGTTTTATTGCGACTTCCTGATGGAAAAAAATGAAGCTGGTAAATTTGAACTTCATGCTGAGCATGCAAAAAAATTAATGGATGGATTTATGGTTAGTCGGCAGGCTGAAAAGTATTTTGAGAACTTATCAAGACTGCGGGCACTAGCCTTCGATTGGTCTCGGTACGATCCCATCCAGGATCATGTTTACGGAAGTCAGTCGTTAAGTCGCACGCTGGATAGTTTTGGAATAACCCACGAAGCCGAAGAATATCGTGGCGTATATTGGGAAGAAAACTGGAAAGAGAATGGTCGCTTTTATACCCGTGTGCTCCCATTCCTGAACCGACATCTTGTATTTGATTTCGGCAGGTAATTATAAAAGCTATGAAGCAAATAAAGTTCACCTTTACGGTATTTCTCCTGATTATTTACTTCGCGGCAGGGGCGCAGCAGAAACATGGGAGTGTTGTTACAGAGACGCTATCATCAACCGTGTTGCGCGACAACAAAATCGGGCTCGATTACAATCGTACCGTCAAGGTGTATTTGCCTCCTGGTTATTCCACTTCCGGCAAGTCTTATCCCGTTGTTTTTTATTTGCATAATATTTTTTCAAGTGCGGAAAAGACATTAGCCGATGGACAATTGGTGAAGATACTAGAGAAAGGTTTCGAAAATGGGATTGTGAAAGAGCTTATCGTTGTAATAGCTGATTTTAGTAGTCCGACTACAGGTAGTCTGTATGAAAATTCGACCACCAGCGGTCGTTGGTTGGATTTTATTGCCGATGAACTTGTTCCGTTTGTTGACAACAAGTTTCGAACCATTCGCCATCGCAATAGTCGCGCCATTGCAGGTGACTTTATGGGTGGGCGAGGGGCGCTTAAAATTTCGATGACCCATCCAAGGTTATTCAGTACAGTATATGCGTTGCATCCTGTGGCAACCGGTGTGGGTTATATTCCCTGGGCTGCAAATGAAGTGAACTGGAAAAAAATTCTTACGGCTAAAACATTTTCTGAACTGGCAGGTGAGGGTCGTGCGCAAATGTTTGTAGCAATCGCTCAGGCCTTTCTTCCCAACCCGCAACGACCGCCCTTTTATTGTGATTTTTGGATGGAGCTGGAAGACGGACAACCAAAAATCAATGTAAAGAATACGATCAAAGCACAAATCGGCTTTTTGTTAGATCAGAAGTTGGATGAATATGCTGATAATTTAAAAAGTATGCATGGGATAGCCTTCGATTGGGCGCGTTATGATCCCACGCAAACGCACGTCTATACCAACCAGGCTTTTACGCGAAAGCTGGAAGACCTGGGTATCGACCATGAAGCAGAAGAGTATCGCGGCACTCCCTGGGATAAAAACTGGATTGACAACGGTCGTGTGTATTCACGCATGCTTCCATTCCTGAACCAACATCTTGTATTTGATATTAAGAATTAATTTTGAACCTTGTTTTGCTATGAGCCAACTCACATTAATTCGATTATCGCTTTTTATACTCATCTTTATTTCGCTTCAGCCACTGCAAGCCCAACTGTCGAAGAAGTATGACTACTCACAACACTATTATCAATCGCTTCGCTATGGCTGGTTTAAGCCTGCGAATTATGATAAGACAAAATTATATCCACTGATTGTCTATCTGCATGGCAGTCGCGATACGGTTTCGCGCGACAATCAGTGGTATCAGGAAGCCATTCAAAAAGAACATCCTGCGTTTGTGATAACACCCAAGTGCGAAGAAGGCAATCAGGGCTGGGGCAATACGTGGACTGCGGAACACACGCTCACCACTGCACAAACATTAAAACTCATCGACTCGTTGGTAGCGATTTATCCTATCGATAAAAGGCGATTGTATGTATATGGCATCTCAATGGGTGGCTTCGGTGTGTTTTCCATACTCGCCAAAGAGCCGGGAAAATTTGCTGCCGCGTATGCCGTGTGTGGTGGCTCCGATGCCAAGGCAGCACCAAAACTTCTCACCACACCGCTATGGATATTTCATGGTGATGCCGATGATGTGGTGCCCGTACGACTATCGCGGGAAGTATATCAGGAGATGATCCGCTTAGGCGGTACAAAAGTGAAGTACACGGAATACCCGGGTGCAAAACATAACAGTTGGGAGAATGTAGCACAAGAGAAATCGTTACCTTCATGGCTCTTCGCGCAACACAACAAAAAATAAAGTGCCCTTCGGCCGCATGAGTGTAACCTCGCATTGGTTTTTTAAATACAAGCTCTATCATATTCCACTTTGGGCTGCCTATCATTTTATGTGGTGGGCGCTGCGACTGGGTGGTCCGATGGCCGTAATCACCAGCCTCACTCATCCACAAGCTATTTTCAAATTCACGTTTTATCTTGTATTTCAGGCTGCGGGTGTTTACTTCAATCTCTACTTTTTAATTCCCCGCTTCCTCGAAAGAGGCCGATACTTACCGTATGTGAGTCTGCTGCTGATCACCATTGTGTCAACAGCTAGTCTTATCACAGGCGGGTATTATTTAGGGGCATGGATTTTAGACAAACCCTTTCAGGAGCTATGGCACCACGATCCGGCCAATTACTTTTCGCTGTTCGAAAGTGGCTCGTTGCCTTCCACCGCTGCCAGCATGACGTTGGCCATGAGCATCAAGCTCACCAAAAACTGGATTCAAACAAAACGCAGAGAACAACTGCTGGAAAAAGAAAAACTGGAAACCGAGTTGAAGTTTTTGCGCGCGCAGTTCAATCCGCATTTTCTGTTCAATAGCATCAACTCCATTTTTGTATTGATAAACAAAAACCCAAAGATGGCTTCCGAATCGTTAGCTAAATTTTCGGAATTGCTACGGTATCAATTGTATGAATGTAACGAGCACCAGATTCCACTGGCGAAAGAACTGACCTACCTCCAAAACTTTATTGAATTGCAAAAATTACGGCAAGATGGAAATGTGGAGACAAAAGTTCATATTGAAAGATCAATCCAGCAAGACCTTTTCATAGCCCCGTTTATTATTATGCCTTTTGTAGAGAACGCTTTCAAACATGTATCGCAGCATAAAAACAGAGCCAATTGGATTTCTATGAATTTTAATGTTGAGCACACGAAATTGCAAATGGAAGTGATCAATACCGTGCCGCTCAAAAATCAGGTACCGAACGATGCCGTGGCTTACCAGGGTATCGGGCTGAACAATGTAAAGCGCAGACTGGAACTCCTCTATGCCAACCGCTATGAATTAACGATCCGGCACGACTCTGATCAGTTTGCAGTGAAGTTGTTGTTAGACCTGACTGAACCAATGGGAAAAGCATAGCCATGAGTAAATTAACGTGTGTAATCATTGATGATGAACCGCTCGCACGCGAGTGCATTGCCAACTATGTTAAGGAAGTTGAATTTCTGAAGTTGGCAGGAGAGGGCAACAACCCGCTCGACCTGATTCAACTGATCGAAACGCATGCACCCGATTTGATTTTCCTCGACATCCAGATGCCTATAATGAATGGCATTGATTTTCTGAAAGCCAACAACCGCGTGCCGATGGTGATCATCACCACAGCATACCCCAGCTATGCCCTGGAGAGTTTTCAACTGGATGTGATGGACTATCTGGTGAAGCCCATTGTATTCAACCGGTTCTTTCAGGCTGTTTGTAAAGCCAGGGATTATCATCAGTTAATCCATCGCGCGGGCCATGCATCCGGAACACCTGCAGCGGATTATATTTTTCTGAAATGCGGGCATAAGTTTGAACGTATCGACCTGCATGAAATTCTCTACATCGAAGCCTTGCAAAATTATGTAACGGTTTATACCACGCGGGGAAAATTTATTACACAATTGCCCTTGAAGAACGTAGAGCAAAACCTGACCGGCAAACCATTTATGCGCGTACACAAATCATTCATTGTATCGATTGGTAAAATTGAAGCCATTGAAAACAATGAGATCATACTGGCAAAAAACCGGATTCCCATTAGTCGGCTTTACCGCGATGAAGTGATGGAGAAGGTGGTGAATGCGAAGCTTTGGAAGAAGTAGGTTCAGACAAGGCGGACGTCAAATTATAAAACTGTGCGATGGCATGTGCGCAAATCCCTAACTTCAATTACGATGCCTGAAACCCCCAGACCAGCGTTGGCAAAGGCCCGGGATCGGATAGAAAGATACAAGGGCTGCCATAAAAAAATACTACCCGAGGCATGCGGGTTGGCAGGAGGGAAGGGTGGAGATTTTTTTTTATGAGCAGGCCCCGCTGTAAAAGCGGGATAAACTCCGCGAACCCTTGCGTCTTTCTATTCCGCAAGCCCGTAACTTTGTGCTATGTTTAAGTATCTCTAAATCACAATCAACCATGACCTTTGAAGAAGAAATCTACTTTTCCAGAAACCATGAGTGGAAGTCAATCGATCTGAACAAGCCACTTGAATTGGTTGCAAAATTTGATGATCGGGTACGAACTATTTATTTGGACCAGGCGTCAATGCTTCTAAATAATGACAATAGCTTTTACAATTCATTTTCAGCAGGTGTAATTCTGTTTAGCGCTATTGAGTGGGTAGGGGGTTTCCTGACAAAGCACAATGGCTTTAAAAATAAACTTGATGAGTTCTTAAAGTACTCCAATGACTATACGGCATTAGAATTAAATGAGAGAGAACAACTATCAAAAAAAATTACTGAGTGCTTTCGAAACGGTATCATTCACAATGGTAGGGTAAAGGATGCATGTCAGTTTGATTATAACTTTGATGAGAAGGTTTTTGCTTCAAAAGAAGATTTCCTAATAGTCAATACCAAACCGTTGCATGATCTGGTTGTAACCGTATTAAATCACTATATCGAAATACTGAATAAGGACGAGTTGATATTGCAGCAGTTTTTGGATCGGTTCAAGACTGAGTTCGATGTGGAGCTTAAGAGACTTGTCTAATTAGTTGTCTAATTAGTCACTAAATTATGTTAAGTACACTGCGCGGTGGCCTGAGCCAAATGCGGGGTGGTGTGCCGGCATGTGCGTGGAAGCATATTTGGCTCTTGATTTTTTTCGTTCTTTTTGCATCAAGTGTTTCATCCCGCAAGGCGGGGGCAAAAAGGACAAAAGAAAACATCTGTGCGAACACTGCTGAAGTTCCGGTGAGCGTTTTGCGAACCAATAAGTAAACTAGTGGGAGAGGGCTGTGATTTTACCTCGCAAAGCCCTTGTAAGAATTCTTCTTTAGATTTTCTAAATCTGCTAAGTCCTTGTCTCCGGCCAACTTCTCTTTGTCCTGAAGTAAGTCATTTTTTGAAATGACATTGAATTTAACACCGTCAATTTCCCCAACTTCTCTATTCGCAAAACACCTTTTGAAATCCTTGTGATAAAATGCAACAAGTTCTGGGAGAAAGTCGAAATGAAATCTATCTAGATCAAATTTTATAAATGTCCTTTTAGGATCAAATACTATCTTATCCAGTTCGGTCTTTAATTCTGGGCTAATCTCAGATATTCCACCAATGAGCTTAATGAAGTTGTCATTAGTGGCTTGATACCACACGTCAATGTCATATTCAACATCTTTTGGAAGATTCAAGGAAGGTCTTGGGTTTCCATAGAAGCTGATAGCAACGCCACCTACAAACATGTACTCTACATCATGCTTATTGAGTGCTTTGGCAACGCGTATTATTCCTTCGGATAAATCTTCTTTCATCGTAGCAACTATGCTCGTGCTACTTTCTTGATCTTACTAAGAGATTGAACAGCTTTCTCTTGACGCAACTTTTCCTTTTGAGTCAGAGGTCGCTCTACTCGATCCTGCTTTAATTCGCTGTAAGAACTATATAGTTGCAAAGAAGCCATGCACAAATATAATACTGACCACTTGATAATCAAACGCTTACAAGGGTATAAAAGTTTAAAACGCATATAAGTCCGGCTAGCAGGCTTTTAAAGCGCTGGAAACAAGCATGTGTGCCGCTGGCTTTGGCTGGCGCCTGGCTTGTGCGGCTGGTGCACTCATCGCGTGGGCAAAAAACTTTCTTGCTCAAACTTTATCGCTTACATAGACACTCAAGGACGTGGTTGCACTGGGCCCGGAGAGCGCGGCTCCCGCTGGAATGCGGGACAGGCTTTGAGCGGCTATTTACACATAACGTCAAATTATATAACTGTGCGATGGCATGTGCGGAACAAACCCGAACTTCAATACGAAGCTTAAAACCCCCAGACCAGCGTAGCAAAGGCATGTGCGCAATGGCACGCTGGGATGGTTAACATAATATAATTATAGAACTGTGCGTCAGGTCCCGATAGCTATCGGGATTAGCTCGGCAAGAGTTATATAATTTATATTATGTTAAATAACGGTGGTAATATCCTAACCCGCATGTAATTCAACGGGCGTTCTAGTGGTATCTTAGCTAAACATTCAAGTCAGGTAATAAGTACAAACTGGATTAGTTAAAACTCACGCTCAAATAATTCCTAACCGGTTGCTTTTGGAGCAAATCCTGTTGGCTTAGCAAATCAATATAGGTCAGGTAAATTTCCTGCTTTAGTCGCGCTGTTGTTAGTTTAATCTTTATCATACTAAGTTTAACACGCAAGGCCACAGCAGGATTATTTTCTTGAATGGCCATCAGTCGGGCGTTTAAATCATCGGGTTGAAGTTCCTGAAGCATGGCTTTCATTTCAGTGTGTCGTTCAATCAGGTTTTTGATTTTTTCAAGCGCTACAACCCAATTTATACGTTGTTCCAGTTTACTTTCTTCAAGTTCGCCCTCGGCTTGTATCATTTGCAATTTACGGAATGCCATATCACCCTTATTGGGATTAAACAAAGGTATGGTAACTCCTACTGAAACATTCCAGGGTCTGCGATTAGCTTCAATCCGAAACGGTTGATACTCAGTTTGCACATAGCCCAGGTTGATGTTCGATTTTTCCAATAGCATACGGTAGTTGGCCAACTCAACTTGTTTTGCGCGGTACAAAGTTTCATCGGTTTGATTTAAAGTTTCGGGCAACGCAAGGCGGTTGGTAATTTCAGAGGCATCAATCAGTTCCTCTCCTTTCCAGTTTAATTCGCGGTGTTTTACTCCTGTTACTTGTTCAATGCTTGTACGTAGTGTATTAATTTCAGCACGCACCTTTTCAAGCTCTAAAGTTTTATTAACCAGCTCAAGCCGGGCTTCTACATAATCATCAGGTTTGGCGTAAGCTGTACTTAGTTGAGCCTGCAGAACTGAAATCAATTTTTCAGTTAACAGTTTATCTTCCTGCCGCAATGTCAACACCTCCTGTAAATAAACCCAATTAATTACAGTGAGGTACCGGTCTTTAATTAAATCGCGCAAAACCCGTTCGCGGTCAAGCCGGATAATATCCTGATATGTTCTGAAGTATCGGTTTGTGTATTGCATTTGCCACGGGTTAGCGGGCAGCACTCTAAACGAATAATCTTGGCGGGTACGATCTAATTGATTGCTTTCGGTAGCTAAAGCCACTTTACGTATGGGCGATAATTGATAAGGTTTTGTGCTCAGGTAAACTTCCTGATTGTTGAGGGCTTTAATTTCGGGTGCATTGAGTGCACTTTGCAAAAAATCGGCAACACTTAGCTGGCACCAGCCGCCCAATGGTATTAAGGTAAGAAAGAGTGCTACAAGTGTTTTCATCTTACCAAAACTTTTTCGCCACTTGCTAAACCATTTTCATCTGGTATCTCCACAAAAATTTCCTGCCCAAATGCTTTTACTGCAGTTGACTTTTGTAAAATTTCGGGAAGCTCTATAACCGATCCGTAACCAATAACTTTTCCAGCCACCGATTTGCCCGGCTGGTTATACGCTTTTACAATTACAGCTTTGCCAATTACCGGTAATGGTTTACGACCAGTAATATATACAACAACTCCCGTTGGCCTTACCGGACTTATCTCCATTAGAGGCGCAAACGCGCTTACCTGCTCTCCTACCCGTGCATAAACTGCAGTTACTACTCCATTGGTTGTTGCGATGCGCGTTAATTGCATTAGTTCTTGTTGCGATATAACAATCTCTTGTTCTAACAATAAAATTTGATTGTCTAATAAGTGTTGAGCTGTTTCTGTAACCTGCTTAATGTCTTTTATGCGGATGTCCAGCGCCTGCAAATGATTTTCGCGTTGCTGCCGCAGTGATTTCCGCTTAAGTTCCAAAGGAGTTTCGGTTGACGCGTGAGTAGGATTTAAATCGCGGCTTAAGGCTTCGTTAAGTGCTATTTCGGCTGTTATCTTTTGGATCTCGGCATCAATTGTTTCTATTTCAATTTTTTTCTGTGCTTGTATATAAGCAATTTCAGAGTTGGCAAGTTTACCTTTTTCTAATCGTTCGGCTCGTAGTGCAGCCAATCGGTTGGTTTGTTTGGCTATTTCAATTTCTAATTCGGGGCTGGTTAATTCAACCAGCAAATCGCCTGTTTTAACTTGCATTCCGGGTACTACAGTAATTGATTTTACGAGGGCCGATCGCCCCACGTTAATCTTAAAATCTTTCGAAACGGCAATACCTACTGTGGCTTCGCCATTGCTTTTAAAAAAACGCACACTGATGTAAAGCATCAGTATAAAGGAAATCAGAATCAATACATAAAACCAATTTAGCCGCATTAGTCTTGAAAGGTTTCGGTAGTTGTAACTTTTACTTGACGCACGCCAGGTGCTGCCCAAAGTTTTTCCAGTGCCCTTTGTTTGGTTACACTCTTTTTAAGACAGACAGCATAATGATAGCGAATGGCATTTTCTTTATTAACCAATACAGTTACCAGCCGTATGTTAACGCAAAGCTCCTTTAGCAGAGCCTCTATTGCTCCTAGCTCATCGGGATGTGCCAATGTAAAAAATAAATGAACTGGTTGTGCATAACTTCTAAAAGGCGAAATATGCAGTAAGAAAGCCACCAGACAAAATAGAATAGCCCCCACAAATGAAATGGTAAATCCATATACGCCAATTGCCAAACCGGTGCTCAATGCTGCAAACAGAAACAATACATCACGGGGGTCGTCAATGCGGGTTCTAAACCGGATAATTGCCATGGCACCAAAAACACCCAGGCCGCGTGCAAGGCTATCGCCAATAGCCATCATTACAAGGGTAGTTACAACTGCACCTAAGATTAGCGATTGAAAAAGATTTTTTGGATACTCATCTCCCGTAAAGGTTAACTTGTGGGTAATAGCTATAAGTGATGCCAAGACAAAAGCCCACAAAAAAGAATAGGTTATATTAATGAATTCCGGGTATTCGTAAACAGGCTGATCGGGAAATAACTCAAGCATGAATCACATTTTTATTGATTGGATAAACCGGGCGAAGGCGAACTAAACGCTTTCCAGGTAGTTGCACCATTGGTGGTTCTTCCCCACGAGGTATTTTCGCTTTGGGCACCAAAACTATATTCGCTAATGGTGCGGCCGTCCAGGTAATAGATGCCTACATCCTCACCAGCACCATTCAACGCAAAGTCGGCATGCAATGCGCCTTGCTCGGGTTGATTATCGGCCCAGATAATCACGAAGCCGCCTGACGGAATAGTTGTTAAAGTTGCGTCAGTATCCGGAATCTTATATTTGAAAGGATTGGATTTGTTATCCGATACATACATTCCTCCTATGTTAACCGCAGAAGTACCCGCATTGTAAATTTCAATCCAATCGTCAAATTCATTTTTTCCAGAGCTGTTATCGGGGCAGCACGATGAGTTTAATGCTAAAAATTCATTTACCACCAGTTGCGGAAGCACATCGGTATTTAAAATATATCGTAAAACTTTTGCCGGTGCTGTTGCAGGCTCGTACGATTTAAGCCCGTTGGTTCCGGTTGCTTCCAGGTAATATTCCATTGTTCCCGTTACTGCTTGCGCAGGTAAAGTAGCGGTATAAAATCCAGCTTGCAAAATCATGGTTGCACTGGTGTAACTACCACCATTAAAACGGTAGTAAATTGTGATGCCCTCCAGTCCTTGTGTTGAAACCAAAGTTGCTTTAATAACAACAGCCTGATTAAGTGCTGGAACAATGGGTTCGCGTATGGTACTCAGGATTGCCGGAGTTTGATTGCCTCCGTTTAATGCACCTTTTGTGGGCGTTCCGGAAATAGCAAAGTTAGAGGTTCCATCCGGATACCGGCCATAACTTTGGCCGGCACTCAGTTCCGGAAATTCAACACGATCTATTAAGGTGCCTCTGGCGTTTTCAAGATAAACGGTTTCACCACCCGAAGTAAGTTTAAAATTTGTATTGAGCCCGGTACCCAAATCATTACAGGTTAAAACTAAAAACCCCTTAGCCGGAATGGTAGTACCCACGGGAAGCTGGTATTTTGCAGCAGCATTATCATAGATGAAATAGCCACTTATATCAGCACTGGTTTCCAAAGTGTTATACAACTCTAACCAATCTTCACCCGAAGCATAAACTTCGTTAATAACTATGCCCTCGAAGGTGGCTGGCTTCTCTTCCAAAGGATCGCACGAGGTAAAGGTTATAATACCAAACAAAATCTGAACAAGTACAAAACATTTCAATTCTTTCAAATTCATGATGTTTTCAAAGAAACAATTTCTTAAAGATAAGGTAATAGCTACGTTCGGTCTAATAGCATCTCCAAATAATAGGCTTACAATCAATTAGTGTAGGGCAACTAAATTTGTTATTTCAATAAAGTGTTAACATCAATCTTAACGCTGTGGGCAACCAAAATGACTTGAGGATTCTGAAATATGCCTCCCTTTACTTTGGCAGTTCTATTTTCCTTCGGTTTGTGTACTTTTGCGCGTTATTTTAAAAAGAAGTAATGATTTCGGTAAATAATCTTTCGCTACAGTTCGGAAAACGGGTTTTATTTGATGAAGTAAATCTAAAGTTTACAGCCGGCAATTGCTATGGAGTAATTGGTGCTAATGGAGCGGGCAAGTCCACTTTCCTAAAAATCCTTTCGGGAGAGATTGATCCCACACGTGGGCAGGTTGCTTTAGATCCCGGAAAGCGCATGGCGGTGCTTAAACAGAATCACTTTGAGTTTGATGAAATACCCGTTTTGGATACCGTAATGATGGGTTATACCCGGTTGTGGAACCTGATGCAGGAAAAAGATGCCATCTATGCCAAACCCGATTTTTCTGAGGCGGATGGAATCCGGGCCTCCGAACTGGAAGCCGAGTTTGCCGAACTTAATGGATGGAACGCGCAATCAGATGCCGCAGCCCTGTTAAGTGGTTTGGGCATTGCCGAAGAAGATCACTACAAGTTGGTGAAGGATTTAAGTGGCGCCCTCAAAGTGCGGGTATTATTAGCACAAGCTATCTACGGTAACCCCGATGTATTGATTCTGGATGAACCTACCAACGACCTTGACCTGCAAACAATCTCGTGGTTAGAAGATTTTTTATTGGAGTTTAAAAATACAGTAATTGTAGTTTCGCACGATCGCCACTTTTTAGATACTGTTTGTACACATATTGTTGATATCGACTTTAAGGCAATTCGCCTCTATACCGGAAACTATACTTTCTGGTATCAATCCAGCCAGTTGGCGCTTTCTCAACGCTCTGCTGCCAATAAGAAGGCAGAAGAAAAGCGAAAAGAGTTGCAAGAGTTTATTGCTCGTTTTAGCGCCAATGCCTCCAAGTCTAAACAAGCCACCAGCCGAAGAAAATTATTGGAGAAAATAAATGTGGATGATATTCAACCTTCCACACGCAGGTATCCGGCCATAATCTTTCAGCAAAAGCGAACTGCCGGTGATCAGATCTTACACGTTGAAGGGCTCTCCCATTCTCTCAATGATACAACGCTCTTCAAAAACCTCGATTTCTTTGTGAATAAAGGCGATAAGATTGCCTTTTTGAGTAAAGACAGCCTGGCTCTTACAACCTTGTTTCAGATCTTGGCCGGTGAAGTAAAACCCGATTCGGGATCGTTTAAGTTTGGCCAAACAATTACAACAGCCTATTTGCCAGTAAACAACGAAGAATTCTTTCAGTCGGACGATAACCTGGTAGATTGGTTACGCCAGTTCGCAGCCGAGGAAAATAAGGATGAAGTTTACATTCGTGGATTTCTCGGTAAGATGTTGTTTTCAGGAGAGGAAGTATTTAAAAAATGCAGCGTTTTATCAGGTGGCGAAAAAGTTCGGTGCATGATTTCGCGTATGATGTTAGCCGGAGCCAATCTTTTAATTTTAGATGAACCCACCAATCACCTCGATCTTGAATCGATTACTGCTTTTAACAATGCATTAAAAGATTTTCCGGGTACCGTGCTCTTCACCTCGCACGACCATGAGTTTACGCAAACTGTTGCCAATCGCATAATTGAAATAACACCCAACGGCTACCTCGATCGGTTAATGACGTACGATGAGTACATTGAAAACGATGCGATAACTGCCCAGAAAGCTGCCTTATATGCATAAAAAAATCCCAACTGTTCAGTTGGGATTTTTAATGGTTTCAGCAGGAAGAATTTTTAATCAACTTCTTCGCCTAACGTTTTAAGTCTTTTCTTAACCCGGTTAACGCTGGCCTGTATATCTAAATCGCCATAGATGGTTAACAAACTGTAAAGTACGTTAACATCATCGGGTGAAATCTTTTCGCAAGCTTCTACATACGGAAGTGCTGTCTTAAGTTTTTCAACGTAGATTTTATCAATCTCAATTGCTTTGGCAAGGTCTGCTTTCGAGTTACCCAAAGCACTCATTTTATCTTTTTCAACTTTCGCATCTTTCCAGTATAAATCGGCTAACATAGCTGCTGCATCAAAGTTTTTAGGATCAGCGGCTAACACTTTCGCATAAGTTGCCTTGGCCTTCTCTATTTCACCCATCTCTTGTTGCAAGCGACCTAGCAGGTACAATTGATCGTTATCTTTCGGGTTTTCTTTCAACGAAGCTTCCACCATTTGCTTAGCCACATCGTACTTCTTTTCATTTAAGTAGATAGACAATTCTGTTTGTGCAAAATCTTTATTACCTGGGTTGGCCTTTTTTGCTTGCTGTAAAATTTTGATAGCCTCGTCAGTATTTTTCCGTTTGTTATAAAAGATATCAACCAACACAATATAAGAATCTGCCGACTTGCCACCCCTGGCGTGGTACTTTTGAATGTACTCAACCGCTTTATCAAAATCTTCTGCTGCCGGAGCAAAGAATACACCGGCATTCATCAGAATGGATGTGTCTTCCGGAATGAAGTAGAGGGTTTTTTCGGTATAGGCAAATGCCTTTTTAAAATCTTTATCATCCTGATAAGCTTTAACAGCTTGCTCAAAATAACTTTGTGCCATTGCACCACTTACCTGAGTGTTCATAATCGGCAAACCCAATGCATCGCTTAAGAAAGCAGGTGTTTTATCATTATCAAGTTGCTTCGACTTTTCAAAAGCTTCTTTAGCAACCGGAAATCCTTCCGGAACAAGTGATTTGAACTTGGTTACTTTGGTAGTATCAATGGCAGCATAAATTACGCCTTTCAGGTACCATGCTTTGGCAGCACTTTTTGATGGGTTACCTTTTTTGTCAACCATAAATTCCTGGCTGGCGGTGGTAACATCAATAATTGCTTTTGCTTCATCTAACTTACCGGCTTTCAATGCTTTTTCCGCATTACCTACATTGGGTTTTATTTCCTTCTGGCTAAACGCCACAAAAGGCAAAACCCCAAACATTAACACTACTATTTTTTTCATTTCAAATTAAGGTTTAGTTCTATTTTATATTTGTTCAGGTTCGGTTTTAGGTTCAGCATCGGTTGCATCAGCATCGTCCATCTTCTGGATTTTTTCTACCGATGAAATTTCATCTTCCTCGTTTAATTTAATCAGGCGTACACCTTGCGTGGCACGGCCCATTACACGCAATTCATTTACACTTATGCGAATGCTGATACCCGATTTATTAATAATCATCAGGTCATCATTATCCACAACCTCCTTAATGGCAACAAGCTTGCCAGTTTTTTCGGTGATGTTAATCGTTTTAACACCTTTGCCTCCCCTGCGGGTTATCCGGTAGTCATCAATAGACGAGCGCTTGCCGTATCCTTTCTCTGAAACCACCAGCAGGTTGGCATCGGCCCGACTCATACATACCATCCCAATTACTTTATCCTCATCCGACTCAAGCGTAACGGCACGTACACCAGCAGCGGTACGCCCCATCGGCCTAACATCGGCCTCGTTAAACCGAACAGCCTTTCCTTCACTTTTGGCAATAATAATGTCGTTGCTTCCATTTGTCAACGCAGCATTCAACAAACGGTCGCCAGCGTGGATAGTTATGGCTGCAATACCGTTTGCGCGTGGCCGCGAATAAGCTTCGAGCGATGTTTTCTTAATGGTACCTTTTTCGGTACAAAGAATTACATAGGTATTGTTAATGTAGGTTTCATCCACCAGGTCTTTCACATTCAAAATTGCTTTTACACGGTCGCCCGGTTGAATGGTAAGCAGATTTTGAATAGCCCTGCCCTTCGAGGTTTTAGTGCCCTCTGGAATTTCGTAGGCTTTCTTCCAATACACCTGTCCTTGCTCGGTAAAAATGAGCAAGTAGTTATGTGCTTGTGCAATAAAGAGATGTTCGGTGAAATCGTCCTCTTTTGTACCGGCTGCCTTTGAACCAATACCACCTCTACCTTGTGTTCTATACTCTGACAGGGATGTACGTTTAACATAACCCTGGTTGGAAACGGTAATTACCATTTCTTCATTCGGTATCATGTCTTCTAACGTGATATCGTCATCGCTGTGTATTACTTCAGTTCTGCGTTTATCGCCATAGCGCTCTTTAATCTCATTCAATTCATCTTTAATGATGCCCATACGCAGGCCTTCGTTTGAAAGAATCTCGTTGAGACGCGCAATCAACGCCTTCACTTCTTCATACTCATTCTGAATTTTCTCGCGCTCGAGCCCGGTTAACCGTTGCAAACGCATTTCCAGAATAGCCTTAGCCTGAATTTCTGAAAGTTTAAACTGCTCCATCAAACCGGTTTTGGCAATTTCCGGATCGCGTGAACTGCGAATTAAGGCAATCACTTCATCCAGGTGATCGAGTGCAATCAGGTATCCTTCCAGTATATGGGCGCGTTTCTCAGCTTCAGCAAGTTCGAATTTTGTTCTGCGCACTACCACTTCGTGACGATGTTCCACAAAGTGTACAATCAGGTCTTTCAGGTTTAACGTTTGTGGTCTTCCCTTTACAAGGGCAACATTGTTTACTCCAAATGACGATTGAAGCTGCGTGTATTTGTACAGGTTGTTGAGTACTATGTTTGGAATAGCATCTTTCTTCAGGTCATAAACCACGCGGTAACCCTCGCGATCCGATTCATCGCGTATATCGCTGATGCCTTCTAATTTTTTCTCGTTAATCAAGGCAGCGGTTTTTTCGATCATCAAGGCCTTATTCACCATGTAGGGAACTTCGGTAACCACAATCTGATCGCGGCCATTACTGTTTGAAACAATCTCGGCTTTAGCCCGCACCACAATTCGTCCTCTTCCTGTAAGGAAAGCTTCCTGTACACCCCGATAACCATAGATCAGCCCTCCGGTAGGAAAATCAGGAGCGGTAATAAATTTCATCAATTCGGGTATGGTAATTTCCCGGTTATCGATATAGGCACAAATGCCGTCCACTACTTCAGTTAAATTATGTGGAGCCATGTTGGTGGCCATGCCCACGGCAATACCACTTGAACCATTGATAAGCAGGTTAGGAACCTTGCCCGGCAACACGGTTGGTTCCGTTAAAGAGTCGTCAAAGTTGGGTTGGAAATCAACGGTGTCTTTGTTGATGTCGGCCAATAGTTCTTCGGCTAATCTTTTGAGGCGGGCTTCGGTATAACGCATGGCTGCTGGCGAATCGCCATCAATAGAACCAAAGTTTCCCTGGCCATCTACTAGCGTATAGCGCAACGACCAATCCTGGGCCATGCGCACCATGGTGTCGTAAACGGAAGCATCGCCATGCGGATGATACTTACCCAAAACCTCCCCTACTATACGAGCTGATTTTTTATAGGGCTTATTGTAGTTAACACCTAACTCGAGCATACCGTAAAGCACCCTGCGGTGTACGGGCTTTAAACCATCGCGTACATCGGGTAATGCGCGCGATACAATTACCGACATCGAATAATCGATGTAGGCACCCCGCATTTCATCTTCAATATTTATCGGAATAATGTTTTGCCGTTCGGGCAAATTTGTGCTTTCGTCAGCCACAGATTTCTGGTTTTAAGTTCGTTTGTTAACCCATTTTAATGGGTAAAAATCAAGCATGCAAGGTATAGAATTTTGGTTAATTCGCTGCTTTTCAGGTAGGCCTAAAGCTTGATTTTTTAGCACTTGGAAGCAGTTTTTTCGTGCAGCTAATACGGGTTAAGTTTTCGCTTGTTCTTGCCCTTGTATTTGATCAGCGTAGGGTGGTTTTCGCCATAGCCGGGGTTCTGTTTTTTGTAGATGGGGTGGCGCCTGCTGCGGTATTCTTTATTTCCATGAGCATGGTTGATCTGAATTTTACAATCTTTAAGGTAGCACCGAGGCAGCTCAGGGATGGAGTAGGTTAATCCAATCTGCAGGTAACCTGCATTCATCTTGTGCTTGATGGAATTACCATTACTCCCCTCAACATTTAACGTGTATTTTTTAAAATCGAAAGATGGCCGAATGTAGAGTTTTAAATATTCTGAGAGTTCGTATTCGGTGGTAACCCCCAGGTTAAAATAGATACTGCGCTTGATCGAAGTGTTATCAAAATTACGCTTGGGTTTATAACTACCCACTTCAATATCGCCTGTAAATAAAAATTTGTCGATCCTATAAAATGATCCGCCTGCGTAGCCATAAAACTTACGTATCCAGCCTCTGTGCTGTGCAGGACGAAAGGTACTGATACTTTCCTTAAATGAAATTGGATTGAATTCACCAAGTGTAAAATGCTCGTAACTATATCCAACGCCAACGCGGTAGCGTTTCAAAAATTCGTAATGCAGCCTTAAATTAATCGGAATGTTTTTACCGCGCCCTTTAAAACCAATTTTAGCCGTATCACCAGATACCAAAAAGCTTGCAGGAGTAAGGGCCAGTGTATCGGCTGTTACTTTATTAATCCAATTGGTGTAGGTAGTATCAAGCGGATTATTTTTCTGGAATACACGAGGTGCAAAGCCGGGCCGGTGGAAAATTCCAAAACTATCTAACTGGTGCTTCATGTAGGTATTACCATATCCGGTACTGAAACTAAAATGAAGCCGGGTAAGGAATCTACGGATAGTGTTGGGTTTGCGCTCGGCATAAATTGTTTCAAGCGGAAAAGTAGGCTTTTCTTCCTGAGCTACAACAAGATCTGGTATTAGCAGAAACAAGATCAGAACCAGGTGTATGCGAAAGGGGCTTTTCAGAGTGCTCAATTTAAAAAGCTAAAGATAACAGGCTGGAGCAGACGGTAAAAATCAATCTCAATAACTATCGGCATAAGCCCCATAGCTGGGGTACCGGCTCTCTAACGATGTGAAGGTGTGAAACAGTATTTGTCCTTTGTTCAAGTGGTAAGTAAAGTTATGGTTGGTAGCGCGATTGCCCTCATTTAGTCTAAGCGTAACTGTACTTTGACCAGCCGGAAGGGCCACGCGGGTATAATAAATGCTGTGTGGTAACGTTTGCCAGTTTCGCGTATCGGCCTTTTCGGTAATGGCATTTATAACACCTAATACGGAGCCTAATGTTTTGTCTTCTTTCTTCACTTGATGTTCGGTAACTTTCTTTAGAGCCACCCGAATCAAGGCTTTACTCATTTCCAAATGCATGCGTTGCTGTAAACTTTTAAAAGCGATTTTATTTATGTCTTCCAGCAACATGAGTGGCTGTTCCGTTCCGTTTGCTGAGATGGTAGCACTTTGAAAATATTGCGGGCGTTCCAGGTAGCGGGGAAATGCCACCCGAAATACTTCCAGGCTGGCCAACCCATCTTTTTCGTTCTTATCGTAGCCCTCCAGTGAAAACGGAAAGTTGATTCCCAACTCCCGGTTATAAAAATAAACCCAGTTGTCGCGCCTGTCAACTACAAAGTTTATCCCCCACTCGGCCTTAACCGGTGCCAGTCCGTTATGCCAGAAAAAAATTACTTCTCCTCCTGTTGTCTGATGTACTTCAAAATCAGTTAGCCCCCATTTTTCTTTGTAGGATTCAAATTCATTTTTTAAGCCACTTAGCCAGGCGGTGCGGAGTAAATCGGTTTTAATTTGTGCGGGCATCGTTATACTAAATAACCGCTCGTAATCATCTTCGTAAATGGACACTGCGTTGCGATAGGCAATAAAAGCATTATTGTAATCTTTGTCTGCTTCGTAGATCAATCCCATCAGGGTATGCACAAAAGCATCGCGTTTAAATTTATTTTCATTCGGGTAACGATCGCTTAGTTGCTGCAGTCGAATGTTTACTCGCCTGCATTCTACCAGTGCCGCTTCGGTATTACCTAACTTCAGGTAATTGATAGCTTTGTAATACAACACCATCAGATGTTCGTGATCTTCGCCCCGGTAGGTGGTTACGTTTGGGTTGGTGAGGTAAGAGGCTGCTTCGTATAAAAAGTTTTTCCGGTAATCTTCGCCAAACAAAAATGCTTTCTCCAGGTAGCTGTTGCTTTCTTCATACCGGCTCATCATAGAAAGTACAAGCCCCTTATTCACATAGTACAAAAACTCGCGTTTGCTGTTGGCTTCTTTGGTGTTGGCTTGTAAAGTAGCCAATGCTGCTTCAAGGTTACCACGTTCAAAATCCTGATTAAAAGCCTGATTGGTTTGGTAATACGTAGCACATCCTGACGTGATCGCTAGTGCAACAATAACCACAAGTTTCATCATGATACTTCGGTGGCCCATTGTACTTTATTTTCGGATGTACTTCTTGATTTCGTGTTGTCCGTACCAAACCCGTTTGTTGGTTTCCATATCGGTAAGAAACAAGGTGGTGATGTAGTTTACAACGCGTTGCTTGTTTAGCACGTCTGTTTCAGAAGTCATCTCACCAAATAACATGAGGTTGGCGCCTACTTCCTTTCCCCATTGCGCCAGGGTAGCCGGGTCGGCAAAGTCTTGTTGCTGCGCACGTTCCTCACGCAGTTTATCCCGGAAGGAATCGGACTCCACCAAATCGGCCACGTTGGAATTAAATATGGCTACTTCAAATTTCTTGATGTAGTTATTGGCATCAATGTGTTCGCTGGTGCGATTGCGAATCAGGCCTACAATTATTGTGGGCCGTTTACTCAACTCTTTTGCATACTCCTGGTAGCGGGAACTAGTTAGTAATTCTGCAATCATTTTTTCGGCTACCTGTCTTGAATCACTATCATTCCATCTGCCACTCAAATCAATCTGTTGCCCCGGGTCAACCCGCGAGACGGTTTGGGCGCACGCTGTTACAATTACAACAAGTATGAAGTATAAAATGATTCGCATATGAATTACGTTCAAGCCAGGGACTTTAATTGTTGAATTACTTCTTTGGGTTTAGGGGCAGTAAACACAAAATTACCAGCAACCAATACATCCGCACCAGCGGCAATCAATTTGGGTGCGTTGGCTTGATTTACGCCACCATCAATTTCAATTTTGGCTTTTGAGTTGGTAACTTTCAATAATGAAGCCAACTCTGAAGTTTTGGCAAAAGTATTTTCAATAAACTTCTGGCCACCAAACCCTGGATTTACAGACATCAAACAAATTAGATCAATATCAGCAACTATATCTTTTAACAAAGAGATGGCTGTATGTGGATTAATGGCCACACCGGCTTGCATACCCAATGCTTTTATCTCCTGAATGGTGCGATGCAGGTGCGTGCTGGCTTCCAGGTGCACTGTAAGAATATCAGCGCCTGCTTCTTTGAATGCTTGCAGGTATCGCTCGGGTTGAACAATCATTAGGTGTACATCTAACGGTTTCTGCGCGTGCTTCTTAATGGCTTTGATTACGGGCAAACCAAACGATATATTGGGTACGAACACGCCATCCATTACATCTACATGTATCCAATCGGCAGCACTATCATTTAGCATGGTAACATCGGCCTGAAGATTGGCAAAATCAGCAGCCAGAATAGAGGGTGCAATAATGGGCATTAACAGAAAATTTGTTTATCGGCAAAGATACACAGTTGCAGCATTTGGCCTCACTGTTTCATTACCCGAAATGTTGCTTCGCGGGCACCGGACTGAATCCGTACGTAATATAATCCACTCAACAACGGTGTAATGTCAAACTCGAATGGATTGTTTTGCCAATTAATTTGAATTGTTGATTCAAGGACTCGTGCACCTTTGCCATCAAAAAGCGTAACCTGTACGGGCTGGGTTATGTCATCTAATTGAATGCTGATGGTGTTGCCTACAACCGGATTAGGATAAACCAGCCAGAATTTTTCAGGCTCAGGCTCGCGTAAATAATTTTCAACTGCTTCATAATTTGGAATGCCATAACCCAAAAAATTATCAGGAGCAGTTGCCTGACTGGCCGATTGAGTAAGTACTTCATAAATTTCCTTTGCTGTAAAATCAGGATAAGCCTGCCACACACCGGCAACAAGACTTGCTACCAACGGACTGGCCAGCGATGTACCTGATGCTGTACCTACATTGCCGCTTGCCCGAATAACAACGGTACCGGAACCTAATGCCACTACATCGGGTTTAACGCGATCGTCTTCGGTTGGGCCTAATGAACTAAAGGAACTTCGGTTACCGCCTGCAGTTATTGAGCCTACCGCCAGCACACCTTCCGCATCGGCCGGAGGTGTTACCAACTGCCAGGCTCTATTACCTTCATTACCGGAACTGCACACTACTACTATGCCGCGCTCAATTGCCCACCTTGCTGCACGGGTAATATATGCGGTTTGTCCATCCAACTGATTTTTCTGGTAATCCATGGATGCATCATCAAACTCATTATAACCCAAGCTTGAGTTAATAATTTGAACACCGGCACTATCTGCTTTTTCGGCTGCAAATGTCCAGTTAAACTCTTCTATCCGGTATTCAGAGGATACATCTTCCGTCAAATACAGGTAATAGTTTGCCAGGTAGGCACCACCTGTATAATTACCGGCAGTATAGGCAGCCAATACAGAAAGTACTTCGGTACCATGATCATCGGCTGTAAATACATGCGGGCTGTTGTTAACAAAATTAAAGGTCTGTTTAATTCTGTTTTCGGAATTCAATAATGAAAAGGGTGCGGTGGTGTTCACTCCCTGAAAGCCGCTATCAAAAACAGCAATTGAGATTCCCTCGCCCCTATTACCCGCAGCATGCATGGCGGGTATTCCTAATTGTGCCAATTGCATGGCGTTTGCAAGTGGTTGATCGGTAGTGTCGTGCCTGCGCTTGACTTTTCGTGTGCGGCCGTTTGAAAGTTTCTGCCCCGGTGCTACTAATAAAATATTGTTTACAAATGGAAGTGCAGAAATAGTTGATAGTGTTGTGCTTTCGGTTTCGATTAACACACCGTTCCACCACCGCGATGTAAAGTAGGTTGAAACTCCTAAATCCTTTAGCTGTTGAACATAGCCTGGCGAAACTGGTAAGTCGGTTTCGGTAATAGCTATTTGTTGACTTTGCCTTCGCGCAATACTTTTTGAACTAAGAAAAGCTTCCGGTTGCGAAATGGTAAAAGGTGTTCCGGCTTTATCTTTAAAAAAAACAAAATACCGATTAGTTTGAGCCTGGGCACTGATTGTAATTAACACGAGAATTGCACACAGACTACGGAACATAGCTGGTTAGGGTTTGTGTATAACTAACACCCTGCCGCTGGCCGGCACAAGCACCCTGGTTACAAAATACCAGTTGGGTAACTTCTTTGAAAACAAGTCCAACCTGGCGGGCATAGGTTTCCTTTTGCACGTCTTGTCCAATAATTGGGTCGAACAGGTTGCTGATTACAACGGTTACAGTACTTGCAAAATTGAGTCCGCTGCTTAATTCTTTAGGTTGGTTAAAGTTTTCAATTCTGAATAGTCGTTGTTCGGCTGTGGTTATATAATCTTTAAGAAAAGGTGGTTCGTTGTTGTATTGGTTCCCATCCCACTTGGTACTACTACCAACCGGAAAGATCATCTTAACGCGCATAATGTTGCTTTCGTTTTGTATTACCTCGTTACCACTAATTCGCACCGACCAGGATTGGACTGGTTGCCATTCGTTATTAGCGCTTCGGTTTGAGGCTACTAATAAATAAGTAACGATTCCATTTGCAATGGTAGAATCTGTAACGGCAATATTTAATTCGTAAGATTCCTCTATCGGAGTACCCAGATAGCTGTAAGTTGTTTTGCTTATGTTGTAGGTCCACTCGCGCCCGGTTCGTAATGGAAAAAAATCGGTGCCCCACTCCATGTTGATGGGTTTGTCTTCGCAAGCCAACAGCGCCAGCATTAAAACTATCAAACTGTACTTCATTTCATTTCAAAGTTATTTTTTCTTTTTGATATTTGAGCCATGTCGTTAATAACCAAAGTAAAAGCCGGTAGCATTACTAACTTGAGCGATGCCCGGTATTGTGCGGGAATGGGCGTGGATTGGATTGGATTTCCGGCTGCTGAAGTTTCGCCCACACAGTTTATAGAAATTACAGGTTGGCTTTCAGGGCCACAATGGGTTATTGAATTGTACGAACAACCTTGGCCACTACCTGAGCAATATCCTGTAACTATTTGGCAATGTGTTGTAAATGATTTTGAATTAGCCTTAGACTACCCGGGTTCTTTAATGGTGCTTATCTCCATACAACAATGGCCGGAAGTTAAACAAAGGCTTCTTGCCAACCGAAATAGAATTGATTGCCTGGTGGTTTTTCTTTTTACCGACACCATGGATGTTGACAAAGCTACCTTGGCAGAAATTCAGCAATACTTTTCTGTTTTAATCGATTTAAAATTTACAACATACCCGCTATCCGAAATTATAACCTGGCCCAATGCCGGCATAAATGTTCATGGCAGCAACGAACAGAAACCAGGTTTGAAAGATTATGAACAATTGGCTGATGTATTAGAGAAATTGGAATCAAACAATTGAATTTCAGTTAATTAGTGATAATAAGGCGTTCGGTTAAGAGTAATTTTACCTTGTAAATCGAACATTTAATGTTATAATTGCAAGGATGTTCATAAAGCGAGAATCAAAATCAGAGGTTGAAAATCTATTGGATGAATTTCCTGCTGTTGGTCTTTTAGGCCCCCGGCAAGTGGGCAAAACAACCCTGGCATTAGCCATCTCGTCTTCACCGCATTTAAAACATGTTTACATCGATTTAGAGAATCCTAACGACCGTGCCAAGCTGGTAAATCCGACAGCGTATTTTGAACAACATGAAGGTAAGTTGTTTGTGTTGGACGAAATACACCGAATGCCTGAGCTCTTTTCGGTTTTACGAGGTGTTATTGATAAAAGACGAAGTGAAGGTTTTCGCACTGGTCAATTTTTAATTCTAGGTTCGGCATCACTCGAATTGCTCAGGCAGTCGTCTGAAACTTTAGCCGGACGGATAGCCTTTAAAAACTTATCGGGAATTAACGCCCGAGAAACAAAACCCACAGATATAAATAAACTTTGGTTAAGAGGAGGATTTCCGGATAGCCTGTTATCCAAAAGTGATGAAGCCAGTTTTAGGTGGAGACAGAATTTTATTAATACTTACCTTGAAAGGGATGTACCTCAATTTGGACCGAGAATACCTGCGGTTACTCTTCGAAGACTCTGGACAATGCTTGCACATAATCAAGGCGAGCAATTTAACACAGCTAAAGCAAGTGTAAGTTTAGAAGTTACATCAACTACAACGAAGCGGTATCTTGAGTTGTTGGAAGATTTACTATTGGTTCGCACCCTCCATCCATGGTCGGGCAATGTAGGCAAGCGACTGGTTAAATCACCTAAAGTCTATATCCGGGATAGTGGTGTCACCCATGCCCTACTCAATATTGTTTCGAATGATGATTTGCTTGGCCACCCGATTGTTGGTTCCAGTTGGGAAGGTTTTGTGGTTGAAAATATTATGTCGGCACTTCCTGTCGGAGCCTCGGCTTGGTTCTACAGAACATCAGCTGGAGCAGAGATTGATCTTGTGATTGAAGCGGGGATAAAAAGAAAATATGCGATCGAAATAAAGCGTTCTGTGGCTGCATCTGTTTCTAAAGGCTTTTACTTAGGCTGTGCAGATGTTAAAGCTACACATCGTTATGTTGTGTATGCCGGAGATGAACGAATACCAGGCCAAAGTGGGATTACATTCGTTCCACTACGTGACCTGATGGATGAACTATCTGCTAAGTAAATCACATTGCCCAAAATCAACTCGTAACCTTTTCTAAGGCACGCTTTACAGCCTTACCAGCCACATCCTCAAATGCAATGTTCAATGGTTTGGAGCCCTCCAGCCACGCCTCAATTTTCTTTATTGATTTCTTTTTGACTTTCTTCAGAACAGGCACACCCAGCTTTTTAAGAGCAGCGGCATTGCAATGCTGCTCGTACTGACTTTTCATGGGTACAACCAACAATTTTTTATTGAGATGCAATACTTCGGCCGGAGTTTCGAAGCCTGCACCACATAAAACACCGGCAGCAGTAACAACACTCTCAATAAAATCGTGGCCGCTAACTGGGTAAACCGAAATACGGCCCACGTGATAGGGCTTTTGGGTGTGCTTGGAAAATATATGCCACCGTACATTGGAAATTTTAAGCAGCAATTGCACTAACTTCTTATCATCGTAAGCCGGCAGGTAAATGGTGTAGTGGCCCAGGTTTTTGGGTGTTGCTTCCCGAATAGCCGTACGAACTACCGGGGTAAAAATGTTTTTATCGTATTCATCGAAATGAAAGCCTACATATTTTTTTACCGGTGCATAATTTTTCAACATCCATTCTCCAAACGGATCTACAAATTTGGGCCGGGGTGATTTTTTGGATAATAGTGCTGCTTGGTGCCCCAACCCGATGATGGGTATTTCTTTTTTACGACATGCCCAGGCTGTTATAGGTTCAAAATCATTTACAACCAGATCATACTTTTCAACCGGAAAACTTTTAATCTCTTTAATAACATCTTTCGAACTGTTTTTCTGAAATGTTTTCAAAAAATTAATTCCGCCTTGCTTACCAAAATAAAAACTCAAGCCTTTCGATTTATATTTTACCGGGTAAGGCAAAACAACTTCGGCCTGTGTACCGCTCACAAACAAATCGAGCTTACCATATTGTTGAAGCTCTGGAATGATGTCAACGGCCCGGCTTAAATGACCATTGCCCGTGCCTTGAATGGCGTAAAGGATTTTCATTTTTTTACTGTGAGAAATTCGTTTACAAGGTCTTTAAATATCTCGTTATTGTCCAGTTTGCTTTTTACTTCTTTTGGGATTTTTATAGCCTTCGCGTGCGAGTCATCGTAGTAGCGATAAATCCGCCAGGTATTGTCATGGTATTCAAGTGCGGTAAGATTTTCCACCCAGTCGCCTGAGTTAAGATAAATAACCTCGCCCTTATCAGTACTGATTTTCCTTATTTCAGGTTGGTGTATGTGGCCGCATATTACGTAATCATAACCATTGCTAATAGCAATATCGGCAGCAGTTTGTTCAAAGTTATTGATAAACTTCACGGCCTGCTTTACACTGTCCTTCACCCGTTTGGAAAGTGAAATCTTGTTGCGACCCAATGCTTTCAAAATAAAGTTTACAAACGAATTAATCAGGATCAACGTATCGTATCCTACTGCTCCCAGCTTTGCCAGCCACTTGGAATGTTGCATTGTAACATCAAATACATCGCCATGAAATACCCAGGCAGACTTTCCGTTGAGCGAAAGAACTTTCTTATTAGCAATATGAAACGAACTAAGCCTGAAGCCTGCAAACTTGCGCAGCATTTCATCGTGGTTACCGGTAAGGTAAGTTACTTTGGTTCCTTTGGCGATAAGGCCGGTAATGTGTTTTACCACCTGCATGTGGCTTTTGGGCCAATAACTTTTACTGAACTGCCAAATGTCGATTATATCACCATTTAAGATTAATCGTTTAGGCTTGATGGATTTAAGGTACTTTAACAACTCCTCGGCATGACAACCATAAGTACCCAGGTGTGTGTCTGAGATGATTACTAATTCTACCTCGCGTTTGCGTTTACCCATTGGGTTTATTGCAAAATAAGTGGCTTCACATTATCCAACAGTCATGCGGGTATTACTAAAATGTTAATGACTAAATCGAAACCGGAGATATTTAATTTGTTCACCTTTTGCAGCAAACATTTCCTCGTATCGGGTTTTAATGTCATAACATTCGGGCCTAAGGTGCGAATGGTACAGGTCGTGTGTAAATTGATAATCCACCAGGTCGTTTCGAAGCGCAAGTTCTTCGAGCGTAAAATTAAACAACTCGGTATTGTCTGTTTTAAATCTGAAATAACCGCCCGGTCTCAATAGTTTTTTATACATGTCGATATACCGGCTGCTGGATAGGCGTCTTTTTATATCGCGCTGTCGCGGACGCGGATCAGGAAATGTGAGCCAGATTTCATCTACCTCGCCATCGGCAATAAAACTTTCAATAAAAAGAATTTCGGTGCGCAAAAACGCTACATAATTAAGTTTATCTTCAACAGCCCACGTGCTTCCTTTCCAGATTCTATCGCCTTTCTTATCTACGCCAATAAAATTTCTTTCCGGAAATAATTTAGCCATCCCTACTGTATATTCTCCTCTGCCGCATGCCAGTTCAAGTGTAATAGGTCTTTCCCGTTTAAAGTAGTATTCATTCCAGTGGCCTTTTATTTTTAGGAAAATTTCTTTGCCCGGTTCCAGCACGTTTTCGCGCTGCGATATTATTTCGAAACGTTTTAATTTACCTTTCACAAATTTTCAATTTCAGCAACCACAAATGTACTTCCGCCAATCATAATTAAATCTTCCTCAGTTGCATTTTGTGTTGCACGCTGAACTGCTTCATTTACATTGGGAACAACATCACCGCTTAACCCAACTTCTTTTGCGTAGTGCGCCAGCATAGCGGCATCCATTGCACGCGGTATAGTTGCCTGGCAGAAATAGTAGTGTGCTGTAGCTGGAAGTAGATTCAATATTTTAGAAACATCTTTATCTTTTACCATGCCCAATACCCAATGCAGTTTATGAAACTTCAGATCAGAAAGCTGATTCAGAATTTCCTTAATACCAGCCTCGTTATGGCCGGTATCACAAATGGTTAAAGGCTTATCATTTATTTTTTGCCACCTACCTTTTAGTCCGGTAAGGGCAGTTACGTTTTTCAAACCATGCAAAAGTGCATTTTTCGAGATATTAAAACCTTGCAGGCGTAGTTCGTCAACAGCCGCAAGCAAACCGGTAATATTTTTGGACTGGTAAGCTCCCAGCAAATCACATTCGATGGTAAAGTTGATATTGGATTGGTGAACTAAAAAAATACCTCCATGCTTACGAACCTGATACATATGATCGGCAAAAACAATTTTACTTTTTGTTTCTATTGCCTTGCTTGTGAATACAGATTTTACTTCAGACTGTGTTTCACTAATTACAACCGCGACATGATTTTTAATAATACCTGCTTTCTCAGTTGCAATGGCCGGCAATGTGTTGCCCAGCAAATCCATATGATCCCAACTGATGTTGGTTATAACGGAAAGCACAGGGGTAATTACATTGGTAGAATCCAACCGGCCACCTAAACCGGTTTCAATAACGGCTATATCAATTTGTTGGTGGGCGAAATAATCAAACGCCATAGCTACGGTTATTTCAAAGAATGATGGCTTAATCCGTTCGATGTGTGGTTTAATCCGATTAACAAAATCAACCACAAATTCCTGGTTTATCTCTGTTCCGTTAATCCTAATGCGTTCGGTAAACTCTTTAAGATGTGGTGATGTGTAAAGCCCGGTTTTATAACCTGCCGATTGTAAAACAGCCGCCAGCATGTGCGAGGTGCTGCCTTTGCCATTAGTACCTGCAACATGAATGCTCTTAAACTTGCGGTGCGGATTGCCAAGTACTTCGCATAAGGCAAATGTGTTAGTTAAATCTTTTTTGAAAGCACTTGCACCTACCCGTTGAAACATGGGTAAATTTTGATAAAGAAATTCAACGGTTTGAACGTAATTCATGAAGCCGCGAAATTATTCGCTTATGCGAAATAAAAAAAGCCGCGTTGTGCGGCCTTTTTATTTCTTACGGCTGAGTGCAGTTATTTACCAATCTTGATTAATTTATAACCCAATGAAACTTGTATTACCTGATTTTTGGATTCGTCAGAATTTTGGCCACCATTAATTTTCGAAAGTCCAAGGTTATAACGTGCGTCAATGGTTAAGCCAAAAGGTAAATCCCATCCTAACCCTAATGCCGCGCTTAAATCAGATCCTTTGTAATAATCTTTAGCTTTCTGTACGGTAGTTATTCCATTGATGGTCCTTTTAACTTCTCCGCCTGATAAAAAACCGAATTGTGGCCCAACCTGAAGGTTAATTCCGGCAACGGTATAAAGTTTTAGTATAATCGGGATATTGATATAATCAAAATTTGCTTCACCATCGCCTGAATTGAAGGTAACCTTTGAACCTTGTTGCGAAAACAACAACTCAGGCTGAATTCCGATCTTAGTAAGTTTAATGAGTGCAAACGCACCACCATGAAACCCGGTGCGGTTTTTATAATTCTCTACCGCACTTGAGCTTCCATCAATCTTGGCAAAGTTAGGGCCCGCCTTAACACCAATGGCAAACTGGGCTTGCCCATGAGTTAGTGAGTAGGATAAAGACCCAACGAGGATGACTAACAGGATTTTTTTCATAGCTATGAGTTTTAAATTTTTCGTACTTAAGACAAATTACCTGCCAAAGTACCCTATAGGCCAGGCGGTAAAAAGTTGTTAAAATTACAACTTGTATCCGTAAAACCGATCTTAGTTATCTAATCAATACCTAATTCGGGGTTTTTACCCTTGATATTTCGATAAAATGCAATTAGTTTTTCAAAATCCGCTTGTTGATTACTACTTGCAAAAAGTGGTTCTGAAATAACAACCCGCTTTTTCAAAAAATCAAATCCCACCGGAATAATTGGAACTACTGCTCCTTTCGCTATAAAGTAAAAGCCGGTACGGAGTTTATCTACCTTTTTCCTGGTACCTTCTGGTGCCATGGCCAATATAAATTCATCGTGTTTATTAAAGATATCTACCACTTGTTGTACCATATCGTGCTTACGCGAGCGATCAACCGGATAACCGCCCAGCCACCGAAAGAACCAACCGAATGGCGGTTTGAATAAAGAATCTTTTCCTAAAAACCGTGCGCGTTGTAAACTTAATATGCTGCGGGCCATTACGCCTATTACAAAATCCCAATTGCTGGTGTGTGGTGCTATAGCAATAATATATTTTTTGAACTTGGGATTAAAGGAGCCTTCAATCTTCCATCCAATTAGTTTAAAAATCAATAAGTAAAGCGGACGTAGCATTAGAGTAAACCATCAATTAAGGAATCGTCTGCCAGGTGTGGTATGGTTACTGTAAAATGTTGCCCCTGTTCTTTTTGAATCGCGGAAAGCGCGCCTTCGTTTCTGGCCCATGCCCTACGTGCAATGCCGTTGTTCACATCAAAGTAAAGCATGCTTTTTAACTTACGTGCGGCATCGGCACTTCCATCCAACAACAAACCAAAGCCACCATTAAGCACTTCGCCCCACCCAACACCACCACCGTTGTGAATGGAAACCCACGTTGCACCCCTGAATGAATCGCCAATTACATTGTGAATGGCCATATCTGCAGTAAAACGCGAGCCATCGTAAATGTTTGATGTTTCCCGATACGGACTATCTGTGCCCGATACATCGTGATGATCGCGACCTAAAACTATTGGCTCGATTTTTCCCTGCCGGATAGCTTCGTTAAATGCTTCTGCAATTTTTATCCGGCCTTCGGAATTCGCATATAAAATTCTTGCTTGTGAACCTACAACCAGCTTGTTTGCTTTCGCAGATTTTATCCAGTTGATGTTATCCGCTAATTGCGATTTTATTTCACTTTCTGCTGTTTGATTAATCTGTTCTAAAACTTCGTGCGCCAACTTATCGGTGTAATCCAGATCGCTTTCCTTTCCGCTTGTACACACCCACCGAAACGGTCCAAAGCCATAATCAAAACACATGGGCCCCATAATGTCCTGCACGTAGGATGGATATCGGAATGAAATACCATCGGCAGCCATTACTTCGGCACCTGCGCGCGAGGCTTCCAACAAAAATGCATTTCCGTAATCGAAGAAGTAGGTTCCCTTTTCAGCATGTTTATTAATGGCTGTTGCGTGCCTGCGCAAGGTAAGTTGAACATGCTTTTTAAATTCATTGGGATTATTGGCCATCAACTTGTTGGACTCTCCATAACTCAAGCCAACAGGATAATACCCACCGGCCCAGGGATTGTGCAACGAAGTTTGATCGGAACCGAGATCGATAAAAATATTTTCTGTTTCAAACTTTTCCCATACATCCACCACGTTACCCTGGTATGCAATCGAAACTACTTCTCTTTTTTCTTTTGCCTGACGTACACGCGCCACCAGTTTATCGAGGTTATCGAGTACTTCATCCACCCAACCTTGCTGATGTCTCTTACGAGTAGCTTTTTCATTTACTTCGGCTACTACAGTAATGCAGCCTGCAATATTGCCTGCCTTGGGTTGGGCACCACTCATGCCTCCCAAACCAGAAGTAACAAATAATTTACCCGAAAGTCCTTCACCATGTTTGGAGATTTTTCTTCCGGCATTTAAGATAGTAATGTTAGTGCCGTGTACGATTCCTTGCGGCCCAATGTACATGTAACTGCCCGCTGTCATCTGTCCGTATTGTGTTACACCCAGTGCATTGTACCTTTCCCAATCGTCAGGCTTCGAATAATTGGGAATCATCATGCCATTGGTTACCACCACTCGGGGTGCTTCCGCAGATGATGGAAACAATCCCATCGGGTGACCTGAGTACATGTGAAGCGTTTGTTCATCTGTCATGGTAGCGAGGTACTTCATCGTGAGCAGATACTGCGCCCAGTTTTGAAACACTGCACCATTGCCGCCATAGGTTATTAACTCGTGCGGATGTTGCGCTACTGCCGGATCAAGATTATTCTGAATCATAAGCATGATAGCTGCGGCCTGTTTGCACTGGTGTGGATATTCATTTATACTTCGAGCAAACATTTCATAATCGGGACGGAACCGATACATGTAAATGCGGCCGTGTGTTTCCAACTCTTCCAGAAATTCGGGTGCTAACTCAGCGTGATGCTTCGGATGAAAATACCTGAGTGCATTACGAAGAGCTAATTTTTTTTCTTTTTTGGATAAAATGTCTTTTCGCTTGGGTGCGTGACTGACGGAACTATCATACGGTTTCTTTTTCGGTAACAGATCCGGAATGCCTTGCAAGACTAACGTTTTGAAATCAATGTTCATGCAGCGGACTTTTTTTGAAATTGCTGTGCAGTAAAATTTTCGAGAGCAAATCGGTAACCATAGTCAAAAATCTCCTGCACCTTACTTAAATCCATGCTGCTATATCGGTCCATGCTGGGTGGGTCAATCCATACATCGCAAAGTTGTTTGCTTACCTGTACGTTGGCATTAATGGAAATCAACAGACTGCGCTCAATTACCAATTTGATGTTGGTAACATCAAAGTCTGCACTCATTTTATTACAATGACAACCCACCAGTAAATCGCATTGGTTACGAATGGCCCTGGCCGGAAGATTCTCGAGAATACCACCATCCACAAAAAGGTTTTTATCAATTTGCACCGGATTAAATATGGCCGGAATGCTACAGGAGGCTGTTACAGCTGTAATTAACTCACCAGAATTGAAGTAATGAATTTGCCCACTGCGAATGTTAGTGGCGGCTACCGTTAATGGTATTTTTAATTTAGAGAAATCATTATCCGGAATGTGTTTTAATAGTACCTCTTTTAGTCCATTCATAGTTAGCAGGCCAGTCCAGGCAAATGCCGGGCGTAATGTTTTGAAAATGCTTAAGTTTTTAACCCACTCAAAAATCTGATCGGGCTTATGGCCTGCCGCGTAGAGTGCGCCCACAATAGCACCAGCACTGGTACCGGCAATACAATCGAATGTGAGTCCCATTTCGTCTAATGCTTTCAGCACGCCAATGTGTGCGATACCACGAATGCCACCACCGGAAAGTACAATCCCGCGTTTCATAAAATCGCTTTGAGTGAAAATGTTTTATCTAATCGTACTCCTTTATCGGTATGTTTTACGGTACAACACTCGTGTTCGGGGTCGTGTTCTAAAAAGAGAATGTAATTATGATTAGCCGCTTCGTTTAGAAATGCGGCTTTCTCTTCTAATGTAAGTAATGGCCGCGTATCATACCCCATTACATACGGCAATGGAATGTGTCCAACAGAAGGCAGCAAATCAGCCATGAAGCAAATAGTGTGATTTTTATACTTGATTTTTGGAATCATCATTTTATCGGTGTGCCCCGATGCATAAAAAATATCCATAAAATCGAACGGACTGTAGCGACCTTCTTTTTCTTTGATGAATTTCAGTTGTCCGCTTTCTTGAATGGGCAGGATATTCTCTTTGAGGAAACTTGCTTTTTCGCGTGCATTGGGTTGAGTAGCCCATTGCCAATGGTCTTCGTTGCTCCAATAGTTTGCTTTTGGAAAAACGGTTACCAGTTTATCCCCCACTCTCTTTACGCCACCACCGCAATGGTCGAAATGAAGATGAGTTAAAAACATATCGGTAATCTCTTCAGTAGCAAACCCAACTTGTTTAAGGGAACGATCAAGCGAATCATCTCCATTCAAAAAATAATGACTAAAGAATTTTTCATCTTGTTTGTTGCCTAAACCGTTGTCGATTAACATCAGCGTGTTGCCCTCTTCAATCAGCAAACAACGCATGGCCCAATTACAAAGGTTTCTTTCGTCTGGTGGATTGGTTTTTTGCCAGATGGATTTGGGCACCACGCCAAACATAGCACCACCATCCAACTTAAAAAACCCGGTATTAATTACGTGGAGATTCAAAATTCAAAAGATTTAAAATTTCGAATGTCAAATTACGACATCGAACCTTAAATCCTGAATTTTAAATTTTGAATTTGATATTATTCTTTCACTACGCCCATCGAAGTGAACTTATTAATTCTTTGAGTTATGCGATCTTCCGGAGATAGTTTGTTCAGCTCGGAAGTAAGTTGTTGAATAACTTTTTTTACTTCTGCAGCCATCGCTTTCACATCGGTATGGGCACCCCCCAGCGGTTCTTTAATTACACCATCAATCAGCTTTAGCGCATGCATATCTTTAGATGATAGCTTCAATAGCTCGGCAGCCTGCTCTTTGAAATCCCAACTGCGCCACAAAATAGCAGAACAATTTTCAGGTGAAATAACGGAATACCACGAGTTCTCCAGCATAAGCACCCGATCGCCAATGGCAATACCTAATGCTCCGCCCGATGCGCCTTCACCAATAATAATACAGATAACAGGCACTTTTAACATGAACATTTCTTTCAGGTTGCGGGCAATGGCTTCACCCTGGCCACGCTCTTCAGCTTCCAGCCCAGGAAATGCTCCAGGTGTATCAATGAAGGTAACAATAGGCTTATTAAACTTTTCGGCAAGTTTCATTAGTCGTAGTGCCTTACGATAACCCTCGGGATTAGCCATACCGAAGTTGCGAAGTTGGCGTTGCTTGGTGTTGCGGCCTTTCTGCTGGCCAATTAGCATATAGGTTTGGCCATCAATGGTTCCAAACCCTCCCACCATAGCTTTATCATCACTTACAGTACGGTCGCCATGCAATTCAATAAAGTCGGTGGTAATTTCGTAAATATAATCTAACGTGTAAGGCCTGTCGGGATGGCGCGACAATTGTACGCGTTGCCAGCCAGTTAGATTCTCGAACGTTTCTTTTTTCAAATCGGTGATCTTCTTTTCCAACGCCTGAATGGCACTCTTAACCGACTCATCGCTATCATTAGCAAGATGTTTCATGTCGGCAAGCTTTGCTTCCAATTCTGCGATGGGCTTTTCAAAATCCAAAAGATTCATTGCCCTGGGTTAATTTAAACAAGGGTACAAAATTAAAAGAATTTTGAAATAGCAGTTTTTGATGTAAGGATATGCGGTTTCTTAACTGGTTTATAAAACAAAAAAGTCCTGACGGAGCTAACCGGCAAGACCTTATGTATTAAGAAATATGATTACTTATAGAATGATGAGCGCCAGAATGATAGCCTCAATCAGCAGTGCATTCAGCAGACCTTTCAGAAAAAGTGGTTTCTTGTTCATAGCTAAAAAAATTATAATCAAATGTACTTCCTAGCCCTGTTGAGTTTAGACCCAAAACCGTTGAACAGGGCTTTTTTCTTGATAAAGTCGCTTTTTTTTCTTTTAAGAGGTTTCATTTTTTTGAGTGGGATTACTGGCCAAGTATGCTCGAGGTGTTTGAATTCACTAACCAACCTCTTATCAACATAATATAGGATTGCTAAAATCCAGTACTATAATATCCAGCAGGTACATAAATAACAATATCTCGAATTAAAACCCTTGGTAGTCAATTATCGGGTCAAGGGTTAAAGGAGCCATCGCGTAAAAACTGAGGCGGGACCGTTTATGCATAAAAAAAGAGGGGTATTAACCCTCTTAGCGGTCCGGACGGACGAATCGAAACCCTCAAATGCGCTTTAAACAAGCAGATTTTCAGCTTTTTGTAACGATAAGGTCAAATTGTGAGGTCAATGTTTAGTAATGTCTAACCGCACTTAATCAATTCAAAACATTTTAAAAATTTTAAGAGTATGGTAAAGACAAAAGAGAATGACCCAGGAGCTGTAACCGTTCAGTTGGATTTCGTTGGTGGTGGTGAGATCGTATCAAAAATTCAAAAGGCATTGCTGTTGGGAATCGAGGTGGTAGGTAGCCACAAGGATCAATCGGGCGATAAGGATCACCAAGAGGCTGTGTGGATACTTTCAATGCTTCTGAAAGAGTTTATGTTAGATGAATCACAAGTGAATGTTGCTCTTGGTGGTAAGCCGTATGTACAACCCAGTAGAAAATGAGCACTGTAAAGTTTACAGGCCGGTGCCGCGTGGTTAAGAACCGTAGCGGCTTTGTTGTAATGCTGGTAGCCAAACCCATTACACGTAGTATGTTTTTAGATAAGCATGGCGAAGTGCATTTGCCTATGTACGCCCAGTGGTTCAAGACCCGTTATGCAGCCACCAAAAAAGCCCGCGATTATACACTGGCCAATACGGTACAGTTGTAAAGAGAAAGGCCACTGTGAGATAACCCGCGACCCAAATAACAGTCGCGGGTTTTTGTTTTACTTGACTGGAGTGTTTGCGTGTTAAGTGTTACCCGAGTGAAGGATTAGACAAAAGGTAAAAGCAAAAGGCTTTTGGCGTTGTTACATTGACCTTTCAAAAAAATCGGTTTAGCTTACCTGCGCGGTGTTATCGGTGTATCGGTGTATCGGTGTATCGGTTAGGGTTTCGGTTTTGGGTAAATGACTTGTACCTATTCGCAAAAGCCCACAAACGCAAAAGCAAAAGGCTTTTGGCGTTGTTACATTGACCTTTCAAAAATCGGTTTAGCTTACCTGCGCGGTGTTATCGGTGTATCGGTGTATCGGTTAGGGTTTCGGTTTTGGGTAAATGACTTGTACCTATTCGCAAAAGCCCACAACCCACTTGGCGCCTGTTTGGGGGTTTCTGTTGGTTTAACCGTTAGCTAACCCATACACTGAAACTAATTAAATTTACACGAAATTATTATGGCCAAAGAACAGACCCGTACCACCCTCGCTACCCGTTACAAGGTATGCCGCCAAACAATATCCAAACTGTTAGCGGATCGGTGTGGCATCACACACAGGAATAAGTTAACCATTCAGGAGGTGGAACTATTTGAACGAAATGTTGGAACTCCTGAGCAACTTGAACAGGTAATTGATGCAATCAATCGGTAAGGGACAATAGGTTATTGTTCCAATTGCAACCCTTCTAAACCAGCAGGCTTGATTTTGTTTACAATCTCAATGGCCGATTCCATACCAGCCCGGATTACACTTGCTTTGGTTTCGCCATCGTAGTAGCCTGCCAGGTGCAAAATGTTGTATGTGGTGTTAAACTCGCTTAGTAACTTCTTATCCACCAAAGAAAGATTTTTGCGGTAATCGCTAACATCAATGCGCCCGGTCTTTGGAGTTTTAACTGGCTTTCCCTTCAACTCAAGGTAAGTATCAAGTGCCAGCAAAGTACCATTGTAGGCAGTACCACAGGCCATGCGCACGTATTTATCATCCAGATACCGGTTGTCCTTCTTACCTGCTTTTTCTTGCAGGATTGTTCCGGCATTTTTTAGGTACCTGACCGCTTCGCGGTATCTTCCTTCTCTTTCTTTGGTGCTCATAGTACAAAGTTATGTTTTTCGGAAAGCCAAAGCAAAAGCCAATTTTGGCTAAATATCACAGTTCGATTTTATTCAATGACTCTAAAACTTCTGGTTTCACTTCACCCTTTACCAGTACCCCTTTTGTAAGTTCAATCAATCTGGCTAATGTCAATCGTTTGGTTGTGTTGGATCCTGAATTACTAAGTTGGTTGAGATTATTGATAAGGCAATCAATGTGCGCCTGGGCTCTTATGGCGGCACACTTCCGATCTATACTTTCATTCAGCCTGCGAACATCTGCAAGTATAAAATCTTCGGCTGCAATCGACTGAAGGTACTTTAATGCATTTGGGTAAACTTCCAGAATATCATTTCCAGTATCCAGACATTTATCAATTATTTCCTGAATAGCTGAATGGGTTATATTGCTTACGTGTTTGCTTCGTGCTTTATCTAATGTACGAATCAATGCATCGCGCATGCTCAACTGAACCAATATTAAAGCGTGCGACCTAAGATTATCTGAACTGCAAACCTTCGCCACACAATCGGCCAGATAGTATGCATACCCTCTCGTATTGACCTCGTGAGTAACGGTAATCAAGTCAACCGGTCGCAATGGATAAAGGCGCTCAATAGCTTCAAAGATCAATTGATGGTCATAGTATTCAGTCCGTGAAAAATTCCTGGCAGAAAGGATACCAGCCACCCGGCTATAACCATTCTCCAGTAAGCAGGCTCCAATTATTGTTTGTTCCAGATTTAACCTAAAACTATCCATAGTTGATTTCTTAGAAGTGTTCCGGTAAAAAATGATAGCTTTTAGCTTTATCAATTCTATTAGAGCCAATTATGGCCGGAACAAAATCGGAACAAGTCGGAACAGAAAGGCCATTTTTGATAGTGATTATGCGGTTTTGCCGGAACACTTTTGTTCCGGTAATCGGAACATTTTCTGTTCCGCTAAAACCTTGAATTTTCTTTGTATTCGCATACTTTGTTCCGGTTTGTTCCGAAAGTGTTCCGGTGCTATTCATATCTAATTGATTTGATAAGGATATTTATAGCCATTTTTGACCGGAACACTTTTCTATTTTGCATAAGAGCCAAAAACCCGTGGATACTCTTTAATCCACCGTTCCACTTGCCGCCTCGCTTTAACCTTATGAGAATCGGATTTACTGCCATAGAGCATCTCGCCAATTTCTGAATTGGACTTGCCTCGCTTCAACATGAAGGCTGTAGTCAGTACTTCAGGTGGTGCGCTTAAACTCTTTTGTACCAGGTCGTAAACTTCATTAGCGCTATCATAGAAGTAATCGGCAAGCTCTAAAGCTCTTATCATAGTAGATACCAGAATTAATTCCTGATGCTTAAAAGCAATATGAAAATCTCCGCCATAGTCCTGGTCAAAAGTCTTATCTGACAGATGCAGTATCCCGGCAAACCGATATGCATATTCTGATACCTTGCCTAAAATACCAGCTTTGATATTTTTTTCTGTTGAATCATCAATCTGGTTAATGACTTTTATTTTTTCACGCCTCCATTGGTCAAGAAGCTTTTTGGCCGGAGCATCGACTTTACAATAACGTCCTTCAGTTACGTCAAAGACCTGAAGGTCTTTGTAAAGTAGAATAATAGTACGCTCGTGTAATTCAGTCCACTCTGCTGGCATAACAAAATCGCTTTCACGTTGCGATATCTGGTCTTCCTCTGGAACTGCGAATAGCATTCGGAATACGAAGCCAGTAGTATCTCTATCTTTTGCGAAAATTTTTGTAAGCAGGGCGTACTGAGATTTGCCGATAACGTTCACAAAAGGACGTTCGATTACGAATTTATCTTTACCAGAACGAATGCCGCTGTATGGCGTACAGTTCCAAGCGGATATCCAAAATTGTTCGTCCGTTGATTCCTTTTTGGATATCTGATTCATTCCATTAATCCATTCAAGTAATTCATCAGAATGCTTACACACACCTTTAGGATTATCAGGTAAAATTGTTCTTACTAATGTTGGGATATGTGAATCGCGATAGATTACTGTTTCCATTCTTTCTTGATTCATTTTTTCTCTTGATAACCCTTTTGTTTTTTCTTTCCAATCAAAGTCAAATTCAGATTGAATCTTAAAAAGAGGCGCATAGATTTTATTGATTGAAACGGTGCCACCGGATGACGAAATACCACAAAGACAACCCCAGACAGGCAGGTAAATAAAATCATCATTACCACTATCTATTTTGAAGGCCGTTCCAATTGCAGTTGAGTAAGCACTCAGTAACGTTGTTCCAATGTATGAAGCTGGCAGATCGTAGCCTTTGTTAAGTGAATCCAGAAACGGTTTTATTTTTGGATTAAATACATGCAACGGGAACACATTGGTACTTTGTCTGCGTATAACTTCGGATTTCAATTGTTCATTCGAGAACGTGGATAATCCTTCTGATTTTAAAAACTTTGCAAATGACATACCGCTTTCGTTTTTAGGAATCAGAACGTTAGCTGTCTTTGCTGGGCTTTGTATGTTCGTATCAACCACCCCAGGCGGGAGCGCTTTCGCCTCGCATGGTCAATTAATTCTTGAAGTGATTCCTTCGTTAACGGTTTAGGTGTTAACCTGCGAACCGTTTGGCGTTTGGCGCGAACGGTTCTTTTCTTTAGATTTGCTTTCATAGAGTCTGATACTTTTTTCGAGTTTAAAAAATTAAAGCCCGCTGCAACGGGCTTTTTCTATTTTGTGGCTTTGCTTCTTTGGCTTGTTAGGTAAAGGGTAACACCAGTTCCAGCAAATACAATTGCTATGCCTCCGATCACTAACATTTTAGTGGTTCGTGATTTTCTTTCAATTTCGAGTTTCGATAACTGAAAGCTTTGGTTTGATTGTGCAAGTCGTTCCTGTGAATTTGCAATTGCAACTTGTGAATTTGCAATCGAAGTTTGCGCTTTCGCTGTTGTCTTGGCAGCTGAGTTTCCAAAGATGGAAGAAATGACGTTACTGGCTCCAGTTATAATTGCTCCTGCCGGTACCGCGCCAAGTTCGTTTTGTTGTTGATACTGTAGTGTTCTCATGTTGATAATTGATTAATTAAGATTTTGGTTTAAGCTTCTGCGGGTTGGGCAATTTTTTCAAACTCAGTAAGGCTCAGGTAAACGGCAGAATTAATTCGATATCGCTTCAAGCGACCTTCTTGCAATAGCTTTTTTAGAAATGAGATTGATGCTCCGGTTTTTATTGAAGCAGCTTTCACGGTCATTAATTGTTTGTTGGTTTCCATAGCAAAATGAATTTTTTGTTTTTCAATATGCAATGGTATGTAAAAGACTATGTGTACCTGTAGCCTTTCGATGGTAGTGAGTAGGTTTGGTAGGTTTTGGTAGTAGGTTTGGTAATTTTCACTTCATCTTGTTGACAGCATGAAGTCTTTCATTTAGCTCCCAGTAAATCTTTTTTTCTTAGTTATGTTGTCAGACTTACTACCTAACTTAACATTGAAACACAGAAGTGCATTAGACGAGAATTCGCTTTTAGGAATCACTACTGTCCGAGATAAAAATAAGAAAGAGCCCTCACCAGTGAAGGAAGGGCTCTTCTTTTTGTAGATTGGTTTTGCAACAAATCAAATCTACTATGGCTAAAAGTACTCACTTTTTTGGGCAATCTGTTTTCGGACAGCTCATTGAACTTATTGATCCTACGGTGATATCGCAATCACTGAGGCAAGTAAAAGCGGACAGATACTACAAGCGATTTCAGACCTGGGATCACTTGGTCAGCATGCTTTTCGGAGTGCTGGCACATTGCACCTCTCTTCGTGAGATTTGCGGAGCAATGATGGGTTTAAAAGGTAAATTAGAACACTTTGGCCTGCAACGCGTGCCCCATCGCAGCACACTGAGTGATGCCAACAGGAAAAGGTCGTCCGAAGTTTTCGGATTGATCTACTATGGATTGGTAAGGCGTTACCGTTCATTTTTATCGGACAGCCGGTTTGCTCTTGCAGCAGGAAAAAAACTGGTTGTCATCGACTCCACAACCATATCTTTATTCAAAGATATTTTGAAATGTCTGGGACGCAGACCTTCATCAGGAAAGAGCAAGGGCGGCATTAAAGTACATGCCGAAATGGTTTTGGAGGAACAGCTTCCGCGCCTGATCTGGTATGGCCCATCGGCCAGCAATGACGTGTCCTTCGTTCAGAAGAGGGATTTTTTCAAAGAGAACATATATATCTTCGACAGAGGCTACATAGATTATAGTTTCTATGAGCGACTAACCAAGGATCAGGTTGGCTTTGTCACTCGCCTAAAAGATTACGCCACTTACAGACCCAAAGAAGAGTTTGATATTGAGGACAACGCTCCTAATGAACTGCTGAAGGATGAACGTATTGAACTTCCTATATATGAAAAGAAACAAGAAGTAAGAACAATTTCTTTGAGAATGATTGTTTGGTGGGATGATACAAACCAAAGAAGGTTTACGTTCCTCACTAACCTGTTCTCACTAAAAGCTGAGCAGATTGCCATGATCTACAAACAACGATGGCAGATAGAATTACTTTTTAAACAACTCAAGCAAAACTTCCCATTGAAATACTTTCTGGGAGACAACGAGAACGCCATAAGCATTCAGATATGGTGCGCACTAATTGCTAACCTATTGTTGACAGTGGTGAAGAAACAACTATCGCGAAAGACAGCTTTCTCATGTATTGCAAGCTATGTCAGGGTAAATCTGATTAACTACATTCATCTCATAAGATTCCTGAATAATCCTGAAAAAGATTGGACGTTGGAACTTGTCACAAATAAACAGCAGTCGTTGTTTTCCACCGGGTAGCCTTCAATTTGAATCAAGAGTCAGAAACAGCCAAAACGCAAGCTATTGGCCAATGAGTTTGATTATTTTAAATTCTCCGGACAGTAGTGTTTAGGAATGTCGGTAAAGCCAAGATTATTCAGTAAAAGAAATAACTGACCTGAGGCTTGCGGGCTATCGTTACCCTTACCTTTTCGGATAAAATTTCCGTCTAAATCAAACCATGGATCCTTTTTTGAAAGTTCCTCAATTACGAGGTTGTAAATTTTTTCATCTTTAAACAGGCTTTTGAATCGAATTGCACCTTCGCTATTTGGAGTTACATTATTAATAAAATTTTCAATCCATAACTTGATTGAATCCATAAAATCTTTTACCAACTCACCGGAACCGGCTTGGAGTGATAGAAGAAATGACTTGTAACTTTTGAAGTCATTATTGAAATGTTCCTTCAAATGGAATTCAAGAAAATCTTGCAATCTTTCCTTAGCCCCAATCCTATTTTTATGATGCCATACGCGATCATCCTTTGTTACCTGAATTAGTCTGAAGGGAAAAAGTTTTGAAAAGTAGCCAGGATACTCACTTTGAGTTACCAGAATGGGCTGGTTAAAATTTGTTCCGAGTGGCTCATTATCTTTATCGTCACTATATTTCCAACCACCAATACCAAAATAGAACCCTTTACGCTGCATATCTCTGATTTGAGATTCTACCGCGTAGTGCGGGTTAGTAATAGGTTCAGTTCGAAGTTCACTCAGTTTTTTCCATTCCCCTTTATCGCGTAGCAGATCGCCCATGATTGGAAATAGTCTAAGTCTCTCCGATTCCATGAGAACGTGGGCATCATGCCAAAGCATATCCAACGTAATAGAAAGATATTCTTCAACTGTCCTCATAAGCTAATCTTAGTTTTATCTGATTCCATTTTTACAATCGCTGATTCCAATGGAAGCTTATAGTAGTGGTTTAAAACTGTCTTCAGATCTTTACCAACAATTGCCGCAACTTCTGCCGGACTTAAGCCAAACCACTGTGGTGCAAGCGAAATAAACGTTTTACCGGCAGTGTGGGAGGTTGTCAATTTATGTTTGGGCTGTTCTTTGTCTTCATCGCGGCCGGCCACATTAACGCGGATTGTTAGCTTACTATCAATACCTGCCTTTTCGCATACTGTTTTGATGGCCCGGTTAAGTACCTGTTCCGTAATCCTTGGGGACCTATTGCCGTGAGCTTCTATAATCTTCCGGGCTTTGGTCAGTAATGGAATGGTAACTTCTTTATCATTCTTTTGCAAGGTCATGCGAATTTGGCCATTGATTATACGGGTTTCGTTCACCCGTTTCAAATCACTTATCCGTAAGCCGGTATAAACTCCCAGCAAAAACATATCCTTTGCCTTTTGCAATTCAGAACTATCGCTTACGTCAACTTCCTCCAGTTGTTCAACTTCTTTATTCGATAGGGCTATGATTTCCTTTTTACTGGTACGAATCTTAATGGAGTTTACATTGTAGTCCAATGTCTTCAGAAACCAACGTAGATGTTTCATTCGCTTGCCGTGCGTACTATTGGCAAGCTTTCGTTTCTCCTGAAGGTAACGCTCGTAGGCAGTTATAATTGATTCGTTTAGGTCCCCCTTTTCAATACCTCCGTAACCTGCTTTGGTTAAGAACTCAAGAAATTGTTTCATGGATTCCCGCACGGCCTTTTGCGTAGAGGGTTCGTAATGGAAAAGACTATTTTCCATCCAGTCGTTGGCCAGGCTCTTAATTGATTTGTTGTTTGCCTTTTGCTTTTTGTCACTATCCAGCTTCTTTGTAACCCGTTCAGCTTCAAACGTGTTGAACTCTTGCTTTACAGTAAAAGGCGTTACCATTTCCTCACGGGCTTCTAACCGTGTGATTGCTTTGCCTATTTTGGATTTAACATCGTTGATTGCTTTGGCCACATCACCCCGGTGATCTTTAGGAAATTGATCTGAAGGGCTCCAGTCGCTTTTACGAATCCTTTGGCCTGTTGAGATCAACTCCGCCTGGTCTTTGAAGTAAAGGGCAACATATATCAACCCTTGATTGCCTTGACCTGCTTTCTTTTTTAGAAGGAATCTGATCTTCATTTTGACCCAATATACAACGGGTCAAGGTACGGGTCAAGATTTTACGGGGTCTAAAAGGTTGTAATTGATGCAGGAAAGGCCTATATTTAAAAAAAAGAGGGGTATTAACCCCTCTTAGCGGTCCGGACGGGACTCGAACCCGCGACCTCCTGCGTGACAGGCAGGCATTCTAACCAGCTGAACTACCGGACCATTCCCTTATTTCTTGGCTTGCGCTTTAAAATGAGGTTGCAAATATAGCGGTAGCTGGATGGATTGCAAAAAACAGCGTGATTATTTCTTTAAAGTGTTGTTTTATCTGAAGTTGAATTTACCTTCCAAATGTATACGCCAATTACACCGATCATTATTACTGTAAGAAGAGGTAAAAACCACCCGCCCAGTTGTCTCGCAAGCATTGAAGTTAAATGGGCATAAACAAAAATCATGAGTACTACGATCTTGAGAATTCGCATCATCCTTACAGCCAGTGTGTATTGTCGCTCGGCATTTTGAGGTGTAATCTCAATTGGATAATTGAATGAATGAGGAAACCTCGAAACTATGGTTATCAGAACATACAAAGAAGTGCTGATTGCAACCAATAACCAAAGCGAATTTTTACTACCTGAAGTCGTAGGTGTGCCCGTGTGGTCATAGTGTGTTGGAATTTGGTCAGGCGTGGTTTCAAAGTTTATTATAAGAAAGAGTAAGCCACCTGCCCAAATCAGAAAAGCGATTGCTTCCAATGCCCAATCAAACCTGGTGAGTGGAATATTGATTTTGGGTCTCATTTTAAATTGTAGCGTCTATAATCAAATCGCTATCTAAACCTTAGGCACTTTATAGCCATTGTTGTACTTCGCAGCCATCAACGCATTCGCCTTGTCTTCATTAAACTTTCCTTTGGATGCATCCCAACTTACCTTACTTCCGGTTTTGTATGAGATGTTTCCCATCTGGCAAACCAAAGCAACGTTAGCCCCGGCTTCAATCGGGCAGGTTAATGCTGAGAAGTTACGACTATTTACAGCCTGAATAAAGTTTACGGTATGCAGATCCAAACCAGAACCTTTGTTGGGTTGAACAGGTACTGCCTCCATTCGTTTTTCATCCGGTATAACTTCCCAGCCACCTCGCCAAAGTACCAGTGTGCCGTTGTTGCCAATAAATGAGATACCATGATCTTTACCATAGTTACCATTACTGATACTTTGGGCATGTTCCCAAATCATATTGTACCCATCAAACTCGTAAACAGTTGCCAAGGTATCGGGCGTTTCATGCGCGCCATCCGGGTACGCATACTTACCACCCAGTGCCACAGCCGATTTTGGCATGGACGCATTCATTCCCAGCAAAGCGTAATCAATTAGATGAACACCCCAATCGGTCATTAAGCCTCCGGCATAATCCCAAAACCACCGGAACTGAAAATGAAACCGGTTAGGATTAAAAGGCCGTTTGGGTGCAGGCCCCAACCATAAATCGTAGTTTACACCAGCCGGTACTGGTCCGTCTGGTTTTACTTCGATGTTTCGCATCCAACCTTGATAAGCCCAGGCTTTTACCGTTCTGATTTTACCCAACTTTCCTGATTTGATAAAGTTGAGTGCATCCACAAAATGCGGCATGCTGCGTTGCCACTGCCCTACTTGTACAGCACGGTTGTATCGTTTTTGAGCAGCCACCATTACATTACACTCTTCAATCGAATTTCCGATTGGCTTTTCAACATACACATCCTTGCCGGCTTCGCATGCTTCAACCATTTGTAAACAATGCCAATGATCGGGCGTACCGATAATCACCACATCAATATCTTTGTTGTCGAGCAGTTTACGATAGTCGGCATAGGTCTTAGTTTGAATTCCATTTTTTGCCAATTCGTATTTACGGTAATTCAATACATTATCATCTACATCGCAAAGACCTACCACGTTTACTTCCGAAATTTTCATAAACGAAGTTAAATCCGACCAGCCCATACCATTTACGCCAATAACACCTACATTGATTTTATCATTGGCTCCAGTTCGGAGAAAGTTAGCTTTGGCAAATGAAGAAACCGAGTACGTGGCAAGGCCCAACGATGCCATGGCTGTTTTTTGAATAAAATTTCTACGAGATGAATTTTTCATAGTTTGATTTTAGTTGAAAGGTGGAAGTGATGTGTGTTGCTTCTGAAGTTAACGGGCTGTTCGGTTATCAATTTTAAGTTGTTGAATCATTTCTGCACTAAGCGAATCGCTATACGCACCGTAAGCATCTACCAATAATCCTTTTATTCCGGTTGAAGATTGAATAGCCATAAGGATTGAACTATCATCGGGATTAGTCATGCCTTCAAACCGATGCACTTCGTCCACATGAAACTCAGTGGGTTTAAGCTGAAGATTGAGTGGTGGGCATTCAATCCACTCCGGGTGTAGATTAAAATCATGTATGTAGCCTCGTTTTTTTAAGTCGGTGATTGCTACACTTAGAGTTTCATAAAATTTTCCAGGTTCCATGTTTTGAAATTACCGATCTCGAATTAAAATAAAAAGTTAATTTTAGAGTTCGGTTAACAACTAATGAAGCGCGGATTCTTTATTCTGCTTATTATAATCCTGGTCTCGTCATGCAGTTTGTTTGACAAGGGTCAGCAATCACAGAAGGTGGTTAAGCCCCGCACGCATAAAGTGTGGGCAAAAGGCAACCGTTACCGGATTGATATTCCTATCGGCAACCGCCACATCCGGATGTTTGAACGGAAACGTACCAAGATGGTGCGGATGAAATAGTATTAGGTATTATGAAATTTGGCATTAGTAGTTGATGCAAATTTCTTTCTTCATTTTCGAACTCAATAACCAATGCCTAATAACTAATGCCAAATGCCTACTGAAGTCCCTTCAACACCATCTCAATATTTCTACGGAAGAAAAACTTTACCGGGTTTAATTGCTGGATATGGGCAGTAACAACCGATCCGTAAAAAATTGTACTAAGTAAATTGGTAAGGTCGCGGGTGGAAGCTGTTTTGGTAATTTCTTTTTTAAAAATTGCTTCTAATGTAAACTTCTCAAACATCTGGTCGAGCGATTGAATTTCAACCAGTTGAATATCTTTTATCTCCGGAAAAATTAACTTCTTCTCTTCTGCCTTAACCGGAAATGGTTTGGGCGGGCGTTTTAAATCGGCCAGGTAGGCAAATAAGCTTAGAATAATGCCGGGATGTATTTCGCACTCTTCAGCCAGTTTATCAAACAGGTACGTTATTCCTGCCACACCTTCTTTAGGTTTATCGCGAAAATCTACGGCCCGCTTCAAACACCAGATACGAAAGTAGTACAGCAGGATGTCTTCCTTTTGCGGGAAATACTTAAACAACGTTACTTTCGAGATTTTCACTTTTGCACAAATCTCTTCCACGTATAAGTCATCGAATGCTTTCTTCCCGATTAATTTAATTGTGTGATCCAGCACACTTAGTTTTAATCGGGCGGCTTTTTCTTTTCGCAGGCTCATGGTAATCTTCGCGTGGAAGTAATACATTTAACCCCACAAAACCAACCTCCTGCTCTATGAAGCGCTTGTTTGTTCTGCCATTGGCTGTTTTATTCCTTGCATGCGGATCGCATAAAGAAAAAGTAATTGGCCTTGTAGCCGATTCGGCTATGGTTGTTTCAGCCCATGCCTTAGCCTCGCAGGTAGGTGTTGATATTATGAAACAAGGTGGCAATGCAATAGATGCAGCCATTGCCACTCACTTTGCGCTGGCTGTGGTGTTTCCGGCTGCTGGCAATATTGGGGGTGGCGGTTTTATGGTTGTGCGCTTACAGGACGGAACAACCGCTACCCTTGATTTCAGGGAGAAAGCTCCGGCAGCAGCAACAACCAACATGTACCTCGATGCTGACGGCAATGTAGTTCCCGATCTCAGCACACAAGGTCATCTTGCTTCTGGGGTTCCCGGTTCGGTAGCGGGCATGGTAGAAGCGCATAAAAAGTATGGTACACTTCCGTGGAAAAATTTAATACAGCCAGCAATTGATCTTGCATTTAAAGGGTTTACATTATCAGCGCGCGAAGCCAACTGGTTTAATGAAATGCAGGCAGACCTGAAGAAGTATAACACCATCATGCCTGAATTTCTACTGCGCGATTCGTGGAAGGCTGGTGATTCCATTAAGTGGATTGAACTGGGGCATACGCTCGAATTAATTCGCGATAACGGCCGCGCTGGATTTTATGAGGGTGTTACAGCCGAAAACATTACTGCAGAAATGAAACGTGGCAAGGGCTTGATTACTATGGAAGACCTGAAAAATTATGAGGCCGCCTGGCGCGAGCCAATTGTAGCAAGCTATAAGGATTATAAAATTATCTCTATGCCGCCATCCTCAAGCGGTGGGGTTTGCCTGGTACAGTTATTAAAATCGGTAGAACCCTACCCGATTAAACAATGGGGGCATAATTCCGTTGCGACCATACATTTAATGACGGAGGCCGAGCGAAGGGTTTATGCCGATCGGGCGATTTACCTGGGCGATCCTGACTTTTATAAAGTTCCATTGAAGCAGATGATGGATGATCAGTATAACGATGAGCGCATGAGTACTTACGATCCTGACAAAGCCACGCCCAGTACCGAAATAAAAGAAGGTGTAATTGTTGGCTATGAATCGGAAGAAACAACACATTTCTCAATTGTAGATCCGTTTGGAAATGCTGTAGCCGTAACTACCACCATTAATGGTTGGTTTGGATCGCACGTGGTGGTTGGTGGTTCGGGTTTCTTCTTGAATAACGAGATGGACGACTTTAGTGCTAAACCCGGTGTACCCAACATGTTTGGGGTAGTGGGTGCCGAAGCCAACAAGATTGAGCCCAATAAACGAATGCTGAGTGCGATGACTCCCACCATTGTAGAGAAAGATGACCGTTTATTTATGGTGGTAGGTACACCCGGTGGTTCAACTATTATTACCTCTGTGTTTCAGGTAATTTTAAATGTGGTTGAGCATGATATGCGCATGCAAGAAGCAGTAAACGCCAAACGTATTCACTCGCAATGGTTGCCCGATGTAATCATTCCTGAAACCGGAGCGGTTTCTAAAGAAGACAGCATATTGTTGGTAAACATGGGGCATAAAATTACACCCCGGAGAGCCATCGGCCGTGTGGACGCCATTTTGGTTTTACCCGATGGCAAACTGGAAGCCGGTGCGGATAATACCCGGGGCGATGATACCGCGAAAGGGTTTTGATAGTTTTAATGACTAAATCCTTTTTTCATATTTCTTTCCAGCCAAGTCAAAATCTTCCAGAATCAGTGTAACTTCCTTCTCAAAGGCTATTGCTAACTCGCTTTTCAAACTAGTGAGTTCCTGTACCATTGTAGGATTATCCCAATAATCTTTTCCTATTTGAAGCGTGACCAGGTATCGCGTATTCCATGTTTCCAAATATACAGCCACTGGAAACTCTTCAGTAAAATATCCTGCGTTAGTGAGTACTGATCCAAGCTTATTTGCGTCTTCTATCGATGTTTTAGAATCATCAAAGTAAATTTCATGACCTATTTTTCCATAGGTTATTTTTTTACCTTCAAATGCAGGCTGGCTGCTCGCAAGACCCAAAATAATCAGCAGACTAATCGCAACACCTAATAGAATAAACCCTGCAACTGACCAGTTACTTTCTCTTTTACACCCCTCGGATAAATGTTTATTTACCTCTGAACTCAAAAAACGTTTATATAAAAAATATATTAGAATGCCATAACCACCAGTTATAACCACATTAGGAATTTTATCAACTATGGTTGCTGGAAGGGTTAGTAATGTATAGAAAAGGGCAACCGTAAATAGCAGCGTTATACTCAGCGAAATGTAAGCTTCCTTATCCTTATTGAGTCGTTTATAATTCAGGAAGAACAACAGGCCTGCTGAAATCGGGCCCCCAATAACCGCAGATACACCAATTTGTCTCTCTGTAAAAAGTCTTTTCAATCATGTAGGTTTTATAAATAATCTTGCCCGATCAACCACTTCTCAGCTTCCTCAAAATCTTCAAATGTTTTAATTGTAAACCCACGTTTGGAACTCACCTCCTGCCAGTAACTTGCAAAGGTTCTATGCCGGCTTTCAAACACAGCGGCAACCACCATGTTACGCAGTGCTGGTAAATTTTGTTCGTAAGTTTTAACAATATTAAATGCCTCGGTAATGCGTACCTGTATATCCAGTTGCCGATAATCCACCAGCATTTTATTGCTTCCGGTCGCCTGCGCTTCATTTATAATCAAACTGGCTGTATGCACCATATCGGCTAACGAATTCCGTACACCATGCCCTATCACCAACAGGTACTGGTCTCTTAATTCGAAGGTAACGAGTGGGAAACTCATGGTATAATTACATCCATTACGTAACCCAATGTAATGTTTGAGGCTGAATCGGGTTTTCGAAAGGTTGATTGTTTTGTTGAGCCAATGCCCACAAACGCTTAATCTCGTAATACCAACGAGCCTGCATATCGGGCTCGCCAATCAGCATTAATGTGGGTTTTGACTTTAAGCCTTCACTTAATTTATTAAACACACCTAAATCCTGCCCGATAAATTGTTTACCTAAGCGCTTCAAAGGCCACCATAACCATTTGGTAGCGGGCAGCGAACTGTAAAAGATGTGGGTTAATTCGGTTTGGTTTTCGTTTACAGGCGTAAGTACAGTAATTGAAACTACCTCGTGTTTTTCACCAACCAGAATATGTTCGGTGCGAATACCCGGAATTTCAAATGTAATTTCGGTGGATGTGCCACCCTTCAATACGCTATATCCTTTCGAATTGGACGATGGTGCATGGCGAACCATCTTAAAGCCTTTGGCTGTAGGTTCAAACTGCTTTTCTTTAATTTTTAATTTTTTGGCCGATCGCCAATACCACGATTGATGCACAAACGTGACGTGCGAAGGATCAATCAATCCGATAACGGAATGATCAATGTCTGCCGGCATAGTTACAGTTTCTACATGCAGAAATTTTTTATCTGCTGGCAACACAAGATTCGGTGGTCCTTCTTTCGGAACCACGTTAGGCAACTTTTTTTCGGGCATGTAAACCCACACGGTGCCATTTATCTCTTCGCATGGATATTGAAATACTTTGATCTTTTTAATATCGATGGTATTGTCGGGCGGCAATGCAGGTATTTCCACGCACGTGCCGGTGGTATCAAACTTCCACCCGTGGTAACAACATTGCAGGGTACAATCTTCAAACCAACCTTGCGATAAGGGTACACCCCGGTGGGCACAGTTATCGCGCAACGCAAAGGGTTTGCCTTGTTTATCGCGCCCGAAGACAATCTTCTCGCCACAGATTTGCTTGCCTGTCAGCCTGCCCGATTTCAGGAATGAACTGTGGAAAGCCAGGTACCAGAGATTTTTTAAGTATAATGAAGGATCGGTCATCCGTTAAAATGTTAGGATTAAGAATTGAGCTAAGCTTTTTCTAAAAGTAGTTCTGCGGGAATTTTTAACAAATCGCTAAGAGGCTTAACCATTGAATAAGTAAGCTTTCTCGATCCACTTAAAATTCTGGATACAACAGTTTTATCACCTATGGCTTCCGCCAGGTCAGCTTGATTCAAATTTAAATCTGCCATTCTCAATTTAATAACCTTAATAGGATCAACTGGTGCTGGAATTTCCCAACCTTGCTTGCGTTCGTAATCTTCAACCAAAATGGCGAGTGTTTCAAGTAGTTTTCCTTCGTTAGAATTAGGCGAAGGATCATTATCCATTAAACCATCAATCACTCGTAAGTATTGATCGTACTGCTTTTTACTTTTAATCGCTCTTATCTCAATATTTTTCATAATCAAATCGTTTCAACATTTATCTTATCATACTCACTATGGGTGCCTATGAATCGTATATAGCAAATCTGAGCTTTATAGGCGAGTTTTACTACTAATCTAAAATTACTTCCCATGTCGAATACTACTCTATTGTTACCCACAATACTCGCTTTAGGATAAATCTCCTTAACATCTCTTGGTGTTCTCCATTCAGCGCGAGAAGCAACTGCATGCCATTCTTCCAGTTCTTTACGGCAATTTGCATGCTTAAGCCAATAATCCTTGAGTGTTTTTTTAGAAAGAATTCGCATCCATCGGCAAAGGTATATTAAAGTTGACTATTTGTCAACTCTTGAACTTAGTAACGTTTAACGCCAACATTATTTCTTAATATAAGTATTGAGGCGCCTGACGGCATATTGTCAATAAAATTAGCCGTCTGACGCCTAACACTCAACTCATATCCGGTCGCAACCGCACAAACACAGGTTCGCGGAATTGCTGATCTTTCGTAATCATCGAAAAACTTATTTCAGCAATCAGTTTAGGCTCAACCCAAATACTGATCTTCTCATCCATCACCTTATCTGTAATTGGTTTTTTAATTTCAGGTAATGCTTTCAACTGTTTAAAGATTTCCTTAATGGTGGCATCATCGAAGCCCGTTCCCACCTTGCCCCGGTAAATAAAATTAATGCCATCGCGCTCTGCAATATGCAAACCCCCAAACGTAACACTGCGGTCGCCCTTGCCAGGATTGTAACCTAATATCACACACTCGCGCGTGCTGCGTACTTTTACTTTTAGCCAGTAATCGGATCGCTTGCCTGGAAAGTATTTACCGGTTTTATCCTTTGAGATAATTCCTTCCAGTGCAAACTCCTTCGCAGCTTCAAATAAAGCGGCACCATCTTCTACAGCTTCGCTAATGCGATAAGGCGTTTCGGGCTTGATGGCATCTTTCAACCACTCGCGTCTTTTTTCCAACGGCTCATTAATCAAACTTCGGCCATCCATGTACAAACAATCAAACACATAGCAATGCACCGGACTGGTCTTCATCCCTTTCTGTATGGACGTTTCGCCCGTACTCATTAACCGGTGAATCACTTTTTTGAAATCTGCTTTTCCAGCTTTATCGAGGCAAACAATTTCTGCATCAAACAATCCACACGTGGCCCGGAAAGCTTTATCAACTACTGTAAGTTCCGGAAACTGTTTGGTTACATCGTTCTGATTGCGCGTGCGGATTCTGATCTGGCCATCTTCCACGGCAATCAACGCGCGGATGCCATCCCATTTTATCTCGTGTAAGAAATTATTGCCAACTGGTGGTTTATCGGCTGATCCGGAAAGCATCGGTTCAATAACATCCTGCAAGTAATTTACTTGTGGTGTATCTACCCGTTCCAACAACCACTCTTTATTTTTGATCTTGTAGATACGGTACTCGCCATTTACTTCTTTACTGCTTAGCCGAAAATAGAATCCGTCTTTTTTGTCTTTGGTGATCTGGTATTTACCCAGCGCGTAAATCCACATTTCACCAGCTCCGTATTGGCCTTTCGGGATTTCACCATCGAAAGTCAAATACTTCATAGGATGATCTTCGGTTTGCACAGCCAAACGCTTCACTCCCGGGTGGGGTGGTAAACCGCGCGGCACTGCCCACGACTTCAATACACCGTCTTGTTCCAAACGCAAATCATAGTGCAAATGCGAAGCATGGTGTCGATGAACAACAAAGCTGGTTCCACTACCTTCTATAATGCGGGCTTCGGGTTCGGGAGTCTTTTTAAAATCACGTTTCTTCTCATACGATTCAAGCTGCTCGGGTGTTTTGTGTTTACGATTGGGTGGTAACTCCTTTTCCTGAATTACTTTGGCTTTGCGGTGCGTATGCAACTCAACAGCAAATGCACCTATCCCCTCCCAGGCATCACCATCTTGCACCACTTTATCAACTGCATTGTTGATGTTAAACTCCAAAGGTGATTTTAATTGCGCCATTTCATCCCACGTAAGTGGCATAGATACCGGTGCGCCCATGCGACCGCGCAAACTATAGGGCGATACTATACTTTGTCCTGAACGGATTCTGAAAATATCAATCAACACGCGTCCCTTGCGTGCCTCCTTCTTGATGTGCAAGGTTGTCTCCTTTGGAAAACGTTCTGTAAACGGAAGTGCGATGGCTTGGGCAGCTTCAAACACGGTATGGAAATCCCACTTCGGTTCTATCGGACAACAAATGTGGATGCCTTTACCACCGGTAGTTTTTACAAAGCAGGTATAACCAAATGATTCGATGAATGTGCGGAGTTCCAACGCGAGTGCAACAATTTTTGGAAAGTCATAACCTTCGGGCGGATCGAGATCAAACACCATGTAATCAGGGTGTTCAAAGTCGGGTTTGCGACTGTGCAACTGATGCAACTCCAACGAAGCAAGATTGGCTAACCACACCAGCGATGCCGGTTCGGTTGCTATGATATAATCTTTCTTTTCTTCTTTGCTGAGCTTTACAAACTCTAACCAATCGGGCGCCCACTCGGGTCGGTTTTTCTGATAGAAGTTTTCGCCATGTATGCCATCCGGAAAACGAATCAGTGTAAGCGCCCGGCCTTTGATATGTTGTAATAAAGTGGGTGCAATCTTTAAGTAGTATTCTATTATCTCAGCCTTGGTAACACCATCTTCCGGAAACAAAACTTTTTCGAGGTTGGATAATTCCAACTTGCGTTTGCCTACCAATGTCCATTGCGACTTCTTAGCCATTATTCGGTTACATCCGCAGGTTTCTTATTGCTGAGGAAAATCATGCCGATCACACAACAAATGGCCGCAACCGCAATTGGGTACCACAAACCTGAAACCGGATCGCCAACACCGCTGCTGTCTTTGCTATTTTCAAAAAGCCAGGTTGCGATAAAAGGAGTTAGTCCGCCAAAAATTCCATTCCCAATGTGATAAGGTAATGACATGGATGTGTAACGAATACGGGTTGGAAACAACTCTACCAGAAATGCCGCTATAGGGCCATACACCATCGTAACCAAAATAACCTGTATGAAAACTAATCCCACCATCAACCAAAAGTCGCGGTTAGATAATACCGTTTCAGATTTTGTTTCATTAATGCTGCCGTCCGTTTTTGTTCTCCGGATTTCGTTCTGAATGGTATTGTCCGAATAAAGTTTACTTGTTTGATGCACAAAAGTAGTATCGCCTGGTGCGTTGATGGTGCTGTTTCGGGTTAGTAGTCGGGCACCTTCCACTTCAACTTTTGTATTAATATCAGTAATAGCAAACATGGTTTTATAAAGCGGCCGATATAGTACTACTGCCAGTGCCATGCCACCCAACATGATGTATTTTCGCCCTACCCGATCGCTCCAACCACCAAACACAATAAAGAAGGGTGTGCCCAACAATAATGCCACCGCAATAATGTCTCGTGTTTGTACAAACTCTACTTTGCAAATCTGCTCAATAAATGTCATGGCATAGAATTGCCCCGTGTACCACACTACGCCCTGCCCGGCTGCTGCTCCAAACAAAGCAATCAATACCATGCGCAGGTTTTCTTTTTTAGCAAAACTTTCCTTAATCGGATTTTTAGAAATCTTGCCTTCGGCCTTTATCTTTTTAAACAGCGGACTTTCTTGCATGCGTAGGCGTATGTAAACCGATACACCTACCAACAATGCCGAAAGCAGAAACGGAATGCGCCAACCCCAGGAAGAAAAATCATCCACCCCTACTGTATGCCGTGTAGCCAGGATCACACCAATGGAAACAAACAAACCCAACGTGGCTGTGGTTTGAATAAAACTGGTATAAAATCCTCTGCGGTTGGCCGGTGCATGTTCTGCCACATAGGTTGCGGCACCACCATATTCACCACCCAATGCAAGACCCTGTAATAATCTGAGTATCAAAACAAGAATGGGAGCTGCAATCCCAATGGTAGCGTAACCTGGAATCAAGCCAATGGCAAATGTAGAACCACCCATCAGCACCAGCGTAACCATAAACGTATATTTACGCCCTACTAAATCGCCCAGCCGCCCAAACACAATGGCTCCAAACGGACGCACAATAAAACCGGCAGCAAAAGTTGCCAAGGTAGATAAGAAGGCTACGGTGGGGTTACCTTGTGGAAAAAATTGTTTTGCAAGAATAGTTGCCAGACTTCCGAAAATGTAGAAGTCGTACCACTCGATTAACGTACCTACCGATGAGGCTGTGATGACTGACCAAAGTTTGCTTTTATCTTCTTTGGTAATAACCGTTGATGACATGTGAACTGAAAGTTCATGGTAAGTTAATTTAAATTGAACAGGATAAAACTACCATTTAAAAGAAAATGTCTTGCGCTACCCGATAGGTATTAGCATGAGCTTCAATAATATCGCGGAAGTCGGGCGAATAGCCACCACCCATACTAACCACAATCGGAATGCGATTTTGTTTGGCCGCCTGCAATACCAAACGGTCGCGTTGTCTGCAACCTTCGCGCGAAATACTTAGGCGCCCCAGTTTATCAGTCTCCAGAATATCTACACCTGATTGGTAAAAAATGAATTCAGGTTGCACATTATCGATCAGGTTTTTCAAATTGATATCCAAGGTATTGATATAGAAGTTATCGGTAGTAAAGTCTTTCAGTCCAATGTCGAGATCGGATTGTTCTTTCATCAACGGATAATTATTGGCACCGTGGATGCTGAATGTAAACACCCGATCATCGTTTTGGAAAATCTGCGCGGTGCCGTTGCCCTGGTGTACATCCAGATCAACCACCAGAATTTTTGAAACTAATTTTTGATGCAACAAGTAGTTGGCCGCAATAGCCATGTCATTCAGCAAACAAAATCCCTCACCTTTGTTGGTAAACGCGTGGTGAGTGCCACCGGCAATATTCATGGCAATACCGTGCTGTAGTGCATACAGGGAACATTGACGGGTTCCGTTGGCAATCCGGATTTCGCGCTTAACTAATTCGCTTGTAAGCGGAAACCCTGTACGCCTGATCTCCTGCGGAGAAAGTTGCTGATTGCTAAGTCTATTCCAATAATCTTCTTCGTGGGTAAGCAGAATTAAATCTTTGCCTAATGGTTCGGGAGCAAAAAGATTGCTTTCGCTGATGGTGCCTTCGTGCAAAAGTTGCTGTGGCAATACCTCGTACTTGCTCATCGGGAAACGATGATTGGGTGGTAAGGGCAACACATAGTCAGGCGACCAGGCTATCTTCAGCATTTCGATTATTCAATTAATTAAAAAGCCACCCGGTAGAGTGGCTTCGTAATTAATGTTTGTGTTCGTGCTTCTCACCTTTGCCTTTATGCCAGGCTTCCATAATGCCGTGGAAATTGTCATGAAGGGTAGTAAGGTCAGATCCTAACTCTTCGTTGGTAGCTCCTGCTTTTACTTTATCGGCAAGTGCGCGGGTATCGGATTTAAGTTCTGTCAGTAACGCCCTTACTTCATCCGTATCTACCTTAGCAGGTAATGTGGCCGCAGCCCACTTGTCGGCTTCGGCTGCCATTTCTTCGGCTAATGCTTTTGCAGGTTCCAGGTTGGCTGAGTCTTTATAAGGATGAAATGCTTCGGCCATAATCATGTGGAACGAGTCTAATTCGTTCCATTCGTTGTCGTTAACCAGAGCCTGAGATTCTTCTTTTTTTGAACAAGCGGCAAGTATAACCAAGCCAATAAATACCAGTACTAGTTTTGTCTTCATGTTTGTTTGATTTACAAGTTATTTTAGTTGCTCAAAATTAGAAAGTAAATCTTAATCCCTATCCCGCTTCCGGTATTTTCTATATAGTTCAAAACTGCTGATTGCCCGCTGTAACAGCCGGTAATAAAGCGTTACATATAAGAAACCCGTGAAGAGCCAGATTACGGCTATATTAAAATACAACGTATCGAAGGTTGTACCCAGCAACGGTTTGGTAGGCACGTAAAAGTTAGCACTAAAATCCAACGCATGCGCAGGTCTGTGTTCGTTAAAATAGATTGGAAAATATTTTTGTACTAACCGCCCCCGCCATTCCAGAATGCGATTCATATCAGCAGCATTTTCTACCATTTCAGTAACCTTCTCGTTGGCGTATTGCATCCGCAGTTTATTGTAAGCTTCTTCCGCATCGGCCCCACTGGTAAGTTTACTTCGTAACGAATCTTTTTTCTCGTTGGCTTTGCGTAGTTTTATACCGTAGTATTGGCGCATGGTTTTCAAAAACAGATCGGTACGGGCATACGTAGTTGAATCAAACTTGCCTATCAGTAGCCGCTCCAACTCGGGAAACCGATCGTTACCAACTTGTTGTAATTCATAACCAATTTCTGTGCGAAGTAAGTCCAGCGCTTTCTTTACAGGATTAATATCAGATTTATCGCGCCACCGGGTGCGGTTGTTACGTATAATAGCTAAACGTGTTTCAAGGGCTGGTATGTGGTAGATGCGTTTAAATTCAGCCTGCGCTATTTGCTGATCGTATGGATAAAATTGTTTTTCGAATGGATTGTCTTTGAACTGCGTAACCATCAATGCTTCAAAAGCCCAGCGCGATGTCATCAACTCGCCCAATACCGGAATGCCATTGGGTGTACCAACTTTAGGATTAAACTTATCGAAACTGATTACCACACCGCTAAGCAACAATTGCGGGATTATCAGTACGGGTATAAGTATATAAATGGTAACAGCCGAATCGAAAGCCGATGAAATATTAAGACCAAGCATATTGGCAAAGCAAGAACATGAAAATAATACTAACCAGTATCGCATTTCTGTTAATGGAATTTCAAGAATAAAGTTACCCAACACAATGAACATAATGGTTTGAATAGCTGATAATCCAAAGAGAATAATTACTTTGGATACCAGGTAACTGCTACTACTCAGGTTCAGGTATCGCTCGCGTTTTAAAATTTTTCGATCTCTGAAAATCTCCTCGGCACTTACAATCAGCCCAACAAACAAGGCCACCACCACGCTCATAAAAAAATACACCGGTATGTTGGTATTATGATAGAAACTGTAGTGGGGCGTATCGGTGGATACCGCATCGTAATACTTTACAAAATAGGAAATGAAGATGGCTAATACAGGGGCCAGCGATAGATTAACAACCAAATATTGTTTATTGGCAATTTTGGCCAGTACATCACGGCTTATAAAAACTTTTAGTTGCGCCCACCACCCTGGTATTTTTTGCACCACCGGCAGCGGATCGTTGATCTCCTGAATTTTCGGAATTTTTATTTTCTGTTTGAAGTATTGATACCATTGGCCGGGAGAAACTTTGCGTGTGTGTGTAAACCTGCCAAACTCATTCACCACACGGGTTTCAATAATGTTAAATACTTGTTCGGGATTAATGTTACCACATTCCGGGCAAGCACCGGGAATTTTATTTGCCGCGTTAACAATATCCTGAAAGTAGTTTACCGACTCAGTTGGGTTGCCATAATAAATCTGAAATCCGCCCACATCCAGAATAATGAGGGTATCAAACATTTTAAAAATATCGGACGAAGGCTGGTGAATAACCACAAAAATCATTTTGCCGCGCAGCGATAATTCTTTCAGCAAATCCATAATGTTTTCTGAATCGCGCGATGAAAGCCCTGAGGTGGGTTCGTCCACAAATAAAATGGTAGGTTCGCGCAATAGCTCCAGCCCAATGTTGAGTCGTTTACGCTGACCTCCGCTTATTGTTTTATGAAGCGGCGACCCCACCTTTAGATCGCGGATTTCCGCGAGGCCCAGGTTAACCAAAACTTTCTCAACACGCTCGGTAATTTCTTTGTCTGAAAAATTTCCAAAGCAAAGTCTTGCCGAATAATACAAGTTGTCAAAAACGGAAAGGTCTTCGATCAGCAAATCATCTTGCGGAATGAAACCAATTACGCCATCTACTTTATGCGGTTGATTATGAATATCAATACCGTTGATAAGTACCCGTCCGCTGGAAGGTCTTTCAGAGCCATTTAACACATTCAATAAAGTAGATTTTCCCGACCCACTTGCTCCCATCAAACCAATCAGCTTGCCACCTGTTTCGGCTATGTTAATATTTTGCAAACCAGCCTTACCACTTTTAAAATGATAAAAGACATGTTCGCCAATAAATGAGATGTCGGTTTCACGTTCTTCAAATAGAAACTTTCCAACAACATCCGAATAATAGATGGGTTCAATCTTGGCTCCGCGAATAGCACTTCCGGTTGCAAACACATCTATTTTACGACTCTTCAATGGAATGCTATTGAGGTAAAGCGGAGTAATGCCGAGGTACTTGATCAGATATGTTTCAATATCAGCCAGGCGTAAAATTGCAATCAATCCCGTAAGGTCTTTGGCCGTTATGCGTGGCCCGGGAAAACCATCACCACCCGAACCCTCGTCAATCACCAAAATATTTTTGGAGGATAGCTCTTCAATATCCTGGCCTTGCACAAATGTGCGCATAGCCTTAATGTCGCGTTGAGGAATCTTTAGCGCCTCGCCTATGTAGTAAACCAGGTTGCTTTGACGCTCCGAAAGTTCACCATCGGCATAACAGAGCTCGATAATTTTTACTGCCAGCACGGCTTTTTGTTGCATGGTGAGTGACTGGTTCACCTTTTTGGCAATTTGCATGATCTGCGACCAGTCATCAACAAACTCCAGTGTTTCCGCGTCCACGTTCAGGCCGGGTTCAAGCGTTCTTTTGTTAGCCTTGCAAAACTCATCAAATAGCGAAAGATAGTAGCGGGTACCTTCCTGGTTGAGGTGTAGCGATAAAAAGTCTTTGATGTTCGCGCGCTCCTCGTCTGTTATCCGCTCTTTCGCAACAATGGCGAATAGTTGTACAATCGCTTTTAGAAGTTCCTCACTCATGCATAAACCAAAAGTCGTAATTTACAATGAATAGAGGTTTAAACCAGCACTTGAAATCTGTTTGTGAAATTTTACAGTTTTCTATTTTGCCACATTTCTGTTTTCTTTGCCAGCAAAATTTCTTGCATGAAAAAACACCTTATCGTCTTGGGCTTTGTTTTAGTGTCAACATCTGTTTTATGGGCACAAGAAAACAGTATTCTTTGGGAAATATCGGGCAACGGAATCACAAAATCATCTTATCTGTTTGGTACTCTAAAGTTTACAGGCGAAAAGGAGTTTTATTTTCCGCAGGAGGCAAAAGACAGAATTAAGCGTGCTGATTTGTTTGCGATAGAAGACCAGGTAGATCATCACGCCCAACACGAACTGAATAAAGCATTACATTTTCCCAAAGGTGAAAGCCTGGCTACTCATACAACACCCGAGCAATACAACCAGGTGGTTAATCTGTTTGAAAAGGAATTGGGAATCAGCAAGTCAACTTTTCAGGCTAAATATGCGCATCTCAAACCGTTAGCTATTTCCGTTGCGATAACCCGGTTGGCATTGGGCGAAGGCGTTAAATTTTACGACATAGAGCTTTTAAAATTTGCAAAAGCCAATAAAGTAAAAACCTACAGCCTCGAAAAAGTTGATCGTGAAGCTGCAGCCCTAAATTCGTTTCCTATAAGCGAACAGGTACTTGCCCTCTTGCATGGCGTTACCTTTTTTAAGGAACAAAAAGAAGAATTTATAAAACTGATGAACGATTACCCGCAAGGGAAACTGGATGAAATTTTTGAATACACATTGCACCCGCTTGACAATAATGAAAAGTTTATTGAAGAGTTTTACTACAAACGCAACGAAGAGTGGTTACCTAAAATTGAAAAAATGATAAAGAGCAATGTTGCTTTTTTATCCATTGGTATTGGTCACCTGGAGGGTGAACGTGGGATACTTGCCTTACTAAAAGACAAGGGTTACACACTCACCCCGGTAAAGGTTTCGCGCTGATGTTTTAGCCAAACCGTTTGGTTACCAGATCACCCAATATAATAAGTCCTTCGCGCAGGTATTCATCTTTCATATCTTGTAATACCTCGGTTGGTAATCCTTCTTTAGAAGTAAGTTTAGTGTCTAGTTTTTCAGAAGCTTTCTTCTTTTCGGCTTCCGCAATTTCCTGCTTCCGCTTGGTCTCGCTTAGCGAAATCCGGGTTTCGTTCAGGTTTTTCTTCAATTCTTCGGTCTCAGAAATATAATTTTTCAGATTGGCATCGTATCGGGTTCTATCCTGATAGGCTTTCGTGAGCCCGGCCAGAATTCGATCGTTTACTTGTGTAACCTTTTGAAAACTAGTTGCCCGTATTACATCCCATGGCAAAGCATTAGGGCTTGAACTTTCGCCAAAATGGGCGGCATCAAAAGCCGAAGGTAATTGAATATCAGGCGAAACTCCTTTGTGTTGGGTACTGCTGCCGGTAACACGGTAAAATTTTTGAAAGGTTAGTTTCAATTCGCCAACCGGTTCTTTATCATTTATAAACCGGCTTAGGTCTAACACGGTTTGTACGGTACCCTTACCAAAGGTTGATTCACCTACCACTACACCCCGTTGGTAATCCTGAATTGCGCCAGCAAAAATTTCGGATGCAGATGCGCTGAATCGATTGGTTAGCACAACCAAAGGGCCACCGTAAAATACTTCCTTATCTTCATCGGGTAATACTTCTATTTTGTTGACAGAGTTTTTTACCTGCACCACCGGGCCATCTTTAATAAATAAGCCCGTTAAATCAACTGCTTCTGGTAATGATCCACCACCGTTGTTACGCAAGTCCATCACAATACCCTCAACGCCTTCAGCTTTCAGTTCGCCTATTAATCGCTTTACATCACGGGTAGTACTTTTATAATTCGGATCTCCCTTTTGGTAGGCTTCATAATCCATATAAAAGGTAGGTAAGGTAATTACACCCAACTTAGCCTGTCGGCCATTCAACTGATAATTTATCACTTCTTTTTTGGCAGCCTGATCTTCCAGTTTAATCTTGTCGCGCACTAATACAACCTCTTGCGCAGGGCCGTTTACACCTGTTTTGGCTGGAAGAATCATTAAGCGAACAACTGTACCTTTAGGACCTTTAATCAGTTTTACCACATCGTCCAGGCGCCAGCCAACCACATCAACCATTTCACCATCTTTACCCTGGCCTACGGCAGTAATAAGATCATTCACATTTACCTTACCGGATTTCTGCGCATCGCCACCGGGAAGTATTTTAACCACTTTCACATAATCGTTTTCAGATTGCAACTGCGCCCCAATACCTTCTAACGATAAACTCATTTGTTGTTTAAACAGATCGGATTGTTTGGGCGACATGTAATTTGTGTGTGGGTCATAAGCTTCCGTAATGGAGTTCATGTAAATGCTGAACACATCTTCGGCATTAAACTGCGAAAAAGTTTTGCTAAACCGCTGATAGCGTGTTTTTAACGTCTCGGAAATTTCCTCTGGCTTTTTACCGGCCAATTTTAAGCTCAATGCCTGGCTCTTGATAATCTTGCGCCAAAGATCATTCAATTCATCTTTGCTTGTAGCCCACGCAGCTTTGTCGCGATCGGTATCGTAATATTCATCAACCGAAAAATCAAAATTCTGATTCACCAGCGTGTTTAATACATAGTCCATCCGCTCTTTGTATCGCTTATCAAACACTTTATATATTTCAAATGCTGGTGTTACATTTTCGTTACGGGTTAGGTCGTCAATCGAATATTTGTATCGATCGAACGACTTTATATCAGCGGCCAGAAAATAAGTTTTACTATTGTCAAGTTCTTGAATGTAACGAATCAGGATTGCGGCCGAAAGCGAGTCATTCAACCTGATTTTACGGTAATGATTATTATCGAGAATGTAAGAGATAACACGGGCTTCTTTACCAAAAACCGGTTTAGGTTTTAGCTGCAAGGTATCTTGCGCTGCTACTTGACCAACAATCCAAATAATTAAAATTCCTGCAACAAAACTTCTGTTCATACAATATTATTTCTGATTATAAACGGATAGTATATCAAACAAGATGCCGGTTTCAGGCAACTTTATCGAAATCAAATTCAGCTAAAAACTTTTGAACCTCTTCAACCGACTGAAATTCGAATGTTTTTTTTCCGCCCAGAACAGAATGGATATCAATTCTGATGAGCTCAATATTTTTTGAAGTCTTTTTATGTTTGGGTTTGGCATGTTTGTAATCATCAGATTCTTTATGACTAATATTAAACTGAGTAGCACGAACATTCTTGCAATACGAGCACTGATAATGCTTTAATAACTCTTTGGGCGATCCGTCTTCGGCTCGCTCAATTATTTCTTCGCGCACTACCCGCATGGTGTAAAAACTACAATTATTACACTGTAGTGATATGAGATGCCCTTGGTATTTTTCAATTCTTACTTCCTCGGTTTTTTCATCAACCCAAACATCATAGTCGATTGAAAAAATGTTTTCCTCTGCTTGCATTCCTTCATTCAGGTGAACATCCTCTTCATCTTCGCTTAACAGTTTCATTTTATTACCCGCTTTGGAAATACGGGGTGCATAGCGCAGCCTGCGTAACTTCTTATTTAACCGGGTTGGGTAGTAGTATTGAAGTATTAGGGTAGAGATATAAATTACCAACGTTGCACCTGCTATGGAGAAAAACAAGCGCACAAAAAAAGAAACCCCGGGACCTCCTATTTCATCCTTACCATACAAATTGATGCCGCAGGCGGCTGCAATCCCAATTAGTATAGCCACCCACTTCAACCATTTTATTTCAGCACCATTTATAAAATCATGTTTTTCTTTAAAAGTTCGGATTAACGAAACTTTAAGCTGGTAAATAAGGAAAATCAGTAACGCCCCAATTAATAAAGCAATGGCGGCTGCCAACATAATATTGTGCCAACCTTCTGCAAACGCAAGTTCATCTTGAATACTCATAAAGGAATTAAAAAGTTAAGTTTCTAAAGGTAATACATTAACGTAAAACACATGCTGGAATTTGATAAATGGGGCTGTTTATCAAAACAAGCTGCAGGTTGCTTTCCATGGGTTTACCCGTTGCAACCAGGCGATATTGTAATTCAGAAATGCATGATTTTAAGCCGAAAAAAGGTTTTTCAAGATTTTGTGCAATTTTACACTTTATTATTTTATTATTTATGAATTTTAAATTATCATTGTGCAATAATACACAATTATATGAGTGAATTTGAAAAGAAAAAGCTAGAATCTGACTTCCGGAATTTCACTTCCAGAAACTTTGAGCGCCCGACTGACTGCCGCAACATTGACCAGATCAGGTATTATGTAAGGGAGTTGTGTAACAAGATTGCTGAGTACGAACAACGCTTTAATTATGTGCCTCATTGGGCTTACACATTGTTAGCACAATACAATTCTGCGCATAACAGCCTGTTGCACAAGGATTTTATTAAAGCGTATGCATAATTTAGTTAAAGATGAAGTACATCCCCTCTCCTATTCCAATTCGATACGAATATGTGTATTCTGCTACGGCTAACCGATCGGGCAGAATGCAGTATCATAAGATCCGACCGGGAGTTAGCAAATTGCGAATCAGTAGGCAGGAGTTTATACGCGCCTACAACGATTTGACTATTATCGCACTTCATCCGCTGCCCTTGCATGGGCAGGATGCCGTTTTTCAGTTAGAGTTTTATGTGTAAACTCAGCTATTCAGGATACCCTCTAAATTTGCTGGTGAATATCCGATTGACTTGATTGTCTTGTTATCAGATTTGCGGTAAACAAGCCACTTTTCGCCTTCTTTCAAAAAATAACACTCGGTACCATCTTTTTGCTTATAATGTTCAACAGTTGCCACCGCTTCGGCTTCTGTATTACAGGCTTTACTCATGTTGGAGCGTTGAACTTCCTCAAACAAAGCTTTAAATTTATCTCCCAACCCAAATTCAAGAATTGCCCCGGACAATACGTATTGTAAATCGCACAAGGCATCAGCAACGCCCACAATATCCTGCTCCTGAATTGCCACCTCCATTTCTTTTAATTCTTCGGCCAACAAAGCAACGCGGAGTTTGCACCGGTCTTCAGTCGGAATTGCCGGGTTGGATACAATAGGATGCTTGAAGGTTTTGTGAAATTCGGCTACCAGGTTCAATGAGTCGGGTTGTTGCATAGAATAATGATGTTTAAACCCTCAATGATACAACTTGGCATTCAAATATTAACGGATGTAGTGCCAAGCGGAATTATTTAATTATATATAATAAATTGATTATTAGTATTTTAAATATGTTTATAGAATCTATAACTTCAATTAATTTCAATTATTTTCATTGCGGCTGCTCGCTTATATTTGGGGCCAGATTTAGAAAATGGAAAAGAACTTTGTTGAAGAACTGAAGTGGCGCGGCATGTTGCATGATATTATGCCGCGCACAGAAGAGGAATTAAAGAAGGGAATAACCTCAGGTTATATTGGTTTCGATCCCACAGCCGATTCGTTGCATATAGGGCACCTGGTGCAAATCATGACCTTGCTTCAGTTTCAGCGTTGCGGGCACAAACCAGTTGTTTTAGTTGGCGGGGCTACCGGCATGGTGGGCGATCCATCGGGTAAGTCGGCCGAGCGGAACCTCCTTTCGGAGGATACACTTAATCACAATGTAGCTTGTGTAAAAAAACAACTCGAAAAGTTTCTGGACTTTTCTTCGGGCTTGGCTAATGCGGCCGAAATGGTTAATAATTACGATTGGTTTAAGGAGTTTCGTTTCCTCGATTTTATCCGCGATGTAGGTAAGCATATAACCATCAATTACATGATGGCAAAAGATTCGGTTCAAAAGCGCCTGGATACCGGACTTTCATTTACTGAATTCAGTTATCAGCTTGTGCAGGGTTACGATTTTTACTGGCTCTACAAAAACAAAAACTGCAAACTGCAGATGGGCGGTTCCGATCAGTGGGGCAATATTGTTACGGGCACTGAACTTATCCGTAGAAAAGATAATGGAGAAGCGTTCGCTCTCACTACTCAGCTTATTAAAAAAGCCGATGGTACAAAATTCGGCAAAACCGAAGGTGGTAATGTGTGGCTTGATCCTGCTAAAACATCACCATACAAATTTTATCAGTATTGGCTTAATATAAGCGATGAAGATGCGACCAACTTTATTCGCATTTTTACATTGAAAGAAAAAATAGAAATTGATGCTTTGATCGAAGCCCATAGCCAGGCACCTCACCAGCGAATCTTGCAGACGGCATTGGCTGAAGATATTACGGCCCGCGTACACTCGCCAGCTTTGCTGGAACAAGCAATCAAAGCTACGGCTATTCTTTTTGGAAACTCCGTAACGGATGACCTTATAAGCCTGGATGAAGAAACGTTGCTGGCTGTTTTTGAAGGTGTGCCACAGGTAAGGATTTCGAAAGCAGCCTATCAATCTGTAAATACTGTTACTGATTTACTCTCAGAACTTACACAATCAGTTGTATTTCCTTCCAAGGGCGAAGCGCGCAAAATGATTCAGGGTGGTGGTGTAAGCATTAACAAAATCAAACTTACTGATGCCAATGCCAAACCCACTTTCGATCTTCTACAGCATAAATACCTGTTGGCACAAAAGGGCAAAAAGAATTATTATCTCCTAATTGTAGAGTAGCCTGAATGTTGTTTCGAATTACTTTTTTTTTGCTGGGAACAGTATTGTTTACGAAAAACAATATATGCGCTGCTCAAATTGAATTAAGTGATACTACCGGAATCTATCGGATTGATGAACAAATTGAGGTTTTAATTGATTCAACCGGTAGGCTTACTTTTGATGATGTAACTGATTTAACGTTTCGTAAAAGCAACCGCTACCTCACCTTTGGATATCTTAAAAAACCCATCTGGTTAAAGATAAATGCTAAAAGTTTGCAGCCCAACACACGTTGGTACCTCGAAATACCCGCTCCTTTTCTGGAGTACGTTGACTTTTATCAGCGAACCAAAGCCGGCTGGCAGCACAGCCGCAGTGGCTACTACCGCGCACAAAGCGAACGTGTTTTTCCGCACACCAATCACGCCTTGCCGCTTACCTTCGATTCGGCAGGCACTACCGAGGTTTACATTCAGATTACAGGGTTAAGTCCTAAAACTTTTCCAGTATATGTAATGAATAAGGAAGTATTCCACCAGAAAACTCGCACCGATGACTTGTGGTATGGAGTATTCTTTGGCATACTACTGGTAATGTTTTTTTATAACTTTTTCATTTATCTGAGTTTAAAGCAACTCAATTACGTGCTCTACATGGGCACCATTGTGTGTACCTTCCTGATATTCGCTTCGGCCTCTGGCTACGGTGGCCGGTTTTTATGGCCTGAAAATCCACACGTTAATTTTTATACGGGGCGGCTTTCGCTCGGAGTATTAACCTGTGTATTAGCCATTTTTACTATTCGGTTTCTGGAAGTACGCAAATACACCAAAGGTATGTATTATGCTTTGATCACATTAGTACCACTTGCCGTTTTAGCAATTGTGTTGGTTGCGATAAAAGAGATGCCCTCTGCAGGAAATAATCTTATTTCGATTAGTACTATTATGTTTATAACAACCGGCATTGTTTGCCGGGTAAAAGGAAATGCAATTGCATCGTACTACATAGCAGCCTGGACTATTTATCTATTTGGAGGTTTATTGCTTACGCTGCGTAACAGTGGTGTGTTCGACTTTAACTTCTGGACTACTCACTTTGTGGAGATTGGAGCCGCTATGGAAACCAGTATAATTGCATTTGCCTTGGGCGATCGCTATCGCAGATACAAGCGTGAAAAGGAAGAAATTCAACTGCAAGCACTAAAGATTCAACAAAGTGCAAACGAGTTGTTAGAGAAAAGAGTAAAAGAACGTACCGAAGATTTGATTCGTGCCAATACCGAGCTACATGCCAACCTGGCCACTATTAGCAAACAAGCCGAAATCATTGAAGCTAAAAATGCTGAATTGGATGGGTTTTTCTATCGGATTTCACATGACTTGAAGGGGCCTATCTCCTCATTATTAGGGCTCTCCCACCTGGCAAAACTTGAGATACATGATGCGAAAGCGTTGGATTACATTAACCGGCAACACGAGCAAGTGGATCGGTTAAACCAGATCATTCGCGGATTGATTAACCTTACCCGGTTAAACAACACCAGCCTTACCCGCGAAAAAATTGATTTTGTAAACCTGATAGATACCTGCATTAACTCGCTGCAAAGCCTGAGTAAATTTCCGAAAATAAGATTTGTAAAAGATGTAGCTGCCGGAATTGAGTATGAAGCCGAATGGGTGATGCTGAACGCAATCATGCAAAACCTGATTGAAAATTCAATTAAATATTCGCGTGATACCCATCCCTTTGTGCGAATAACAATTCACCAACAAGACGATTATATTATACTGGAAGTTGAAGACAACGGCCTTGGTATCGCGCAAGAGCACCAAACAAAAATATTTGAAATGTTTTACCGTGCCACCGATTTGGGAACAGGTAGTGGTTTAGGCCTCTACATTCTGAAACGCTCGGTGGAACGCTTAAAGGGTAAAATAAAAATGGCAAGTAAAGAAGGTGAAGGCTCAACATTTTCAATTCAATTACCCTTGGTTCATTAAGCTGTTGAATTACGGACTTTGCAGAAACCAATAGTTTCCATACCGATCTTGTAATGAACCAAGCCACAAACCCCAGCTATTCTTTTTTACTGGCTGTACAATTCTACCACCCGTAGCAAAGCGCCTAAAATAAAGATTTAGTTCCTTTTTGGATTGGCATACAACCAATAAAGAGACCGTATTTCCTTGAAGCAAGCCATCATCCCCAACAATATCCGTCCCCATCAACTCCATCCTTCCATTGCGCAAGGCCCCTTGTAACACGTAGCGTTGCATTGAATCGGGAAGACTTTCACCCTGTGGGCTCTCCCCTACCAATTGAAAGCTCAACTTTCCGCCCAGGCATTTTTGATAAAAGTGCATAGCTTCCTGGCAGTTGCCGTTAAAGGATAAGTAAGAAATAATCCGGTTCATACTACAAAGATCATCGGCAACTGTAAATGAAATGGGTTGCACTTACGCCTTACTATGTGGTTGATTGCGCCATTCAATAACCTTACATTTGAAAATCAAATCAAAGTGTTACCTGCTATGAAACACATTTCAATTCTGGTTCCTGAGTCGGCAGTTATGGAAGCCGTGGCCGATCCGCGGTATGCATTTACCGCTGCCAATCAGTTTTTGGTTGCTGCGGGCAAACGGCCGTTGTTTCAGGTGCAATTGGTAGGCAACACAACGGATATAAGTTTACACGATGGTGCATTTTCGGTGCATGCCGATAAACTCTGGAACGAGATAAGCCACACAGATCTAATCATTATCCCGGCACTTTTCGGAGATATGACCTCAGCCATCAAAAAGAACAAAAATTTTATACCGTGGATTAAGCAACAATATGAACAGGGTGCTGAGGTAGCTTCTCTTTGTGTGGGTGCCTTTCTGTTAGCCTCAACCGGATTGTTAAACGGAAAATCATGTTCCACACATTGGGCATTTTACAACGAGTTCAGAACAATGTTTCCTGAAGTAGTTGTGAAAGATGGTAGTATTATCACAGAAGAGAGCCGCATTTACTCCAGCGGTGGTGCCAACTCGTATTGGAATTTATTGCTACACCTGGTAGAAAAATATACCGATCGCGATACTGCGATATTGGCAGCCAAATACTTTGCAATTGACATCGATCGCGAAAGTCAATCGGCTTTTGCTATGTTTCGCGGCCAGAAATCGCATAACGATGATGCGATTAAAAAAGCGCAGGAGTTTATTGAAGCCAACTTTCAGGACAAGTTAACCTTAGACCAGTTAGCTGACATAGTTGCAATTAGTCGCAGAAGTTTTGAACGCAGATTTAAACAAGCAACCAGCAATACTGTAACTGAGTATATTCAACGGGTAAAGATTGAAGCAGCCAAACGCAGCTTTGAATCAACCCGCAAAAATATAAATGAAGTAATGTACGATGTGGGTTATACCGATACGAAAGCCTTTCGATCGGTTTTCAAGAAAATAACCGGGCTAACCCCTATCGATTACCGGAACAAGTATAGTAAAGGAGTTGGACTAAGCGGCCGTTAATCTCAAAAGGTTTTTGAGATGGGCTCTCGTAACCAGCTATAGTTATTCATCCCGTTATCAGTCTGATGTGGTCAATCGGTTTGTACTAACTCCAACTCAAGTCTGGCTTCTTCCAAATCAAGTTCGTATTCAATTTTGCGTAGTACCTCATCTCTTATATGCCCTTGTTTGCGCAAACCAATTACAAACTCCCGCTCATGCCGTATAAGGGCAAGCTGTATGCGGGTAAATTCTTCAATTTGTTCGCGCGTTAGTTTTTCTTCCGATTGGTCTTTCCGGATTCGCTGAATTCTGATTTCGTATTTAGTTTTGATCTGGTTGAGTACTGCATCACTTAACCCAAGCGTATAACGCTCTTCAATGTGTTCTATAATTTGAGAGGCAACCTTTAGCCTTGCATGCTCTTCTTCGCGCAGGTGGTTATCATCACTTTTTATACCCAACCATTTTATTAACCTGCGTAAGGTCATGCCTTGTAATACAAGGGTTGAAAAAATGGCGCAGAAGGTTAAGAAAATAATCAGGTCGCGGTTAGGAAATGGCTCTTTTTCTGAAATCATAATGGGTAATGCAAGCGCAGCGGCCAACGAAACGATACCGCGCATGCCCGACCATGCCAGTACCGAAACGCTTTTCACGTTTACATCACGTTCGGTTGTACGGATAGACTTACTGAACCACCGTGGCAAATATGCCCCTGGAAATACCCAGATAATACGGGCAACAATAGTAACCACACTTACGATTGATCCATACCAGATTAATGTACCGGTAGTAAACTTGCCCAGGTTTTCCATTATGAATGGAAGTTGCAAACCGATGAAAATAAAGATTACTCCATTCAAAATAAAGATCATGGTATCCCACACGGCCGTGGCCTGAAGACGGGTGCGATTCGAAAACACTTCGGACGATCGCGGACTTAAAAATAAACCTGCAGCTACAACAGCCAACACACCCGAAGCATGAAACTCTTCTGCCACCAGGTAGGATGAGTATGGTGTAAGCAATGTAAACACAGTATCAGTCGTAGCATTGTCGGGGGTAATTTTATGAATCCAATAAAATACATATCCTACCACCAACCCCAAGGCAATACCCAATCCGGCTACGTAAAAAAAGTTTATTCCAGCGAGCCAGAAAATAAACGTGCCGGATGCGGTGGCGGCAATTGCATACCGATAGGCAATCAGACCGGTAGCATCATTAACCAGGCTTTCGCCTTCCAGAATTGTTATGATTCGTTTCGGGAGTTTAAGTCCTTTGGTAGCAGCAGTTGCAGCCACCGCATCGGGTGGCGAAATAATTGCACCCAGCACGAATGCTTCGGGCCAGCCAAAGTTGGGAATGAAGTAGTGAACCGAAAGGGCAACTAATATCGTGGTGAATAAAACACACCCTACCGCCAAAAGCGAGATGGGTCTTACAGATTCTTTAAAGTCGGGCCAGGATGTGTACCAGGCTGCCGAATACAATACCGGAGGCAAGAAGATAAGAAAAACCACATCGGGGTTTAGATGCACATTCGGTAGGCCCGGCACCAAGCCAATTCCAATTCCTACCAAAACCAAAAGAATGGGGTAAGGAATCCGGATTCGATCCGTAACCTGGGCTAAAGCCGTAACAATGGACAATAAAATGATGATCAAACTAACGTTTTCCATGTACTAATTTTGAGTAGGTTAAAAACCCACCAATACTATAATATGAAATGAAACAATTTTGCTAATTTAATGTCTTGATATGCACTTTAACCCCGCGCGCATGAAATACTTTACAGCTTTTTTATTGGTTGTAGTTTTTGGTTCTTCAGCCTTTGCACAGCAAGACCCCTTGTACGCGCAATATATCAACAACCCGATACTACTTAACCCGGCATACGCTGGGCTGAATAACAACTTTAATGCAAACGTTACCTATCGTAACCAATGGGGAGGTTTTGATGGTAACCCCGTTACATTCAACTTCAACTCGCATGTTTCTTTGGTTGATAATAAAGTGGGTGCAGGATTGCTCGTATCCCAAGATAAACTGGGTATAATCAAAAATACTGAAATTCAGGCCGCATTTAGTTATAAACTTCCCCTGGATGACAGCCGCACATTTAGTTTTGGAATGCAAGCTGGTTTTGTAAACTTCAGAGCTAACTACAACGAATTAAACATTCCTGATGCCGATCGGGATGACATAGCCTTTTCAGCCAACGAAAATTTATCGAAACCCAACCTGGGTGCCGGTATTATTCTTAAAAGTGAAAAATACCTGTTGGGAGCCTCGGTGCCGAGACTACTTTCTACTACCATTACAGCTTCTTCAACCGGCCAGCAGTTTGAATTATACAAGCAACACTTTTATTTCTTTGGCTCATATGTCATGTTTCTGAACGAGAACATTCGCCTAAAGCCATCAGCATTGGTACGGGCAGTGGGTGGTTCCCCTGTTTCTGTAGATCTGAATTTTAACTTCAACTTTAACGAGAAAATCACGGCAGGAATCTTTACCAGAAATTTTGCCGCTTACGGAATACAACTGCAAGCCAAATTAGGTAACAACATCCGGCTGGGTTATATTTTTGAACTGCCCACCGGCAACTCGGTAGGTACGCGTTTCCTCACACATGAAGTATTGTTGGGAACAACAGTACCGGTGTTCGACTATCACGATCGATCCATTAGCACCTTCTGATAATATTCCGGAAATTTTAAGCCTGATTTGAACCATTTACCTGCAGGCGGGTTTTATTTACATTGATGAAAGTAGCTGTATTCCGAAAGGAACATTTTAATGCCGCACACCGCCTGTTCAATCCAGCCTGGTCTGACGAGAAAAATTTTTCTGTGTTTGGAAAATGTAGCAACCCCAATTACCATGGCCACAATTACGAGCTTGAAGTAAAGTTGATAGGAACACCAGACCCGGAAACAGGCTATGTTTTTGATATGAAGGTTTTAAGCGACCTGATTCAGGAGCATGTGGTTAAACAATTCGATCATAAAAATCTGAATCTCGATACACCTCATTTTAAAAATCTTAACCCGACAGCCGAAAACATTGCGGTGGTAATCTGGCGGATACTAAGGCAGCATATTGACATCCAGTTCGACCTAAAAGTGAAACTCTATGAGACAGAAAGAAATTTCGTTGAATATCCGGCCCATTAAACCGCTTGACGAAGAGTTTGATGATGATCATGTACTTACCACATGGAATACACCCTTGCGGGAAGATGCCTTCGCGTTAAGCGATGATGAAAAAGTGGAGCAGATTGAAAAACGTTTCCGCGAGATCATGGAAATATTAGGGCTCGATCTGAATGATGATAGCCTGAAAGGTACTCCGCGAAGGGTAGCCAAAATGTATGTGAAAGAGGTTTTCAGTGGTTTAAATCCGAAGAACCGCCCTGTTGCACGTCTGTTTGAAAACAAGTATAAGTACGACCAGATGCTGGTTGAAAAGGATATTACTTTTTACAGCCACTGCGAACATCATTTTGTACCCATCTATGGTAAGGCACATGTAGCTTATTTTTCCAGCGGCAAAGTAATCGGGCTTTCCAAGATCAATCGCATCGTACAATACTTTGCAAAACGGCCGCAGGTGCAGGAACGATTAACTGTTCAGATTGGTAAAGAATTACAACGAATTTTAAATACCGAAAGCGTGGGTGTTGTAATGGATGCAAACCACATGTGCGTGGCCTCACGCGGAGTGGGCGATACCAACAGCAAAACCGGAACCGCATTCTTTGGCGGTAAGTTCGAAGAAGAAAATACCAAGCGGGAATTCCTGAACTACATTAATAGTAAGTAGTACATAGTCTTGAGTCCATAGCTGATTAGTCAAATACTTAAGAGAGGTATTAAATGGCTATTGTCTATAGACAAATAATTATGGACTAACGACTACTAACTATTGACTTCCATTCGGATTTCACCATTATTTATTACTTTAGAGGCTCGTAAACTAACACGATTTATGGTATTCGATTTAGACATGATCAAGGCCTTGTATGCAGCCATGCCGGGCCGTATTGCAAAAGCAAGAACTGTAGTGGGTAAACCCCTTACGCTTTCAGAAAAAATTCTGTATGCACACCTTCACACCGATCAGAAGCTCGAAAATTTTGGGCGCGGTAAGTCGTATGTAGATTTCGCTCCGGATCGTGTAGCCATGCAGGATGCAACCGCTCAAATGGCCTTGCTGCAATTCATGTCGGCCGGCAGACCGAAAGTGGCAGTACCTTCTACGGTGCATTGCGATCACCTTATTGTTGCTAAAGTAGGCGCTAAAGATGATTTGTCAGTTGCCAACAGCGAGAGCAAGGAAGTATTCGATTTCCTTTCTTCTGTTTCAAATAAATATGGAATTGGTTTCTGGAAACCAGGAGCCGGTATTATTCACCAGGTTGTGTTGGAAAATTATGCCTTCCCCGGAGGGATGATGATTGGTACCGACTCGCACACCGTTAATGCCGGAGGTTTGGGTATGGTGGCAATAGGTGTTGGTGGTGCCGATGCTGTGGATGTAATGGCCGGTATGGCCTGGGAGCTAAAGTTTCCGAAACTGATTGGCGTGAAGCTAACCGGTAAATTAAATGGATGGACTTCCGCTAAGGATGTGATTCTGAAAGTTGCTGGTATCTTAACCGTAAAGGGTGGAACCGGTGCTATTGTTGAATATTTTGGCGAAGGCGCAACATCTATGAGTTGTACCGGAAAGGGTACCATCTGTAATATGGGTGCCGAAATTGGGGCTACTACCTCAACGTTTGGTTACGATGATTCCATGGCGCGCTACCTGATTGCCACTGGTCGCGCTGAGGTTGCCAAGTTAGCTGATGGAATTAAACAACATTTAACAGCCGATCCGGAAGTATATGCCAACCCCGAAAAATACTTTGATCAGGTAATTGAGATTAATCTTTCCGAGTTGGAGCCACACCTCAACGGACCCTTTACGCCAGATCTTGCAACGCCAATTTCAAAACTGAAATCGGAAGCGGAAAAGAATGGCTGGCCATTAAAAGTGGAAGTAGGTTTGATCGGTTCATGTACCAATTCATCTTACGAAGATATTGCCCGGGCAGCCAGTTTGGCCAAGCAGGTTGCTGAAAAAGGACTAAAAACAAAAGCTGTTTTCACTATCACGCCTGGTTCAGAACAAGTGCGTTATACCATTGAGCGTGATGGCTTTATTGATACGTTTAACAAGATTGGCGCAAAGGTATTTGCCAATGCCTGTGGCCCATGTATTGGTATGTGGAGCCGCGTGGGTGCAGAACGCAAAGAGAAAAATACGATTGTACATTCATTCAATCGAAACTTCCAATCCCGCAATGACGGTAACCCCAACACATTTGCATTTGTGGGATCGCCCGAATTAGTAACAGCGTTGGCTATTGCCGGAGATCTGGGCTTCAACCCGATAACGGATACTCTTGTTAATGAGCAAGGGCAACAGGTAAAGCTCGATCCACCCACAGGCGATGAACTTCCAGCAAAAGGTTTTGATGTAAAGGACCCCGGCTATCAGGCACCTGCAAAAGATGGTAGTGGCGTAGTTGTAAAGGTTAGTCCTACCTCCGACCGTTTACAACTGTTGGCTCCGTTTAAGCCCTGGGAAGGTACCGATTTGAAAGGATTGCGCCTCTTAATTAAAGCAAAAGGCAAGTGTACTACCGATCACATTTCAATGGCCGGTAAATGGTTAAAGTACCGCGGGCATTTGGATAACATTTCCAACAACTTGTTGATTGGCGCTACCAACTTCTATAACGAGAAAATCAATAGCGTAAAGAATGGCCTGACTGGTGAGTACGATGAAGTACCAAAAGTACAACGCGCCTACAAAGCACAAGGACTTGGTTCTATTGTAGTGGGCGATGAAAACTATGGGGAAGGTTCATCACGCGAGCATGCTGCCATGGAACCCCGCCACTTAGGGGTGCGGGCTATTCTGGTTAAATCATTTGCCCGCATTCACGAAACCAACCTGAAGAAGCAAGGTATGTTGGCATTAACCTTTGCCAACAAGGAAGACTATAATAAAATCAAAGAAGACGATACATTCGATATTGTTGGTTTAACTTCATTTAGCCCTGATAAGCCGCTTACATTAGTTATTAAACACAACGATGGCAGCAGCGAATCGATAACCGTTAACCATACGTATAATGCTAACCAGATAACCTGGTTCAAGGCAGGTTCGGCACTTAACGCAATGGGCGCAGCTAAAAAAGCCTCAACACCAAAGCAAGCTTCGCCAACGGCTAAGAAAGCTAAGGTAGTAAAGAAGGCTACCAAGAAAGTGGCGAAGAAGTCAAAGCCTGTTAAGAAAGTAGTGAAGAAGGCAAAGAAGTCTGCTAAGAAAGTCGCTAAAAAAGTAGTGAAGAAGTCGGCTAAGAAGGTTGTTAAAGCAGCTAAGAAAGCTAAATCATCTAAGAAGCTGGTTAAGAAGTCGCTCAAGAAGACGAATAAGAAAAAGAAGTAGCATTTACTGTTACTTATAGAAGAAAAGAGCGCCAAACACTGGTGCTCTTTTCTTTTGGAGTCATCACAATAATTTTACACAGACTTGATATTAATTGTAATGTCTATATCTTTATAGTGATTTTACTTTTTAAACTCATTACAACCACTAACCACTACACTGCATGAGTTTCATTGAAACTATTGATCTCGATTTAACCGAGGTCGCTGAAATCCGTACGGATGCTGTAACCGGATTTCGTTCCTTATTCTCTAAAAAGTCGTTTGAAGCGAATGAAGTAGTAATCGGCTTTATGGCCCGTGCTACTTATTCCAAACCAAACTACTTAACGGTGCAGATCAACGATGATGTGCACATAGAATTATTTCCGGAATGCTTAGAGTGTATAAATCACAGTTGCGATCCGAACTGTTTTTTTGACACTACTTTGATGGAACTGGTAACAGTAAAGCCTATTGCGGCCGGTGAAGAATTTAGTTTCTTCTACCCTTCAGCCGAGTGGGATATGGACCGGCCCTTTGAATGCCATTGCGGAAGTAAACAATGCATTGGTAAAATCCAGGGTGCTAAGCATCTTTCTGCAGAAGCATTGAAGAAGTATCGGTTTACCGGCTTCATACAGCAGAAACTGGCTTCGCGCTAAGCGGGTAAGCTTATCTCCTTCAGTATTGTTCTGAATTCGTTCAGAATCATGGCGGTAGCGCCCCACACTATCTCTTGCTCTATTTCGAAGTGCGGTGCCCGCATAGGAAATAATTTAGCGGCCATTATTTCTTTGGTGCGAATAGCTTTGCTTTCCATAAGCTCATTCACCGAACCTTTCAATACTTTCACTACTTCTTTTGGATCGGGTGTAAAGTGGGGAATAGCATGCAGCAGACCCACCACCGGCTTAACCATAAAGTTACTCGGTACTACAAAGAAATCAGATAGTGTGCCTAATACTTCAACAGACTCAGGTTTAATACCTATCTCTTCTTCCGTTTCGCGCAAAGCTGTTTCAATTTCAGTTTCACCAGGTTCAGCTTTACCACCTGGCAAACTAATTTGACCGCCGTGTGTACCTAAGTAGTCTGGCCGTTTAGTAAGCGGAAACAAAACATCATTCCCATCGGCATAAAGTAAAATCATAACACTGCCCGGCCGTGGAGGTAGTTTATGTTCAAACTTTGGCTTAATGGCACCTACCGGCTCGGCACGCATCAGGTTATGTGCTAGTTCTCCAGGTAAAGGTAAGGTTAACCGGTTTCGTAATGCTTTGTAATCAATCACCATTTTTTCTAATCCGCTATCAACACTTCAGCGCTATAAAATTCCAGACAAGCAAAAATACTGATTGTCTTTACATAATCTTTTGCACTCCTATTTGGTTTCGTTTACCCTGCCGGAATCGTCCTGATAAATCTTTGAATAACTGGAAGGCAGTTCTTTACTGTTGTGTTGATCGAGCCGAACGCTCAAATCCTCCGTCTGGCCAACATAATATCGGTCTGCTTTGGACGAGTACAGGATGTAAACCGTCATTAAACAAAAAAACCAAATCTTTTCGATTTGGTTTCAGAGCCCCCTGCCGGAATCGTCCCGATAGCTATCCATAGCCGTCAAGCTAAGCGTATTCCCGAGTAGGAATACCTAGTGTTTTTCTCCATTTTAGTTTTAGTTATTTGTTATTAAAAGGCAGGCATTTTACGAGAATGACCTGCCTTTCTTTCTGAAAGATACTTGATAGGAGAAGAACCAACAAACAGTATCTGGGCTTATAAAAAAATCAAGTCATTTTTTTAACGATCACATTAAGCACCAGTTCTCAAAATCATTTCTTGAAAGCCTGGCACGGGAGCATAAGTTTGTGCAACGTAAATCAGTTCTATCGGCCAAGCATTTTGTAGACATGCTCATGTTTGCCAATAAGCCCTCAGATCAGTTAAGTCTGGAGGATTTAGCAAATGACTTTTGCGAGCAGCATGGCATAAGTATCTCAAAGCAAGCTCTGCATGAAAGGTTCAATGATTTTTCGGTCTCGTTCATGAAGGATTTACTTAAACGACAACTAGGCCAGCTTTTAGCGAAGTTTCTTTGGATTTTAGTTAACTGGAAAATCTTAGGGATCGTTCAGAATTGGTTTGCTGGCAAAAGACAAGCATTACAGATGCAGCGTCTGGAAATTTTACAAAATTGCCTACAGGCTCACCAATCTACTTAGAAAGGCACTTGGTTACCACACATCGCCATCTGTATGGTTAACCCATCTTGTTTCAAAAGCTGAAAAAAAATTCATGACCGAGACAAAAAACACAAAACTCAATGTTCAGAATGTCTTATCCTTGTTAGCTTGACGGCTATGGATAGCTATCGGGAGCTAAGCTATGTTAACATAACGCATAAACATTATATAACTATCTTTGAACTGATCTGATAGGCCACAGTTAATGAAATCTGCTTAGTGGCATTACTCAACCTTTCCCTTGTTCAGCCAGAAGCTTATTCAAATTCAATCTTAAATACGGTGGCCAACTTATCCATCTGCGATGCTTCAGGTGTTGTGAGGGTCAGAATATTGTTGGTCCAAGAGAACTTCAGATCGGTTCCGCTTCCCAATACGGATACTTTTTTGATACTTGTTGCTTGAATGTTTTTAAACGCCAGTTGCGCATGGGCATTGGGAAGCCCCAATGTGAAAATGTAGAGACTCTTTTTGTCCTTCGAAGCCAAGAAACGAATGTCGCTTTCGCTGTACTGTATGGTAGCCGATTGGCCGCCAAACTCACCATCATCAATCTTGGCCTTACCATACCCGTAGATGGAATAAGGACGGGTTTCATAGACGGCTTCCTTGTGTTTTTCAATCCAATCACCTATTGCGAGTAGCACATCGCGCTGTTCTTGTGGAATAGTCCCATCAGCCTTAGGTGATATGTTCAATAACACAATCCCCTTTTTGCTCCACACATCAATCATGTTTCGGATAACCAATTCAGGTGTTTTGTAGGTTTGGCCGTTGGTATAACACCAGCTTCCATAACTAATGGTGATGTCAGTCATCCAGTAGTCTGGTGATAATTCTTTTTTTCCGCCTTGTTCAATATCCAACATGCCCACGTTGGCGGGAAGGTCTTCTTGTTTGTAGGCCACAATGGGTTTTTGGCTGCGCGAAACGGCTGTATTAAAATGATGAGCTACCATTTTTTGGCGATAGTTTTCCGGTATTATATCAAGCCAAGAATCGAACCAGATAATATCTGGTGCATAGTTATCAACTACCTCGTTGATCTGGTTGAGCCAATAATCATAGAACTCAGCCTCTGGGATATTGCCATACAGAAGTCTGAGTTTCGGATCGACCGTTGATGTTACATAGTCTGGATGATAGGGAAAGTGACTGTCCCAGCCAGGGTCTGGTGTTTTCTTCGCCCACTTGGCTGTATCCGTGGCGTATCGTTGCAGCAGCCGCTCGTGATGAAACGTGGCGATGGTCTTGAGATCATTCTTTTTCAGTTCGGTATATAATTCACCCAGAATGTCTTTTTTCGGGCCCATGGTTTTGGCATTCCAGGGATTCACGTTGCTGTTCCACATGGCAAAACCATCGTGGTGTTGTGCCACCAATCCGGCAAATTTTGCCCCCGACTTCTTAAAAAGGTCAGCCCACTCCACCGCATTGAAGTGCTCTGCCGTAAACATGGGAATGAAGTCGTGGTAATTGAATTTTGATAAAGGGCCATACGTTTTCTCATGATGATCGAATACGGTTCCACCCCAATCTTTTCTGCCGGATACATACATCCAGCGAGGGTACCATTCATTGTCGTATGCGGGCACACTGTAAACACCCCAATGGAAATAGATTCCAAACTTGGCATCCTGGAACCACTCGGGTTCTCTTTCAATGGTTGCCAGTGACTCCCAATCTTCCTTAAACCGTGGTCGATTATCTGCAATTTTTAAGTCTAACCTATGCTTGCAGGAAACTGATAACATGGTGATCACCAGAACTCCTTTTATTAAAAAATCACGTTTCATTAAGTGCAATATATTAAGGCAGTTTGGTTATTTTGCGAGTTTTCAGCGAATAGCAATCAAAGTAAAGGAATTGTTTCGCAACTCACAATATAAGTGCAGCCCAGCATCGCCACCCATTACTTTCGCGCGCTGCATCGCGGTGTGGCAGGTAAAGTATGGCTTGCTGTGTGCGGCCATTCATCAACAGATAAGCATGTGCAGATTCGAGGCCGGTAAGGTAGTAGAACGTATCGGACTGCCTGAATACGCTAAAACCGGGAAGGCCACTGGCACCTTGAATAAGGGCAATAGCCTCGTTGCCGATGGTGTTCATGATCTTTGCCCTTCGGTTGATTAACTCATCTTTAGAAAAATCGGTTTGGTAGTGATGCTTGTGCTGAGCAAAAGACACCATCGTATTTATCATCAAAAAAATAATAACAAGAAAGGGCTTCATAGGCTCGGTTTATTTTGGTATAATATAGTCTTTTTTGCTGCCGTTATTTCAGCGTAGCATGGGCGATAAGCTAATGCGGATGCTCCAACTCGGCACAAGTACTACTGAGTTCGTTAATGAGCTTATAAGTAGAATCTGAACGTTCGAAAAACAACCTCAGCAGCTTGGCATTACACTAAATTTGAAATACAATCTTACCTGCTTTGTTTGGTCTGGTTATATCCGGAAAGGATTCGGCAATTTTTGAAAACGGACGGATAGAGTCGATTAACGGACGGATTTGATGTTTGCCTACAAAGGTTAACATTTCGCTAAACTCATGATCGTTACCCATGGTTGAACCAACCAATGAAAGCTGATTCCAGAACATGCGATACATATCGAGTTTGGATGGCAGCCCGTTGGTTGCACCATAAAAAACTATCTTACCTTTTGGCTTCAGTACTTTAATAAAATTATTGATCTGATCACCACCGGCACTGTCGATAACCAGATCAAAGCCACCCTTTGTTTTCCATAATTCAGGGTAAGTTGCCTGCTTCTTATAATTGTAGGCACCTTTCGCACCCAGTTTTAATGCCTTCTCAATTTTTTCATCGCTACCCGATGATACATACACATTGGCACCTACAGCTTGTGCAAACAGAAATGCAAACTGAGCTACACCGCCACCAAAGCCGGAGATGAGTACATTTTGTCCGGCCCGTAATTCACCGCGTCTGAATAAGGCCCTGAAAGCAGTTAGTCCGCCCAACGGTAAAGCCGATGCTTGAAGGAAATCTAAATGAAAGGGTTTATGATGCAGGCGATCGACCGGAACAGAAATATACTCGGCAAAGGTGCCATCTACGGGCATCCCCAAAATAGTGTACTTACCAGATTGTACTTCCGGGTCAGTACCCCAATCGATATTCGGATTGATTACCACCTCCTGCCCTACCCAGTGTTGGTCTTTCTCATCGCCAACTGCTTCTACCACACCGGCACCATCTGAGCCCATGGTAACTCCGAACTTGATATTAGGATACTTACCTTCACGAATCCAGTCATCGCGCCTGTTTAAACCTGCAGCCTTTATTTTCACCAACGCTTTGCCGGGAGTGACTTCGGGTTTGGTTACTTCAGTCAATTCAATCTTACCAGTTTCACGTAATACCAGGGCCCTCATAGTTGTTTAATCTTGTTCTCAAGATACAACAGGAGTATAAGATTTAAAATCTGAACTAAAATTTATTTAAGATGAGTTAGACACCGAAGGCATTAAGTCTTTCTATAAAGCAAACTAAGTGCAAGGGCGAGCTTTCGTGATTTCGAAACGAATAACTGTCAGAAGGGCGCATCATCATCACCACCCGCAGGCCCAGAGGTTGATGGATTATCGCGGAAGGTATTTAACCTGCTTTCGCGGGTTATGCTGCTCATGGGTGTTAAGCCTTCGGGCGCATCGTAGTCGGCAAATTTGGTGTACTTGCCAATAAATTTGAGTTTTACATTTTCAAGCGAGCCATTGCGGTGTTTGGCAATAATTACTTCGGCCATGCCTTGTGTAGGCATACCATCTTCATCTACAGTAATTTTATAATACTCAGGGCGGTATAAGAACATTACAATATCTGCATCTTGTTCAATAGAACCCGATTCGCGCAAATCGCTTAGTTGCGGACGTTTATCGCCACCACGCGTTTCCACTCCGCGACTCAACTGCGAAAGGGCTATAACCGGAACCGATAACTCTTTCGCTATTCCTTTTAGTGCACGCGAGATGGATGCTATTTCCTGTTCGCGGTTACCGCTGCCCGCCTCACCTTTCATTAATTGTAAATAGTCAATCACAATCATTTGAATGTTGTGTTCGGCTTTTAGCCTTCGGCATTTGGCACGCAATTCAAGAATAGAAAGTGCCGGAGTGTCGTCAATAAAAATGGGGGCACTGGAAAGGCGCGTGGTTTTGTGCACCATCTGTTGCCACTCGAAGTCGGCTAAGTTTCCTTTCTTTATTTTTTCGGAGTCCAGTTCTGCTTCCGCAGATATCAAACGATTTACCAATTGCAGGGAAGCCATCTCTAAAGAGAAAATTGCTACCGGAATACTGAAATCTACGGCTGCATTGCGCAAGGCTGAAACAATAAACGCAGTTTTACCCATACCGGGTCTGGCTGCTATAATAACCAGATCGGAACGCTGCCAGCCTGAGGTAACACGATCCAAACGCGAGAATCCACTGGGTATTCCTGTTAGGCCATCCTTGTGATTGCGCTTCTCCTGAAGTTCTTTTGTAGCCTGGAACATGAGCGACTTCATAGAGTCATAGTTCTTGCGCAGGTTTGAATCGGAAATCTGAAAGATATTTTGTTCGGTCTTGTCTAAGAGTTCAAAAACATCGGTTGTGTCTTCGTAGGCATCGTGGTGAATCTGAGAGGCAATCTGAATGAGATCGCGTTTAATGGCCAACTCAATAATAATACGTGCGTGGTACTCGATGTTGGCAGCCGAGCTTACTTTACTGGTGAGTTCGGCAATGTAATAGGCACCACCTACCAACTCCAGTTTACCGGCTTTGCGAAGTTGGGCTACTACTGTACGCATATCAACCGGTTCTGAATTTTTGAACAAGTCGATAATGGCTGTATAAATTTCTTTGTGCTGTTCGGTGTAAAAATGTTCGGGCCTTAAAAATTCAACTACGGCAGTCAATGCATTTTTTTCAAGCATGAGTGCTCCTAGAATAGCTTCCTCCAGATCAAGCGCCTGAGGCGGAAGCTTACCTAAACTATCAGCGATATCGCGCACCAATAATTTAGACTTTCCGGCTCCACTCATCGCAGAACTTAACCTCACGGGCGTTGATCGTTGCTCCATACATTCGTGGTTGTTGTACGTAGTTTCTTTAAGGGCAACAAACGTACCGCTTCGCTTACTCCTACCCTCAACAAGTTATCTACATTCAAACATGTGAATTTGTGTATAAATTCATTTCTAAAACCAGAATTAAATATACTTCCAATTGAAGTAGCTTTACTGGAAATACAATTTACTATATCTTTACCTGCTAATATTACTTATACCTTGGCGTCTTCTATTTACCAGCAAAGCATTGATAAACAAAGGGTAATTGTAACCGGTGCACAAAGTGGTTTAATTACAAGCCTTGTTCGGCATGTGCTAACAACCAATCAACGCAAGTTTGATTTTGTGGCTGATGGCCAGTTACAGGCTACCCTAACGGACGCCCCGGTGTTGATTGTGGAAGCGCAGCATCAACTGGCTGATTTCCATCATCATATTTTACTTTTATCCGATCCTACGATCGACTTAAAAGAACTGGATAAGGTTGCCGATGCAACGCCCAAAGGCGGGCTCATTATTTATCCGCAAGTTAATAAAGAATTAAAGGCCATAGCCACCCGCGAGCGCCCTGACGTTCAGGTGATTCCATACGATACTTACAAGCACGAAAAGCAACAAGGCAAAACCATTTTGATTACCAGTACTAACGAAAAATTTCCGATTGCGCTTACTACTGCCAGCGAATTAGCCTGTATTAGTGCAGCACGTGAACTTCTGAAGAAGATTGGCATTAGCAGTGGCCAGTTTTACCGGGCCGTTAGTACTTTTCAGCCTTAAAAAAACATGAAACTAAATTTAAAAAAACCGTTGTGTGTATTTGATCTTGAAACAACGGGGGTAACTATATCGCGCGATCGTATTATCGAAATCGCAGTTATAAAAGTAATGCCATCTGGCGAAGTGATTGAAAAGAGTAACCTCGTTAATCCTACCATTCCCATTCTCCCGGAATCAACGGCCATTCATGGCATCAGCAATAACGATGTTAAGGACAAGCCCACATTTAAAGAACTGGCTAAAGATTATGCCCGATTTTTTGAGGGTGCCGATCTGGGTGGCTTTAACATCCTCAAGTTTGATGTGCCCATGCTGGTGGAAGAGTTTTTACGAGCCGATGTGGAGTTTGATTATTCGCGCAAGCGTATAATTGATGCTCAGAAAATCTACCACCTGATGGAGAAGCGTAACCTGGCTGCGGCATTAAAGTTCTATTGTAATAAAGACCTAACCCATGCACACTCGGCCGCAGCCGATACGCAAGCAACTTTAGATGTATTAATGGCACAAGTAGAACGCTATGAAAACCAACCCGTAACAGACGGCTTGGGCAAGCCTATCGGTACAATTCAAAACGACATGGAAATACTGCATCAACTTACAACTACTGATATGGTTGATCTGGCTGGTCGTATGATACGCAACGAAAAAGGAGAAGTGATTTTTAATTTTGGAAAACATAAAGGCAAAACAGTAACCCAGGTGCTAAAAGATGAACCATCTTTCTACGATTGGATGATGAATGGTGATTTTGCACTGGATACTAAACGGAGACTTACGGAGATTAAGTTGAGCGGTTTAAAAACAAGATAGGTTCAACTTCAACTATTTTATGTAGCAGAACTTACCAATTATTGCTTTTATGGCAGAGTGCTTAATAAGGATATGAATTTTACAGAACACCTGATAACCTGGACTTATTTGTGGTCAGATAGTATCGGCTTTAATCTTAGTGGTACCAATTACTTTTTTTCTGTGTAAGTTAATTTTTGTGAAATAATGGGCGAACTGCTCGATCTAATACTTGATTTTGAGAAAAAACTACTTTCTCTTATTAAAGACCTGGCTATTCAACCTGGTAAAGTTGTAGATTCAATTGTATGCAAAGACAAACTCTATCTAAGTGCTTTTAAGTTTTATACGCTCGCTACATCAGCATGGATTCTCCTTTTTCAGCTAGGCAATAGCTACTTTGATTTTTTCAGCAGCGAGATTCAACTTCCTGATAGATTGATAAAATTTCTTCAAAGTGAACAGGATTTCGCTTTTTTAATTGCGCCTTTTGCCGGATTAATAGAGTTTTTTATACCATTTGCTATTGTTAATTGGTTATTATTTAGAAAAAGGGAATTATCATGGTTAAATCACATAACATTAAACATTTATATAGCAGGTTTTCTCTTGCTTTACGCACTTCCCTGGTTTCTTATACTTTACATAGTAGGTAATTTTACTTCTTTTGATGGAGACCTACTTAACATTATTGCTTACGCTACAATTATTATTACCCCGATGGTGTACTACTGTTGGGTTTATGTAAAGGTTTTTGGACGAAAGAAGTTTTTATCGTTTGTAAAACCGCTATTCACGATTATTCTAATTGCCTATCTCTCTATTTCGTTATTTTTAACCAAATCTTTTCACGAGCTTCTGCATAGAAAAATATTTTATGGTAAGTATGCTCAATTCAATCTTGTTCCTACTGAAAACCATAGCATTTATACATACAATTTGCTGGATTCTACCGTTTATGAAACCCCGGACAATAATCATTTCGCTGCCGACCTTACAAATTCAACTACGAATAATGCCAATGCGTTTGTACTGGCTAACTATGATCGCCACCTGCTGCAGTACCGGTATAACTTAACTTTACTTACTTCTCATTCAAAAAAAACTATTCCGCTTCATTCCAGGAGCTTTCGTGAATTACAATTCTTTTCCGTAAGCCAAGTAGATTCCAGTAAGTTTATAGTACTGCACAATAATCTTTCAACAATATATAGCGATACACTAAGACTAGTAGTGGTTGATACATCAGAAGCGAAACTCAATACATTTACAGATCACCTAAGTGTTCTTTCAAATATTATTCTGATTGATAGTACACTTATATTTTCGGGAATCTTGCGGAATAGTAGGGAACCTATTTTAGGCAAACTAAATAAAACAGCCAGCGCTATCGAGGAGTTTCACCCCCTGGCAGGTAAAAAAGATTATTACATTAACCTGATTAAACCTGGCCACGCTACTAGCCTTCAATGGCTAATGTCGCACGATGATCATGGAAAGTTAAAGGAGATTACCTGGATGCAAGGTAACATAACAGAAAGTGGTCTTCGGCAAATGGGTGAAATAAGTTTATTTAAAAATGAATTCAGCCCAACCCGAAACTTTTATAATGGGTTTCTTCATAACAGTAAGCTATCCAACCTGAATGATTCTACTTCAATTGCAGCCTTTCAGATTATGACAGATTCAAGTTTTGCAATCAGCCTAACCAGAATTAACTCTATACAAACGAAAACTGACTGGAACTCTATTATATCAATCCCGGTTGACTTTTCTTTTAACGATGAACTTATTGCGGATTCGTCTTATGTGTACTTACTTGGACGTGCTGCTTCTGTTTTCCATAAAGACTTATCCATGGATTATTACCAACTTCCTTATATTGTAAAGGTCAACAAACAAACGGGGAAACCGGAAGCAATTCATATTTTAGAAATGGAGAAAGAATGGAGCGGATATTATCTTCCAAACCTTGAATCGATTTATACAATGCCTTCAACTGTTTATCAAGATCAACAGTGTATTTATTGGGTACTAGGCGGTAGGCATTATTATAAAATTTACAAATCAAAATTGTAATACTGCTATGAGTCAACTAAGTCGCAGACAGTTTCTAAAAAATGCATCGGCTACCCTTGCATTCAGTGCATTTGCATCGCAAACGTTTAGTTTCTTCGAACAGAAAAACTGGCGCGTAGCTTTAATTGGTACAGGTTGGTATGGCAAAAGTGATTTATTCAAACTGATACAAGTTGCACCGGTTAATGTAGTGGGTTTATGCGATGTAGATAAACGATTACTTACCGAAGCCGGGCACTTAGTAAGTGAACGCCAGAAGTCCGGTAAAGTGCCGGAGTTGTTTAATGATTACACGAAACTACTCAGCGCTCAAAAACCCGACATCGTTTTAATTGGCTCACCCGATCATTGGCATGCCTTGCAGGCTATTGACGCCATGAAAGCCGGAGCACATGTGTATGTGCAAAAACCAATTAGTGTTGATGTAATGGAAGGCGAGGCTATGGTGGCAGCTGCCCGTAAATACAAACGCACAGTGCAAGTGGGTTTGCAGCGCAGAAGTACACCACACTTGATAGACGCAAAGAAAAATATTATTGAAGCTGGGTTGCTGGGCAAAATCTCGCACGTAGAAATGTTTTGTTATTACCACATGCGCAACAACAGCAACCCACCTTTGCAGCAAGTGCCTGACTTTTTAGATTATGAACGCTGGACTGGCCCGGCCCCGCTTCGGCCTTACGATAACTTACCCCATCGCGGCTGGTGGCGTGCCTTTATGGAATATGGTAACGGAATAGTAGGTGATATGTGTGTGCACATGTTAGACTGTGTGCGGTGGATGCTTGGGCTCGGTTGGCCAGTACGTATTTCTTCCTCCGGAGGAATCTATGTTCAGAAGCAAGGTAAGTCGAACATAAGCGATACGCAATCGGCCATTTTTGAATTTGAAAACCTAACGGCTACCTGGCAACATCGTACCTGGGGTGCACCTGTTGATGCCGCCTATCCCTGGGGTTTTAAAATCTATGGCGATAAAGGTGTATTAAGTGGGAGCCCCATGAGTTATGATTTTGTGCCGATGGGCGATGGCAAGAAAATTCACATGGATGCTGTTTATGAACGCGAAAAATACCCGGAAGATTTAAAAGAAAAAGATATTGAATTACATACAGCTGCTGCTACCCGTGGCCAGATGTTGAATTTTCTATCGGGTATTCAATCCGGAAACAAACCGGTAGCCGATATTGAAGAAGGTCATATCTCCACAGCAAGTTGTATTTTAGCAAACCTGGCAATGAAAACAGGTCGCACATTACAATATGATCCTAAAACAAAAACGGTATTGAACGATGCGGAAGCAACTGCTTTATTGACTCGATCCTATCGGCAAGGTTATACCCATCCACACCCTGATAGGATTTAGTACATTCATAAATTGATAGTTTGCAAATGTGAAATTGACACTACTTTTGGTTGTCAATTGGTTTATTGTAAACTGCTTATTTTAAATTTCCTTCCAGGTATGATCGGCCAACAGGCTTACAGCCGCTATAAAAGTTTTGTAGGGTTTACTTCTTCCCCACTCTTTCGGCCCAATCAGCGAAAGTAAATGCGAGCCATCTTCTTTCTCATATAGATAATAGGTTTGCCCGATTACGGGAGCAAATCCCAACTGCGCCTCGTAAATCAACATCGAAAGCTCTTTGCGCTTTTGAATTTCTTTAGCCTGAATAGCCAGCAACTCAATCTGTTGCCGGATTTGCGTAAGCTGCATGTTGGTTTGCTCTTCCATAGCCGATAAAGCCTGATGCCGAATTACACCAGCCTCATTCGGTTTAATCACTGCTCCCGAAACTGAAGCCGAATACGGTAACACACTTAACTGCTTGTGGTAAATCTCTTCGTTGGTAAACTTTTCACCTTGTTCGTTATAATGATGATGTACAACCTTTAAGTAACCCTTGGGTGTTATTTCATGTACTACCTTTAGCACCGGCTGGCTGTTCCTGGCAAACTCAACTATCAGTATCAATTGACTTTCAAATGTTGCCTTAACGGCATCACCCAAAGCAGCATCTTCAAACTCATTCCACGCGCCATCAGGCGTGATTGAAAATTGCGAGGTAAAGGCCTGATCTTCCAAACTTACCCAATTCATACTGATGGTAAGTTCTTTACCTGTACCGCCAAGTTCGATTCTATAAATACCCGACTTTGGTCTATTACCAAACTCGTACGTTCCTTTTTCAGGAAAGAGTTGCCATGAGGCCAAAAAATTATAAGCATCAACCATACTTGGAAAGCTGTAATAACGCTTTCGCGGATGAGTAGTTCAGCGCAATAAACCTTATTTCTTATAATACTGCATGGCTTCCGGAATCCAGCCTTCCAGATCTTTGATGCGGGTTTCGTGCGATGGGTGTGTGGATAAAAATTCAGGTGGTTGCTGGCCACCGCTAAGGGTTGCCATACGCTCCCAAAATTTGGGTGCCGATGATGGATCATAACCTGCCATCGCCATAAAAATCAAACCCATGTGGTCAGCTTCCGATTCATGACTTCGCGAAAACTTAAGCATGCCTACATTGGTACCCATACCCACTGCTTGCATAAAAATCTGTTGTGTTAAAGTAGGGTTTTGTCCCATAGCCACCCCAATTGTGCTCAAACCAAATTCAGCAATCAACCCCTGGCTCATGCGTTCGCGACCATGATTAGCAATAGCATGCGCTACCTCATGGCCCATTACTACCGCAATACCTTCTTCATCTTTACAGATAGGAAGAATGGCCGTGTAAAACGCCACTTTACCACCTGGCATACACCATGCGTTTACTGTTTGGTCATCTTTAATCAGATTAAATTCCCATGCAAAACCTGCTAATTGATCGCTCATACCTTTATCGGCCATGTATTGTTCTACGGCCTTCTGAATCTTTACACCTACCTTTTTAACAAGTTGAGTTTGTTGCTGGTCGGTTGAGAGAGGCCCGGTTTTAATTACCTCGGCATATTGTTGCGCAGCCATCTGGTTTATCTCCGCACTGGAAACAAGACTCAGTTGCTTACGGCCTGTTACCGGTACGGTAGCACACGCATACAACAACGCAAACAAAAACACTAACGATGTAACTTTCTTAAACATAAAAATCAGGTTTACCACAAATGTAAATGCCTTCGGTGTAATTATTCAAAAATCCCACTAAAATTGACTGATTCCACTGCTAATGTTCCTAAATTTACAATTGAATTAACCGGCCTTAAACATGAGAATATTCGCCATCGGCAGAAACTATGCAGAACATATTCAGGAACTAAACAACGAGCGCCCTGCCGAACCGGTTATTTTCACCAAACCCGATACCGCTATCATTCGCAACAACGGCCCTTTTTATTTGCCCGATTTCTCGAACGATATTCACCACGAGGTGGAGTTGATATTACGCATTAGTAAAGAAGGTAAAAACATTGAAGAACAATTTGCACATAAATACTACGATGCCATTGGCGTAGGTATTGATTTTACTGCACGCGATATTCAGCAAAAACTGAAAGAGAAAGGTTTACCTTGGGATATTGCCAAAGGTTTTAATGGCTCCGCTCCCATCTCTGATAAATTTATTCCAGTGAGTGAATTTAAAGATCTGGCAAACATTAATTTTAAATTAGAAGTAGATGGAAAACTGAAGCAACAAGGCAATACCAGCCTGTTACTTTTTCCGTTTGCTTATATAATCTCCTACCTATCGAAATTTTTTACATTACGCACGGGCGATTTGATTTTTACCGGTACACCCAAAGGGGTCGGGCCTGTTGCAATAGGAAATAAACTGAGTGCCTACATTGAAGATGAGAAACTTTTGGAATTCGAAGTTAAGTAGTGTTGTTTTTTTAATTGGTGCCGCACTTGCTCCTGCGCAGGCGCAATTTAGGTTAGATAATCCTATGCCTGCCCGTAAGGGAACTTACCTCTTTCCGATTAAGCCGGGTAACACGGCTATTATTACCGGTACAATGGGCGAACTCCGGAATACACACTTTCATGCAGGCCTTGATATTGATACCCCCGGAATTGGGGTACCGGTTTTAGCAGCCGAATCAGGTTATATCGCACGGGCAACTGCAACTACCGGTGGCTATGGCAATGTGTTGTATGTAACCCACCCCGATGGCAACACTACCGTGTATGCACACCTGGAAGAATTTAAAGGTGCAGTTGGCGATTTTATTCGTAAAGAAAGATACAAGCGTAAAGTTTCGGAGATAGACCTTGAGTTTACACCCAATCAGTTTCCAGTAACCAAAGGCGACCTGTTGGCATTATCGGGTAATACGGGCGGCTCCGGAGGTCCGCACCTGCATTTTGAAGTGCGCGATCAGAACAACGATGCCATAAACCCGTTGAGTTATGAATTTGCCGAAGTGAAAGATAACCTTGCTCCTTTGGTATTTAAGATTGCTTTAAAAACATTAGATGCCAACGCGCGCATCAACGATCAGTTTGGAAGGTTTGAGTTTTCTGTGGTGAAAAATGGCAATTCTTATTCGCTGCTGCACCCCATTCTGGCTAATGGTTCTATAGGTGTAGAAGTACTGGCCCACGATAAAATGGAGAACAGCCGCTTTCGGTATGGTATCAATTACATCAATTTATTGGTCGATAGCCAACAAGTCTTTCAGCAGGTTATTGATAAGGTTAACTTTGGGAACACCCGCCAGATTCTTACTCTGATGGATTACAAAAGCCTGGAGTTGAATGGCAATCGTTTTAACAAACTATATGTGGACGATGGTAACCGACTTGACTATTATGGTGGCGCAATTACGAAGCAAGGTATTACTGTTACCAACGACAAAGCCGTTGAAATAAGGCTGAGAGACTACAATCAAAACGAAAGTAAGGTGCGATTCAATTTAAAATACTCACCTGCTGTATCGGAAACACCGTTATTGGCTGCGAGTGGCAAACCTTACGAAACAGAGCTAATTGAAAACACGCTAAAGGTTCAGGTTAAACAATGCACGGATTCAAAACCTGAACTTGCTGTATGGAGTTCTGGCAAGTCAACAGTGGTGGCTCCGGCCTATTCCGGAAGTAACCAGTTGGTTTATCTTGTTAACCTTAGAACCATATTGCCCGATTCCATGACCAGTTGCCAAGGAACTATTCGTTTTAACTTTAAAGACCGCATTCCATCGGAAACAGAATACAAATATTACAGCGAACTACTCGACATAACGTTTCCGCCTCAATCGCTCTACGATACACTTTACCTGAACGTAGCCTACGATACCCTTAATCAACAAGAAATTTTTACCATTGGCGATCGTACCATACCCTTACATAAAAACATTGCGGTAACGCTAAAGCCGAAAATGAATTACTTCCAATCGCGTAGTCTGGGGTTGTATCGGAAAGAAGGTCGTGGGTTTGTGTATGTTAACAGCGAGTGGAAAAATAACCGGTTGCGATTTAATACACGCGACTTTGGCCAGTTTACGTTGATGCGCGATACAATTCCACCAACCATAACCAAAATTTCACTCTCATCGGCCACAGCCCGATTTAAAATCCGCGATAACCTATCGGGTATTTCGTACTTTGAAGCAAACATTAATGGCGAGTGGTTGTTAATGGTTTACGATTATAAAACTGGTATTCTTAAATCGGAAAAACCTGAGCCCGATAAAATGCTGAAGGGAGATTTCGAATTGAAAGTAGTTGACCAGGCCGGAAACGAAGCATTGTTCAAACAAAAATTATAAATCAAAGTCAGGCGTCAGACGGGTCTACAGCCAAGCAAGCAGCCGTCAAGACGCCTAAAATTCAAACAACCTAAAGTATGGCACTAACCGTTGGCAGCACAGCACCCGATTTTAAAACAACCGATCAGGATGGAAATGCAGTAAAGCTTTCAGACTTCAAAGGAAAAAAAGTAGTTCTTTACTTTTATCCGAAAGATCAAACACCTGGGTGTACAGCCCAAGCCTGCAGCTTACGCGATAACTACAAGGCTTTACAAAAAGCTGGTTACGAAGTGCTGGGCATAAGTTCGGACGATGAAAAATCGCACCGCAAGTTTATAGAAAAAGAAAAGCTCCCCTTCCGGCTGTTGGCTGATACCGATAAATCGGTGCACAACCTTTTCGGAACCTGGGTAGAGAAAAGTATGTACGGTCGCAAATACATGGGTACTGCCCGTGTTACTTTTATTATCGATGAAAATGGCCTTATCTCCGAGGTAATTGAAAAGGTGGATACGCAAAATCATGCCGGGCAGATTTTGGGTACACATGCCAAAGCAGCTAAGCCAAAACCTACAAAAAAGGTTTCCAAAAAAGGATTGCGCAAGCCCGTTAAGAAAGTGGCCAAAAAGAAGAAATGATTTTCTAAGATTGAAGCCGAATAAGGTTTTATAATCCTGTCATCTGGTTTATCTTCGGGCAAAATTTTATTTTCATGGCCCAACCCGATTATACCCAGCTAAAGAAAACAGCCAGTCAGATAAGAAGAGACATTGTACGCATGGTGCACGCATGCCAAAGCGGCCACCCTGGTGGTTCGTTGGGCTGCACGGAGTACTTTGTTGCACTCTATTTCCATATCATGAAGCATAATCCTGCCTTTAGCATGGATGGCAAAGGCGAAGACTTAAGCTTTTTATCAAACGGCCATGTCTCACCCGTATTCTATTCAGCATTAGCGCGTTCAGGTTACTTTGATGTAAAGGAGTTGGCCACATTCCGGAAACTGAATTCAAGATTGCAAGGGCACCCGGCAACGCACGAGCACCTGCCAGGTGTAAGGATTGCTTCGGGTTCATTGGGCCAGGGTTTGTCTGTTGCCATTGGCGCAGCTCAAGCTAAAAAACTAAATGGCGATGATCGTTTTATATATGTTTTGATGGGTGATGGCGAACAACAGGAAGGCCAGATATGGGAAGCAGCCATGTATGCACCCCATAACAAAGTGGATAACCTGATTGCCACGATTGATTACAACGGCCAACAAATTGACGGACCCGTTGATAAAATTCTTTCATTACTAAATTTGAAAGCCAAATGGGAAGCCTTTGGTTGGATTGTGCAGGAATTTAATGGCAATAAAATTGAAGATGTAATTGCCGGACTGGAAAAAGCGAAGGCCCTTGCGGGTAAAGGTAAGCCAGTACTAAACCTGATGAAAACCGAAATGGGCTTTGGTGTTGATTACATGATGGGGTCGCACAAGTGGCATGGTGTTGCCCCTAATGATGATGAGCTGGCAAAAGCATTGGCTCAGTTGCCTGAGACGTTGGGGGATTATTGATTACTATTTAAAAAGATTCGTATTGACACTCAAGAAGTGAACTAAAACTCGCCACCAATAATCTGCATCAGTTCAATGCGTTCGCCATCGGGCCCTCCCACAAAAGCCTGCTTCGCTTCAATACCTTTTGCACGCACCTTTCTTACAGGTAAAAGTTCAACTGCCCCGGCACTTATAGCTCGGGCATAAGCGGTTTCAATATCCTGCACATCCACACCCAGGTGTTGAAACAGAAATGCAACAGGCTTAATGAAATCCATGGGTTGTTGCGAAAGTTCAAACACGAAATCCTGATTCGGAAATTTGAGGAAAGCCATCTTAACCGATCGCACTAACTCCGTTCCATCTGGTTGAGTAGCAATTAATGTATCCAGTTTGTTTGTTACCTGAAAGCCGAATGCTTTGGTGTAGAAATTTATGGAAGCTTCCAGATCGGAAACGTAAAGCATTACATGATTAACACGGGGCGTAATGGTGTTGGATTTATGGGTGCACGAAACTACCAAACCCAACTATTTTTGAATTTCATTTCAACTTGGGGTATTGGTCAAAGATATTAAAAACGGCTTGACAAAACCTGGCAAACACATTTTAGCGAATTGTTGCAATGGCGGGCCAAACTTTCATTTAACCGCACATCCCAATCCTGTTTTGGGTAGCAGGTCTTTCACCTACTTTTCCTTATTATTCCAACCTGAACAACTATCCTATGAAGAAACGATTGCTACTATTCATTTTTGCCGTAGCGGTTTACGGGGTTCATGCCCAGGAAACCTTTCCGCGCAACGATGTAAAAGACAACCGGGCGGGGCTCTTTGCCTTTACCAATGCCACCATTGTGGTGGATGCCCAAACTACTATTCCAAACGCTACGCTGCTTATTAAAGGCAACCGCATTGAACAAGTGGGCACTAACCTGAACGTACCAAAAGGTTATACCACGGTTGACCTGAAAGGAAAATACATTTATCCGGGCCTGGTAGATGCCTTTACCAGTTACGGCTTAAGCGAACCCGAGCGCCCGCGTGGCGGTGGTTTTGGTGGCGTAGAACAAATGACTACTAAAACCAAAGGCGCCTATAATGCTAACCAGGCCATTCGCTCGCATTATAACGCAGCCGATGAATTTTCAATCGATACGAAAATGGCCGATGAACTTCGCAAGCAAGGCTTTGGTGCCGTGCTAACCTCCAAACCCGATGGTTTGGCGCGTGGAACATCTGCATTTGTTTCACTAACCGAAAAGAATGACAACACAGCTTTAATCCGCCAGAAAGCAGCGGCACATTACTCGTTGGAAAAAGGATCTTCTACCCAAACCTATCCTTCATCTTTAATGGGCTTTATTGCTGTATTACGCCAAACGTACCTGGATGCTGAATGGTTTGGAAGCCAGAACCCCCGCCCCTTTGCCGATAACTCATTGGAGGCATGGATTCAAACTCAAAAGTTACCACAGGTATTTGCTGCTACCAGTTGGATGAATTCGCTGCGTGCCGATAAGATTGGCGATGAGTTTGGTGTACAATACATCATTCGGGGTGCAGGCGATGAATACAAACGTATAAACGAAATAAAAGCTACCAAAGCTACTTTCATAATTCCGGTAAACTATCCCGATGCGTACGATGTAGAAGACCCCTTCGATGCTGAACGCATTAGTTTAGCCGACATGAAACATTGGGAGCTGGCACCTACTAACCTGGCCGTATTGGAAAAGAATGGCGTGCCTTTCGCTCTTACTACCAATGGAATGAAAAAAACTTCAGATTTTCTAACCCACGTGCGCAAAGCTATTGAGAACGGCTTAACTGAAGCTACAGCACTGAAAGCACTTACCACAACTCCGGCTCAACTCTTAAAAGTTGACGATCAGGTGGGAAGTATAAAAAAAGGTTTGTTAGCCAACTTTATTATTACCTCGGGCAAACTGTTCGATGAGAAAACCATCATTCATCAGAATTGGGTTCAAGGCCAGCTTTACGCGATTAAGCCACTGGAAACCCGCGATTTTAGTGGCAACTACAACCTGAGCCTGAATAACCAGAGCTATACCTTAGAAGTAACAGGCGAACCTGGAAGCCATAAAGCAAAGGTTAAAGTAAACGATTCAACTTCATTTGATGCTACCGCTACATTTGGTAAAGAATTGATAACCATAAGCTTTAAGCCTACCAAGCAAAGCACCGGAAACGTTCGACTTTCTGGCTGGAGTGAAGCTACAGGCTGGAAAGGTAAAGGCCAGTTGGTAGATGGCACCTGGATTACCTGGAACGCTACCCGCACAGGCGATGTAACCAAAGCAGCAGCCAAAAACACCCCTGCCGAAAAGAAAGAAGAATTGGGTAAGGTTATTTATCCATTTACCGGTCATGGTTACCCTGCGTTGCCCCCAGCCGAAACGATCCTAATTAAGAACGCAACCGTTTGGACCAATGAAGCCGATGGGGTGCTGCAAGGCACCGATGTTCTGTTAAAAGATGGGAAGATTGTTAAAATCGGCAAAAATCTGAATGAGCCCGGAGCACGCGTAGTAGATGCTACCGGTAAGCATTTAACACCGGGCATTATAGACGAGCACTCGCACATTGGCGCTGCGAGCATTAACGATGTGGCATCCAACTCAGGCATGGTGCGCATTGGCGACAACCTCGATTCTGAAAACATCAATATATACCGTGCACTTGCCGGGGGCGTGGTTGCAGTTCAGGTATTGCATGGTTCGGCTAATCCAATTGGTGGCCAATCTGCATTAATTAAATTACGATGGGGCGAATCGCCCGAGAATTTAAAGATTCAGGGTGCAGATGGTTTTATAAAATTTGCGCTTGGCGAAAATGTAAAGCGCACCAGCAATGCCAGCTCTATTCGCTTTCCGCAAACCCGCATGGGCGTAGAACAAGTATTTGTAGATGCTTTTACGAGCGCACGCGAGTATGAAAAGCGATTAAATGCCTACAACACTATTCCATTAAAAGAAAAGGCAGCCGCTATTAAACCGCGCAGAGATTTGGCCGATGAAGCCATGTTGGAGATTCTCAACAAGAAACGATTTATCTCATGCCACTCCTACGTGCAATCCGAAATCAACATGTTAATGGAAGTAGCCGAACGTTTCAACTTCCGGGTAAACACATTTACCCACATTCTGGAAGGTTACAAGGTAGCAGATAAAATGCGCGAACACGGTGTAGCCGCTTCAACGTTTGCTGATTGGTGGAATTATAAATGGGAGGTGCGCTATGCCATTCCTTATAATGCCGCCATCATGCACCGCGAGGGTGTGGTAACAGCCATTAACTCCGATGATGCCGAAATGGGCCGCAGGTTAAATCAGGAAGCTGCCAAATCGGTAAAGTATGCCAACATCTCCGAAGAAGATGCTTTGAAAATGGTAACACTTAACCCCGCCAAAATGCTGCATCTGGATAATCAGATGGGAAGTTTAAAGGTTGGTAAGTCGGCCGATGTAGTGTTGTGGACCGATCACCCACTTTCAGTTTATGCACGCGCTGAAAAAACAATTATTGATGGCAAAGTTTATTACGACATCGAGAAGGATGCAGAAAACAACAAAGTGTTGCATGCAGATCGTGCCCGCCTGATTCAGAAACTGAAGAATGCCAAAAAATCAGGAATGCCAACCCAGCGCCCTGACTCCCGCAGCCAAGCCGAGTTCCATTGCGATGATGTATTAGGTGAAGAATCGTTGGAACACTTTGAACATTAATCTTAACGAGTTATCAAAATGAAAAAATTAGCTTATATACTCTTGTTTGTGCTAAGTACAGTTGGCTATGCACAACCGCCAATCCCCGCCAAGTCGCAGGCAAAACCAGTGGCCCTAACCGGTGGAGTAGCTCACCTGGGCAATGGTCAGGTAATTCAGAATTCCATTATCGCATTCGAAAATGGTAAACTTACAATCGTGGCCGATGCTACTACCGTAAAAGTCGATCTTTCCAAACACGAAGTGATTGACATTTCTGGAAAACATGTTTACCCCGGATTTATCTTGCCCAATTCGCAAATAGGTTTGCAAGAAGTGAGTGCCATCCGCGCCATGAACGATTATAACGAACGCGGTGAATTGAACCCCAATGTGCGTGCTCTTATCTCCTACAATACCGATAGCGAATACATTCCTACCTATCGCTTCAATGGTGTATTGCTGGCCGAAACCACTCCTGCCGGTGGTTTAATTTCTGGCTCATCATCATTAATGGAAATGGAGGGCTGGAATTGGGAAGATGCAGCCCACACAGCCGATATTGGTATTCACCTGAACTGGCCCGCGATAAGCAGACGCCAATTTGATTTTAATACCTTCACCTTCGCTGAGTCGCCTAACAAAGAGTACGACAAAGAAGTGGGCGAACTGGAATTATTCTTTTCAGAAGCTGTTGCTTACGGTAAACAAACTTCAAAAGAAGTAAATCTCAAATTGGAGGCCGTTCAAGGTTTGTTCGATGGTAGCAAAGTGTTGTTTATTCACGCCAATACTTCAAAAGAAATTGTGGAGTCGGTGCGCTTTGCACAGCGCAGTGGCATCCAGAAAATAACCATGATAGCCGGAGCAAGTGCACTGTGGGTGAGCGATTTCCTGAAGGAAAATAAAATTCCGGTTATCCTGCCAGCCACACACAACCTGCCCGATCGTAATGATGATGATGTAGATCTTCCTTTTAAGCTTCCCCATTTGTTAGCACAGGCTGGTGTAACCGTTTCATTATCAAATGATGGTTCATTGCACGGTGGCCGCAACCTGGCTTTCTATGCCGGTACTGCGGTAGCATATGGCATGAGCAAAGAAGACGCGTTGAAAACGCTTACGTCCAATACAGCTAAGGCGTTGGGGGTTGATAAGCGCGTGGGAACATTAGAGGTTGGCAAAGACGCTACCTTGTTTGTATCGAAAGGTGATGCACTGGACTACAGAACCAATGTGTTAAGTCACGTGTATATTTCCGGAAAGCTGGTTGCTTTGCCAGGAATACAAGAAGAACTTTACGAGCGCTATTCCAATAAATACGGGCACAAGCGTTAAGCGATATTTTTAATATGAAAAAATGGGTTGTCGAAAGGCAACCTGTTTTTTTTGCAGTTACACAAACCACGGCACCATCGCCAAAGCAAGTAATACAATAAACCAGATTAACAATTTACGATCAGTCTTGGAGAGGGTGGCCATTATAATAAATTTTACACTGCTAACGGACAAGGCTTAGCGTTAGCCAGCCAGCTTTCTTCTTTAACAAAAGCTTAACAGCCACTACAATAGTTAGAAGGAGAATGCCTAAACTTGTAACTCAAAATTCTACGCATGACTAAGTACACCTTTACCGAAAAGAAAGATACCCGCTCTGGCTTTGGCGTTGGTCTCCACGAACTTGGAAAATCCAATCCTAACATCGTAGCCCTTACGGCCGACCTTACCGGCTCGCTTAAGATGGATGCCTTCAAAAAAGATTTCCCCGAGAGGTTCTTTCAAATAGGTATTGCCGAAGCCAATATGATGGGTATTGCCGCTGGCTTAACCATTGGTGGTAAAATTCCCTTTACCGGAACGTTTGCCAACTTTTCAACTGGTCGGGTGTACGATCAAATCCGTCAGTCAATCGCTTACTCAGGTAAAAATGTTAAGATCTGCGCTTCGCATGCAGGTTTAACGCTGGGCGAAGATGGTGCCACCCATCAGATACTGGAAGACATTGGCATGATGAAAATGCTACCGGGCATGACCGTTATAGTACCGTGCGACTATGCCCAAACCAAAGCCGCAACTATTGCCTTGGGTAGTCATGAAGGGCCGGCCTACCTGCGCTTTGGTCGTCCAAGCTGGCCGATCTTTACCACCGATCGCCCTTTTGTAATTGGCAAAGCCGATAAGATGATTGAAGGCAAAGACGTAACCATTTTTGCCACGGGCCACCTGGTTTGGGAAGCCATAGAAGCCGAAGCCATACTGGCTGAAAAAGGAATTTCAGTTGAGTTGATAAACATCCATACCATTAAGCCACTGGATGTAGAAGCGATATTAGCATCTGTTGAAAAGACCGGTTGTGCCGTTACCTGCGAAGAACATCAGATTAATGGTGGACTTGGTGATAGCGTAGCCCAGGTACTTGCACGCTTCCGCCCTGCCCCATTGGAAATGATTGCAGTAAACGATTCGTTTGGTGAAAGCGGAACTCCAACACAATTGTTGAAGAAATACGGATTAAGTTCAACCAACATTGTAGCTGCTGTAGAGAAGGCTATTGCGAGAAAAGGAAAGTAAACATTGTTGGTTGTGAGCCAATGCACAACCAGAATGAGCGACCCTCGAAATATAAAAGACCAGGTTAAGAAGTTGCTGGATAGCGACCAGCGGTATCAGGCTGTTCGGCTTATTCAAACAACCTATGGAGTTTCCGAAGCGGATGCCGAAAAACTTCTTTCCACGTTAGATCAGGACGAACCTCAACAACCCGTTAATCAATCAACCGCACAAGGCTGTGGCGGATGCTTTTCTGGATTTTTAAAAATCGGAAGCATTTTGATAGGCTTATTGGGTTTACTGTTTTTGGCTGCCACTGCTTTCTTTTATTACTTCTATGAAGATTTTAAGAAGGATGCAGTACCCGTAAGAGGTATTGTTGCCGATACCGTATATGCCGCTCAGGTAACCCCCACCGATACCACGCGGGAAGTGTACCTGGTTTTTGAGTACGAGGTTGCTGATAGTGTTTACAGCTACCAAACCGTTACAACTTACCCTGAGTTTGAGTATCAGGTACACGATTCAGTTGATTTGTTGATGAATGGTAACGATCCCACTTACGCAACGCTGGCTGCGGATGATGTAATGGAAGATTTCTATCTCATCTTTGGTATTGCCGGAGCCGTTTGTTTATTCATTGCAGGTGTGCTTTGGTTTTTAGGTAGAGCAGCGAACAGCAAGCAAACCTAAATCAACGCAGCGACTTCATATCAATCACAAACCGATACCGCACATCACCCTTCACCATTCGCTTGTATGCTTCTTCAACTTGTTGAATGGGAATCAATTCTATATCCGATACGATATTGTTCTCCGCACAATAATCCAACATCTCTTGCGTCTCGCGAATGCCACCAATCATAGAACCAGCCAACGTTTTTCTTTTCCCGATCAAGCTAAACGCTTCCACCGGTTCGGCTTTGGGTGGAATACCAACCATAACCATCGTGCCATCGGTCCTAAGCAGGTCGAGATAAAAATTCAGATCGTGTTGTGCGGAAACGGTATCCAAAATAAAATCAAACGACCGTCTTACTTTTTTGGAAGCGGCTTTATCGCGTGTATTTACAAAATGATGTGCGCCCAGTTTTTTGGCATCGGCTTCCTTACTTGCCGATGAGCTTAACACCGTTACCTCGGCACCAAACGATACTGCAAACTTCACAGCCATGTGGCCAAGTCCGCCAAGACCAACCACTGCTACTTGCTGTCCGGCTCTAACTTTCCAATACCGTAAAGGCGAATACGTAGTGATACCCGCGCACAACAAAGGTGCTACTGCCTCCAACGGGAGTTTATCTGATACGTGCAACGCATAGTTCTCATCCACCACAATGCAATCAGAGTAACCACCGTAGGTTGGAGTCTTCTTATCCATTTCATAACCATTATAAGTACCGGCCATTCCAACATCGCAATACTGCTCGTTCCCCGCCTTGCAACTCTCGCATACACGGCACGAATCCACAAAGCAACCGACCCCGGCCAAATCACCCGCCTTAAATTTGGTTACAGCCGATCCCACTTTACTAATCCGACCAACAATTTCATGGCCCGGAACCATCGGGTAAATGGAGCCGCCCCATTCATCGCGTACCTGGTGCAAATCGCTATGACAAACTCCGCAATACACTATTTCAATGCGAATATCGTGCGGGCCTACCTCGCGCCTGCTAAAGTTAAATGGTTGAAGCGTGGCAGTCGGGTTTTGGGCAGCATAGCCTTTTGTTGCAATCATAATTACATTGTTTATCGTGGCGAAAAGTAAGAATTCTCAACCTTCGAAAAAAAAACTTTTCAGATTATGAAACTATTTATCGTAATATTACGATTATTGCACCATGGGATTATCCAAGACCGAAGAGTTTACCAAAGCACAAAACGAAGTGGCTACCATCGCGAAAGCACTTGGCCACCCAGCCCGCATTGCTATTTTGCAATACCTGGCGCAGCAGAAGTCATGTGTGTGTGGGGATATTGTAAACGAATTGCCCCTATCACAAAGCACGGTATCGCAACACTTGAAAGAACTAAAGAATGCCGGCTTGATTAAAGGTGAAGTTGAAGGTCCGTCTGTTTGTTACTGTATTGAACCCAAAGCTATTTTGAAAGCCCGGAAACTTTTAGGCGATCTTTTGCAAAACGTGCAGGATAGCTGTTGCTAAAAAAATTTACTTAAGTCAATCGCAATATTACGATTAACATTTAAACCTACACTTATGACAATGTCAAATGATTTGAAACAATTAGTACAGGAAAAGTATGGCCAGATTGCCGATCAAACCAAAACTCAAAACGAAACCAGTTGCTGTGGCATTGGTTGTGGCTGCTCCGTAATTGATGAAGCGTTGATGGCTGAAGACTATGCCAAGCTAAAAGGCTATGTAGCCGATGCCGACCTGGGACTTGGTTGTGGATTACCAACCGAGTTTGCCAAAATAAAACAAGGTGATGTAGTGATTGACCTCGGTTCTGGTGCCGGTAACGATGCCTTTGTGGCGCGCGCCATAACAGGCGAAAGTGGAAAAGTAATAGGAGTTGATTTTACAGAGCGCATGATTGAAAAGGCTCGTATCAATGCAGAAAAACTCGGGCTCAACAATGTAGAGTTCCGGTTTGGTGATATTGAAAAGTTACCAATAAGTGCCAGTGTTGCCGATGTTGTAGTGAGCAATTGCGTGATGAACCTTGTTCCAGATAAGGCAAAAGCCTTTGCCGAAACATTTCGGGTACTAAAGCCCGGTGGACATTTTAGCATTTCTGATATTGTGTTGGTGGGTGAATTACCGGCTGGCCTGAAACAAAGTGCAGAAATGTATGCCGGATGTATTTCCGGGGCTATTCAGAAAGAGGAGTATCTCCACGTGATTGAGGCAGCCGGTTTTGTTAATGTGGATGTGCAGAAAAACAAAGCCATTAACCTGCCTGATGAAATTCTGCAAAACTATTTGAATGCAAAGGAAATGAGTGCCTTTAAAGGCGGTGAGGTTGGCATTTTCAGCATTACGGTATATGGGGAAAAACCAGTACCCCAACCTAAAAGCGAAGCTGCTAAAGCAGCCTGCTGTGGCGAAGGCTCAACGTGTTGTTAATAAAATTTTAATCTGAAAAGTTTTATCTCTTGGCGTGAGTGTTCAACTTTACATGCGTGAAAGAATTTATTGTACATCATCCTGTGGCAACTGAAAAAGAACTTGACATGCTCCAGGCATTTTTGGTATCCAATCAGTTGCCCGCCCACGATCTTACGCTGAATAACAACCTCTTGCTGGTGTACTTCAATACCCACGAAAATCTGGTTGGATCTGGTGGCCTTGAGTTTTACGATGATCTTGCACTACTGCGGTCGTTGGCAGTAAGTCCGGAACTTCGGGGCCAGCAATTAGGAAAAGAAATAGTAGCCGATCTGTTGAAAGCTGCACACGAAAAAAACATCAGTGAAGTTTACCTGCTCACGCAAACCGCCAGTTTCTTCTTTCAGAAGTTAGGCTTTAAACCCGTTAGCCGGGAGCAGGTTCCGCATGCCATTCAGAAGTCGAGTGAGTTTGCAAACGTATGTCCTGCCTCCGCAGAAGTATTAGTGCTCAAGCTAAAGTAACCTAACACACGTTATCCAAAAATATTTTAATTTGGTTCGGACTTACTTCCATTTACTCTCATGCCTTTAGTTTAATTTTGGGTTTGCACTCTACTCAAGATGAAACTGAACAAGTACTTTGTAATTGATTTCGACAGCACATTTACCAAAGCGGAAGCGTTTGATGTATTAGCCGACATATCTTTAAAAGACCATCCGGATTTTGAAAAGATTCGAGCGGAGATTGTTACCATTACCAACCAGGGTATGGATGGTTCCATCTCGTTTCGCGAATCGTTGGAAAAAAGAATTTCGTTATTGGCGCCCAATAAACGCCACCTCGAACAATTGGTGATCGTATTGCGGGGCATGGTATCAGAATCGTTTAAACGCAACCGCGAGTTTTTTCAAACATATGCCGATAACATTTACATCATCTCCAATGGGTTTCATGCATTTATCGATCCTGTTGTAACAGAATTTGGTATTAAACCGGAAAACATTCTGGCCAATCGTTTTGTATTCGATGCGCAAGGCAATGTAACCGGCTTTGATAAAGAGAACCCGCTATCGCAGAACAATGGCAAGGTGGAACAACTCAAGCGCCTTAACCTGCCGGGCGATGTGTATGTAATTGGCGATGGGTACACCGATTATGAAATCAAACATGCTGGTTTAGCCAACAAGTTTTTTGCCTTTACGGAAAATGTTGAGCGTGAGAAAGTATTGAACAAAGCCGATCACATCGCGCCAAGCCTGGATGAATTTCTTTATTTGAATAAATTAAACACCGCTATCTCCTATCCTAAAAACCGCATTCACGTATTGTTGTTGGAGAATGTGCATCCCTATGCAGTTGAAGCATTCAAAGCAGAGGGTTTTAATGTAGAAGTTTATCCAGCAGGATTGGATGAAGATGAGCTTTGTGAGAAAATCAAAAACGTTTCGGTGTTGGGTATTCGTTCTAAAACAATGGTTACCGCCAAAGTGCTGGCGAATGCAAACCGGTTAATGACTATTGGTGCGTTCTGTATCGGCACCAATCAAATTGATCTGAAGGAAGCAACCAGGCGCGGTGTGGCCGTGTTTAATGCGCCTTATAGTAATACGCGTTCGGTGGTGGAGTTGGTTATTGGTGAAATCATTTTATTGATCCGCAACATTGCCGATAAATCAGCCATGATGCACAAAGGCAAATGGGATAAATCGGCAAAGGGTAGTTTTGAAATCCGCGGTAAGAAACTGGGCATTGTAGGTTATGGCAACATTGGCTCACAACTCTCTGTCTTGGCTGAGTCGCTCGGCATGAAAGTTTTTTATTACGATCGTGAAGAACGACTGGCCTTGGGTAATGCGACCAAATGTCGCTCCATGAAAGAGTTGCTGGAACAGGTGGATATTGTTTCATTACATACGGATGGGCGCAAAGAAAATACCAATATGATCGGGCCAAAGGAGTTTGACCTGATGAAGAAGGGCGTAATCTTCTTGAACCTGAGTCGTGGCCACATTGTTGATATCAAATCATTGAAAGAAAATATTCAGTCTGGTAAGGTAGCGGGTTGTGCCATAGACGTTTTTCCGCACGAACCTAAAAGCAACGATGAAGAATTTGTTTCTGAATTGCGTGGCCTACCTAATACCCTACTTACTCCACATATTGGCGGTAGCACACTGGAAGCACAAGAGAACATTGCTCAATTTGTTTCGGGCAAGTTTCTGGATTACATCAACAACGGTGGTACCAGCAACAGTGTAAACTTTCCGAATCTTTCGTTACCTACGCTTGAAAATGCACATCGACTGATTCACATTCACAGCAATGTGCCGGGCATTCTGGCGCGCATCAATCAAGTGTTAGCCGAAAACGGAATTAACATTGTTGGGCAATATTTAAAAACCAATGAAAGTATTGGTTATGTAATCACCGACATCAACAAGGGTTATAACGAAAATGTAATCAAGGAGCTGCGCGCAATTGAGAATACGATAAAGTTCAGGGTGTTGTATTGAGTTAAGATCAAATACAGGCAGCAAGCCTAGTAGATTACACAAACCATTGTGTCTTAAAAGTAGTTTTGGTTACTGGGCCCCAAACCTGTAGAAAAAAAGTTTCAAGATTTAGGATCAGAGTAACCCTCACGCTTCTACTTTAATTCATAACTTATCACTAACCCCGAATTGATTGCCGCAATGGGTTGCTTAACCGTTTCAGGGCCAGAAGCCATATTACTGGGAATGCCAAACTTCCAGGTTGTTTTGTAAGTAGCCCGACCTGCAAAAAAACCTACATTAAGACCAAGCCGCAGTTTCTCATTTAGTGGATAAGTAAGAATTACACCTGTTCCGTAAAGTAAGGATAGCGTGGCATCTGCACTTTGGGCATCTGTTAAGACGGGCGTATGCTTTGTAGCAAATAAGTGATCGGCATACGAAACCCTGTTTAAACCCACATGCCCTGAAAGACGAACATTTACCTTCTTTTTACCTACCAAATCATAGAAAGCCCACCATAAACACCGGCCATATTGTACTTACCCATTTTAACAGTAAAAAGGTATTGCCCTTCTTCCGGTACATGGGTATCAAAAAGCTCCTCACCATCTCTCGAAAAAGAACTAAACCGGAAACCAGCCTGGTAACCAAATGGTTTGTTCTTCAAATTATGTACAAACGAGGCATCTATATAAAAACCAGGTTGAGCCAATCCACGCTCGCCCTTTTGAAAATCGTAGTTGGAAAACTCACCGATGGGGAAAGCGGGGCCGAATTTTAAAGTATAATCAAAAATAAATGACTGACTTAAGGCTGAGACTTTAATACATAGTACAAGTCCTATTAAGGAAATAATTCTTCTACGCATAATTCCTACTTTTGATTATACCACACATATTTTTTGTACCATCTTTTTCTTTTAAACCATATTTTTGATGAATCTGGTTTAATTGTGGTCTGAAACAATCTATACTCCTGCTCTTTGAAGGGAAGTTTTTCTCCACTCGTCAATTTGTTTTTGTACTCATCATCACAAATTGTTTCAATTAATCTAAAAGTAGAATCATTAACAATATAACCACATAGTCCAATACTTTCAGTCGGGAATAAGCCACCGGGATTCATAAACTTAAAAACTTGAATTGTCACAATACTATCCCTGACATAAAAATGACCGGCACTACTGATTGTACTCATATTTAAATTTTGTAGATACAAATCAGGTTTTAACCAAAAATCCTTTTCAGGCACCATATTCAATTTAGAACCCCAAGCACATTCAGCGCTACCATCTCTAAAAAGATAAAAAAATGTAGGTAGGCCGATAGGATTTCTACTTTCACTTTTTCTAAAATAAATTCCTTCAATATTTTGGTAAGATTTAGCCTCATCAAACGGTTTGCTTTTATAGGTATTGAAATTTCTTCGATTTGTGAGGCTGCATGAAAAGAAAATAACCGTGATTACTACAACAATTAAAACTTTACATTTTCTATCCATTGAACATAAATTTCTTGACTATAGGGTAGATAGTACCAATAAACTATTGGCAGTAAATAAAACCTAAAACTGAGCTACTTAAAATTCTCTTGCTGCACCGTGCGATGCATAAATAACTCCCAAGAGTTTGGCGTCTTTCGGTAAACTCTCACGTAATGTATCGTGTAAGTACTCTCCGTTCGGGTTACGGTTATTGTGCCTTGCGTAATTCCAATATCACCATGTAGCTCGGCTTCGGCTTTATCTACGTTGCGCGATACAAACTTGCCTTTGTTTTTCTCAACATCTTTCAGCCATGAAACTTTGGAATCGATATGACCAGTACCGTGCTTAAACCGAAAATCATCGGCATAGGCTTTTTGAAGAAAGGATATATCCGCAGCTACTACTGCCGCTTCAACCTTTCTTTCGAAATCGAGAAGTTGTTGTTCTGTCTGAGCGGATACAAACCCCCAAAGCAGAAACATCGTACTTAGTATTAAGTATTTCATTAAGTCAGGGTTAAAAGGTTGACAACCTTTTTTACTTCGTCAATGAAAGGTTGTCAACCTTAAAACAAAAACCCACCGGATTTGGAGAGGTGTTTCTGAACCCCAAGAAGACAAGTTTTGAGCTGTTCTTCGGTCGCAACCTTCCACTGTTAACCTGCTTTTTGGGCGAGGGCCTGACAGTTAAGTTAGGATGAGGCCTGGTCTTGTCCTCGAACTTCACTCGGTATTGTTTTAAATGTTAGGTTCAGCAAACGTGTCCCAAACCCAAGTGGATTTTATACTGCAAGTATGGGCACATTCTATGGAAATGGAAACATTGATTATTGATTATTTTTTTTGTAACCAACGACACAACTAATTCTCCATTACCTTTGTATTGCCTATTAAATCTTATGCCAGTCAATTTTACCCCCGGTCCCTCACAACTTTATTTTACAGTTGAAGATCATGCCCGCAAAGCTTTTCGTGATGGCATTCCATCGCTTTCGCATCGCAGCAGTGCCTTTGAGAAAATCAGTAAGCAAGCTACCGATGGGTTGAAAGAGCTTTTGGAATTGCCTGAAGGGTATCACATTCTATTTACCGGATCAGCAACAGAAATCTGGGAACGCAGCGTTCAAAACCTGGTAGCAGAATCATCCTTGCATTTTGTGAATGGTTCCTTCTCAAAACGGTTTCACGAAATCGCCACGCAGCTAGGTAAACAAGCACATAAAGTAGAAGTAGCAGCCGGGCAAGGTTTTGAATCGCATCAACTGAAAGTCAACCCCGAAGTAATTGCATTAACACATAACGAAACCAGTACCGGAGTTTCGATGCCGTTGAATTTTATTCACTCGTTTCGTGATCAGCATCCCAATGCGCTTGTAGTGGTTGATGCTGTCTCTTCCCTACCCTATCCTAAATTTGATTACACCAAAATCGATTCAGTGTTTTTTTCGGTGCAGAAAAGTTTTGGATTACCAGCCGGACTTGGAGTTTGGATTGTAAATGAAAAGTGTATCGCGAAAGCTGAAAGCTTACAACAACAAGGGCTAAACATTGGCACTTACCATAATCTGCCAACGCTTGTTGCCAACGCTAAAAAAAATCAAACTCCGGAAACGCCTAATGTGTTAGGCATCTATTTACTTGGCCAGGTAGTTAATGACTTTTTAAAGAAAGGTGTACATGCAATTCGCAAAGAAACGGAATACAAGGCAGCCATTCTATATCAGGCATTGCAAAACCATACGAAGGCTAAGCCGTTTGTAACCGATCGTAAATTCCAATCGCAAACCGTAATTGTGGCCGAGACCGGAGCTGAAACGGCTTACATAACTGAACAATTGATGAAACATGGCCTCCAACCCGGTGATGGCTATGGCGAACGCAAAAAATCGCAGCTTCGCTTTGCCAATTTCCCTACGCACTCCAAGGAAACCTACGAGTTGCTGGTTGATGTGCTGGAAAAAATGTGAGGTTGATTAAACCTTGTCGTATTTTTAGAATCAAAGCCTTAAACCCCACCGTTGGAAGACAAAGACCTGCTTCTGAAAATCCGGAACCCGGAAACCCGAAACTATGGGTTTAACATGTTGGTGCGCGTTTATCAGCAACGCGTTTATGGCCACGTACGCAAAATGGTTATCGACCATGATGATGCCCACGACCTTACCCAGGAAGTATTTATTAAAGTGCATAAATACATTGATGGCTTCCGCGAAGACTCCCAACTCTTTACGTGGATCTACCGCATAGCAACCAACGAATGCCTTACGTTTCTGAATAAGAAAAAGAGACGTTTCTTTTTACCCATCGAAGATGTATCGGCACATCTTTCCAGCAAACTCGATCTCATGCCCGAGCTATCGGGTGATGAAATCCAGAAAAAATTGCAGAAAGCGATTCTTACGTTGCCGGACAAGCAAAGGGCGGTGTTCAATATGAAATACTTTGATGAACTTTCGTATGAAGATATGGCCGAGATAACCAAGACCAGCGTGGGAGCCTTGAAAGCCAGCTATCATCATGCAACAAAAAAAATTGAAGAATATTTAAGTGCCTGATTAAACCATAGAATCAATCTAAAGTCATAGCAAACGAAAATGAAAAAACTGGAAGACATACCGAAAAAAGACTTGTTCAAGGCCCCAGACGGCTACTTTGATAAGTTGCCGGGTATTATTCAGGCACGGGTAGCAAAGCCAGAACCTAAGTCCGTATGGATGCCGGTAATCAAGTTTGCCTTACCGGTAGTTGCAGTGGTTACAGCAGGCATATTCTGGTTTTCGAACCCAACTGTGCAAAGTGTTGAAGCGGAACTGGCCAGCATTAATACCGAACACTTGATTGCCTATTTAGACAACAACGAGGTTGTTTGGGAGGATGTAGAAGTAGATCGAAACTGGAGTGAAGATGACTTGCTTGAATTGGAAAATCAGGTGTACGCTACTTTCGATACGGATGGCAGCGAGTTAGAATTGTTGGATGAAATTTTAGAATTAGAAAATCTCTAAGAAAAATACTATGAGAAAATTATTGATTATGGTGGTTTGGATGTTGAGCGGATTAAGCGCTATAGCACAAGACCAAACCGAAAATGAACAAGACCCAAAAACGCTTGAGAAAATCAATGCGCTTCGTATTGCCTACATCTCAGAAAAACTTGGGCTTACTACCGACCAAGCAGAAAAGTTCTGGCCGGTGTACCGCGAGTTTTCTGATAAGCGTAGAGATCTTCGTCAGGAGTTGATTGCAGCCCGCAAAGATTTGAAGCAAGGGCAAGATCCCGATAAAGATGCCAAGCTTATGAAGCTGGGCCTTGATTTGAAGCAGCGTGAACTTGATCTGGAGAAAACATATTCCGACAAGTTGCTGAAAGTAATTACGGCACAACAAATTTTAAGTTTGCGCAAAGCAGAAGGCGACTTTCAGCAAATGATTCGCGATCAGATTCAGCAACGCAGGTTGATGCAACAACGCAATGAAACCATTCGCGAACGCAATCAACGCTTGAAGCAGCAACAAAGAAATTAACCACCATAATTTGTGGGTTTAAAAAAACTCTGGCTTGGCCTGGTCCTCGTTTCAGTTTGCACGATTCCTGCCCGGAGTCAGCAAACTGATTCACTGCTTTTAAATGATCCCTACATAGCAGAATTGGATTCGCTTATTGCCAGTGGCGATACTGGTTTTCTTTCGTTAATCGATAGTTTGATTAATATTCCCATACCAAAATTAAAATCGCAATTGGTTATGCGGTTGGGATATAACAGCAATGTTGTTGCCGCCAGTCGTACGCTTGGGTTCAACCAGTTTGGGGTAGCACCCGGAATCTCGTATTACCATAGGTCGGGCTTGTATGCCGATTACACGGGCTATTGGAGTAAGCAATACGATCCGCAATATTATTTAACCGTGCTTTCAGGCGGCTATATGAATAGTCCAACAAAATGGTGGTCTATCATGGCTGAATACAATCGGTACATCTATGCTGGCCTGGGCGAAGACGAATATGTACCCTACAAGAACAGCGCAGGCTTATCCAACTTCTTCGATATAAAATGGGTTACGCTTCGGTTGGATTATCAATTGTTTTTTGGCGATAAAACCGCCCACCGGATTAATCCATCCATCATGCTCAATCTGGAGAAAAAGAAACTTGGAAGGATTGATCGCATTGCCTTCTATCCCACCGCATCGGTTCTATATGGAAGTGAACAAATAACGGAGTTAATACCTTATGCCCGTACTTACCTCGGTATCATTTACCGTGTGCGCAGAAATCTTCCGCTTTATTACGAACAAGAAACAAGGCGCTTTGGCGTATTGAACTATTCTTTCTCGGCACCGGTATCCATGAGTGTAAACAATTGGACCTTTCTTGTAAGCTATACCTATAACATTCCGCAAGCCCTTCCCGGTGAACCCATTAGGTTAGAAAGCAGCGGCTACATCTCGGCCAGTATTTCCAAACGCATCGAATTTTAAGCCGTATAAAAGCGGTTTGATGGTATTGTCCGTTTTGATATTTTTCAAGCTTTAAATATCCATTTATGAGATTACTTACCGGCTTTCTATTCATTACAGTTGTTGGTTCACTATCGGCACAGGATTACCGCTGGCAACAGCGCGTTGAATATGCCATGAACGTGCAACTCAATACGCAAAATCATAAATTAAATGGCGATCAGAAACTGGTGTATTACAACAACTCGCCCGATACGCTTACCAAAGTTTACTACCATCTTTTCTTCAATGCTTTTCAACCAGGCAGTATGATGGATGTACGTTCGCGCACCATTGCCGATCCTGATCGCAGGGTGACAGACCGTATTTCAAAACTGGCTCCGAATGAAATCGGCTACCAGCACATTCAATCGCTAAAACAAGATGGCAAAGCAACAACATATAAAGTAAATGGAACCATTCTGGAAGTAACCTTGGCAAAGCCCATTCTTCCTAAAACCAAAACAACATTCGAAATGACTTTCGAAGCGCAGGTGCCGGTGCAAATCCGCAGGTCGGGTCGCGATAACCGCGAAGGCATTGCATATTCGATGACACAGTGGTATCCTAAATTGGCTGAATATGATCACCAGGGCTGGCATGCCTATCAATATGTGGCGCGCGAGTTTCATGGTGTGTGGGGCGATTTTGATGTTAAGATTACCATCGATTCGAAGTTTGTAATTGGCGGAACCGGTAAACTCCAAAACCCCGAAGCAATCGGGTATGGTTATGAAAAACCAGGCTCAGCCGTAAAGCGGCCACAAGGAAATCTCACCTGGCATTTTGTAGCCAAAGATGTAATTGATTTTGCATGGGCTGCCGATCCGGACTATACTCACGATATACAGCAAGTACCAAACGGCCCTACCTTACACTTTTTCTATCAGAAAAATGAGCGTACTGCCAGCACGTGGAAGAATATGCAACCTGTTGCTGTAAAAGTGTTTCAATTCCTAAGCGCAACTTTTGGTCAATATCCATTTAATACTTACTCTATCATTCAGGGTGGCGATGGTGGCATGGAGTACCCCATGTGTACATTGATTCTGGGCGAAGGAAGTCAGGCCGGTTTGAATGGTGTAATGGCGCACGAGGTTGCCCACAGTTGGTACCAGATGACTTTGGCTAGCAATGAAGCATTGTATTCTTGGATGGATGAAGGTTTTACCGACTTTGCAAGTGATGAAGCGTTGAACTCAATCACCAATCAACCCAACACACATGCCGGTAGCTATGCGAGTTATTTTGGTTTGGTAAACAGTGGGCTACAGGAAGTAGCAACGCAACATTCCGATCATTATACTACCAATCGCGCATACAGTACTGCAGCCTACAGTATGGGTGCGGTTTTTCTGCAACAACTTAAATACCTGATTGGTGATGAGGCTTTTTACACAGGCATGAAGCGTTATTACAACACCTGGAAAATGAAACATCCGGAGCCTAACGATTTCTTAAGAATTATGGAGAAAGTTTCCGGTCAGCAATTGCATTGGTATTACCGGTATTGGATTCAAACTACCAAGCGCATTGATTATGGAGTTGGCTCTGTAACCGAAGTAAATGGTAATACCATGGTAGAACTTCAACGTGTGGGCGAGTTTCCAATGCCTATAGATTTAGTTGTTACTTACCAGGATGGCAGCAAAGAATTGTTTTACATTCCACTAAATGAACAACTCGGCTCCAAACCGGTGGAAGATAAAACGATGAAGCGCACAGATTTACCTGAGTGGCCCTGGGTATACCCTACTTACACCGTACAGGTTAGTCGCAAAGTTGCCAATATAAAATCAATTGAGATTGATCCGAGTCAGCGATTGGCTGATATTAATCGCAAGAATAATGAGAAGGTATTGAGTGAAGTTAAACCGTTTAGTGACCCAACCCAATAAAATTCTTGGCATTATTGAAGAAACTTACATCCCGAAAATCGTTTGGTTAGTAAGCCTATTGCGTGATAAACGATGTTTTCATTCAGGCTAATTAGGTATCATAAGTTATTCTTACGTAGGTGCTGATTCCTTAAATAACTTTATAAATGTGAGTTTTGTGTTAGGTAGCTTTTAAGAAATTTAAACCCACGCAAAATGAAAAAGTTTAACTCCTTGTTATTTCTGGCATCTTTGCTATTTGCTGCATGTGTAAACGAAGATGAGTTATCTTCAAAAACTGAAGATGCAGTACCGCCCCGATTATTGAATGGTAGGCTGTTCTTTGAAACACCTCAGTCCTATCTGCAGTTTATCAGTACTACTATTGATTCTGATGTTGAGCAAGTAGTGGATGACATTCAGGGGTTTAAATCACTCCGGGCTTTTAACGTTGAAAAAAAGCGATCACAAGCTGATAACTTCAAAACTGCTGATGACTTTGAAGAATTAATGGACGATGTAATGGACGACATAGTGTGGGACCCATACTTCGAGAACCTCCTTAATTCCGAGCGTGAACTTCAGATTTCTGATCAAATCTATAGAATTACTGAGTTTGGAACATTCTTTTATGAAGGAGATGAGCTCAAAGGTAGGATGGACGAAATTCAAGCAGATCTGGTACTTCAATCAAAGGCAAATGGCAGAACTTCATTTTACAGTTGCGCTGAACAACCCATTTTGGTAGAAACCGATATCTACTATATGCCAGGAAATGATTGTGATGGTTATGGTGGCTACTATGGGGGGTCTGGCTCTTCAAACACCACTCCACCAGTACCCCAAAACGGACCATGTGGGCTTTTTAGCAATAGTAAAACAAGGACGGGTTCCTCGAGTAACATTTTTGGAGTTAATCATACAAGCGATCTTCTATTGACCGGTGCAAGCGATAGAAGAATAAAAGCACGCTTTTGGTCCCAGAATTATGCTATATTCTCATCAGCCGGGACAAGCACCAGGAGTCAAAATAGAGCACTTAGAATTTGGTGGGCAGAGAATGCGAATCGGATTTACCTGAAGTATGAGGGACAAATCCAACAAAAGGATCCCTTTAATAATCTTATAACTTTTGACGTAGTCCCAACCATTGAAGATAGGTCAGATCGTAATAGACTTGCAAAGACATTCCAATGGACCTCAGCCATAATTGGTACTGCTTGCGATCCTGTTACAGGGGAATGCAAAGAGAAATTTAAACCTGCTTCTCCCTTCAAAATTAAAAAATTAGAAACTTGTCATTATGTTTTAGATGAAGGTCGGCATGGAGAAATCAGCCTCAAATACCAATGAAAATCATCTTTTTCTGCTTTATTTCATTATCCGGTTTCGCCCAATTTAAAGATCACGTTCGGGTTCAACTGTTTGGCATTTCCCGAAATCAAGAACTAAGAGTGGACGATACCGGAGGTTATTTCATTGGCGATCAATATACGAGAAGACTAAATTTCGGGGCTCACTTTTTATGGGAGTTTACAGAACGTTGGGCAATTATGGCCGGAGTTCAGCGGGTATCATTTATAAACGACTCAAATTTCTGGTTCAGAAATAATGATCCTGTGTTGCTAGTCCGTACAAATCCATTTAACGGTCCAGCTTTTGTAACTGGTATTGACAAAACGTTTATTAAGTACAATCGTTGGCGGATTGGAGTTCAAGGGCGGTATCAATTTGCATTGATAAAACCGGGCGGTGGGTCTTCTTCTGGAGGTAATATTAATCCCGCACAAACGATTCAAATTGATTACAACTCTATAACCAGTGTTAAGAAGCGGAATTTCCATGCTTTAGGCTTTACTGTATTTACACATTATAAGCTCTCGTCTTTGTTATCGCTCGTGTATGAATATGGATATATGCATGCCTTGAATGAAGCAGCCGTAGTAGCGGTAGATGTAAATTATACCGTAACCAGTGGTGGCAATATTCAAACATATTCGGCTCAAACTCGTGCAACTGGTACTGCCAGTAGTCATAGTGTAGGTTTTCAATTTACGTTTTAGATTTACTTCAAATTCAAATAAGAATCTCAAGTTTCAGGTATGTTGGTGAGAATGTTCCGACTTGTTACCTTCCACTTGTTAACTTTTATTAGTTTGTTTATTAATGGTCAAAGTAAGTTTTCAATCACCCCTGAGCTTATCCTTCGAACACCCAGTCTTAAAATTACAGACCCAGGAGGGTACTTAATTGCTGATCAGTTTAATCGGAGACTTACTTATGGTTTAACAATGACTTATGAAGTATCTGAAAAAATAAATCTGACAAGCGGAGTAAGGCGTATTTTTTTTGTGAACGATGAGAATTATTGGTTTAAATCTTTTGGAACAGTATTGTTTATCAAAGGGAACCCAACGACAGGCTTTCAAATACCAGTGGGAATCAGCTACAATTTGTTGAGACTATCCAATCGATTTCAATTAATTGTTGGGGCAGCAATGACGTACAACCAACTTCCACAACAGTCGGGTACTGGAGGGCTGCGTTTAGTAAGCTCGACAAATACAATAATTCAGAGCTCTTCTTCTTTTTCTGTAAAAGAAACTATATTTTGGACTATGGCTCCTTCTATCAATCTATTATACAGAGTGAAGCATATAGGATGGATTTCATATACTTTTGAACAACAAATAAGTTTAAGTAAAGAAGTACTTGCCATGCAGTTTGAATATAACGTAGAAACCCCGAACAGTAGTAATAATTATAGAGCTAGTTCCAGCGCTGCTGGAAGTGGGCGGCATCACTCGATAGGATTACGAATCAACTTTTGACTTTCAGCATTTGGTAACCTAACAATTGGTCGACCTACTTTACTGAATCTTCTTCCCGTACTTATCAACCACAAACAATTTCTGTTCGCCAGTTGGCATAGGAAGTTTAATCATGATTTCGCCTGTATCGGTACTGTACAAAATTTCCGAAGGCATTTGCTCCAGGTTGTAAGGAAGGCTCCAAATCAAACCGGTAGCCTTGTTCACTTTTGCCAGTGTGGCCGGATAACCCGCTTTGGTTTGAGTTTCAGAATAAATAAGGGCGATGTATAGATCAGGTTGCGGATGCAAACCCAAACCTTTTAAAACGGAGAGGTAACGTTTTTTATAATTAACCTTGTCAACCGGAAATGTAACCGCTACATCGGGTACATGCCGGGGTGTTATGTTGTAAAGATAACCTGTTGCCAGTGAATCAATATATTTTAACCCAACCGTAAACGATTTGGTAATAACCAACGGCTTGAACGGACTCACCAACTCTTCTATAAATAATGGTATGGAATCGGCTGCATGTACTAACCATTTCAAAGATTTTTCGGTTTGTTCAATTTGCTTTTGCTTAAGGCTCTTATCTCGTTGTGCTAACTCGTGTGTGGACTTGATATAATTTTTTAGAACTAAATTAGTTCCGTATGCCTTGGTAATAAAATGATTGTAATCCTTATTATCCTTGTCAAAATCGCGTGCTATCAATCTACTGGTAATACTATCTAATTTAGATATTGTTTTTACTTCTTGTTTAAGCAATTTTAATCGGGTATGCAGTCCTGCTGTATCGCGAAGTGCTTTATTGGATATAAAATCCGATTGATATTCTAGTTCAACAGCCTTCATATAAAAAACGCCAGTTGGAAGCGGATCGGAATCAAAACGTGATAGTTGTTTGAATAGAATTTTATCCAACAATTTTGTCAGATCACTTTTAACGGAAACAGAGTCGGCTTTTAATTTTTGAGCAAGCTTGTTCAGTTCAATATCGTACGAAACAAGGTGATCGCGAAGCGGAATTATTTCGTTTTGATAAATCTCCAATGTAGCTGTCACCCACTTACCATAATCCCACAAGCGCAAATCGGGTTTTAAGAAATCAACTTCCGTTACACCCTCTTGTTTGAAGTTTTTAATTTCGGAAAGCGTAATTACCTGGTTATAGGGCACCTTCCCCATTGTTTCCAGCACCATGCGGTAATTTTTGAAAGATGCTTGCGAACTATCGTAATCTAATCGCAGTAATGCAAGGTCGTTCCGAACAGCCTCATCCATGCGCAGGTAAAATTCCTGCTCGTTGCCAAATTGCGCTTGAATGTTTTTATAGCGTTCCTGTGCGGCAATGTATTGGCGGGTAGCCGCTTTAAAGTGTCGATTCAGACTTATTACTTTTTCTTTTCGTTCGCGCAAACTTTTAAGGCGCGTTTCAATGTCTAACGTTACATCCGATAATTTTATGGCAAACTCTGCCGTGCGGGCATCACGCCTTAGGTACATTTGGTAGTTTTCTTTATTACGTTTTAGCTCGCGTTCGGTAATTAAGGGGGCAACTTTCTCAAAAAAATAAACGGCTGAATCGATATTGGTAATCAGTGCTTCAGGTTGCTTTAAAATATCGTTGCGTTGCGACTTATCATGATATACAATGCCCATGTACAAATAGGCACTCACATTGTCGGTATTTTCTTTCAGGTAACGTTTCAGAAAGGGTTCCGCAACTTCATAGTTACGCGCATTGAGTAATTCAATAAGATCTTTATATTTTACCTTTTGCCCCCGGGCTGTGGTGGCAACCAGAACGAGAACAATCAAAGAGAGTACGCTTCGGTTCATTTTAATCTTTAAAAAATTATTCGAAGTTATTAAATTTAGACAGATTTGATGTGCCTGATTTCAATAACCAAGCCAGAATTTGAAGAAAGGCCGATCAAACCAAAAATTAACCGCCAATAATGAAACATGTTATAGGATTGTTAAAACCGATTTTGTCGGCTGTAATAGTAATTGTGTTACTGCAGGCAACTGGTTTACTGGGTAGCGTTTCGGTATTTACACAACGGGCAGCTATGGAAGTAGGGCTTCTGAATGCATCGCCCGATGCTGATATAGATGCGAAAGACTTTAACTACAACTTCACCATTAAAGACATGCAGGGAAATAAAATTCCCTTCGAACAATTCAGAGGGAAAGTTATTTTTCTGAACATGTGGGCTACCTGGTGCGGGCCGTGCCGGGCCGAAATGCCGGGTATTCAAAGTTTATACGACAAAGTAAAATCAGACACTGTTGTGTTTGTTATGCTATCGTGGGATCAGGATCGGGATAAACCTAAAATTGAACAGTACATAGGAAAAAATAATTTCACATTTCCGGTTTATCAACCTGCCGGCTATTTGCCCGATCATTTACAAGTACCCAGTATTCCAACTACTTTCATTATTTCAAAAGCCGGAAAGATTATTCAGAAAGAAGTAGGAACCCGCAACTACGACACCAAGCGGATGCTTCAATATTTAAAAGCAGAGGCTGCCAAATAATATCCAATGCCATTTAATCTTTCAGGTAAAATAGCTTTGATTACCGGTGCCGGAAGTGGCATTGGTAAAGCCATTGCAATCCGGCTGGCGGCACAAGGCGCGCACGTACACTTGCTTGACCTCAATGAAGCTGCCATAAATTCAGTTGCTGCTGAAATCAATAACCAAAATCTGAAAGCAACAGCTCATGTTTGTAATGTTTCAATGCTTACCGAAGTAAAAACAGTGGTTCAACAAATTGTCCATCAACACAAACGGGTTGATATGCTCGTTAACAGTGCCGGCATAGCACACATTGGAAAATTAGAAAGCACAACGGAACAAGACCTGGACCGATTGTTTCAGGTAAATGTAAAGGGAGTTTACAATACCATGCTGGCTGTTATTGATTTTATGAAAAACCAAAAGAGTGGTGTAATCATCAACCTGGCATCGGTGGCCGCGTTTACAGGCATCAGCGAACGCTTTGCCTATTCTATGACGAAAGGTGCTGTGGTTTCCATGACCTTATCGGTTGCTAAAGATTATGTGCAAGATGGAATCCGGTGCAACAGTATTTCGCCCGGTCGCGTGCATACACCTTTTGTAGATGGCTTTCTGAAAGCAAATTATCCCGGCAAGGAAAAAGAAATGTTCGACAAACTTTCCAAAACACAACCCATAGGCCGCATGGCAACACCCAATGAGATTGCCAACCTCGCTTTGTATTTGTGCTCGGATGAGGCCTCGTTTATTACGGGAACGGATTACCCCATTGATGGCGGATTTTTAAAACTTAATACATAGAAATGAAATTATTTCGATTTGGAGAACCCGGCCACGAAAAGCCCGGAGCCTTGGTAAATGGTAAATTGTTAGATGTGTCGGCTTTTGGTGAGGACTATGGCGAAAAGTTTTTAGAAACAGATGGTCTTGCCCGGCTTGACAAATGGCTTAAAACCAACCACACAACTTTACCGGAGGTAAGTGCAACAACGCGCCTGGGGGCATGTTTGCAGCGACCTTCTAAATTAATTTGTATTGGTTTAAATTATACCAAACATGCATTTGAATCGAAGATGCCATTGCCAAGCGAACCGATTATCTTTTTTAAATCTACTACCGCTATCACCGGCCCAAACGATGGTGTACTGATTCCACGCAACAGCACCAAAACCGATTATGAGATTGAGCTTGCCTTCATCATCGGAAAGAAAGCAACCTATGTAGAAGAAAAAGATGCCATGAATTATGTAGCCGGCTATTGCCTGCACAACGATTACAGCGAACGCGCATTTCAATTAGAGCGCAATGGCCAATGGACAAAAGGCAAAGGGTGCGATACATTTGCTCCGCTTGGGCCTTACTTTGTTACTAAAGATGAAGTAGCCGATTTCAATAACCTGCACATGTGGCTGAAGGTGAATGGAAAAATGATGCAGGACAACAATACCGATGACATGATTTTTGAAATTCCGTTTCTGGTGAGCTACATCAGTCAGTTTATGACATTATTGCCAGGCGATGTTATTTCTACCGGAACACCATCGGGCGTAGGGCATGGCTTTCATCCACCCGTTTATTTAAAACCAGGCGATGTGGTGGAATTAGGTATTGAAGGCTTGGGTGAACAGCGGCAGGTTGTGCGCGGTCAATAATAACAAACATTATGCGCATCGATTCTCATCAGCATTTCTGGATTTACAATCGCCAACGCGATAGTTGGATTACTGATGAAATGCAGGTAATTCAACAGGATTTTTTGCCTGCCGATCTCGAACCTATTCTGAAGCAACATCAATTTGATGGGTGCGTGGCAGTACAAGCCGATCAATCGCAAATGGAAAGTAGTTTCTTGCTTAAACTTGCAAATGAAAATCACTTTATTAAAGCCGTAGTTGGCTGGGTTGATCTGATGGATGAAGAACTCCCGCTTCTGCTTCAGTTCTGTAAGCATCTTATAAAACTAAAGGGCTTCAGGCATATTCTACAAGCCGAACAAAAAGGCTTTATGTTGCAACCAAAATTTATATACGGAGTAACCCTGCTTCACCAATACAACTTTACGTACGACATTCTGATTAGAGAATCGCAACTGGAAGAAACGTTGGCGTTTGTACAGAAACTACCCGAACAGAAATTAGTTATCGATCATATTGCAAAGCCTAACATTGGAAGCGACTTTACCTACTGGAAAAAACATCTTTCGGCCATAGCCAAACATGAAAATATTTTCTGTAAGCTATCGGGTATGGTAACAGAAGCCAACTGGAAAAAGTGGAAGACCGAAGACTTTATACCCTATCTGGATACAGTATTTGATTTATTCGGAACCAAACGCGTGCTGTATGGTTCGGATTGGCCTGTGTGTTTAGTGGCTGCTCAATATGAGCAACAACTCAATCTTGTAACAGATTACATACAGTCATTCTCTGAATCAGAAAAAGAAGCCATCATGGGTAATAATGCCATCCGATTTTACAATCTTTAAGCATGGATCTTCATTTAAAAAACAAAGTAGTTATTGTAACGGGTGGTGCCCGTGGTATTGGGAAAGCAATTGTGGAACTTCTGAATGAAGAAGGTGCCAAAGTAGCCATCGTAGATAAAATCACGCAAACAATTTCAACCCTGCCCGATAGAAGCTTAAAGGGAAGCTACTTTACGGCCGACCTTACCAGTGCTGAAGCCTGTAAACAAGTTGTGGAAGAGGTAGTGGCTGAATTAGGCTCCATTGATGCGCTTGTAAATAATGCCGGCTTTAATGATAACATCGGTTTACAGGGAGGAACTCCGGAAAAGTTTATTCAGTCGTTAAACAATAATGTTGGCCATTATTACTTTATGGCCCACTATTGTTTGCCATACCTGAAGGAAAGGCGCGGAGCCATTGTAAACTTAGGTTCTAAAACTTCCATAACCGGTCAGGGCAACACATCCGGGTATGTTGCGGCTAAAGGTGCTATACTTTCGCTTACGCGCGAGTGGGCCGTGGAGCTGCTTCCCTACTCAATTCGTGTAAACGCGGTAATCCCAGCGGAAGTATCAACACCCCTTTACGAATCGTGGTTAAAAGGTTTTGCCGATCCGCAGGAAAAGTTACGACAGATTTCAAGAAAGATTCCATTGGAACACCGTCTTACCAAACCCGATGAAATTGCACATGCAGTTGTGTTTCTATTGAGCGATCGCAGCAGCCACACCACCGGCCAATGGTTTTTTGTAGATGGTGGTTATACACATTTGGATAGAGCAATTAGTTAAACAACATGCCCATACCCACTACCTCAAACAATATTACAACCACCCCCGCTAAAAGTTACCTGCTGCCACTTTTATTAGTAACCAGTTTATTCTTTCTATGGGGGTTGGCTAATATTCTTAACTCGGCACTCATCTCCCATTTTCAACCGGTGTTTGAAATTAAACGTGCCCAGGCCCTTTTGATTGAAACTGCTTTTTACTTTGGCTATTTCACCATTGCCATTCCGGCAGGTTTATTCATGGAACGATTTAATTATAAGAAAGGAATCTTGTTGGGCTTGTTGTTATATGCGATTGGTGCCTTGTTATTTATCCCAGCAGCCAACACATTAACATTCAGCTTTTTTTTAATCGCCCTTTACATTATTGCCAGTGGCCTCGCTTTTCTGGAAACTGCAGCCAACCCATACGTAACTATTTTGGGTAAACCCGAAACGTCTGTTCAGCGCCTTAACTTTTCGCAATCATTCAATGGCATTGCATTAGTAGTAGGCCCCTGGATTGCCGGTCAGTTTATTTTTGCCGGCAACGAAGGTAGTATGACTACCCTCGAAGAAAAACAACAAGCCGCAGATGCAGTAATCTTACCCTATACCCTGATAGCAGGCACAGTGTTGGTAGTTGCAATTTTATTTTTCTTAATAAAAATGCCCGAGCCGTCTAAAACATCTAAACTAAAGTTTGATGCAGCCATCTTCAAAAACAAACATCTAACCTGGGCTATTATTGCACAGTTTTTTTATGTAGGTGCACAGGCCGGAATCTGGGGTATTACGCTCGATTACATTACTGAACTGTTGCCGGGTATTACCAAAGAAGTGGCCTCAAAAAAATTTATGATCATTGGTACCACGCTTTTTGTTATCGGGCGATTTGCCGGAACCTGGCTCATGACGATTGTAAAAGATAATAAGCTGTTGATGTATTATGGCATGGCAGCGGCATTGCTTTGCCTTACAGGTGTGCTGGCCGGTGGCGAAGTTGCCGTGTATGCCGTTTTGAGCATTAACTTTTTTATGTCTATCATGTTCCCCACCATTTTTGCATTGGGGGTTAAAGACCTGGGCGAACAAACTAAACTGGGTTCTTCTTATATTATTATGGCTATAGTAGGTGGAGCCATCATTCCACCACTGATGGGTTTAATACATAATATTCAGCTTGCGTTTTTATTACCCCTCGTTTGCTTTCTGGTTGTAGTGTACTTTGGCTGGAGTGGCTATAAAATAAAAGCAGCATGAAACGCTATTGCCTTGCGCTGGATTTAAAAAACGAGCCGGCATTAATTGCCGAGTACGAAGCGTATCATAAAAAAATCTGGCCCGAGATAGAAGCCAGCATCAAAACCGCTGGCATTGTACACATGGAAATTTATCGCGTTAGCAACAGGCTGTTTATGATTATGGAAACAACCGATTTATTCTCATTTGAAGCGAAATCAAAAAATGATGCGGCCAATGCAAAAGTGCAGGAATGGGAAAACTTAATGTGGAACTACCAGCAAGCACTGCCTGGCTCCCAGCCGGGTGAAAAATGGAAATTGATGGAAAAGATTTTTGAGTTGTAACTTGCAACCAATCATCACGCATGTTAAAAATCGATTCGCATACACACATTCTTCCTGAAAAAATGCCCAATTGGAGCGAGAAGTTTGGCTATGGCGATTTTATTTATCTACAGCATCATAAAAAAGGTTACGCCAAAATGATGCGCGGTAACCAATTCTTTCGGGAGATAAAAGAAAACTGCTGGGATGCCGATATCCGTATAGAAGAGTACGCTCAATATAATACAAAAGTGCAGGTAGTATGCACCATTCCGGTTATGTTTTCATATTGGGCAAAGCCAATGGATTGCCTCGACCTTTCCCGCTACCTGAATGATCACCTGATCGGTCTTACCAACGATTATCCCAAAAACTACATCGGGTTGGGTACGGTGCCCATGCAAGATGCCGACCTGGCCATAGAAGAATTGCACCGCATTAAAAAAGAAGGTCTTGTGGGCATTCAGATTGGCTCCAATATCAACGATGAAAACCTGAACGAAAATCGGTTCTATCCTATATTCGAAGCATGCGAAAAATTAGGTCTCGCCATGATGGTTCATCCGTGGAACATGATGGGCGAAAAACAAATGCAACGGTACTGGCTGCCCTGGTTGGTGGGCATGCCAGCCGAAACATCGCGTGCTATTTGTTCCATGATTTTTGGTGGAATCTTCGAACGCTTACCCAATCTGCGGGTTATGTTTTCGCATGCCGGTGGTTCCTTTCTGCCTACTTTAGGGCGTATTCAACATGGTTTTGATTGCCGGCCCGATCTGGTTGCGATTGATAACAACGTGAACCCACGCAACTACCTGCAAAAATTTTGGGTAGATAGTGTGACACACGATGCCCTGATGTTGGAATATGTACTAAAATTGCAGGGCAGCAAACGGGTAATGCTGGGCTCAGATTATCCGTTTCCGTTAGGCGATCTGGAGATTGGCAGGTTTATTGAAGAGATGGATTTGCCCGCAAATGTAAAGGAAGATATTTTCTGCAACTCGGTATTAGAATGGTTACAACTATCAAAAGAACAGTTTACGGCATGAGTTTGAGGTGGGGATTTTTAACATTTATTTTAGTAGTCTCCACCTGCTTACACGCCCAAACGCAACAGGAAAAATTACGCGAACTGGAAATGCAACGCCAGGCCGAAAAACAACGCATCATCGACAGGCAGATTGATTCGGTTGGGCAACTCATTAATCAACAACAATACGAAGCAGCCGATGCAAAAATTATTGCCTTATTAAAAAACGTACGCAGTGTGCCGTCTGACTTAACCTTTTACCTCGGCAAAAATTCTTTCTACCTCAACAAATTTAAACAGAGTGTGGATTGGCTGAATAAATACATTCAGTTGAAAGGAACCTCCGGTCAGTTTTCAGAAGAAGCCATTAACCTGAAAGCAAAAGCTGAGGTTGAGTTGCTGAAAGAAAAACAAATTGAAGCCAAGCAAGCAGCACAAATACTTTCAAAAGATTTTGATATTGATTGCGGGCCTACCGGCAAGGTTGCGTGCCCGGTTTGCAATGGTTCAACCGTTATCATTAAAAAAACATACTTAGGCGAAACGTATAAAACCTGTGGCTATTGCAACCATACCGGAGCCTTGAGTTGCGAAGACTTCAACAAATTGATGAAAGGCCAACTGAAGGCGAATTCGCAATAAGTCAATTTTTGCTACCTTTGCCCGTTAAATCGTGCAAAATGGCCCTTTTCAATCGTGTGAACGGCAAAATTCTGAAGGAACAACTGCGCGCCAGTAAACAAGAGCGCACCACTATTTCATTTTATAAATACCATCAATTGGTCGATCCGCACGCGTTTCGGAACGACCTCTATAAAAAATTTGAACAACTGGGGGTGCATGGCCGCATTTATGTTGCAACCGAGGGTATCAACGCCCAAATAAGCGTGCCCACTCAAAACCTGGAAGACTTTAAAACACAGTTGTATTCGATCAACTTTTTGAATGGCGTTCGGCTAAACCTGGCAGTAGATGATGATGGTAAATCGTTTTTCAAATTAAAGATTCTGGTACGGAAAAAAATTGTAGCCGATGGATTGAACGATGCTACTTTCGATGTTACCAATTGTGGTACTCATGTTAACGCAGCACAATTTAACGAGCTAGCCGAAAATCCCAATACGGTTATTGTGGACATGCGCAATCACTACGAAAGCGAAGTAGGACATTTTAGAAATGCCATCTGCCCCGATGTAGATACCTTTCGGGAAGAACTGCAAGTGGTTAAAACATTATTGAACGATCAGAAAGATAAGAACCTGCTAATGTATTGTACAGGTGGCATCCGATGCGAAAAAGCAAGCGCCTGGTTTAAGCACATTGGGTTTAAAAATGTATTTCAGTTGGAAGGCGGCATTATCAAATATGCCCAAGAAGTAAAATCCCAAAATCTTGAAAACAAATTTGTAGGTAAAAACTTTGTATTTGACGAGCGCCTGGGCGAGCGCATCTCAGATGACATTATTAGCGAGTGCCACCAGTGTGGTAAGTCATGCGATACCCACACCAATTGTAAAAACGATGGTTGTCATTTGTTGTTTATCCAATGCGAAGCATGCGCTAAAAAATACAACCACTGCTGTTCGCAAAACTGTGCCGAAATAATTGCATTACCTGAAGCTGCTCAACGCGAATTAAGAAAGGGAATTAACAAAGGGCGGCAAGTATTTAAAAAAGGTCGGGCTAAAAGTTTGCGCCAGTTGTCAACACGAACATCTGCATAAGCATGAACGAAAAACAAATTCGTATAGGCATCATTAATGTATCCGATCGCGCCAGCCAGGGAATTTATGAAGACCTTCCCGGCAAAGCAATTGTTCAAACCCTGAACGAATATTTGATTAGCCCCTGGCAACACGAATATGCTGTAATACCCGATGAGCAACCGCTTATTGAACAAACCATGATCGGCATGGCCGATGAAAAAAAATGTTGTCTGATTATTACAAGTGGTGGCACAGGCCCCGCACTGCGCGATGTTACACCCGAAGCAACCGAAGCTGTGTGCACCAAAATGATGCCTGGCTTTGGCGAACTGATGCGCATGGAAAGTTTAAAATATGTACCCACCGCTATCTTATCGCGGCAAACAGCCGGAATCCGAAATCAGACTTTAATTGTAAATTTGCCGGGTAAACCAAAAGCCATTCGCCAATGTTTGGATGCTGTGTTTCCGGCAATTCCCTATTGTATCGATCTTTTAAACGGCCCTTACATCGAATGCAGACCCGAAATCATGAAAGTATTCAGGCCCCAATCATAACATCTATATGGCAAGAATAAAGTATTACTACGACACTGAAACCTGTAAGTACGAGCGCATCAAAACCTCCACAGGTGATATTATTCTTAATACACTTGGAATAGTTTGCCTTACGGTGGCTATGGCCGTGGGGCTGCTTATTCTGTATGGAACTTACTTCGAATCGCCTAAAGAATTATTGCTGCGCAATGAAGTAAAAGAGATGGAATTCTACTATGAAAATCTTGCCAATGAAGTAGAAAAACTACACCAGCAACTTGTAAATATCGAATACCGCGATGATAATATTTACCGGGTAGTGTTAGGGGCCGAACCGATCGATAAAAGTATTCGCGAAGCAGGCGTAGGTGGTTTAGATCGATACGAGGATATTAAAAATAAAAGTATCCTGCACGCAGATCTGATCATAAAACTTTCGGAAAGCGTGGATAACTTACGCAGAAAAATCTACATCGAATCCAAATCGCAGGATGATGTTGTGCAGCTTGCAGAAAGCAAAGAGAAATTGTTCGCGTCCATTCCGGCAATCCAGCCTGTGGCCAATAAACAATTAATTGCATTGGCATCGGGTTTTGGTATGCGCTTTCACCCCATCTATAAAGTTAAAAAGATGCACACCGGTATCGACTTTGCCGCTTCTATTGGTACTCCTATTTATGCCACAGCCGATGGTGTAATTGATAAACTGGAAGTAAGTTTTAGTGGCTATGGAAAGATGATTGAAATTGAACACGGCTTTGGCTACCGCACGCGCTATGCACACATGCACGGCTTTGCAGTTCGCCAGGGACAAAAAGTAAAGCGTGGCGATTTGATTGGTTATGTAGGCGATACAGGTTTATCTACCGCACCGCACTTGCATTACGAAGTGTTTGTAAACGGGGTACATGCTAACCCGGTACATTATTTTTTCAACGATTTGAATCCTGCCGAATACGAAAAGATTATCGAACTCGCCTCTATCGAAAATCAATCGCTGGGTATGTAAATCAATTCCGCGTTTCAATCATTAGGAAGGCTGTTTGAAAGTTGTAACTTAGCCCTGTAACTTCCCCCCATGAAGCGAGGCTTAGTTTTTTACTCAAGTTTTCTATTCCTACTGATTGGATGCTCCGACTTTGAGCCATTTAAAGGCGAGAAGGTATCACAATTTGCATCTTCAGTTATTGCATTTAGTAGCCAATGGACTACAACCGCATGGTCTGCCCAGCGGGCATTAGGCCCAAACAATGTGAATGCCGGTGCAGGATCTAATGAAAATGCCTGGTCATCATTAACAGCCGATGGCCAGCGTGAGTTTCTGGTGCTGGGTTTTACAGAACCTCAAACTGTTAAGAAAATAGAAATCTACGAGAACGCATTTCCCGGTGCTATCGATACCGTTTACCTACGCAATTCAAGTACCAGTAAGTGGATAATTGTTTACTCCAAGCCCGCACAAACTAATTTAGGCGAGGATGGAAGAATTTTTTCGATTCATCTGATTGAAACTCCCTATAAAGCAAATGCTATCCGGCTTGCTATTAATAGCCCGGCTGTAAAAGATTGGAACGAAATAGATGCTGTATCCATCACCGGTCAAAAGTAATGTTATGAGAGCCTATCCTATCTTAACACTTCTTACGCTATTCATCCTAACAACTGATGTTCTATCGCAAGGTTGTAGCGATGCAGGTTTTTGTACCATGGGGGCAATGAAGCCCGATCAACCCTACAACAAAAAAATTCCAATAAAACTTCGCAGCATGGAGGTTAGCTTTTACAAAGGAAACACAACCCTATCGCCTGTTGTATATGTAGCAAACCTGGATGCAAGTTTTAATCTGATTGACGATAAAACATTTTTTCAACTTAAAGTTCCTTACCAGGCAATTGAAGGAAACTTTGGCAACACCAGCGGCCTGGGCGATCTTTCTCTTTGTCTTACCCGCAATCTTTACGCATCCGAAAAGTTTGACATCAGCGCATCGGTTGGCAGTAAAATTCCATCTAATAAATCCAACCTGCGTTCGCGCGAAAACGGTTTGATGTTTCCCATGTACTATCAAACCAGTCTGGGCACATACGATGCCATTGCAGGTATTTCCCTGATCAACAAAAAATGGTTATTCGCAACTGGCATTCAGCATCCGTTTAATCAGAATGAAAATACCTTTACCTGGGGTGCGTGGATTCCTGTTTACCAGGATGGCCAGGGCGAAGATTATGTTCGCGACAACATGATTGCCTACAAACTAAAACGCGGCACCGATGTAATGCTACGGGCAGAACGCAACTTCCGGTTTGCCCGGTTTAATTTTACAGTGGGGCTCTTGCCCATATTCAGGATTACCCAAGATGAAATAACGGATGTAAATACCAATGAACGTATTAAATTAGATGGCACTACCGGCATGGCCCTTTCGGGGATTGGCACCATTGGCTATAATTTTAATGTGAAGTCGGGTGTAAGGCTTTTATTAGGAAAGAAGATTACCCAACGAAAAGTAAACCCCGATGGCCTTACCCGCAATGATGTTACCACCGTAAGTTATTATTACCGGTTTTAAGTATGGCCCGCATACCCCTCTTATTGATTATGATTTTGTGCGGGTTGACAGTGCCAGCCCAAAAGCAACCTGCCCTGCCTGTCTTGGAGCAACTCAGCCAACTTCTTGCTGATTCTCAGTTTGATGCAGTTATTGCTTTGGCTGATAATACACCGGGCAGCACGCCTTTGCTCGCCCTCGAAATTCAAAATAAAAAAGCCGAAGCATTGGTACGCCTGGGTAAACTCGAAGAAGCGGATAAGTTAATAGAGTCCATGCTTACCAAAACCAAAGAAACAAAAAACGCTGGTAAGCAACAGGCAATGCTTCAGGCTACCAAAGGATTTCTGCAACTGAGCAGAGGTAGAGTTGACCTCGCTATTGAAGAACTGAATGAAGCCATTCAAAAATTTGATTCCGAAAAACAAGCCCGTAGTCTGGAAATGGCCGATGCCCTCGCCTACCTCGGCAACGTATATCGAACCTCTGCTAAATGGAGCCAGGCCGAAGAACATTTATTGCGTGCATTGGCAATCCGCCAGGAAAAACTACCGGCCGACCATGAACTGATTGCTGCTACCTACAACGACCTGGGGCTTAGTTACATTAAAACCGACATTGATAAATCGTATCAATACTACAACATGGCTTTGGCTATGTACGAAAAATTGCATGGCAAGGAACACTCTAAAATTGCCATTGCCAATACTAACCTCGGCTATTTAAATCAACTCGATAAGCAATACGGAGATGCCATTAATTACTACAACATTGCGCTGGCAACCTGGGAAAAAATTTATCCACAACCCCATCCTAACAAAGCGTTGGTAATGATGAATCTGGGCCAAACCTATTCTTCCATGGGAAATTCCGGTACTGCCTTGGAATTTTATGAAAAGGCGTTAATCATGTATCAAACCACGTACGGACAGAAGCATCCGGATGTAACCTATGTGCTGAATCTGATCGGCAACGAAAAACTTGCACAAAACAAATACGAAGAAGCCGCACAGTATTACCAAAAAGCCATTGTTGCCAACCTTACCGACTTCCATTCAACCGATATTAAGGACAATCCTACCCGCTTTAATTTTTACAATGGTACGCAGCTATTAAACTCCCTTACTTACAAAGCAAAGTCTTTGGAAGCTCGCCACCTCAGCAAGACCTTAAAAATTGCTGATTTGCAACTTTCGCTTGCAACCTTGCAAACAAGCGATACCCTTATTGATAAAATGCGGCAACAAACCACGTATGAATCGGACAAGATAGCATTGGGCGCTGCTGCCAATGAAATTTATGCAGCCGGTGTTCGTGTTAGCCATTTGTTGAGCGATGTTTCGTTCATACACCGTAACCACTATCGCGAGCTGAGTTTTTATTTTGCTGAAAAAAGTAAAGCGGCCGTATTGCAAGAAGCTATTTCCGATGCCAATGCCAAATCGTTTGCCAACATACCACCCGAATTATTGGAAGAAGAAAAGAGTTTAAAATCTGCTATAGCCCTGGTTAATCAGAAACTGGCACAGAAGCCATCCGAAGAAGAAGAGAAATACCTGCGCGAAACCGCCTTTGAACTGAACCAGGCCTATAACAATTTTGTAACACAGCTTGAAAAACAATTTCCGGATTATTACAACCTGAAGTTTAACTCGGCAGCACCAACCATTAGCCAACTGCAATCCTTGCTCGACTCCAAAACGGCACTCATCAGTTACTTTATTGATGACGATAACACGCGGCTTTACACCTTTCTGATTACAAATAAAAGTTATCAGGTAAAAGATCAGGCACTACCCAAAGAGTATGATAAATACCTGAGTGGCTTTAGAAACAGTATGTTCTTTAGCGATGAAAAAGTATTTGCAATCAGCTCCCGAAATCTTTATCGGCTTTTGATTCCGTCCGGTATTCCGGGCTCAATCCAAAATCTGATACTTTTGCCTACCGGTAGAATGAGTGTGGTGCCATTCGAGGCATTGCTTACAAAACCCGTTAAAGATGGCACTGCATTCAATAAGTTGCCGTACCTCGTAAAACAGTTTACTATTCGTTACGAACTCTCAGCAGGGCTACTGCTCCAGAAAAGTAAAGGCAACCCTAAATCCGGTATTTCCTCAGCCCAGTTAATGGCCCCAATTCAATTTCCCACCAAAGACAACCTGAATGCATTGCCTGGAACAGAAACAGAAGTTAACCAAATAGAAAAGTTGCTCACAGCCAGGCAAATTCCGTGTGAGGTACTCATACAACATTCGGCCAACGAAACATCGGTTAAAAGTGAAACTCTTAAAAATTTTGACCTGATTCATTTTGCCACACATGGTATTGTAGATGAGGACAATCCCGATCTATCGCGTATTTTTTTACAAACCGATACAGAAGCTGAAGACGGAAATTTATTTAGTGGTGAAATTTATAACCTGCACCTGAATGCTAATCTGGTAACACTTTCTGCCTGCCAAACGGGGCTTGGCAAAATTTCGAAAGGCGAAGGTGTAATCGGGCTATCGCGGGCCTTGGTGTATGCGGGTGCTAAAAACTTAGTGGTCTCGTTTTGGAGTGTAGCCGATGTATCCACCGCACAATTGATGACTTCATTCTATGAACAACTCGTTACCCAAAACAACAAACACTTTACCGAAGCCTTGCGCGATGCAAAGTTGGAAATGATTGCCGGTGAACAATATGCCGCACCTTACTATTGGGCTCCGTTTGTGCTGATTGGTTATTAAGGAAAAAATTAAACCTGCCTTGAACTAACCCGAAGGTTACTTACAAAGGCAGGTTTTGACACAGTTTAACGCTATGGCAAATAGTTTTTACTGTGCTTTTAATAGAACCCTAAGGTAGCAGGTTGAGTTTCAATTTTCCTAAAGATTTTCCAAAACTTTGTTTACCGGTAAAAAATGGCGTTTTTAGCGAAAAATCGGCATTTAGCCAATGGTAGAAGACAATTACAAACAGCGCGGTTTGCGCAATAAATTGGTTAAAAAACTGCGCGAAAAAGGCATTTCAAACGATGGCGTTTTGGCTGCAATCGCAAAAGTGCCGCGCCACGCCTTTTTTGACGATGCCCTGCTGAACCACGCTTACGAGGACAAGGCTTTTCCTATTGGCGAGGGCCAAACCATCTCCCAACCCTACACAGTAGCCTTCCAAACCGAGAAACTCAACATTAAGCCGGGCGATAAGGTTTTGGAAATTGGCACTGGTTCGGGCTACCAGGCTGCCGTACTATTAGAGCTTGGCGCTAAGGTTTATACCATCGAGTTCAATAAAAAACTGTTTGAACGCACCCGCGAGTTTTTGCCAACGCTTGGTTATAAACCCTTTTTCTTTTTTGGTGATGGCTCGAAAGGAATTCCGGCAAAAGCACCCTTCGATAAAATAATTGTTACGGCCGGGGCACCGGTGGTGCCCACTGCGTTAACCGACCAACTCAATGAAAATGGAATTTTAATTATCCCGGTAGGCGATCGGGCAAGTCAGAAAATGTTGTGCATTACCAAAGCCAATGGCAAACTGAAACAAGAAACATTTGACAATTTTGCTTTTGTGCCGTTGTTGGGGGAAGGGGGTTGGAAGTAGCTTGAGAAAAGAGCTTAAAAATTTTACCTTTGAATTGTAAAATTAATTTGAGTAAAAGAATTAAAATCAATATAAAAATTTGTTGGATATGAAATTGTTGCTATAAGTGAAAGAAGAAAAAGTTGCATTCCTTTTAGAGGTGCTAAAGAACTTTTCATTTGTAAAGACTAAGCTCGTTACCAAAGATTCTACCTTACTTGAAGAAATTGAAGAAGCCGCTCATAATGTTAATCTAGCCAAACAAGGTAAATTAAAACCAAAGCCTCTTAGCGAACTACTTAATGAGTTATAAGATTGTTACAATTGCCCCGTTTGATAAACAACTTAAGCGGTTGGTAAAGCACTACCCTTCTCTTAAAAACGAAATAGCCCAATTAGGCGAAAGTTTAGCTGACACTCCCACCCTCGGAACACCATTAGGTAATAACTGTTACAAAATAAGAATCTCCGTTGCATCAAAAAGTAAAGGCAAATCAGGTGGCGCGAGAGTGATCACACACATTTATCTTTTGGCTAGTACAGTTTTACCTTTTGGCAATCTATGACAAGTCTGAGCAAGCCAATATTTCTGACCGGCAAATATTAAGCTTACTAAATGTGATTAAGCCTTAGTTGATAATTATTACCAAAGCAAACTGTAAACTGAAATAATAAACGTTTTTACCCATCGCCCCTGTTGGTGTTCTCCACCAACAGGCAAGCTAATCTTTCATAATGAGTCAGAAAATCCCATTCATTCACATTAACTTCATAAAATCGAGCGCTTGTATAGCGGTAATCCTCCGGCAAAGCACACAATCCGGCCTTAACCGGATTATTATGGATGTATTCAAGCTTTTGTAAAAAAACTTTTGCGCTACGCAACTCAATACTTAACGAATTCCGTTGCCAGACCTGGTACGTCCTATCTTTTGTATTCACCTGTAATTTCGACAACAATTCTGATTTTTCATTTCGCAATTGTTTCAGAAGCTGCTGGGCCGTAAATCTTAAAAAATCGCGTTGCACATCCTCACGCTTATGCTCACCCAATACCTGCCAAATGAGATGAAAGTGAGTATCCATCAATACAAAGGCGGTAATCTTTATGCGTTGTGCACTAACTAAAAACCTAAGACTATCTATAATTATTTTTTTTTCAATATCCCGCGAAAGCACCGGAAGCACAATCATGTGCTGTGATTGTAATAAACTCAGGATAGTGCTTAACAAGCATACAAACAAATTTAAGTTAATTTGATTTGTTAAGCCTACGAAGTTGCCGGTGAAGAACACCGGCAAGGGCGGAGGGGGGAAGAGGGTTGGAAGTGAGTTGACGCAGCAATGGTTGTAAATGCGAATAACGGAAAGGCTATTTTTTTGTATTGTTAGCTGCTATATTTCATAGCAATCAAACTCTTGTAAGCCTGTTCAAGGAACCCTAACAAATCATGGAAAGTCAATTGAATCACTCCCTATCTTTGATATCGAATCTTAGCACGCCTTTTGGTCATGCGACCAATAGGAACTAAGGTTAATCAGACTCTACACTTTACCAATTATTATTCTCTCCCCATTCCTTCCACTTCCGGAGATCCTCTTTATTAAAGAAAATATAGCCGACAAATGTTCCATCCCCATGAGCTTTAATTTTGGTCGTATTTTCAAGAAATTCAATCGAACTTTTACAAGTCGTATCAAACGGATTGGTATTTATTACTGAATCAAGATAATGAATATGGAAAAAGAATTCATCTCTATCAATCTTATTGGTATCAGAAGCACATGCAAAAAGAATGAAACAAAATAGAATTATAAGCGACTTCATTTTTTTGAGGGTTAATAAATTTTTAAGTTAATCCTTCCCAACAGAGTCTCGCGCATCGGGAACTCCGTGTATAAATAGAACTTTACTTAAAATTTGAGATAGTGTGTTTAAAGTTAACAAACTCATTAGAAATTACCACCGTCTTCTTCTCCTCCCTCATAAACTTTTGCAATCGCTCAGGCAACTCAATTTTATTTTTTAAGGCTGCCTCTACCACATCGGCAAACTTGGCCGGGTGTGCAGTCTCTAAAAAGATTCCGGGATGTGGTTTTGATTTTAAAAAATTCGTTAACCCCAGATAACCAACGGCTCCGTGTGGATCCAGGATATAACCGTTATCACGATAAACCTGTTGGATGGCTTCGCGGGTTTCGGCATCGGTAAAAGTAAAGCCTGTTATCAGATCAGTTAACGATTTGAAATCATTCTGAAACAAATCCAACATTCTTACAAAGTTGCTGGGGTTGCCTACGTCCATTGCGTTGCTGATGGTTTGAATGGAAGGCCTCGGATTAAACTTTTCAGTTCTTAAAAACTCCGGCACCACATCATTGGCATTGGTGGCTGCTACGAAGTTGGCAATCGGTAAGCCCATGCGTTTTGCTAAAAGACCGGCAGTTAAATTTCCGAAGTTTCCACTCGGCACGGCAAAAACTACAGGCGCAGTTTGTTGCACTTGCGCATACGCGCGGAAATAATAAAACGACTGCGGAATTAATCGGGCAATGTTAATGGAGTTGGCTGAGGTAAGAAAAAATTTCTGATTCAAATCAACATCCAAAAACGCTTGCTTCACCAACCGTTGGCAATCATCGAACGTACCTTTTACTTCCAGTGCCGTAATGTTTCCCCCCAATGTGGTGAATTGCTTTTCTTGCGCCACACTTACTTTCCCGGAAGGATATAAAACTACCACCCGCGTACCGGGCACATTCAAAAACGCATTGGCTACGGCACTACCGGTATCGCCAGAAGTTGCCACAAGAATTGTGATTTCGCGATTTTGTTCTTTGGCAAAGTAACCTAACAAACCCGCCAGAAACCGCGCACCAAAATCTTTAAACGCCAAGGTTGGACCATGAAATAATTCAAGCGTAAATACATTTGATTCCAATTCAACAAGCGGTGCATCAAACTGCAATGTGTGATCGATTAATTTCTCAAGTTCTGATTCTGGAAGGTCTGCCCCTAACAGAGCACGTGTAACTTCAAACCCGATTTCTTTAAAGGACAACGTTGATAACGATTCAATAAATGCTTGATTTAAAACAGGAATACTTTCCGGCATGTATAAACCATTATCTGGCGCAAGCCCTTGTATTACGGCCGTGCGTAAATCAACTTTGTGGTTTTTATTATTGGTGCTGTAAAATTTCATTTTCAAAAAGCAATAAATAACCTAAACAAAACTCAAACTTACCCCTCTCCTTTGGAGTGGGGAATAACATAAGCTCCATGCTGATTCACCTGTGAAACAAATGCATCTGCACTAAGCTGCCTTTTTTCAAATTCATGTTGAACCGCCTTGGCCACCGTATTCGCTTTTTCGAAAGTTTCAGTTAACGCAAAAACCGTTGGTCCCGAACCTGAAATTCCAAAACCCAACGCACCGGCCTCAATAGCTACGTTGCGCATCACATCAAAGCCTGGAATAAATGCCGCCCGTATGGGTTCTGCAATTACATCTTTCAACGAGCGACCGATCAAACTGTAATCAGGTTTGGTCAATCCCAACATGAGCCCGGCTATGTTTCCACTTTGCGTGATGGTATCTTTTAACGAAACAGAATGACGCAATACTTTTCGGGAGTCTTCGGTCTTTAATTCCAGGTGCGGATGGATAAGCGCACAAAATAAGTTTTCCGCTGCGTTCACTTTAATTACATCCAGCGGATGATAATCGCGCACTAAAACAAAACCTCCTAATAATGATGGAGCCACGTTATCAGCATGAGCCGAACCACAGGCAATTCGTTCGGCTTCCATAGCGTGCGGTACCAATTGTTCGCGTGTAAGCGGATTGCCCAACAATTCGTTTATAGCAACCAATGCTGCTACACCACTGGCCGCACTGGAGCCCATACCACTTCCCAACGGTAAATTTTTCTTCAATTCAATATCAACGCCCTGCTTCGAACCAATGGCATTCAGAAATGAAAGTATGGCTACGCTAGCCGTATTCTTTTCTGCTTCGCGCGGAAGTTTACCGTTATCACCTTCAATGGAAACAACTTGTACCAGTTCATCATCACGTAATGTTAATTTCACCTCATCACCCGGATGATCTACTGCAAAGCCGAGTATATCAAAACCACAACAAACATTGGCAACGGTAGCAGGAGCGAAAGCACGAATGGATTTCATACGAAAGAATTACGATTTAATATTTACGCATTACGATTTTTAGCTATTGGAATAGTTACCAATTCGAATAATATCTGCAAATACTCCGGCAGCAGTTACTTCAGCACCGGCACCGGGCCCACGAATAACCATCGGGCGTTCGTTGTATCGCTCGGTAGTAAGCAAAATAATATTGTCGCTTCCCGACAATGAGTAAAATGGATGTTGAGTATTTACAGATCCGAGTTTAATACTGGTCTTTCCATCTTTCAATACAGCCATGTACCGCAGCTTTTCATTTCGCGAATCTGCTGCTTGTGCCAACTGTTCAAAATAATCGTTGTGCGTTGCTAACTTCTCAAAAAATTGATCCACGCTCATTTCACCACGACAGTCTTCAGGTACCAGATTCTCCACTTTAATATCACTTAGCTCTAAAGTAAGTCCGGCTTCACGCGAAAGAATTAAAATCTTGCGTGCTACATCCATACCATTAAGGTCATCGCGTGGATCGGGTTCGGTGTAACCTTTTGCTTTTGCTTCCTTTACCACATCGCTAAACTTATCGCCCGATTTAAAAAAACTGAATATGTAATTAAGAGTTCCGCTTAACACCGCTTCAATACTTAACACTGTATCACCACTCACCAATAAATCATGTAAAGTATTGATAACCGGAAGTCCTGCGCCCACATTGGTTTCGTATAAAAATTTAACACCGCGTCTTTGTGCGGCTTGCCTTAAGGTTTGATATTTTTGATAAGCACCTGAGTTTGCTTTCTTGTTGGGCGTTACGATGGAGATATTAGACGACAAAATGGTTTCGTAGTGCTCTGTTACTTCTTCACTAGAAGTACAATCCACAAAAATACTGTTCGATAAATTCATACTTATCATGGTACCGATAAAGTTGTTCAGGTTCATCTCTTCACCTTCGTCCAGCATGGTAGCGATGGCATCGCTTAATTTTAATCCATCTTCATGAAACAACATCTTCTTGCTGTTCGCAATTCCTACTACGTGTATCTCCAGTTGATTTTGTTTTGCCAATTGACTGAATTGTTTTTGCATCATGGCGAGTAGTGATTTGCCAATCAAACCTGTACCCACCAAAAAAACATTCAATACTTTTCTGTCCGACAAGAAAAAGGCTTCGTGCAACACGTTCAACGCTTTCGCGATGTCTTGTTGATGAATAACTGCAGAGATATTTAATTCCGATGATCCCTGCGCGATCGCATTAATATTAATACCACTTTTTCCCAATGCGTTAAACATCCGTCCACTGGTTCCGGGATTATGTTTCATATTCTCCCCTACTATCGCCACAATAGCCAGACTCTCTTCCACTTTTACCGCGTCCATTTCCTTGCTGCGGATTTCATATTGAAATTCTTTTTCAATTGCCGTTTTTGCCTGCTGTGTTTTATTACTCTCAATCGCAAAACAGATCGAATGTTCAGACGATGCCTGGCTGATCAAAATCACACTGATATTTTCTTTAGCCAACGTGCCGAACAAGCGCATCGATACACCCACCACACCCATCAGTCCACTACCTTGCACACTCAGTAAACTGATTTTATCCATAGAAGAAATTCCTTTAATGATCAGGTTTCTTCCGTTCGATTTTTCACTGATAACTGTGCCTTCAAATGTTGGATTGAATGTATTCTTGATCCAGATCGGAATGCGGTTAATCATAGCCGGCTGCATGGTTGCCGGAAAAATTACTTTTGCACCAAAGTGCGAAAGCTCCATCGCCTCTTCGTACGTCATCTCTTTTACCGTAAAGGCTTTCTTCACTTTGCGTGGATCGGCCGTCATCATACCATCTACATCGGTCCAGATTTCGAGATCAGAAGCTTTTAAAGCACCTGCAAAAATGGCTGCGGTGTAATCAGAACCACTTCTGCCAATCGTAGTTGTTTCACCAGAAGGTGATGAACCAATAAAACCCGTTATTACTTGTAGTTGGGTACGACTGGCAAAATGTTGTTGTATCAGCTCATTTGTTTTTTCAAAATCAATCCGGGCATAGCCAAAATTATTATCGGTGCGAATAACCTGCCGCGCATCCAGAAACTCAGCAGCTATACCCTGGTCTTTCATGGCTTCTGTAATGATGTATGCAGAAAGTCGCTCGCCAAAACTCATGATGTAATCCAGGGTGCGTGGTGTTCTTTCTTTTACCAGAAATACTCCGTGCAACACATCTTCCAACTCATTGAAGGTATATTTTACCTGCGCAATAATGCTGCTTTGTTTTTGAACACCAATCAACTCACGCACGGCATCGAGGTGTCGTGCTTCAAGTGCTTTAAGTTCATCTTTGTATTCGCTTTTACCAGCAAGTGCTGCGGTGCTTAACGCGATAAGCGAATCGGTTACACCACCAAAAGCAGAAAACACAAGCGCGGGTTTATGTTTCAGATAAGGCTTTATAATTTCAATTACGGAGCGGATGCGTTCTGGTTTAGCAACCGATGAACCACCAAACTTTAAAATTTTCATAAAGAGATTAACACTGAATTAATTTCAGATTTTGAATTTTGAATGAATAAGAAGTATGTCGGGAGTACAGTAGAATAATATGGGCGCTACCCCGTAATCGTTGTGGTAATCTCAATGGTAGTTGAGGTTACGGGTGAAATGAAAGATGTGTTGTGTAGTAACACGCGCAACGATTTATTTAGTGCAAGAAGCAAATTGGGTTCGGGTATTGCAAAATATTTTTATGATTTTTGTCGCACCGAAAAACAAACTAACAGTAAGTAGCCACATGAACCGGAAGAAGAAACACCCACGCGAGTCGTTCGTAAGCATGACCGAACTGGTATTACCCAACGACACCAATACACTCAATAACTTAATGGGTGGGCGGTTAATGCATTGGATGGATATTGTATCGGCCATAGCCGGACAAAAACATTGCGGGAGTATTGTGGTAACGGCTTCGGTTGATAATATTTCGTTTCGTTCGCCTATTCGCTTAGGCGATGTGGTTACGCTGCGAGCCCGTGCTACGCGCGCCTTCAACTCTTCGGTCGAAATCCGGATTGATGTAGATGCCGAGAACATACCAGAAGGCAGAAAGATTGAAAGCAATTCAGCCTACTTCACCTTTGTAGCGGTAGATAAAAACGGGCATCCGGTTGAGATACCCGAGATTGTACCCGAAACACCTGAAGAGATTGAATTATATAATGGAGCCTTGCGCAGGCGACAACTTCGCCTGATTTTGAGTGGCCGCATGAAACCCGATGAAGCAAACGAATTGAAATCCATCTTCACTATTAAAGAATGACCGAAAGTATTGACTTTATATACACCGAAGAACTGTATCAGATACATCCCCTTGCCACGGTAGTACTTACAAAACCCTGGAAAGAGGTTTCGCAAGCTGAACAAGAATTGCTGGCCCGCATTCTTACCGCACTAAAACTTTCCATAGATGGTGTTACAATCGTTCACCAACCGAAGTTGGACCTTTCGGTTTTTGCAATTAAGCCGGAAAAGGTAATTTACTTTGGAGCCTTGCCTCCAGGCCTCTCATATTACGAGTGCATTGAAGCACAGGGTATAAACCTGGTAGCCTCAGAAGAACTCGCTAAATTATTGGCAAACGACCAGGCTCGTAAAATGCTTTGGACAGCCTTGAAGCAGCTCTTTTCACCCTGATTACTTAGATTTTAATTATTTGAGGCTTCTTATATCTTTGCGGTGCTTTTAAAAGCCCCTGCCTCGCGGTTTTTGGCCGGGTTGTTTAACAAATAAATCTCTATGCAAAACTTACTTTACGCGTTGCCCCTATTTGGTGTGCTGGGGCTCATCTATGTTATCTGGAAAAGTGCCTGGGTGTCTAAGCAAGATGCCGGCACCGACAAAATGAAAAAAATTGCGAGCCACATCGCAGAAGGTGCCATGGCCTTCCTAAAAGCCGAGTACAAAATTCTGAGTGTATTTGTAGGTTGTGTGGCCCTTTTGCTGGCATTTACCGCAAACAGTGAAACATCATCGCCATTAGTAGGGTTATCTTTTGTGTTAGGTGCGTTTTGCTCAGCACTTGCCGGTTTTATAGGCATGCGGGTAGCAACCAAAGCGAATGTTCGAACCACCAACGCAGCCCGCACCAGTTTAGGCCGGGCCCTTGAGGTTGCTTTTACAGGCGGCTCAGTTATGGGTATGGGCGTAGTTGGTTTGGGTGTTTTGGGATTAAGCATTTTGTTTATTGTTTATCAAAGTATGTTTACCGAAATCACGCAAGTAATTACGGTACTAACAGGTTTCTCTTTCGGTGCCTCTTCAATTGCATTGTTTGCACGTGTGGGTGGCGGTATTTATACTAAAGCTGCCGATGTGGGCGCTGACTTGGTAGGTAAGGTGGAAGCCGGAATTCCGGAAGATCACCCGCTTAACCCGGCAACCATTGCCGATAACGTGGGCGATAACGTAGGCGATGTGGCCGGTATGGGTGCCGATCTTTTCGAATCTTACGTAGGTTCAATTATCGGAACTATGGTATTGGGTGCCGCTTTTTTTGCACTGCCCGAATTTGCTGGCGAAGCTTTTGGTAATGGCCTCTCGGCTGTTTTGTTGCCTTTGACACTTGCCGGAGTTGGTATTATCATGTCCTTTATCGGAACCTTTTTTGTTCGTGTTAAAGAAGGCGGTAATCCTCAAACCGCGTTAAACACCGGTGAAATTGTTTCGTCTGTAATCATGATCATTGCTTCGTGGTTTATTATTAAAGCCATGTTACCCGAAACATGGCAGTATAGCGATCCGCTTTATAATAATGCAGGAGAATACACCACTTATACATCAACCGGAATTTTCTTTGCAACGGTTATTGGTTTAGTGGCTGGTGTTATTATTGGTTTGATTACTGAATATTATACGGGTATGGGTAAGAAGCCTGTGCTTTCAATCGTAAGGCAATCTTCTACCGGTGCTGCCACCAATATTATTGCAGGCTTGGGCGTGGGTATGATGTCAACCCTGTGGCCTATTATTATAATTGCACTTTCCATTATTGGTGCTTTTCATTTTGGGGGCTTGTTTGGTATTGCTATTGCTGCCGTAGGTATGCTCTCCAACCTGGGTATTCAATTGGCAGTAGATGCCTATGGGCCTATATCCGATAATGCCGGTGGTGTAGCAGAAATGTCTGAATTACCAAAAGAGGTTCGCTCACGTACCGATAAGTTAGATGCAGTGGGTAACACTACAGCCGCCATTGGTAAGGGTTTCGCAATTGCATCGGCTGCACTTACAGCATTGGCACTTTTTGGTGCCTTTATGACTACCGCCCATTTAAGAACCATTGACGTATCAAAGGCAAATGTAATGGCCGGGTTATTTATTGGCGGTATGCTTCCGTTTGTGTTTTCAGCATTAGCCATGGGCGCAGTAGGTAGGGCAGCTATGTCTATGATAGAAGAAGTGCGGAGGCAGTTTAATGATATTCCGGCACTAAAAGCCGCGTTGGCTGTAATGAAAAAGAATGGCGATAAAGAAATGAGTGAATGGACAGTTGAGGATCAAAAGACATTCCAGGAAGCCGATGGAAAAGCTGAGTATGGAAAGTGCGTTGAAATCTCAACCAAAGCCGCCATACGCGAAATGGTAATTCCTGGACTTATGGCCGTAATTGTTCCGGTTGTAATTGCCTTCCTTCCCGGTTTTGGCGTGGAATCTCTTGGAGGGATGCTGGCTGGTGTAACCGTTTCAGGTGTGTTGATGGCTATCTTTCAATCTAATGCAGGTGGTGCCTGGGATAACGCCAAAAAAAGCTTTGAAGAAGGCGTAGAAATTAACGGACAGAAGTACTTCAAAAAATCCGATCCACACAAGGCAGCAGTGGTGGGTGATACTGTTGGCGATCCGTTTAAAGATACTTCCGGCCCATCCCTTAACATCCTGCTTAAATTAATGTCGGTAGTGGCATTGGTAATTGCCCCATTCCTGGCAAAAGACAACGCTGCAACTGCAAATACCGAAACTGAAAAACAAAAGGTTGAAATAGTGGTTACACAAAATCAGGAGACTGAGGTTAAGTAATTCACAGACTTATGTTTCGCAAAAGAGCGGTGCCACACACCGCTCTTTTTTTTATCTTTAAGGCTCAACACCCAACTATTGATTATGATCCGAGCTTTGATTTTTATTTTTTTAAGTTGTTGCGCATTAAGCGGCCGCGCACAAACTATTGTAGGAAAGTGGCAAACCATCGATGACGAAACCGGCAAACCAAAATCGGTTGTTGAAATTACCGAGCGCAATGGAAAATATTATGGAAAAATAGTAAGGCTGTTTCGTAGTGCAGCCGAAGATCAAGATCCCATTTGCGATAAATGCCCTACCGATGACGATCGGTATAAAAAGAAGATCATCGGAATGGAGATTTTGCGAAATCTTGTAAAAGACAATGATGAATTTTCAGGAGGAACTATTATAGATCCCAACAACGGCAAAATATACCGCTGCAAAGTTTGGTTAGATGGAAATAATCTGAAGTTACGAGGCTATCTCGGCCCCTTCTTTCGCACCCAAACCTGGCTTCCCGAACGTTAATTATCATCCTGTCGGAAAAATAACGACCTTAATCCCGCAATAATTCCGTTTATCACTTAGTAAAGGTTACCAACCGTGGCGTTACGAGTATTCAAAAGCAACTTGCAAATGGACGAAAAGGAGATTTTCGAGCGGATCCAAAATGGAGACGAGAAAGCCCTTGAGTTAATTTATAAGAAGTACTACCGAATGATGACCAAGCTGGTGATCACCAATAGTGGTACAGAAGAAGAAGCGCGGGATATTTATCAGGATGCACTAGTGGTTTTTTGGCAGAAGGCCAGATCGGGCAACTTGGTAATGACCGCCAAAATGAGTACGTATATTTATAGTATTTGTCAAAATCTTTGGCGGAAGGAACTTGACCGGAAAAAGCGGCTTTCCCACGAAGAAAAAGATGCGGCTCAATCCATGGATATGGATAGTCCCGAACGTGAGAAGATAATTGCCAAATGTTTAGAACAACTTGGCGAAACCTGCCGCAAAGTTTTGATGTACTATTACTTTGATGAGATGTCGATGCAGGAAATAGCCGAAAAACTTGGCTTTGCCAATACCGACACTGCTAAAACAAAAAAATATAAGTGCAAACAGAAGTTGGATGAATTGGTGAAAGCGCAATACACAGAACATGATTTTTTAGACTAAGAAGAAAGCAAAATGAACAACATCGATTTAATAGATGACTACCTGACTGGCCGGTTGAGCGATACACAACGGGAGGCATTTGAACAACAATTAAATGCCGATCCTTCGCTTAAAGCCGATGTAGAATTTCAGCAACAGGTTATTGACGGCTTAAAAAAAGCACGAGTTGCCGAGTTGAAATCGATGCTTAGTAAAGTTCCGGTACCGGCTGTAAAAGAGTTTACAACATTAAAAGTTGCTGCTGGCATTGTGGGCGGTGCGCTTTTAGTAGGCGCTTTATACTGGTACAACGATCAACCTGATCAGCCCATCATAGCCGAACCAGAAGATACTATTCAGGTGATTACCGAAACCGAGCAAAACTCACCAGTCGGGGAAGAGTTTATTCCAATCGAAACCAACAAGAAAGAAGAACAGGTATTCGTTAATCCAGAATTAAAAAAACAATCTGCTTCCGCTTCGGCTGTTAAGCCTTTTTTACAGGTAGTAGATCCAAGTCAGGAATTAGTAGAAAGCACGTCATCACCTGTAAACCACGGTGAGGTTCGGTCATCGGCTCCGGCCATCGAGCTTACATCAATTCAGGTAGATATTGACACTGCTAGTAAGAAATACAAATTCCACTATCAGTACACACAAAATAAGGTAGTGTTATATGGTAGTTTTGATAGAAGCTTATATGAGATCATAGAATTGAATGGCGAGAATCATTCCGTTTACTTGTTTTATCAAAACAAATACTACCACCTACAAGAGACTGCAACGGACATTACTCCGTTGGAACCATTAACAGACAAAGCAGCTTTAATGCGGTTAGAAGCTTACCGAAAAAAGTAATTAAGCTGTTTATTTTACCAGTTGTGCTGCCCTGGTTAAGCTGCCAGTAATAGTGCCTTCTTAAAAATACCTTTTGGGAATTTCCCCTAAAACTTATTTTTAAGAAGGTCTCTACTTATCTTTGGCGCATGGCAACAGGCGATCAGCGCTTTAAAATAAGAAAGAAAAAACTCGGCACCTACCCTTACCTGAGTGTTGTACTTAGCATTACCCTGGCGTTATTTGTTATTGGCGTATTCGGGGCACTTGTTATTTATTCCAAAGAATTGGAGCGGATAGTTCGTGAGAATGTAAAAATTCAGGTATATCTGAACAGTCAGGTTTCGGATACACAACGAAACCAATTGGAGAAAAGACTTGCAGCAAAACCGTACGTGGCCGAAGGGAAAGAGTCGATAGTATTTGTAAGCAAAGAACAGGCAGCCAAACTATTTATTGAAGAAACCGGTGAAAACTTTAAAAATTTTCTTGGCGAAAATCCATTAAAGGACGCTTACCTGGTGCGTATTCGTGATGGCTATCACGACAGCGAAAGTCTAAAAAAAATCAAAACTGAAATAGAACAAATTGGTGGCGTATTTCAGGTTCATTATATCGAAAATGTAATTGATTCTATAAATCAGAATATTACTAAAATAGGTCTCGTACTGATGGGGCTGGTGATTTTATTATTACTAGTAGTTATGTTACTTATTAACAACACCCTGCGGCTCGCCTTGTTTTCGCAACGTTTTTTGATACGCAGCATGCAATTAGTGGGTGCGCGAAGCTGGTTTATTCAAAAACCTTTTTTATTCCGGGCAGCACTTCACGGATTTATGGCCGGCTTACTTGCTTCCGGTCTGCTGGTAGCCCTTATTAGTTTTGCTACACAACGTGTTGCCGATCTCACGTTAATTCAAAACACGAACCGCTTAATTTTGCTACTTATATTTTTAGCATTGCTTGGAATGTTACTTGCTTTTTTAAGCACCTACCGGGCAGTAAGTAAATATTTGAAATTATCATTAGACGAACTCTACTAAGCTCATGAGTAAACTTGCATTTGGAAAAAAGAATTATCAGTTAATGATTGCCGGGTTAATACTTTTGGTAATTGGATTTACAATAATGGCCATGGATAAAGAACCTTATGGCTTTGGTTTTCTAGGCTTAACATTAAGTCCCATCATTGTTTTGGCGGGCTTCATAACTGAAATCTATGCCATCTTATATACTCCCCGGCATAAAGACTAATTGAATACATGTCTTATTTTGATGCCCTGGTTCTGGCAATAGTAGAAGGCCTCACCGAGTTTTTGCCTGTATCTTCTACCGGGCATATGATTATTGTTTCTACCTTGCTGGGGACTGCGAGCGACCCATTTACCAAAACCTTTACAGTGGCAATTCAATTGGGTGCTATCGTTTCAGTTGTGGTATTGTACTGGAAGCGCTTCTTTCAAACGTTCGATTTTTACCTGAAGCTTCTGGTAGCGTTTATTCCCGCCATGGTATTTGGACTACTACTTAACGATCAGATTGATGCCTTATTGGAGAATGTAACAGTAGTGGCAGTTTCGCTAATAGCCGGTGGCATTATATTTCTGCTCATCGACAAATTTTTTAATCGTCAGGAAAATGCTGAACAAAATGTTGGCTACCGACCGGCATTTATTATCGGGCTCTTTCAGGTAGTGGCCATGATACCCGGTGTGTCGCGTTCGGCAGCTACCATCATTGGCGGGTTAACTCAAAAACTAAACAAGAAAACTGCCGCTGAGTTTTCCTTTTTTCTGGCGGTACCCACCATGCTCGCAGCCACCGGCTATAAACTCCTGAAGTTTTATCTCGATGGCAACACCTTTGGGCAGGAGCAAATTTCTGCACTGGTCATCGGCAATTTGGTTGCCTTTATCGTGGGCCTGCTGGCTATCAAATCATTTATTTCATACTTAACCAAATATGGGTTTAAACTTTTTGGTTACTACCGGATTTTAGTGGGCGCACTTATTCTCATACTTTATTGGATGGGTATCGATTTGCAGATAGTATGAGTGCTGAATACACTGACAGCGTACTGCTAATTAATAAACCACTTAAATGGACATCGTTTGATGTGGTTAGCAAGCTGCGAAACAAACTTAAAATCAAAAAAATAGGCCATGCCGGCACCTTAGATCCACTGGCAACAGGATTATTAATTATCTGCACCGGAAAAATGACAAAGCGCATTGATGAATTTCAGGCGCAGGAAAAAGAATATACCGGCACCTTCGTAATTGGGCAAACTACTCCTTCCTACGACCTTGAGACAGCAGTATCGGCCCCAACAGAAATCGCGCACATCACCGACAATCACATTAAACAGGTAGCCCAAAAATTTACAGGTTCTATTCAACAAATCCCGCCAGCACACTCAGCTATTAAAGTTGATGGCAAGCGGGCTTATGCCTTTGCCCGAAAGGGACAAGATGTTGTTCTCAAACCCAGGGAGGTGGTAATCTCTACGTTCGAGATTACCGAAATATCGAAACCCATAATTCGGTTTAGGGTAGTTTGCTCCAAAGGCACCTATATTCGAAGCCTTGCCCGCGACTTTGGAACGGAATTAGGAACCGGAGCTTATCTTGCTGAACTTTGCCGTACCCGTATTGGTGAATTTAAACTGAGCGAGGCGCTTGAGTTGGATCAGATAAATCCAGAGGCTAAATGAAAATTTATCATTCGCTCGAAGACTTTTCTCGCTTACAATTTGGAGTTGTAACCAGTGGCACTTTTGATGGGGTGCACATAGGTCATCAAAAAATCTTACTGCGCTTGCAAGAAATCGCTCAAAAGCATTCGGGCGAAACAGTTGTGATTACATTTTGGCCACACCCGCGCACCATTCTTAAACCGAACGAACCCAGTTTGAAGTTACTCAATACCTTTGAAGAAAAGGCCGACTTGCTGCGAAACTTTGGCGTACACCATTTACTGCGCATTCCATTCACCAAAGAGTTTTCACAACTTACTTCCGTTGATTTCATAACAAAAATTCTGGTTGACCGCATTGGAACCCGTAAACTTGTAATCGGGTACGATCATCGCTTTGGAAAAAACCGCGAGGGTAGCTTCGAACAACTCAAACTCAATGGACCAGCTTTTGGTTTTGATGTAGAAGAAATATCCCGGCAGGATATAGATCATGTGGGTGTAAGCTCAACCAAAATAAGACAGGCATTGGAGTTGGGTGATGTAGCAACAGCCACACACTTTCTAGGGCTGCCCTATTCACTTAGAGGCCGGGTAATAAAAGGTGATAAACTGGGGCGTGTATTGGGGTTTCCTACTGCCAATATCGATCTCGAATCGCACGATAAACTAGTGCCGGCCGATGGCATTTATGCGGTAACCGTGGCGTATGAAAACCAAACCTACGGAGGCATGTTGTACATTGGCAACAGACCTACTGTTAATGGCACACAAAGATCAATTGAGGTAAATATTTTTGATTTCGATAAAGAGATTTATGGCGAAACAATAAAGGTAATTTTCCAAAAACTCTTACGTGCCGATTCCCGCTTCGCTGATCTTGAATCGCTTAAGAAACAACTTGAAAAAGATAAGGTTGCAGCCATACAAGCACTGCAATCTGTCTGACCTGCTTGCTTTTTGCAGCAAGTAAGGTGAGATTTGATTCAAATTACATTTTATGATAAGTAAAGTAGTTGCCGGGCCTTCAGAAGCCTTGCACGATTTGTTTGATAATGCCACGGTAATGCTGGGTGGTTTCGGCCTATGCGGTATTCCTGAAAATTGTATAGCAGCTATTTTGAAAAAAGGAACCAAAGGGCTTACCTGTATTTCAAACAATGCAGGAGTTGATGACTTTGGAATTGGGCTGCTACTGAAAACACGGCAGGTAAAAAAAATGATTTCATCGTATGTGGGCGAGAATGCAGAGTTTGAACGACAACTGCTTTCGGGCGAATTAGAAGTAGAGCTTATTCCACAAGGCACATTAGCCGAGCGTGTGCGGGCTGGCGGTGCCGGCATTCCAGCCTTTTTTACTCCAGCCGGTGTGGGCACTGAAGTTGCTGCCGGCAAAGAAGTGCGCGAGTTTGATGGCAAACAATACCTGCTGGAATCATGGCTACGGGCCGACTTCGCAATTATTAAAGCATGGAAAGGTGATACAGCCGGAAACCTGGTTTACAAAGGTACCGCCCGCAATTTTAATCCGATGATGGCCACTGCTGGAACAGTTACCGTAGCCGAAGTAGAAGAACTTGTTCCGTTGGGTACATTAGATCCAAATCAGATTCATACTCCTGGAATTTATGTACAAAGAATATTTCAAGGGAAGAATTATGAGAAAAGAATTGAACAACGGACAGTAAGTAAATAGCCATTAGTCTTGAGTCCTTAGTCACTTACGACTAAAGACTAAATACTCAGGACTCAGAACTAAATATTAAATCTTCAAAACTATGCTCGATAAGATCGGAATTGCAAAACGAATAGCCAAAGAAGTTAAAGATGGTATGTACATCAACCTGGGCATTGGCATTCCTACCCTGGTAGCCAACTATATTCCCGCGCATATTCAGGTTGTGTTGCAATCCGAAAACGGATTGCTTGGCATTGGCCCATTTCCTAAAGAAAATGAAGTTGACCCCGATCTGATCAATGCCGGAAAACAAACAATCACCATGATGCCCGGCTCTGCGTTGTTCAGCTCGGCCGAAAGTTTTGCCATGATAAGAGGTGGCCATGTTGATCTTACTATTTTAGGTGCAATGGAAGTTTCCGAAACCGGAGACATTGCCAATTGGAAAGTGCCCGGTAAAATGGTTAAAGGCATGGGCGGTGCTATGGATCTGGTAGCTTCGGCCAAGCATATTATTGTAGCTATGCAACATTGCAGTAAAGATGGTGCTTCCAAACTTCTGAAAAAATGTACACTACCCATTACCGGTATAAAGTGTGTAAAACGAATTGTAAGTGATTTGGCCGTATTGGATATACTACCTACCGGAGGGTTTAAACTGCTGGAACGAGCCCCGGGTATTTCAGTTGAGCAAATCAAAAATGCAACGGAAGGAAGATTGGTAATTGAGGGAAATATTCCTGAAATGCAGTTGTAAAAAGTTGTTTCTTTGGGCCTCAATTTTTTAGGTATGAAAAAATCAAAAATCGAATTTTCAATCCAGTTAGATAACAACAACATTCCGGAGCGAATTACCTGGGATGCCACCGATAAACCAGAAGACACACCCACCGAAACCAAATCTATTTCTGTGTCGCTGTGGGATAGCCGCCAGAAAAACACCATGCGCATCGACTTGTGGACCAAAGACATGCCGATGGACGAAATGAAACGCTTCTATATTGAAAACATTGGCGGCATTGCGCAGAGTGTACTTACTGCCACAGGCGATGAACAAATGGCCAACGAAATAAATGCCCTGTGCGACCGACTTGTAGAGCTGGTACGCAACCAAAAATAACCCACACCTCCCCTGCAGCAGCAACTTAAAAAACATGCCCTTCAATCGTTTGTAATTGATCATTTTCTTGTAGATTTAAGAATTAAACCCATAATTCTTATGAATAAATTCTACAGAAAAGCGTTGGTTCCCCTGCTCATTTTGCTCTGCGGGCCGGCCACGCTCATGGCTCAAACCACCTCCATTACCGGAACAGTAAAGGATGGCACATCCGGTGAATCGTTGGCAGGTGTAAACATTGTGGTGAAGGGACGAGTAATCGGCACAATCTCCAACACCGATGGTCAATACAATTTAAAAGTAAATCAGCCCCCACCCTTTACCCTTGTATTTTCATTTATCGGTTACGCCACTCAGGAGTTTGAAGTTACCCAGGCTACCTCTACAATAGATGTAACCCTTGCCGAACAAACCTTGTTAGGCCAGGAAATAGTTGTTTCTGCTTCGCGCATGGAAGAAAGTATTTTACAATCTCCTGTCTCCATTGAAAAGATGGATATACTCGGTGTTCAATCCACAGCTTCCGAAAACTATTACAAAGGCCTTATCAATATGAAAGGTTTGGATATGACCCAGAGTAGTATCAATTTTCAAATTATAAATGCTCGCGGTTTTAACTCCACCGGTAACACACGCTTTGTACAGTTAACCGATGGTATGGACACACAGGCACCAGCCCTTAATTTTCCTATCGGCAATCTGAACGGCCCTTCTGAATTAGATGTAGAAAGTGTAGAATTTATTCCGGGAGCTGCTTCGGCTTTGTATGGCCCCAATGCTTTTAATGGTATTCTGTTAGTAAATAGCAAAAGTCCTTTTGAATACCAGGGCTTAAGTGCATTTGCAAAGTATGGATTTAACCATGCCGGTGGTGGCGTTTCCTACCTCGACAATGGCGGGGCATCGGTTAATCCGATAGGACCCGGCTATGCCGAACCAATGTTTGAAGGTGCTTTGCGTTATGCAAAAGCCTTCAATAACAGATTTGCTTTTAAAATTGCTGTCTCCTACATGCAAGCCACCGATTGGTATGGTACCAATCTGCGCGATAAAAACCCGGAGCGACAAGGTGGTTTAAGTTTTAATCCGGGTGCTGACCGTGTGCATGCATTTGGCGATGAAGTTGCCAATAGCCTGGGCCTTGTAAGGCTTTCATTAGCCCCTGCTTTAGCAGGAACTTCCTTAGCTTCTTTTGTACCATTTCTACCCGATCAGATTGTTTCCAGAACTCCATACGAAGAACGTTACCTGGTTGATTACGGAGCTAAAAACTTAAAAGCTAATGTAGGCCTCAACTACAGAATTACGGATAAAGTTGAATTGTTGTATCTCTTAAATTACGGTGGTGGAACCTCCGTTTATACAGGCGCTCAACGCTATTCTTTAAAAGATTTTAATATTCAACAACATAAACTTGAGCTAAAGGGCTCGAACTTCTTTCTGCGTGGTTACACTACCATTGAAGACTCGGGCGATTCTTACATAGCAGACTTAACCGGCATTTTGATTAACGATGCGTGGAAGTCAAATTCAGCATGGTTCAGAGATTATTCTGTTCAATACTTAACCAGCCTGGCGCAACAGGGTTTCAATCCGGGTGGTGGAACCCAACCTACCGCTGCACAACAGGAAAACGCTCATCGCTCGGCACGTAACACTGCCGATGTTGGTAGATTACTACCCGGTACAGCTGCTTTTGAACAAGCAAAGAAAACTGCAACCGGTAGCGTAATTCCTTTCGGATCGTTGTTCAACGATGCTACCAAGCTTTACCATGTAGAAGGCCAATACAATTTCAAAAATCAGATCAAGTTTATGGAGTTAATGGTTGGTGGCAGCTATCGCTTATACGATCTTAATTCCAACGGTACCATTTTTGCCGATACAACCGGTAACGATATTACCATTCAGGAAATTGGCGCCTATGCGCAGGCTTCAAAAAAATTATTCAACGATAAACTCAAATTAACTGGTTCGCTTCGGTGGGATAAAAACGAAAACTTCGATGCGCAACTTAATCCGCGTATTTCAGGTGTTTATTCCATTAATCCGCAACAAAACTTCAGGGTATCGTACCAAACTGGGTTTAGAATGCCAACATCACAAAACCAGCACATTGATTTGAATGCTGTTAGTGCACGTTTAATAGGCGGTTTACCACAATATGCTGCTGCCCGCAATGTATTTCAATACGCATACGATCTGCGCTCAGTAACCGCATACACAGCCGCTGTGGCAGCTGGTGCTGCGGCTGGTAACGCTACTGCTATTGGCGATCCGAATAATTTACGATTGTTAGTACCTGTAAGTGCCGTAGCACCAGTAAAGCCAGAGCAGGTGCAATCCATCGAAGTTGGATACAAGGGTCTTGTAGCCAACAAGCTTATGATTGATGTTGTTTATTATCAAAATACCTTTAATGATTTTATCGCTTCGCAATTTGTAAGAAAAGCTGCTGGTGTAATTGATATTAACGGTATGCCAACTGATGTTACATACAACTTCGATCCACGTACCGAACAAAATATCCGTAACGCCCAAACGCTGCTCACCCCTATCACAACCATTAACCGGGAAAATACATTTTCAATCCCTACAAATGTAGATCGCACGTTGAAATCCTCTGGTTTTGCACTTGGATTAGAGTATAGCTTACCCAAAGGCTATAAGTTAGGGGGTAATTACAACTACAATAAACTGAAAGATGCAAGCCAACTTGCTGCCGATGGTTTTCTGGCAGAGTTCAACACCCCGGAAAATAAATTTAACCTGACTTTTGGTAATCGAAAAGTTACTGACAAATTCGGATTTAATGTTGCGTATCGTTGGCAGGATGAGTTCTTATGGGAGTCATCATTTGCACAAGGCCTGGTACCAGCAATCGGAACATTCGATGCACAGGTTAGCTACCGCCTGAAAGACTTAAAGTCGGTAATTAAACTGGGTGGTTCTAACTTGTTTAACGAACGATACGTGTTGAACTATGGCGGCCCTACACTGGGTGGTATTTACTACATCTCAGTAACGTTTGATGAACTCATGAAGTAACAAAAATCAGAAACGAAATGATTATGAAAAATAAATTGATTTACAGTTTTCTTACAGCTTTTGCTGTAAGTGCCTGTACATATGATTTTCCTGTTAAGGAAGAGCCTACATTGGGCGATGTTGATTTCACAAAGATGGTTTCATTAGGAAACTCGCTTACTGCTGGCTACATGAATGGTGCGCTTTACAGCGAAGGACAAAACAGTTCGTATCCGGCAATTATTGCTGCACAAGCAGCCAACTTAGGCGGAGGAGCATTTACACAACCTACGGTTAACTCTACCAATGGATGTTTCAATCCGGCTGGCGGTTGCACACAAGGCCGGTTGGTTTTAAAGAACCCTGTTTCACCAGCACCTACTCCTACTGCAGGCGATAACGGTGCATCGCTGGCACCTTATGCAGGAAGTAAAACTGCACTTAATAACTGGGGTGTGCCCGGTGTAACAATTCAAACAGCGCAATCTCCGGCATTGGGTGGCCCGGCAACAGCCAACCCGTTGTTTAGTCCTTACTATGCGCGAATTGCTTCCAACCCCGGAACATCAACCTTGCTGGGCGATGCTGTTGCATCTATGTCAAATGGTGGTACGTTCTTTACATTCTGGTTGGGTAATAATGATGTGCTGGGCTATGCTACCGGTGGCGCATCAAATCCTGCAATCCTGACCGACCCCGCTGTATTTCAGGCTGCATTTACAAATGCGCTTAATGCTATGCTGGGTGCAAACACCAATGCAAAAGGAGCTGTAGCCAACATTCCTAACGTTACAAGTATTCCGTTTTTTACTACAGTTCCTGTTAATCCCGTTAACCTGCCGGCCGCCAATGCAACCGCATTAAATGCTGGCTTTGCAGGGTACAATGCCACGCTGGATGGGTTGAAGGGTGCACCTTTTAGCTTACCTGCTGCTGAAATGGATAGTCGTAAAATTTCTTTTACTGCCGGAGCCGGTAACAGAATTGTTATTAATGATGAAACCGCACGCGACCTGGGGCCTTTTTGGGATCAAATGGTAGGTGCTGGCGTAATTAATTCAACACAGCGGGCGCAATTAGAGCCGTATCGATTTGCAAGGCAAGCAATTGTATCGTCAGCAACAGTAGCGGGCGATTTGGCCATATTGCCTGCTTCTGCATTTATAGGAACACTAGTAGGTGGCAATCCGCAACTTATAAACGGATTAACTATTCCTTTAGCCGACAACTGGGTATTGATACCAAGCGAACAAACACAGATACAGAATGCGATAAATGCTTTTAACACAACCATTGCAAATGCTGTTACAGCAAATGCTTCGCGTTTGGTCTTGATTGATACAAATGCAGCCATGCAAAACTTGCGGGCCGGAACTGTTACCGTTGGTGGATCATCCCTTTCGGCATCCATCACGCCACCGTTTGGTGCTTTCTCGCTGGATGGTGTTCACCCTAATCCACGTGGCTCTGCTTATATAGCCAACTTGTTTATCCAAGCTATAAATACCAAGTGGGGTTCTAAAATTCCGTTGTGCAACCCGAATGATTTTATAGGAAATGCATTACCAACTCCATAGGAGATAAAAAAGGATCAACACTAAAAAGCCCGGTAAGTTCCGGGCTTTTTAGTGTTAAAATAATTCCTTCGCAATCTTATAAATCGGGTCCGATTTACCCATTGAATAAAAGTGAATGGTGGGTGCACCTTTCTGAATCAATTCTTTTGATTGCTGAATCGTCCACTCTATACCTAACTGTTTAATGGCTGTATTGTCTTTGCACGTCTCAGCGGCCTCAGTAAGTTCTTCCGGTAAGTCGATGTGAAATATCTGTGGCAGAATAGTGAGTTGCGACTTGGTAGTTAATGGTTTAATACCCGGAATAATTGGCACAGTTATACCTGCTTCCCGGCATTTATCTACAAAATCAAAATATTTGTTGTTATCAAAAAACATTTGAGTAACAATATACTCTGCACCTTTATCCACTTTATTCTTCAGGTACTTCAAGTCTGTTTTTAAATTGGGTGCATTAAAATGTTTTTCAGGGTAGCCAGCCACACCTATGCAAAAATTGGTGGGCGATGGTTCGTGTAATTCCTCATCCAGGTATTGGCCCCGGTTCATGTTTACCACATGCTCCAGTAATTCCGAGGCATACGCAAACCCATCCTTCTCAGGAATAAACTTCGATTCGGTTTTGATGGCATCACCTTGCAAAACCAGTACATTATCCACCCCCAGAAAGTTGAGATCAATCAATGCATTTTCGGTTTCTTCTTTACTGAAACCTCCGCAAATGATGTGCGGAACTGTATCTACCTTGTAATGATTTTGAATGGCCGCACAAATACCAACCGTGCCGGGGCGCTTGCGCGTGGTAATCTTCTCCAGTAAACCACCATCCTTTTTCTTAAAAACATATTCCTCCCGATGGTAGGTAACATCTATAAACGGAGGTTTAAACTCCATTAGCGGATCGATGTTATTAAAAAGATTTTTTATGTTCTCACCTTTAAGCGGTGGAAGGATTTCTAAAGTAAATAAGGTTTTACCGTTAGCGCGTTTTAAATGTTCAGTTACTTTCATCTACTCAATTTGAAAATGTTACTATTTGAAAATTTGAAAATCAAAAAAGTGGTTAAACTCATTTTCAAATCTTCAAATTGACGAATTATCTAATTATAGGCCAAGTTAGGTGCTAACCACTTCTCTATTTCTGCTACACTCATATTTTTACGTTTGGCATAGTCTTCCACCTGGTCTTTTTCAATTTTACCCAATCCAAAATATTTCGATGCTGCATTTGCGAAATAGAAACCACTCACTGCCGCGCCTGGATACATGGCGTACGATTCAGTTAAGGTAATACCTACTTTATCCGCTTCCAGCAATTGAAACAACAATTTCTTTTCAGTATGATCGGGGCATGCCGGGTAACCCGGAGCCGGCCGAATGCCCTTGTATGCTTCATCAATCAATTGCTCACTATTCAAAGACTCACCTTTATCGTAACCCCAAAGTTCTTTTCTAACTTTTTCATGCAAACATTCTGCAAACGCTTCGGCCAAGCGATCGGCTAATGCTTTAGCCATTATCTCGGAATAATCGTCATGGTTGGTTTTAAATTTTGCTACCAACGTTTCTAAACCTATTCCGGCAGTAACTGCAAACAACCCCAGGTAGTCCTTACCGGGCTGATCGGAAATAAAATCGGCCAGGCAAAAATTTGGCAGGTCTTTCGCCTTTTTATTCTGTTGTCGCAAAAAATGAAATGTAGCAGCCCCATCTGATAATTCAACATCATCGCCTGTTCTTACAGCCGGATAAAAGGCCACTACCCCGTTTGCCTGCAAACTGTTGTTAGCAATAATATCATCCAGCATCGCGTTGGCATCGTCAAAAAGTTTTTTGGCTTCTACCCCTACAATCGAATCGTTAAAAATTCCCGGATAACGCCCGGCCAACATCCAGGTTTGGAAGAAGGGTGTCCAATCAATGTAGTTACGAAGTTCAGCAAGGGGAAATGCAACAAACTCTCTCCTACCAGTAAAAGTAGGTGCTGTAAATTTTTCATCTGCCCAATTAATTGCCACTGGATTAGCACGTGCGGCTTCGAGCGAAATGTAATTCTTGAGTTGTTGCCGGCCTTCGTGATCTTTACGCATTACCTGGTATTCAGCTTTCATCTTTAATTGAAAAGCAGGCCGCGATTTCTTGCTTATCAATTCGCTGGCAACGGGTACCGATCGTGATGCATCCAACACATGCACTACTGGCCCTGAATAAACAGGATCAATTTTTACAGCGGTATGAATCCGCGAGGTGGTTGCTCCGCCAATCAGCAACGGTAAATCCATCTTTTCGTGCTCCATTTCTTTAGCCACGTGAACCATTTCGTCAAGCGATGGCGTAATTAATCCGCTTAGCCCGATAATGTCCACCTTCTCACGCTTAGCGGCCTCCAGAATTTTTTCCGCAGGCACCATCACACCTAAATCAATTACTTCGTAGTTGTTGCACGCCAGCACCACGCCAACTATATTCTTACCAATATCATGTACATCGCCTTTTACGGTGGCTAATAAAATCTTAGCTGCCGCCTGACCTACTGCACCGGTTAGTTTTTTTTCTTCTTCCAGGTACGGAGTAAGATAGGCTACTGATTTTTTCATTACGCGGGCACTCTTTACCACCTGTGGCAAAAACATTTTTCCTGCTCCGAATAAATCGCCCACTACATTCATACCCGACATGAGTGGCCCCTCAATTACATACAAAGGCCTGCCATACTTTAGGCGTGCCTCTTCTGTATCCTGATCAATAAAGTCAATAATTCCCTTTACTAATGAATGGGTAATTCTTTCTTCAACGGTTCCTTTACGCCACTCATCGTCTTGCTCTTTTTTCCTGGCCGATCCTTTTACAGTTTCAGCAAACTCCAGTAATCTTTCGGTTGCATCGTCTCGTCTGTTGAGCAACACATCTTCCACCCGTTCCAACAAGTCTTTTGGAATTTCATCATATACTTCCAGCATCGTTGGGTTTACAATTCCCATATCCATACCGTGTTGAATGGCATGGTACAAAAATGCTGAGTGCATGGCTTCCCGTACTTTTTGATTTCCTCGAAAGCTGAATGAAACATTACTAACGCCACCACTCACATGTGCATGCGGCAGATTTTCACGAATCCATTTAGCTGCTTTGAAAAAATCAAGCGCGTAATTGCGATGTTCTTCAATACCTGTAGCTACCGGAAAAATATTCGGATCGAAAATAATATCCTGAGGTGGAAACTTTACTTCCTGCACCAGTATATCGTAAGCACGTTTACAAATGTCAATTCTCCTTTGGTAGGTATCGGCCTGACCTTGTTCATCGAAAGCCATTACCACCGTAGCGGCACCGTACCGTTTTACCAACCGGGCTTGTCGCTTAAACTCAGCTTCGCCACCTTTCAGACTTATGGAGTTAACAATGCCCTTTCCCTGCAAACATTTAAGTCCGGCTTCAATTACCTCCCACTTCGATGAGTCGATCATAACAGGAAGCGTGGCAATTTCTGGTTCCGATGCCATCAGGTTTAAATACTTTACCATGGCCGCTTGCGAATCAAGCATACCTTCGTCCATGTTCACATCTATTACCTGTGCACCGCCCCGCACCTGATCCAGTGCTACTTCTAAGGCTTCATCAAACTTATCCTCTTTAATGAGTTTCAAAAACTTGGCCGAGCCCGTTACATTAGTTCGCTCGCCTATGTTTACAAAGTTAGAGTTGGCAGTTATTACGACAGACTCCAGTCCGCTCAGCTTTAAAGGTCGATGGTCGATGGTCGATAGTTGCCTCATAGTTATTTCAAGGAGTTTCGGAGAGCCTGAATACTCTTTATCAATTGAGTTAAATAATTGTAAAAATGATCAAACTGAACCTGATCAATGAGTTTACGTCTCTTAGCAAGGTGTAAACAACTAACAACTTCAATACCTGATCGAAGTGCATAGGTTAAAAAACGTTTGAATTCCGGAGTAGTTTGACCAGTAGAGCCCTCCGCAATATTTAATGCAATAGAATCAGAAGCTCTTTGAATTTGTGAGGTCAATACAAACATCTCTTTCTTCGGGAATGATTCAGTCAATTCATACACCTGACCGGATAACTCCACAGCACTTTGCCAAACCTTTAACTTCTCAAACTTGAAAGCCATAATCATATCAAGCTATTGACCATCGACTAACAAACTATGGACTACTCGGGGTTTATACTTTTCTGCAACCATCGCAATTGCTTTTATATGCTCCGGAGTAGAACCACAACAGCCTCCTACAATATTAACCAGGCCTTCTTTCAAATATTCTTCTACTTCGCGTGCCATCTCAGCAGGTGTTTGATCGTACTGACCAAATTCATTGGGCAAACCCGCATTGGGATAAGCACTCACAAAAAACGGAGCCTTTTCGTTTAGAACTTGTAAGTATGGCCGAAGTGCCGAAGCCCCCATGGCACAGTTCAAGCCAATGCTTAGCAATGGCACATGCGATACCGAAATTAGAAAAGCTTCCGCTGTTTGGCCCGATAGAATACGGCCGCTGGCATCAGTAATAGTACCCGAAACCATTACAGGCACTTGCTTCCCGGTTTCATCAAACAATTCCTGTATAGCAAACAAGGCGGCTTTTACATTCAGAGTATCGGTAATGGTTTCGAGCAACAACATATCCGCCCCACCATCCAGCAATCCTTTTGCCTGTTCCTTAAAAGCAACGGCAAGCTGATCGAATGTTATTGCCCGGAAGCCAGGATTATTAACATCGGGCGACATGGAGGCAAGCTTGGTGGTAGGCCCCATGGAACCCGCTACAAACCTCGGCTTGTAAGGCTCCTTACCTGTAAATTCTTCGGCTACTTCTTTGGCTATTTTAGCGGCCTGAAAGTTGATTTCATATACCAGATGTTCTAAATGATAGTCGGCCTGTGCAACGGTGGTGCTGCCAAATGTATTGGTTTCAACTATATCAGCGCCAGCTTGAAAATACTGTGCATGGATTTCCTTAATGATATCGGGGCGGGTAATACTCAACAAATCGTTGTTACCCTTTAGTGGATGGGGATGATTTTTCAATTGCTCATTCCGAAAATCCTGCTCTGTAAGTTTATAGCGCTGAATCATAGTACCCATGGCACCATCCAGTATTACAATGCGCTCTTTTAAAATGTCTTCGATTTTCACTCCTTCTGTTATTTATTTTTTTATCCAGAAAGAGCCCGGTGAGATTGGCCTGCTTATCTTCTCTGCATCCGTTTGAATTTGGATGTAGAAGGGAATTAGCACCAGGTTATCAGCAAGGTTGCTAAGACGTCTCCGGGCCCTGTCCCTCGGTCTTTCTGGATAAGCCCTGCAAAGAAACATAATTAGGTAATAATAATAAAATCAGGATGGCTTAAATTTGAGCGTTAATCTATACCCATTGAAGTTAGCTGCTATTGACATCGGTTCCAACGCTATCCGTTTTCAGGTATCGTCTGTGTTGGAAAGTAAAGACCAGGTATTGTTTAAGAAAATGGAATATGTTCGTTTTCCGTTGCGGCTGGGCCACGATGTATTTACTACCAATCGCATAAGCGATAAAAGCATATTAAAGTTTAAGAAGCTGATGCAGGCTTTTAAGCTATTACTTGAATTATATGAAGTAGATGATTTTATGCTGTGTGCTACTTCGGCTATGCGCGAATCGGAAAACGGGCAGGCGTTAGCCGATGAGGTGAAGAAAGAGATTGGTTTAAGTATTGAAATAATAGGCGGCCAGCGGGAAGCTGAATTGATTAATACGGCCATTCGCTCCTACCTGGGCAATCAGGCCTACCTGCACATTGATGTAGGTGGTGGCAGTACTGAACTCAATATTTATTTCGGTGGAAAAAAAGTAAAAACCCGCTCGTTTAAAGTGGGTTCGGTGCGCATTCTTGAAAACCACGATTTGCCTGTGGTGTGGAGCGATATGGAACACTGGGTGAAAGAAAATATAAAAGCCGAGATGGGTAAAGTAACTGCTGTAGGAACGGGTGGTAACATTAGTAAAATCTATGAACTTGCCCGCCTTAAGCCTCATCGGCTAATGTCGTTGAAAAAGATGGCGGAAGTGAAAGCGATGATTCAGGAACACTCCATTGAAGAACGTATCTATAAACTGCAAATGAATCCTGACCGGGCTGATGTAATTATTCCGGCCAGCACGATTTATATGCGCGCCATGGAATGGGCAAAGGCCAAGTATATGTTTGTACCCGAGGTAGGATTAAAAGATGGTATGATGTTGCATCTGTTTGAACGCAACAGCAAACAAGGAAAAATTGAATTTGTTAATAAGGAAGACCAATCGAAAGGAAGTAAAACGCAAGTGGTGGGAAAACGGTGATTGATATTCGGTAATCCGTAATTAGTATAGCCAGCGATCAGCGCCTTTAGTCTCAAAACAACCTCACTTCATTGATGATATCGCGGGTTACATCAAAAAATTCTTTGTGCACACTAAACGGTGGTTCGCCATTATGTTGTTTGGCCACATAGTTGCCATTTTCCTGCATTACGTAAGCATTTACGTTATCTTTAAGGTTGTAGCGCAGGATGTTCATAGCCTGTTTGCGCAACATATCCTGCTCTAACAAAAAAAGCGATTCTATTCTGCGATCGAAGCTGCGCACCATCGCATCGGCACTGCCTATGTAAACCTTGGGATCGCCATTGTTATGAAAGTAATAAATGCGTGAGTGTTCCAGATATTCGCCCACAATGGAAATCACTTCTATGTTTTCGCTTAATCCTTTTCTGCCCGGGCGAAGACAGCAGATTCCACGTACAATTAATTTAACTGGAACTCCAGCTTTGGATGCCTCATAGAGTGCATCGATGAACTCTTTATCCTGTAACGAATTTAGCTTTATTACAATACCGGCCGGCAATCCATTACGGGCGTTATCCGCTTCGCGCAAAACCAGGTTACATAATTGAATGCGCATATCGCGCGGAGAAGTTATCAGGTTGCGGTAGGCGGTGGGTTGCGAGTGGCCTGTGATAACATTAAAAAAATCCGACACATCGCTACCATACGTTTCGTTGGTGGTTAATAAACCCACATCGGTATAAAGGCGCGAGGTAACTTCATTGTAGTTACCACTGGCTAAGTGCACGTAGCGATAAACTTTATCTTCTTCCTGCCTAACAATCAGCAATAATTTAGTATGAGTTTTTAAACTACTTACTCCGTAAATCACAAAACAACCGGCTTGCCGCAACCGCAGCGCTTCACGTAAGTTATTCTCTTCGTCAAAGCGTGCCTTCACTTCAAATAATACCGAAACGTGTTTACCGTTTTCGGCCGCACGCAACAAAGCGGCCGTTACACGCGATTCCTTCGCCACCCGGTAGATTGTAATTTTTATTGAAAGTACTTTCTCGTCTTCGGCTGCTTTTTCTAAAAGTTCCAATACCGGATCCATCGAGTCGTAAGGATGGTGCAGCAACACATCCCGTTCTTTCAATACTTCAAAAACATCGCGGGTACCAAACTCCGGAAACGAAACCGGCCTTCGGTGTGGATGAAGTGGGGTGCGTTTCTCTTTAAAATCTTTATGACCGATAATTTGATTCAATCCCGATAAATCGAGGATGCTTTCGGCTGGAATAGCCATCATGTTGGCATCATCCAAATCCCATTGAATTTTAAGAAGCCGTAACAGCCAGGTATCAAAGCCTGCCAGCATTTCAATGCGCACTACGCGGCCCCTTCTGCGGGTTTGCAGTTTACGCCTCAGCTCCTCCAGAAAATTAGATTCAATATCTTCACTTTCTTCCAGTGTAAAATCGCCATTTCGGTTTATCCGAAACAGGTTAACACTTACAATTTCAATATTTCGAAACAACTGATGGATGTTTCTTCTTATTATCTCTTCTAACGGTACAAATAGAATAACCCCATCGGGTTGCTTGACTTCGTAAAAGCGTGGTATGTTACTTGGCACTTGAATAAAACTCGCTTTCAGGTTTTGTTGCGCGTGGTCTGCATCGGATCGGGTAACTACCCCAAACAACAAACGGTTATTGCGCAGAGCCGGAAACGAATGGTAGCCATCAAACACCATAGGCGTAAGCATGGGGTAAATCGTGCGTTCAAAATACTGGTTGGTACGATCAGTTTCTGCTGGCGATAGCTCTTCGTAGTGTGCAATCTTAAACCCGTTATTGCTGAAATGCGGTTTAAGGTCGGCTACAAAATACTGGTTCTGGTGGTTTACAAATTCGTGTATGCCTGCTAAAAGCATTTTGCGAAAGGGTTCTTCGCGTAAGCCGCTGTAATCGTACCGTTGCTTATTATAATCCAGATAATTGTATAAACTTCCCAGCCTAATGGTACAGAACTCGTCTAAGTTAGAGGCCGTAATGGCAAGGAACTTAAGCCGATCGAATATCGTGCGTTCGGCTTTTTTGGCCTGATCTAAAACCCGGGCATTAAATTGCAACCAACTTAAATCGCGGCTGATGTAATTGCTTTCACGAATTTGCCGGTGGGCCCGTTCATCCTGTACGCCAAGCTCTTCCATGTGCACTTAAATATCTATACGCGCGTATTTGGCATTCTTCTCAATAAATTCTCTGCGCGGTGCCACTTCATCGCCCATTAACATAGAGAAGAGATGATCGGCTTCGGCTGCTGATTCAATCGTAACTTGTTTAAGCGTGCGCTTGGAAGGATCCATGGTGGTAGTCCAGAGCTGTTCTGGGTTCATTTCGCCTAAACCTTTATATCGCTGCACGCCTACAGTATCTTCGCTTCCACCCCGGCTCATTTCTTTCACCAGTGCCTCGCGCTCTTCTTCGTTCCAGCAATAGCGCTCGTCTTTACCACGCTTTAACAGGTAAAGCGGTGGTAGTGCTATATAAACGTAACCCTGTTCAATTAAATCGCGCATGTAGCGAAAGAAGAATGTCAAAATTAATGTGCGGATGTGACTTCCGTCCACATCGGCATCAGTCATAATAATAACTTTATGATACCGTAACTTTGTCATATTAAGCGCCTTGTTATCGTCTTGTGTACCAAACGAAACGCCTAACGCGGTAATCATATTCTTGATTTCTTCGTTCTCGTAAATTTTATGTTCCTGCGCTTTTTCTACGTTCAGAATTTTTCCGCGCAATGGAAGTATAGCCTGAAAATTCCGATCGCGGCCTTGCTTGGCCGAACCACCTGCTGAATCACCTTCCACCAGGTATAACTCGCAAATAGCAGGATCGCTGCTGGCACAATCGGCCAGTTTACCGGGCAACCCTGTTCCGGACAGTACATTCTTGCGTTGCACCATTTCGCGGGCTTTGCGAGCCGCCACGCGGGCTTGAGCGGCCAGAATAACTTTGCTTACAATCAACTTAGCTTCGCGCGGATTTTCTTCGAGGTAGCTTTGCAACACCTCGCCCACTGCAGTATCCACCGCACCCATCGCATCGGAATTACCCAATTTGGTTTTGGTCTGACCTTCAAACTGAGGTTCGGCAACCTTCACCGAGATAACTGCGGTTAAACCTTCGCGGAAGTCATCGCCACTGATTTCTACTTTGGCTTTTTCGAGTAAGCCTGATTTATCGGCATAGCTTTTCAGCGTTCGTGTAAGTGCTCTTCTGAAGCCAGCTACGTGGGTACCCCCTTCGTGGGTATTGATGTTGTTTACATAAGAAACCAGGTTTTCGCTATACGATGAGTTGTAGCTAAGTGCCACCTGTACCGGTATTTCACTCTTATCATTTTCGATGTAAATCGGGGCGGGTATCAACTTCTCGCGCGTGGAATCAAGGTATTCTACAAACTCGCGCAAGCCACCTTCAGAAAAGAAAGAGGATGAACGTGCCTCACCCTGCTCATCCTTATCGCGCAAATCGCGCAGGTTTAATTTAATACCGGGGTTTAAGAAGGCCAGTTCGCGCATACGCGAGGCTACCGTTTCGTAATTGTATTCGGTGCTAATGGTAAATATCTCAGAATCGGGTTTAAAGTGCACGGTAGTTCCGCGCCTATCAGACTCGCCAATAACACGCACTGGGTATTGCGGAATGCCCCGCTGATACTCCTGCTCAAAAATTTTACCTTCACGGTAAACAGTAGCTGTAAGTACCGATGATAGTGCATTTACACACGAAACGCCCACACCGTGTAAACCACCCGAAACCTTGTAGGTATCCTTATCGAACTTACCACCGGCATGCAGTACTGTCATTACCACCTCCAATGCCGATCGTTTCTCCTTCTCGTGCATATCCGTTGGGATACCACGACCATTATCTTCAACCGTAATAGAGTTGTCTTCATTTATGGTTACATCAATTGTATCGCAATACCCCGCCAGGGCCTCATCAATAGAGTTATCGACTACTTCCCAAACCAGGTGATGAAGGCCCTTTATGCCAATATCACCAATGTACATGGCGGGTCTTTTGCGCACGGCTTCCAGCCCCTCTAAAACCTGAATATTATTTGCTGAATAGTTGGTTTCTTGTTTCGATTTTTGCTCGCTCATCAGGGTATTTTATAAACCGTCAAAAATAAGGTTTTCGATACCGTTTTCCGCATTTTTTTCTTCTAAACACAAAGTATTTTTTAAGGTTTTTTCAAGCTATTAGAAGCGGGTTGTTTGCAAATAACTAAATGCTTAGTTTTAGTTTCTATAAGCTGAATTGAGATGAAAAAAGTAACCCTTATTTTATTGCTGTTATCAACTGTTACCACAGCGCAAACTCATCGGGTATTTTCAATTATAGAAGAACCACAATTTGGAACTACAGAAGATTCAAGCCGCTATGCACGCGTGAACCAGGCCATCCGCAAAGCGATGGAACAAAACATCGAGTTAAACGATAGCCTGTTCAACGAGTTTCGGTTGTTACGCGGCAGAATTACCAGCTATCGTAACGTTTATAATTCATCACCGGGATTTATTACGCTGGACAGCCTTGGACGCATCTCCGATAAATCGGGTGTAAAGACATTGAGTATCAACAACTGGAAATCGCAAAAGTTACCAGCCGCAGTTTATGCATGTACCAACTTACAAGAGTTGGAGTTAGTTAATACGCGCATCAAAAAAGTGAAGCACCTTAAAAAGCTGCGGGCACTCACAGCCTTGTATGTATTAAACAATCAGCCAAAGGGAAAATTTATACTAAGTAAAACCAAAACCATTCGCACGGTTGTGATGCGGGGCAATAAGCCAGCCCTGCCGCGATCGTTCGCACCACTTGAGGCACTGCAACGCCTTGATCTTGCTGCTAACAGGCTTACGAGTTTTCCAACCGGAATAAATAGAAATAAAAATCTGAAAGAGTTAGTTCTTAGTAACAATGCCATTGCCAACCTGGATAATGTTCCGGTTTTGCCTGCCCTTGAAAAATTAGAACTAATCCGAAATAAAATTGAAGTAATACCTGAACCTATTAAAAACCTGAACGGATTAAAACGGCTCACACTAAATTATAATTCCATTCACTCTGTACATCCGGCTATTGCCAATCTTACTCAGTTAGAACAACTTTCATTTTACCAAAACAAACTCAAAGCCATTCCGGAAGGTATTTATGAATTACCTGCGTTGCGCGAAATAGATTTGTATCATAACGAAATTGAACGAGTGCCCGATCGGATTGCAAACCTGAAAAAACTTGAGATACTTTACCTGTCGCACAACAAACTCATTAGTATTCCGGAAGCAATAGGTTCGTTGAGTAACCTTATTGAATTGTATTTATCTGATAATAGATTGATGGAAATGCCTGCGAGTCTGCATCAATTAACGAATCTTAAGGTATTACGGGTTAACAACAACCGGCTGGTGATTACACCGAAAGCAGTAAGTAGTCTTACTCTATTAGAAAACCTGGATATTTCGGGCAATCAACTTCATGAAATTCCGCAAGGCCTGGACAACCTGCCACTTAAAATTCTGGTGATGTTAAATAATCCGTGGGATGAGCCCACCCGAAAACAAATCGCTACTCTAACCCATATTTTACGCAACAAAGAAGTTGTGGTGCATGTGGAAGAGGAATTAGGAATTAGGAATTAGGAATTAGGAATTAGGAATTAGGAATTAGGAATTAGGAATTAATCCCAATTCCCCTATTATCTGAGTTACTTTTTCTTCTTACCTTCCTCCTTCTCACTCATCAATTGAAGTTTTGCTTTCTGCAGCTCTTCTTTTTGTGCCTGGCTTACTACGGGATAATTGATTTCAAGTTTGGCAAACTGCCTTGCAATAATGGCTGCAATAGCTAAGCGGGCATACCATTTATCATCGGCTGGTACAACAAACCATGGTGCATATTCGGTAGAAGTAGCACTTAGCGCTTCACTATATGCTTTCTGGTAATCATCCCAAAATCCACGCTCTTTTAAGTCGGATAATGAAAACTTCCAGTTCTTACTGGGATCGTCAATGCGTTCGAGAAAACGTTTTTTCTGTTCTTTCTTCGATACATGCAAAAAGAACTTTAAAATGATGGTACCATTATCAGTCAGGTTTTTTTCGAAGCGCCTGATCTGCTTGTAGCGTTGCTCCCAGAATTTGTCATCTATCTTTTTTACAGAATCAATACCCGGAATATGTTCATTCAAAATCCACTCGGGATGAACTTTAGTTACCAATACATTTTCATAATGTGATCGGTTATGAATCGCAATTTCACCGCGTGCCGGTAGCGCCAACTGGTGCCGCCAGAAATAATCATGATCTAACTCGGCCGAGGTAGGAGCTTTGAAACTATACACTTTTACACCCAGCGGATTAAACCCCGACATAATATGCTTTACTGCACCATCTTTACCCGCTGCATCCATTGCTTGAAAAATAATGAGAATACTGTAGCGGTTGTGCGCATACAATTCATCCTGCACTTCGGCCAGATGCTTGCGACCTTCCTCCAGCAGTTTTTCGGCTTCGGCCTTGTTTAAGGCTTTGCCTTTGTATTCGGTGTCAAAATCTTTCAGCTTAATGGTTGCGCCTGGCTTTACCATCAGCTTTTTTAGTTGAATGAATTTTTCATCGGTAAGCATATGTACAAAGAGGATTAGTTTCCACCAAGCTACTGAAAGCCACAGATACAGTATATGATTTGGATTACTTTTTTAACCTGATACCGAAAACAATTAAGTGCAAAACAACAAATGTTGTTTCTTTGTAGCCTTGAAACTGCTAAAACACCATATTCTGATTTTGCCCCTGGTATTTATTAGTCTAAGACTATTTGCCCAAACCGATGAAGACGCCATTAAGCGGGTAATAGAGAAAGAAAGTGCGGCTTACTTTAATGTGGATTATGAAACCTGGGCCGAAAGTTGGGTGCAGGCACCGCATGCCTACTGGGCATATACCGATGCCTCGGGTACCCGGTTTCTGGAAGGCTGGGATGCGATCAAAAAATCGCTTAGCTCTTATTTTAAAACAGCTAAGCCCTCATCGGGCGAAATTACCAACCAGTGGCTGGAAGTTCGGATTTACGATACCGGAGCTTACGTTCGCTTTACACAACTGGTAATAGATGGAACCGACCGGACAGAAACCGCTCAGATACGGGTACTTGAAAAAGTAAACGGTCAATGGCGGCTGGTGTGCATGCAGGCAACAGGCCGGGGCACGGCTCGGTAAACCATAATTTTAAGCGGTTTAGTCTTTACAATTACATAGGCATTGGTTAATTTAAATGCAATAAAACCTACCTGCCATGAAAAAACCACAACGCTTACTTATTGCCGTGCTGCTTTGCCTGGTGGCTGCAGTAGCCGGAGCCCAGGATTCCAAGGATGTGGCAGCTATAAAGGCTGCTATTATTAAAGAAACTGATTCATTTTTTAATCTGAAACGAAAAGATTGGGAAGATTCGTGGCTTCAAAGTTCGTACGCCTATTGGTCCTATTCCGATTCTACCGGAACCAGTTTTATTGAAGGCTGGGATGGCATTCGCAAATCTTTCGATGATTACTTCCGCACGCAGGTTGCCAACAGAAGCATTGATGTAGCGCATCAAAAAGGTACTGTAAACATAGACCGTAACTGGATAAGTATTCGGGTTTATGGCAATGGCGCTTACGCGCGATACACCCAGCGGGTTAAAGACGATATTGATCGCGATGAAACTTCTCAAATCCGGATTCTTGAAAAAGGGAAAGACGGTAAGTGGCGCATTGTATGTGTGGGGGCGATAGCGGTGTATCCGAAGGAGTAATTCAGTTACCAGTTTCCGGTTTCCAGTTATTTGGCTTTGCTTTAATTGGTGATCCTGTAATCGGTAATCAGTAGTCAGTACTAGGTAATCGGTTAAGTGTATGTGTGTAAAACCAGCAATAGGTAACCGGTAACCGGAAACAACCTACAACACGTGTTGCTCAAACAATCGCTCCAGCACTTCCTGCGCATTATCGGTAATGCCCGGATGTACTTTTGATGTTTGAATGATGGAACTGCGGGTGGCTGTTAACCATCGAAAGCGCTCGGCCATGGAGAGTTCGCCAATAGGGCCACTCCCCTTTCCTCCAACACTTATCCGCTCAAACGCCTGAATATATTGCTGCACTTCGGGCAACTCAATATCTTTACAAAATGCAGCGATGCGGGCTGTATTAATTTCAATTTTCGTTTTCAGAAATTTTTGAGGACCGCAATACAAGATCACCCCAACATTTACGAACTCTTCGCGTTCAACTTTGGGTACAACCCGAATAATAGCATATTCAAAAACGTGCGGCATGTTGGGCTTCGTTTACAAAGTAATCTGCGTGGGCTACACGCGAAGTTAATAATTGCAGGTACGCGTTTCGATGTTCGGCTATTGAATGGAAAGCCCGCTCATCGGCAAGCCATTCATCTGGTATCAATTCCACAATCGCTTTTAGTTTTTCGGGTGTGAGCATTATGCGTAACGTGGCGCTTACAGCATTCAAATCTTTAGCTAATGGTAACAATACATGATCTTTTATTTTTGGAAATGGGCGTTGTGGGTTCTGCCAATCCTGCCATGTGTGGTGTACATATAAGGCTGCACCATGATCTATAAGCCAAAGTTCTTTATGCCACCATAGCATATTGGTGTTGCGTACGGTACGATCTACATTATGCAGCAAAGCATCCAGCCACACAATTTTAGATGCGAGTTCTGAATCAATTTTAGTAACCAGCGGATCGAACGTAACTGCTCCGGATAAATAATGTACTGCTAAATTTAAACCCACACTTGCCTTCAACAAATCCTGAATTTCTTCATCGCCTTCAATGCGCCCAAAGGCAACATCTAAATTGGCAAACACAATTTCCGGAACCCGTAAACCCAGCGTTCGGGCAACCTCACCACCAATCAGTTCGGCAATCAAAGCCTTGCGCCCCTGCCCTGCCCCGCGGAATTTCAATACGTACATAAACTGATCGTCTGCCTCAACCAAAGCCGGCAGCGAACCACCTTCGCGCAAAGGCGTGATGTAGCGGGTAACGTTTACGTGGCGAAGTGAAAGCATAGCCGCAAAATAGATAATAGTTGGCTGATGCCTAATCGTTCAAGAGAACTTCTTTTCAGGATTTTGACGTACATCGAAGAATGCCAGAATGATAAGCTGATCTTTCTTAATGCGATAGAGAATCCGGATTTGTTTGGTGAGTTGAAAACCCCGTATCTCACCCGATTCTATTGGCCCCATGGCAGGATAGTTTTTAAGTAACTTAATGACGGAATCTGATTTTTCAATAAAGTGCTTTGCTGTGGCAGCACCCCATTTAGTTGTTAAATATTCAACAATCTGATCAAAGTGTTTTTCAGCGCGTGGAGTAACGTAAACCTCCATTAATATTTATTCTTCAAATTATCCCAGCTAATCAGGTTTTCATTTTCTTCCGATTCTTTATAGGATAGATACACCTCTTGTTTTTGGGCTTCCGTGAGATTATCCCAAAATGATTTAGAATTACCAGGTTGTTTCAAAAAATCATAAATAGCTTTAAGCAATTCTTCATTCTCAATTTCATCCAGAATTTTATGCAAATCCGATTTTAATTCAAGTGTGCTCATTTCCGATAGTATTTATTTCAAAGATAATAAAACCACGGCATTTAGTACCTTTAATCAACCAAGTTCAACGTATGACAAAGTTTATCTCCGCAACATTCCTTTCCTTACTTCTTATTTCGTGCGCATCCAAACAATCAGAATGGATTGATCTCTTCAACGGCAAAGATCTAACCGACTGGACCGTTAAAATTCATCACCATGAAGTGGGTGAAAATTTCGGCAACACATTTCGGGTGGCTGATAATATGATTCAGGTTCGCTACGATCAGTACGGAGATTTTAACGATCAGTTTGCGCACCTGTATTACAACAAACCGTTTTCTAACTATCATTTAAAATTAGAATACCAGTTTACAGGCGAATTGCAACAGGGCGCACCGGAATATACCATACTCAATAGTGGCGTTATGTTTCATTCGCAAGACCCACGCACCATGTTAAAGGAACAGAACTGGCCCATATCCGTAGAGATGCAATTTTTAGCCGGACTTGACGATGGCAAACCCAGACCAACCGGCAACATGTGTTCACCAGGTACCGACATTGTATTTGAGGGAAAAGTATATGAAGGCCATTGCTTAAACTCAACGTCTAAAACCTATCAGAAAGATGAATGGATACAAGCCGAATTGATTGTATGGGGCGATTCGCTCATTACACAAATTATTAATGGCGATACCGTGTTGCAATACTCCAAACCTACTATGGGTGGCGGTGTTGTAAACGGTTTTGATAGTGCTATCTGGAAACCGGGAACAGCATTAAAATCGGGATACATTGCATTACAAAGCGAAGGTCAGCCGATTAATTTCAGGAATGTGAAGTTGCGGGAGCTTAAGTAAGTTGCTGGTTGCTGGCTTCTTGTTGCTGGCTTCTTGTTGCTGGTTGTGTGGGCGTTGATTTAGTGATATGGTTATTGGTAATCAGTGGTCGGTAATCAGTGGTCGGTAATCAGTATTCAGTGATCAGAAGTCGGTGATCGGTAAACGATTGAATGGTTAGGTCTGAACTAACGAGTAACCAGCAACTAGAAACCAGAAACAAGCATCTTCGCTAAGCGCTCCATTCCCGTACTCGCCTTATCCACAATAAACTCTAAGTTAGGCACGTGTAGTATCTCTGGCTTTTTAGGATCGACTACATATTTAGGTACATGATCCGGAACGTAATCAATCAAACCTGCAGCGGGATAAACCACCATAGAAGTACCCACGACCAAAAACACATCGGCACCGGAGGCAATATCGGCAGCTACTTCAATCATGGGTACAGCTTCTCCAAACCATACAATGTTAGGTCGCAATTGCGAACCCAATTCACATGTATCGCCTATGTTTAGTTCTGTGCCTTTGATCTTGTAAACCAAAGCCGGATTTTTTGTACTGCGCGATTCAAACAAACTTCCATGCAAATGAATAACGCGCGAAGAACCTGCACGCTCATGCAAGTCATCTACATTTTGGGTAATGATGGTTACATCAAAGTGTTTTTCCAACTCCACTAAGATTTCATGCCCGCGATTGGGTTTTACTTCGTGCGCCTTACGCCTGCGCTGATTATAAAAGTCCAGCACTAATGCTTTATCTTTTTTCCAGGCTTCAGGTGTAGCTACATCTTCAATCTTATACCCTTCCCACAAACCACCGGCATCCCGAAAGGTAGCAATGCCACTCTCGGCACTAATGCCCGCTCCTGTTAAAACGACTAATTTTTTCATAAACTGGTTACTGGTTTCTGGTGGCTGGTTTCTCGTTTGAGAGGACTAAATAATTTTATAGGACTCTTTAAATACTGAATACTTAATACCAAAAAATACTGTGTTAAATCAAAGCCTTAACTACCAGAGACAACTAACCAGTAACCACTATGCACCTATTTTAATTTCCTGTCAAAAAAATCTTTGGCCTTTTCAAAAACCTGCTTCCAACTTTCATAGCGCAAAAAGCCGTGTACTTCATCGGGCAATACTAAAACTTCAACCGCTACATTTTTATCACGAAGCTTTTCAGCCAGATCAATACTCTGCCGAAAGTTTACATTGCGATCATCATCACCATGCACAAACAACACGGGTGCAACCCACTTCGAAAGATCACCCACCGGAGAAGATTTTATTGCTTGCTCTGCCTCTGTGGGTTTCAAGCCCCACGAGTTGGTGGCATCCTGACCGTTGAATGACCAATCGTGTACTCCATGAACATCCACACCCGCTTTAAAAATTTCCGGATTCCTGGATAAACCCATCGCAGTTAAGTAGCCTCCATACGAACCACCCCACAACCCAATTTTGTTCGCATCAACTTCGGGTAAGGATTGCAGATGCTTAGCCGCTGCAACCACATCCTGGTATTCACTCGCACCCCGCGGGCCTTGATTTTTCGCCCTACGAAAATCGCGACCATAACCAGTGCCTGACCGAAAGTTTACCGACAATACCACATAACCCTGATTTGCCAGATATTGATTAAATGCATACGAGTGGATATAATAATCACTGTAGTGAAAACCCAATAACATCTGCCGGATCGGCCCACCGTGCATAAACACAATGCCTGGCTTTTTACCACTTGCGTTTCTGTTAATGAACAACTGTGCATGCACGAGCGTACCATCAGCAGCCTTCAGTTCCACAGCTTCGGGCTTTACAAATACAGCACTGGAAAATGTAGTAAGCTTTTGTGCATAAACCGGCACCATAGCTTTGCTTACTTCATCAATCCGTACCAATGTTTTGGATGTATTAATTGTGGAACGAAACGCATACAAGGTATTGCCGGCCAAAGCCGGATACATTTCAATCCCCTCACCTGTTGTAACAACTATGGGCGTTCCGGTTGTTACATCCACTTTCCAGATGTGCCTGCGGTTAATGTCGGTGCGATTGCCATCGAAGTAAATAAACTTACCAGCGGCATCAGCCACAAAACTTTCCACTTCACCATCACCCGGTGTAATGTCTTTTAAGTCGCTACCAGTTTCCGTGATGGAGTAAATATGATTCCAACCCGTATGCTCTGAGAAAAATAAAATGCGACCTGATGCCAACCAGGCCAGCGGAGTATTTACGTATGACTGTGCAAAGCCACCATCATCGGCTGGTGATTTCCAGATTTGCTTGGCGATACCGCTTTGTGCATCGGCTACCCACACCGAAAATTTTACGCCACCTGTAAGATTGCTCAACTCGCCCATTTTGGTTCCGGCTGTGCGAATAAATACAATCTGTTTGCCATCAGGCGACCATGCCGGAAAATTATCATTACTGACATCGGCCGCTATCCAACGAATAGCCCTGCGTGTTAAACTATACACACCAATAAAACTATGATCGCCCCGATCGCTCACAAACAACACCTCGTTACCATCGGGCGAAAACTTTGGGCTGTGGTTGCTACCGCGTGCATTGAATAACAATTTAGGTGTGGCATTAATATCCAAAGGTGATTCGTAAATCTGTCCCCCGCGACTGAATAAAAAACGGATGCCATCTTTAAAAAACACAGGGCTTGAACCCACTACAATTTTTGCCGGCTGGCTCTTAGATGAAATCTCTTTGTAATAGATAGCCTGCTCGGTGCCTTCAGGGAGACTGGCAGGATTGGGATTTTGCCCAGCACGGTTAGCAGCACTGCCGCGCACATACAACAACTTGGTACCGTTGGGCGAGAATGTAAGTTGCGAAAGTTCCTGCCCATCATTCAATGAATATTCGGTAAGGAAGCGCGGTAAATCGGTGCCGGTTTTAACTAGGATGTTGCGTTTGCCGTGATCGTTGATTACCCATGCGATATGTTTGCCATCAGCCGAGGCAGCAAAGTTGCTCTCGATGGGATGACTCATAAACTGCTCCAGTGTTTGGGCCGAAGCCGTGAGCGATAATAGAAAGAGGAATGGGATGAATCTTTTCATGGGAGTAAGATACGGAAGTGGATTTAATGTGGTAATACCGTATATGAAAATTTAGTTGAGGATTTAACTGTTTAATCCATTAAACGTTACTTTGGGTAAAGTAATCGTCAAACAGAAATTATCGCGCTTTTAAAGGATAATGTAAAATATCACACATTTATGTGATATTTAAAGTTATCATGTAATAAAGTGATATATTTGAAGAACTAATGGAACTTAAAATATGATTGCTGTCATTACAGGTGATATAATTAAGTCAAGAAGGATTACTACCAAAGCATGGTTAACTTCTCTTAAGAAAGAGCTGAACAAGCTCGGAAAAACCCCTCAACAATGGGAGATATATCGTGGCGATAGTTTTCAAGTAGAAGTAAAAAACCCCGCTGATGCGCTATTGGTTGCCATTAAAATAAAAGCAGCTATTAAGTGTCTTAAAGATGGAGATGTACGAATGGGTATAGGTATTGGCAACAAAAATTACAATGCGAGGCAAATAACAGCGTCAAATGGCGGAGCATTTACCAATTCAGGAGAATTACTGGAAGCGCTAAAAAGTCTAAAAATGAATCTGGCTGTACGAAGTGATAACGAAAAGTTTAATTCGGAGATAAACTTGTACTTGAAACTCATCTCGATTATAATGGATAGCTGGACAATCAATGCAGCGGAAGCTATCTACACAGTGCTTGATCGCCCTGGCAAATCGCAGGAAGCATTGGGCAAGTTGTTAAAAATCAAACAGAATGCTGTAAGTACAAGATTGAAACGAGCATGTTATTATGAAATAAAAGAAGTTATTGAAATGTATCGAACTAAAATAACCGAACTCTAATGCTGCTATTGATTAAACTACTGCTGGCACATTTGATTGGAGATTTTTTTCTTCAACCGAAAAAATGGGTTAAGGAGAAAGAGTCAAAAAAGTTATTGGCTATTCCACTATACCTGCATGCGTTAGTACATGGACTTCTGGTAATGCTATTGGTTTGGGATTGGGCCTTTTGGGCATGGGGATTACTTGTTCTGCTTATTCATTTAATAATTGACAGTGTAAAGCTTCATCTTCAAAAAGATGATACCAAACGTGAGTGGTTTTTCATAGATCAACTTGCACATCTGTTGTCGTTATATCTGATCTATTGCCTGTATCAGGGATACTTTGAATTTAATACTACTTTCTTCAATGAGGCTAACTACCTCATCGCTACGATACTTGTATTTTTAACAAAACCATGTTCCTATTTTGTGAAAATATTCATTAGTCGTTGGCAGCCAAATGAACCAACCGAACCGAACACCTCATTACATGATGCCGGTTTGTACATTGGGATACTCGAACGATTATTTGTTTTTACGTTTGTGGTAACCAATAATTGGGAAGCAATTGGGTTTTTACTTGCTGCCAAGTCCGTATTCCGCTTTGGTGATTTAACAAATGCAAAGGACAGAAAATTAACAGAGTATATTTTAATTGGTACTTTTTTAAGTTTTGGCATTGCCATACTTGGGGGAATGATTTATCGGATATTTGTTCCATAACCTGCCGCCCATATATTAAAAATGCGGGCCATTGCCCGCATTTCTTAAAATCTAATCTGAACTAACTCCTAATCCTCATCGCCATCATCAATCCGCTCGGGTTCCAGACTCCACTTGGCGGGTGAGCGCCACAAACTGGATAACAACAACTCGCGCATGAAGATAAATTCTTTCGGCAGTTTATCGTACATCTTTTCGAACAGCTCTACGTGTTGCAGCAATTCGGCTTTCCATTCTTCACGGTCAATGTCCATAATGCTATCAAATTGTTCGTTGGTAAAATCCAATCCGCTCCAATCAATATCATCGTAAGTCGGCATCCACCCTATCGGACTCTCCACCGCATTGGCTTCACCACGTATCTTCAACACAATCCATTTTAAAATGCGCATGTTATCGCCAAAGCCCGGCCAGATAAACTTGCCTTCGGCATCTTTACGGAACCAGTTCACACCAAAAATACGAGGCGGTGCGGGCAAGCCTCGTCCAAACTGCAACCAATGGTTAAAGTAATCGCCCATGTGGTAACCACAGAACGGCAACATGGCAAACGGATCGCGTCTTACTTTTCCTACTTCACCAAAAGCGGCTGCAGTAGTTTCGGAACCCATAGTAGAAGCTAAGTAAACACCATAGGCCCAGTTGCTGGATTGATATACCAACGGAATGGTTGTACTTCTTCGGCCTCCAAACACAAACGCACTTACCGGAACTCCGTTCGGGTTTTCCCATTGCGGATCAATTACCGGATTATTACCAGCCGCAACGGTAAAGCGACTGTTAGGATGTGCGGCAGGTTTACCCGAAGCAGGATCCCACTTTTGTCCGCGCCAGTCGGTAAGATTTTTAGGTGGCTCTTTGGTCATGCCTTCCCACCACACATCGCCATCTTCGGTTATGGCTACGTTGGTAAAGATGGTATCGCGCGCAATGGTAGCCATTGCATTGGGATTCGTTTTTTCATTGGTGCCGGGTGCTACACCAAAATATCCGGCTTCGGGATTGATCGCGTAAAGCTTACCATCCTTGCCGGGTTTTATCCACGCAATGTCATCGCCTACGGTAGTAACCTTCCAACCGTTTAATGCTTTGGGTGGAATAATCATAGCGAAATTGGTTTTACCACATGCACTTGGAAAGGCAGCCGCTACATAATCCTTTTTACCATCGGGACTTTCTACACCTAATAGCAACATGTGTTCGGCCAACCAGTTTTCATCGCGACCAATAACAGAAGCAATGCGCAAGGCAAAACATTTTTTACCGAGCAACGCATTACCACCATAACCTGAACCGTAGGAAACAATAGCCCGCTCTTCCGGATAATGCACAATATATTTGGTGGTAGCATTGGTTGGCCACTTGGCATCGGCCTCGCCTGGATTTAACGGTGCGCCAACGGTGTGTAAACATTTTACAAACTCACCATCGTTGCCCAGTACTTGCAGTACTTTGGTTCCTACGCGTGTCATCAAATGCATATTCACCACTACGTATTCTGAATCAGTAATCTCAATACCAATCTGTGAAATATCAGAACCCACCGGCCCCATGCTGAAGGGAATAACATACATGGTGCGACCTTTCATGCAGCCTTGCAATAACGGCAGCAAGGTTTGTTTCATTTGTTTTGGATCTACCCAGTTGTTGGTAGGCCCGGCATCGTCTTTACGCTTGCTGCAGATGTAGGTGCGATCTTCTACGCGCGCTACATCGCTGGGATCGGAAAAGCATGCAAAGCTATTGGGGCGCTTTTTGGGATTGAGTCGGATGAAGGTGCCTTTATCCACCAGCAGGTTACACAATTCATCGTATTCTGTTTTGGAACCATCGCACCAGCGAATGCGATCGGGAGTACATAATGCGGCAACTTCATCTATCCATGCTGTAAGCTCTGAATGGGTTACAGTTGGCTTTTCTTGCGTAAGCGTTAACATCTGAGTTAGGGTTTGATGCCCCAAATGTAGTAAGGCAAAACCTCAAAATGAAGCTTTGCAAACGTTTGAAACGATGATTTTTGTCAGAAATCTACGCGATAGGCCAATACCGGTATGATTCCCAGTTGGTACTTAGTGGTTTCCTTTTGCAGGAACGTATCGAAGTACGTGAAGGCCGTGTTCTGTTGGCTGGTAACGTTTTGTATGTCGATAGAAAGTGTGCGCGTATAACCCGGTTTGTTTTTACGCCAGCTTACCCGAAGATCAGTTCTGAAATAATCAGGCAACCGAAGATAGCCATTTGCTTCATTGTAAATGGTGGTACCCACTTGTTGCGAAGTAGCAAGATCAATCAAAGGCTGACGAAGCCCTCCGAGGTAAAGTGCGCGGGCATGTACTCCGAAAGACCGATTCTTTTTGTTCCACTCCTTACCTACCAACAAGCTGCTGGTGAATTTGGTATTGAAGCGACTGTTCAGATACGTGCTGCCATTGTAAAACTTCGCTTCGTAACGCGAGCCCGATAAAATGAAGTAGAGATTGTTATAAAACCGTTTCTCCAAACTTGCTTCCAAGCCGTAGTGGCGACCTTTGCCCGTGTTTACAAGCGTATCGTTCCAGATGTAACCATCCCACTGGTTAAGAGTTGAATAATAAGGAGCATCACGTACCACCGGTGCATTTACAATCCAATGATAGAATGCGGAGGTGGTTAATTTTAATTCGCCTGGTAATTGTGTTTTCCATTCGGCTAAAGCCTGATGACTTCGGGTAAATCCTATTCCCTTACTACCCACCACCAAATAGTTTTGAGTTTGCTGCATCTGGCTCGTGGTTCCGGCAGAAAGCGATACCACATTATTCTTTCCAGATTTGGTTACACTTAGTTTGGGCTCCCACGAATCGGTATTATTGAATGCGAAGCGGGCATATTGCAAACCGGCATTAACCTGCCAGGTACCCACATACTTTGTCCACGATGCGTAGGGTTGCAAAAGCAAACCGTTTACATTACCACGGACAGAAGGTGTAAAAATATCCAGATATGCCTGTGTAATAGTTTCGCTTTTCAGGTACTGTTGATATTGATTTAATCGCACACCGGTTTCCAAGTTTCCATACATACCTAATTTGCGATTTGCTTTCACAAAACCTGAAATAATAATATTAGTTGCATCATAGCTTTCCCTAAATACGTGTGGCGTATTTGGATCTTGTAACGGCATACTTTGCGAGTTACGCTCCTGAACTTGTCCTGAAAAAGATAAACCTGTTGCAAAATTCCAGGTGCCGGGTTTAAAATGATTTACCAAGCCTACACCATAAGTAAACCCTTCAAAGGTTATATCATACCGATCCTTCTCTTCTTCCCACTCTTCTTCAGGCTTTGCTTCAAAAACATTTTTGCTGCTGCCCATAAAACCAAACACCGAATGCTCGCCTCCATTTTTGTGCGGTGCATTTACCTTAAAAGTTAAATCCTGAAAGTTGATGGCCTCATCTCCAAAATCAACACCCATGCTACTTAACAAACCAATGGTTGAATACCGATAGTTAACCAGAAATGAACTTCCTTTTTCTTTATTCAATGGTCCTTCAGCCGCCAGATCTAATCCTATAAGCGAAGCTTGTGCCGTGTATTGCATTTTATCGGTAGCACCTGCACGCAGTTTCATGTCCATAATTCCCGCAAGGCCATTACCATAACCAGTTGGTAAATAACCCGACCGAAAATCGGTGCGATCCAAAACCTGCGAACTCAAAATACTAACCCCACCACCATTGGCGGTTGGCTTATCGCCCATCGTTCCGGCATTAGCCAAATGATTTGGATTAACGACATCCAACCCTTCTATGCGCCACAGCACATAGTTAGGTGAATAGCCTTTCACGATAATCGAGTTGGCCTGATCATTCGCTGCAATAACACCGGGGTAAGACGTAAGCATGCGCACGGGATCAAAAAAGTTAGCGGGCACGCGGAGTGTCTTCTCAATGGAAACTGAAGTTAAACCCGTGCCGTTCACAGGCTCCGGGCTCACTACAATTTCTTGCAACTCCGTAGGTACTTCTTCCAGCGTAAGAAACAAGTTGGTTGTCTTTCCGGCTATCACCAACAACTCGCTTTCGCGGGATTGATACCCGGTAAAACTAATGACAAGTTTATAGCGACCCGGTGCAAGTTGAAATGAGAATTTACCAACATCATTGGCAGCTATTCCGGCAACAGGTGTTTCTGAATTTTGATAGGCTGCCACACTGGCGCCTATCAACGCGTCTCCCGAAACACTTTTAATCTTTCCCGAGACAGTGCCGGTGATTTCCTGTGCGTAGGAAAACACAGCTAACACCAACCCTACCAACAAAATAAAAACCCGCACTGCTTTAGTCCTTTACTTAACGAATTGTCTTAATGTACTTGATTGAATTCTCGATGCTTTGCATAGAATTTACCGGATAGGTTTCCTGTTCGATGAAATAGTTTTTCAATCCGGCCTTCTTTGCCTGTGCAAAGAGTTTGGTAAAATCAATTGAGCCCGTGCCTACATCAGCATTGCGATCCTGATTTGTCTTATCCATATCCTTCACATGCCATAACGGGAAACGGCCCGGATGTTTCTCGAAGTAAGCAACAGGATCTTTACCTGCACGCACTACCCAGTAAATATCCATTTCAATACTTACTAATTTGGGATCGAGTAGTGTAAGCATTTCATCAAAAATTACTTTGCCTTCCACTTGTTCAAATTCAAAAGCATGGTTGTGGTAACCCATTTTTAACTTATACTTCTTGGCTACTTCACCGGCTTTATTTAATACTTCGCAGGTTCGTTTTAAATCATCCAGCGTAGCATAATATTTTTTATCCATCCAGGGAACTACTACAAACTTCTGCCCGATTGCTTTTGCATCGGCACATACTTGTTCCCAACCACTTTCGGCCAGGTTAATTCCATAATGACCGCTCACTACTTTTACACCAAGGGTATCGAGATAGCTTTTAAATTCTGCAACCGGCATTCCAAATAATTGTCCGTTGTTATAGCCATAGGTTTCCACTTCGGTATAACCCCAGGCCGCTACCGATTTTAAAACTCCTTTTGGATCGTTGCCGATCACATCGCGCAACGAGTAAAGTTGTAACCCAACAGGTTTACCTTTGCCTTTTGCTTCAGCAAAAAAAGAAGGCAGCGTCAGTAATCCGGCTGTAGCCAGGGCTGAACTTTGAATAAATCGTCTTCTATCCATAAAATTTTTAATTAAGCTTATTTATCAAGGCGTCAAGACGGCTGTAAATTTTGTTTAATAGCCGTCAGACACCTCTTACCTTAAAAATCATTTACCCAATGTAAGTTGACTAAACATAAACAAGTTTTCGTCACCTGCCTGATCATTTTTGAATACCAATACAACATTGTGTTTACCGTTAACCGGTTTAAACCCAATACCCGATGGTCGCATGTACACACCGGCCTGCACTTCGATTTTGGGTGCATTGGCAAAGCTTACAGTTCCTAACTTGGTCCCTTCGGTAGAGTCAAGCCAAACTTCAATAGTTCCACTTTTCATGTTGCCCATTTCGGCAATTACAAAACTCATACTACTTACACCAGTCAAATCAACATTGGCGAATGTAGCAGTCGCATTGTTTTTAATATTCTCTGCAATCTGGAAGCCACCCGCATTCAACTTGCGTGCACCACCTGTAAGAGAAGCTGCTGCTGCCGAAAGCGCAGGCGATTTAAATACATATTGTTTGGTTGTACTTAACGAAGGCATGCCATTGGCACCATTATCTTCATACGTGGCCGTTAGTACATAAGCCGATGTTAAAGCCGGACCCGGAGGCGGCACAACAGCAAAAGATGATTTGCCAGTTAAAGGCAAACTCTTTACCGCATCTTCTTTGGCTAATGATAAAATGTATTCTACCATTTGCACGGTTTGAGCTTTTGTTAATTGTGGATGCGCAGCCATAGCTACTTCGCCCCAGTTGCCTGAACCACCATTTAAAATTTTATCGCTCAGCACTTCAGTAGCGCGTACATCTTTTGCGTAACGCTTAGCTACATCGCGGTAACTTGGCCCTGCCGATTTCTGATCAACCAAATGGCAAGACTTACAATCGCTTTCCGCGATCAGTAATTTACCGGGCAACTCGGCACGTTGATGGCCTTGTGCAATAGCGGTCATGTCGTAGCCTTGCGGATGGTAGTCCATTGTAATTTTTACACGCTCGGCAGTAATCTTGCCATCGGCAGTAGAACCATCTTCCTTATCGGTTACGGTTACTTTATAATCAATTGCACTACCCTGAATATAATAATCTGCATTTCCACTTACTGAAATTTCGATTGCGGGAGGTTCGTTGCCGGCAATGATTACAACCTCATCTGATGCTTTTGCGCCTTTTGCATCAATGGCTGTAATCTTTGGCCGATAGATGCCAGCTTTATCAAATGTAAAACTGAAATCTGGTGTAGTTGATTTTGTTACGGTACCATTCAATTCCATTTCATACGAAACTGCATCGCCATCCGGATCGGTTGTGCCCGCAGCTGAAACAGTTCCTTCCAACGGCAACGCGCCAGAAATTTTGCTAGCGCTTACTACCACTTGTGGCGGGCGGTTGCCACCATTAAAATCAATCCGTGATAAACGTGCATCCTGATTTTGTTTGAACCATTGTGTACCATACTCCAATGTGTACAACTTACCATCGGGCCCAAAAGCCATATCGATAATGTTGTTGAATGGCATGTTCGGCAAGAACGGTTCGATATCCATAATGGCGCCCTTCTCATTCATGGTAACCAAATGAATCCAATTGCGCATCCAATCGTAGATAATCAACTTGCCATCAAAATAATCAGGATATGCTTCAGCCTTTCCTTTAAAATCTTCTGAATAATAAACCGGTCCGGCCATAGCATTACGACCACCGGTTTTCATTAATGGGAAATCCGGTGAAGCATCATAAGGATACCAGATAAATGGAGCGCTTACAGCCGGTAATTCCGTTTTACCGGTGTTGTTAGGCGATGTATTGATGGGTTTGGTTGGATCATGCTTCGCTCCTGTTGTCTTGGTTTCGAAATCATGTTTTCCATAGGCATAGTTACCACCCACAAACAAAGGCCAACCAAAGTACCCGGCTTTCTGGGCTTGGTTCACTTCATCGTAACCACGTGGTCCGCGTTCAGGACTATCATTACCGGCATCGGGGCCAACTTCACCCCAATAAAGAAAACCGGTTTTCTTATCAATCGAAATACGATACGGGTTACGGTTACCCATTACATAAATCTCAGGGCGTGTTTTTTCCTCACCTTTCGGGAAGAGGTTGCCTTCCGGAATTGTATAGGATCCATCGGCTTGTGGTTTGATGCGCAGAATCTTTCCTCTTAAATCGTTGGTATTGGAAGATGTACCTTGTGCATCGAAAGGTGAGCGGCCCGCACGTTCATCAGACGGACTAAATCCATCCGATTCAAACGGACTGGTGTTGTCACCCGTTGATAAGAATAGATTTCCATCTGGAGCAAACGTAAGTGAACCACCTGTGTGGCAACATTTGTCTCGTTGTGTAGGCACTTCCAGTATTTGTACTTCGCTGGCCTGGTCTATTTTCTTACCATCAAATACAAAGCGCGATAATACATTGGCCGATTTTTCAGGATGCGAGTAATAAATGTATAACCAATTATTTTTTTCGAAATCAGGATCGGCAGTTATACCAAGCATACCATCTTCGTATTTGGTCCAGACATTAAACGTATTGATCTGGTTAATCGAATCCGTTTTAGGATCATAGAGTTTAACAGCACCCTTGCGTTCGATAAAAATAATGCGGCTATCCGGCAGAATGGTCATTTCGGTAGGTTCATCAAAATTGTTGCCCAGTACATTTTTGGTAAAGCGGTTTTCTTCGGGCACACGCTTAGCCCGTGCTTTCGCGAAGTCAGGTTTCTTCTCACCTATCGCATATTTAATTCCCTGATACAAATGACTTAAGAATAATTCTTCGCTAAACGATTCATCAGTATGACCGAGGCCGGTATAAAACGAACGACCACCATCAAAATCATGATACCAGGCTATGGGATGATTCTCACCATTCTCACCACCCTGATAGCTGGTTTCATCCAGATTATATAAAACTGTTATCTCATCCGATATCTTTTTATAATTGTACAACTCATCGGTACGAATCCATTCGTCAGGTAAGTTGTCTTCACCAAATGGTTTTACCTTTTTAAATTTTGCCTCTTGAATTTGCGGATGACTTTTAAAATAAGCACCCACCAGTTTACCATACCACCACCAATCGTACTCGGTATCTGCGGCAGCATGAATACCCACATAACCTCCACCGGACTGAATGAAACGCATGAACTGATTTTGTTGCTGCTGATCCAATACATCGCCAGTAGTACTCAGAAAAATCACGGCTCTGTATTTCTTTAGATTCTCTTCGGTAAATACGTCCGCTGACTCGGTGGTATCAACTGCAAAACCTTTTTCGGCACCAAGCTTAATTAATGCAGCTTTGCCCGCTGTAATGGATTGGTGCCTGAAACCTTTCGTTTTGGAAAACACCAACACGCGTGGGGTTTCCCGGGTACAGGCGTAAAGAATAATGCAGCAACTTAAAAGAATAAAAAGCTTTTTCATTTGTGAAGATATGTGTAATAAATCGTTGACTAAACTATAGCTAAAGAAAAAAACCTCTTCTGGTTAAAGAGGTTTTATTTTAATGTTTCGATACCAAACCTTATCGCCATGATCTTGCAAAGCGATATGACCTTTTGAAAACTTACCAAAGCCGGGCATACTCTTGAATTTACTTCCGGCCACCATCGCATCCCACTCGGGTGTATGCATGGTAAACTCAACTGTTTTTACTCCGTTAAGCCAGAACTCGTATTTTCCTTTATTGGAAACAAGGCGGACTGCATTCCATTCACCCGCAGGCTTCACGGTTTCTTTCGAACATGAAATCAAATCATACAAATCTCCCGCACGGTGTTTGATGATTTTAGCATCGGGATGGCATTCGTTATCCAACACTTGCATTTCGGGGCCTGTTACCCATACATATCGGTATTCGTCAGATTCCTGCACGTTAAAAATTACACCGCTATTTCCACAAGGTTGAATTTTCCATTCTAAATACAACTCATAGTTTTCAAATTGTTGGTCCGTAACCAAATCGCCACCTTTTTCTTCTTTGTTGGAAGTATCCAGAAACAATGCCTCTTCCGAAATCTTCCATGCTGTTCCTACCTGATCGGATTTATAGTTGTGCCAACCTTTGGTGGTTTTACCATCAAACAAAAGTTGCCAACCATCTTTCTTTTCTTTAGCGGAAAGTGAATTGTGTTGAGCATGAGTTGTGCAGGCAATAACACACAGCATGAATAGACTAATTAGCCGCATCTTAATGTTCTTTTTCTCCATCTAACGATAATACATAACGCGCCATCTTCTCAGCATCAATCTGCGAAAGATCGGCATGTGGCGACATGGGTATCTCTCCCCAAACACCTGTACCACCTTCAATTATTTTTTTTGCGAGGTAGGTAACATTGGCTGCGGTGAATTCATATTTCTTGGCAACATCGGTGTGCGATGGACCTACCAACTTGTTGGTAGCATGATGGCAGGTTTTACAATCGCTGGCTTTTACCAATGCTTCGCCTTGCGCAATCACATCCACTGATTGTACAGGCTCAGTTGTTTCATCAGGTGTACCGTAATCCTCAGTTTGCGTTTCGGTTTTTTTTGAGCCACAGTACATAAGTGTGAAGGCCAATGCAACAGCTACTATTATCGAGATCTTATTTTTCATGGGGTTTGTTTTTAAATTTTAATCAAACTAACTCAGTCCTAATACTTTTTTATTGAGTGATGGATTTTTTCCGGCAGATGCGAAATCATCAAACGCTTTCTCCGTTACACGAATGATGTGATCTTTAATAAATGGCGCACCTTCTGCTGCACCTTGTTCCGGATGTTTAATGCAACACTCCCACTCCAACACGGCCCAACCACTGTAATTATACTGTGCTAACTTGGTAAAGATAGATTGGAAGTCAACCTGACCATCGCCAAGTGAGCGGAAACGCCCGGGACGGTTTACCCAATCCTGGAAGCCTCCATACACACCGCTCTTGCCGGTAGGGTTAAACTCGGCATCCTTCACGTGAAACATCTTGATGAAGGAATGATAGAAGTCGATGTATTGCAGGTAATCTAATTGTTGTAAAACGAAGTGACTTGGATCGTAAAGTATATTGGCGCGTGTGTGCTTACCGGTTGCTTCCCAGAAACGCTCGAATGTTATACCATCATGTAAATCTTCGCCCGGATGTATTTCATAACACACATCTACACCTACTTTATCGAACGCATTAAGAATGGGCAGCCAACGTTTGGCTAATTCTTTAAAGCCATCCTCTACCAAACCAGCCGGACGTTGCGGCCACGGGTAAACCGTATGCCACATCAACGCACCTGAAAAAGTTGCGTGTGCATTCAATCCTAAATTTTTACTGGCTTTGGCTGCGAGTTTTAACTGATCAACTGCCCAGGCTGTTCTTTCTTTTGGTTTACCGTGTACGGATTTCGGTGCAAAACCATCGAACATCACATCGTAGGCAGGATGAACTGCTACTAATTGACCTTGCAGGTGCGTAGAAAGTTCAGTTATCTGCAAACCACACGATTCAACGGTCTCGCGAATCTCATCGGCATAGTCTTTACTCTCAGCTGCTTTTCTTAAATCGATGCAGCGGCTATCCCATGAAGGAATCTGCACGCCTACATAACCCAGTGAAGCTACCCACTTGCATATCGATTTCAGATTGTTGAAAGGAGGTTCATCGCCCATGAACTGGGCCAGAAAAATTCCAGGGCCTTTTAATGTCTTCATAACTTTAAACTTCAAATGGAGTCCACTTTTCTTTACTCTGTCCGCTCTTCACTACGTTATCAATAAACGCCATACCGCGAATACCATCATCCACCGAAGGGAAATCAATATGCTCAGGAGCTTTGGTGCCATCAATCTTTGCACTAAGCGCCAACGCAAAGTTGCGATAGAGATTTGCAAACGCTTCGAGGTAACCTTCGGGGTGACCACCCGGGGTACGCGTGTTAAACAACGCTTCTTTGTGAAGAAATCCATTTGTACCGGCCCGGTAAATTTGTGTAGGCTTATCAAGCCACTTTACCAACAAGGTATTTGGTTCTTGCTGCGACCACTCTAAACCACCATTCTCGCCATACACCCGAATCTTCAATGCGTTTTCTTCACCGGCTGCAACTTGTGAGGCCATCAACACACCTGCTCCGCCATTATCAAACTTCAATAACACATTGCCATCATCATCTAATGCCCGGCCCGGTACCATGATATTTAAATCAGCACACAGGTGTGTAATTTTTAAACCGGTGATAAACTCAGCCAAGTGTGCAGCATGTGTTCCTATATCGCCAATCGCGCCAGCTTTGCCCGAACGCTTGGGGTCGGTACGCCATGCAGCTTGTGCGTTGCCTTCGCGTTCGCTCATTTTGCTCAACCAGCCTTGCGGATATTCTACATATACTTTACGGATTTTGCCAAAGATGCCATCGCGCACCATGGCCCGTGCTTCGCGCACCATCGGGTAACCCGAATAGGTATGCGTTAAGCAAAGTAATAAACCCGTTTCCTGAACTTTCTTTTTTAATTGCCGGGCTTCGTCTATTGTAAATGTAATTGGTTTTTCAATCACCACGTGAAAACCTTTTTCGAGTGCCAGCATGGCTGGTGCAAAGTGTGCAAAGTTTGGCGTAACAATGGTTACAAAATCAATGCGCTTATCGGCCGGAAGTTTACTCTCCTTCTCAATCATTTCTTCGAAGGTAGTGTAGGTTCTGTCTTCTGCCAGGAACAACATTTTACCACTTTCTTTGGCAACTTCCGGATTGATACTGAGGGCTCCGGCAACCACTTCAACAAGTCCGTCCATATTGGCGGCCAGCCGGTGGATTGATCCGATGAAGGCATCTTTTCCTCCACCAACCATTCCCATTCTTAGTTTTCTGTTCATGCGATTAGTCTCAGGTTATATTTAACAAGTAAGGTTAAAACGATATGGCGAAAAATACTGAAATAAATTTAACGGAATCGTTTGCAGTAATTTTAAATGGGCTTAAATAAGAGAAATCTTACTTTAAAAAATAACCACGGCTACGACCCGTGGTTATTTAGTTTGCTGCTCTGTTGCCTGTCTAAACAAACTTGTTCAACAGATTTTCCAGATACTCTTGTTTTCCGCTGATTTGTGAAGGTTCGCCATTCTTTAAAGCCAACTGGCGCAGTTCGCGTAAGCCGAGACTTCCGTTTTCGAACTTTTTGCCATTGCCCTTGTCGAACGAAGCATAACGGCCTTTCTTAAGGCTGGTAAACTCTCCGTCTTCCAGAATAGCATGTGCTGCCAGCAAGGCTTTAGCAAAAGTGTCCATACCGCCAATGTGCGCATAGAAAATATCCACCAGGTCGGTTGAGTTTCTGCGGGTTTTAGCATCGAAGTTCACGCCTCCGGTTTTAAAACCACCGGCTTGCAAAATCACCAACATCGCTTCTGTTAATTCATAAACGTTGTTCGGAAACTGATCAGTATCCCAACCGTTTTGGTTATCGCCTCGGTTTGCATCAATACTTCCCAAGGCATTTGCATCGGCCGATACCTGCAATTCGTGATCGAACGTGTGGCTGGCTAATGTGGCGTGATTAACTTCAATGTTCAATTTGAAGTCGTCCATCAGATCGAACTGGCGTAAAAAGTTAAGGCAAGTGGCAGCATCAAAATCATATTGATGTTTGGATGGTTCCATCGGCTTAGGTTCGATGTAGAATACTCCCTTAAAACCTTGCTTGCGGGCATAGTCGCGCGAAATTTGAAGGAACCGCGCCAGGTGTTCCTGTTCGCGTTTCATATTGGTATTCAACAACGACATATAACCTTCTCTTCCACCCCAGAATGTATAACCAGTGCCACCTAATTCAATTGTAGCATCAATGGCGTTCTTTACCTGGGCGGCAGCATGGCATACTACTTGAAAATCAGGATTGGTAGCAGCGCCATTCATATAGCGCGGGTTACCAAACAGATTGGCGGTTCCCCATAACAGTTTTACACCCGAATCTTGTTGCTTCTGCTTGGCGTAGTCCACAATCTTGCGCAAGCGTTTTTCTGATTCAACCAGTGTGGGTGCTTCATCTACCAGATCATAATCGTGAAAGCAATAGAATGGCGCGCCTATCTTGGTAATAAACTCAAACGCAGCATCCATCTTATCGTAAGCCCGCTGAACAGCATCGCCAGCTTGTAACCATGGAAATTGTTTGGTGCCACTTCCGAAAGGATCGCCACCTGTTCCGCAGAAGGTATGCCAGTAGGAAATAGCAAACCGCAGGTGCTCTTGCATGGTTTTACGGCCTACTTTTTTGTTGGGATTATAAAACTTAAATGCAAGTGGATTATCTGAATCTTTACCCTCGTACTTTATGGCACGAATGCCTTTGAAATACTCTTGTTTTCCTTTGATTACTTTCATGGTCATTTGTTTTTTAAAAGTTCTGTTGGATTTTGTTTTGTATGAAATTTCTGATTGAATTATTCCAAGCTAAGGCGCAAAGACGCAAAGCAATATCTATAATAGAAAGTATTTCCTTGCCTCTTCGTGTACAATAAGTTTATTAGTATGAATCGCCTCTCGAGATTTTACAATCCGGTCGAATAGCTCAGCAGCCGTAAAGACAACCAATTCTTGTTTCTGTTTAGCAGAATCATGCAATCGCTTTGGCGACACAAATAATTTTTCATCGGTAACGCCATCAACATCTTGCTTAATCAGTGTCTTTTCCAATTCTATATTCATTGTCAAAGTTTTAATTCTCTAATTTACTAAATATGTATTCAAAATCTTTTTCCACTTCGAGTAATGATGTGTGTATTGCTCTTGTAATGCATCAGTAGGATTTTCTTCATGAAGCATTTTCAATCCGCGGAATGCATCGCTGAAAGAATCAAATATTTTCGCCCCAACTCCTGCACCAAGTGCCGCGCCCATTGCCCCATCGGTATCGTATAACTCAAGTCTGGCACCAATGGTGTTTACAAATGCATTTCTAAACACCGGACTCAAAAACATATTGGCATGACCGGCCCGTATTACCTGCGATTTTAACCCCATTGATTGCAGAATATCGAAGCCGTATCGCAGCGCAAATACAATTCCTTCTTGCGCAGCCCGAAATACATGCGCTTGCGAGTGTCGGTTAAAATCAAGTCCATGCCAAGATGCATTGATCACCTTGTTTTCCAGAATGCGCTCGGCACCATTACCGAAGGGCAACATCAGCAACCCATCGGCACCTACGGGCACACCCGAAGCCAAATCGTTAATTTTTGTATAGGGAAATGCATCTACACTTCTGATGTTCTTTCGCAGCCAGCTATTCAGAATACCGGTACCATTTACGCAAAGTAAAATACCATTGCGTTTTTGTTCGGCTTTATTGTTTACATGTAAGAATGCATTTACCCGCGATTTTTTGTCAAACGCATTATCTGCGGTTACACTATAAATTACCCCTGACGTTCCCGCAGTAGCGGCAGTTTCGCCTGGGTTCAATACATTTAAAGAGAATGCATTGTTGGGTTGATCGCCCGCGCGATATGAAACCGGAGTTCCTTTTTTCAATCCGGTGAGATCGGCTGCTTTGGCGTCTACTTCGGCCTGTATGGAAAATACAGGTTTAATCTCAGGCAGTAGATCAGTGCTTATGCCGTAATGATCCAGCAATGACTTTGCAACAGAACCTGTTTTGTAATCCCAGAAAATTCCTTCCGATAGTCCGGTATCAGTAGTTGTTATTTCGCCTGTAAGCTTATATGCAATGTAATCGCCCGGTAACATAACTTTATGGATGCGCTCATAAACGGCAGGTTCATTTTCTTTTACCCACTTCAGCTTTGAGGCTGTGAAGTTACCGGGTGAGTTGAGAAAGTGCGACAAACAGTATGATTCACCCAATTTATGAAAAGCCTCATCGCCATACTTTACCGCACGGCTATCACACCAGATAATGGAAGGGCGAACGGGAACGCCCGCTTTATCAATACACACCAGCCCGTGCATCTGGTAGGCAATACCAATGGCTTTAACCTGTTCGCCTTTGGCACCGGCTTGCGCCAGCGTTTGTTTGATACAATTAAGAACATGCTGCCACCAGGTTTCGGGTTCTTGCTCGGCCCAGCCCGGTTGTACGGCTAGCATTTCCATCTCTTCGGCAGGCGATTGAGCCGAGGCAATACGCTGCCCTGTGGCAACACTTACCAACGAAGCTTTTACGGAAGAACTGCCAATGTCAAGGCCCAAAACATACTCCTGCATACGATTGAATTATGTCCAAAAGTATTTACTTATAGTCAAAATGACCATATATTAGCCGGATAATTTTATGGAAAGTATAAACCCGCCCGAAAGTATTATCGAGGCACTGTCTATTGACTGTGTAATCTTCGGTTTTAAGGATGGTCGGTTGGATATTCTGTTAGTAAAACATGCCGAAGGTATAAGTGCCGGAAAATGGGCGCTGCCCGGTGGCTGGATTACGTATGGCGAAAGCGTGGATGAGGCCGCCAAACGATTGCTTAAATCCCTTACGGGGATTAGTGATATTTACCTGGAGCAACTTAAAGCTTTTGGTGAGCCAAACCGATTTCCGACAAAGCGGGTTGTAACACTTGCATTCTATGCATTGGTGAATGAAGAGAGTTATTCGCTTATTCCCGGTTTTACGGCTTCGGATGCCCAGTGGTTTAATGTACACGATGTACCCCAACTCATATACGATCACAACCAGATCCTTGATTTTGGCTATAAGCATTTAAAACACAAAGTACGGCATGAACCTATTGGCTTTAACCTTTTGCCGGCCAAATTCACCTTGCTGCAACTTCAGGAGTTATATGAAGCCATTCTGGAAACGAAATTGGATAAGTCAAACTTCAGGCGTAAGCTGGCTAAAATGAAATTGCTTATCAACTGCAAAGAGAAGCAGAAAGACGTATCGCACCGGGCAGCAGCTTTGTACAAATTTGACAAGCGTATTTATGTTACCCTCCGCAAAAGTGGGATGGTGTTTGAATTATGAACATACTTTTTTTTCATTTTTATATCAACCGTTTGCATCAAATCGAATTTCCTCACATATTTCAAAACCTAAAATCAAAACTTAACACACACACGTATGAGCGATAAACCGAATATCAGGTTGTTTTATGCAAGTTGTTTTGCATTGATAACCACCGCATTTTCATTCAGTATCCGGGCCGGCATTTTACCCGAGCTGGGCAGAACCTTTAACCTTACCAACGAGCAACTGGGTTTTATAAACCAGATGTGGTTTTTAGGCTTTCCCATTTCGATGGTGCTTGGAGGAATTTTCTATAGTTCCATTGGCCCAAAAAAGATTATGATTTTTGCATTCATTGCCCACATCATTGGAATTGTGTTGACGATATTTTCGGGTGGTTATACCGGATTACTCATCTCAACCTTATTTATTGGATTGGGTAATGGCTGTACAGAAGCTGCGTGTAATCCATTAATTGCAACCAGCTATAGCGGCAAACAAATGAATACGCTCATGAACCGTTTCCACATGTGGTTCCCCGGTGGCATTGTATTGGGAAGTTTGATTTCGCTTGCCATGACAAAAATGGAATTAGGTTGGGAAGCTCAAATCTGGATAATTGTAATACCAACGCTTATTTATGCTTATCTGTTCTATGGCCAAACTTTTCCGGAAACAAAAGGCGAAGCTGGTTCGCTTGCTGCTAACCTGAAAGCCATGGCAACACCACTATTCGTATTCATTTGTGCGTGCATGACGCTTACTGCGATTTCGGAATTTGGTCCACAACAATGGACTGGAATTATTATGGCAAAGAGTGGTGCTGAACCGATGGTAATCCTTGCGCTCGTTACCGGATTAATGGCTGTGGGTCGGTACTTTGGTGGTGAGTTTGTACATAAATTTGATCAAACGGGTGTGTTGTTAGGTTCGGCCATCTTTACTGCGCTTGGTATTTTCCTATTCAGCACACAAACTGGTTCGATGGTTTATGTAGCAGCCATTGTATTTGCGATTGGTGTTTGTTACTTCTGGCCAAACATGATTGGCTTTACGGCAGAGAAGATGCCGGCAACTGGAGCCATCGGCATGTCGGTAGTAGGTGCATTTGGTATGTTTTCTACATCAATCTGGCAACCTATTATAGGCGGATGGATTGATAGTGCTAAAGAGAAAGCAGCCGCATCGGGTGTAACCGGTGACTTAATGGAGTTGGAAGCCGGTCAAGCTACCTTAAAAACCATGGTTACATTTCCCGCAATATTAATCGTGCTGTTTGCTATTCTCTTGTTCTGGATGCGTAGTCGCACAAAAACCGCGAGTTAATCCAACTATAAATCATCAAACTTTGAGGCTGCTTTACTTTGTTAGAGCAGCCTTTTTTTATTAGCGTTCAATCAAATCCCACAGGTTGCCATAGATATCTTCAAATACAGCTACTGTGCCATAGGCTTCCTGTTTGGGTTCGCGCACAAACTTTACTCCGTTGCAAAGCATTGCCTCATAATCGCGTTGAAAATTATCCGTATAAAGAAATAGAAAAACACGTCCCCCGGTTTGATTGCCAATGTGTGCTTCCTGTTCTGCAGTTGCCGCCTTTGCCAGTAACAGGTTGCATGTTGATTGCTGATTAGGCGCAACTACTACCCATCGTTTGGTTTCAGACAAAACAGTATCCTCTGCCAAAACGAAACCTAACTTATTGACATAGAAATCCAGTGCTTCGTCATAATCGCGCACCACCACACTTACCAATCCAAGATTCTTCATGCAAAATTTTTAACGCTAAAATTATGATTGATTTTTGGTTTAATTTGCCTCACCCTAAAATCTACCTCCATGATCAAGACTCTGCTCTCGCCATTTAAACGTTTTGCCTGGTTTAAGCGCCTCAATGCCAAAATAACTTATGAGTGGCTGGCCAAACATATTCCAGCCAATGATTGGCAGTTTATGAACTACGGCTATTCGCCTGATGCGAACGAACCTGCCTATCAACCAGAACCTAAGCCGTTGCAACTTTATCCGTTATTAATGTACCACTATCTGGGTTCGAAGGCTGAGCTGACTAACAAAACTGTAGTAGAAGTGGGCAGCGGACGCGGTGGCGGAGCAGCATATCTTGCTTCCTACTTTAAACCCGCACAATACACAGGTATGGATCTGGCCCAACATGCGGTTGATCTGGCCAATAAGATTCATGCAGTTCCAAATCTGAAATTTATTCAAGGCAGTGCTGAATCTATTCCTTTAGCCGACAACAGTATTGATGTAGTTATCAATGTAGAGTCATGTCACGCATACGGCTCGGTTAAACAATTTTTAAGCGAAGTAAAGCGGGTGTTAAAACCAGGCGGCTATTTCTTAATGGTAGATTTTCGGTATGCGCAAGATATGGAAGAGTTAAACCAACTGTTGGCAGAAAGTGGTTTAACCATGAAACAGGAAGAAAACATAACTGAGCGTGTGGTGATGGCCATTGAAGCAGAAGATGAGGCCAAACAAAAACGAATACGCGATCTGGTTCCACCCAAGTGGCAAAAACTGTTTGCTGAATTTGCAGGTGTAGTCGGTTCAAAATTCTATCGCAACCTGAAAGACGGAACAAGATTTTATTTCCGGTATGTGATGCAGAAGTAAGAATCAGTGTTTCCTTAGCAGCAAAACACTAAGTACACACATCAACGCAGTTAGTGGTGTAAATATCCAACGTTCAAGCGGATCAACCGCCATTACATTTCCAATTGTGTTAAGTGCAAAGAGTATGGCCATTACAGCTAGCAGCCAGCGCACAACCACTGGCTTGAGTACCTGAATGAATCCGGCTGGATGGCTTACCACAAAAATCATAATCAGGTTGATCATAATGGATACAACTTCAAACTGCACCAATTCAGTACGTGTAGTAATTCTTCCACCCCACACTATTTCCATTGGTACAACACCTGCCAATACCAGAATGTGAAATAGTACGATAGCTGTAAGCAGGGCTACAAAAAACCGCGCAATCATTAACTACGAAGCCGGGTTCTTTACATTAGAAGATAAGGCAGCTATTACAACTTCCCGTGCCTCGCGATGATTGCAATAACTGCATTGATAATGCTCCAGCAACAATCCATCTTCAGTTTGGGTTGGTTGCCTTACTATTTCTTCTGTATCAATCTTCATGGTATAAAATCCGCACTCGCTGCATTTTTCTGCGTGTTGGTAGGCCATGTATTTTTCAACCTTTTTCTCGCCCGTTTTTTCATCCAACCAAACATCGTATTCCACTGAATGAATTTCGCTGCGATGTTGGGCCAACTGTTCCGCTTCCAGGTGAACGGCTCCTTCCGCATCTGATAATTTGCGCATTACATAGCCAGATGCCGACTTGCGTGGCTTATTGCGGATACGGTTTAACCTTCCTTCTAAAAATTTAGGGTACTGAATTTTAATAAGACTTGATAACAGTAAATACACAATGATGAATGAACCCGCCAGAAAGAATATACTCACATATAGCTTCAACGAATCATCTACCGGAAAGAGAGGCGTAACTTCTGCTGTTGCAAAAAGTGCCAGACCTATTATGAGGCTTAAAACGGAATACCAAAAAAATCTGATCTCGTGCAAATTCACATAGTCATAGCGTTCTTTGTTATCTGAGATTGTGATAAGCTTGATCTCGTGATACACTAAAATCAATACAGCTATTCCAAAGAAAACATACGCTCCTGAAATCAGGTAATGATCCCAGGTTTCGACAAACTGATGTGCTGAAGTTTCCATGGCAAAGGGGGTTAGGTTAAAGGCAGAAGAAATTTCCGAATATTCCAGGCCAGTTTCAATGGAAACCTTTTTAATTTTAGCCGGATAATAAAATTATTGCATAAAACTGTCGTTTAGCCATCATGTTCAATAGTTTCTTTCAGACAGCTATAAAACAAGCCTCGCGCCTGGCAGAAAAGCCAGGGCGAATAGGCCGTGTGCTTGCGGAGTTAGCGGCTAAAATCACGCGCGTAGATTGGTCGGCAGAAGGTCGTTTAAAATTGAAACAACAATTATTGCTGGCCGGCCGCCTGCTTCGGGCAAACGTAAGTGGGGTTTATTCTCTTAAATCAAAACGCGTACTGGTAGGGCTGCTGACAGCCTGTATATATTTCATTAATCCGTTCGATCTGATTCCGGACTTACTTATTGTGGGACTTGCCGATGATATGGCCATCCTGGCATGGGTGTTCAGCGCGGCTGCTTCCGAATTAACAGCGTTTGAAGAGTGGGAAAAGACTACTTCCGCTTCGCTTTAAAAACTCCATTGGGCTGATTAAATACTGCTTCGGCAAAAGAGCCGTTCGTGCCAACAAAATCAATCCTAAAGCCTTCCAAACCCTTTATCATAAATTTGTGTTTACCTGTTGGTACCAATTCATATTCGGGCTGCCCAGGTACGGTAAGATGCAACGTTGTATTCTTTACAAAAAACTTCACCACAATACCGCCCAGTTCAAATTCGCCTGCATACAATGCCAAGGCTTCTTTGCTGATATCAACTTTGATAGGTGTGCGCTTAAATTCAAGCGCGGCCAACGTGGGCTCAATCTTTATAGCAACTTTACTTATCTCTCCTACCTCATTACCAAAAAACTGAAACTGAGTTGAATTTTCATTGGTAGTTGTATCGGCCTTTCCATTTTCAATTGCATACGAATCAAACACATCATAATGATGATGAGCCAACCACAACTTCATTCTTTTAAAATTAGCGATCAGGGAATCGCGATCGTAGGTTATCGTGAACTCGCCATAAGCAGGGTGAGAATACTTTCCTGTAAACTCAGCCAATATGCGCGAAGGCTTTGTTCCTTTTACCTTATTGGAAGATCGTGTGGCCGCGGCTTTCTTCTGTTCTGCCAAGGCTTTATCGCGTCTGTCTTTTAACTCTTTATTCCAATCGGTTGCCTTTACTTTCAGTATTCTATCGGAAATAATATTCCGTACCACCGATGGCACTGCTGAACCATTCTGATTAACCAATACTACAATGCCCACACTATCGCTCGGAAAGAAAGAAGTATTAGCTGAAAAGCCATCAATGTTTCCGCCATGTTCAACACGGTAATGGCCTTTGTAAGAAGATAGAAACCAACCATAACCATAATTGGAGAGGTGAACATCTGGATTGGTTTTATCTGGCAGACCCGCACCAATTACCATTTGCGAACTCATGGCTTCCGATACATAACTTGCCGGAATAATTTCTTTGCCTTTAAACTTACCACCGTTGATCCAGGTAATAACCCAACTAGCCATTTCAGTTACACTGCTGTTAATACTTCCGGCAGGAGCCATTCCGGCAATATGATAGTAATCCATTTTTTCAATGATGGATTCATCTTTTAAACCATAACCCACTGCTATGTCGGTAGCCTTTTGCATTTCTGCAATTGACAGATTACTGCGTTCCATGCCGAGTGGTTTAAAAATTCGTTCGCGCACATTCTCTTCCCACGATTTGCCGGTAATTTTTTCTGCCACTACACCCTGTGCCAGAAACATAAAATTATTGTAATACCATTTCTCGCGCACACCGGCAAAAGGTTCTTGATAGGCGATGCGTTGTATTAAACTATCTTTTGAATCGGATGGAAACAAATACCAGGAAAAATCATGGCGTGGTAAGCCTGTGCGGTGACTCATTAAATCACGAATCTGAATAGTATTATTCATCTGATCGTTGAAGAACTTCAGATCAGGAATGTATTTGGAAGGTTTATCTTCAAAAGCCAGTTTACTTTCACTTCGCAACTGACCCAGTACTGCCGATGTAAAAGCCTTGCTACAACTGCCAATGGCAAACAGGGTATTGGGCGTTACCGCGATTTTCTTTTCATAGTCGCTGTAACCAAAACCTTTCGCATAGATAATTTTGTTCTTCTCAACCACCGCTACTGCAAACCCCGGAGCTTTCCAGGTTTCTAACACTTTTTGCAACTCGGCATCGAGGCCTGCCAGGCGTGTATCAACTGTGGGTTTCTTTTGCGTGTATGCTACAATTGACAACGTGAAACTCAGAAGTAAGAAACCTGCTTTCATGTTTTAGTTATTTAGTGTGATCGATTTTCCATTCATAATAATTTCCAAAGGCTCACCTTGCTCCAACACGGTATCTACCTTTCCACCCGCTCCCACTTTAACTTTGATTACCCGATCGCGAAACTCCAACCGGAATGAATAAGATTTCCATTGATCGGGAATAAACGGAGTGAAGTGCAGTTTGCCATCGCGCACACGCATACCACCAAAACCTTTTACCACACTCATCCACGTACCCGCCATAGAGGTAATGTGGCAACCTTCTTCGGTATCGTTATTATAATCATCTAAATCTAAACGGGCTGTGCGCAGATAAAACTCGTAAGCCTGTTCTTTATAGCCAATCTTACTGGCTAAAATAACGTGTACACAAGGTGATAGCGATGATTCATGCACGGTCATCGGCTCGTAGAAATCAAAATTCTTTTTGATTGTAGCCAAATCAAAGTCATCTTCAAAAAGAAAAATACCCTGCAACACATCGGCTTGCTTGATAAAGCAAGAGCGTAAAATCCGATCCCACGACCATTTTTGATTAAGCGGCCGTTCGCTGGCCGGTAAATCTTTTACATTCATTAGCTCCTTATCCAAAAATCCATCTTGCTGCAGTATAACACCGCGCTTTTCATCCTTCGGGTAATACATCTTTTCGGTAATGTCCTTCCACTTTGCAGTTTCTTCTGATTCCTTGAAAGCGGTTTTAGAAGCAATTTCTGAATAGCGTTGGGCGTGATTCTGCTTTACAAAATCAAGAGCCTGCAACGTAAAGCGGAGCGTCCATGCACCGAGGTAATTGGTGTACCAATTGTTGTTTACATTGTTTTCATATTCGTTGGGTCCCGTTACACCGAGTATCACATACTTACTTTTTTCGTTCGACCAGTTAACGCGCTGCGCCCAAAAGCGAGAAATACCGATCAACACTTCCAAACCGTATTCCGCCAGGTAATTCTTATCGCCTGTGTAGTCGATGTAATCGCGCATGGCATAGGCCATTGCACTGGTGCGATGAATTTCTTCAAACGTAATTTCCCATTCGTTGTGGCACTCTTCCCCATTCATGGTAACGAAAGGATAAAAGGCCGCACCGTCTTTAAACCCTAGCTTCTCAGCATTCTCAATGGCTTTGCCTAAGTGCTTGTATCGGTAAACCAACAAATTGCGGGCTACTTTGGGCTCGGCCGTACTTAAGAAGAATGGTAAGCAATAGGCTTCGGTATCCCAATAGGTACTTCCACCATATTTCTCGCCTGTAAATCCTTTCGGGCCGATGTTCAATCGTTCATCTTCACCCGTATAGGTTTGCGTGAGTTGAAATATATTAAAGCGAATTCCTTGTTGAGCAGCAACATCACCATCGATAGTTATATCACACTCTTCCCACTTGTGAGCCCATACGTTAGCATGGCCTGCAAATAGTTTTTCAAAACCTGTAGCAACAGCTGCTGCTAATTTTGATTTTGCATTCGCAGCCAGTTTGTCCTTAGCATGATTTTCGGATGACAAAACAACTGCGTATTTATAAACTGTTAATGTACTTCCTTCTTTAATGTCTGTTTCGATTACATTGTCAGCATACTTTTCCCGTTGGTTGGTTGTAACCTTTGCTGTAACATCTTTTCCATCATCTTGCAACTTAAACTGCATGGCTGTGCAAACATGAAAGTGCGTCTTTTTGGTTTGCGCGGTTACCAATGCCAGCCCGGGTGCTGCTTCTTTGTAAACTTCTTCCCAGAATTTTTCATCGTAATTCGAATCCTTGTTCACCACATCCGCATCCACCGGAAGTGTAAGTGTAATGGGTGCTGAAAAATTCAACGCTTTAATTTCATATCGGACTGCACCAATCTCGCCATCGGCCATGGAGCAAAAACGTTTGGAATCAATCCTCAGCTTTTTACCATCGGGAAGTATGGCTGTAACCGTACGATGCAACAAGCCTTGCTTCATATCGAGCACGCGTGTAAATGATTCAACTTTGCATTTAGCCAAGTCGAGAACCTGATCGCCAATCTTAACTTTGATTTCAATCCAACTGGGTGCATTCAATACTTTGGCGAAGTATTCGGGGTAACCATTTTTCCACCAGCCCACGCGGGTTTTGTCGGGATAATAAACACCGGCCACGTAACTTCCCTGATGCGTTTCGCCTGAATAATCTTCTTCGAATGTAGCACGCTGCCCCATGCGGCCATTACCCAAGCTGAAAACACTTTCTGAAACTTTATTGTAGTGTGGGTTTAAACCTTCTTCAATGATGTGCCATTCGTGGTGTTTGAGGTATTGCTTCATAGCTGAGGGAGTTAGTATTCGGTATTCGGTATTCGGTATTCGGTATTCAGTATTCAGTATTCAGTATTCAGTATTCGGTATTCGGTATTCGGTATTCAAAGTTTATCTAGGTTGCTTAAGTTGAAATCTGCGGTTTGTTTTACAATTGCATTTGCCTTTCCCAGTTGCTCTGGTGAACCAACGCCAACGCATTTCATACCGGCAGCCAGGGCCGCTTCTACCCCAGCCTCTGCATCTTCAAATACCACACACTTATCGGGCGAAATACCCAGACGTTTTGCTGCCAGTAAAAATATTTCGGGATCGGGTTTGGTATGTTTGATCATGGTACCATCCACCATTGTGTCGAACAGGTTTGCTACACCCAGCAATTCAATTACGCGAGGTGCGTTTTTGCTGCTGGATGCCAATGCAACTTTCAGATTTTTCTTCCGGCAATCAACCAACATTTCCTTTACACCAGAAAATATTTCTTCCGGACGTATTGATTCGATGTATTCAATAAACCATTTATTTTTTTTATCAGCCAAAGCTTCCTTTTCGGAATCAGATAGTTGCATGTTACCCAATGCCAACACGATTTCGAGCGAGCGCATGCGGCTTACACCCTTTAACAACTCATTGTGTTGAAGCGTTAATGTAATACCAAACTCGCTTGCCAATCGCTTCCATGCGATGTAATGATAATGTGCTGTATCTACAATTACCCCGTCCAAATCAAAAATTACGGCTTGAATCATGAATGTTATAAACTAAACATGCCCGCGGGCAATAATGGTATTGGTTTCTTCCAACGACTTAAATACCTCGAACGTTTTGCCCTGGGTGCGCAGGGCACCCAGCGCATTGGCATATTGGGCTGCGCCTACATAATCACCCGGACTCTGCACCAGGCCATACGAAAGGCCACCGGCAAACGAATCGCCACAGCCGGTAGTATCAATTACCCTATCAACCTTTATAGAAGGAACTAATTCTTCTACAACTTTACCGCGCTTTTTAAAGTAAGTAAGACAACCGCGCGAGTCGAGAGTTACATATACACACTTTACACCAAGCAAAAGACAATGCTCTGCAAACGCCCGGATTTCCGCCCGGTCTAATTCTTCGGCATTAAAATCCTGGCTTTCATATTCTTTCTTAAACCAACTTGCATGCGCTTCTTCGAGGTTCATTTTTAGCACATCGATAAACGGCAGCCATTGATCGCGATCAATCCAAAATTTGCGTTGGCGTTCGCCACTTACCAGGCACGCAGTGGTAGGGCCATGTGCATCGAAAATAATTTTACCCTTGCTTTTCTTTTTAAGGTACTTTAAAGTGTCTAACGAAATCTCATAATCGCTGATAGGAATAAAAACAAAAGCATCGCAATCCAACAGGTTGGTCACATCGGCTGGCAAAATCGGATCCATAAAGCCGGTTTGGCGCTCCAACCGATTATTCTGATCAATAAAACGCAAACTGATAATATCGCCCTGATCGTTGGCAGTGGTAATGTGTTTTAGATTAATACCCTTGTATCCTTCAAACACTTCTTCCACGTTATCATGATCTACTGCGCGTACGTGGCACACCGGTATAATTTCGAGATGATCGCCTGCCAACACCGACAAGGCAATTACCGGGTGTGTAACACAGCCCCACTTTTGAATCAGATCACCGTTATGAGTTACAATATGATCGCGGGGTATCGGGCCAATTACTGCAATGCGTTTCATATCAGGCAGATTTTATGTTTGCATTAGTTGTTTACCAGAAATGCTGCGCCAAAGACTCCGGCACTATCACCCAACTTAGGTTTTAGAATTGGAGTCTCCAACCGTTTGTTATTAAAAATATGTTGGCGTAACGATTTGAGTCCTTCCGTATAAATTGTATCAATGTTACCCACGCCCCCGCCAATTACCACCACATCCGGATCGAGAATATTCAGCACCACACTTAATGCAACGCCAAAGAAATGATGCAGGCGTTCCATGGTTTGAATAGCAAATGGATCGGTTCCGGATTTGTAGTCATCGTAAACTTCTTTCAGGTTTTTGGAAGCCCCGCTTATAGTGGCGTAATATTTTTCCAATGCCGGGCCAGCCAACACTTTTTCCACACAACCACTTTTACCACAATAACACGGTCCACCTGAAGCATCGAGAAAGTTATGTCCCCACTCCCCACCAATGCCGTGTAGTCCATTTATCACTTTGCCATCAACTACTACACCACCGCCTACACCTGTACCGAGAATAACTCCAAATACAACTTTTGCGTGCGGATATTTTTCATGTGCAATACCCATATTGGCTTCGGCTAAGGCAAAACAATTAGCATCGTTGGCCATTGCTAATTCAATGCCCAATAATTTTTCGAGATCAGCCTTAATAGGTTTGCCATTCAGGCTGGTGGAGTTACTATTTTTCATTAAGCCTGTTGCCGGATCAATGGTGCCCGGTGTGGCTATTCCAAGGCGCTTGGGTTTATAACCTTGCGCAGCCTCCATCATTTCAACCACTTTTTTGATTTGACCTAAAATGTGCTCATACCCTTTATGACCTTCGGTGGGCACGCGGTCGCGAAACAGAACCTGGGTATCGGCAGCTGATTTAAGAACGGCACCTTCTACTTTAGTGCCACCCAGATCAATGCCCCATAAATTATTCATCGGTAGATTATGAATTTAGTTGCGCTTATACACCACTGCTTCCCAAGGCCTCAGCATTTGTAAAGCATCATCGGTATAGTTACCAATTACTTTAACCTTTTGGGCAGCGTGTACTTCTTCGGGTAAGTTAGTAACCTGATCAGAAAAATTAAGAACAATCAGCATTTTTTCTTGAGCCCGCTCGCGGTAGTAAGCGAAAATGTTGGGAGCGGTTTCAATGGGATGGTACGTACCATGCGAAAAGACGTTATTCGCCTTACGGAGGGTAGTTAATAACCTGAAATAGTTTAGTATCGATGTCTCCCGCTGGTCTTGCTCTTCCACGTTTAACCATTGGTAGTTTTTGTTTACCGGCATCCAGGGCACACCGGAAGTATAGCCTGCGTGTTTACTGGTATTCCACTGCATAGGCGTGCGGGCATTATCGCGGCCGGCATAGTTAGCGGCCTTCAGAAAAGTGGCCTCTGAAGTACCTTGCGCAGATGCTACAGCCCAACCGTTTAATGTTTCAATATCTTTTGATTGCGAAACGGAATCCAATATGGTATTTGTCATGCCGATTTCATCGCCCATGTAAATGAACGGTGTGCCGCGCATGGTTAGCAATAAAGTTAACAACAGCTTGGCGGATTGCTCCCGGTATTGTCCATCGTTACCCCACCGTGAGACCATCCGCGGAAAATCGTGGTTACCCAGAAATACACTTCCCCACCCACGATCGGCAAAAGTATCGTTCCATGTTTTGAAAACCTGTTTAAAATCTTTCATCGTCCAGGGCACAGGATCGAAGCGACCACCCGGCCCTTGGTCCATAAACATGTGGCCAAAATGAAAGATCATGTTCAGGCCACGTTTCTCATCCAGGTAATCAAGCGCATTAGCTGGAGTTATTCCGGGCCCTTCGCCTACGGTTACAACATCGTATTTGTTCCAAAGCTTTTCGCGGGCTTCGCTAATAAATTCGCGCAAGCGCGGACCATTGGAATAGTACTTGCGAATGGTCTCGTTAAAATCGTTGGTGTCGGTATCCGGAAAGCTGGTGCGCTTAGAGATTGCAGAGATAACATCCAGGCGCAAACCATCTACACCTTTATCCAGCCAGAACTTCATCAGCTTGTGTACTTCATCCCGAAGTTTCGGATTCTCCCAGTTAAGGTCGGGTTGCTTGCGCGAAAACAGGTGCAGGTAATATTCATCTGTTGCCGCATCTTTTTCCCACGCACTGCCACTAAAAAATGAAGGCCAGTTGTTGGGTGGCTGATCACCCTTGCCCGGTTTCCAAAAGTAATAGTCGCGGTAAGGATTTGTTTTGGATTGCCGCGATTGCTGAAACCATTCGTGCTCATCGGATGAATGATTCAATACTAAATCAATAATCAACTTCAGGTTACGCTGATGCAGCCCAGTGAGCAGCTCATCAAAATCGGCCATTGTACCAAACTCGGGTTGGATAGCATAATAGTCGCTTATATCATAGCCACCATCATCGTTGGGTGATTTGAAGATCGGGTTTAGCCAAACGGCATCAACACCTAAGCTTTTAATATAATCTAACTTTTGAATTATCCCGCGTATGTCACCCACGCCATCATCATCGGAGTCTTTAAAACTACTCGGGTAAATCTGATATACGATGGCTTCTTTCCACCACATATTTAGACTAGCTTGATTCCTGGAATATATTGAAAGTCATTCTTGTTCAATGTATAAACAGGACTCTCATAGTAAAGTGCAGTGGGCGCAATTAGTATATCACTAATATAGGGATGATGTGACAGGCAATAGCGCTCCATCAGGTTAAGACTGATTTCAGAAATATGATTATTGATATGAATTACGGGAAAATTCTGAAGGTGCTTTTTTACCAAGGTTAACTCGCGTTTGTTAAGAACGCCTGAATAAAATTCAGCAGCTACAACGGCATTTATATAAAGATTCTCTTCACCAATCCCTTCACATTTTTCCCGAACTTTGAGATTTCCCTTATAAAGTTCAATAATTATGTTGGTGCCCAGAATTACCATTGAACTTTTCTCCAGGTGGACTTACGAATTTTATCAATTGATATCTTTGAATTTTTACCGCTTCCAAACGTCTTCCAGAATTTCTTTTTGTCCACAATACGTTTGCCTACTTTTTCAGGATCGACTACTTCAAATGCCAATACCTCTACAGTTTTTCCTACCAATTCTTTGGGTAATTGAAGCGAAAATATCTTTTTGGCCGGCTTGAGTATTTCCCTATACATAAAAATTCTTTAGTTCAAAGTTATCACTTCATTTCATTGTTTCAAGTCATATCTAATGGTTTCCGGATGGAAAGTCAACCACGAGTGCCAGAACTCCTGATACCCCTGAACAGACTTTAATTGTGAACCTTGCAATTGGCCTTCCACGCACCTACCCTGCCAATTCCACGTTGAAGAGGTCTGCACATCTTTCAATTCATTGTTATGAATTTTAAAGCTAAGACTATCCCGATTCCATACGTTAAAAGAAATGCTGTCGGGTTGCAGCGCAATTAAAACATGCGTTTCGCCAACAGCATCGTTGATTACTTTTTGTTGAAGCAGATCATTCCAATCGTAGGCTTTCGAAATTTCGCCTTGCTGTATTCCTACCACCCACGACTTTTCCTGCCATGATAAACTATCGCGTTTCTCAAGGCTGCTCTCCATTGTGCCTTCATCGTATTTATCAAGCACAGCATAAGCATCTTTAAAGATACTATCTGGTTGCAGCACTAATGTATTAGGATGTTGATCAAGCCAGGCGCGCAAACTCATTTGCTCCGAAGGTAATTCTTCCAGCATTGTTCCTTTAAGTGGCCCAACAATAGCTTCACCATTTGCCTGACGCCACCAGCTTTTTGTTCGGGCATCTTCAAACATGGCATTGAAATGGTCCATTCCTACCAGTCTGAAATTTTCCAGCTCACCGTTGACCTGTGGTTTAAAAGCCCGACCTGTACGACACACGGTGCAATAGGTAATCATCACGGGCTCACCCCCAATTGTATCGCGCACCTGGTGGTGGTAGCCGATAACTTCAATGGGATATGCGCGCGCTTGTTGGTTTACCACCACGCCCAACACCAGTTTATCATTTTCAACCTTGTTTTCAGTTGCATTCAGAAAAGTGATGGTACGTGGTTGCTTAAACATGGCATCGGCCCGCATGCGGTGATTAACCTGATAATACACCATGAGGTATAAAAGAAACAAAGCAATCAACGTAACCCGTTGACTGGTGGTGCCAAAAAAAATAAATTTATAAACCGGATACGCTACCAACAGTAACCCTATAAGCCGTAGGTAAACAAGATTATTTACAAGCCAATATGCAAAGTTAACAGATTCCTCGCGCTGACTTCCCGGAAACGGCATGATGTAATAAATACTAGCTACCTCGAACCCAATGAGCACGAGAACTCCTGAAATTAAAAGTGCGTATGGTATAAAATTTTTCATCTATTCAAATCTGATTACTTCGGCCAAAGCTTGTTCTGCTATTTGTGTTTGTTTGGCTTTTTCTTCGTTACTCCAATTAAATTCAGATGCAAAGTACGCGATTACAGCCTGTAAATTGCGCATCATTTTAGGATGATTAAAATACAAAAGTCCGCTTCTGCGATTAATAAAATCCAGCGGTGTAATGGCCATTTCGTTTTGAACGGCATACCAGGCTTTGGCTAACACTAAATCTTGTTCAGGCTCACTGGTTTGATGTTGCTCCAAATACGCAACAATTGCCTTCGACTGTGTTCCATATAAGTGAACCAGGTTGGTTGCTTCATTACCACGCTGATTAAGTGTTCCTAATTTACCAGCTAACTCAGTCTCTAATTTTCTTACTTCTGAGTACTCGGTAAAATCACCACCGGGTAAAATCATTTTATCGGTAGTGCAAGATTTCAGGTCACGATCTTCAAACTGTTGATCTATTACTTTATCAACAACCCGTTCGGCCATTTTACGATAGCCGGTAAGTTTACCGCCCGCTATAGAAATTAAACCTGTGGACGATTCGAAAATCTCATCCTTGCGGGATAACTCCGAAGCCGACTTTCCTTCCTCATGAATCAAGGGGCGTAAACCAGCCCAACTGGACTCTACATCGGCAAGTGTAAGCAAAACCGAAGGAAAAGTTTCATTCACGGCATGTAGAATATAATTCACATCATCGCGGGTAGCCAACACCACATTCTTATCACCCTGATAGTCGGTATCGGTTGTACCGATATAGGTAACACGACCACGCGGAATTGCAAAAATCATTCGGCCATCTGGCACATCGAAGTAAATGGCTTGCCGTACGGGCAACCGGTGAAACGGCACTACAATGTGTACACCCTTAGTAAGGTGTAACTGTTTACCTTGCCGCGATTGATTGATAACCCGAAGCTCATCTACCCAGGGGCCGGTAGCATTTACAATTACTTTAGCATCTACAGAAAATGTGCTTCCGGTAACACGATCAACCAACATGGCTCCGGAAACTTTATTGTTTGTGTAAACAAATTCTGTTACTTCAGTATAATTCGAAACACATGCACCCTTCTGCGAAGCCAGTTTGATTATTTCAATGGTAAGTCTGGCATCGTCCGTTCTATATTCTGCATAAACAGCACCGCCCTTTACATCATCATTTTTTAGCAGCGGTTCATGATTTAATGTTTGCAATCGCGTAAGCATTTTACGTTGATCTTCAGGCTTAACACCTGCCAGCCAATCGTAAATTTTTAATCCGATAGACGTAAGCCAGTAGCCAAGTCCGCGCTTCTCGTAAAGTGGCAACAACATCTTTTCAGGAACCACCAGATGTGGCGCGAGTTTATGAACAATGGCTCGTTCGCTGCCCACTTCTTTTACCAATGCAAACTCCAATTGCTTGAGGTAGCGAAGACCACCATGAATTAATTTGGTAGATCGGCTACTCGTGCCGGATGCAAAATCTTCTTTCTCTACAAGAGCAGTTTTAAGACCCCGTGCTGCAGCATCCAGGGCAATACCAGCACCGGTTATTCCACCACCAATTACCAACAGATCGAATTGATTGGACTGAAGTGCAATAAGGTTTGCTGCGCGGTTCATATTTAGTTTTCAATCCAGCCCATGGTGCGCTTAACTGCTTTTTGCCAACCCCGATATAGTTTATCACGTTGAGCTGTGTTCATGGTTGGAGTAAATTCCTTTTCGATTCTACGATTTTTCAGGATATCTTCCTTCTTCCATAAGCCAATCTGAATGCCGGCCAGATAAGCAGCACCCAATGCTGTTGATTCAATAACTTCCGGTCGCTCTACAGCTGTTCCCAGAATATCAGCCTGAAACTGCATAAGGATATTATTCGCGCACGCACCTCCGTCTACTTTTAAACTAGCGAGTTTTATGCCGGCATCCTCTTGCATCGCATTCAGAATATCTTTGGTTTGATAGGCCAGTGATTCCAACGTGGCTTTGATGATATGATCTTTGCCGGTATCGCGAGTCAATCCGAAAATGGCACCGCGCGCATACATATCCCAATAGGGAGCACCTAATCCCGCAAAGGCCGGTACCACATATACTTCGTTTGATCCTAGTGCCTTGGCTGCAAAGTATTCCGAATCTTTTGATTGATCTATTAAATGCAAACTATCGCGTAGCCATTGCACGGCTGCACCGGCAATAAACACGCTGCCTTCCAAAGCATATTCTACTTTGTCGTCAAGTCCCCATGCAATGGTGGTAATCAAACCCGTTTTGGATTGTTGAATTTTAGAGCCGGTATTCATTAACATAAAACAACCGGTGCCATACGTGTTCTTAGCCATACCAGGTTCAAAACACGCCTGACCAAACAACGCTGCTTGCTGATCGCCCGCTACACCAGCGATTGGAATTTCAGAATTATCAACTTTCCATAATCCGAAATTGGTTGCCGATGGTTTTACTTCGGGTAGTATTGATTTTGGAATATTTAATTCCGCAAGCAGACGTTCGTCCCACTTTAGCTCGCGAATGTTGAAGATCATCGTACGCGATGCGTTGGAGTAATCGGTAACGTGCGATTTTCCGTTTGTCAATTTCCAGATAAGCCAGGTATCGATTGTTCCAAATGCCAATTCACCCTGTTCGGCTAACTGCCGTGCTCCTTCTACTGAATCCAGTATCCATTTAATTTTTGTTCCTGAAAAGTACGAGTCTATAACCAACCCGGTATTATCGCGCACATAATCAGAAAGATTTTTTTGTTTAAGGTCTTCGCAAATAGATGCCGTGCGTTTGTCTTGCCACACAATGGCGTTATAGATTGGCTGACCCGTTTTACGATTCCAGATAACAGTTGTTTCACGTTGGTTCGTAATACCGATAGCCGCAATGGATTTAACTTCGATTGCGTTCTCTACTATCACCCGTTGTAACACACCCAATTGAGAACTCCAGATTTCTTCGGGATCGTGTTCAACCCAACCCGACTTCGGAAATATCTGTCGGAATTCTTGTTGCGCAATTCCTTTTATCTCGCCAGCCTCATTAAATAATACAGCACGTGAACTGGTAGTGCCTTGATCTAATGCTATGATGTATTTAGACATAAACCTAAATATTTTCCAAACTCAAAATTACTTTAGTAAATTCTTCAAAATCATTAAGGTTATTTCGTATTATACTTTCAACTACACTAAGGTCAAGCGTATGGTATTCATGAATGGCAACATTTCTAAACCCAACCATGTGTTTCATTTTAATTCGAAGCGATTCATCTATTATTTTAGCATTAGCTAACAAATCAAAAGTATCACGACTATTTTGTGGGATGCCTAATTTCTTAGTTCTTACGATATAATTTGCAACATCAATTGATGATTCACAAGCTCTTTGAAGGTTTAGCAGGATGGAATCCTGAATAGTAAAATTTGATCTCCATTGAGTTTCTCCATTACTATATTCTTCACGCACTCGTTTAACGCATCGTTGAATGGCGGCTACTTTATTGAATATCACATCCTCCATTAGCCGTACACTTTACCCGATGTAACAATTTCGTTCAAAATATCTTTACGTTCCTCCTGCAACCTTTGATACATTGAAAGTATCAGTGCTTCATATTCCAAAATATCGGTATTGCTCCTCCCGTAAATCGGAATTCCGGTGGTGGTAATTTGAAATTGTAATACTAGTGTAGCCTGATTTAAATGAATTAAATCAGCATCCTTATTTAAAGCTATTTCTATTTTTGATTTTAAATTATATAGCTCCAAATTACTTAGTTTGACTTCGTAGGGAGTTAAGAATGCAATATCCACATCGCTGTTTAACGAGTGCGATCCTTCAGCCTGGCTCCCGAAAAGATAGATAGCCCGTACGGGTGGCACATGATCCACGATTAACTGGATTATTTTATTGATTTCAATTTTTTTCATCTTTTAAAGATACCAAACAAATTAAAATATAGCCCAATTCATCAAAACACCATCAAATAAATCAGAGCACCCATCACTCCACCCACTATCGGGCCTACTACCGGAATCCAGGCATATCCCCAATCGGAAGAACCCTTGCCAGCAATTGGTAACAATGCATGTGCGATGCGGGGACCTAAATCGCGAGCCGGATTGATAGCAAAGCCTGTTGTACCACCTAATCCTAACCCAATTAGTGAAATTAGTAATCCAACCACTAAAGGCTTTAAGCCTTGCGTAAATTCATTCACACCGATATAAAGTATTCCGAATATCAAAACTGCTGTGGCTATTACTTCACTTATCAAATTAAAAGTAGTATTTCTAATAGCAGGGCCGGTAGCGAAAACAGCCAGCTTTGCACCAGAATCAGAAGTTGTTTTCCAATGTGGAAAATAATGTAGCCACACCAAAATTGCACCAGCAAATGCGCCAGCCAATTGAGATAAGATATAGCCGAATACCATACTCCATTCAAAATCGCCATGCATGGCTAACCCAATCGTAACAGCAGGGTTTAAATGAGCACCACTAATATCACCCACTGCATAAATGGCAAACGTAACCGCCAAGCCCCATGTAAGACATATGGTAAGCCAGCCTGCATTTTCAGCTTTGGTACCCTTTAATACCACACCGGCTACTACACCTTCGCCTAATAAAATGAGTAACAGGGTTCCTAAAAATTCTCCGAGGTAGGGATTCATAATTTCAATTTGATAAGTTGAAAATTCGACAATTTGAAAATCTAAAACAATGGCTTAATGACCACCGGATTGTGTGATTGAAATCTCTCCGGAAGGTTTTTCAGATTTTATAAATAAGGTTGCGAGTGCAGCTAAGATCAACAGCACACCCGCAAATACAATCGCATTACCCGCATTGTTACCCAGAAAGTTTTGAAGTATATAACCAAAGGTTACATTTTGAAGAATCATGGGTATAACGATCATCATGTTTACAATACCCATGTAAACCCCATAGCGCTCTTTGGGTATTGCATTTACCACCAGTAAGTATGGAATACCCATCATGCTGGCCCAACCTATACCAAAACCAGTGATAGCCGGAAACAATAAGTATTTGTTTTCAATGAAAGGAAAAATTAAAAAGCCGACCGATGCTAACACCAGGCAAACAAAGTGTACCACTTTAGGAGATGATTTTTTCACAAACCAAACCAGTGTAAAGGCACTTAAGAATGTGATAATGTTATACCAACCATTCACCAAGCCCGTCCAGCTAACAGCTTGTTCGTAAATCTCGCTTTTGGTATCGGTTGTATTCCAAACAGAAAGCGCGATACTTTTGGATGCATTCTGCCAATAACAAAATAAAGCATACCATTGAAATAAATACACCAAAGCCAGTTGCCACATTACTTTGGGCATGCTTGTTATTGCTTTCGCGATTTCGATAAACGGAGTAAGCACATTGAGTTTGTTAGCCTTCATGTGTGCTAACTCTTGCGCTGACGGTGGTATTTCAGGAGTAGTATGCATGCTCCACCAAATAGAAGCGATGGAACAAAACGCACCAAAAAAGAATGAGGCATACACCCACGTAGGTAACGCACCTGTTTTTCCCACTATCAACAATGGAAATATAAAAAGTGAAATATTTGCTAATGTTTGTCCAAACCCGGTAAAAAAACTTTGCGCCTGAAACCCAACCGGCTGTTGCTCATCATTCAACTTATCGGCAACAAATGCCCGATAAGGCTCCATAGCGGTGTTGTTACCTACATCCAGAATCCAAAGCAACCCTACTGCCATCCACAAGGCACTGCTAAAGGGATAAAAAAACAAGGCAATGCTGCACAGCAACGCACCAATAAAGAAGTAAGGCTTCCTCCGGCCAAAGCGCGGACTCCACGTTTTATCACTCATCGCACCAATTATAGGCTGCACAATCAAACCGGTTACCGGACCGGCCAGATTGAGGATAGGAATCTCGTGCGGTTGCGCTCCCAACATATCATAAATCGGGTTAACCGCACTTTGTTGTAATCCAAAGCTATATTGAATCCCAAAGAAGCCAAGATTCATATTGATGATCTGGGCAAAGGTTAGGTTGGGTTTTTGCATGGCTGGTAGATTCTCTTGAAAGATAATCCACTCGCCTCATCAAAGCAATTCTTGTATAGCAGTTGACCTACCCTATTTTTTTGTTTGAATTTTCTTTCTAATAAACGCGCCTAATGCAGCCCCCTCTACTTTTCCAACTTCACATGCAGGTGTATAATGAATTCCACCATAAAAACGACTTACTGCAGCCTCATCAGCAGCATGTTTAAAAGATGTAAACGACCGAGGCTTCAGCCCAAATTCAATCTCTGTTGAATCGGTAAAAGCAAACGAATCTCCAAAAACTCCGGTAAGTGCATCTGCTGCGGCTGCAGAAATTACACTGTGTCCACTGGTATATTCAGGAAATGGCGGAGTTTGCAGCGTGGGTACCCAGTTCTCGTCAATATATTGATTGATGTACGTTTCAGGACGAATTAAAAGACTTCTATACTTTTCGTCCCAGCAACTAATAAAGCCATCCACCAATGACAATGCAACGCGCACATAAGCCTCAGCAGATTTTACAACACCTGCATTTGATTTACGGCATGCGGTTGCAGTGATATTAATCCAATGGCCACCGGGTGATATTTTTTTTGTAGCAAACATCACATGTCCTTTTACATTCATCATAAAAGGGTTGCAGTCCCAGAAGAAGGCTATTTCGCGTTGCTCATCAGTTAGCTTATTACCAGCTTCATAAACAGCATAAGCTTCCTTATAAAAATCACTTCCTTTAACAGAAGAGAACGGTGTAGGTGGCGGGGGTGCGAACTGAGCCGCTGAGTCAATCACAAAAGTTCTGATTTTATTCCAGTGGGGCTCTACAGCATCCATGTATGCCGGTGGCGTTGGCTTCCAGGTTGCCGGATTGTTAGAGATAGAATATTTCGGAAATGACCGTGATTGTTTATAGTTGTCTTTTGAAGACCATGCCAGTACATGGTCGGCCACCTTATTGCCATACTCGATGGAGCGATGCAGTACATCTGGTGGCACCTCAGCCTCTTTAATTTCTTGCATTAGTTGCGCATAGTATGCATCCATTTTATCCTCAGAAAATACCAAGGTACGACCTACTTTAAACATAGCTTGCATAGAGGCTATTGGATAGCAATATTCAAGACCAGCCTCAGGCTTAGGTACCTCAGTTAGTCCATTAAGCTGACCAGCCAGTGAAATATAGGAGCTATCCTGATGGATACCGGCTTCGTAGGCCGCAATTGTAGAATAGGCATAAATACGACTGGCAACAGGCGGAGAAAAGATATCGTGAACAATTACATCTGTGATTTGCTTGAGCGTGCGGTGGAGGAATTCGGGTTGTTGAACCTTGTACTTATATTCGCTGGAAATGTTATTGCAAGAGATAAGTATGAAAATAACAACTAAATACCGAACTGATTTCATTTTACTAAAATTTATATATGCGTTATAAAATTAGAACGAAGTTCTAATTATGGTATAGAAAGTCAAAATTATTATATAAGTCTATGGAACAGAAAGTTAGTTATTTTTAAATGCTAAGATTGAATCATTATTGCGCGCCACCAAGTACAATTTACCATTCATAGTCTTCAATGATTTAATTTGGCGTCCTTCCCCCATAGTAACAAAACCCGACTTTAATGGCGGAATTGAATTAAAATTACCTTGTCCGTCTCCTATCAACATTAAACCAACACCTGCGTCATAAGATCCAAAATCAGGTTGGGTTGCACTAAAGTTTCCAGATAAGAGTAAATCTTCATATCCATCATGATTTAAATCCGAAATCTCAATAGCAAATACAGGAAAATATTGAGCCTCCATTGGTAACGGATTAACTTTATAAGAATCTCCATCCGAAAGGAGTAAAACAGACCTTAATTCTTCAATACTCATTCTGGCTGAGTTTCCCTTTTGATTTGGGCTGATAATATCTTCAAGTTTTACATCACGGTACGATTTATAATTAGGAAATTTTTTCTTTAACATAGGTATCTGCTTTATCAGTTGATCTCGTGATGCGAAAGGATAGTTTCGATCGTTATTGTAGTAAACCAAAATATGATCCGATCCTCCATTTGAATCAAAATCACCTACATACATAAGAAGTGGCTTTACCAAACTGGCTCTCACTCTTGAATTAAGTCCTAGGTTTCCAATAACAAAATCAGGTTTACCATCTTTATTAAAATCGGAAGATTGTATAACGTTCCAGAACCCATTTGTTTTCTCAAAACCAAACTCATTAGTTATATTCAAAAAGCTATGGTCAGGGTTCTGAATTAGAATTGTAATGGGCATCCACTCACCTACCAGTATCAAGTCGGGTAGTTCATCTAAATTGATATCCTTCCAAATTGCATCCTTTACCATACCAGGCCGAATTCGGGTTGGATTATTAAATACGCTAGTACCGAGCCAATTGATTGCGGGTTCATATATACCCTTTCCATTATTAACCATAAGATAGCTAACTGGGCTCATTCCATAAAGAAAGGGCATTACAGATGCCCCAATAAACAAATCAATATCACCATCTAAATCATAGTCCTGTGGTTTCACGCAGGAGGCGTTTATAAAAATATTTGTAAATGCATGAGGCGAATATTGAAAATATCCCTTCCCGTTATTTAGATAAAGTCTTGGTGCAATTCTGTCGCGTTCATCCTTTGCTTCGTGTCCGCCAGCTACTATGATCAAATCCAAATCATGATCACCATCTGCATCAAAAAAAGCGGCATCCACATCTTCTGAATCCTTATGTAGCGTAAAATCTGAAGATGTTAACAGTCTGAAAGTTTCATTTTTTTCTTGAACATAAATTGAACCAGCTTGCCCTTTCGCACCACCGACAAAAAAATCATCGAGTCCATCGCCATTAATATCACCCACTGCTAAACATGGGCCTTCTTTCGTTAGCATATGTGGAATAAGAGATTCACGATTAAAAGCATTAAAATCATCTTCATAATGAAGAATTGGCAGGATTGAAAAAGGTTGCAGTATTACTCCTTGATTATGAATTGCCGAGTAAATTTTATCGGGATTGTATTGGATAGATACGGTACCCGGTCGAACAACTGTATCTTGTTGAAATCCACCCGGCCATACTACTTTAATAAGCACAGAATCTACATTTGCACCCAGTCCAAAGGAAAGTGAATAGTCGGATGAAGAATACCACCCACGTGTTGGATATAGTTCTTGAACCTGTTCAATATCATTGGCTTTTACGATAACTTTTGTACCGATACCGAATTTATTAGCCTCTAGAGAATTCGCCAGTAATTTCACTTTTACGAATTTATTTACATTTGAATTATTTCTATAGACAAGTGCTTCCTCATTAATTTGATTTACAACTAAATCAAGATCACCATCATTGTCTAAATCGCTATAGGCAGCACCTGTAGAAAACCCAGGTAGTTCCAAACCCCATTCGAAAGTTTCGTCTATAAAAGTGAGGTTTCGGTTATTTTTAAAAATAAAATTACTCACTTTTCCTGGAGGCATTAAACTTAAGAGATGGTTAGCATCCAGTTGTGAATTTTGGGACGAATCATTATTTATAAAATTGATATAATCTAGGTCATTAGGCCTTCTAACAATTCCATTTGATATAAATAGATCTTTAAAGCCATCTCCATCAAAATCTGCTACCAAAGGGCACCAACTCCAATCTGTAGCTTCAATTCCAGCCACCTGTGCTATGTCGGAGAAAACCAACCTACCAGAGTCAATTGTACCACGATTTAACTGAAAAGTATTTCTTGATACTTGTTTACCATAGCCAAAACTTAATTTGAATTTATATACTTCATAGCTATCTTCACCGGCTGAAGTTTTAATTACTGCTTCATCTCGTGGTAGCATATCTGTTGTAATTATATCCGGCCATAAATCATTATTGACATCTGCAATTTCGTTACCCATACTAAATCTGCTTGTATGCGCTAAACTCAAAATACTTGTTTCCTTAAAGGATCCATCTCGTTGATTTATATATAGATAGTCATTTTCATGAAAGTCGTTTGAAACATAGATGTCAGGAAATCCATCGCGATTTAAGTCAGAAATTCCAATACCTAAGCCATAACCAATTTGGCTCGATAGAATCCCTGATGATTGAGTAACATCAATAAATTTTGTGATGCCGGTTTCAATAAGTTGATTTTTAAACAATTTATCACCGGCTAAGGAGTCTTCTTGGTAACGAAGTTTAGCCTGACCATATGAACGAGCTGAATGAACTGAATGGTTAAGCAAATACATATCAAGATCACCATCGAGGTCATAGTCAAAAAAAGCAGCTTGAGTTGAAAAACCTTTAAAGTAAATTCCTAATTCAACGCTACTTTCTGTAAAGGTTAGGTCGCCATTATTAATAAAGAGTTGATTGTATCCATTAAACTTTTTGTAATTTCCAACCCCACAAACATAGATATCCAACCAACCATCGGCATTTACATCAGCCATTGTCACTCCAGTTGTCCAGTTTCCCTCACCTTCAACTCCGGCTTGCCTTGCTATATTCCTAAACTTGAAATTTCCTTCATTCAAGTATAATGCATTTTTTCCCTGGTTGCTAGTAAAGTAAACATCAGGCAGACCATCATTATTAATATCGCCAATAGAAACCCCACCACCATTGAAGAAATATAAATATTCAATAATGTTGAAATCATCGTTTTCAAGTAAAGTATTACTAAAATTAATGGCTGTTTGATCAGACGTAAGTAAAGAGAATAGTTTGTCTTTATTTTCATTCGTTACATTAGTGCAACTCTTTGCCAGTAAGCCCAAGGCTATAACTAAAATATTCAGACAACTCGCTTTAGAGCCCATTACTTAATTTAAAAAATAAGGGTGAATCATTATTGCGTGCAACCATTACATAAATAGTATCATTAATTTTAATTTTTTTTAAATCTCGAATTTGCCCGTCAACAAAAAATCCACTTTCATTAGCGCCCTTTGTTACGAATGTACCATCACCTCTACCCGACAAAAATAAACCATAACTTGCATCGTATCTACCAACTTCTGGTTTGGCTTCATATAGATTACCACCCAAGAGTACATCCAGATTCCCATCCCCATTGAAGTCATCAACAAGCAATGCATATATGGGTGAAAATTGAGCTTCTATTGGAAAAGGGTTGAATAAAAATGAACCATTATTATTTATAAATACACCAGACCTTAATTCAACTACATTCAATTTTATTGCAGCGTTCAAAGACTCCTTTTCAAAAATCTTATCTATTGATTCGTTTTTAAAATCCTCGTACTTCAGATATTTCTTCTTAAGCATTGGCATTTGACTGGTTATATCATGCCGTAGTGCAATGGGGTAATCTTTACCCAGTATGCTTAAACAAACAACTTGCTCCGTTGTACCGTTTTTATCAAAATCATTTACATACATTGATAAAGGTGAGTTTAAAGTAGCACGAAATCTAGAATTTAAACCATGATTTCCAACAACTAAATCTACATCCCCATCATTATCAATGTCTGCTATACTAAGTGTGGACCACCAGCCAGTGGTTTTTTCAAGACCTAATTCTTTGGTTGAATTTTCAAATTCGCCATTAATATTTAAAAAAACCATTACACTTAAATATTCACCAACAACAATCAAGTCCATTTTTTTATCTCCATTAATGTCGGCCCAGGCTGCATCGGTAATCATACCAATGTTAAGTAGTTCTGGAGCAACTACGCTAGTAACATCAACAAACTCTCCTTTGCCATTATTTTGTAAAATATAACCATTAACAGGAAAACCGTATCTAAAAGATTGGGATCTAACACCAACAAATAAATCCTGATCGCCATCATTATCATAATCTGCATTTATAACAACAGATGTGTTTTCAAATTTATATGTGGGTAGGGTCTGATCAGACTTAGTGAATTGACCATTCCCTTGATTTAAATAAAGTCTGTCAGCTAGCGTACCTGACACTTCCGTAAACTCGTTACTTCCGCTACAAACATAGAGGTCCACATCCCCATCACCATCAGCATCGAAGAAAATACTCTTTAAATCTTCTGAAGGTGCATCTAATATAAAAGGAATAGTATCAAAAGAAAAATTCTTTTCTGATTGATAAAATAATGATCCACTTTGTCCCTTTGCTCCACCTATAAAAACATCTTCAAGTCCGTCATTGTTAACATCTGCAACTGACAATGACGGACCCATCGTACTCATCATATGAAATATAAGCTTATCCCTATCAAAATCGACAAATTCACTTTCACGATGAATGTAATCAAATTTTATGGGCGTTAAGGTAAACAACTTGATTTGATTTTTTGGTTTGGGCTGTACCTTATCAACTGCTTTGTCTTGTTCAAGCACCAGCGTTTGATTTGTTTGTACATCAACCAACCTGGTTATTTTTCCATCCGGCCAGCTTACGAGTATTGAATCCACTTTTTGTAATTTTCCTAAACCCAGGAAAGGCCTAAGGTCAACAGAAGATTCAAAGCCTCTATTGGGCATTTGTTCAACTATAAATTGGTTACTACCTTCAAAAACCTCTATAGAAGTTCCGACTGCATTTATATTCTTCTTAGTACCTTTAAGGACAAACGAAAGATATCTATTAAATGGTAACTGCTTATTGCTTTTATTTCGATAGATTGAAGCAACCTGATTTACATGACTCACTATTAAATCCAAGTCACCGTCATTATCAAGGTCTGCATAAGCAGAGCCATTTGAAAAGTTAGGAGTACCAAGCCCCCACTCCAGAGCCTTATCTGCAAAACTAAAATTACCATTGTTCTTAAAAGCAAAATTTGGAATTGGATTGGAGGGAATTATTTCAACAAGTTTTTTATAGTTTACACGATCTCCAGATACTATAGATTTTACAACCTCTTCATTTGATACATACTGAAGGTAATCCTGATTGGTAAGGTCCTGGTAAATTCCATTGGCAACAAAAATATCCTTAAACCCATCGTTATCCATATCAAACAGAAGTGCACCCCAACTCCAATCTGTAGCTTCTGTATTGGTAAGCCTGCCAATTTCACTAAATGTATTGTTGTGGTTATTCAATTGAAGCATGTTGCGCGTAAACTGATGGTAATAGTCATTTGATATGTTGTATTGATACCGATCCCAACTTTCAAATGTTGTTACTGTTTTAAGTCTGGAATAATCATGGGGGAGCATCTCTGTTACAAATATGTCAAGCCAACCATCATTATTTATATCGGCCAAATCTGCGCCCATGGAAGCCCCACTTATGGACTTCATTTGCTTGGTAAGGCATTCGGTAAACGTCCCGTTCTTATTATTTAGGTACAAATAGTCACGTTCAAAAAAATCGTTTGAAACATAAATGTCTGGCCAGCCATCTTTATTTATATCGCCAACCGTTGCGCCTAAACCGAATCCAATTATACTTCCATAAATCCCTGCTTCTTCGCTCACATCTGTAAACACATTTCCATCATTTCGCATCAATTTATCACCTCCCAACTTATCCCTGTTGGGTCGTTCATTTTTCATTAAATTAAATGAGCCGATAGCCTGGTAAGAATTATTTAAGATATAAACATCTAAATCGCCATCTCGATCATAATCAAAAAAAACAGCATGTGTGGTGAATCCACTATCAGCAAGACCAAATTCACTCGCTCTTTCTGTAAATGTTAAATCTCCATTATTGATATACAACTCATTTTCCTTATCATCACCCATAATATCGCCTGAGTTGCAAACATAAATATCTAACCATCCATCACCATTCACATCAGCAATTGCTACCCCTGTGGACCATGCTTTTCCGCCAGCAACTCCAGCGCTTTCTGTTATATCTGTAAACTTTAAATCCCCTTCATTAAGGTATAATCTATTTTTTTCTTGATTACCTGTAAAATAAATATCAGCCAGATTATCATTATTAAAATCACCAATACCAACACCACCACCATTGTAAAAATTACGATATGTGTAGATATTAAATTCTTGACTAAAGGAAAGGTCGTTTCTGAAAAAAATTCCGGTCGAATCAGGATTTAATAACTGGAACAAAGTTTGAGGTTTTTCTTTATAAGTACAAGAAACCCATGCAGTACTTAAACAGAAAAGAAGAAGCCTAAAAATTAAACGCATAGCACCAATTACTTTGTTATTGAATGCTTATAGGCTGGATGAAGTATATCCTGAACTTTAACAACCACATTCTGCTCATCTTTTATATACACTATAAGCCTTCTGTTCCCATCGAGCTTTACTGGTAAAATCCGATCATCAAGCTTAACACTAACAAAGGAATTACCCTTGTACCATACCATCAGTATATCTTGTACTTTCTTAATTAATTGATCAGACTGATATACGGTATTCCAAGGGGCCCATGCTGCATAACTAAATTCAAGATTTACCTCTTTGATTACATCATTTTCATCAAAAGCAGGTATAAAAAGTAATCTAATAGATGTTGGCTGCTCGTGAAACAGAGAATCAGAAAAAAAATATTGAACTGTAGCTCCGTTGGGACCTTGTGTAACCAGTTGTTGTTTATTTAACTCAAAACATCGCCCATAAAATTCATCACGAGTATCTCCAAGGTTGATTCCCAATATGACAGAATCTATCCTGATGTTTTTGCTTAGTTCTGCTTTTACTAATCTTGTGTAGTCAGATTGAGTGCAAGCATTAATTAAAATAATTAAGCAACAAAACTTAATTGCATAATTTAAATATTTCGAGATTGTCATCATGTTTTGCAAATAAAATTAATTTTTCATTTTTACATTCAATGTACTGAATATCTCTAACCTGCCCCTTAATACCTAAAGACCTGCCCTCGTCAAATTTAAAGGTATTATCAACCAATCTACCTTTAAAGAAAAAGCAATCAGACGCATCGTAGCGCCCAAACTGAGGTTTTACCTGATATTGATTACCCCCGGTAATCATATCTAGCACACCATCGTTATCCAAATCTTGTAATAGTATTGCATACACAGGTGAGTATTGGGCTTGTTGTGGTAGTTCAAAAATTTTATAACCTGCCGGGCTTGAAATAATAAAAATGGAAGCCAATATCCTTGTTTCAAATTTGGTTGATTCTACTAGAACTGTACTTCCGAAAATCTGGTCCATCGATTTATCTTTGTAATCTTTATAATAAATCAATGATTTCTTCAGAGATGGTATTTGTGATAGCAACTCGTCCTTATCAAGTATCGGGTAATATTTATCATTTATTTCTGTACAAAAGATATGCTCAACAGAGCCATTGGAATCAAAGTCATTTACATACATCCTGTCTCCCGGCTTAAAAAAGCTATTCAAACCATGGTTTCCTAATACAAAATCCGGATACCCATCTTGATTCAAATCGGCTGTTTCAATTGTATTCCACCAACCTTCTGTATCGTTAAAGGTCAGTTTACTGGAATCATTAATAAAATAACCTACGTTATTCTTCAAAGCTGTCACAGCCATCCAATCACCTACCATTACTAAATCGTCCCATCCATCTCCGTCATAATCAACGATCACACCATCCGTAATCATTCCAGCGTTGATTAAATCAGGAGCATATTTTATTGTTACATCCGCGAACCTACCTCTACCATCGTTCTGTAATAGATAAGCTCTGCCACCATAACCATAGTTAAACGGGTCAAACCGAACAGCCACTATCAAATCCTGGTCACCATCTTTGTCAAAATCAAAAGCCTTAACAAAACTTGTGGCTATATTTGGAATCGGTAGCGGAATATCAGATTCTTGGAATTTATCCGCACCGGTATTTATCATCAACCTGTCTGTTTGGGCGGAAGAAATTAGTGGGAAGAACCGACCCCCGGTCGCAAAATAATAGTCCAAATCTCCATCACCGTCTGCATCAAAAAAACTACCTTGTGTCTCTTCTGGTAACCCGAAAACATTCCTTTCAAATGGTTTGCTTTTCATTATTCGTCCATTGTCGAATGTGATCAGCGTACCGGCCTGATCTTTACCGCCACCCAAATAAATCTCATCAATTCCATCTCCGTCTATATCCGCTTTCATCAACGAGGGCATTTCGTTACTATACATAAATGGCAGAAGTCGATCACGATTAAAATCAGAAAAACCTGAACCGGCATGTTTGGTCGTTGAATCAATTTTCTGAATACAAAAAGAACTTGACAACTTTTCTGCTTTGACAGATTTCAGAAAACGTTTTTCAGACTCATATTCCACAACATAGTTTCTATTTGCATTTAGATTATAAGATACTGTTTGGGAACCATCTGGCCAGACTATTATAGCAGAATCAATCAGCACTAACTTTCCCAACCCCAAAGTTATCCAAGGTTGTACTGAACTTTGATATCCTCTTACTGTATAATTATCTCCTGAAATTAAGCGTCCACCTGCGTAAGCATATAGACTTGTGCCAACCATGTTAACATTGAGGGTTTTAGAAGTAAATATAAATCTAACACTTTTAAAGGTAGCGGTGTCTGTATTATTTCTGTAAACAATTGCCGGAGCATTGATATTGCTTAAAATCAAATCAAGGTCTCCATCGTTATCGAGATCACCATATGCAGCACCACTGGAATACATGTGAGTATTAAAGCCCCATAAGTTCGATACATTTCTAAATTTAAAATTTCCTTCATTATGGAAGGCATAATTGGAGAAATGGGATCTTGGCATTGATTCAATTAATTTAATAATTCCATTCTCCCTATCCTTAAGTAATTCTCTCATCACTTCATAATTTCCGGAATAACTTAAGTAATCTCTATCCAATAAGTCTTTATATATTCCATTTGCAATGAATACATCGCGTAATCCATCATTATCTGCATCAAAAAGTAATGCCCCCCAACTCCACTCCGATGCAGCCAAACCTGCTAGCCTACCAAGTTCTTTGTAGTTCCCGTCTATAGATTTTTTTTGCAGTGTATTTCGGATAAATTGGAAATGATATCCATTATTAACTGCTTCCTTATACTTATCCCAACTATCAAAGTGAATTTTCGATTTTCTTCTTGCTAATGAATCTGGAAGCATCTCTGTAACGAATAATTCATTAAGTCCGTCACCATCAAGATCAGCAAAATCAGCTCCCATTGAGCCTGCACTTATAGATTCAAAATATTCCGGGAGCGCCTCAATGAATCCGCCATTTGTATTGTTGATATACAGGTAATCGCGTTCAAAAAAATCGTTAGAGATGAAAATATCTACCCACAAGTCATCATTAAAATCACCCAAAGTTATTCCAAGTCCAAAACCAATATCACTCCTATATATTCCAGCTTGTTCGGTATAATCTTCATATTTACCATTGTTATTAATAAAGAATTTGTTCCCACCATTTTCCTGGTCAGGAATATTTCTTCTACCTTCAATTAAATCAAAATTACCTACCGATTTGAAAGAGTTTGTTAGAAGATAGCAATCTAAATCTCCATCGCGATCATAATCAAAAAAAGCCGCCTGCACCGACAATCCGATTATATCTAATCCAAACTCTGCTGAGCGTTCAGTAAAAGTTAAATCGCCATTATTGATAAATAGTTCATTGTGCCGCTTAGATGTAACAGGAGGCCCTGATTTACACACATAAATATCTAAAAAACCATCAGCATTAATATCAACCATGGTAACTCCGGTTGACCACGCTCCATCGCTCGCAACGCCAGCTTCAATTGTTATATCCTTGAATTGCAAGTTACCTTGATTGAGATACAGTTTGTTTTCAACTTGGTTACCCGTAAAAAACACATCTAATAAACCGTCATTATTAATATCACCAATAGCAACTCCAGCACCATTGAAAAAGTTACGATACGTGTAAGGATTTAACTCAGGAGTATAATTGAGCTCGTTTATAAATCTTATCCCGGTTTGATGGGTTACATCATTAAACAGTGGAACCTCACGGATATTTGTAGAACACCCTGTTAATAGTATATATAAGAGTAACCCTAACAACCAAGTTCTCATTCTTCAAACATAAAAAAAGCGCCTGAATGTATCAGGCGCTTCGATAAGATTTTGAAACTAATTTAGTAACCAGGGTTTTGCGTTAATGGATTTGGTGTACCGGCAGTTGCATTTATTTGCTCAATTGGAATTGGCATCAAAATCTGATGCGGCTTACCACTTGTGTTAGGTTTTTCCCACCATGCATTTGACCAAGCACCGAAGCGTATTAAATCCGTTCTCCTAAGTGCCTCTTGAAATAACTCACGACCACGTTCAGCCAAAATAACACCTTCGTCTAAAGATGGAAGATTGGCAACACCAGCTCGAGCCCGCAACAAATTAATTGTAGTTAGACCACCACCATTTTTTCTAAATTCTGCTTCTGCTTTATTAAGAAGTACCTCACCAAGACGCAGCAACGGGAAATCATTATCAGCATCATTGAGTTGGCCTCTCTTAAAGTTGAACTTACCTAATCTTGCTCCAGCCTGCCTTGAACCACTTGGTGCCAATTGATTAATTCTTGGTGTGTAGTTGATAGGAGCGCCATCTTCATCGTCTGGATCAAACGCCAAATCAAGAATCGGTAAACCATTAAGGTCAAACTGTGGACCCACTATGAAGTTCTGAGCTCTACGCTTATCGGTAGCGTCATACGAATTGTAAAATTCTTCCAATGTCGAGTAACCATTCCAAGGTTGCTCTCTTAAATCATAAGTCAATTGACTTGGATAATGAAGGGTCATCATTGCGAAGTTCATACCTCCACCTGTAACCTCATCGAAAGGAGCTACAAAAATATGCTCTGCTGCTTCTACGTTATCCGGATCAAAGACATCTTTATATTCAGGATCTAAAGAATAGAGGCCGGAATTAATAACCTCATCGGCTGCTGCAATTGCCGCATCTAAATCGGCAACATCATGATTGGCCAGGCCCTTATAAACTTTGGCATTCAAGTATAATCTGGATAGCAGGGCATATGCAGCAAATTTGTTAGCCCTTCCATACTCTTGTTTTCCAGAAGGTAAATCTGGTATTGCAGCCAGCAACTCAGTCCTTACGAAATTATAAACATCAATGCGTGAGGACTGTGGCACATCTACTAACGGTTGAGTAGTAATTTTTACTCGTCCGAAAGTATCTAACAATCTCCAGTAAAAAAAGGCTCGTAGAAATCGCAACTGAGCTTTCGCTGCAGGTGTTGAAACTAAAGGATCCGTGCTGGCAAGTAATACATTACATTGTGTAATTCCTCCGTAACTATCATTCCAAGCACCATTTATTCCCCCAACTTGTGGATCGAATTCATGCCTATGCATCCGTAACCAAATTCCACCATCAAACCAGTCACCTCCTTTTTGGGTAATCACGGCCTCATCACTAGATACCTCCTGAACAGAGAAATACCCACCATGGTTGGCAGTACCATTTAATACTCGATTAAAAGCAGCTCCTAAACCATCATTAGGAGTAGGCTTATTAGTATTAACTGTACCAAATTGAGTAGTTGGAAAATTTGCATTAAAATCACCCTTTAACTCTTCATCTAAATCTGTACATGCTGTAACAAACATCACTATTGCAAGTACACTTAGTAATCTCCATATCTTTTTCATAGAATCTTAATTTATAAGTTAAAATCCAACGTTAACTCCAATCGTAAATGTACGTGCAAAGAAATAGGTATTTCTTCTATCGACACCCGTTATCAAAGGATTGTTATTATCCTCCGGATCGCCAAAAACAGGCTCAGGATCAATTCCAGTATATTTGGTAAGTACAAATGCATTCTGAACAGTTGTATAAAACCTAACGTTTCTGAAACTATTGGAATTAGGTAGATTAAGTCTATACCCTAGTGTTATATTATCCAACTTTAAGAAATCAGCTTTTTCTACATACAGAGAGCTGTACTTTGCCTCTGTTAATCCAGCAACTGCCTTGCTTGTAATAACACGATTGTATGAATTGATCGCACCAGGGTCCAGTGGCTCATAAAAACCTCGGAATTGATTAATCAAGCTATGACCAAATGCACCTCTGAAAAACACATTCAAATCCCAGTTTTTATAATTCAACTGGTTAGTCCAACCTATTTCCATAGTTGGAAAAGCCTTACCAAGTTCTTTAAAGTCAGCATCGGCAAGCAGGGCCTGACTGGCATCACCTTTAATAACACCATCTCCGTTTAAGTCTTTAAATACTACCTTTCCATTGATTCCATCTACCTGAACTCGGTCAAATACAGGCCCCCAAATTGTTCCTAATTTCTTTCCAACCTCAACTAAGTTAAAGGGTGTTCCATTTTGACCTGGTGAACCAAAGTTTCCAGTAATAAACCGGGTATTGAAAAATTCAGTCAATTCGGTTGAGTTGGTACTTAAGACAACACCAGGATTCCATTTCACCTGACCTATGTTAACTGCACTGTAGTTCAATGCTACTTCAAGTCCTTTGGCACGCAATGCTCCAACATTCTCAAACCTCCTACCCGAAACGAATACCGCTACGTCCACGTCTCGTTCTAGAATAAAATCTTTGATGTTCCGAACAAAGAAATCGACTGAACCTGTAAGCTTACCTCCAATACCAAAGTCGATTCCTATATTAGTTTCTTCTTTTTGTTCCCACTTCAAATCTGGGTTTGCATTTCTTGCAAAATTGGTGGTATAGTTGTTTCGATTAAATGTGTATAAATCCTGGGCAAGACCTGACGCTGTTGGAAGCGATCCTGTAACACCAAAACCTGCACGGAATTTTAATAAATCTACTTTGGGAATATCAACATACTTGGATATATCAACCCCTAAACCAAATGCAGGAAAAACACCCCATTGGTTATTTTCTCCCAATTTAGTTGAACCTTCCCGTCTTACAGAAGCATTAAAGTATATGCCTTTGTCAAAGGTTAAATTAGCTCGACCAAAAAAGGCAATAATTCTATTGTCAGGACTTTGAATGCTACTGACATTCGGCCGAGTACCACCTAAGGTAAAGTCCGATGCCTGCTCAAGTTGGTTGTATCCAAGTTGATCATTTTGAAAGCCTCCAGCCTCTATAAATATTTCTTCGTAATTATCTTGTTGAAAGGAGTAACCAGCTGTTACATCTAAATTAATTTTTCCAAACTCTTTCTGATAAGTACCCCAACCCTCAAATAATGTAAAATCAGATTCAGATGTGAATCTGCGCGCCAAGCCTTTTCTATTCAAACCTACAAAGAACGAATTCCTTGAAAAGTAAGTACCGTTGAAATTATTTTCGAATTGTCTAGCAAAGTTTGCCGTTAAAGTTAGATTCTCCAGAACGCTGTAATCAACTCTCGCACTGTAATTAATTGTTTTGCGTTTTCCGTCTGCTATATTCTGTTCTAGAATTGCAACTGGATTAAAGTTATCAAACAATATGGCTTGATAAAAATCTCCATTAGGAAAACGAATCGGGGCAGTTGGATTGAACAAAACCGCATAACGAAGTGCTTCGTTAAACGAAAAATCGCTCCTTCTATCAGTAGAGGAAAAGCCGAAATCAAATTTCAATTTATTATCGAATGCACTATGTGATATATTAGTACGAACATTCACCTGATCAAATCCGGACTTTCTGAGAATTCCATTTACATTCCTGTAATTGATTGAGGCTCGGAATGATGTATTTTGTGTACCAGAAGCTATTGCAAGATTGTGAACATTTGAAATGCCTGTCTGCGTAACTTCATCCTGCCAATCTGTTTGTGACCCTAAATCATTACCTCCTGCTGCAACATATTCACTTGCTGTCATAACAGGTTGTCTCCTTGATACCTGATCAGCGGCAACATAACCGTTATAATCAACAGTCGCTTTTCCTTTTGAACCTCGTTTGGTGGTTACAAGGATAACACCTGCTGACCCCCTACTTCCATAAATAGCAGCAGCCGATCCGTCCTTTAAAACATTGATTGACTCAATGTCATTAGGATCTACGTTGTCCAATGAAGCTCCAAGAACTCCATCTATAACAATTAAAGGTTGCGAGTTTGACCCTATTGTAGAAATACCTCGAAGCCTGAAAGTTGCTGATGAATTGGGGTTTCCACCTCTGTTATAGATACTGAGACCAGGTACTTTACCTTGCAGAAGTTGCCTTGGATCGTTCACGTTTCCGCGGTTGAATTGATCTGCCGAAAGCGCAACCACAGAACCAGTTATTTCCTTTTTGTCTTGACTTCCGTAACCTACAACCACAACCTCACTTAACGATGTAACATCAGACTGAAGTGTTACATTAAGAACACTTTGACCACCCACTGATACTTCCTGAGCTGCATACCCCACAAATGAAAATACCAAGGTAGCGTTTGCTCCTACGTTGATTCTAAAATTTCCGTCTGAATCAGTAACGGTTCCATTGGATGTACCCTTTTCAAGCACATTCACGCCTGGAATTCCCGAGCCATCATCGGCAGCGGTTACCTTACCTGTTACGGCTTGTTGAGCGAAACTTGTTAAAGCTCCGAAAATCAACGCAACCGTAAGGCACCTGCGAACTAACAGATACAATTTAATCATGATTAATTGTTTTAGGGTTTTTAATTGTTGTTTAAGAGTTCTTTTTAAAAATCTAATTTGTTAATTGCATGCAATTAAAAAACTCGATTTTCATTCAATATTACCGTGTTTTTAACAGTAATCAAGCAACAACGTTCAAAAACAAGAAAGAATTTGTCGGAAACGAGTGCACAAACGTTTGCATTAATCTAAATTGTTTGAAATTTTTCTAAAAACGAAGATGTCCTATGAAATTTAACCAGGTAACCATTAAAGACATTGCCCGCGAATTGGGTATCTCACCATCAACCGTTTCAAGGGCACTTAAAGACCATCCAGACATCAGCGTGCAAACCAAAAAAGCGGTTAACGAACTGGCCGATAAACTCAATTACCAACCCAACATTGTAGCACTTAACCTTCGCCAGAAAAAAACCAATACAATAGGCGTAATCATTCCGGAAATTGTACACTTTTTCTTTTCCACAGTTATTAGCGGAATTGAAGATGTGGCCTACACGGCCGGCTACAACGTAATCCTGGCCCAATCCAATGAATCGTACCAGCGTGAACTTACTGATATGAAAGCTCTTTTCAACAGTCGGGTGGATGGTATGCTCATCTCTATTTCGCGCGAAACCACCAACTTCGATCACATTGAAAGCATTATTTCCAAAGGCGTGCCTATTGTTTTTTACGACCGCATGTATAACAGCCCCTCCAGTAGCAAAGTAATTGTAGACGACTATGCCGGTGCGAAAGAAGGCGTAATGCACCTGATTGAACAAGGATGTAAACGCATCGCCCACCTCAACGGATCGCCCAACTTGATGATCAGCATCGACCGCTTGCGCGGATATAAAGAAGCCTTGGAAGAAAATGGCCTGAAGTATGACGAAAGCCTGGTGATAACAGTACCTTCCGGAACCTTTGAAGAAGGCAAACGGGGTATGAGCAAACTTCTCAACCTCAATCATTTACCCGATGCCGTATTTGCAGGCAACGACCCAATGGCCATGGGTGCCATGATGGCGATTAAAGAGAAAGGTTTGAAAATACCACAAGACATTGCGTTGGTAGGATTTAGTAACTGGTTCTTTGGCGAACTGATGGAACCTTCCCTTACATCAATCGATCAACCCGGTTTTGAAATGGGCCAGGAAGCAGCGCGTTTGCTTATCCGCCAGATCGAAATGAAAGACAAAGAGGATTTTGAACCCGAACCTGAAACAAAAATCCTTAAAACCAAACTGGTTATTCGCAATTCTTCGCTAAAGAAACAAGGCAAGAAAAAATAATCTGTTTTAAGAGTAAGCGTTAAAAGCCAATATTTTTAATTTCAGGCTTCTAACGTTTACTCTTTTTTAGATGACTCCTACCCTTCACGCAAGCACGAGCCAAAGTATTGGAACATTAGTTTCTTTTAACCGAACCAACACCGGTATAATCGGCACTACATCAAGTGGCAATTTTCAGATTTCGGTTTACAACAATTCCATTTTTAGAATCAGTATTTCAAAAGTCGCATTTGAAGACTTTTCATACGCTATGGTTGGCACACCTCAACCTACAAACTTCACAATTGATGAAGTTGATACCGCCATCATCATAACAACCGCATTAGCCCGCTTAGTCATATCCAAAAATCCAGTCCGCTTTTCATTACAAACACGCGATGGCCGAACTATTAACGAAGACGATCCCTTTGGTACCGCCTGGAATGGTGAACAAGTAACAACCTATAAAAAATTACAACCCGGTGAACGTTTCATAGGCCTTGGAGAAAAAACGGGTGGCCTCGATCGTAAAGGTAATGCATACCAAAACTGGAACTCCGATGCGTACGGTTATCATTCCGGCTCCGATCCATTGTATTGCTCCACACCATTTTATATAGGTGTACACAATAACCTTGTGTATGGAGTATTCTTTGATAACAGCTATAAAAGTTTCTTCAACTTTGGCGCTTCCAACAATCGCTTTGCTTCATTCTCGGCCGATGCCGGAGAAATGACCTACTATCTGATCCATGCAGCAACTGTATCCGAAATCATTCAACACTATACCTTCCTTACGGGAAGAATGGAACTCCCTCCGCTATGGAGCATTGGTTATCAACAATGTCGTTACAGTTATTATCCCGATAAGGAAGTAATGACTGTTGCCAAAACTTTTCGCGATAAAGATATTCCGGCCGATGCCATTGTATTTGACATCCACTACATGGATAAGTACAAAATTTTTACCTGGGATTCCAAAAACTTCTCCAATCCAAAAGCTTTAATTGATTACCTGAAACAACAGGGTTTTAATGTAGTAGTTATGTGCGATCCGGGTATTAAAGTTGAGCCCGGTTACAACACGTATGATAACGGTGTAAAGGAAGATGTATTCATCAAATATCCTGATGGCGAAAACTATCAGGGCCAGGTGTGGCCCGGTTGGTGTCACTTCCCTGACTTTACCAAACCTGCAACCCGCACCTGGTGGGCAGAGCAATTCAAAGATTACGTAGCACTTGGCGTGGAAGGTTTTTGGAACGATATGAATGAGATTGCTACCTGGGGCCATTCGTTACCCGAAAACCTGGAATTTGATTTTGAAGGTGCAAAAGCTACAACCCGAAGAGGCAGGAATATCTATGGCTTTCAAATGGCACGCAGCACGTACGAAGGCACCAAAAAATTATTAAAAGGTAAACGACCGTTTAACCTTACCCGCTCTGGTTTTTCAGGTGTGCAACGCTACGCAGCCGTATGGACAGGCGATAACGTAAGCTATGATGAGCATATGTTACTGGGTGTACGGTTGGTTAATAGCATGGGCTTAACCGGAATTGCTTTTGCAGGTTACGATGCCGGTGGTTTTGTGGGCGATGCCAACACCAAACTTTTTGCACGGTGGATTTCCATTGCAGCCCTCTCCCCTTTCTTCCGTGCGCACACCATGATTAACACACGCGATAGCGAGCCGTGGAGTTATGGTGAAGAAGTTGAAAACATTTGTCGCAACTATATCAAGTTCCGGTATCAGTTAATGCCTTATATCTATTCATTATTTTATGATGCCTCACAAACGGGTATGCCGGTGCAAAGATCGCTTGCTATTAATTACACGCACGATCCTCTTATCTACAACGGATTATATCATAACCAATACTTGTTTGGTCCATCTATTCTGGTTGCCCCTGTTGAGAGCAATAAGGAGCTTTTAAAGATTTACTTCCCCGAAGGCACCTGGTACGACTTATATACCGGTAAACAATGGAACGGAAATCAAGAAGCAATAATTGAGTCGCCTATTCATAAACTTCCGGTGTTTGTAAAAGCAGGAAGTGTATTACCTATGCGCCCCGCCCAGGCTCATGCAGGCATTATTGCTACAGAATTAGCGCTTCATATTTATTGCGGAAGCGAGTCAAGTGAATTTTTGCTGTATAGCGATGATGGTTCAACGTTTCAATATCAGCAAGGTGAATTCTCAACACGCTTGATTCAAAGTTTTGGATCACAAAACAAAGTCATCTTCGCGAAAGCAGCAGGCGCATATAAAACATCGTATCAAAAACTGAAGCTTGTTTTACATGGTTCACATGCTGATACAATTTCTATTAATGGAAATAGGATTGCACTTACGCAAAGTCAGCATTCATTCTTTGCCCCGTTAGAAAAGTACGATCCAATAAACGAACCCGACTCGATGGGCGAAGAAACGATTCGTTTTGTTGAAATTGATTATACCGATGACCAGTTAGAAATACGTTGGTAAAAAACTACTCACATGACACAACAAAAACCGCGTTTATCATTCTGGCAAATCTGGAACATGAGTTTCGGATTTTTAGGAATACAGTTTGGGTTTGCATTACAAAACGGAAATGCCTCACGGATTCTCACTACCTTCGGTGCAGATGTAGAACACTTATCCTGGTTCTGGTTGGCTGCTCCTTTAACCGGGATGATTATTCAGCCGATTATTGGCTATTATAGTGACAGAACCTGGACTTCGTTAGGAAGAAGAAGACCCTATTTTCTTGCGGGATCTATATTGGCAGCCTCTGCCTTAATGATGATGCCCAATTCAGCTGTTCTCGCAAGTTTGTTACCACCTCTTTACATAGGCGCGGGCATCCTTATGATTATGGACGCTTCATTCAATGTTGCAATGGAACCCTTTCGTGCTTTGGTAGCAGACCTATTACCAACCGATCAGCGCACACTTGGCTTTTCAATTCAAACGTGTTTGATTGGCCTTGGCGCAGTAGTAGGTTCGTGGCTACCTTATGTATTCGCAGAATTTTTTAGCATCGAAAAGTCAACAACAGACGGTAGTGTGCCCTATAGCGTTACTTTATCTTTCTATATAGGGGCCGTTGTATTTTTGATTGCAATTTTATGGACGGTGGTAACTACCAAAGAATTTCCACCCGACCAGGAATATCTGAAAGGCGAACAAAAATCCGGCAAGAAAGGAATTAGTCAAATTATATCGGACTTTGCCGGTATGCCAGCCACCATGAAGCAACTTGGATTGGTACAATTCTTTTCCTGGTTTGCTTTATTTTCGATGTGGGTGTTTACAACATCGGCAGTTGCCACGCATGTTTATGGATTGCCTCAGGAAGATCGCTCATCCGCTATGTTTAATGATGCCGCTAATTGGGTCGGAATTATTTTTGGTGTTTACAATGGAGTGTCTGCCATATATGCACTACTGTTACCGGTAATTGCAGCCAAACTTGGTCGTAAAACAACTCATGCTATCTCATTAACAGTCGGTGGAATTGGTTTGATTTCGATTTACTTTATACACGATCCAGTTCTGCTGCTTTATTCGATGATTGGTGTAGGCATGGCCTGGGCCAGCATTCTGGCAATGCCCTATGCAATTTTGGCTGGAGCCATTCCCCCACACAAAATGGGTATATATATGGGCGTGTTCAATTTCTTCATTACGCTTCCGCAGATTATTAATGGTATTGTGGGTGGCCCGATTGTAAAATACTTTTATAACTCGCAGGCGATCTATGCAATTGTTATGGCAGGTGTATTCCTGATACTGGCAGCATTTTGTGTTCGTTTTGTAAACGATCAGGACGATCCTGTAAACTCGCAGAGATGAAGCTAACCTGTACCATACTATTCATTGTAATTCCACACATAACTTTCTCACAAAACAATTGGGCTGATGCGAACTATGTGATCAATAAAAAGGAAATTCAGATTGAACACATAGATAGTTGGTGGAGTAACCTACAAAGCAATAATTCAATTCCACTTGTTTTTAACGATTCCGTTCTCTTTCTCTATCGCGGTAACGCAATAACAGTAGAATGGATGGGCGATTTTAATGGTTGGGGTTACGTAAAAGATTTTTCCAACAAAGGAAAAAAAATTGCCAACACCGACATCTGGTATCTGAAATGCAAATTTCCGGTAGATGCCCGCCTCGATTATAAAATTCTGATTGATGGTGTTAACTGGCTGATTGATCCGGCCAATAAATTTCAACAATGGTCGGGGGTTGGCGGTGGTAGCCCTAATTCAGAATTGCGCATGCCCCACTGGCAGGAAGATTTTCTTACCGTTACGCAAACAGAAGTACCCAAAGGCGAACTCATTCGCGATGTATTGATCAACAGCAAATCGTTAGGGTACCAGGTAACGTATTCGGTTTATCTGCCGCATAACTACAAACAATATGGAGCCATGCCTGTAGCGTATGTTACCGATGGCTACGAATACATGCATCAGCAATTGGGCAATATGCCCGCCACACTCGACAACCTGATTCATCAAAAGAAAATACAACCCATCGTTACTGTGTTTGTAGATAATCGCGAGCCCGTTAACAGGGCCAACAACAGGCGCATGAATGAGCTTGCCATGAACAATAAATACCTGGATTTCTTTGCTCATGAACTTATTCCGGCCATACAAGCACAATACCCTGCTAAAACCGATGCAAAAAACCGAGCTATAATTGGTACTTCTATGGGTGGACTTACCGCCACGTACTTTGCTTTTACCCGCCCCGATGTGTTTGGCCTTGCCGGAATTCAATCGCCCGCATTTTATACCCGGCCACAGATTTACAAACTGTGCGAAGGCAATGCTGATGTACAATTAAAAATATCGATGACTACCGGGTTGATAAACGATACCAGCTCTGACAGTCGCAAGATGAGCGAGATACTGAAAGCGAGTAGTTGTACATTTCAATATCACGAAGTAAATGAGGGACACTCTTGGGGTAACTGGCGCAGGCTTATAGATAATGTTCTGCTCGACTTGTTTGGCAAGTAACGCCTTCGGCACTATTGTTGCCTTAGGCTTTATTAGCTAACTTCAACCCTTCAAAAAATAAGTTGGCTTACCCCATGAAACGGACATCGGTTATTATTCTTTTGCTTGGTATAGCAGCCATATTTCAATACTGCACCTCAGGTAAAAATGCACTAAAGCAAGGCGATTATTATCAGGCTGTTTCGCTGGCCGTTAACCGGTTGCGGCAAAATCCTGATCATAAAAAATCGAAAGAAGTACTTAAAACAAGTTATCAGTTAGCCATTAATTACCTTGAGCAAAATGCACAAAATCAGATAACTTCTAACGCAAACTTCAAATGGAAAAATGCAGTGCAAAGCTATGAGCAGATTAACTCGTTGTATGAGCAAATCCGCACCTCACCGGGGGCGTTAAAAATTATCCCCAACCCTGTTAACAAATACAAAGAGTTAACAGAACTAAAAGGGAAAGCCGCAGAAGAATCGTATGAAGCCGGCATTCAATCCATGTTAAAAAACACACGCGAAGATGCCAAGCGGGCTTACTTTTTGTTTGTAGATGCCAACGCATTGTCGCCAGGGTATCGCGAATCAATTGAAATGATGGAGCAGGCAAAATTTAATGCCACTATTAAGGTGGTGGTAGAACCTACATTCAGCAATTATCACAATTGGAATTTTGAACCCGTTGTATTCGGAGTCAATCCAAGTCAGTTTGTTAAGTTTTATACCCCACGCGAAGCTGAGGATGCAAAGCTTCACCGGATTGATCACTTTGTTAAGGTTTCTGTAAACGGATATAATGAAAGCAGGCCCTCAACCAGCAATCGTACCGATAACTTTACGGATAGCGTAAAAGTAAGCGAGAAAACAGTTAATGGCCAAAAAGTACCTGTATATGAAAAGGTGACAGCAAAAATGACTACTTACGAAAAGGTAATTACTGCCAGGGGGTCTATTGTACTTTACATTCGCGATGCAAATAGTGGTGCCGATCTGCGTAATGCTGATATCGTGGCCGATCAACGCTGGAGCGATAAATGGGCAACCTGCACAGGCGATACACGCGCCATACCTGAGGCAACCCGCAAATTATGTGGTACTAAAGAACCATTTATGAACCGGGATTTCCTCATAATACAAACAAAGCGCGATCTGGATAGCAGGTTAGCCAATGCACTCTCCGGTTTTTACGGTGGCTATTAGTTTGGTCGGCTGCGCGACTTTGAAATAGATAGTTAAAACTATTTTAAGGTAAACACGGTTATAAACAATATGAAAAGTATTGCATTAATCTTGAGCAGTATACTTGGCATAACAAGCATACAGGCTCAAACAAATTCTCAGAATAAGATGAAAGAATTGGAAACAGCCACCCTTGGCTCAGGGTGCTTCTGGTGTACCGAAGCATTTTTTTTGCGTGTAAAAGGAATTGAATCCGTTGTATCCGGTTACTCGGGGGGTAAAGTAAAAAATCCAACGTATCGTGAAGTAACTACCGGCTTAACCGGTCATGCCGAAGTGGTTCAGATTAAATTCGACCCATCTGTAATTACCTATGCTGAAGTACTGGAAATTTTCTGGAACACACACGACCCCACCACGCTAAACAAACAAGGTGCTGATGAAGGTACTCAATACCGTTCTGTGGTATTTTACCACACTGAAGATCAGAAAAAAACAGCCGAAGCCTACAAAATACAGTTAGATAAATCGGGGGTTTATAAAAATCCGATTGTAACAGAAATCACTGCATTTAAAGAGTTTTATGTGGCGGAAGACTACCACCAGAATTACTACGCGCTGAATCCCAACCAGGGTTATTGCCAGTATGTTATCAGGCCAAAAGTTGAAAAATTCAATAAACAATTTGCTGCCAAGCTTAAAAAATAGCGTTTAAAAAGTGTTAATTCTTTTTAACAAATGTAACATTATACCAGACCTACCGTTTTAAAACCAAGAGCAGATAAAATCTTCTCATAGGTTTAGGTTTAGGTAGCAAAGACCCCTTCAGACGGAAGGGGTCTTTGTGTTTTACTGAGGAATTAAAAATCTAAATCAATTGCTGTAGTTTCGCAAAAAAAATTCCTGTGGACATTATCGTAATCGGTGGCGGCATTGTTGGGCTTGCAACGGCTTTACAAATTCAGTCGGCCAACCCTAAACTTAAAATTGTTGTATTAGAGAAAGAGTCATCGCTTGCGCGGCATCAAACCGGAAACAACAGCGGGGTAATTCATAGTGGGTTGTATTATAAACCTGGCAGCCTAAAGGCAACCAACTGCATCAAGGGCTATAATATGCTATTGGATTTTTGCAGATCAAACGAAATCCCATTCGAGCTTTGCGGAAAAATTGTAGTGGCTACCCAACAACAGGAATTGCCACTGCTCGAAAACCTGTACAATCGTGGGCAGCAAAACGGACTTACTAATCTTAAAAAACTTCAAGCCGAAGAATTAAAAGAATACGAGCCCCACGTTGCTGGAATTGCCGGAATCTTTGTTCCCCAAACCGGCATTGTAGATTACACATTGGTGGCCAATAAGTATGGCCAAGTGTTTCAGAAAAACGGAGGCACTATCCATGTAAATGAAAAAGTGCTGGACATACAGCATACCAATACCCACAGTGTGGTAATTACACAAACCACCAGCTACACCAGTAAACTGGTTATTAACTGTGCTGGTTTGTATTCCGATAAGGTTGCTCGTATGACAGTGCCTGATCTCAATGTAAAAATCATTCCTTTTCGGGGAGAATATTTTAAACTAAAAAAAGAAAAAGAATACTTAGTTAAGAATCTGATTTACCCAGTTCCCGATCCTAACTTTCCGTTTCTGGGTGTTCACTTTACACGCATGGCGAAAGGCGGAGTTGAAGCCGGGCCGAATGCCGTGTTGGCCTTCAGTCGCGAGGGCTATAAAAAATCCAATATCAATGTAAGTGAACTTGCTGAAAGTTTAGCCTGGCCCGGCTTTCAAAAGGTAGCAGCTAAATACTGGCGCACCGGTATGGGCGAAATGTATCGGTCGTTTTCAAAAGCGGCATTCACCAAAGCATTACAAAAACTGATACCCGAAATTCAGGAAAGTGATTTGGTAGAAGGTGGTGCCGGTGTGCGCGCCCAAGCATGCGATCGCAATGGAGGATTGGTTGATGATTTTTTAATACTGGAAGATACTGGAGTTATTAACGTATGCAATGCACCATCGCCAGCAGCCACATCATCATTGGCCATTGGCGAAACTGTATCGAAGCTGGCTTTAAACCGGTTTTAACCTTTAACTATGCAGCAAGAACATTCGATCCCTACGGGATCGTCTTTGAACTTTGGGTTCTTGCTACTTACATCAAATCCCTACCGGGATTTTTAGGAATAACTTGGACTCCGTTAGGAGTCCAATATTGGTAGTGTATCCTAATAATGAAAAACGACCCCGTAGGGGTCGAATGTTTTAGTGCGCCAATTTAAAAATGTACCCCTTAGCTTCTTCAGCCAATATTTTTTTACAATCTGGGTTAAGAAATCTTAACAGCCGTTGCCTCAATCTCCACCAGGTACTCGGGAGCAATTAATGCACTTACTTCAACCATAGAAGTAACGGGCTTTATGTCTTTGAAAAATTCGCCATGCGCCTTACCTACTGCTTCCCAGTTTGTAATGTCGGTAACAAAAATGCGGGTGCGAACAACATCTTTTAAATCGAAGCCCGCCTGCTTCAATACGCCTTCAATCTTTTCGATAATATACTTTGTCTGACCGTAAAAGTCGTCTTTGGCAATAACCTGGTTGCCATCAGACGCTACCGTTCCGGAAATCTCTACTGTATTTCCAATCTGAACAGCCCGGCAATAACCTACAATATCTTCCCATTTAGCACCTGTAGAATAGTTGATTCGCATCGGTTTTGTTTTTGTTTTATGGTTGTAAATTTAGCGAATGGCATCACACGAACAATTTTCAGCAGCAGAAAGCAATCGTTATAGTCGTCATTTTGTATTGCCACAATTTGGCCCCACAGCGCAGCAAAAGTTAAAAGCTGCCCGCGTAACCGTTGTAGGTGCGGGTGGTTTGGGCTGCCCGGTGTTACAATACCTGGCTGCTGCCGGTGTAGGTCATTTACAAATTATTGATTTCGATACCATCAGCATGTCGAACCTGCAACGGCAAGTGTTGTTTCAAACTACTGATTTGAATAAACCAAAGGCCGTAGTAGCAGCTGAGAGATTAAGGGCACTTAACCCATTGCTTAGCTTTGAACCAGTTCAGCAACCGATAACGGCAATCAATGCTCTTCCCTTGTTAAAGTCAAGCGATGTCGTTGTGGATTGTACCGATAACTTCCCTACCCGCTATTTATTAAACGATGCGTGTGTGCTATTAAATGTTCCTTATGTGTTTGGATCAGTGTTTCGCTACGAAGGGCAAGTAGCTGTGTTTAATTATGAACAAGGTGCCAACTACCGCGACTTCTACCCTGCTCCACCAGCCGCTGGTTCAGTACCCAACTGCGAAGCTGGTGGCGTGCTGGGTGTATTGACCGGAATTATTGGTTGCCTGCAGGCAAATGAAGTATTAAAAATTATCACCGGCTTTGCCAAACCCCTTGCCGGGGAAGTGCTTTTGATAGACTCAGGCACATTGGAGTTCAATCGTTTGAAAGTACCGAAGCGAAATTCGCGACAATACATTAAAAGTTTAATAGATTATGATGAATTTTGTGGAATTAAAACTAAAGCCATGAAAGAAGTAACCGTACAGGAGTTAAAAGCATTGTTAGATAGCAAGGCAGATTTTCAATTGATAGATGTGCGCGAGCCGCACGAGTTTGACATCTGCAATTTGAATGGTGAATTAATTCCGCAAGGCGACATTCCGGACTCGGTAGATAAGATTGCAAAAGACAAGCAAGTGGTTATACATTGCCGCAGTGGTGCCCGTAGCGGTAACATGGTGCAATGGCTCGAAAAAAATCATGGCTTTACAAATCTTTACAACCTGAAAGGTGGAATACTAGCCTGGGCAAAGGAAATTGATACAAGTATGCCGACTTATTGATGCCACTACTAAAATGGTTACAATTAAGATCGTAAATCAAAACTCACTAATCACCAGTCGCAAATCAAAAGATTTAAGATTAGAGACTTGTGATAATGATTGGTGATTGGGTCTGCCGCACTAATTCAATCTACTTGCTTCAATCGCCTGCGCAACATCGGCCTGTATATCGGCATAGGTTTCGAGGCCTACCGAAATACGAACAAGTCCAGGCGTAATACCTACAGCCAAACGCTCGGCTTCCGAAAGTTTGGAATGGGTAGTGGATGCCGGGTGTGTAGCTATACTTCGGGTATCGCCCAGATTAGCCGAGTGCGAAAGCATTTTAAGTGAGTTCAGAAACTTACGGCCACATTCCAACCCACCTTTAATTTCGAACGTAACCACACCGCCACCCAATCGCATTTGCTTTTTCGCAAGTGCGTGTTGTGGATGCGATTCGAGGAAAGGATACTTTACACGTTCTACATCCGGATGTTGCTCCAGAAATTTTGCCAACTCATGTGCTTGTGCACAATGGCGATCCATTCTTACCGCAAGTGTTTCTAAACTTTTGGAAAGTACCCATGCATTAAAAGGTGAAAGCGCGGGCCCGGTATGTCGCGCGAAGAAACGTACTTCTTTAATCAATTCTTTTTTACCAAGCACCGCTCCGGCTATTACCCTTCCCTGGCCATCAATAAACTTGGTTGCCGAATGTGTTACTAAATGCGCACCCCATTGTGCGGGGTTTTGTAAATACGGAGTAGCAAAACAATTATCCACATTCAGAATAAGATTGTGCTTGTTGGCCAACTTACCCAACCACTCCAGATCAATGATGTCAAGTGCCGGATTGGAGGGTGTCTCTACAAAAATCATTTTTGTGTTCGGTTGTATCTTACTTTCCCACGAAGCCGGATCAGCAATATCGGCATAGGTAGAACTGATATTGAATCGTGGAAACAACGTATTTAAAATCTGGTGTGTAGAACCAAACACCGAACGCGAAGCCAATACATGATCACCCGCTTTCAACAATGCAGCCATACTGCTATACATAGCCGCCATACCCGATGCGGTAGCAATGCCATCTTCAGTGCCTTCCAGCAGACAAAGTTTTTCAATCAGCTCGTTATTGTTGGGATTAGAGAAACGGGTATAGATGTTACCGGAAATTTCATCGGCAAACAAGGCCCGTGCTTGCTCGGCATCTTCAAATACGAAACTGGAAGTAAGGTATAGTGGAACGGAATGTTCGCGATTGGATGTACGCGACTGCGTACGAATGGCACTGGTTTCGAAGTTCTTTTTTTTCATCAGGCAATTATTTCAAAACTATGCGTAACGGTTGCAGATTTCTCCAACGTTTTAGCTACTGAACAATATTTTTCTACTGATAACGCCACGGCTCTTTCTGCTTTCTCGCGATTGATGGCTCCAAATAATTTAAAGTGAATGTGTGCTGCCGTGTAGAGTGCAGGCACTACACCTGTCTCGCGTTCACCGGTAACAGTAATTTTGAGATCGTTTAACGGTTCGCGTTGCTTGCGCAGAATGGCGATCAGGTCAATGGCACTGCATCCGCCTAACGCAGCTAATAACAACTGCATCGGACGAAAGCCTGAATCATGTCCGCCATCGGCCTCGCCAGCATCCATAATTATTCCATTGCCTTTGTCGTTTACCGCCTCCATCCGGAAATCAGCATCTACCCTGTTTATTTCAACTTTTATCATCTGTTTCTAAATTTTTATTGTCTTTCCAAATCAAACTTCCGGCAATCATACTTAGCATGCTTACCACCAATGCCGGTACCAATTCCGGCCAAGGTAACTCAAACTGTTTGGCAATTAACCAGGTAATTATTCCGGTAACCATTGCCAGTAATGCACCCATAGCCGAGGCGTGCTTCCAATACAAGCCCAGCACCATGGGCGCAAACAAAGATACCAGACTAAGTATAGACGATTCGCCCACCAGCTCGTAAATATTTGATCGTAAACATCCCATAACCGTAGCTACCGTAGCAAATCCTAAAACGGCAAGACGGGTGATTGCCAGAAAGTGTTTATCAGTAAGGCGGTGTCTTGCCAATGGCTTTACAAAATTCTCTGAAAATATTGCAGCCGGAGCAAGAATGGCCGAACTGGTCGTACTCATAATAGCTGAAAGTAATGAACCAAAGAATAAAATCTGAACCGGCATAGAAGCGTGCGCCAACACCATACTCGGTAGTGCTAATTGCGTATCGCCTTGTGTAAACTCCGGATACAAGTGCCGAACACATAAACTGATGAACAGTGGCAACATGGCTATTGTCAAATACAAGCCTGCAGCAATGAAACATGAACGCACGGCAGTATTAACCGAATTGGATGACATCACGCGTTGAAAAACATCTTGCGAAGGAATAGAACCGAGGCCGAGTACCGACCAGGCCGCAATCCATGTAATGATTTCAGTACCGGAAGCGTGTGGTAAGAATCGAAAAGTATTCGGTTGCACATTATTTAAAACCGTTGCTACCCCTCCTGCTTTGTTGGAAAGAATAATCGCCAGCACTAGTAACCCACCAATGATAATGACACTTTGAACAAAGTCGGTAATGGAAATTGCCCACATGCCACCGATGTACGTATAAAACGTAACAACAATTGCAGAGGCAACCACACCTTGCCATACGGCCATGCCGGTAACTACATTTAGAATTAAACCCATGGCCACAAGTTGTGCTGCAATGTAGCCCACGTACGAAGGCACAATGAATACTCCGGCTACAAGTTCAATACGTTTACCGTAGCGTACTTTGAAAAAATCGCCAAGCGTTAGCAGGTTCATATTGTAAAGCTTTCGCGCAAAGAATAATCCGAACAACACCAGGCAGAGCGCTGCGCCAAACGGATCTTCAATTACAGCATATAAGCCACCTTTCAGAAATTCAGACGAAGCTCCAAAAACGGTTTCAGAACCAAACCAGGTTGCAAACAATGCAGATGAACTAAGAAACAACGGTAGGCTTCTGCCCGCCAACATAAAATCGCCCGAAGTGCGAACCTTGCGCGAAGCCCAATACCCGATGAGGACGGTAAGTAGCAGGTAAACAAGTATGGACGCCAGCAGCAACTTGAGCGGGTTAATTTTTAAACCGCAAAGCTAAAAAAGTGAAGAGGCAATTCAAGGCCGAATCATTTTGAGGAACAGCCAATAAACTAACTTACCGGGGTGCTTAATGGTAATATGCAGGATGAGCAACTCAATAATCCGATCAACCTTATATCAGCAGGTGTTTAAAGACCTTGAAGGTTTAAAACAGGACTAAAAAAGAAAATCCCCCAAAGTCCTAGACCCCGGGGGATAATCTTGTCTATAGTTGGCTTTAATCTGATGCTAAAGTACAGCGAGGCTTAAACCTGCAAAATCCCTAACCGATTGAAAGTACTTAAACCTGATTAATTGCCGGATTTACCGTTGAACGGCATTGGCAGTATCTATTTTGATAGAATCCGTTTTCAAAAACTGGTCTTCAATCCGTTCCTTTAGCTGTGGTTTGGAGCCCGGAAAAGTTGTTCGGGTGCTAATGTCATAACTCGCATACAAGAGCAAGATTACAAACACCACGGCAAGTCCGGCAAATACTTTCTTGGATCGGGACATGGCTCAAAAATAAAAAAGCCACGCGGTTTGCGTGGCTTTAGAATCTGGAAAAATCAAATTACTTCAACTTCTTAATTACTGCTTCAAATGCTGAAGGATGGTTCAAAGCCAAATCGGCCAAAACCTTACGGTTAAGATCGATACCAGCTGTTTTAAGCTTACCCATTAGAACGGAGTAAGACATTCCATGCATGCGGGCACCGGCATTGATACGGGCAATCCACAAGGTACGGAAATCGCGCTTCTTGGCTTTGCGATCGCGGTAGGCATATACCAAACCTTTTTCAACTGCATTCTTCGCTACTGTCCATACATTTTTCTTGCGACCAAAGTACCCTTTGGCCAATTCCAACACGCGCTTGCGTTTGGCTCTTGATGCGACACTGTTTACTGAACGTGGCATAAATTTTAATTTTTTGGCATTGGCGTCTCGAGTTAAGCGTGATCTTTTGTGCCAGTAGCCGGGTTAAACATTCCTCCTGTTTTTCAGAGGATTAAACACATATCCGACTGTACGGATTAAACCAGGTACGGAAGCATTGGCTTCACATTGCCTTCGTCAACTTTCTTAACGGTGGCAGCATTACCCAATCTTCTTTTCTGTTTAGTTTCTTTCTTTGTCAGGATGTGGCGCTTGTACGCCCGCTTACGCTTAATCTTACCGGTACCGGTAACTTTAAATCGCTTTTTTGCGCCTGACTTGGTCTTTAACTTAGGCATCTACTTATTTATTTAAAACTTACTTCTTTCCTTTTGGGGCCACCATCATATACATCCGTTTACCTTCCAATTTGGGCATTTGTTCTACTTTACCCAATTCCTCCAGCGCCTGTGCAAACTTGAGCAACAGAATTTCACCACGCTCTTTATATACAATCGAACGACCTGCAAAATGTACGTAGGCTTTTACCTTGGCACCTTCTTTCAGGAAGTTTTCGGCATGCTTCACTTTGAAGTTGAAGTCGTGATCATCGGTGTTGGGCCCAAATCGAATCTCTTTCAGGATTGTTTTTTGGGCGTTGGCCTTGATCTCCTTCTGCTTTTTCTTCTGCTCGTATTTAAACTTAGAGTAGTCGATAATTTTGCAAACCGGAGGATCTGCGTTGGGCGAAATCTCCACCAGATCAAGACCTTGCTCCTGTGCCATTTTAATAGCAACAGATGTAGGATATACATCTACTTTAATGTTTTCGCCTACCACTCTTACTCGTTGAGCAAGAATGCGTTCGTTAACACGATACGGTTCTTCTACTACTCTCCGCGGGCCTCTTACAAAAGGCCTCGGCCGGTCACTTCCTGGAAATCCTGCCACTCGTTGGGTTTAAATTCTTACTTTTAAAAAACAGGCTGCAAATATCGCCCTTTTTTCCGTTTATCAAAATGCTAAGATCAGGCTGGTAATGCAAAATCGGCAGCAAATTGAGCTACAAACTCTTTCAAATCCATTACTCCCTGGTCGCCCTGGCCATGTTTACGAACCGCCACTTTGCCCTCGGCAGCTTCTTTTTCGCCAACCAATAGCATAAAAGGCACTTTGGTTACTTCAGCATCGCGGATTTTACGCCCGATTTTTTCGTTGCGATCGTCCAGAAAACCCCTGATATCCATGTTTTTTAGAGTATCCAAAACTTGTTGCCCGTAATCGTTAAACCGCTCGGAAATAGGTAGTACCGCTAATTGCTCGGGTGCCAGCCACAGTGGGAAGTTACCCGCACAATGTTCAATCAACACTGCTACAAACCGCTCCATTGAGCCAAAAGGTGCGCGGTGAATCATTACTGGCCGGTGCTTTTGATTATCCGAACCAATGTACTCCAACTCAAAACGCTGGGGCAACTGGTAATCTACCTGAATGGTACCCAACTGCCAACTTCTGCCCAAGGCATCTTTCACCATAAAATCCAGCTTCGGTCCGTAGAAAGCAGCTTCACCTTTTACGGCCACTGTTTTTAAACCGCGCTCATCAGCAGCCTCCTGAATTTCGCGCTCGGCTCTTTCCCAAAGTGCATCTTCACCAATATATTTGGCTTTGTTCTCCGGATCGCGTAACGAAACCTGCGCAGTATAATTTTCGAAGCCTAGCGACTTAAATACAAATAGAACTAAGTCAATCACTTTAATGAATTCGGCTTTTACCTGATCCGGGCGACAGAAAATATGCGCATCGTCTTGCGTAAATCCGCGCACGCGGGTTAAGCCATGCAATTCACCACTTTGCTCGTAGCGATATACGGTTCCAAACTCCGCCAGGCGAATAGGAAGATCTTTATACGAACGCGGTTTTACTTTATATATCTCGCAATGATGCGGACAGTTCATTGGCTTTAGAAGGAACTCTTCGTTTTCATCAGGAGTGTGAATAGGTTGAAACGAATCTTTACCATACTTTTCGTAGTGGCCCGATGTTACATACAACTGCTTGCTACCAATGTGGGGTGTTACAACCGGATCGTACCCGGCCCGAATCTGAGCCCTGCGCATAAACTGCTCTAGGCGTTCGCGCAGAATGGTTCCTTTTGGCAACCACAATGGCAAACCCATCCCAACTTTTTCTGAGAAGGCAAATAACTCAAGCTCTTTACCCAACTTGCGATGGTCGCGCTTCTTCGCTTCCTCCAGCATGTGCAGGTATTCTTCCAGTTCTTTCTGCTTAGGGAAAGTAATTCCGTAAATGCGCTTGAGCATTTTGTTCTTTTCATCGCCACGCCAATACGCACCAGCTACACTCAACAATTTGATTGCTTTAATTGGCCCTGTGCTTGGAATGTGCGGCCCGCGACATAAATCAACAAAATTACCTTGCTGATAAAATGTGATGGAGCCATCGGCTAACCCTTCAATCAACTCCAGCTTATATTCGTCACCTTTTTTGGTGAAGTATTCAATCGCTTCTTTTTTGGAAACATCGCTGCGCACAAATGCATTGTTTGCTTTCGCGAGTTCGGTCATTTTCTTTTCAACGGCCGCAAGTTCTTCATCTCCGAAAGGACGATCGCCCAGATCCACATCGTAATAAAAACCATTTTCGATGGGTGGACCGATTCCAAATTTTACACCGGGATACAATGCTTCCAATGCTTCGGCAAACAAGTGTGCCGATGAATGCCAGAAAGCATACTTGCCACCCTTATCGTTCCACGTAAATATTTTTATGGCTGCATCGGTTGTGATTGGCCTGCTCAAATCCCAGATTTCGCCATTTACTTCAATAGAGAGCGCATTGCGGGCCAAACCTTCGCTTATGCTTTGCGCGATTTCTATTCCTTTAACGCCTGCCGGATATTGACTGGCCGACCCATCGGGCAGGGTAATATTAACTAAGCTCATGTACGCAGTACGTTTTTAAGAGGTGCAAATTTAGAGGTTAGAAGTTAGATTACAGAATGTGGCAAAGTTAGAAGATTGGGTATTACAATCAGGCAATGGAAAAGCGAATTATTAAAGTTGGAAATGAGCGCTGAATAGAATGCCAAACTTGCGGGCATTTTCGTTTTCGAGGTAGGATACCCGGTGAATGAAATCTACACGCAGAAATTTAAAGATGTTTTCAACGCCATAACCCAACTCAATGTAAGGCTTACCGTTTTTGAAATAACCGGCTGTTAAAGTTTCGGCTCCGGTTGGCGAATATTGCGAAATAAGATCGCGATTGGACTGACGCATACCACCCACAATTACATTAGAGGTTGCCAGCAATCGCCACTTTAGTTTATTAAGTAACGGAATTCGATTAAGTAAGAAGCCTTCGAGGTATTGCCGGTACTGAACAGAAGCGTACCGATCGCTTACAAACTCGCCAAAGTTCATCAGATTATAGGTAATGGATGAATAGATTGGCGACTGATTACCCAAGTGCAACGTAAGTAACGGATAGGGCAAGGCATTGAAAACATATTCCCCGGTAAGGGTAACATAACCAACGCCCAACGGTCCGGTTTTAATTCGTTTGGTAAGATTAAACCGAAGTTTATCGTAATCGAAATCGCTGCCAATTACTCCGTTAAAGCCGTGCGTGTATTTAAGTGTTATTACCGGCCATTGGCTTGTACCCAAACTAATACGGTCGTTATCGTTTTGCAGAAAAACTTCATCGCGGGCATAGCGAGACTCGATGCTAACCTCTGATGTATTGAACCGATTAAATACCTGCGCTCCTGCTTCGGCCGGAGGTTTAAAGAAGCCGAAATCATAAGTAGGTTCGAAGTTCCAATTGCGGAATGAGATTCGTTGTGTGTAGCCTTTAAAAATTTCGCGTTGTAAGGAGACCCGGTATTCATCGGAATAATATCCTCTTCGGAAATAACCCCAGCGTGTAGCAGCAAGGAATATTGGATTATCGGCCAGGTTTTCATCATCCACACCCAGCCGGCCTAAGTCGCGCCTGGCGCGAAACGTTAATGTGGTCCATCGCTGGCGCGAAAGTATTCGTTGTACCGATGCCAGGTACTTTACACGATCGTCATTAAACCCATAAGCCAGTTGCCCCTGGAAAACCCATTTTTTGCTAAACTGATAATTGGTTTTGAAACCACCCTGCACGCGCCAGCCTTCAATGTTGTTCCACGTAATAAAGCTAAGGTATGGACCAACATCTACCTTATTAACCGAGTAGTATCCGTTCACCAGCACTTTAATTATATCGGTATAGGTTTTAACAATAGGTATGTTGCGCAGCGTGTCAATCATTTTATATACGTTACGCTCCGTTTCTGAAAGTGGTTCGTGACGTAGCGAGTCCCAGCTTTTTTCAGGTTCTAATTGAGCATCTTCTGCCATTTCGATAGAACGTTCGTAAAACACAACATCAAGGGGTTTATTGGTAACTATATTTTTATTGCTTGTATAAAACTTAGCCAGCATACCTGGACTGTATTTACCTACCTGCTCCACATCTATCAGTACCCGGTTTTTAATTGGCACCCACGCACCTAAATCGGTTTTAGTTAACTCTTGTTGAATGCGGATTTTATCTATGAAGTTGAGATTAGCTTGCTTACCCATGGTGGCATCAATCTGTTTCAGGGCATAATCTTCTTTGGTAATCCAAATCGTTCCACTAAAGGCAAGATCTTGAGGACTGCGTGGAAAAAAATCCAGCCGGTAGCAATAGTCGTTGCCCACATACAAGCTATCGGTTAAATCATAATCGTAATAAATGCGCCAACCATCGGCAATGGGCGAAACAAATTCTTTTGTTAAAATATTTAACCAGTTTTGATAGAAGTTATATTCCTGAAAAGAAGAACCTATCATTTGCGTAACGGTGGTGCCATCTTCCACACCTACCCCACTTATTTTAGTTTTAAGAATGTGTTCTTTCTTAAGCGAGGGGTTATCGCGGTAATACACTTTAGAAATACTTTCAGTAATAAATAGCGGTAAAATCGGTTTACCATCTTCGCCTGCAATGCGCTCTACACTATCCAATACCTGCGTAATTTTTTTCACGATCTTTCGCTCCCGAAATTTCTCCGAAAGATTATCCACATCAATTTCAATTTTGGTGTAGGTGTCGTATTCGTAGGCAGTAAGTTTACGCTTATCGTTGCTGTTTTTGTTACGAACAACTTTCCGAAGAATTTCGAAAGCCGGATTTTCTCCGGCTTTTACCACCACCTCTTGCAGGTTGGTAACATCTTCCATTAACTGAAAGTTGATGGTTTGTTGCACACCGCGCTTTACAACTTTGCTACGCGATTTGTAGCCGATATACGAAGCCACAACAGTATCGGTAGGGTTTTGTGTTTTAATCAAAAAGTTACCATCAAAATCGGTAGTTGCCCCGATGGATGTTCCTTTAAAAACCACATTTGCAAACGGTATGGGATCGCCCGAAGCAGCATCTGTAACTTTTCCCTGCACGATCGTTTCCTGGGCTAAGGTCGGAAAAATATTAGCCCACAAGGCCGCAAGCATAATCAGCAATGCTTTAAACCGGTCTATTCTGCCCACACGCAACTTTTAGAATTTTAAAATTAGCCATTTATACGAAGGAGGTGCCTGCCGGTGTTCACCATATAACGATAATAATTTTTTATATCTGTATGGGCTCTTTTTCGCCCAAATGCCGCGGAGCAGTGCCCAGTAAATATAAATCTAATACCGCCTTGGCACGGGCCAGGTATTCGCGGGCATATACGCGGCCTGCTTCAAGATCGGGTTCGCTGGCCACCAGGGCCACGGCATTTACTTTGTAAAAATCACTTATAAATAAAGCCCGGTAGCTGTGAAAAGGCTGTGTAATAATTGTAATGTTACTTTGCCCGAAAATTTCTTTGCATCGCACAATTGAGTCCAACGTTCGTAGCCCGGCATAATCTAATGTAATAGCTGAAACCGGTACACCCAACTTCACCAATGCTTTTTGCATTTCGAGCGGTTCGTTATAGTACTTGGTGCGGTTATCGCCACTAACAATAAAGTGAACTATTTTTCCTTGCTGGTAAAGCAAGGCTGCAGTATTTATTCTATTCTGGAAGAAAGGGTTTGGCTCACCACTGGTTAATTTATGGCTTGTGCCCAATACCAACGCAACACCGCTATCGGGTAAGTGCCGGTAGTCTGAAAGAACCCTGCTTTGAGTACTGGTAACTACCCATAGGTTGGTAATACAAATTATTAAAACAGAAATGATTGATAAAGTTAAACTGATTCGAATAGCCTTCCTCCAGCGCATTGTCATAACAGATTGATAAAAGCCACACCAAAGGTAACGAAAACCGACAACTAAATAATATTGCTTACACTGGCAAAGCTTTTAGAAATTCGCGTTCAATGATTTCGCTACGCCTAATCATTTTGCGATACCATTGCAACCGAATGAAATCCTTTTCTTCCTCAGTAAGCTGCCAGGGAACATCTGATTCCCGCACACGTGGAAGCACAGCCTGCAAGCACAAAGCTGCACTAACCGAAATGTTCAGGCTTTCGGTAAATCCATACATGGGAATATGCACCTTCGCATCGGCATGAGCCAACGCATAGGCAGAAGTTCCATGCAATTCGTTGCCCATTACAATTGCTATTTTTTTATCTACCGGGACATCGAAAATCGATTTACCATCGGGCGCTGGATCGGTAACTAAAATTGTGTAGCCTCTGCGCCTAAGTTCTGCAAAGCAAAGTTCGGTACCGGATTTTTCGCGCGTGCGATATTTGATCAAATCAACCCATTTGTAAGAACCTTTTAAAACACGTTTGTTGATTGCGTACTTCACTTCATTCTCGATGATGTGAATATCCTGCAGGCCCATACACTCACAGGTACGAATTACGGCACTTGCATTTTGCGATTGAAAAATTTCTTCCAACACCAGGGTAACATGCCGGGTACGCAAATTCAACACCTGGTTCACAAATGTTTTTTTGTGTTCGGTAATGTAATTGGCCAGATGTGCCGTTAACAAGTGGTTACGTAGTAGATCGTTCATCAAAAAAAACAATACGCCTGATGAGCTGTTATTGATGATCAAAGTACGGAAACATGAGCGACACTAAAAACTATTTGATTGTAGGAGGCACATCGGGCATTGGTCTTGCATTGGTAAATTTATTGGAAGGAGCCGGTCATACCGTTGTTCATGCATCGCGGTCAGCTCCACATATAACATTCAATGCCTTGCATGATCAATTGGAACTGAACAGTCTGCCCGAAGTGCTGGATGGAGTTGCGTATTGTCCGGGATCGATAAACCTGAAACCCTTTCATCGGTTAACTGAAAATGATTTTGTCGAAGACTTTCGCATAAATGTAGTAGGAGCCATTCGCACTTTGCAACAAGTATTGCCATTGTTAAAAAAAGCAGAGCAAGCTTCGGTAGTATTATTTTCCACGGTAGCAGTTCAACAAGGCATGGCTTTTCATGCTTCGGTGGCAGCGGCCAAAGGTGCGGTGGAAGGATTAACCCGGTCGCTTGCTGCAGAATGGGCGCCCAAGATCAGAGTTAATGCAATTGCTCCATCGCTTACACAAACTCCTTTAGCTGAGAAATTGCTTGCCACAGAAGACAAGAAAAAAGCCGCTGCAGAACGCCATCCGCTCAAGCACATTGGTTCAGCCGATGGAATAGCCCGAATGGCTTCCTTCCTGCTAACGGAACAGGCAGACTGGATAACTGGCCAGGTTTTGCATGTTGATGGTGGGTTGTCAAGTATTCGTACCTAATAATTTTAACACTCTGATAAAGAGCTATTCAGAAGCATTATATAAATTTGCAGTTTAACTTTTTAAAAATGCTTCGTAAGGCACCATTTTTTAGTCTCTTGGTTATTAGTTTCCTGGGGCAAGCACAGATTCTCCCTGAATCCAAACCTTACTCTACCGAAGAACACCGGCAACTTGTATCGGAATTAATTCAATCGCTGGCACCAAAAATTGAATCGCCTGATGTGAATCAAGTGGAAGATTGGCAAGCGTGGCGAACAGTTGACAATTATACCTTCGGTAAAAACCGTGGCAGCCTGCCTATGATTGCCGACCTGGATGCTCTGCATCCCTACTTTCGTGAAAAGGTTGAACAGCTAATTTCTATTTGTAAAGCAAAAGGAATTGAATTGGCATTGGTAGAAACCTATCGCACCCATGCCAAACAAAACGAATACAAAGCTATGGGTAAAAAATATACCCGTTCAGTTGGCGGCCACTCCAAACATCAATATGGTTTGGCTGTTGATGTGGTGCCTATTAAAGACTCAGTTGCCCGGTGGGACGATGTTAAACTTTGGAAGAAGGTTGGTACCGTTGGCGAACAACTTGGCTTGCGCTGGGGCGGACGCTGGCGCAACCCGTATGACCCCGGACATTTTGAATGGACAGGTGGGTTAACGAGTTACCATTTGGCAACCGGACTGCAACCACAATTGCCTAAAACCTACCGCAACCCGTGTTTGGAAGAAGAACTTGCTTCTTTGTATGAGGGCTGGCAGGCATGGGAAGCCGAACAAGCTACCCTCGCGAGCAAACCACTGGCTTCAGCAAATACAAACTGATGCAGTACGTTTTTCCCAAAGACTTTATGTTTGGTACCAGCACCGCTGCTGCACAAATTGAGACTGCCTATGACCATGATTGGCAAGGCGTAGTTGCCAACGATGGACATGTTTTTGATCGCACGACCGATCATGAACTACGGTTTGCCGAAGATGCTGAGTTGATTGCCTCGCTTGCACCGTATTACCGAATGGGTTTGCTGTGGAGTAAGTTGCAACGCGCCCCCCTCGCAGCATTCGATGCGGATACCCTGCATCAGTACAAAACTTTTATTACCGATTTGCGCCATCGGGGTGTAAAAATTATGATGGTGTTGCACCACTTTACTAATCCCAATTGGTTTGCGCAGGCTGGCGGCTGGGAGAAAAGTGAAAACATTGCGCTTTGGGTTGATTTTGCAAAAAAAGTAGTAGATCATTTTGGTGATGATATAACCCTTTGGAATACATTTAACGAGCCGAACGTGTATGCCAGTAATGGTTGGATTACGGGTTACTTTCCTCCTTTCAAAAATAATCCCGCCAAGGCAGCTATGGTGGTAAAGAATATGGGCCTGGCGCACGACTTGATGTATGCCTACATCAAACAAAAATTTCCATCACAACCTGTAGGTATTTCGCACAATGCTATTCTGTTTACCTCCGAAAATATTTTAGGCTGGTTTCCGGAGCGCTTAAGCGATTGGTGGTTTATGGATTGGGTGCCCAGCCACTTTGAACAGGTAGATTTTTTTGGTATGAGTTACTATGCACGCGTATCGCACGACCCCATGCCGATTACCTACATGAATAGCCCGGATAAAATAAAAAAACTTGGTAAGCCGCATGACGATATGTGGGAATACCACCCCGAAGGATTGCGTGCGTGTATAAATCGGTATTGGGAAAAATATAAAAAACCGATCATTATTACAGAAAGTGGTGTGGCGGACTCCACAGATGAATTAAGGCAAAAAGCTATTGGTGATTATGCGCGCATATTACACGAGGCCCTTCAGGCGGGAATTGACATTCGCGGTTATTTCTGGTGGAGCACCTGGGATAACTTTGAATGGAACCTGGGGCCCGCTATGAAGTTTGGCTTATATGCCTGCGATCCGGAAACAAAAAACCGGATTAAGCGCCCCAGTGCCGATAGCTTTAGAAGATTGGCACATCACAAAATGATAGAGATTTCGGATTTGGAATTTAAGATTTCGAATTGAGATTACGATTCTAAATTTTCTGAGGTGAAAACAATCCGGAGTTCTAAATCTCAAATCCGAAATCAAAATTAATCCTTTAACACCCGCATTTCCACCCTCCTGTTTTTTGCACGTGCTTCTTCGGTATCTTCCGTTGCAATTGGCTTTGAGCCACCAAATGCTTTCGTCATAACACGGTTCTTGTTAATTCCTTTCGATACCATGTATTTTTTTACGGCATCCACGCGCGCTTGCGAAAGTGTTATGTTAGCTTCTGCATTACCACGGTTATCGGTATGGCCTTCCAACTGAATTTCCATTTTAGGATTTTCTTTCAACATAGCCACCACTTCATCCAACTCCGGAAATGATTTTGGATCAATTACCGATTTGCCTTGTGAAAATATTAAATGGTTCAACACAATGGTTCCGCCTGTAGAAGTAAGCTCAATGTTTCGGGTAATCATATTCCCCTTTGCTTCTTTGGGATCAACAATTACTGTGCGCGGAATGTAACCCTCAGCCTCGGCTGTTACCTGGTATTTACTTGACCCAAATATTGAAAAGGAATAAGTACTATCGTTCATGGTGCCCGAAATACCACCGGTTGGATAGCTCTTGTACACCACTTTCGATTTTAACTTTTTGCCGCGAATCGCATCCACCACATCACCCTTTACTGTTATCTCTTGTGCTACTGCTTGCACCACACCAACACAAAAAATAAAGGCTAAAATTTTTCTTATCATGCTGCAAAGCAGGGAAAAAGTATGGTAAGAACCAATTGGTTTTAGCTGGAATGTTAACCTCAACCGTTAAGTTAAATCTCAGCATCGTTCAGATTAAATTTTCAGCGCGTATCTTGCCACTCAAATGCTATTTAAGCTATCAGATCATATCCTGCTTGAAGATGATTATATGCTGGTGATCAATAAACCTGCAGGCTTGATGGTTGAACCCGATCGCAATCAAAATCCAAATTTGTTGCAGCATGTAAAAGCGTATCTTAAGAATACTTCTGGCGATCCAGTGCCATACGCACAACATCTTCACCGGCTCGACCGTGTGGTAAGTGGAATTGTTCTCTTTACAAAGCAACGTGAAGTACTCAGAAACCTAAGCGAACAATTTGCCGAACACTGGGTAAAGAAATTTTACAAAGCACTAACAGCAAAAGAACCAACACAATCAAAAGACAGACTGGAGCACTGGCATCGGAAAGAAAAAAAGAGGGCTGCTCTTTATACACAACCAATCGAGTATGCTGAAAAAGCAATTCTCGATTACGAAATAACAAAGCAATCCGATGAGCATTTTCTTTGGAATATACAACTGCATACCGGGAAGTATCATCAGATACGCGCACAACTCGCCAGCACCGGTTGCCCGATTATTGGCGATGTACTTTATGGCTCCGATGTTTCCTTTAAACCCAATGCCATAGCCTTGCAAGCCTGGCGATTGGTATTTCAACATCCGGTAAGTGGAGCAACAATTGATGTTGCTATTGATTCATCACTGGCGTAATCAACCCCATAGAATGACGTAACCAGACAGTTAACCAATCCGTGTAAGCACCTACGTTTGCTTTACAATCAAACGTAACTAAAATCTAACAATCATGGAAAACTCAAAACCTTCAAAACCAATTCTTTGGACATCGTATATTATGAGCGGCCTCGTTATTCTTTTTATGCTGATGGACAGCATTATGAAGTTTGTTAAACCGCAGGAAGTAATTGATGGCACACTTGCCTTAGGCTTTACCCAAGATCATCTTATCACACTGGGCAGCCTCGGATTAATTTCAACATTGTTTTACATATTTCCGCGCACTTCCATCTTGGGTGCCGTACTGCTAACGGGCTACTTTGGTGGAGCTATAGCTACGCATGTCCGATTGAACAATCCGTTGTTTACGCACATCTTGTTTACAGCTTACCTCGGCATTTTGATGTGGGGCGGTTTGTGGTTACGGAATGCAAAACTAAAAGCGTTGTTTCCGGTGGTGAGGTGATATTAAGAGAAACTTTATCTTGTTGGAGAAGAACTTCAACAAGGGCGAGGTTAATTCGCATTAATTCTATATATGCTATAAACCAGTATTAACATCAATTAATTTAACAGGGCTTCCATTTGGTAGAAGTACTAAAATAAATTTCTGATCATTTTCCAACTTAGTCTCAATATTTCCATCAAATCTTAAAAGTGAATTGTTTCTAACAATTCGCTTTGCTCTTAATTCATATACTCTATCATCAACCCAACGAAGGTTACCGACAAGTTGTTCGTTATCATAGAGAAATCCAATGAAGGATGCGGCTGGGTGATCATTCGTTTGAGGTATTTCAAAAATAAACTTCTCACCTTCAAATTTTTCATCAGAAATAATATTACCCCTAATTAATTCAAACCTAACTCTCACAGTAGCAATATGAAAAGGATATGATCTACGATTTAAAATCAGTAAAGATCCCTTCATAAGGTTAGGATTGATTTCTGATTTCATATGTATTAAATTCTTGAATCTAATGAACTCAACAGCTAGGAGACCGATTGAATTTCAGATAGTCAAATACCAATTTCAATTAAACCAACCCAGCATCCTTCAAAATAGAACGCAGAGTACCAGTAGGCACATCCCGGCTGTGAATTGGAACAACGATTAGTTTAAATCCTGGCTTCCGAAAAATTGCATGGCTACCGGACTGCCGCACAAAGACAAAGCCTTCTTTTTCTAAAAGTTTGATTAATTCTTTAGGCTTCATCCAGCATTTCAGCAGAAAGTTTGGCTATCTCCTCCTCCATCATGGTATCCAAATAAAGTTGTACTGCATCTTTAAGGTTATCAAGTGCTTTCGTAACAGTTTCGCCATGCGTGTGGCACCCAACCAATTCGGGGCACCAGGCATGAAACTCAGTCCCATCTTTCTCAATCTTAAAGGTCAATAATGATTTGAAGTCGCTCATACATTAAAAATACCAATTTTAATATTTAAGTTCAATCCCTCACAAATCCAACTCTATCGAATCACCCGGGGTAAACGTTTTACCACCCTCCGCTTCACGCTTTACTTCTTTTTTTTCGTCCTCAAAGAGGTTGGCTTGTTTGGCTTCTTTGGGCTTGCTTTTGGCTTTGGGCGGCTGGCCGTTAACGAGCGGGCCGGGCTTTTCTTTTTCTTCTCCGAAGAGTGCGGTTTGACCATCGTCTTCAACGATGGGTTCTTCTTCTGACTCCCTTTCGTCTGAAGTTTCGTTACCTGATTTTTTTTTTGGCGACTCGCTACCCTTTCCGGTTGCGGTCGCCTTTGCAGCTTCGTTATCGCCTTCTTCCAGCCCGGTATCATCCGGATCTTCAATCGGCTTTACCTTGGTAACTTTGTATTGTGATAGCCTATTGCCAACCGACTTCCAACCTTTCACATCAATTAACTCTTCCAGGTTAACAACTTCCGTTTCTTTATCCTTGCTCTTGCCTTTCACCAATTCAATTTCAACCTCAGGTGTATCGCTGGTGGTTACAAACTCCAATCGCGAACCAATGCCTTCGCTGATAAAATTGAATTCCTTATCTACCGTGTTAGTCTCAATTAAAAAGCGCTTTACAAAATGCTGTTTGCTTTCGCCATCCCAATACACGGCTGAGATCACTCTCTTCGGATTGAACTTTTCAACCAGAATTGTTTTCTCGGGTTCATAGCGGTTGGTAATATCGAAGTTGGTGATTTTATAGTTACCGCTGGTAGTAATGGCAATAATCTGATCATCGCCATCAAACTTGTTTACATACTTGCCGCGCTCATCTTTGTTTAATCGGCCGGAAGCCTGGTCGAACCACAACTTTAATCCGCTAAGTGTAGAACCTTTCGCTTCTTTGAAATCAACTTTGCGCACCGGGTATTTGGTAATGGTATTACCACGCGCCCCACGTCCTTTTATTTCAAGTTCAGAAAAATCGAAATCGAAAATCTTTTTGCGGGCGGTACTGCTCTGGCTCAGCTTTACTTCTACTACTTCGGCTTCGCCATTCGGGTTTGCACTTAAGTAATGTACTTTACTGTTTGGATTGCCTTGATCTAAGTTATATTCTTTATCGCGGATGATGGCCGGCATGGCAAATCGCTTGGCGAACGTTGTGCCACTTTTACCATCGCTGTAGATCAGGTTATATACCATGCGCTCATCGCCTTTCTTCCACACGCCAATGTGCAAAATATCTTTACCCATAAACTTGCGTTCGCCAATGCGGCTTACCAACGCTTTGCCGTCTTTGCGGATTACGATGATGTCGTCCAATTCAGAGCAATCGGCAATAAATTCATCTTTGCGCATACCCCACCCTACAAAACCATCTTCGCGGTTTACATACAGTTTTTGGTTGTTGGCAATAACTTCAGTAGCTGCCACTGATTGGAAACTCTTGATTTCGGTTTTACGCTCACGACCTTTACCATACTTATCCAACAGGTTTTGATAATAGGCAATGGCATACTCGGTAAGATGTTTGAGGTGATGCAGTGTTTGCTTCAATTCATTCTCCAAATCTTTCAGCAACTCATCGGCCTTAAACGAATCGTACTTGGAAATACGCTTAATGCGGATTTCGAGTAAGCGCAAAATATCATCGCGGGTAATTTCGCGATAGAATTGTTTCTTATAAGGCTTAAGTCCTTTATCAACTGTTGTTATTACCTCCTCAAATGTTTCTATTTCTTCAATAGTGCGATAGATGCGTTTTTCAATGAAGATTTTTTCGAGTGAGGAGAACAGGATTTTCTCCATCAACTCATTCTTTTTGATTTCGAGTTCCTGCTTTAACAACTGAACCGTTTGCTCCGTGTTATATTTCAGAATCTCGTTCACCTTCATAAACTGTGGCTTGTCTTCCACAATTACACAGGCGTTGGGTGAGATGGAGATTTCGCAATCTGTAAATGCATACAAGGCATCCATAGCAACTTCGGGCGAGATACCCGATTGCAGGTGTACCTGAATCTCCACATCCTTGGCCGTGTTGTCCACCACCTGCTTTACTTTAATCTTACCCTTCTCACTCGCCTTCACGATTGAGTCCATCAACGAACTGGTAGTAGTGCTGAAGGGGATTTCTTTGATCGCCAGTGTCTTCTTATCTACAATTTCAATCTTGGCGCGCACCTTTATTTTGCCGCCCCGGAAGCCTTGATCATATTCAGAAAAATCGGCAATACCACCGGTGGCAAAGTCGGGATAGATTTTAGGGTTCTTGCCTTTCAATACATCTATCGAAGCTTTGATCAACTCTACAAAATTGTGCGGAAGAATTTTAGTGGAAAGCCCTACTGCAATACCTTCAACCCCTTGCGCCAACAGCAGCGGAAATTTTACGGGTAACGTTACCGGTTCTTTTTTGCGACCATCGTAACTGAGTTGCCACTCGGTAGTTTGCGCGTTATACACAACATCCAACGCAAACTTTGAAAGTCGGGCTTCGATGTAACGTGGAGCTGCTGCGCTATCGCCCGTGCGCACATCGCCCCAGTTACCTTGTGTGTCTAACAATAAATCTTTTTGCCCGATGTTTACAATCGCCTCACCAATAGCAGCATCACCGTGCGGGTGATATTGCATGGTGCTTCCAATTACGTTAGCCACTTTGTTAAAGCGACCATCGTCCATCTCCTTCAGCGAATGCATGATTCTGCGCTGCACGGGTTTCAACCCGTCTTCAATGCGCGGTACGGCCCGCTCCAGAATTACATACGAGGCATAATCCAAAAACCAATTTTCGTATAAGCCATCCAATGAAACCAGGCCGTGTACAATATCGCCTTGTTCGTTTCTTACGGATTGATCGGCTACTTTCTTTTTACTCATTGCTACTCGTTCTTTATTTTTTTGTTGCTGGTTACTTGCTTCTGGTCACTCGTTACTAGCCGCTGGTTGTTCACGCTTCCAATTAAAAATCTAACCGACCACTTATTACCATTTACTGCCAACTGTCTCCTGCTTACTGCCTACTTTTCAAAATTACTCCTCACCCTCCACTACTTCTTCCTTTGCCTCCACCTTATCCATTTCCACCCGCAGGTTTTCAATAATAAAGTCTTGCCGATCGGGTGTATTTTTACCCATGTAGAATTCAAGTATTTTTTGAAGGTGTTTTTCTTTATCGATGTTTACGGGTTGCAGGCGAATATCTTCACCAATAAAATTTCCAAACTCATCGGGTGAAATTTCACCTAAGCCTTTGAAGCGTGTGATTTCCGGTTTGCTACCCAGTTTGGCAATTGCCGCTTGCCGCTCTTCATCGCTATAACAATAAATAGTTTCTTTTTTATTGCGCACCCGGAACAACGGTGTTTCCAGTATGTACACGTGCCCGGCTTTTACCAGATCAGGGAAAAACTGCAGGAAGAAGGTCATTAACAACAAGCGAATGTGCATTCCGTCCACATCGGCATCGGTAGCGATAATCACTTTATTATAGCGCAGCCCGTCCATGCCATCTTCAATATTAAGTGCATGTTGCAGCAGGTTAAACTCTTCATTTTCATACACAACCTTTTTGGTGAGACCATAACAGTTTAAGGGTTTACCACGCAAGCTGAATACCGCTTGTGTTTCTACATCGCGCGATTTGGTTATTGACCCCGAAGCTGAATCCCCTTCGGTAATGAAGATAACCGATTCGGCTCCCTTTTCGCCTTTCTCATCATCGAAGTGAAACCTGCAATCGCGTAGCTTTTTGTTATGCAGGTTTGCTTTCTTGGCGCGCTCGTTGGCTAATTTTTTAATACCGGCAATCTCTTTACGCTCGCGCTCCGATTGCAAAATCCGCTTTAATAGCGCATCGGCTGTAGATGGATTTTTATGCAAAAAGATTTCGAGTTCTTTCGCTACAAAATCGCCTACATAATTTTTAACGGTAGCACCATCGGGCGCCATATTAAGCGAACCCAATTTGGTTTTGGTTTGCGATTCGAACACCGGTTCCTGAACGCGAACCGCGATTGCCGCAATGATACTCGCGCGTATATCAGCTGCATCAAAATCTTTTTTATAGAAGTCGCGCACACCCCGCACCACACCTTCGCGCAAAGCAGCTAAGTGCGTACCACCCTGTGTGGTGTTCTGCCCGTTTACAAACGAATAGTATTCTTCACCATACTGGCTGCCATGGGTAAGGGCTACTTCAATGTCATCGCCTTTAAAGTGAATAATCGGGTAGCGAATATCTTCCGCATCCGACTTCTGCTTTAATAAATCGAGCAAGCCATCTTTTGAGTAGAACTTGCGGCCATTATAATTAATGGTAAGTCCTGCATTCAGAAATGCATAATTCCACATCAAATCATCCAGGTATTCCGGAATAAAGTGATAGTGTTTAAACATAGTATTATCAGGCTCAAACTCAACCAGTGTACCGTTTTTATCATCGGTTTTGGTTTCTTTCGCATCGAGCGTAAGCACACCTTTCTTAAACTCGGCAACTTTGGTTTTACCATCGCGGAAAGCCTGTACCTTAAAATAATTGGAGAGCGCATTTACCGCTTTGGTACCTACCCCATTAAGGCCTACCGACTTTTGGAATGCACCTGAATCGTACTTGGCCCCGGTGTTGATTTTAGAAACAACATCTACCACCTTGCCCAACGGAATACCGCGACCGTAGTCGCGAACCACCACTTTTTGTTCGGTAATTTTCACATCGATGGTTTTTCCGTAGCCCATCATGTGTTCGTCAATCGAGTTGTCGATTACTTCTTTTACGAGTACGTAAATGCCATCGTCTTTGGCGGAGCCATCGCCCAGCTTACCAATGTACATACCCGGACGAAGCCGGATGTGCTCCCGCCAATCAAGTGATTTAATACTCGACTCGTTGTACTCAATTTCTTTCGCCATGTTAGTTAGAACCTCTTTTAAGTCGCGCAAAGATTAAAAAATTGATCAGAATTGCTACTGAGAAATCTCAATTCTGATTCAACACACTGATTTGAAAGTGTTTTAAAAAATAACCTGATCTCAAATCTGAACTAAGAAAGTGAAAATTGAATTCACTTCAACACACCAAAGAAATTTGCTGGTTATAAAAATATTTGAAATTAGAATCTTTAATCAGTTGATTTTCAACTAATCAAAATAATTCAGCCAAACTGATTATTTGGATGAAAATTTCTGGGAAAGTTTAATCACTGGCCAACTGATCAACCAAACACTGATCAAAATCAGGCTGCCATAAATGGCCGGAGCCATGCGGCTATAGTCGTAGCGCTCGCCCCCGTTAAACACGTGTATAAATCCAAGCACGGCAATAAAGAAAATATTTACGGTGGCAATCATTCCATAAAACCATGAAGCAAAACCGGTTTGTTTACCAGCCACCTGCCGCACCAGGTAAACCGTTGCATTGAGGATGGCCACCAGCAAGATAGCCACATAAAACAACCCGTTTCGGGAAAGGGTTATCTGTTGTGGAAAATTCCAAAGCATAACGGTTTCGGGCAAACCGGCATACACATAAAAAAACATAACCAGCAGCGCCAGCACCGAAAAGAACCACACCCCTTTTAAAATCTTTACTATCATCTCGTTAACTTTGGTGGCAAAACTAATCGTTTCAGGTTGAATCTTAATCCAATCGTATTATCCATTCCCATCTTTTTCATCCTGATTGGGATTGAACTGGTAGTGGAGCGCCTTTCGCACCGGAAGTTATACCGCCTGCCCGATGCCATAGCCAATTTAAGTTGTGGAATTACCTCGCAGGTATCGGGTTTGTTTATGCGTGTGTTCGCGATTGGAGTTTATGAAGTGCTTTACGCCAACTTCGCAGTATTTACATGGGAAAAAACCTGGGTGTATTGGTTGGTGCTCTTTCTGTTAGTGGATCTGGCTTATTACTGGGCCCATCGCATGAGCCATGAAATAAATCTTTTCTGGGGCGGGCATGTGGTGCATCACCAAAGCGAAGAGTATAATTTAAGTGTGGCTTTGCGCCAGAGCAGCTTTCAGGTTATCTGGACATTTGGTTTTAGTTTACCCATTGCCTTTCTGGGTTTTGATACGCTGGACTTTGCGTTGATAGCAGCGCTTAATACGTTGTATCAATTCTGGATTCATACCGAAACCATCAATAAGATGGGTTGGTTTGAATACATTTTCAATACACCCTCGCATCATCGGGTGCATCATGGACGCAACCCCAAGTATATTGATAAGAACCATGCGGGTTCGTTGATTATCTGGGACAAAATGTTTGGCACCTTTCAGGCCGAAGAAGAACGACCTACCTACGGCATTACGAAACCGCTTAACAGTTGGAATGCCGTGTGGGCTAACTTCAGCCATTATGCTGAGATGGGTAAAGAGTTGAAGATGATTCCATCGTGGTCAGACAAGATTAAATACCTGTTTAAAAAACCGGGCTGGTTTCCGGAATCACTCGGTGGTTATCGGGCAGCACCCGCTATTGATGCCAGCACGTATAAAAAATATAATCCCTCCTACCCGGTTAAGTTAAATTACTACGTGTTGTTTCAGTACCTTATTTGTTTGGCAGTAACAGCTTTCTTTCTTTTTAAACAAAAAGAATTTAGCATGGGCGAGAAAGCATTAGCCGCGACTTTGATTTCTGTTTGGGTTGTTAACTGTGGAGTTTTGTTTGAACAAAAAGCGTGGGTACAAATAGCAGAATGGTTGCGTATTGTTTTGTTTACAAGTATAGCCGTTGCGGTAACATTCATTGGTGACTTATCGGTTTATGGATATGTACTTGGTTTACTTTACGGAATAATTTCTGCAAGTTGGTTTTACTCTTTATCTGATGGAAATGAAAAAGTGGTTGTTTCTTAGTGTGGTGTTGATTGCATGTGGCAAACCGATGCCCGACTTATCGCCTCTTGATTTAGCGCAATGGAAAGAAGATAAAAACGGTTGCCAGCGTTTCCGCGAGCAGCATATTTCATACCTGATTAATCAACTGGAAGAATTGAAGGGTTTGTCAGAAAAAGACATAATTAAACTATTGGGTCGGCCCGATCGCAACGAATTGTATAAGCGCAATCAGAAGTTTTATTACTACGATATTGATCGCGGTAAGGTATGTTCCGATTCGTTACTGGAAAACCAGCAATTGGTTTTGCGGTTTAACGCAATGGGTTTGGCGAAGGAGGTTACAGTAGAGAAATTGTAAGACTAACTGAAAATTACCCTGTTTGTGCCAGAAAACACTTAACTATGCAATGCATTCCGCTGAAACTCCTGCTTCTTTTGGTAAGCGCGATTAATGTTTCTGCGTAACACATTCACCAACTCATCTTTCTTTTTGAAGTTGAAGGGATACAAGAGCGATGGCTTAAAGTAGAATTTCTTTCCCAGTTGTTCGGCCTGAAACAACTCCACTTCATACACACCACCTAAGGTTTTAATGTCCACGTCTTTAATATTCTCCAATGGAATCAGAATGTCCTGCCCTTTCTGGATTACATACAGAAATTCATCATCAAACTCTACCTGGTGCACGTTGCGGTTCATCTTAATCCACAGGTAAACAAAGAATAGAAAATAACCAGTTACAAACCAGTTGTTGAGGTGAAACCTGCCGGATTCGATAGAAGATCGGATATTAGCAAAAACAAAAAAGCATACCACCCCAATTAAAATAACCAACACACTATTTTTATAAAATCCCAGATACCGGGTGGATAAACTTTTGATTCGTTGACTTTTGTCGGCAGCCATTATCTTTACATTAACTTCACATTTTAAATATACCTATCTGTAATGAAAAATATAGCAGTGATTGGTTCGGGTACCATGGGCAACGGCATCGCCCACGTGTTTGCTCAATATGGATATACCGTAAGCCTGATTGATATTTCGGAAGACGCATTGAAAAAAGCTGTAGCCACCATTGAAAAGAACATGGGGCGCCAGGTTGAAAAAGGCACGCTTACCGATGACGCCCGCAAAAAAGCGTTGGCCAACTTAAGCACCACCACTTTTTTAAAAGAAGGTGTAAAAGATGCCGACCTGGTGGTTGAAGCCGCTACTGAGAACCTGGACCTGAAACTCAAAATCTTTAAAGAGATTGATGAAAGTACAAAGCCCGGCACCATACTGGCTTCCAATACTTCTTCCATCTCCATCACTAAGATTGCATCGGTAACCAAAAGTCCGGATCAGGTAATTGGCATGCACTTTATGAATCCGGTGCCGGTAATGAAACTGGTTGAAGTTATTCGCGGCTACCGCACCAGCGATGCCGTAACCAATCAGGTAATGGAGCTATCGCGCAAGCTCGAAAAAGTACCAGTGGAAGTAAATGACTATCCAGGCTTTGTTGCCAACCGTATACTGATGCCCATGATTAACGAAGCTGTTTATTCTTTGTATGAAGGTGTAGCCGGTGTAGAAGAAATTGATACGGTAATGAAACTAGGTATGGCCCACCCCATGGGTCCACTTCAGTTGGCCGACTTTATTGGATTGGATGTTTGCCTTTCGATCTTACAAGTGTTGCATAATGGTTTTGGTAATCCGAAATATGCACCGTGCCCCTTGCTGGTAAACATGGTGCAAGCCGGACATAAAGGTGTGAAGAGTGGCAGTGGATTCTATCAATACAAAGCAGGTAGTAAAGAACTTGCTGTAGCCGACCGATTTAAGAAATGAGTGAGCTCGATGAAAAGTTTATCCGCTTCTGGACTGAAAAGCGGAAGCGTGGAAAGTGGAATTATGCCTTTCGGCATGGCGTGATATTTTTTGCCTGGCCGGTATTCGTGCTCTCCGAAGCCTTTAAGTATTTCTTTTACTCCGACTACGCGCTGACACCCAGCCGGATTATCGGAGGGTTGTTAATCTGGACATTTTTGGGCTTCCTTGCCTTCGGATTATTGCAATGGCACTCGATGGAGAAACGCTTTAGTAAACTTACCCGTGCCACCGACCAGGCCGATGACACCGATAAGAATCCTTAACTATTTATTTCTTCAATAAATCTCTGATCTCAGTTAGCAGTTGAATATCAGCCGGAGGCGCAGCAGGTGCGGCCGGGGCTGCTTCTTCTTTCTTCTTGGCAGCGTTTACACCTTTCACAATCAAAAACAAAACAAAAGCAATGATGATGAAATTGATAGTGGCTGCCAAAAACTTACCATATTTAACAGCCCCCATAATGGTAAGGTCTTCTAATTGACTAAGCTGGGCCGCATCTAATGCCGGTTTCAATAAAAGCGGAGTAATAACATCGTTAATAAGTGAGGTAACAATCGCGCCAAAGGCACCACCAATAATTACCCCAATGGCAAGGTCAATTACATTGCCTCGCATGGCAAAAGCTTTAAATTCTTTAAGCATAAGATTTAGGTTGGTAAAGTCCTAAATTAACAAACTTCATGCAGGCAAAGCAAACCTTTATAGATTTGAAAATTTATTGCAGGATGCGCAATTGATTACGCAGACCTTTAAAGCCAATCAGTTCAATACCGGTACTCCCAATAAACATTTTGGCCTGAATCTTAACGGGTATGCGGTTGCCGTCATCCGAAATCCAACAGGTAACAGAATTCTCGCCATCAAACAACTTGTTATCGGGCATAACAGGAACCAACTTATGGCAGGGTATTTTTCCTATTTTGGTGCTTACCTTATCCTTACCGGCATAAATTATTTTCATATTGTAAGCGGTATCTTCAAAAAAACCTGAAACAGAAAGTGTATCGCCTACTTTGTGTTTGTTGAAATCGATAACGCGCATATATAGAAATCCGGCTACCATGTCGCGCACATTGTCGGGTGTTTGGTAATACTTGGGGTCGCCATACACGTTGGTTTCCTTGTTTAGCACCTTCACTTCCGCTTGATTTTTTACGTGATCGTAGGTAATCATTTCATCCTTGCGATAATTACCTTCGCGGATTTTGCGATACGAAACATGGGTAACCAGTGCAGCCGTGTCGATATAAGCACCCCACTGGTCATTAACCTTAGTTATCCAGGCCACCATGCCGGATGTTTCGCCAAAGGCATCTACTTTATAACTGGGGCGGCCATTCATCATAAACACCTTATTATCAATAACTGTAGAAGCTTTACCTACAGTAAAAAAACCAAAGTTTACGCGATAAGTAAGCACCTCGCCTTTACCAAAACTGGTATTCTTGAGGGTAACAAAATCGTTATCGCCACGATTGACAAATGCGCTGAGAAGCAGAATTATCAAAACACTTTTCACTAACGATTTCATGGCTATAAAGGTAAATCTTGCCTGTCATTAAGACAAAAGCTATACCATAGACTCACTCAAAATCCAGAAGGTTTAAAACCAGCACATTACATTACTAAATGTGGATGGTATTCGCGTTTACTATAATGGCTAAGTAAGCAAGCCAAGGAAACTACATCCTTTAAACTGAAACGCTATTATCGCGCAACGCATCATTAAGCGAGGTCTTTTTGTCAGTACTCTCTTTGCGTTTGCCGATGATGAGCGCACACGGGACCTGGTATTCGCCAGCCGGAAATTGCTTTGGAATAGTGCCAGGTATAACTACGGATTGTGGCGGCACAAAGCCCTTATATTCAATAGGCTTAGCTCCTGTTACATCAATTATTTTTGAGCTGGCAGTAAGCACTACGTTTGCACCCAAAACAGCTTCGCGCCCTACGCGCACACCTTCCACTACAATGCAACGCGATCCCACAAACACATTATCTTCAATTATAACCGGGGCAGCCTGTACGGGTTCCAGCACACCACCCAAACCTACACCTCCACTTAAGTGAACATTCTTACCTACCTGTGCGCAACTACCTACTGTAGCCCAGGTATCAACCATAGTACCCTCATCCACATAAGCCCCAATATTTACATAAGAAGGCATCATGATTACACCCTTACTAAGGTAGGAACCATGGCGGGCAATAGCATGCGGAACCACCCGCACCCCAAGCTCCTTGTAGTTCTTTTTGAGTGCAATTTTATCGTGAAACTCAAACGGTCCTACTTCTATCACTTCCATTTGCTGGATAGGGAAGTAGAGGATTACGGCCTTTTTTATCCACTCGTTTACTTTCCAAACATCACCGGAAGGCTCGGCTACGCGCACATTTCCTTTATCTAACAATGATACTACCTCGCGCACCGCTTGTTGTGTTTCAGTAGTCTTCAACAATTCACGATCGGCCCATGCCTTTTCAATAAGTTCCTGTAGTTGCATTTATGCTTAATTTTAAAACCGGGTCGCAATAAATGAAAAAACGAAGAATAGTCCTTGCCTCAATTTTGAAACCGGTAAATGATACCCGGATGACCGAAAAACTGGGAGCTTCGCTGGCAAAGGTTGAAGGCAATGAAGTCTATGTAATCGGCTATCCTATCCAAACCAATTCAAGCCTCGGTTCTATTATTAGTTTACCACTCAAACCTTTTACAAGGATAAGTTTAGGGAGACTGCTGGCACCACTTTCCGTGCTCAAAAAATGCATTCAAGTAAAACCTGAGCTATTGATAGTTAATACCCATGAATTATTGATTGTTAGTATCGTAAACAGAATTTTATTTGGGACTAAAATTGTGTATGATATTCAGGAAAACTACCCCCGAAACATCCTTTACACCCCTGCCTTCCCCCTGTTGCTAAGACCGGTGCTGGCCGCCTGGGTTCGGTTAAAAGAAACGCTGCTTACTCCCCTATTCAACAGTATAATTTTGGCCGAAAAATGTTACAAACAAGAACTCCCATTCGTACGCAAAAATTATGTGGTGATGGAGAACAAAGCCATCTTGCCTGACCACTTTGAGCGCCAACCGCCCACCAATAAGATCAGATTGATTTTTTCCGGAACTCTTGCTGAAAGTACCGGAGTTTTTCAGGCCATTAACCTGGCTCAAAAACTCCATCAACTCAACCCAAAAGTTGAATTGGAGATTATCGGATATTGTGCCCGCACCACTACCTTAACCAACATCCGATCGGCTATTTCCGGAAGTTCGTTTATAAAACTTACCGGTGGCAACTACCTGGTGCCACATACTGAAATTCTGGAAGCAATTCGAACTGCAAGTTTTGGTATTATCTGCTATCCACCTGCCCCACAAGTGCAAAACAAAGTTCCCACCAAACTATACGAATATCTTGCTTGCCAACTGCCGATTTTATTGCGTAACGAACCAACATGGAGCGCACTATGTGAGTTATATAGTGCGGCTGTTATCGTTGATTTTAACAAGCCTGACCCTACCGCAATCCTGGCTCAAATGGACAAATCCTTTTACACTTCAAAACCAATAAACGTTACCTGGCAAACGGAAGAAGCCCGTTTTATAAACTGGCTTACTTTTTAACCTAAACTATTTTTTAGGTAAGTCTAAAAAATATACTTTTGTGCTTCATCAATCAGGCAATGCTTAGTCTTACCGAAGAAAACTACCTGAAAGCCATATACCATCTTTCGGAGGGCGGTTCAAAGGCAGTCCTTACCAACGCTTTGGCCGAAGCTATGAGCACCAAAGCAGCTTCTGTTACCGATATGATTAAAAAACTATCGGCCAAAGAGGTTATTACCTACGAAAAGTATTATGGCGTAAATGTTACTGCAAAAGGTAAAAGCGAAGCCCTGATGGTGATACGCAAACACCGGCTGTGGGAAACTTTTTTGGTAGATAAGCTTGGCTTTGCGTGGGATGAAGTGCACGAAGTAGCGGAACAGTTAGAGCATATTAGCTCACCCCGGTTAATTGAAAAACTGGATGAGTTTTTGGGCTATCCGAAGGTTGACCCACATGGCGATCCGATTCCCGACAGTAAAGGAAAAATTAAGGTACAACCGTTGATTCCTATCGATCAATTACCGGTAGGGTTTCACGGCAAGGTTGCTGCCGTAAAAGATTCAGACTCCAACCTGTTAAAGTACCTTGATAAAATCGGGGCCCGCCCAGGCATTAAAATTAAAGTACTGGGTAAAGAAGAATACGATGAGTCGATGGAGATACTGATTAACGACCACCGCGTGTTTATCTCTAAAGCAGTTTCTCAAAACATTTTAGTAGTTGGCTGATATGCATGCAAATAAGGAACTCCGTAAATCACTTAGTGAAGTTCATGCTACGGTAGATGTGACCCAGCGCAGGGGCTGGCGAAAGCTCTTTGCTTTTTTAGGGCCGGCTTATCTGGTAAGCGTTGGTTACATGGATCCGGGTAACTGGGCAACAGATATAGCCGGAGGTAGTCAGTTTGGCTATACACTTATCTGGGTATTATTAATGTCTAACCTGATGGCACTGTTGTTACAATCGCTCAGCGCGCGATTGGGCATAGTGCGGCAACTGGATCTGGCACAAGCCTCGCGCAGTTCGTATCACCCGGTAGTTAATTTCTGTTTGTGGATTCTGGCCGAGATTGCCATTGCCGCCACCGACTTGGCCGAGGTGTTGGGAATGGCCATTGGGTTGCAACTGCTATTCGGAATACCTCTGATATGGGGTGTATCACTTACAGTGTTAGATACATTACTGCTACTCATTTTACAGAGTTACGGTATGCGTAAGATTGAAGCTTTTATCATTGCGCTGGTAGGCACCATTGGCGTTGCCTTTCTGCTGGAGATGGTTTGGGCCAAACCCGATATGGGCGAGCTGGCGAAAGGATTTATTCCTTCCATCCCTAACGAAACGGCCTTATACATTGCCATTGGAATTATCGGGGCCACTGTTATGCCGCACAACCTTTACCTTCACTCCTCGCTGGTTCAAACCCGTAGAATTGATACCACCGAAAAAGGAATCTGGAGTGCTATTAAATACAACCTGATTGATTCTACCATTGCACTAAATGCCGCCTTCTTTGTAAATGCCGCCATCTTAATTCTTGCTGCTTCTACGTTTTTCCGTGCCGGTATGTACGAAGTATCTGAAATACAAGATGCCTATAAGTTCCTATCGCCTATGCTGGGTAACGAATGGGCGTCCATTATGTTTGGGGTGGCCCTGATTGCAGCCGGTCAAAGTTCAACCATTACGGGTACCTTATCGGGCCAGATTGTAATGGAAGGATATTTGAACCTGCGCATTGCACCGTGGTTACGCAGGCTCATTACAAGGCTTATCGCCATAATACCCGCTTACGTTGTAATTCTTTTGTATGGCGAAGGTCGCACAGGCGATTTACTCGTATTTAGCCAGGTAGTGTTAAGTCTCCAATTAGGGTTTGCTATCATTCCCCTTATTCATTTTACAAGCGACAAACAAAAAATGGGTGTATTTGCAATTAAGCCCCTTGTAAAAATTGGGGCCTGGATAATTGCTATTATCATTGTTTCGCTGAACGTTCAATTAGTGATTAATGAAATTACCGGGTGGATTGAAGCTGCGGGATCGCAAGCATGGATCATATGGATTACCGCATTGCCTGTTTGTATTTTAGCCGGAGTATTGTTGCTGTACATTACATTTAAACCAACGTTAGATCGTAAGCGGAGAGAGAAAAAATCGCACACTCCACACGGCAGCGCGGCCGAACTGGTAAACCTGAACCCTATACCCTATCGCAACATTACTATTACAATTGATTTTAGTTCGGCTGATGCGCTTGCCATTCGCAGTGCAACCGCCCAAGGCGGTAAAGAGGCACGTTACCTGTTAGTTCATATTGTAGAAACGGCCGGAGCCATGTGGTATGGAAGCCAGATTGCCGACCACGAGTCGGATGAAGACACCCGCGCCTTGAATGAATATACCGATCAACTTAAAAATCTGGGTTACCATGCTGAAATGAAAATTGGCTTTGGAAATCCAAAACGAATTATACCGGAAGTAGTGCAACAGTTCGATGCCGACTTACTGGTAATGGGGGCGCATGGACACAACTGGTTTAAAGATCTGATCTTTGGAACTACCGTTGATACCGTGCGGCACCGTGTAAAGATTCCGGTATTAATTGTGCGTGATAACTAATTGGTAATTTCCTAAACGCTTTCATGAAAGCATCGCCAAACGATACCATAATTGCTTTAACAACCCCCCAAGGTGTAAGTGCGTTAGCCGTAATCCGGCTTTCAGGAGCCGATGCAATCAAAATAACCGACAAATTGTTTACGGGAAAAAAACTGGTAGCACAACCTTCACACACCGTGCATTTCGGTACTATTGGCAACGAGATTAAAACAATTGATGAAGTTTTGATTGCCGTTTTCAAAGAACCCAATTCGTTCACCAAAGAAAATGCGGTGGAAATTTCTTGTCACGGCTCGCCTGTAATTGTACGCGAAATCATAAAACTATTTTTACAACACGGTGTACGCCTGGCCGAACCAGGTGAGTTTACCAAACGTGCATTTTTAAATGGTAGGTTTGATCTGGCCCAGGCCGAAGCCGTGGCCGATTTGATTCATGCTGAAACCGACAACGCCCGCCAGGCAGCCCTTAACCAAATGCGCGGTGGTTTTTCTAAAGAGATTAAACACTTGCGCGAAGAACTTATTCAGTTTGCATCGTTAATCGAATTGGAGCTGGACTTTGGTGAAGAAGATGTAGAGTTTGCCCAGCGCGATGATCTTAAAAATCTGGTTACTAAAATTCAATCCTACTTAACCAGATTGATTTCATCTTTCGAGCAAGGCAATGTAATTAAGAATGGCATTCCCACTGTAATTGCCGGAAAACCCAATGCCGGAAAATCAACTTTGTTGAATGCATTATTGAATGAAGAGAAAGCCATTGTTTCGGATATACCCGGCACCACACGGGATGTAATTGAAGATGAAATGATATTGGATGGTGTTGCCTTCCGGTTTATGGATACTGCCGGCTTACGCGATACCAGCGATGCAATAGAGGCGATAGGCGTTTCGCGCACCCGCGAGAGCATGAAAAAAGCTGCGTTGATTTTGTATCTGTTCGATCTTTCAACTACTACATTTTCGGATATTCAAAATGAAGAAGCCGCCTTAAGAACTTTAAGTATTCCGTACATCAAGGTGGGTAATAAAATGGATGCCGCACCGGCTTTACTAATAAAGCAACTTGAATCTGAAGACTTCATCTTTATTTCGGCAGCCAATCGTAATAACCTGGAAGAACTTAAAGAATCCATCCTGAAACAATTCAGAATTAATACTGTAAAGCAGGGCGATGTACTGGTTACCAACCTGCGGCATTTCCAAAAGCTAACCGAAACCCAAGCTGCGTTAACACGCGTGTTGGATGGTTTGGATACAGGAATCACAGGCGATTTTCTTGCGATGGACATCCGGCAATCGCTGCATCATCTTGGCGAGATAACCGGTGAAATTACAAGTGACGACCTGTTAGCTAATATTTTTTCGAAGTTTTGTATCGGAAAATGATGTCCCTAAACATTCCTAACAATTAATCTCAGATTTTTCAGCGTTACATGGCACCCTGTTTTCCATCGCCAATCGTGGTTCTTCAAAAACAGTGCAGCGGAACCTATTGATAAAATGTCACTCGTCCCGATGTCTCCGTTTTGCCAGGTCTATCAGCCTGATTTATTCGGGCTGCATTACAGATTGTTACGATACCATTGCAAACGCCACCTCAATGGCAACAATACAGCATTAGTGATTTAACGCACAAATAGATGCTGCCAAGCATAAGATTTTTACAGTCACTTCGCTCTAAAACGGTAGTACTTACCGGGTATGGTGGGTAAATCCATCAGATGGGTTGCAGGCAAGTCATCATTTGAGTTTTGATTTGAGTTTCTGATGGTTTGTAATGTTGTTTCAGTCTTGTAAAAAGGATTTGAATTTGCTTCCACAACCAACAAAGGTTTACCACCTGCAATAGTTAATTGATTTGGTGTACGTAAACGCAGGTTTCCACCCAGTGTAGATTTAATCACCAGCTTAACAATCATCCCATCTTGCCATTGCAGGTCAACTATTTCAAAACCACCTCTGGCACGTAATCCGGCAATCGATCCATTCGGCCACACATCGGGTAATGCCGGTAACAAATGCACAGCACCATCTGCACTTTGCATCAACATTTCGGAAATACCAGCCGTGCAACCAAAGTTGCCATCAATCTGAAAAGGCGGATGCGCATCGAATAAATTATTGTACGTACCACCACCGCCTTCGTTGGTACCAACCGGAGTAAGTTGATCTTGTATCAGTTTATACGCATGATTGCCATCTAATAACCGCGCCCACCAGTTTACTTTCCAACCCATACTCCAACCGGTTGAAACATTTGCCCATGCGATTTTTTTGAGATAATTACCTTGTTGGCTAATTGCTCGGCTTCCTTTTGTTTACCTTCAAAGATGAGGCGTCTTAACTCAGGCAAGGCAGCTAATGCTTCGTGGTTATCATTTCGGTTGGGGCTGCCGCTCCATACCGTATGTTCATTTAGTTGGATAATCTCTTCTTCTACGTTTCCATAAACCATAGCACCCAGCCGACCGTTACCAATGGGTAATGCGTTTTCCCAAGTATTTCCCGATGGTTTGTTGTACCATAGCTTTAATTCATTACCGGATTGAGCGCAGACCCATTCCGCAGTGAAGATAAAAATGAATAAAAGAAAGAAGCGCATTTGACTAAAATTAATCGAATTCAACCATTGCCTTGATAACCCGGGAAGCTGGATTTAACCATTCGCTAAATACATTACTTACATTATTAAACCCAACCCGGTGCGTGATGTATGCTTCAGGTTTTATAAAACCGTTTTTGATCGAATCAATCACCAAATCAAAATCTTGCCGTGTTGCGTTACGACTACTCATAAGAGTAGCCTCACGTTTATGAAACTCCGGATGACTAAACGAGATATCTCCTTTCTGCAAGCCCACCAATACATAACGTCCACTATGTGCCATGTACTGAAAAGCGTTGTTAATGGCCTTTAAACTACCCGTAGCATCTATCACAACAGTAGGCATGCCACCATTGGTAATATCAAGCAAAGCACTCCCTACATCTGGTGATATTGCATTCAGTGTGTATTCTATTTTTAACTTTTCGCGACAATAGTTTAATCGTTGTTCATTTATATCCAGCGCAATTACTTTGCCGCCTGCCATGCGGGCAAACTCCATTGTTCCCAAACCAATTGGTCCGGCTCCTACAACCAACACAAACTCATCTTCTTCCACCTGAGCTCGCCTTACTCCATGTGCCCCAATAGCTAATGGTTCAATCAATGCCAACTCATCCAAGCTTAAACCCTGGCTTTGCACCAACGAGGTTGATGGAACCAAAAGATATTCTACCATTCCGCCATCTACATGCACTCCGCACACCTTCATATTTACACAACAGTTTGGCTTACCGCGTAAGCAAGCAATGCAGGTTTCGCAATTAAAGTATGGAATAATTGTAACAAGCTCACCCTTTGAAAAGCCTGGAGCATTATCCATATCAACTAATTCACCTGCTAATTCGTGCCCCAGAATGCGCGGGTAGGTAAAGTAAGGTTGCGTTCCTTCAAATGCATGCAAGTCGGTGCCACAAATTCCGATACGCTTTATCCTGATAATAGCATGGTCTTTTTTCATTGCAGGATCAGGAATGGTTATGTACTCTACCATTCCCGGTTGTTTACAAACTAATGCTTTCATCAATACTATGTTATTTTTTCAACCTATTTAAACAACAAGGGTGCAAAAGAATACAGATTGTGTCGCCATACGGGCCAGGTGTGCCCGCCCGGATATTCACTATACGTATATTTGATATTCATCTCGTCAAACTTTTTCAACATTACCTGGCAATTATTGTGAGCGATATCTTCCTTGCCGCCCATCGACACCCACAGTTGTTTTATATTATTATTGATAGCTGTCGCATGCTCTTTCATAAAAGCATATTGCGGATCGGATAATGTTGTGTTGTTGGCAAACCAACCCGAACTGAATACACCGAGGTAAGAAAACATCTGGTGGTTACGAATACCTGCATACAAGGTTTGCAATCCCCCCATAGATAAACCCGCCAAGGCTCGATCTTTCGCATCCGTTTTAGCGCGGTAGTTCTTTTCCACAAACGGAATCACTACTTGCTTCAATTCATTTTCAAACATCTGGAGTGTACGCTCGCCAAAACCAGCCATACCGCCACTGCCTACATTTCCATCGGTCATCACCACCAGCATCGGTTTAGCTTTTCCTTCGGCAATCAGATTATCCAATATCAAATCTGTTTTACCCTGTGTAGCCCAGCCGCGTTCATCTTCGCCACCGCCATGCAACAGATACAACACCGGATATTTTTCGTTAACGTTCGCATCGTAACCGGCTGGTTTGTAAATATAAAATCTACGCCACGCATTAAACACGGTGGAGTAATACCGCTTCATACTTACTTCGCCATGTGGCACATTCTTTAGCGCATAGAAGTCGCTGTTCTTAGATGGGATTTCAATACCAGCTGCCATGCGGCCCATTCCATAAAATGTTTCGCTGGCCGGATCTGCCACAGCCACACCATCAATTAACAGCGAGTAATAATGAAAGCCTTCACTTACTGTATCGGTTGTTACTGTCCAGAAACCTTCGGTGTCTTTTATAAGATCATATTTTTTGACGAGATCAACTTGTACTTTCTGAGCATCGGGTGCTTTAACTTTAAACATCACCTTATTGTCGGGAAGAATTTGTGGATTGCGCGCATTGCGAATATTCGATTCCGCAGGCGCACCCAATACCGTAAACGAAGGCAACACAGCATGATCAACCGGCTTAAACAAAAACTGCGAGAACATATAGAGATCATTCTTCCACACTTTGAAATCATGACCGCCTGGTTCCACATAAAAAATATGGGGTACATCTTTTTGATATAGGTAATCGTGTGTACGCTTGCTGAAGTTCATCAGTCCATCAGCATCGCCACACGAAATCCAAAGTAATTTTAGTTTTGCTTTTGCTTCCGCAGGATTTGGAACCAACACTTCAGGAAGTTTTGTATTGGGTGCAGAAGAAAATCCACCTACCCAGGCAAACTTATCCAAGTTACCTAAACCAAAATTTAATGATTGACCGCCACCCATCGATAAACCGGCTATAGCCCGATGTTCGCGGTCTTGATAAGCGGGATATTTTTTTTCAACGAACGGAATCAGGTCGTTCAACAAATCTTTTTCGAACACTGAAAATGCCTGCACCCGCGCACTATCAAACATATTACCAATGTTTCGATCGTCTTTCATGGCGCGACCGTTGGGCATTACCACAATCATAGGTTCGAGTTTTTTATCGGCATATAGATTATCGAAAATAACCTGTGGTGTGCCATGCTTTAACCATTCTTTCATATCGCCACCAATACCGTGCAATAAATAAAGTATCGGATACTTCTTACTTTTTGAATAACCGGGTGGTGTATAAACCAACGCTCTACGATTAACCCCTACAGTTTTAGATGGATAAGAAATGGTATCAATCTTTCCATTTGCAATGCCTGTACGAGGCACATCAAACCCTTGTGGTGCCAGCTTATCGTTGTTCTGTCCCACTGCAACAACGCTTATCAAAAGCAAAGTTGACAATACCATGTTTATTATTTTCATAACTAAAACTATTTAGCAAATGTAAACTCAGGCAATGGAATAACTTTACCGCCTTGCTGGGCAGATTCGTGTGCCAGAATACCCACACACGTAATGTTTGCCGATTGCGTGGCATTTGGATACGGCTGCTTTCCTTCTTTCAACGCATTTACAAACTCATGCACTAAGTGCGGATGCGAACCACCATGACCGGCACCTTGTGTAAACGATAAGTGTTGATGATCATCGGCATCGTACACACCTTTTGTAGTAAAGCGTTGTATCGGTTCGGGTAACAGTTTTGCAAAATCAGGGCATTCTACTTCTTCCGGAATTTCATGCTCCGGCTTTTTGGCAGTATGAACTACCAAAGGTTTACCTTCAATCAAGGGCCACTCTACCGATTTCTTAGAACCATATACTTCAAAACTTTCGCGATACTGGCGGGCTACATCAAACAACGAACGATACACATGAGCGCTCAAATCTGAATCTTTTAACTTTACATGCGTGGTTTCTACCGCATACGGAGAGTTGTAATGTTTGATCAACTCTTCGCGGATGGTACCTGAACCAAAGCACGAAACATACTCGGCTTCCTTACGAAGCAAACCCAACACAGGCCCTACGCAATGTGTAGCATAATACATAGGTGGAAGTCCGGGCCAGTAGTTAGGCCAACCATCCATATCCTGTTGGTGACTGGCTTTGATAAACTGCACTTTTCCCAACTCCCCTTTTTCATACAATTCTTTCATGTATAGAAACTCGCGGGCATACACCACGGTTTCCATCATCATATACGTTAACTTTTTCTCATGCGTAAGTCGAACAATCTCTTCGCATTCTTCCACCGTAGTGGCCATGGGCACTGTACACGCTACATGCTTGCCCGCCTTTAATGCTTTGATGGATTGAATGCCATGATCGGGGATTGGTGTGTTGATGTGTACTGCATGAATGTCAGGATCTTTTAACAACTCATCGTAATCGGTGTATCGTTTTTCAATACCAAATGCATTTCCGATTTCATCCAGCTTGGCTTTATTGCGTTGGCAGATTGCCACTAACTTTACGCCCGGGTATTTTTGATAGATAGGAATAAATTCTGCTCCGAACCCTAATCCTATAATGGCGATGTTGATTGTTTTACTCATAACTTAATCGTTTAATAATTTCTTTAAAAAATGAAGGCCATCCTGCGCAAATCCATCTTGCGAAAGTGCCAGGTTTTTCCAGATGCAAACTGCTCCGGCTAATTCTTTTACTTCCGGTGTAAAACTTTCGATGGAGATTGCTCCTTTATAATTGATGTTGTCTAATCCTTGCTTGAAAGAATTCCAAGGTGTTTGTCCGGTACCGGGAGTACCGCGATAATTTTCTGCAACTTGTAAATGAATCAGTCGGCCACCCACGGAAGTGATGGCCAACTCAATATTGCGTTCTTCAATAGCCATGTGAAATCCATCCAACATAATTTTTGCAGCCGGATGGTTTACATCATTCACCAAACGCAACACATCTTCGGCTGTGTTAATCATGTCCGACTCAAACCTATTTAACGGCTCTAATGCAATTTCCAGATCGCGTTCTTGCGCCAGCTTACTTACTTTGTGAATGTTGGTAACTGCACGGTCCCATTCTTTTTTTCTTTGCTCAGGCGAAACCATTCGGGCTTTGCCTACAGCCGAGTACATGGGGCCGGCCAAAAACTTTGCACCCCATTCGTTACAGAAATCAAGACATTGCGTTATGTATTGAAAACAGGTTTCGTGCACTGCCGGATCATCGTTGGTTAAATCGCGCGAGGGGCCAAACGCACCACATACAATCGCTTCCAAGCCGTGCTGATCTAAAGCGGCTTTTACTTTTTTTGCATTTATCTTTTCCGGATACTCTACCGGAATTTCAACGGCATCAAAACCCATTGCCTTGATCTTTGGAAACAGATCGATGGTTTCGGTTGTGAAGGGCGAAGTCCACAACCAGGTGCTTACACCATATTTTACATTCAAACTCATCTGTTGAATTAGGTTAAAGTGGTTTACCCGAAACAACCTTCATAACGCCATTCATAATAGACCAATGCCCCGGGAACGTACACACATAAGGATAATCGCCAACTTTGGCAGGCGCAATAAACTTCAACGTTTCGGTTTGCTGTGGATTCACCAACTTGGTTGCAAAGAGTACTTCTGCCAGTGCAGGCACGTAATGCTTCTCTGCACCATTGGGATCGCTGGCCATTTTATCAGCGGCTTTACCAACTGTTTCCAATGAGCCTACCTGCGCAATCACCAGATTGTGTTGCATGAAATCTGGGTTCTCAAAAATGATTTCGACTGGTTTACCGGCTTCCACCGTAAACTCTTTCAAGTCATACTTCATTTCGTTTTTGATCACTTTCAGTTTGATAACAGTTGCACCTGTAGCCGATGTTACAGGATCATTCAATTGAACTTTACTTAGATTGTTATCAGCAAACAGTTGCCCGATGGTAGTGCCGGTAAAAATATTTTGATTAGGTGGTCTTCTGCTTTGGTCTCTCTCAAATTTCCAACTGCCGGCCAACGAAATTTTTTGTGTGCCTACCTGCAAAAACAACTCTTCCGGCTTGCCATAAATTCCACCGGGGCCGCCTATGTCTTCCACACGAATGGCAATTACATTTTTGCCGGGCTTCAATACGTTCTCTTTTACATTGTAAATTCTTTTCTCATTCACTTTTCGATCCATACCACCTACTTTAATTCCGTTGATATAGGAAATATCGGAATCGTTGATTGGGCCTAATGAAAGCACAGCCTTTTTTCCGGCCATACCTGCAGGCACATCAATCACTTTTCTAAACCAGAAAATACCATCTGCGTTTTGATCCAGGTACTTGGGCACCTCGTGCAACTTCCAGGCGGCATCATTAAAGTCAACCGTTTCGGGAGTTGTGCTTACTTCCACTTTAGGGCCGGCATAATTTGCGTTGGCCGATCTGAAAGCTGTTAAAAAACCTTTGCGATGTTGGTGTGCAACGGCATACACCGCTTTCGACAACCATTCATCATTCTTCACACTTTCTTCGGTGCTGATTTGATAAAGCGTAGCACCAAGCGTTTCGGAAGGTGCAATTTCTGCCAGTGAAACAATAGCTGCCAACCGGGTGTTGGGGTCTTCATCGTTCAGCAAATTATATTTAGTAACCAGTTCTTCCGACCAACCTGATTTTGAAAGAATCTGAATGGCCGCTTTTCTTACTCCTGCCGCAGGATGCGTTAATGCTTTCTCTACAACGGCTGCTGCCTGATCATCTTTACTGATTGCTCCAAGTCCATCAATGGTCCAGAGTGCATGAATGGCAGCATAATTATCACCCGAATCATTTACACTTTGATTACTGGCCAGATCGAACAACTTCGATAGCACATCGAGATTACCCCGCTCCACCAACAAGCGCTGTGCTGTTAATCGCCATAATTGGTTATCGTTGCTAAGCGCTTTGATTAATTGGTTCGGGTCGTTCTTACTCAGCGAGAGTGGCTTCACTGCTTTTGCTTGCCTGCTTACCACTCGCCACACACGACCATGCGATTTATCGCGCAACGGATTTTCGTAGGCATTACCTTTTCCATTCACGCCTTCGAAACCACCGCGCTCAGGGGTTGGTGTTGGATTATGTTGAATGATGAAGTTATACCAATCCAAAACCCATACGGCACCATCGGGACCAACTTTCGCATCAACCGGTGCCACCCATTCATCGGCACCGGCAAACAAATTCCAACCATCTTTTTCTATAAAGCCCGCACCTTTCTTTTCGATGCGCGCCATGTGTACCAGGTGCCCCGTTGGTTCGCAAACAAAAGCAATTTTATTCCAGAATTGTTCCGGGTAATTTCTTGCTGTGTAAAAGTGATGACCCGCTGCGGCTGTAAATCCGCCAAACACATCTACTTGCCGTACTTTGTCGGTAATAGCGTGCATGGCATAATGGCCGTCAATCTTTGCACTTCCATTCAATTGAACGCCTTCCACTCCGCGCAATGCTTTGTTGGGAATGCCCATGAACACACTGTGTGTATTGTTAGCCGTAGAAGCAAACACATCGTTATTTTCGGTTAAACCAAAACCCCAGGTATTGTTGCTGGTATTGGTTAAAAATTCAAATGCGGAAACATCGGGCTTAAAGCGATAAATGCCCTGACGGAATTGGCGATTTTCGCCCGCGATGGTTCCTTCAAAACCTGAATAACCTACAACACCCCAAATCTGATTATCCAATCCATACGTAAGATTAGACGGCCCGGCATGCGTATCGAACACGCCCCAGCCATCGATAATTATTTTTCGTACATCGGCTTTATCATCACCATCGGTATCTTTCAAAAACAAAAAGTGTGGTGCCTGCGAAACAATAACACCGCCATTTACAAACACCATACTGGTAGGAATATTTAACTTATCGGCAAACACTGTAAACTTATCGGCTTTGCCATCGCCATTGGTATCTTCACAAATTTTTATGCGATCATCGCCCTCACCTTTTTCCTCCAAAACTGTATTAGGATAGTCAACTGTTTCAATTACCCATAATCTTCCTTTTTCATCCCATTCCATCGCAATGGGATTAATGATATTTGGCTCCGAAGCAAATAACTCGAGATCAAACCCAACCGGTACTTGAATCAGTTTGGCAGATTCTTCCGGTGTGAGTGGATCCTGATAGCGGGGCCCCGGGCTACGTTTTTCGTAATTCGGAATTCCTTCGGCATCGCGATAAACCAATGTTGGAAGCTGCTTGCTAAATGTTTCCCATTTTTGCTTGGCTGCATCGCCTACGGCCCATAAAATTCCTTGTTTCATTAATTCATGAAAGCCGGGGTTATCCCATGTGTGTTCATCATGGCCATACGCAGTATAAAATACACGCCCCTTTCCGTATTCTTTCGTCCAGCTCCAGGGTTCGCGGTGGTCGTCCTCCACGCGCTCCATTAATATAGTAATGTCATTAGCCAGCTTAGCGTGTACATAGGTTTCATCCCATGTAGCGAAAGGTTGAAGCGCTTGCGTAATGGCGTGATCTTTCTTTATAATTTCTGTGGTAAACGAATCTGTTTTATGTGTAGAAAACTGCCCACCTACCAGGTCGATGTATTTTGGTGAATTGCGAAAACACCAGCTCGCACAATGCACGGGAATAAATCCTCTGCCTTTTTCAACAAATGATAACAGTGCCGTTTCCTGCGAAGTTGTAATGCTATCATGATTGGCATAAATCATCAATGCATCATACTTATCCAAATTTTCCGAATTGAGATCATCGGGATTGTTGGTGTAGGTAAAACTGATACCATCCAGCGAAAGCTGTGAAGCAAGCAATGGTAAAAGCTGGGCCGAGTTGTGATGCTCACTGTCATGTCCCAGAAACAGGATTTCCAGTTTTCCTGAATCGTTGCGCAGACTTTTGGCTGGTTGATTACACGAACTTACCAGCCCAATAAGGAATAGACTGAAGATGAAAATTATAAATCGCATGGCACTTTAGGGTTTTATGCAATAAAATTGACCCACTTATTCCGCAATCGTTTGCTGTATTTTATCAAAAAATGACTTTATTTTGACATAAAAAGATCACTCGAATAAAAATATAGACAATTAAGTACCAGTTATTAACCTGATCATGTATTCATGAAAGCAGCTCTTCAAAAATCTCCTATTTCTGATAACCATGTATTTGAAGCTAAGCACTTGTTGGCTCCGCACTTTGATCCCAACTGGCACTTTCATCCGGAGTATCAAATCTTTTTGGTGTTGAAGGGAACCGGCACCCGTTTTATTGGCGATCATGTTACACCGTTTAAAAAAGACGACCTGGTATTTACTGGCCCCAACCTTCCGCACCTGTGGCAGAGCGACCACGAATATTTTATAGACAATACAGAGTTAAGAACAGAAGGTATTGTGATTTATTTTCCTGAAAATTTTCTGGGAAAAGAACTGTTGCAAAAAAATGAAATGTATAAAGTAAAGCAACTTTTACAGTTGGCACACCAGGGTGTTGAAATTTATGGTGAAACTCACAAACGTGTAAGTGAATTGATGCATCGGGTTTTACACGTTTCAGACTTTGATCAGGTATTAACGTTGCTTAACATGTTGAATATAATTTCAAACTCTTCCGAATTCAGATTACTGGCAACGGAAGGGTACACCAACTCGATGAAGGAAACTGAAACCGACCGGATGAATCGTGTATATGCTTATGTGATGAAAAATTTTCGGGAAAAGATAATGTTAGAAGATGTAGCAGCAATTGCGAACATGAGCCCAAGTGCCTTTAGCCGCTACTTTAAAGTACATGCCAACAAAACGTTTTCAGACTTTCTAACCGAAATACGCGTGGGCCACAGTTGCAAGTTATTAACAAATCAAACCATCAACGTGTCGCAGATTTGCTATGATAGTGGTTTCAGTACACTTTCTAATTTCAACAGGCAGTTTAAAGCCGTTACGCATTATAGTCCGTTGGAGTACCGCAAGAAATACAGTCCGTTAAATTGAGCACTGGTTAATACAAATTTGTTTTCTCGTCATCCTTAATCATGTCGTCCAATTGCTGAACGGTGATGTCCAGTTTTCCATGATCAACCAGTGCTTTGGCCAAAGAGGGAACAGGGCGCCCTGCCGGTTCATCTGTCTTTCGCCATAAATTGGAACGGATCATACACTTGGCACAATGCATAAAGGCTTCTTTTACATGTACAATAATGGCAAGTGCAGGCGGCTTACCATCGAAGGCCAACAAATCTAAAATATTTTTGTCAGTAACAATTTTGGCATCACCATTCACGCGCAGTGTTTCTTTGATGCCTGGAATCAGAAAGATCAACCCGATTTTTGGATTTTGAATGATGTTGGTTAAGGTATCCGCCTTCTTGTTTCCGGGCCTGTCAGGAATAGCCAGCATTCTATCACTTAAGATTTTTACAAAGCCAGCGGGGTCGCCTTTTGGCGATACATCCAGGTCGCCATTTTGGTTAGCCGTAGCTATGGTAATAAAAGGAGAATTTTCGATGAAACTTCTGCAATGCTCATCAATGTAGTTGATTGTTTTACGGGTTACAATCTCACTGGGGTAACCCATCAACTCACGAAGTTCTTGTTCGGTGCGGATTCCTTTTTCAAATGTCCATTCCATATCAATACTGGTTAATCTTTAAACAACTGTTGTAATGAAGTAGCTAAAAACAGTTTACAATTCATCCACGTGTGGCCTCCGGAAACAATCAAAGGCTCTACGTTTAATTTCTTTTCTTTAAACATGGCTATGTTTTTCTTCACACTTTCATACAAAAAATCTTCAGTACCCACACTAATGGTAAACAGTTTCAATTGCTTGTTCATGCGGTTTGCATCAGGCGACCAATTAGTAAAATTATTATTAAATTCATCGGTAGCCGTGTATGGTGCATAGGAACACACATAAGCAAACTTATCGGGGTTCGTTAAGCCTATATTAAGTGTTTGCCCACCTCCTACTGAGAAGCCTGCCACTGCGCGGCCCTTGCTTTCTTTGATGACTGAATAATTTTCTTCCACAAATGGAATAATATCATTTACTACATCTTTGGTAAAATCAGCCATCGGTTTTGGCCGAACATTTCCGTAAGGCATTACAATGATCATCGGCTTTGCTTTGCCTTGCGCAATTAAATTGTCGGCAATCAAATTCGCACGACCTACTTTTGTCCACGTTTCTTCTGTATCCGATCCGCCATGAATGAGGTACAGTACAGGATATTTTATTTTTCCGTTGGCATCGTAGCCGGGCGGTGTATACACTAATAATTGGCGTGTGCTGCCCAACGCAGATGATTTATAATACCGGTAACTGATTTTTCCGTGTGGAACGTTCTGTAAAGAATGAATCAAAGGCTTGTCACCCGGTATCTCTACGATGCTTCGCTTAAATCTTTCATTCGCAAAAATGTACGTGTTGTTGGGATCGGCCATCTGCACACTATCTACCCAAAAACTATACGGATAAATATCGGGTTGCACCGGAGGTACTGTCACGCTCCATACACCTGAAGTGTCCTTATTCATTTTAACAGGCGCGTTCAGAAATTCACCTGACACATATACCCGCTGAGCGGTGAGGGAATAATACCGAAATGTAATACTGCGATCAGCATGTACGTCTGGTGAGCTGATGGCGGGACGTCTTTGTGGTTGTGCAACTACAATAAGTGAGTTGATCAAAAATATTATACCTAAAATATGTTTCATATTATTTATCATTTAAATAATAAAGGTGCAGTCTCCGCTACGTATGTCTTTACATTCATCCATGTGTGACCACCACCTGTAATTAGACTCTTGAAGTTTACATCCTTCGATTTCAGGTAATCCATAAACTCGACATTTCCTTTGTAGAGAAAATCTTCTGTGCCCACGCTTACCCAAAGCAGGCGTAATTGTTCATTGGTTTTCTTCGCATCAGCTCCAATGTGTTTGTAATTCGATTCCATTTCGGCAGGCGAGAGCCCTGCGCTGTAAGAACATATCCAGGAAAATTTATCAAGGTTACCAAAACCTGCGCGCAAGGTTTGTCCGCCCCCGCGGGAGAAGCCACCAATGGCACGGTTATTTCTATCGGCTATAGTTCTGTAATTTTTGTCGATGTAGGGAATAAGTTGATTGATCAAATCTCCTTCAAATAGTTTTGCACGTCTTATTGCATCATCACCTTCGCGGGAAATCAGATCAGCGGGCTTAGGCTTTCCATTCTGTTCGGCCATTCGCGCCATCGGATTACCATAGGGCATTACCACAATCATGGGTTTTGCTTTTTCTTCTGCGATGAGGTTATCCAGAATAAAATTTACCCGGCCTACTTTAAAAAATGTTTCTTCTGTATCGGTAGTACCGCTGATGAGATAAAATACTGGATATCGTGCTGATGAATTTTTATCATAACCCGGTGGTGTATAAACAACAACCGAACCCGTGCTTCCTTCTAGAGAGGGATAATATTCATACGAAATGGTTCCGTGCGGCACATCGCGCAACGCATGAATGAGCGGTGTATCTCCGGGTACATCTACCAGGCTTGCTTTGAATCTTTCGTTTGGAAAGAAATCAACATTGGCAGGATCCATCACGGTAACGCCATCTACATTAAAACTATACGGATAAATATCAGGAGTAACCGGCCCTACGGTAATACTCCAGATTCCAATAGAGTCCTTTGCCATTTCTACAGGAGCTTTCAGAAACTGGCCACTTAGTTTTACTATCGTGGCGCGTGGTGCGAGGTACCGAAACGTAACTGTTTTATCGGCATGTACTTGTGGCGAAATAACAAAAGGGCCACGCGGTGGTTGTGCTATTGTGTTTTGAAAGCAACAGCACAAAAGCCACAACAAGTTTAGTTTAAGACCAATTTGATTTTTTAATGTAGTCATACCAATCAATTAATGTGATCTATCAAATAAGCTGATCCAAAATCAGCACACCAATCAATCCGATGATCGAGACGAGTGTTTCCATTACCGTCCACGAGCGGAATGTATCTTTCATACTCAACCCAAAATATTCCTTAAATAACCAGAAGGCGGTATCATTGACATGCGAACAAAAAAGACTTCCGGCACCAATCGACAAGACCATTAAATTCGGATTAACACCATTTTGCAACGTAAGCGGATAGACAATACCAGCCGCAGTTAACCCGGCAATGGTGGCTGAGCCCAATGCCAATCGTAAAACAGCTGTAACAATCCATGCTAATAAAAGCGGTGGTAACGTTAAACTACTGAGCACACTTGCTATTTCAGCGCTGACTCCACTATCAACAAAAATCTGTTTCAGAATACCGGCACTGCCGATAATGAGCAGGATCATGGCAATGTCCTTAACGGCATCGGCATATACATTCATAATCTGGGTAAGACTTTTTCCGGTGCGGATGCCAAGCGTATAAGTAGCAATCAAAATGGTGAGTGCCATCGCTACATTGGGTTCAGCAAGAAAATTTAACACCTGAACTATTGAATCATTTCCCGTAACTAATCCAGTAAATAAAGTAGCCACTCCGATAATCAGAACCGGTAGCAACGATGAGATTAAACTATTTGCAACTCCGGGAAGCTCTTCCTCTTTTTTTTCTACCACTATGCTTAATGTATTGGTGGATGGAATTTTCTTCAACGTTCGTGAGAACATAGGACCAGCTAGGATGATGGCTGGAATAGCAATGATGATTCCATACCCAAACGTAACTACCATGTCGGCCTTAAACTGCATTACCAACGCAATGGGCGATGGATGGGGTGGTAAAAATCCGTGCATCACCGATAACGAAGCCATCATAGGTAAACCGATGTACACCAATGGAAGTTTGTACCGGTAAGCAACAGAAAAGATAATGGGAATCAGCAGCACAAATCCCACATTATAATAAAGTGGTATGCCTACAATAAAACCGGTGAGGCTCATGGCCCAGATCAGGTTTTGCTCGCCAAAAACTTTTTGCATCACACCGGCAATGCGTTGGGCTGCTCCGCTTTCGGCTACCAACTTGCCGAGCATAGCACCCAGCACGATTACGATTACCAGCGAGCCAAGTGTATCGCCAATACCTTTGTTAACCGACTTCGAAATATCCTGTAGTGGAATGCCAAGGAGTATTGCAGCAAGCATGGCCACAAACAAGAATGCCAGAAAGGGATTTAGCTTTGCCCAGGTAATCAGCAATACCAGACAAACAATACAGGCAATCAGGATAATAAAACTCATGCGGTGCTATAGGTAGAAGTAAACAATCACTGCACAAGAGCTGACTATTTAAAGAGTAGTGGCGCCAGTTGATACAAACTTCTTCTCCAGGTTTGAAACTCGTGTGCGGTACCTTCGGAGATATACGATACTGCGTTGAATCCGGCAGCCTTGAGTGCTTCGGTAGCACTCTTCACTCCATCTGGCCGCTCTTTACTGCCACAGCTTAAAAAGATAAGTTTAACCTTCGATTTATCTTTGATGTCTTCGGGTTTGTACGTGCCACCACTCAGCAAACCATAATGAGAAAAAACTTCGGGTTTATTGAGCGTTATCATTTTCGTTTCCATGCCGCCCATTGATAAACCGGCCATGGCACGATGAGCCTGATCTGAAATCGTTCTGAAGTTGGTATCTATGTAGGGGATTAATTCATCCACTAAAACAGTTTGAAACGCATCCACTTTAAAGTCGCGTAAACCGCCAAACTTAATTTCATTGGTCATTCCATAAGTCATCACAATAAGAAATGGTTTAATCTTGCCTTCAGCAATCAGGTTATCCATAATCAGGTTGGCACGACCTTGATTACTCCATGCGGTTTCATCCTCACCCCAGCCATGTTGAAGGTATAACACCGGATATTTTTCTTTGCTTTTATCGTAGCCCGGTGGTGTGTACACAAAAGCTCTGCGTGATGTATTCGTGCTTTTAGAAGGAAACAAGATTTGTTCTACTTTACCATGTGGCACATCTTTCAACGCATAGAAGTCCTGATCGTGTGCCGGAATTTCAATGCCACTCTCCCACCGAACAGAGCCATAAAAATTCAGCGCACCGGGATCGTTAAACTTTCCGCCATCAATTTTTACATTATAATAATGAAAGCCCTCATCCAATGGACCGGCTGTAGTACCCGTCCAGAAACCATCCTCACCTTTTGTAAGTTTTGTACCGCCTCTACCACCAAGGCCCAAGCTTACACGAACACTATCGGCAGCGGGTGCCAGAATTTTAAACCGAGCATAACCTTGTGAGTTAACCTGCGGATATTCCTGCTGCGGTTGATTTAAACTGGAAGGTTTAAAATCTTCGATGATGGGTGGAGTGGTTTGTGCAAAGCTTGCTGAAGCAACAAAACCCAATACTATTGCGAAATATTTCATGTCTTTCATTTAATAGCGGAACAAAATTTATCAATGCGAATCGCGCGCTACTTTCGATCCGGATTTACCTACCAGAAAATCAAGGTCAGCGCCTTTATCAGACTGCTGCACATGTTTTACATACAGATTTACATAACCACGGTTGGCAAATGGTTCGGCTTGTTTCCAATTCTTTCTGCGCCTTTCAAGTTCTTCATCCGAAACATGCAGGTGAATAAGTTTCTTTTCTACATTCAACTCAATCATATCACCATTTTGTACTAACGCCAGGTTACCACCAATAGCCGACTCTGGTGAGACATGCAATACAACTGTTCCATAGGCAGTACCGCTCATACGACCATCTGAAATACGTACCATGTCTGTAACACCTTTGTCTAAAAGTTTTTTAGGAAGCGTCATGTTTCCTACTTCGGGCATACCGGGATAACCCACAGGGCCAACCATTTTTAAAACCATTACACAGGTTTCGTCAATATCTAAGTTAGGATCATCTACACGGCTATGGTAATCTTCAATATCTTCAAACACAACCGCGCGACCTTTGTGCTTCATCAATGCAGGTGTTGCAGCCGATGGTTTGATTACAGCACCATTCAGTGCGAGATTCCCTTTCAATACTACAATGCCGGCTTCGGGAATGAATGGCTTTTTATACTCTGCAATTACTTCTTTGTTATAGTTGTTATCACGGCCACCAATATTTTCGCCATGCGTTTTACCATTTACGGTAAGCGCATCCATGTGCAGTTGCTCTTTTAGTTGACTGATGATAACGGGTAATCCACCCGCGTAATAAAAATCTTCCATCAGGAATTTTCCGGAAGGCATCAGGTTAAGCAACAACGGAATTTTACTGCCCAGTTTATCGAAGTCGTCAAGATTCAGATCCACACCAATTCTACCGGCAATGGCGGTAAGGTGAATTAAAAAGTTTGACGATCCGCCTACTGCTGCATTTACTTTAATAGCATTTTCAAAGGCCTTGCGGGTTAGAATCTTTGATATCTTCAAATCTTCCTTCACCATCTCAACAATTCTTCTTCCGGAAAGTTGCGCCAATACTTTCTTGCGCGAATCTACTGCAGGTATGGCAGCGGCTCCCGGTAAAGTCATGCCCAATGATTCAACCATACAAGCCATAGTAGAAGCTGTTCCCATCGTCATGCAATGGCCGGGGCTACGCGACATGCAACTTTCGGCATGTGAATATTCATCGTAGGTAATCTTTCCGGTTTTCAGATCATCGGTAAACTTCCAAACGGAAGTACCAGAGCCAATATCTTTTCCTTGATATTTTCCATTCAACATCGGGCCACCGGGCACCACTAACGTGGGAAGATCCACACTCGCTGCACCCATCAACGTTGATGGCGTAGTTTTATCGCAGCCTGTTAACAACACCACGCCATCAATCGGGTTACCGCGAATAGATTCTTCAGCATCCATACTCGCGAGATTGCGAAACAACATGGCCGTTGGTTTCAGTAACGTTTCGCCCAGCGACATGATAGGAAACTCTAATGGAAATCCACCCGCTTCATACACACCTCGCTTTACCCACTCGGCAATTTCACGCAAGTGTGCATTGCATGGTGTAAGTTCAGACCATGTGTTACAAATCCCGATTACCGGTCGGCCATCAAAAAGATCTTCAGGGAAACCCTGATTCTTCATCCAGCTTCTGTAGATAAAACCCATTTTATCTTTTTTGCCAAACCACTCTGAACTTCTGTACGCCATAAACTATCTGTATTATTTTTTTAACCTTATATTGGATTGTTCGTTCTTATTCCATTCACCAGCCGCCAAATGCCTAATGGATTTTCATTTTTTAGTTCATCGGGTAATAAAGCTTGCAGCATACCCTGGTAACATACTGCACGGGTAAATCTGAAAATAGCGGCTGTACCTACCGAAGTACTTCTGCCATCGGTAGTAGAAGGATACGGGCCACCATGTACCATGGCATGGCACACTTCTACGCCTGTTGGAAATCCATTGATTACGATGCGACCAACTTTCTGTTCGAGAATGTCCAGTAACTCTTTGTACTCAATTAAATCTGCATCAGTGCCATGAACTGTGGCTGTAAGGTGTCCGGAAAGATTTCTCGCTGCTGTTAACACGTCTTCTTTCGCATTCATTTCTACCACCACGCTGGTGGGGCCGAATATTTCTTCTGTTAATTCAGGATGAGCTGTTAAAACATTGCCGGTTGTTTTAAATAACACCGGATGTGCGCGGTTTACACCATCAACGCGTACACCATTTGCTAACACCTCTATCTCTTGGCTGGAAGCATGATGTGCAACACCTTCACTGTATGATCTGAAAATAGTTTCTGTGAGCATCGCTCCACCGGAAGTTTTCTCAAACTCTTCTTTTACCTGCGTAGTGAATTCTTTTGCTCCATCGCCTTTTTGATAAAGTAACAGACCCGGATTGGTACAAAACTGTCCGACACCTTGTGTAACCGATGCCGCATAGCCTTGTGCAATTTTTTCTTTGTTGATACGCATGGCCTCCGGCAGAATGAACACGGGATTCGTGCTGCCCATCTCGGCATATACCGGTATGGGTTCATCACGCTTTACTGCAGCATCAAACAATGCTTTACCGGCTTTGAAAGATCCGGTTAAACCAACTGCTTTAATCAGTTTATGTTTTACCAACTGCATACCAATCACACTGCCATCGCCATGCAACATAGAAAACACACCATCGGGCATACCAGTTTTCCTCGCAGCATTTTGAATAGCTCTGCCTACTAACTCGCCAGTGGCCGGATGTGCGGAATGTACTTTTACAATCACCGGGCAACCTGCTGCCAATGCAGAAGCGGTATCGCCACCGGCTACTGAAAATGCGAGTGGAAAATTACTGGCACCAAAAACAACCACCGGACCTAAGCCCACATGCATATAGCGGATGTCAGGTTTAGGCAATGGTGTGCGCGATGGTTCTGCCGTTTCAATTCGCGCATCAAGCCATGAACCTTCACGCAGCATAGCGGCAAACAACAACAATTGATTGATGGTGCGACCGCGTTCGCCTTCAATTCTGGGTTTGGGTAATGCAGTTTCGGTGCAACACACTTCAATGAGTTGATCGGCCAACGCTTTTATTTCTTCGGCAATGGTTTCCAGAAACACAGCCTTTTCAACACCTGATTTTTTTCGATATACCTGAAAAGCTGCTGCTGCTTTTTCACAAGCTTTGTTTACTTCATCTGAAGTAGCCTTAACAAATTTATACTCAAGTTTTACAGCCAATGCCGGGTTTACCGACTGAAACGTTTCAGTACCAGCCGCTACAAGATCAAATCCTATAATTTGTTTTCCTTCTATTGTCATATCCTAAGCTACAGTATTCTCAAGTGTACCAATGTTCTCGATAGATATTCTTATCACATCACCCGACTGCAGTGTAAAACTATCGGGTGGAACAATGCCCGTTCCCGTCATCAGGTAAGTGCCATACGGAAATGTTACTTCACGAAACAAGTATTCCACCAGTTCAGTGTGTTTGCGTTTCATTCGATCAATTGAAATTTGATTTTCGAAAACTGCTGAACCACTTCGGTGAATGGAAATACTGATAATGGCATTGGGCGCAATTGGTCGTTCTGCAACAAACAAGCAAGGACCAATGGCGGTAGAACCATCGTATGATTTGGCTTGAGGTAAGTACAACGGATTTTCGCCTTCAATATCGCGCGAAGACATATCGTTGCCTACGGTATAACCTTCAATACTTCCGGTGGAGCAAATGAATAACGTAAGTTCCGGTTCGGGCACATTCCATTTTGAATCTTTACGGATGCGAACTTTATCACCTGAACCCACAACCCGATAAGCAGGTGCTTTAAAAAATAATTCAGGCCGGTCGGCTTCATACACCCGCGCATAGAAATCGCCACCACCGGCATCTTTTGATTCTTCCATCCGCGCCTCACGACTACGTAGATACGTTACACCCGATGCCCACACTTCCTGGTTACCGATGGGTGCCCGTAATTCCGTTTCAATAGTTTGCTTTAGTGAAGCATCCGTTTTTGAATTTTTTATTTCGTTTAATAGTGTGTTGAAGAGATTTGGTCGATTTACACACGCATCCCAATCGGATTTAGATGACAGGTAATAGTTACCTTCATGTTCGATTATGATTTCTTTCTTAGTTCGGTAAACTTTCATTTTGGTTTTATAAAATTCGCTTCAATACGTTCGAGGTGGTTTTATTTTTTACATCCGGTTGTCCACCACCAATACTGATCTCCACCTGGCCTTCACCAATCCGTTTGCTGTCGATGATAAAGGTTACTTGCTGTACCTCGCCTGGTTTTAGATGAATACGTTTGAATGCTACCAAAGCTCGTAGTGGTCTTCTTGAATCTGATTGAGATGAAAGATACACTTGTACCACTTCATCTCCGGCAAGGGTTCCAATATTTTTTACGTTGGACGAAACGGTAACCATAGTTGGATTGGTTTTATCGATGCCAAGATCTGAATATTGAAAGGTGGTGTAACTTAATCCGTAGCCAAAAGGATACAGTGGTGTACCCGTATAATAGCGATACGTTTGATTCGAGATTTTATATTCATCGAAAGGTGGTAAGTCCGCAACGGATTTATAAAACGTCACCGGCAAACGACCTGCAGGATTGTAATCACCAAATAAGACATCGGCTATCGCCTGCCCGGCTGCCTGCCCGGGATACCATGCTTCTACAATGGCTGGAATTTTTTCATTCTCCCAATTTACAGCAAGCGCACTTCCGTTCAGCAACACCAGCACTACCGGTTTTCCGAGTGCATAAATTTCTTTAATGAGTTGTTGTTGTACATCAGGCAAATCAATTCGGGTGCGATCTCCGCCACGGAAACCATCAATCATTACATCCATCTCTTCGCCTTCCATACGCGGTGTAATACCCATGCACATGATTACCACATCGGCCTGCCGGGCAACTTCTAATGCCTGCTTTTTTAAATCCGGTTTTGGAGCGGCCCAAACCAATTGCACCTGCGCATCAGCAAATGTTTCGATAGCTTCTACCCTGATCTTGTAACTTTTACCATTTTCCAGTTTAACTGCTGCCGTCTTCTTCAAACGTGGATCGCCCAACTCATCACGAAAGTGATAAACCGTTTTGGCTACAAGACTATCATTGAGATACAGTTTTGTATTGCAGGTAGAGATGAATCCTAATTGATATGTTCCGGAGACAGTCGGTCTTAACTCACCACTCCAGCGTACGCTGAAATGATCATCGTCCATATCTTCGCGTGGCGCTTTGTCGTACCAGTTGGCATCCAGCGTTTCACTTTGAGACGCGAACAGTGGCTCACCGCTTAAGTCGATGTTACTAAAAAATTCTGCTTTAATACCGCGCGAGTTATCTGAAGTAAATAAAACTTCAGCAGGAATGGTGTAAAACATCGGCATACCTTCAGCTAACTCAGAACCTTGTGCAAATAATACTTTTGTATTAGCAGAAACTTTTTCCTGAATGCCTCGCAACGGTGTAACGGCATCAGATGGAACACCATTGTAATTACCCAATAACATCAACCATTGATCGGCATTGGGGCCAATCACCGCTACCGTTTTTAAATCTTTTTTTAAAGGAAGCGTGTTCTTTTCATTCTTTAAAAGAACAACAGACTTGCGCGCGGCATCCAATGCCAATGCTTTGTGCTCTTTGCTGTCCACTACTTCGTAAGGTATTTGTGCATACTTTACTTTCTCTACTGGATCAAACATACCTAACTTGAAGCGCGCCATGAATAATCGTTTCACAGCCACATCAATCTGTGCTTCGGTTATCAGGTTCTTATCAACAGCGCTTTTCAGATTGAGATAGACTTTTCCGCACTCCAGATCAGTACCGGCTTTTACGGCAAGTGCCGCTGCTTCTTCTGGTGTGTCCACCAGTTTATGGTACAGATATATATCGGTGATCGCTTCGCAGTCGGATACGACATAGCCATTAAAGCCCCACTCCTCTCGCAATACATTGCTTAGCAAACCGGGACTACCACAGCAGGCTTCGCCATTGTACCGGTTGTAGGCGCACATTACAGAGTATGGATGTGCTTCGCGAATTACTTTTTCAAAATGCGGCAAGTAGGTTTCGCGCAAATCGTGTTCATCTGTTACGGCATTGAACTCATGGCGTTCCGGTTCCGGGCCGCTGTGTACGGCAAAATGTTTTACGGTAGCAATGGTTTTATAATAAACAGAATCATCGCCCTGCAAACCCTTTACAAACTGTACACCTAACGCACCGGTAAGAAACGGATCTTCGCCATACGTTTCCTGGCCTCGACCCCAACGCGGATCGCGAAAGAGGTTAATATTAGGTGACCACAATGTGAGGCCTTGATAGATAAACCGTTTGTCTTTACGAACAAAGTTTTGGTGTTTGGCACGTGCTTCATCGGCAATAGCAGTAGATACATCATAGACTAATCCTTCATCCCACGTAGCACCTAAACCAATCGCTTGTGGAAATACTGTTGCGAGTCCGGCACGCGCCACGCCATGTAAACCTTCGGACCACCAATTGTAACGCGGCACGCCCAGTCTTTCAATGGCGGGAGCATCATTTACCATTTGCCCGATTTTCTCTTCGAGCGTCATACGCCCAACCAAATCGTCCACTCGTTGATCAATAGATAACTTCGTATCTAAAAAAGGGAAGGCAACCTCAGGCTTAGTTAAACAACCTCCTGATAGCAACCCTAAATGCAGCAGGAGCGCAGAACAAATACAAGCAGAAATCCCTGATAGAAGTTTGCGCCTTCCCTTATACCTTTTTGGCTTAGTCATATCAAAAAAATATCAACCGGTAACTCCGATTGTACGCAATTTAATCGCTTCAAAAATCAATGCCGCTAATCGCATATTAATTTTAACAGCACCGCTACTGGTAAAACACAAGATACATGTGTTATTCTGTTAAAAAAGTTTGGCTCCCTTATCGGGAACCAAACTTTTTTTACTGATTCACTGCCAGTTTCGGGACAATCGGGTTTAATTATCCCAAAAAACTCTGGAGGTAAGGTTATCACCGCCAATAGCGGTTGATGCAGCCTCAAAATTTGCATTGTTAGCAGAGCCCTCCAGGTCGGGATACGTTAATCGCCTAACAAATCCACCACCTAAATTATTATTAAAGAGGTTAGGACTAAGCGCTGGAAGGCCGGTGCGTCTGAAGTTTGCAAAGGCCTCGGTACCATTTCTGAAGTTAACAATCCAATATTGTGTATTGATTAATGCCAATGCATTAGCGGCATTATAAGCAACACCTGGTTCGGCTTTATATGCTGCAATGGCTGAAGCCGAAATGGGGGTTGTAGTTGGGTAGAGTGAATAGGCTAACATATCCGCTTCAATTGCATTTTCATAATGCGTTTGAGCCGTTGCATCGCCACCGGGAATCCACCCCCGTTTGGCAGCCTCGGCCAAGAGCAATGATGTTTGAGCAAAGGTTACATAGAAATCAGGAGCTGCGGGCGATCCAACAGCATAAATGTTAATTTGAGAATAGGCCAATCCACCATTTGGGTTAGCTCCGCGATACAATGTTAAATTGCTGGTTATCTGACCGCTGGTAACACCAATCGGAACACCGTATTGATCGGCCAGGTTGGTGTTGGGGTTAAGATCGTTGGCTACCTGCCCGGCATTGAAGTAAGTTGCAATCATATACCGGGCGCGAGGGTCGTTTGTGGACTTTAGCTGATTAACGAAAGGTTCAGCCGCATAATTGAATTGCGAAAAGTTACGTAAGCCGTTGTTCTCGGCATGCACATAGGTGGAGCCATCATACTTTACATAAGCATTATCAGCATTGGAGCTCATAACGCCACCCGAAAAAGCTTCGGCCACAATTGTCTGAGCCTTTGATGCATTTATTTTAGTGTAACGCATACCCAATCGCAGCAATAATGAATTTCCTAACTTTTTCCATTTGGCAACTTGTTCAGCCGCGGTGGTTGTTTTGGTTGAGGCATTTGAATTGGAACCATAAAAAAGATCGGCAGCTACAAAATCTCCGGCCGGGTTTAGCGCAGCAATTGCTTCTTTAAGTTCTTTGTACAAATCATCATAGATTACTGCATCATCATCATAAGCGGGAAAAAAGATTCCGTTGCTTACTGCTTTTCCGGCATCGAAATAGGGAACATCACCGTAGGTATCAACCAAACCCATAAACGCCTGTGCTTTCCAGATGCGAATCATGCTCTTCAGGTTTACCCGATCGGTTGTAGTACCCAAAATGTTTAAGGCCTGCACCAAATTGCGCACGGCTGATGGGTAAGATTCATTCCATTTCGGATTATTGTTCAGGTCTATATCAGCATTAAAGTTAACGCCAATGGTTGCACCATCATTAAACGGACTAACAAACTGCTGAACAATTGTATGCTCCGAATTCCAGTTGCCCAGGTGCGTACGTTGTGCTCCGGCAAAGAGTAAAGCCGGATCAGAACTTGTTACGGCATACGGATTTGTATTTACTTCTACAAAATCCTTGTCGCATGAGGCCGCTACGAGTAGTGCCATCAATGCAAGTATGTAAGACTTTATTTTTTTCATATTCTTAGAATCTGACATTTAAACTAAAGTTGAAATTACGGGTAGTAGGCAATGAAGCATTTTCATAGCCGGCTCTGAAATCGCCCGAAGATTGAATCGCTTCCGGATCAAGACCGGGCAGATCTTTGTATAAAATGGCCACATTGCGACAAGCTGCCGATACGGTAAGCCCTTTCACAAATTTCAGAGTGGAAATATTTTGCACCAGGCTGGTTAGATTATAAGACAACGAAACATTTCTAAGCTTAACAAAATCCGATTTGAAAATGAATGGGTCTCCGATCTGAAGGCCACGGTAGTCGGTATAAAAACTTTGTAGGTCAGTTACCACCGTGGTATTTGGTTGGCCGCTGCTTTCATAAACAGCAGGGAACACTAAACCTGTTTCACCTTCGCGTCTGCCTTCCAACGACAATTTAGAATGTCCTTGCCGGGTCATATTCAAAAGGGTTGACGACATGACCATGCCACCAAACTTGTAATCGATGAATACTCCCAATGAAAGATTCTTGTAGGTAAAGGTGTTATTCCAACCACCTGTATGTTTGGGAATGGAGCTACCAATTGGAAGAAAGCCATTTGTTTTTTCGGCCCCCGGAGTTGCTCCTGTAGTGGCTAATAAACGACCGGCATCATTAACAACAATTTGCCCGTTGGCATTTCTGCGATATGAACGAACATACAACTGATTCATAGCCATACCTTCGGTATATCTTAATTCTCCGAGGAATTCGTTACCGGTATCATTGAAGCGCAGCACGAGGAATGTACCACTTGTATTACCAACATCCAGCACTTTGGTGGCAAGAAATGCATTGTTCCACGAAGTTGTCCAGGTAATGTTATTGCGTTTTAAGGGTGTAACTTCAATTAAAGTTTCCAAACCACTGTTTTTAAGCGATCCGATATTTTGCTTGGAAGAAGTGTAACCGGATGTGTTGGAAATGTTCACATCCATTATCTGATTGGTAGTTACTTTATCAAAAGCTGAAACATCCAGTAAAACTTTGTTATTGAATAAGCGCATTTCGAGGCCAATTTCTTTTTCAACAACGCTAAAAGGTCTCAAGAATGGATTGGGTGCTAAATTACCGCTGACAGCAGATGTTGTTTGACCATTAAATTGCGGATTGATGGAGTATGTCAACTGGCCATCATAAGGATTGACACCATTTGCGCTTCCAACTTCGGCCCAGGATGTTCTCAGTTTTCCATAGGATAACCATTCCTGATCGGGCAACAACTCAGAGAAAATGAAGCTTCCGGAAACGGATGGATAAAATTCATAGTTATCCTTAGGATTCAATACCGAAAACCAATCTTGTCTGCCGGCCACATTCAAGTATAAAATTCCATTGTAGCCAAATTCCGTCCAGCCATAAAGTGAGTTGGTTCTGCTTCTACTATACAAATAAGGTTGAAAGCCTGCATCGTTGGTTCCCCATGCTGTACCGTTTTTAATAGAATAAAGGTCAGGTACAACAAAGAGTCGGGCATATTGTGCATTTCTATGCCACTCGGTTCGCCAGGTGTTTCCGCCAAAGGCAGCATCTACCGAGAATTTTCCAAATTCTTTATTACCACCAATCAGGAAGTCTGCATTAATTTCGGTTGATTCACTTTGCTCAATATCATACCGGCCGCGATAAAAACCAGTGTTGCCTTCCAGCAGTGTTGTGGCTCCCTTTCCATTTAGTTCATTCCACTCCATGAAATTTGTTCCATAATCATAGTTATACCTTCCTTGCACATATAACCAATCGGTAAAATCGTAGCGCAGCGTGGCTGTTCCGAGTAATCGCTTTCTGTCATCATTAAAGAATTGACCTTTTTGAATTGGATAGTACGGGTTGTTTACAGTTCCTAAAAATCCATTTGTTTTATATTCAGCTCCGGTAGCCGGGTTGATAGCACTTTCGCGAAAGGCTTCCAGCGGTGTTGAGATGGCCACCCTTGTAAAGAAATTTACCGGACCATCGCCCTGGGTACCAATTGCAGGTGGGTTAATGTTTGCTTCTACAGCATAGTTAATGTTCATCATCAACTTTAACTTCTGGGTAATGTTGTGGTTTATGCCCACATTCATAATCTTCTTTTTGTACTCGTTGTTGGGCACAATACCTTTTGCATCGGTGTTGGAGAATGATGCCCGGAAACTGCCGTTGGCGCCACCGCCCGATAAACCAATGGTATTGGTGAAATTTGTTCCGGTTCTTAAAAAATCGAAAAGGCGATTCGGATTTGCAGAATAAGGTCTGAGTACACCATCGAAGTTAATTGTAGGAACACCATCTAATCGTTCGCCCCAGGCAAAGTGACTGTTGTCTTGTGCTATACCTTGTGTAGTGGGTCTAACTCCCAATCTGCCGGCACCATATTCGGTTTGGATAATTTCATCCATAAAATTCAAGGCCTTGGAGGCAGTATAGCTTGAGGTATAATCCACTCCGATACCCTGGTTTTTAGAGCCCGATTTTGTGGTGATAATAATAGCGCCATTGGCCGCTCTTGAACCATACAGCGCAGCAGCCGTAGATCCTTTCAACACGGTCATACTCTCGATATCGTCTGGGTTAATGTTTTGTAAATTATCACCCCGGTCGCGTTGCGCTACTTGCCCGGCACCATTGGCACCGCGGGCGTCCTGATTTATTGGTAAGCCGTTAATAACAAACAAAGGCGCGTTGTTGGCTCCTGCAAAGGCAGCCTGCCCACGCAATCTTATCTGCATACTTCCACCTGCACCCGATGCTGGCGGAGTAATATTCAAGCCTGCAATTTTGCCCACCAATGATTCCATCATGTTGGTGGTTCGTTGAGTTACCAATTCATCGGTTTTTACCAGCGTGGCAGAGTAGCCTAATTTTTTGGATTCCTTTTGCACACCCAGTGCGGTAACTACAATTTCATCCAAAGATTTTACATCAGGCACTAAGGAAACGTTGATGTTGGTTTGCCCGTTGATGGCAACTTCTTGTGTGGCATAACCCACAAATGAAAATACAAGTGTGGTTGCTCCAGCCGAAGCCTCAATTACATACGAACCGTCAGTGCCGGTTACGGTTCCGTTAGTAGTTCCTTTTACCACAACGTTTACACCAGGAAAATCCGTTCCGTTCTCATCGGTAACCTTACCTCTGATTTGTTGCTGTTGGTCCAGCAACACTTCGTAATCATACCCCCGATCTCGCGCGGAGACCTGCGTATGACTGCATACTGTTAGTAGTATGCCAGACAAAAAAAGCAAGTAGCATTTTCTCATAATTATTAAAGGGTTTAATGGGTCAAAGTCCAGATGCAGGCGTGTTGCTAACCAGGCATAACTACCCCTGCATGCTGCAAGGTTTTCAGGATTGAAGACAACAACTTCCAAAAATGCCCGGTGGTGAATTTTGCACACGATTGCGGTTTCGATAGAAACTACAATTTTTAATCTTGCTATCAGAAAAATGATGATCTTGAGATCGGGTTTCGGTTTGTATCCATCGGTTTTCTATTGAATGAATCAGTTCTTTTTGCACCAACCACATTCCAAAGAGTTGTTCGGGTTTCCGCACATACTGGAGTTTGCAATCCGTAAGAATTCAACCATTCAACTAAACTCCCTTAGTTCAATTACTTCGGATTGCATCAGAATATATTATGTGATGGAAGGAAAATTTGAGTGGGTTATACAAGAACGACACAGCATTTTATACCCGGGTGATGTAGCGGTGATCTTACCCGGGCAAACATTTCAGGGTGAAAATGATTTTCTCGATATCGGTACGCTTTTCTGGATACACATTAAAGTAGATCGGGTTGAAAAAAATATGCACCTGGTGTTGGGTAAGTGGAGTGGGTTATCCGAAAGCGAGCGCTTAACAATTGGCAGAGTGTTACACCTCAGCCAAATGCCGGTGTTGGTAAAAATGAAATCAATTCAAACTATTCTGCAATTAATTCAAACCGAATTGTTTCAACAACAGATTGGCTATGCCACACGGGTTAATCAACTTATGGATGAATTACTAATATTGATTGCAAGGCAATCCACCATGCAAAGCAACTTGCAGCGCGACTTCCCGCAGGCATTTGTAAAATTAGAACAAGAATTGCGAAAAAACCTGGCCCATCAATGGACGGTGGAGGAAATGGCCGCTATGGTAGGATTGGGTACAACGGCTTTTACTGAAAAGGTTAAGAGTTACACGGGATTTTCACCACTCAACTACCTGATTAATATCCGAATATCCGAAGCCATAAAATTATTACGGAAAGATGATGTGAAGGTAACAGCTATTGCGCTGGACACGGGCTTTTATTCCTCGCAGCACTTTTCTACCACATTTAAAAAACTAACGGGCTATACTCCTGGAGAATTCAGAAAAAGAGACTCTTTAAAAGATTAACCTATGGAATGCATCATCACGATTGAACTTGGAACCAATGGCGTACGGCTTTTCGCATTTGACCTGAACGGAAATGTGATTAATTCAACCAAAGCATCGTATCCCACTTTCCACAGCGAACCCGACTATAGTGAGCAGGATCCGGAGCAGATATTTATTACCATGCTATATGTACTTAAAAATTTCCTGATCGAAAGCATACATCCGCAACGGTACAAAGTACAATCTATCTGCTTTATAGCCTCCATGCATAGCCTGCTTGCAGTTGATGCACATGGTGCACCTTTGGGCAACGTAATTACGTGGGCCGATAACCGGGGTAAGAAAGAAGCGTTGGATTTGAAAAACTCGCAATTGGGTACCAAACTATACGAAGCTACAGGCACGCCCATTCACCCCATGTCGCCCTTACTTAAAATTTTATGGTTAAAGAAAAATGATTCGCATCGGTTTGAACAAGCATACAAATTTCTTACCCTTAAAAGCTACATTCTGCATCAACTTACTGGCGACTATGTAATTGATTACAGCCTTGCTTCTGCCACCGGACTACTAAACATTCACACCCTCAAATGGGAAACACAAGCATTGGATTATGCCGGTATTACAGTAGATCGATTGCCGGAACTTTGTTCGGTATTTACCACACCCGGTAAACTTCGCAAAGAATATCAAACTTCGTTGGGCCTTTCTGCTAATACCCGCATTATAATTGGTTCGAGTGATGGGTGTATGGCCACATTAGGGGCCGGTGTATGGGGCGATGATAAAGCCACCATTACCATAGAAGACAGCGGGGCAGTACGCGTGGTTGGCAAGCAAATTTTGCGTGATGATCAAAAACGTTTCTTTAACTACTTGCTTACTGAGAATTACTACATCTCAGGCGGACCAACCAACAGCGGTGGGGTAATTTTTGATTGGTTCGCCAATCAATTTGGTGAATTTAAAGGACCGTTTGATCTTGAATACACCATTGAAACACTTATACACGAAGCGTCCAACGTAGTGGCCGGATCTGAAGGCTTATTATTCTTGCCTTACTTGTTAGGTGAACGTGCGCCACTCTGGAATCCGAATGCACGAGGCTCGTACTTCGGCATCAACATCAAGCACGAACGAAAACACTTTATCCGGGCCACCATTGAAGGAATTTTATACGAGATTTACAGCATTGGCAAAATGGTTGAAGAACATCGTTCCATCAATAGTCTTTCGGTAAACGGAAGTTTTGCAGCTATACCCTTCTGCTCGCAATTAATTGCCGACATCTTTAATAAACCTGTAAGTACTATTAATAAAGCAAACAGCGCAGGCCTGGGTGCCTTTCTGCTTACAGCAACCGATATGGGCATTTACCGCAGTCTTGATGAAGCTGCTAAAAGCGTTGTGTTTCATGAAACGTTTCGGCCACGCCACCACGACCATAAAATTTATGCGCAATACTACCAGTTGTTTGAACGCCTGAGCTTAAAACTGGAGGCTGAATTTGAAATGATTGCTAAGCTGCAGCAAATACAATAAACACCTGAAACTTAAAAAGTGCCGAATTGCTGATAGTATGAACCAGACCGAACACCTTAATATACTGCCACGCGAACCGTTTGGATACCATTTGCCAGAGCAATTCTGATAACATACATACCGGTTGCAACCTTTATTCCGGCTTCGGAAGTGCCATCCCAACGCACCTGCCGAGAGTTGGTAAGTATTGTTTTCAACAACACACCTTGCTGATTGTATATTTTAATTTTTACCAATTCCGCTGTTGGGTAATCTCCCATATCAATTAGCAATTCTTGATTGAATGGGTTCGGAAACACGGTAATCTTGTGTTGTTTTAAATCGGTAGTATTGGTTATAACTTCTTCAATTGGAATGTCTTCGCCCTCAATGGCAATGTCATCGTAACAAAACTGTATTCCGGTAAGGGGTTGGTGTTCTGCCACTATTTCAAGCCGATCGATTTGAGCCCAATCAAATAAACCTTGTGGATTATACCAGGTGCCATCCCAGGCACCTGTTTCTGTTAATTGCTTAAGCGGTATGCGTACTTGCTGCCACTGCCCGTTAAAGGGCACAACTCCGGCATCAATTGTTTTACTCATGCGCCAGGGCCTGTCGTTGGTTCCAGTTTTAGTGTCAATAAACCGCACATCAAACTTAGCAAGTGTAGCCGTTGATCTTACTTTAAAAACAAGCTCGTAATCATGCGTAACCAGTTTACTAAAATCGAGATCGGGGCGAAAATCAAATCCAATTGCATCATATTGTGCCACATCCTTCCAACACAGACAAAACTTGCCAAATGTACCGGGTGCATAAAAATCCAGTTGGCCTCCGTTTCGATAGCTGGCATTGTAAACATCTTTACCGAGGTAATCATCGTACACAATCTTACCGGTGGTTTCAGGCTTGCGAACATATGGCTGCTGTGGTGGTACCGTAAGGCCTAGTTTTTCGACCAACGCAGTGTTGATGTCGTATTCAAAACGTTCGCCAGAATTTTTTTTAAACAATCCAAACCCACCTTTGTAATCCCACATGGTCCATGAAATTCCTTTTTGTTCCATGTAAGTACGTACCACTTCATACCACCTAATGCGATCGGTATTATTACTATTGGGTATGTACACGCCAAACTCACCACAAAAAACAGGAACATTGCGTTGCGTTTTAAAAGCAACAGCAATGTCAATCAGTTGGCGAACTTTATTAATAGTGCCTTCAGTGCTGTAGTTCTGAATTGCACTTTCCACCCATGTGCCACGCAGGTTTGCGGGCACTGCCGGCATAGTTGCCGTACCAAACGGAAACGGTACATTGGCCAATGATGCCATGGAGGGACTTCCCCACGTAGCACCTTGATGAGTAAAAATAAACGGATCGTAAAAATGAAAGGTGTAGATAAGTTTTTGATCGGAATAAACCGGTAATGCTGCCAGGTTGTTATAACCGTTCCAACCGGAACCACCTACCACAATGTAATGGCGAGTATCATGCACCCGAATGGTATCGATTACTTGTTGTTGAATTTGAGCCCAGACAGCATCGGCTATGCCATGTGGTTCATTTAACACTTCGTAATAAATATATTCCGATCGGTTTTTAAAGTGCTGAGCCATTTGTGCCCACGTGCTTTTTAGCGGGTTAATAACATCGGGCGATGTATCCACATCAGGATCGAACGTATGGTTATCGAGAATAAGGTGTAACTGCAATTCTTCGGCCCAGTCAACTGCTTTATCTAAAAAAGTAAGAAAAAGCGGATCGAGTTGATAGGCTGGGGCCCCATTCGACATGAAGTGAAGATTTATGGGTAACCTGATTACATCGCAACCTAAGGATTTAATCTGCTCAAAATCTTTTCGGGTAAATGTTGAAAACTGTATTTCGCGGGCACTTCCAGCCTGAAACCAATTGGTAAGATTAACACCCCGATTAAAATTTTGTGCGCTGCCACAAAATGGTATCAGTAAAAATACCAGGCAGATTTGCTTTATCTTATTTAAACGATATAATAAATGTTTACTCATAGTAGCCCATTCAATACTAAGAAGATGTATATGCTAATGAAAATTTAGTTTATTTTTTTAACCATGTCTGTTTAAAAAATTTACCCTGGCGGGTTACATTAAATTGCCAATCGCTTATCAGCATGGGTGCCCAATCCGGATCGAAACACCAAACTGTGTAAGAAATCCCTTTCGCATTACAATAATTTACGATGGCCTCGCCATACAATTCATCGCTTATTACCGGTATGTGCGCGCCCTTTTCTTCGTGGCCACTAAAACCAATTTCAGTAAGTATTACAGGGTAATGCGCTGCCATAAAACCCCAATCAGTTGTCCACTTTTCTGCCCACGGTTTGTCGCGTTTCATCGGGTACGGATGGCTAACATAACCAATACCCGTTGCATCAATCGGGTTGGTACCTGCTTCAATTAAATCGTAACCCCAATTAAAACCAGCTACCAAAGGCACGGTGGTTGCCCCCTCGCCTCTTATAATTGAAATCATTGTTTCCTGCAACGTTTTCCATTCGAGCCACGAACATTCACCAAACTCACCGGATTTTACGGGTTCGTTAAACAACTCAAAAAAAGCAACTGTGGTATGGCGGCCATATCGTTTAGCCATGGTACGCCAAAAATTATTCGTTTCATCTTGTGTTGTATGATAAGACGGCCTGAAGAATTTGCCGGTTTGAAGATTACCGATACTATGCCAATCAATAATAATGTAAAGCTGCAATTCTGTTGCCCATTGAATGCCCGCATCTAATAGTTTGCAATATGCTTCATTACCCAGTGCACGCCAGTTGGCAGGATGTACCGGTAAGCGCACAATATTGGCACCCCATTTTTTTATTTCAGTAAAGTAAGCCTTATCCCAATGCCCTTGCTCCTGTAGTTTAAACGGATCGCTGGCCGATACACCTTTAAAAACAACAACCTGATTATCCGGGGTAATAAATTTATTTCCGTGCACTTGTACTAAGGGTAGCTCATGTGCCTGCACTCCAATACCCGATAAAATAAACCATGCACTGGCAACAATCTTTATAAGCTGCATACTCTATTTTAAGATGTTCAATTGGTTACATTTTTTTGTTGGATGTACTCCGAGGGAGTAACACCAAACATTTTTTTAAAGCACTCTCTGAAATACGGTAAATCACTAAACCCTACTTGGTAGGTTACCTCGGCAATTGTAAGTTGGTTTTGTTCTAACAATTGTGCCGCCCGCTTCAACCGCATAGACCGTATAAATTCATTAGCTGACAGTCCGGTAAGTGCTTTTAACTTGCGATAGAGTTGCATTCTACTCATCGCAGCATCGCGGCACAAATCTTCCACCGAATACTCACTATCAGACATATTGCTTTCAATACTTTCCATCAGCTGTTGTACAAATAATTCATCGGCCGAGTTGAGCGTTACCTTTTTTGGTTCTATCTGAAGCACTCCCTTGTCTGAAAAAGCTTCCTGCAATCGTGCGCGTAAGCGTAACAGGTTTCGCACTTTTAATTCCAGCACTTTAGGGTTAAAAGGTTTGGTTACATATTGATCGGCACCTGTTTCAAGCCCTTCTACTTTATAGATAAGCGATGTGCGCGCAGTTAGTAAAATAAGCGGAATGTGGGAAGTTCGTCTGTCAGACTTAAGTCGTTTGCTTAACGCAATGCCATCCAATACGGGCATCATTACATCACTGATAATAATATCCGGCATGTGCTCGGTAGCCAGCACCCACCCTTCTCCTCCGTTGGCAGCCTCCAGAATTGTAAAATCTTTTTCGAATATGGATTTAATATACTGGCGCACACCTACCGTATCTTCTACAATTAAGAGGGTTGCCAAAAAATTATGTTTACCCGAATCAGGATATTGGTTGATTGATGTTAATTCAAATTCGGTATCGCTCAATGCCGGGTAGCGATCCATCGATTCAAAGTCATCTGAAAATTGTTGAATTTCTTCCTTGGCAAAATGATCATTCCCTTTGTGTAGCGTAACAATAAAGCGGGTAAACTCGCCCTCTTTGCTCTGCACATCAATGGTTCCCCGATGCATGTCCACTAAACTTTTGGACAATGCCAGGCCAATGCCGGTGCCGGTATGATGCTTGTCTTCATCGTAACTGAAAAAAGTCTGAAATATCTGTTCGAAGTGTTCAGGCCGTATGCCCCTACCTGAATCTTCAACAATTAGCTGAACATCCGCTGCCGCTTCTGAAATTTTAATTAAAACCGAACCGCCTTCGGGCGTATGCTTAAAAGCATTGGATAGCAAGTTGAACAATACTTTTTCAAACTGATCGCGATCAAACCATACTTTTATTACTTCGCTGGTTGTTTGTAACTCAAACCGGATACGAAGTTGTTCTGCCAGGTTATCAAATGAAAGTTTAACTTCGCGAACAAATCGCACCAGGTTACCTTCCGATACGCGAAGGTTCAGGTTTCCGGACTCAACTTTTCTGAAATCGAGCAATTGATTAACCAGGCGGAGCAACCGTTGCGAATTATTGTTTATACCCACCAACAAATTATGGGCGTGTTTGCTATACTCACCTGCATCTAATAACGATTGTACCGGACCCAGTATGAGGGTAAGGGGTGTACGAAACTCGTGCGAAATATTCGTAAAAAAATCGAGCTTGGCTTTATTAAGCTTTTCAAGGTTTTCGCGTTGCAGGCGTTCTACTTTTATATCGTGCATCAAATTGGCACGCAATAAAATAAACCTTCTGAAAATAAATAGAGCTCCAATGGCTATTAGCATATACAATCCTGCAGCCCAATATGTTTTCCACCAAGGTGGTAAAATTACCAGGCTAAGTTGTGTGTATTTTTCCTGCCACACACCATCAATACCCGAAGCCTTTACTTTAAAGGTGTAGGTGCCGGGATTAAGGTTGGTGTAGTTGGCAAAACGTCTGTCGCTATCGGTATAAGTCCAGGTATCGTTAAATCCTTCCAGCATGTAGGCGTACCTGATTTTTTTAGGAGCTGCAAAATCCAACGAAGCAAATTCAAACGCAATTGAATTTTCATTATGCTTTAGTTCTATCTGCGAGTTGTTGCGGAGCGGTTGATTTAAGAGAATTCTATCATGCACCGTTTCGCCATAGTTCACACTTTTACCAAACAACTCAAATTGAGTAATTGCAAGTGGAAAGTCTTCGGGCCGTTGAATTATCTTTTTTGTATCGATTCGGTTAAATCCTTCAGAGCCTGCAAACAACAACTGACCTTCATGGCCCTTAACGCAAACATTGCTGTAGAAAAAACCACCCATAATACGATCGTTACGGTCGTAGTTGCGCGTCCAGGTTGGATCAGCCGGATCAACCACTGTTAGGCCGTTCCAATGGGCAAGCCATAATTTGCCTTGGTTATCTTCCAAAATACTTGCAACTACATCGTTGCTGGGGCCTCCGGCAATTTGGTAATTCTCGAAGATGTTCCGCCTGCGGTCAAACGAACTTAAGCCAGCATCGGTTGTAAGCCATAAAATGCCAGCATGATCTTCGTAAATGCAGTTAACAAAGTTATCGTTTATACTGTTGGTTTCAGATCGCTTATAGTGTTGAATCTGAAGTTCTTCACCTGCTTCCTTAATACTGTAGAATCCGTTACCGCGTGTACCAGCCCAGGTTGTACCCGATCGATCGACATACAACACAACTATAGGTGCAGTGGTCAGGCGTGGATCGTTATAACTAATTACATCGCCATGTTGCAAAATTTTGTAGAGCCCACCACGCCAGGTACCAATCAGTACATTATCGCGTCCATCGCTGGTTATGGACATAATGTAATTATCGCGCAGGGTTGGGTGCGTGCGGGTGGCGTAATGATTGTAGGAAGTAATTTCGGTGGATGTAAGTTGATGTTCGTTAAAATTAAAAACTCCGGCACCCGCTGTTCCAACCCAAATGCTGCCGATACCATCCGAATATAATGTTTGTACAAACTCGATGTAGTTTTTTTCTTCCTTCGAAACAATTGTGTACTTGGTAAAGGTATTATTGCCATCGAACTTATAAAGCCCGCCACCTATGGTGGATATCCAATAACCACCGGTAGCAGAAAGTTGAATACCGGTAATAATACTTTTTGTCTTATCAAATTGCGATACATGAAAAGATTCAAACTCCTTTGTATAAGTATCGAATTTATTAATGCCCTTTTTAGTGCCAACCCACAGCACACCGCCTCTATCCAGGTATAAAGAGGTAATGGAACCGTGGCTCAGGTTCATTAAATCGTGGCGCTGATAAATGCTGGTATCGAATTGCATGGCCTCCACATCGAATAACGATATACCCGATTCAGAACCAGCCAACAGGTAAGGGTGTTTGCCCGGCACAACCAACAAGCTGTTAAAAAAACTATAGCTTAACGATTTATCGGGCACCACATAATTTGTAAGCACACCATTTACCAATGCTTTCAATCCATTTTTGGTAGTTAACCAAATAGTGGTACCATCTTCGGTTGCCAGGCTGGCAATGCTGTAAATATGATTGTGCAGGTCCTGGTCGGGTGAATCTTTGTTATACAAATAGCTTTTAAACTCATACCCATCTTTATGTATTAATCGATTAAGTCCATACTCGGTTGCAACCCAGATTTCGCCATTTTGAGATAGATGAATATCGGTAATAAAGTTATGTGTTAGTGTGGGCGAAGTTTCGGTATTGACTCGTAAAAAACCTGACTTACCTTTTTCCAGAATATTAATTCCATTCTCCGTTCCAATCCATAAGTTGCCTGCGGCATCTTCCTGTATAGCACGCACATTATTGTTGCTTAAACTTTGCGCATCTTGTTCATCGTGCGAAAATTTTTCAAATGTGTTGTTATTCCGATCATACCGAAACAATCCACCCATGTGTGTACCAATCCATAAAATACCTGTTTTGTCTTCATAGAGGGTAAGTATTTTATTGCTCTGCAATTTACCCTGTTGATTTTCGGAGTGATAAACCGTGGTGGTGTAGCCATCGTAGCGAATCAGGCCCGACCATGTTCCAATCCAAAGGTAGCCTTCCCCATCCTGCAGAATACAGTTAATTGAACTTTGCGATAAACTTAATTCCTCCAGTAACTGATCGAATACTATTTTCTTTTCACGCAATTCGCTGGGCTGGGCAAGTAAGGGGTTGTACCAAAATATTACAATACAACAAATTGGCACACGTAACAGCACCCGTTTAATCCAATGCCCATGTTGCCTGTAACTCATCTTTGATAGGATTATAAATAGGTTATTATAAAATTACTTAATTCGTTTGGGGTTATATCACTGAATATAAATTTTTTGTACCGTACTTTTTGTTCCACTTGTAATCTTTACAACATAAATTCCCGGCTTTATCATAAGTTTTTCTATCGAAAAGGTTATTTCATTTTTTGATGTCAATTCCTTTGCAATCTCCTTTCCGGAAACCTCGTATATCCCCACCTCTACTGGCGTAGTTAATGATGTTGTTTTTATTGTAATAAGACCCTTGTCCGGCTCAAGGTATATCGCTACCGCTTCTTTTAAAGTATCATCGCCTGTTGAAACCACCACTAAAGGTTGATAGAGGTTAGCAGAATTATGACTGAATTTTACATGGGGTGAGTTTTTGAAATTATTAAAACTTTGCTTTGCAAGTGTGGTACTGCCTGCATGTGGCACATACGGATGCGACCAGGCGGAGTTAATCCACGTAAGTGCCCACGCTATTTTTATAGCTTTACCGGCTGGATCGTTCACAATGGCAGGCAGCAGGGTATCGTTCCAATATTTCGAAGCCACTTCACCGTTACCGCTATCGTTACGATAGCCTGTTTCACTTAGCACTGCAATTTTATCGTGAGCTTGCGCATAATCTACCAAAGTGCCCATGTATTGACGAAATGGACTGGCCGTTATTTCATACATATCTAAACCCAAAATATCCACATACGCATCGCCAGGATAATAATTAGCCATAATGGTTGTATTTACCGGACTATTGGGCGACCAACAGAACAACACACTGGTGGTGCGGTCTTTTATATAGTCCACTGTAAGCTGAAATAATTTCTTGTAATCGGCCGGGGTAAAGCTCGAACAAGAAGCGCCCCACCAAAACCAACCACCATTCATTTCGTGCAGCGGCCTGAATACAATAGGAATAGGCTCGCCATTTACAATTAAATCGTTATTGATAATGGCTATTACCTTATCTAATTCTGCCAGGTACCAGGTACGATCTCCATTTAAATCGCCATTGGCAATGTTCTTTGCAAGATTAACAGGAGCACCACCACACTCGTACGAAGTTGTGTTGCGTGCACTTATGTGCCAATCAAATGTAATTACAAAGCCTTGCTGATAAGCCCATTTTACGGCTTCGGTATGATACCCTCTTTCGGTTTCGCTTTTATCCAAATAATAATGAAAATCAGAACCCAATACCATCGGATAAGCTCCGGTTACATCATAGCTATCGGCATGGTTTTTATCGCCATGCGCGGCTCCTGAACTGTAGCGGAAACTGTTAAAAAATTCCTGACCAAAAAGAAAGTAGTTACTGTTTTGAATTACTTTCAGGTTATTGTAGAGTATTGCGGTTTTTTCGGATACGTTTGAATCCACCTGCGTAAACGCATGCACATACACTACTAAGCTCCACAGCAGTACGCATATTTTTTTTAACATATTAAATACTTAGTACAACTGTAGTAATTGTTTTACCCGGAAGGCTAATGGATTTTTTTGGTGTGGTGGTAGAAACTGATTTGTAGTAATCGCCCTCTTTACTTTGCACCACACTAATGGCGGTTGCTGTTTTTCCGGTTACAACAAAATGTGTTTTGGCTGCAGTTGATGATTTATTTACCACTATAAGGGTAACCTTTTTTCCATCGGGGCTAACAAAGGCCGATGTAAGTAAATCAGATGCCGGAGTAGTTGCAGTTGTGGTTTCCACGCGTTGATAACCGGCATCAATATTTTTAGAAAAGTGTTTTATGAGATGGTAATACGGAGTAACCACATACGGTGAGGTGGCAGCTGAGCCGGTGCTTATCATGGCAGCATCTTCGCCCGATGTAGGTGTAGCCCACATCAGTTTCCAATAAATATAAGCCGATGTGTTGGCGTGTATCAACGATTCCTGAATAAACATAGCGGTATTAAACCAACTCAGGTTATCAGAAAACTCCGTCATCATATTAGGTTTGGTTGTAAAACTACCCACACTCTTTAAGGTGGTTGTAATGGCTGCTGCCGAAGTAGTTGAGTTTACGTTGTACGGATGCCAGGCAAACACGGGGCAGTTTGGATTATCTTTCAATACATTGGCAAAGGGCGGAAAGGTAGTTATGTCTTGCGATTCGGGCCCTACCATAACCGGAACATGGCTGCGCGATTTTATTTTATCATACACTTTATTAAAAGCTACATTATAACCCGGCAACACAGAGGTTTCGGTTATCGACCATTTGCTGGTTGTCCAGCCAGGTGTGGTAAATGTGGGTTCGTTTTGAATACTGATGTAATCCGGATTAAACGGAGTATAATCTAAAATATCATTCCAGTATTCGGCAAAATCATCGTACATAAAACCATTCGCATTTTTCTTAAGTGCACCTTCCTGAAGTTTACCATTATCTTTTAATACAGCCGGTGGCCCCCACGAGCATAGTAGCACCTTCAAATTTGGGTTGCGGGTTTTTGCCAATTGATACAATTGGTTGGTAGCATCCCAGTGTGCTTTTGCATAATCATTATCGCCATTACTCGACATGTTGGATACAGCTTTGTTGGTGGGATAGTTATCCGGATAATACCAGGTTTTGAAACGCACAATATCAATACCCAAATCGGTAAATAGCAGGTCGGAAATTTCGTTTACTTTGTTGTTGGTAGTTAACCAATTGCTGTACCAGGTAAGTGCCCCACCAAAGCCAATCATTTCCTGTTTTTTATCCAGCAGATTAACGGTAATGGCAATACTATCCGAAACAGGTGGAGGTGGTGTAACGGTAGTGGCCGGTTCGCCACCATCGCACGAAATCATTAAACTAATCACAACAAAACCTAATGCACATCCAATCGTTTTTACAACCTTCATTTTCTCCAATTTTAAATTCATTCTACCCACATCATATCATTAAACCAGAAGGCCCAATTCATGAACCTTCTGGTTAGTTTATACATCAATTCTTCAAACCTATTTCGTCATAATAAATAGTTACTGGCAAATTTGCATTATTATTTTTAAGACGAATTTCGCTAACAGCCGAAGTATTTCCATTCATAGTAGCAATGGGCAATGCCACCTCGCTCCAACCTTGCGGAATGCTTAAATAGTTGTCCGCATCGTTATTTAACTGAACAATAAAGTTCTGTGCAGCCGAAGCATATACCCTAAAAGTAAGAGTTGTATAACCGCTCATATCAAATGCAGTTCCCCTTCCTATTTGAATAGCTCCATAGGTGTCGTTGTAAACAACTTTAATAGCTTTGGTACCTTTAAATACTTCCTCTTCGTTGGCAAAATCTTTTGATTGATGCCCCCAGCCATCCCATTGCTGCCAGCTATTCTTTAAACCATCATCGAATATATAATAATCTAATGGCGGAGGGCCCGCTGCGCCAAATCCAACCCGATCGGCATAGATTACTGAGGCCGGGGTACCTTCCACTTTTAAGGCAAATCTAACTACCTGGTTAAGGTTAGTGGTTGGATAAGCCGAAAGTGGTATTTGATATTCAGTCCATTTACCTTCTTCTAAAACTACAGCATTATAATCCGACCAGTTATCGTTTAGAATAGCAGCAACTTGCCTGCCTTGCGTACCAGGCCCACCAAATAATGCAAACGTAAATACCTGTTGCCCGCTTGCATTAACTGGGGTAATACCACCAGCCGAAAGCCCACCAGCCGAAGTAGTTTGATACTTCCACGAAACCTCGCCTGAATAAAATTGTTCTGTACTGGCAGGATTAGACACTACCGCATTCCAGCTCCAGTCGCCACCACCGGTAGCAATGGTTTCGTCATAAAGTGTAATGGGTAAGGGTGGTGGGCCAGGTGCCGGAACCCTAACCGTTACACCCAGATTACCCGCAAAACCATGAATGGTTTTATAAGTAATGCCACCCGATTTTGTTCCTTCCGGAATGGCTACAACAATTTGAGTAGCCGAATGATTTATAAATGCACTTGCCTGAACTGTACCATAAACAGGCAAACCCAATTCGGCAACTAAATCAAGATCGGTACCCGTTATAGTAAGGTTGCCCGTTCCGGGAATAACCGGTGAGGGAGTAGCCGTTGTTGCCGTAGGCAAAATTATTACCAGCTCATTAGCCGTAACTACAGATACTGGTGATTGCTGCTTTAAGGTAAGTTTACCTTTTAAGGTTGTAGCGGGCACAGCTAATTTTATTTCGGTTGCCGTGTGGTTTGTAAACGCATTTTTTAAAACTTCTGCCCCACCCTCAAATACAACTGAGGTAATTAAATCCAAGTTGGTACCAGATATTGTTAAGCTACCCGTATGCCGGATAGATGCGGGAGTAAGTGCTGTTACAGTAGGAACTGTAACAATCAGTTGTTCCTGCGAACCAAAAGTAAGCGGTTTGGTTCCTCCGGTGGCAAACAAAATAAACCCGGTTTGAGCTTGCATCGGCACCGTAACCACCAGTTCGGTTAGCGTTTGGCTTACAAAGTTCTCCTTGGTGATTTTAAGGTCGCTCGGAAAAGTAACCTCTTCAATCCAGTTAAGCTTACTTCCGCGAATCGTAATGTTGCTTCCGGGTTTTACTTCGGGTGTAATGCTGGTTATCTCAACCGGTACTTCAAAATTCAGTATCGTTTTACTCTCTATGTCGCCTTGTGGCGTTTTTAAAATTACTTTACCCGCTTCAGCCGCTTCGGGCACGGTAATATTTATTCGGTCTGATTTTACTGAGTTAAACGCACTTCGTGGAATGTCAACCGCAGGCTGAAAAACGATAGCCGATACTTTGTCTAAGTTTTGTCCAAAGAACGTAATCTCATCGCCATGATGAACGCCCGCTGGCCCAAAGTTTATCAGCACAATTTCACCCGAAGTTTCTTCATCATCACAAGAAGAAATCAACGCAAGTCCTGCTACCACAAAAAGTATAACCAGGATTTTTATTTTAGTTAATACACTATTTTTCATTTCTCAACTTGGTTAAGGTTTAACAAAGCGGATGTTGTCGATATGAAACTCCACCGCGTTGCCGGTATTCTCAGGCGACCCCAACAGCCAGGTACTAAACGACCCCGCTGCTGTTTCAACAAATTTTTGCCCGGGTGTATATACTACGTTGTTAGGTGCACCCATAAAGTATTGAAACTCCGTAAGCGGAATTACTACTGTTATCCAACTTCCATTGGTAGTAACTTCGGCACCGGTTGCTGCCCATGGTCCCCAAATGCCGCGTGCGTTTAATGAGTTGCTCCAAATTTCCTGATTGCTGCCACTGTGTGTAGGCGTAGATAAACAAAGGTTTAAATAGCCGCCATACCATTTAACAATCTTGGCTTCAAACTTTAGCACATAATCTCTGTACGAATTAGGGTAAAGCGGATAAAAATTTTCGGTACGACCTGCAGGGCCTCCCCAAAACTCCATACACAAAGGCGATTCGGCCGGAGCGCCTGGTCCCTCATCGCGTTGGTTGGCTGCTATGTTACCGCGCACTACTAAGTAATTACCATCAATGGGGTTATTGGTATTTTCGCGCATGCCTATGCGCCAGCCATTGGCCACCTTATCATCAAAGTTTAGAATGATGTTTCGGCTATCCCAAATGTGAAAGGTAGATTCAGCCATTCCAAAATTGGTAGCTAAGGTTAATGGCCCTTCGGTTGCAGTAGCGGGTACGGTTACTTCCACCCGGTTTTGGGTTACAGAGACTACTTCACCCATAGCACCACCTGCAAACGTTACGGTTACAGGCTCAAAGAAATAGTTACCATTGATAACCAGGTTTTCGCCAGGCTGCGGCCATTCGTTGCGTGCGTTGGTAAGTACCGGAGGCGGAATTGAAACTTTAAACGGATGTTTTAAGGTATCATTTTTTGAATTGACCAGGTACAACGTATTGGTTACCTTGTTGGGTGCAAAACTGGGTACGTTTACCAGAATTGTTTTATTGGTTACCCAGGTAGGTATGATAACAGCTTTCTTATCGTTAAACCAAATTTCGCGCGTACCACCCAGGTTTTTACCCACTATGGCAATGCCTGCGCCCAGCGATGCACTAACCAGAAGGGAATCGGAACTGGCAGGGTTGGTTAATCGGATGTAATCTACAACCGGTGCACCCGCAGGGGTTTCGATATTCATTCCATCCCCGTTTTCTTCGCAGGAGGTTAACAGCACGGTGCTCCACATCATACACCCGGCCAATGAACCTGCTATGTATTTATAAATTTTCATCTGTAAATAATTTATTGTTTAATATCGATGTAAGCCTTAATCGAACTGATACTCTACAGCTGGCTGTTCGGCACGCAACAAAGGGTTGTTCACTACTTCAATACCTGGAATAGGAAGGTTCATTTTTGTTGCTGTAAATGTTACAAACGGATCGGTATTTACGGCACCGCCCGAACCAATACCACCGGCAGGAACAACTTCGTAGCCGGCCGGATCATTCTCCAGATTATCATTTTCATTAATCCGGAAGTAGCGATCGGTGCGACCCTGGCTGTTGAGATAAGCCAATGCTTCGGAGGCGTTGCGATAATATCTTCGTTTTACATCTAACCAGGCAATGCCTTCCAATCCAAATTCTACTCTCCGTTCGTTAAACAAATCAACATAAGTCATGTTGCCATCGGCTGGTGGATTTAAACCGGCACGCGCGCGCACTGCCAGGTAAGCCGCATAACCGGGGCCGGATGTTAACGATGCACCACTACCTAACAGCGCTTCAGCATAAAGCAGGTAAACATCGGCCAGGCGCAGCATGTAAATATCAAGAGGTGAGTCTTGGTTAGAGATCACATACCCATGATCATCCACATTACCTACTACATACTTTTTTAAGCTGTTTAAGGTGGGTGTTGATCCCTCTATTTGCGCACCTGTTGCATCGCGCGAAACAATCTGATAGGTATAGCCTCCGGTTTTAGTAGCCAGGTAATTATATACATCGCCACTTTGCATATAAATAGCCCTTCTGCGATTATCGGTTCGGCCTTCGGCATTTGCCTGGAGGGTATTTAAAAAACTTACCGACATGCATTTACCTCCACCCCAAGCCTGCGCATCGCCTGTTATGCGCGAGTGGCGGGCAAAGCGTGCCTGGCGGCTGCTTCCAAAGCCCCAGCCTCCATTTATAAATTGCAACCCAAAAAGAATTTCAGGATTGTGCTCGTTGGCTATTTTAAACATGTCTTCATAATTGTTATAAAGACTTAACCCACTGTTGTTGATTACATCGGCTGCATAGTTGGCTGCTGTTGTAAAATCGGTTGGCGAACCAATTGTACCTCCGCCTACGCTACGCTGCCCAAGCGTTACATGTAGTTTTGCAAGCATGCCTTTTGCTGCCCAGGATGTTACGCGGCCTGCTGCATCGGTTGGAGGTAAATTTTCGGCCGCAAAAACCAGGTCCCTTCTGATAAACTCATAAACACTTGCCAGTGTATTTTTAGGAAGCTGCAAATTACCCGTAGCAACTTTTTCGGCTGGCCTTTCAATAATGGGTACTTCGCCCCAATACTCCACCAGCAAAAAATAAGCAAAGCCTCTAAAAAATCTTGCTTCGCCCAGGCCAGCATTAATTACGTTTTGACTTACACCATAGCCCGATGCGATGGTTGGCATATCATCAATTATCAGGTTGGCATAAGAAATTACATCGTATAAACCTTGCCAGCCATCGCCAATGTGCGAGTTGTTTTCGTTATACGAGAGGTAAAAGAATTGCCCTTCCTGATCCCAGTTGTGATGCATATCGCCCGCCATTAAATCGCCAGCAGCCCAGCTAAACACATCGTTAAAACCAAACCAGGGTCGGCCGTACATGGCAGCTGTTGATTGGCGAATTTCGCCCGGGGTGCGATACCACCCGTTTACCGTTGCCTGATCTTCAGGAACAAACTCCAGGAAATCGTTAGAGCACGCTACCATAATGATGGTTAGCGTTGTAATAGAGCAATATTTAAAATACTTTTTCATATGCTTTCAATTCTTGCTTTTATTAGAAGTCTATGTTTACACCAATTGTATATACACGCGGAGCCGGATAGCGCCCCATATCTACATTGCGCTGCAATGAGCTTTGGTTGAAAGCTCCAACCTGCGGGTCTAAACCTTTATAGCGGGTAAAAGTGGCTGCGTTTTGAATGTTAGCATATACCTGCGCACGCGACATTCTGGCCTTTTGAACCAGTGTTGCAGGCAGTGTATAGGATAGTTTTATGTTCTGAAGGCGTACGTAGGTACCGTCTTCAATCCACCGGGTTGACATGTAGTGGTTAAAATTTTCGCCACCGTTATCAAAGCGTGGCATGGTAGCATTGGGATTTACCAACTCCACGTCTTCAATGTTATTAAAATCAACACCGCCTGGTTTTAATTGTACCCGTGCCCGATTTAATACCGACATTGATTGGTTATCAAAATTTCCAATCATCTGTTCGTTGCGCGTACGCGAAAAGTTAAGGATATCGCCACCCACTACTCCGGTAAAAAATACATTGAGCGAAAAAGGACCGTAATTAAATGTGTTATCAAACCCAAACTCAAAGTCGGGGTTGGGGTCGCCAATTACAGTTTGATCTTCGGTGGTAATTTTACCATCTCCATTCAAGTCTTTCCACTTAACATCGCCTAACCACAAGCCTGTGGTACGTTCAATTTTATTTACGTTGGGATTACCATCGGCTGGTATTTGTACTGCATGGGCCAGAATCTCTTCCTGCGAAGTGAATATGCCATCCATTACATAACCATAAAACTGCCCAACGGGAAAACCCGCGCGGGTCATAATAGCGGTTTGAAAACCTGAGTACCAATAGATGTTATTAAAGATGGCATTGCCTGCCATATCGGTAACCCGGTTGCGGTTTAATGCAAAGTTGGCTTGGGTTGACCATCTGAATTTGGTTTTATCTACGTTAATGGTGGTAAGCGTAATCTCCAGCCCTTTGTTGGTCATGCTGCCCACGTTAGCCATAGGGCCGGCTACCTGTTCGCCAAATATGGCTGGCAGGTTAACCTGCAACAGCAGGTTGTCTGTTTTTTTCTGATACGCTTCAAATGCTAACTGTACCCTACCCGAAAACAATTCTGCATCCAAACCGAGGTTAACCATTTCGGTTGATTCCCACTTGATATCCGGATTGGAGTATGCGCTGTTAATAGCAGCAGGCCCAAAATACGAATTGAATGAATTGAGGGAGGAACCAAATGCGTAATTGCGTATCTCCTGATTACCCACATTACCCCAACTGGCACGTAGCTTCAGGCTGGTTAGGGTGTTGGTGTTTACGTTAGAAAAAAATTGTTCTTTGGTAATATTCCAGGCAGCCGATACCGAAGGGAAAAAGCCCCACCGGTTGTTCGGGCCAAACCGCGATGAGCCATCTCTGCGTAAGGTTGCTTCCACAGAATAGCGATCGTCATACACATAATTAACCCGTGCAAACTGCGATACCAACGTATTCCAACCCTTGTAGCCTGTGTTAGGAATGTTGGAGATTTCTCCCTGGTTCATAACGGGAATATCGTTGGGCAACCCAACTTTAAAGGCAGTAAAACCTTCCCACTCGCTGCGGATTGCTTCGGTAAATAGCTGGCCGGCTATATCGTGTCTTCCAAAGGTGCGGGCATAGCGTATAGAGTTGGTCCAGTTATAATAAAAGCTTTGGTCAACGCGCTGCGCAAACTGGCTGGTGTTGTTTACAAGTGTACCCCATTGAAAAGTAGGCATGAAAGCCTTGTTCATAGAGTTACTGTAGTCAAGGCCCAAATCGGTTCTGAACGATAGATTCTTAATTAGCTGTACATCGGCAAAAAGATTGGTCATCACCCGGTTGTTCAGCAAGGTGTTGTTGCGCAACAAGGCAAGCCCAACGGGATTAAAGCTTACCTGCGATGATACGTTTTGTTGGTCGGGGCCGGCAAAGGTGCCATCGAAATTTCGCACCGGAATGTGAGGAGCCATTTGTGCAGCTTGCGCAATTACACCATCGCCTCCATCGCTGGATATCATTCGTTCATTCTTCCGCGAAAGCGCAATGCTGGAACCTATCTTAATTCCTTCTTTTACTTTACTATCAATATTGGCCCGTAGTGTAAACCTGTCAAAATCGGAACCGATGATGATACCATCCTGTTTAAAAAACCCGCCTGAAACGGTGTATTGGGTACCTTCGCTACCTCCGGCTATTGATATATTATGGTTTTGCATGGGTGCCAACCGAAATACAGCATCCTGCCAATCGGTACCCCGTCCTAACAAGGTAGGATCGGCAAAATTAGGATTAGCCGCAATGGTAGAAACCTCTTGTGCTACTTCGTTATTGTAAGTTGCGTAAGTAGGAAGATCCATCATATCGAAGGTTTTGTAAACCTCCTGTATGGCATAGTAACCATTGTAGCTTACTTTCGCCTCGCCTTTTTTTCCTCTTTTGGTAGTGATGATGATGACACCATTGGCAGCCCGCGATCCGTAAATAGCGGTTGCAGCAGCATCTTTCAATACTTCAAAACTTTCGATGTCGGCCGGGTTTAACGAGGCCATTGGGTTACTGGCCGCGGCTTGTTGACCACCGGTACCTCCGGCCCAATCAAAGCCGGCAATACCTTGTGCACCACCGCCTACCTGCACACCATCTATTACATAGAGTGGTTCACTACTTTGTGTAAGCGAAGTTGTACCGCGTATGCGAATGGAAACAGCCCCACCTGGCTGGCCAGTGTTTTGTGTTACCTGCACCCCGGCAACCCGGCCTTGCAGCGCTTGGTCAACACTGGTTGTAACCGAGTTGCGCAGCGTTTCGCCACCAACTGACGATATAGCAGCGGTAAGGTCGCTCTTCTTTTGCGTACCATACCCTACTACTACTATTTCCTGTAAAGCAGTAACATCCTCTTCCAGTTTTACAGTTATGTTGGTTCTATTTCCAACTGGTATTTCCTGGCTGGCATAGCCAATAAATGAAAACACCAATACATCCTGTGGCGATGCCTGAATGCTGAAGGCCCCGGTTGCATCGGTAGTAACTCCGGTTAGAGTGCCCTTCAGAATTACATTTACTGCCGGCATGGTTGCACCGGAAGCATCTTTTACAACTCCGGTAACAAGAGACTTTTGTGCCTGTACCCCTGCACTGAGCAGTAACATACAGGCGAGCAAGCCGAACAGCCACGGTTTTTTCTTTAGTAAAAACGCTTTTTCCATAAGGTATTTTTTTGGGTTAATAGAGCAGTACCCGAATCAGTAAAAGAAAAACCAACACGGCACAAAGGGCAACGCCTATTTCCATTACCGTCAAAAAGCGTTCGTTACGAAGTAATTCGAATATTCGTTTGCGCATGTTAGTAAGTCTGGCATACTGTTAGGGTTTTGCCAGTGGCAATTTGCGATCTACAGTATTCTAACAGGGTGGGTAAATCGCTCAAAAAAGGAGGGCAAACGTTTTCGGAATGTAAAAAACCACAAACAATTGCATAAAATCGGACTTTTTACGAACCACCGACAGTGCCTGGGGTTAAAACGGGCTTACGCAGGTAGCTTAAAGGCCTGCATAAACTATAGCTAAAAAAACGGGTAGCAATGGTTGGTGTAGTTTCTGCAGCTATGGCTTTTCAACAAATCGCTTGTTGCCCTAATTGTAAGTTACAGGTGCAGCACACCAGCACGTGTCATCTTTAATTCCCTAATGGATTAATTACGACATGGCTGTTAACCGAAGCCGATGCTAATAACCATGAGTGCACCATAGCTTCGCTAAGGTACATGGTGAGAGTAACGTGCGATAAAAAAGTTTCGATTAACTAAACAACATCAGTTGAGAAAGTAAAAAAAACTTACACGCTGGTTGTTTCCATCACTAAACTGTAACTACATTTACAAAAGGCGATTAACAATGATTGCTCAAGTTCAAAACTCCAACCAAAATAAATCCTAGTCCCATGGCAAAGAAAGCGAAGAAGGCTGCTAAGAAAGGGAAAGCTAAACCTAAGAAAGCAGCTAAAAAGTCGGCAAAAAAAGTAGTAAAAAAGGTAGCTAAAAAGGCAGCCAAAAAAGCGAAGAAAGCTGTTAAGAAAGTAGCTAAGAAGGCAAAGCAAGTGGTGAAGAAGGTAAAAAAAGTAGTAAAGAAATCAGCCCCTAAAAAGCCAGCCCCTAAAAAAGTAGCTGCTCCGGCTCCAGCCCCGGTTCCTGCACCTACTCCGGTTGTGATTACACCAGTGCCAGCACCAACCCAGGAAACTACGAGTGGTGAAAGCGAAGGATCGGGATCCATCTGATAAACTTATTTTAAACAGTTAAGAGAGCTACGCACTTTGCGTGGCTCTTTTTTTTAATGGGAGTTGCTTAAAACCTTTAAACGGGATTATGCATTTCGCCAACCATTCAAATTTTTCATTCCATCATCAAGGTTCACTCTCTAATGTTCTGCTGGATAAATCTGGCTGCCTGATGCGAGAAAATTTGAACAACGCGTAAGCCTCATTATTCCAGTAAACCAATCTTTTTACTTTCAGGTTGGTGCAAGGGGTTTACCCGAATTGTAGTAATTTGCCCTTCCACCTTAGTAATTCTTTACCAATACATTTATATGAATAACCGCAGACTACCCTTCATTATCCTTACGGTGATTGCCTTCATCGTAATTCTGGCATTATCGTCCAGCTTGTTTTACACCATTAGCGCAACAGAACGAGCCGTATTATTCTATCCCTTTGGTCAGGGATTGGATAAAGACAATATCAAAGAACCGGGCACACACATGAAAGCCCCCTGGAACGATGTATATATCTACCAGGTAAATGAAACATCGGCCGAAGAAAACATGGATGTTTTGGATAAGAACGGTTTATCTATACATATTGATGTAGCTGTGCGCTACTCGCCCATTGCCAATAAAATTGGTTATATCCACGAACAGTTTACACGAAGTTATGAATCGGTTTTAGTAATACCCGAAGTGCGCTCAACCGTGCGCCAGGTAATGGGGCGCTATACGGCCGAAGAAATCTATTCCACCAAACGGGCAGAGGTAGAACTATCTATTAAGACAGAAACCGAAAAAATTCTAAACATCAATAACGTGCATGCTACTGCAGTTTTGATCAAATCAATCCGGCTACCAGAACAAATAAAAGGAGCGATTGAAAATAAGTTACAACAAGAGCAAGAAGCCCTTGCCTACCAATTCAGGCTGGACAAAGAAAAAAGTGAAGCCGAACGAAAGCGCATACAGGCCGAAGGCGAAGCCCGCGCCAATAACATTATCAATAACAGTTTAACCGATAAGTTGTTAAAAATGCGGGGCATTGAGGCCACACTTGAACTTTCCAAATCGCCTAATAGTAAAGTAGTAGTAATTGGCAGTGGAAAAGACGGAATGCCCCTGATTTTAGGAAATAACTAAATCTTTAAAAGTCATTTTTTTCTGATTAACCTACCCTATATCTTTAAAACTTTAAAGAACTAACTACTTATATCATGGCTAAACAAGCAGAACTTATTATAGACGGAAAATCATACAAGTTCCCGGTTATTGAAGGATCGGAAGGAGAAATGGGTATCGATATCAGCAACCTGCTGGAAGAAACCGGAGCTGTAACCCTCGACTTTGGCTATAAGAATACAGGCGCTACCAAAAGTGCAATCACTTTTTTAGATGGCGACAAAGGTATTTTACGCTACCGCGGCTATTCCATTGAAGACCTGGCGGCCAAGTCAAACTTTCTGGAAGTTTCGTACCTGTTAATATTTGGTGAATTACCAAGCACCGACCAGTTAGCCAAATTTTCGAACGACATCAAGAACCACACCATGGTGCATGAAGACATTAAAAAAATTCTGGATGGCTTCCCTTCTACTTCGCACCCCATGGGTGTGCTGGCATCGTTGTTTTGCGCACAAACCGCATTCTATCCCGAGTCGTTAGATCCAAACCGTTCAGCCGAAGGTGTATATCTTAGCATTGTACGCTCATTAGCCAAAATGCCAACCTTTGCTGCATGGGCATATAAAAATGCCGTAGGACATCCGGTAAACTATCCCGATAACAACCTGAACTATTGCTCCCGCTTTCTTAAAATGATGTTTGCCTTGCCGGCAGATCATTACGAGGTGGATCCGGTAGTATCCGATGCATTGGATAAGCTCTTGATTCTGCATGCCGACCACGAGCAGAATTGTTCAACTTCAACAGTTAGAATTGTAGGCTCATCCAAGGCCAGTATTTATTCATCCATCTCAGCGGGTATAAATGCGTTGTGGGGGCCATTGCACGGTGGTGCCAACCAAGAAGTTATTCTGATGCTGGAGCAGATTAAGAAAGACGGTGGCGATACCGATAAGTGGATTGCCAAGGCAAAAGATAAAAACGATCCGTTCCGCCTGATGGGCTTTGGCCACCGGGTTTATAAGAACTTCGACCCGCGCGCTAAAATCATTAAAAAAGCAGCTGACGATGTGCTTGAAAAACTGGGAGTAAATGATCCTACCCTGGAAATTGCCATGAAGCTGGAAGAAGTAGCGCTGCGCGATCCGTACTTCATTGAGCGGAAACTTTACCCAAATGTAGATTTCTATTCAGGAATTATTTACCGGGCATTGGGTATTCCGGTAGATATGTTTACGGTTATGTTTGCCATTGGCCGTTTACCGGGTTGGATTGCCCAATGGAAAGAACTTCGCGAAAACAAAGAACCTATCGGCAGACCGCGCCAGATTTATACCGGCCAAAACCTGCGCGAGTACGTTCCAATTGCAAAACGCTAATTAAACTTTTTGAAATACATTCTGAAGGCTGGATGTATGTCCGGCCTTTACTTTTTAAATCAATTCAATATGGCACTTATCGATGATTTTAATGCGGCCGTTGCCCGCTCAAAAGAGTTAACCAAACGCCCCACCAACGAAGAGTTGCTGAACCTGTACGCACTCTTTAAGCAAGCCACCGAAGGCGATGTAACAGGCGAGCGGCCCGGTGGATTTGATTTTAAAGCCATTGCCAAATTTGATGCGTGGGCTTTACTCAAAGGCATTGGTAAAGAACAAGCCATGCAGCAATACATCAATCTGGTTACCAACCTTCATCAAAACTACGCATAGGTCTTGAACCTGTTCTACCAGCCGGAAATACCCAATGGCATACTCCATCTTGATGAAGATGAATCGCGCCACGCCATAAAAGTATTGCGCATGCAGGTTGGCGAAGTATTGCATGTAACAGATGGAGCCGGTAATTTTTACCGGGCGAGCGTGGCAATTGCCGATGCCCGCAAATGCACGTTCACCATTCAGGAAACTACTACCACCCCACCCCGCGCTTTCAACATTGCATTAGCTATTGCGCCAACCAAAAACATCGACCGGATGGAATGGCTGATAGAAAAAGCGGTGGAAGTAGGTGTGGAAGAAATTCAGTTTATGCTATGCCAGAACAGTGAGCGCAAAACAATTAATCGCGAGCGGCTCTTAAAAATTGCTGTAAGTGCTATGAAACAATCCAGTCAATACCGGCTTCCTTTAGTGCACGACATAAAACCATTTTCAGAAATAGTAGCTGCCAATTATAGCCAGAAATTTATTTGCTATGTGGATTCAACCAATCCAAACTTGCTGAAGGCGCAAGCCCAACCCAATCAACATTATTTGGTATTGATTGGTCCGGAAGGAGATTTCAGACCCGGTGAGTTGGAACTGGCGTTACAGAATGGTTTTTCCAAAGTTAGCCTCGGCCCTACCCGGCTACGAACAGAAACGGCTGCGCTTACTGCATGCCAAACTCTCAATTTCATAAATTTGTAAACTGATTACGAAACACCCATGACCTCCGCAGCAGCAAAGCAACGTATCGATCAGCTTACGGATCAGATTAATCACCACAACGATCTTTATTACAATAAAAGCAAAACTGAAATTTCAGATTTTGAATTCGACCAGTTGCTGGAAGAACTTACTAAACTGGAAGCCGAGTTTCCTGCTCTACGTTTGCCCGATTCGCCAACGCAGCGTGTGGGTGGCACCATCACCAAAGAGTTTGCATCGGTAGTGCATCAATACCCCATGCTTTCGTTGGGCAACACCTATTCGCCAGAAGAATTAACCGACTTTGATGGCCGCGTGGCAAAAGGTTTGGAGGGTGAAGCATACGAGTATTTCTGCGAATTAAAATTTGATGGCGTATCCATCAGTTTGATTTATGAAAATGGCTTATTAACCAAAGCTGTAACGCGGGGCGATGGCGTGCGGGGCGATGATGTTACCACCAATATCAAAACCATACGCAGTTTGCCACTTCGCATTAAAGCGAAAGACATACCGGCCCGGTTTGAAGTACGGGGCGAAGTTTTTTTACCGAAAGAAGTATTTAAGCAACTCAACAAAGAACGCGAAGATATTGGCGAAGAAACCTATGCCAATGCGCGTAACACCGCTTCGGGTACTGTAAAGATGCAAGACAGTGCAGAAGTAGCGAAACGAAAATTAGATTGCTTCCTCTACTATTTATTAGGCGAGGATAACGAGGTAGAAACACACTCGGAAGCAATTAACAAACTGGAACGTTGGGGCTTCAACGTTTCGCCTACCTATAAAAAATGCAAGTCGATTCAGGAGGTGTTGGATTATATTCAGACATGGGAAAAGAAACGCCACGAGCTTCCATTGGAAACCGATGGCGTTGTGATAAAAGTAAACAGCTTAGAACAACAGGAGCTATTGGGCTTTACGGCAAAGAGTCCGCGCTGGGCCATTGCGTATAAATACAAAGCGGAAAGTATCAGCACCCGTCTGAACGGCATTACGTACCAGGTTGGAAGAACAGGTGCCGTAACTCCCGTAGCCGAACTGGAACCAGTTTTTCTGGCTGGCACTACAGTGAAGCGAGCATCCTTACACAATGCCAATGAAATAGCGCGCCTTGATTTACACCTGGGCGATTATGTATTTGTTGAAAAAGGCGGTGAAATAATTCCAAAAGTAACGGGCGTAGATCTGGCAAAGCGAAATGCAAGTGTAAAGAAAGTAATTTATATCGATCATTGTCCAGAATGCAATGCCACCTTAATCCGCAAAGAAGGTGAAGCCAACCATTATTGCCCGAACGAAAAAGGTTGTCCGCCTCAGATAAAGGGTAAGGTTGAACATTTTATTCAGCGTAAAGCAATGGATATTGATTCGCTGGGTGAACAAACTATTCGCCAATTGTTTGAATTGGGATTGGTTAAAACACCAGCCGATTTGTATTACCTTACTAAAGATGATTTACTGAGACTTGATAAAGTAAAAGAGAAGTCGGCTCAAAACATGCTGGATGGAATTACCGCTTCCAAAGCACAGCCTTTCGAAAATGTTTTGTTTGGTATTGGCATCCGGTATGTGGGCAAAACAGTGGCCGAAAAACTCGCAAAGCACTTCAAAACCATGAACAACTTACGGCAGGCTACATATGAAGCGTTGCTGGAAGCACCCGAAGTAGGTGAGAAAATCGCGCAAAGCGTTGTAGAATATTTTAAGGATGCCGACAACCTGCGCGAAGTGGACCGGTTAGTTAGCGCAGGGCTTCAGTTTGAATCGAACCAGCAAGAGCCGGAATTGGTAAGTTCTGTTTTGGCCGATAAGTCGTTTGTGATTAGTGGTGTGTTTCAAAATTACGAGCGCGATCAGCTAAAGGATATAATACTGGCGCATGGTGGTAAGGTGTCATCATCCGTTTCCGGAAAGTTGGATTACCTGCTGGCTGGTGATAATATGGGCCCGGCCAAACGCGAAAAAGCAGCGAAACTCGGAGTTAAAATTATTTCCGAATCGGAGTTTGAAGCCTTGCTAAAAGGCTAACACAAAGCACCACTCAAAATTTCAATCAACCATTATACTTTAGTAGCTTTCGGCCATGTTTAAACTAAATTTTCTACAAATGCGTACGGAGAGTGCGCTGAAGAAAAATAAAACTCCTCGCAGCAGTATGCCCTATAGGCAAGCTGCCCATGCTGGCATTTTATTTACGGTAGAAGACAAACAAAAACATGCCGATGTAAAGGAGTTTATTCATCAATTGGAGCAGGATGGTAAGAAAGTGCAGGTATTGGAATACTTGCCCGAAAAAAAAGAGAACTACGAGTTTAAATTTGATTTCTTTACAATAAAGGACATTAACTTTTGGGGAGTACTACAATCTGCTGTAGCGGAAAAGTTTATTCAAACTCCGTTTGATTATCTGTTTTACATCGACCTGCAACCTAACCCCATCATGCTAAACCTGCTGGCCAACAGCAAAGCAAACTGCCGGGTAGGAAAATTTCTGGATAGCCAGCAACCATACCTCGAACTGATGATTGAGCAGAACGGCACCAACAAAGGACTAATTGAAACGATGTATAATTACACCAAACAACTAAGATGAAACAATTGATGGGCACGGGTGTTGCACTGGTTACCCCCATGCAGGCGGATGGTTCGATTGATTACACAGGACTAAAAAAATTATTAGTACATACCGGTAAGGGAGTGGATTACTATGTGGTGATGGGTACCACTGGTGAATCGGCCACCCTGAGCAAAAAAGAGAAACAAGCCGTGCTGGATTTTGTACGCAAGCACAACAACCGTAACCTGCCTGTTGTATATGGTATTGGCGGAAACAATACCGAAAGCGTATTGGAAGAAATCATTCATACCGACTTAACCGGTGTAGCGGCCATACTTTCAGTTAGTCCGTATTACAATAAGCCTTCGCAGGAAGGAATCTATCAGCACTTTAAGGCAATAGCCCGGGTATCAACCGTGCCGGTTATACTCTACAACGTTCCGGGCCGTACTGCTTCTAACCTTACTGCAGATACAACTTTGCGCTTAGCACAACTGGACAATATCGTTGGAATAAAGGAAGCCTCGGGCAACCTGGAGCAATGCATTAAGATTGCAAAGGAAAAACCCAGGGACTTCATGCTGATTTCAGGCGATGATATGCTTACACTCGCCTTGTATGCTACGGGCGCAGTAGGTGTAATCTCGGTATTGGCCAACGCTTATCCCCTCGTGTTCAAAAAAATGAGAGACTATATTTTGGCGGGTAAACTCGCAGCCGCACAAAAGGAGCAGTTCAAATTAGTGAACATAAATGGCCCCATGTATGAGGAAGGGAACCCTGTAGGCATCAAATACCTGTTGAGCCTTTTGAACGTTTGTCAACATCATGTTCGGTTGCCATTGGTTAATCCTTCGGATTATCTTAAGAAGAAGATTGAAGCCAACAGGTTTTAACGGTGAGGTGTTTTGCCCTGGCACAATCGTGTAACTACATTTTGCTAGCTCAACAGGTTCATTTTGCCTATGGAGGAAATTAATTTAAAAATTTTTTATAAAATTTTCACGCCCGCTTTCCCCGATAAAATAACCCTGCATTTAGCCTACATAATACGCTTGGGGTAAACGCTGTTTTGCGCTTTCAGCTATCTGTTAAAATTTAAAAGCAAGTGCCTTTGTGGCCGTGTACTGGCTGCGATATGTTTTCAGCAACCAGCATAAACAACCTGGCATTATACAAGGGCATTTATAATAAAATTCCGTTTAGTTTTTAGCAATGCTTTAGCAGATGGTTCACTTTTAAAACAACATTTTTACTATAAAAAATTACCAAAAGCCTATTTCAAGCTATGGACTAAAACAACTATAGCAACTTATTGAGATTCAAATAAAACAATTACCAATAACCACAACTACATGAAAGGATAAACAGAAGCGTACATGCAGGCATAAATACGCCTTCACGCTCACCCGATTTACAGTTAATCTGAATTTTTTATCGATCTGTTATAGCAAAACCTCTTTACTGATTACATCAACTTGTACAGGTAATTGATGTATAATTATCCGCTAAGCAACTTACGTTCTGACTACATTCTTTACCAAAATAGTATAGCACATCAACTCATACTTACTGGCTGATGCAAGCTCCATACGGGCTAAAATTTGATCGATAAAAACATGTCTTCAATAGCGGTATCGGGCCCCGTTCTCCTATGAGAGAACCGAACACCTTATTTAATTATTCAGATAACTTATTACATTTGAGGCCAATTCCGGGCATCTGTATAATAACTCCGGAAGAAACCACTAAACACTATTTATTGCTATGGCAAAAAAAGTAAAGAAGGCAGCCAAAAAAGCTGCCAAGAAACCTGCTAAGAAGGTTGCAAAAAAAGCTGCGAAGAAAGTAGTTAAAAAAGCCGCCAAGAAAAAGTCGGCTCGCAAGCCTAATGCTGCTTTCATGGTTGCACTAACTCCTAACGCGGCATTAGGTGCCGTTATCGGAAGCAAACCCGTTCCCCGCACTGAGATCATCAAGAAGTTGTGGGCTTACATTAAAAAGAACGGCTTGCAGGATTCTAAGAACAAGCGCATGATTAATGCCGATGAAAAACTGAAAGTTGTTTTCGGTGGCAAGAGTCAGGTGTCTATGTTCGATCTGGCAAAACTTATTGGCAAAAACGCCAAGTAATTTTGATCAGATTACTGATGCTAAAAAAGTCACGCACGGTGCGTGACTTTTTCTTTTCTACCTGCCTTTGAGTTTATCGTTCCAGGCGGCCGCTCTTTTTAATTTGTAAATAGTTCCGTTTGCAAGTGCCTCGGTTAATTTTGAATTGCTGGCTCCCCGCGATGTAAGATGGAATTCACCACATTCTTCGCACTTGTAAAAGTTAACTGGCCCAGTACCCGGTCTGTAATCAAAATGAACGTGGGCTTCTAACAGTGCATCAACAGCCAATGTTTCGGTTCTGTAAGCACGTTTTCCTGAATTACAACGCATATCCAAAATTAATTCCGGATAATTCTAAACTCAACCCTGCGGTTTAGTTTACGAGCTTCTTCCGAATCGTTGGTTGCTATAGGGCGTGAACCACCAAATCCCTTTCCACGTATTCGCTTGCTGCTGATTCCCTGGCTTACCAGGTAAGCTTTTATTTTTTCAACCCGCTGTTGCGACAACAGCACATTCTTAACCCGATCGCCCCGGTTATCTGTATGGCCTTCCAATTCAATTTCAACTTTGGGATTATTATTCAGAAAGTCAACCACTACGTTCAGTTCTGCATATGACTCTTCCAGCAACTCTGTTGTACCAAGCTCAAACAACACACTCTTTAAATTCACACTTGCTCCTACTTCAATTGGTTGCAGTTTAAAATTCATTTCTAAACTGGCTAACTCAAACGTGTGGATATCCAACCGTTCGGCAAGATTGATGTAACCCTTATTCTCAACTTCTATGGTATAAATGCGTGTAGAGGGAATTGTTAAAGAATACTCGCCATTTGAGGAGGCTTCGGCTATGTAAGTAGAATCTGATCTGAAAATAAGACGGGCCGGAATACCCCTGCCCGATTTGGAATTGGTTACACGCCCCGAAAGTTTAACTCGTTTTATTGCATCTTTATATTCGCGCTTGGCTTCGGTAATTTTCAAGAGTGTATCCACCCGTTGTACCTCAGGTAGTTTTTCCTGATATAGGCGAATATCACCATAACCATCGCTATTATTGGTAGAGGTAAAGATAGCTTGATTCAAATTTTCAAACTTCCGGAAGTATAACTCACGACCATCGGTGTTAACGTTAGGCCCCATGTTAACCGGTATCGACCAGTTTTTCCAGGTATCGTCTAAGCGCTCGCTCATGTAAATGTCAAAACTTCCGCTGCCACCCCGCCTGCCATTAGAAGCAAAAAACAAAAACTTACCATCTGCACTAAGCGATGGGCTCATCTCTTGCAAGGGTGTATTTACAAGATTGCCCAAATGGGTTGGTTCAGACCACCGGCCTTCCAGGTAAAATGAAACATATAAATCCTCTGCCCCTAGCGTATTGTACGATTCGGCCGCAAAAACAAAAACCTGCATATCCTCATGCCATTGGCCACTGATGTGCTCCGATTTATTTCTGAAATAGGGAATCGTAATATTCTTTGGGGCCGTCCAACCGGTATTGTTGCGAATAGAAACCGAGATACCTTGAGTGGTTGGTAATTCGCCCGACTTAGCATAATGATTAAAGAGAAACAATTCGTTACCGCTTTTACTAATACCGGCTACGCCATTGTACCCGCGGTTATTCAGCACCAGGCCACCATGCACCGGTGCCGACCATTCAGTACCCATCCAAACAGAAATCCAGATATCGCCCGGATCTTTTACGCCACCCACATTCTGCGCATGGTTGGCAATTGTTAAGTACAGGGTTTTACCATCGGCACTAATTACAGGGCATTGTTCATCGCTACCGGAATTAACCAGATTGAATTGAGCGTGGGCCGTGTTTATAGAAAATAACAACACTAAAAATATAAACGAAGTCTTCATTATTTTTAAATATAGATCCACTGTGTTCAACAACCCTCGATCTGCCAAATACCAAATCACCGTTAAAAATACGAATGTATAAACTACCATTTGCTTACCCATTCGTTGTCTTTCACATAAAAACGCCAGGGCAACTTCGCATCGCTACCTGCATAATCAATGCCAATACGAGTTGTTGTAATAATTTTGCTGCTGCCAATGGGTTTGGCATCCTCAATTGTAATGGTGTCGCCAAGCAACACGCCATTATGCAGACGCTCAATACCCATAGCACGGGTAAGTTTACCGGGGCCGGAAGTAATGCGTGTGAGTTTTTCAACGTTCATCCGTTTCAGCATAATGTCCTGCCCGGCCACTGGTTCTAAGGCCCGTATCAGTACGGCCTCGGCTTTATCGGCCTTATTTGTAACCACGTTAAAAAGATTATACATGCCATAGCATAAATAAACATAGGCAACGCCACCTGGGGCAAACATCACTTCATTACGAAGTGTTTTACGGCCATTATAAGCGTGGCAACCGCGCTCCTTAAAAGAATAAGCTTCTGTTTCTACAATCCGGCCGGCTGTAAACTCGCTCTTGATGTGGGTTATCAGCACTTTGCCCAGCAGTTTGCGGGCAATGGCCACCACATTACTGTGTTGATAAAATTCTGGTGCGAGAATCAAAATAGTTAAATGAATGTAAGACGGTTTTTAAAAGCACCAAATGCTTCTATTTTTACAGCCTTAAAATTAACTACTACCATGAAAAATGCCTTGTTATTACTGTTATTCGTGATGGGTATTGCTGCTACTGCCCAGGTGCAGACACCGCAACCCAGCCCGGCCGCATCGGTTTATACCGTTGTGGGATTAACGGATGTAAAGATTGATTATTCACGCCCAAGCCTGAAGGGTCGTAAAATTTTTGGCGAAAAAGATGTAATGTATCCACACGGAACCATCTGGCGCACCGGAGCCAATGCCGGCACTAAAATCTCATTCAGCGATGATGTAAAGGTGGAGGGTATAGTAGTACCAAAAGGCGAATACCTGATCTTTACCTGGCCAGGCGCCACCGAATGGACAGTTTCGTTGTATAAGGATTTAGCAATTGGTGGCAATACCAGTGCCTACGATAAATCCAAAGAAGCAGCCAACTTTAAAGTAAAATCTGAAAAGCTAACCGCTCCGGTTGAAACCTTTACCATTACCATTGGTGATATAGCTGCCGATAGCAAAAGTGCCAAGGTTCAGTTAGCCTGGGAATACACCTCGGTAAAATTTAAAATAGAAGTGGACTACGATGCCAAAGTGATGAAATCAATTGAGGCTAACACAAAAGTAAATCCAGGTAATTACCTGCAGGCTGCTGTTTATTACCTTGAAAATGGCAAAGACATTAAGCAAGCTTTGGATTGGATTAACAAAGCTGCTGCCGAAAATCCTGCTTTCTGGGTTTTGTACCAGAAGGCCCGCATTCAAAAAGCTGCTGGCGATAAAGCCGGTGCGTTGGCAAGTTCAAAGGCAAGTTGGGAAGGTGCCCAAAAGGCAGGTAACCGCGACTATCAATCTATGAATGAAGAATTGCAGAAGACCTTGAAATAAACAAGCAGGCAGTGGGCAGGAAGCAGTGGGCAACTTAAGCCCGATTGTGTTCCTGCCTACTGGTTACTGAGTTTAGTATTATCTAAAAACCGAAGCACCCACGCAAACACCACCACTACCACGCAGCCAATAATGTTGTAGTATAAAAAGGCAATCTCTTCATAAAAGAAAAAGTAGCAGGCTAACACGGTGGCCTCGCCAATTATAGCCGCAACAAACACAGCATTACTTTTCACCGACTTCAGGTAAAAGGCTACCAGAAAAATTCCCAGTATTGTTCCATAGAACAAACTACCAACAATATTCACAAATTGAATCAGGTTTTCGGCCTGATTGGCTAACATAGCAAACACCATAGCCAACAGTGCCCACATGATGGTGAAACCCCTTGAGGCATTAAGGTATAATCGTTCACTCCCCGCCCGTTTAATCGAGCGTTTAAAAATATCCACCGTAGTAGTGGAAGATAATGCATTCAGTTCACCTGCCATCGAACCCATAGCAGCCGAAAACATAACAGCTAAAATTAATCCGATTACTCCGTGTGGTAAATAGCTGAGTACAAAGTTCAGAAACATGTAGTCGCGATCTTGGGTTTTGGCACCGGGTACTGCCGCAGCAATTATCTTCTTTACAACTGCCCGTACACTGTCTTCTTTTTTGCGTGCAATGTTATAATCCACTTTGGCAGCTTGTATTGCAACTTCATTATCGGATTGAATTCCAGAAACTAAATTTAGAATGGCTGCTTGCTTCATTGAAAAAATCTGGTCGTAGCCTGCCTGCATCCGCGCAAGCGAATCGGCATAAACAGTTTGATCGGCACGACCTTTTAATGTTTGATTGTGAAATACAGGTGGTTGATTAAAGAGGTAGAACACAAACACCAACACGCCAATAAACAGAATAATAAACTGCATGGGTATTTTCAACAATCCGTTGAAGATCAAACCCATTCTGCTTTCGGTTAATGATTTACCACCCAGGTAACGCGCCACTTGCGATTGATCGGTACCAAAATAAGATAAGAATAAAAAAGTTGATGCCAATAAACCAGACCAAATGTTAAAGCGATCGCTCAAACTAAAGTTGGTAGTAATTATGTTAAGCTTACCCAGTTCGCCAGCAAGCTGAACCGTATCGGTAAACGAAATAGAAGCTGGTAACTTATTGTATGCCATGATACCCGCCAGAATCATTCCGCCCATGATAATCGTCATTTGTTGGCGTTGGGTTAGGCTCACTGCTTTTGTTCCACCCGAAACAGAGTAAACAATTACCAACATACCTATTAAAACTGTTGTAAAAACGATGTTCCAACCCAATATGGTTGATAATACAATAGATGGAGCATATAATGTAATACCCGCTGATAGCCCTCGGAGAATTAAAAATAAAATCGCGGCAAGCGTACGGGTTTTTAAATCGAAGCGGGTTTCTAAATATTCATACGCGGTGTAAACTTTTAACCTATAATAAATGGGCACCATGGTAACAGCTATAATCACCATGGCCAACGGCAACCCGAAATAAAATTGCAGGAAACGCATGCCATCATCCATCGCCTGCCCCGGTGTAGATAGAAATGTTACTGCGCTGGCCTGTGTTGCCATAATAGAGATGCCAATCATCCACCACTTCAGGTTATTGTCGCCTTTCAGGTAACCTTCTATATTTTTTGTCTCTTTGGTTCGCCAGGCTCCATACAGCACAATGAATAACAACGTTCCAAACAATACAATCCAATCAATCAGGTTCATACAAAAGATTGGGTTAGCCAGTAAAACAAAATAACCTGAATTGCCATTACACCTACTATTAACCAATACCAGGAACTCCAGTTTTTAAATACGGGTGGTTGCTCGTTGCTCATGCAGGCAAAGTAATTAAAATTACCTGGATACTTTTATTGCTTAGTACCGAGCAGCGAATAGAAATTGTAAATGGAATGTTAAAGTCGGCCACGCTTTTGGCCATTCACCAAAAAAGTACCGTCCGAATCGGCATGAAGAACTATGCGCGACAGAATCTTTTTGTCGTTATCTAATAATAATACCGTGTAGCTGTGTGCCGCAATCTGATCTTTCACATCATCGCTAAAGCCCCAATCAATTTTGATACTGGTACCCGTACTGGCTTTGCGATTTATTACAGTTATGCCACGATTATTGATTACTCTTAGTCGCACTTCGTTTGTGGCTAACGTTAATAATTTTAATTCAGTTTTAAGGTACGGCAATGGCCCGGTACTCTTTTGTTTCTTATCCGGATCGTACGCTTCGTAATCGGCTCTGTCTTGAAGCAACCGTTCTTTAAAAGAATAATCGAATTTAAACTCGAATTCTGCCTCAGGTTTATAGGGTACTTCATCTTGCGCCCATACCGAAAAACCAAATAACAGTGCTGCAAAAGTTAGTTGCCTCCACATTTTATACAAGGTATTACGATGGTAGCTTCAAAGCAATGAAGTTGTTCTTTTTTTAGAATCAAACCACTTACTTTTGCGGTTTACTAAAACCTTTATTTAAATGAAGACAGCCGAAATACAAACCGCGCACGGAAACATGAAAGTGGAATTTTTTGAAGCCGATGCACCCAACACTGTAAAAAACTTTACCGATCTGGCTAAGAAAGGCTTTTACGATGGTCTTAACTTTCATCGGGTACTTCCGAATTTTGTTGTGCAGGGTGGTTGCCCAAACAAAATCGGCAATGGTGGCCCCGGTTATACTATCAAGTGCGAATTAACAGGTGGTAACCAATATCACGATCGGGGTGTATTGTCGATGGCGCATGCCGGTCGCGATACAGGTGGATCACAATTTTTTATTTGTCATAACCGCGAGCGTACCAAGCACCTGGATCGTCATCACACGGTGTTTGGAAAAGTAGTGGACGGATTGGATGTGTTGGATAAAATCCGGCAAGGCGATGAGATTATTAAAATTGTAGTAAGTGAGGAGTAATTTGATTTTGATATTAATCAACTCTCTCAAGTTGAAATTATAACCCGGTATGTAGGCCGGGTTATTTTTTAACTAATACGCTGTGCTTATTTTTTATTGCACTGCCTTATCTGTTCAAGTGTAACCATGCGGTCGCCCAAAGCTTCCGATTTTTTAAAAGAAACACAGGCCAGGCCAGGATTACCATTGCCCAGGTAGGCCATACCCAGGTAAAAATAAATTTTGTCAACAAAGGCATCCGTTGCCAGTGCTTGCTTGAGCAACCGTTCGGCATAGGCATAATCTTTTTTTATTAAACTAAGTATGCCCTTGTTGCGATAGGCCCACGCATTATAAGGATCAAGCGCTATGCTCTCGTTAATGTCGGCCTCGGCTTTATCCAATTGGTTCATACTAATGTAAATAAATCCGCGGTTGTTAAGGTAATACGGTTGCCTTGGGCTCAGCCGAAGTGCCTCCTCTACCAGACGCATAGCCTCGGCATAGTTGGCTTGCTCAATTTCAATCAGCGCAAGCGTGTTATAAATATTAGGTTCATCGGGCTTAACTAAAGCAGCTTGTTTCAATTCAATCCGGGCCGAATCAAATTGTTTCAGGTAATATTGAACAGTGGCATGGTTCACCACTATATCCACATCATTCGGCTCAATTTGCCGGGCACGGTCGAAGGCGCGCAGCGCTTTGTTAAACTCGCGCAGTTTGGTATAAGCCAACCCCTGTGTAAAATGTGCCAGTGCAGTATCGGGCTTTATAGCAATAACCTTATCCAAATCCACAAGTGTTTTATAATATTCTTTCAATTCGTAACTCGTGTTGGCATGATTTAGCAGTGCATTGATAAAACCCGGCCGGCATTCCATTGCTTTTTGATAGTTCTCTTGCGCTTGCGCGTATTGCTTTTGCTTAAAGTGAACAGTGCCCAGGTTATTCCAGGCATCGGCATAGCAACCATCTACCTTTATGGCTTCACCAAAGTAGTAGCTGGCCTTGTCGTAGTTGCCATCTTTTAAGGCGAGGTTACCCTTTAATAAAAATTGTTGCAGCCGGGTTTCTTTAGAGCCAGTGCAGGCTGCCAGAATTAGTATTGCAGCCAATGTGATTATCAAAGTTTGCCTCATCGTCCATTATCAATAGATTACAAATATAAGATTAGATATTGGTAAGAATTAGGCTAGCGTGGTTGCGACCTCAATAAGTATGCTGTCTTGGGTGTAATTAATACTCGTATCATGTAGCTCACTCCTACTAGCGTGTCCGGAGTCAGTAGGGAAGTTGCGTAATTGATTCATCCAATTTAGCCAGCGCACGATTTGCGGCTATCAGGGCTTTCAGAATAGTCTTGGTCTCCAGTTCGATGTTAGGAGGTAATGCCGGTAACGAGTTATAAGGTTTATCTGGATTATTTCATTTTTTTAATGAGGGCATGTGGCGCCCTCGATTTGATAACGAGGGCAATTATAGTTCATTTTTGAACTCGTTAATAGATAGCACATAACCTAACTATGCCTTACCCCTCTTTACGCAAAACTTGTAAAGGTGGTGTTGCAATAACTTCACGCGAATTCCACCATCCGATTAAAACAGTAAGCACAACAACCCCGCATGATATGATCAGGAGTTCGATAACGTTAACTGCAAACTGCACTTCGAAGAAAAATCTTGTAAGCAGCCAACCAGCGCCCAGCGAAAGCCCTAACCCGGTAATAGCTGACAAAAAACCTACGTACCCATACTCAATAACCGTAATACGTGTAATCTGCGCAGTGCGGGCACCAATGGTACGCAACAACACATTTTCCTTTATTCGGGCAAACTTACTATTAACAACTGCACCGGCTAATACCACCAACCCTGTAACAATGCTAAACAGTGCCAGAAATCTTACCACCAACCCAACTTTAGCAAACAGTTCATCTACTGTGCTTAATATTAAGCGCAAATCAATTAGCGAAACGTTGGCATAGTTAAATACCAATTCCTGCTGGAATAAAATGGCGCGTTGCTGATTCTCCACCCGCGTAGCGGCTACCCATATTTGAGGTGCTTCGTCCAACACCCCTTTTGGAAAAACAAAAATAAAGTTAGGTGGATCTTTGGGCCACTCCACTTTACGAATACCACTTATAAATGCTTTTACAGGAACACCCTGCACATCAAACACAACCGAGTCTCCTACATCTACCCGAAGTGTTTCATGCATACCTTCTGAAATGGTTACATAAACTGAGTCGCGCTGGTTCTTTTTAAAAGTCTGCAGTTCACCTTTCATCAATTCTTCTGAATGATGCAGGCTATCGCGATAGGTTACCCGGTATTCGCGTGTAAGCGCCCAATTGGGAACGCGCACCGAATCGGCATCGGTACGCTTAAATTGATCAATAGCTTTACCTTTTATTTCGCTCAACCGGCACGTTATAATGGGCACCACCTGGTTTACAGGTAATTCATACTTCTCTATTAATTTAACTACCGAATCGCGCTGGTGCGATTGAATATCAAAAAGTATGGTATTGGATTGATTGGCGTTTCCACGAAACTCAACCTGGTTGAGTAAACTGCTTTGAATAATATTAAGTGTAACAATTATAAAGGCACCCAACCCTATAGTTACTAACAATACCTCGGTTTGGTTATTAGGCCGGAATAAATTAGAAAGTGCATGTCGAAATACGAACGAACTATTTTGTGGAAAATACCTGCGCACCAAAAATAATACCCCCCTGGCAACCAGTGCCAGGCCACCCAAGGCTACCACCAACCCTACCGAAAATAATCCGCCCGATAAAAAACTTTCGGTTTGGTAAGCTGCTGCCAGTAACGGAAACAAAAAGATGAATACCCATGCTGTGATACGGGTTTTCGAAAACCTGCGGTGCGGTTGAAAGTCGGCACGCAATACTGAAAGAGGCGGAACAAATCGTACAGCCACCAACGGCAAAATGGAAAACAAAACCGAAACGATGGCACCCAGCAATATTCCTTCTGTTACCGCACGCATGGAAACTCCAAACTGAAGTTCTACCGGTAAGTATTTACCAAAAGCTACCGGCACCACTTGTTGAATTAAAACGCCCAATGCTGCACCCAGCACACTTCCTATTATCCCCAATACGAAAATCTGAATGAAGTAAATATTAAAAGCCTGCCAGCCAGACGAACCGATGCATCGCAGCACGGCTACTTCATCGCGTTTTTCGCGTGCATAAATATGTACCGAACTGGCCACGCCTATGCATCCTAATATTAAAGCAATAAATGCCAACAACGAAAAAAACCGATATACCGAACCAAAGCCTTCACCCAATTCTTCTTTGCGTTTATCTACATCATCGGCACTGTAACCCAATTCATCGCGATACGGCTTTATGGTTTCCATTGCCACCTGGGTATCGGCATCGGAAATAGTTTTAACAAATAAACTATAGTTTACCCGGCTGCCATACTGCACCAACCCGGTTGAGTCAAGCGCATCCATCGAAATATAAACTGCCGGGGCCAATGTAGCGGTTAACGCACCTCCACCCGGAAATTTTTCCACTACACCAGCCATCTTAAAATAAGTGTTACCAATCTTAACGGAATCTTCTGAACTTACCTGGTATTGTCGCGCCAGGGCTTCATCTAACATGGCATAGCGGCCAGTCTTCATTAACTCGTAGGCATTGGCCGGTTGGGTTACCACTGTTCCATAAAATGGAAACTCGCCCTTTAGTGCAGTAAGTTTTACCAGCCTGCTTTGGCGGGTGTTCATAAACATAACCATCGAGGCCATGTCTGCATCTTGTGCAAACTGGCGTTGGGCTGTATCGATCTTTTTGAGGAAGGTAGTATCGAACGGGCGCCCGCTGTTTACAACCAGATCGGCCCCTACTAATTCTTTCGCATTGCGATTCAATTCATCTTGCATGGAATAGTTAAGTGAACTGATGGCCACCACACCGGCAATACCTGTTATAAGGGAGGCCACAAATAAAAACAACCTGCCAAAGTTGTGCTTACCATCGCGCCATGCCATTTGCCAAACCCAGCGATCGCGAAAAATAGGTTTTGCTTTTCGCTTTATGCGGATAAAGTACTCAATCATAGCACAGCCAGAAAACGTTCGTTCACTAATTTGCCGCCTTTCATTTGAAGAATGCGCTGTGTTTTCTCGGCCAGTTCAAGATTATGCGTTACCAATACCAGCGTGGTTTTTTCCTGTTGATTCATTTCAAAAAGCAAGTCTGTTACCTGGGTGGCATTCTCATCATCCAGGTTACCGGTGGGTTCATCGGCAAACAAAATCCGGGGCGAAGTAATAAATGCACGCGCCATGGCCACACGCTGTTGCTCGCCACCCGAAAGCTGCGATGGGTAGTGACTAAAACGTTCGGCCAAACCCACACGTGCTAATAAGTCTTTTGCTTTTTTAGTTACGTTGCGTTCACCCCGAAGCTCGAGCGGTACCATTACATTTTCCAACGCAGTAAGTGTAGGCAGTAGTTGAAAATTCTGAAACACAAACCCAATGTATTGATTGCGCAGGTAAGCGCGATCGTCTTCGTTCATTGCGTTAAGTTTAAAACCCATTAACGACACCGTACCGCTGCTGGCAACATCCAACCCTGCACATAACCCTAATAGTGTGGTTTTACCACTTCCCGAAGGGCCAATAATAGCTACGCTGGTTCCTTGCTGAACTTCAAAAGAAACATGATCTAATACGATGAGGTCGCGTTCGGCCGATTTATAAACTTTAGTAAGGCCCTCGGCTTGCAAAACTGTTTCTGGCATGATAATTAAAGATAATCGCTGATGAAGATTGTAACTTGTTTTTAAAATAACTTTTAACCCTTTCAGGTCTGTTAGCAACGGCTTAAAGACCTGAAAGGTTTTTAGTTAAATTCATCGTTAATTGAGTAAAATTGTTCAATGTAATTTCAACAATACACAATATTTATGGTAGTCGGCAAATATTCACTTCTTATTGTTTTGTTAACAACCTTTTTTTCACCGGCTCCGCCAAAAACAATTTTATTTTTTGGCGATAGTTTAACTGCGGGCTATGGGCTTTCGCCCGAAGAGGCTTTTCCGGCCATGCTGGAAAAAGAATTAAATAAATCAGAAAAGAAAGTTCGGGTTGTAAATGCAGGTTTAAGTGGCGAAACCTCTGCCGGTGGTTTAAGTCGCATCGATTGGATCTTACGCCAACCGGTTGACATCTTTGTGTTGGAATTGGGTGCCAACGATGGTCTGCGGGGTTTACCGTTAGATCAAACTCAAAAAAATCTTCAAAATATAATTGATAAAGTGAAGGCTAAATATCCGCAATGCCATATTGTATTAGCTGGCATGATGGTACCCCCCAACATGGGTAAACAATACACCGATTCCTTCCGAAACATCTATCCTGATCTTGCCAAAAAGAATAACGCTACTTTAATTCATTTTTTGTTGGATGGTGTAGCAGGCAATGAAAAATTAAATCAGGCCGATGGCATTCACCCAACCGCTGAAGGACATAAAATAATAGCCAATAACTTGAAGGGTGTGTTTGAGCGCTTGATTTAAGTCTGTCACGGAATTGTATAAAGCCAAAGATAAATCAGTGAATCAGTGGCTACTTATTAAGACCTCTATAAATCAACTCCACCCATTGCGCATACATTTTACCAGATGGATGCAGGCCATCGGGGGCTATCAACTCTGCATCTTCAAGGCCTTTGCGTGAGATGGGCGTGATGTCGAAGTAACGAATACCATACTTATCGGCAATACGTTTGTTAATGGCATTGTACTGATTCAATTCTGCAGAAATTTTTTCTTGCTTAGCCTTACCAAAAGGCGTGTAGCCATAATCCGGAATAGAAACTACTAATACATTTTCAGTTTTACCTTTAGCCAGCATGATGGACATTTGAAGTAACTCCTCAAATTCTTGCTCATAAATTTCAATCGGCCTTCCCTGATATTGGTTATTTACCCCTATCAATAATGAGACAAGGTCGTACTCATGCTTAAGCTTTGCTGCTTCTATGGCTGCTTTTAATTGATCCGTTCGCCAGCCGGTGGTGGCAATGATGGTAGGTTTTGATAACTTTAATTTTTCAGCAAGTTGATTGGGCCATCGTTCCGGTTCAACCACACTTTCACCAATCGTGTAAGAATCGCCCAGCGCCAGAAATTTTTTATGAGCTTGCGTATTACCTTTATGTGTTGATACCAATGCCATAAAAACAATAAGATTAAAAATTATTTTAGACATGCTGTGCATAAGACTAATTAACCCGAAATTATTCATTTGCTTACTTCTTTCCTATCCATGCGGTAGCACGTGGTTATCTGCTCAATCAATAGAAAAATATACTCCCTCATCTGTTAGTTCTTCCTTCAGGGGGTTATCGGTAGTGAGCGATTCGGTGGCGTGGGTAAGTGGCAGCAAAGGTTGGATTGGTACCACTACCAATGGCGGCTTGAATTGGCACTTTAACCAGGCAGCAGGTTTTGAGGGCATGGATTTCCGAACCTTATATGCCTTTGATGCATCGACTGCCCTTGTTGCCAATGCCGGATCGCCCGGCTATATCTTACGCACAACCGATGGGGGCAAATCCTGGCAAATGGTTTACACCAATACACACGCATCCATTTTTATGGATGGTGTGGATTTTTGGAATGCACAAGAGGGCGTAATATATGGCGATCCGATTGATGGCCGGATGTTTTTACTCTTCACCAAAGATGGAGGTAAAACATGGAGCGAACCGGCATTGAAAACTCGGCCTCAACTCAATACAGGTGAAGCCTCCTTTGCAGCAAGCGGAACCGGAATCCGATGTTACGATAAACATAAATTGATAATCGCCACCGGAGGCAAAACTTCCCGTCTGTTTATCTCCGATAATCGGGGCAAGACCTGGCGTAACTCTGCTCCACCGGCACTACAAGGAAAAGAAAGTGCTGGCATATTTTCCGTTTCCTTTCAAAATAAAATGGGTGTAGTAGTGGGTGGTGATTTTGTTCAGGATTCAGTGAAAACAAAGAACTCGTTCTTTACCCGCGATGGCGGCAAAACATGGTATGAAGCAGCAATTGCTCCAAACGGTTATCGCGAATGTGTAGAATTTATTTCGCCACAGGTTTTAGTAACAACCGGACCCACTGGAACCGAATACTCAACAGATGGTGGCAAATCCTGGATCAACCTTTCATCCGATAAGGGCTTTCATACCGTACGCAAAGCACGCAACGGTAATCTGATTATAATTGCCGGCAACAACACTGTAGGAAGGGTAAAGTTTTAACCACGCGGAGAGGGAGGGATTCGAACCCTCGGTTCCGCTAAGCGGAACAACGGTTTTCGAGACCGTCCCATTCGGCCACTCTGGCACCTCTCCTTTCAATTCACAAAAATATTGCTTCGTAAGCAATTTAACAGTGGCTGAAAAAAGCTGGCATAAACCAACTTTACAATGCAATAATAAACTTTAGTGGTTATTCAAATCGCAACGATTCAATGGGGTCTAACTTTGATGCCTTGTGTGCCGGGTAATATCCTGAAAGCAACCCTACTACAATACAAATTACCATACCAATCAACATCCAGAACCAGGGTAGTACAAACGTATCAATTCCGATAACCCGCGCTATAACATTACCAATTACAATACCCAACAACACCCCTCCTATTCCTCCTAACAAACAAACCACAATGGCTTCAATTACAAACTGCTGGCGTATGCGCAAGGGAGTTGCTCCCAAAGCTTTGCGCACACCTACTTCCCGGGTTCGCTCCGTAACCGATACAAGCATAATATTCATTAATGCAATAGAGGCACCTAATAAAGTAATAAAACCCACACCAAATCCGCCCCAGCGCAAACCACTGGTAATGCTCTCCATCTCTTCGGCAAGCGATTCACTCTTTTCAATTTCAAACGAATTAGGATCGCCTACTCGATCGTGCCGGATTTTACGCATCAAGCCCGTTGCCTCACCCATCGCATAGTCAACCTGGTTCATATCCTGAATACCTACAGTAATACGATAATACAACGGTTGGCCGGCAGCCAATTGGTTGGCTACCAGAATAGGAATAATAACCATGTTATCGTAATTATTCTCAGAGAAATCGCCTTTCTCTTTCAGCAATCCTATTACTTTAAACTGTGTTCCTTTAAAAGATATTTCAGTATTTACAGGGCGGGGATTATTTCCATATAGTGCCTGGGCAAGTTTGTACCCCACTATAGCCACCTTGCTTCCGTTCTGGATTTCAAACTTCGAAAAATTACGGCCTTCCTGAATGTTAAGGCCTTTAATGGGAATGTACTCGTCATTTACACCACGCACATCTACATTGGGGTTGGTTTTTATCGAACCATGTTTTACTTCGGCCAGGTTGGTGAGCCGCGCCTGCAAACAAATTGAAGCCGGTACAGGGTATTCATTTATAAACTTTTGTGCTTCCTGCAGGTTTAAGCGTGGGTAAGTTTTTTCCCGGACGCCATCCTGGTTAGTACCGCGGTTCCACTTCGAATACATATCGAATGTGTTTACCCCTAAAGATGAAAGGCTTTCGTTTACCGATTGTTCAATACCATCAATAGCTGTAAGAATACCCACCAACGAGGTTATACCGATGGCAACAATAAGCGCAGTAAGTACCGAGCGCAACATGTTAGCTTTTACCGAGCGGAGGCCCTCCTTCATGTTTTCAACTAAATTCATGTATTGCGTATTTTAGATCGTGTAATCAGGAATTTCGGGGTCAAAATTATATCTTTAAATCAATAAAACGGTAAGACCGTGTTTGAACGTTAATTGTTACAAAACTTTGCAGGAAATGAGTGGTTTAACGGGGAGAATCGTGTTTTTGTTTTTAGTACTGTCAATTTCGTGGCGGGCATCAGCTAATTCCATTTTTATACCGATGGATGAGAAGCAAGCCAACCATTTGAAGGCGTATGGAATAGCCTACTGGATTTTAAAAAATGAAATGGAAGTTGACTGGTTACTGAATTACCGGGGGGGCAGTTTTATGTGCAAATACCACCCTAAAATTCAGAACGAACTGGTGGTGCGCGGAGTAAGTTTTGAACTTATTTCAGAAGCTAAAGTAAATGCCATTGTTACCGAAATTGCCAGCCCGGCACTTAACTACGATATTATGAAGTTAGAGAAGTATCCGCGTATTGCGGTATATTCTCCTAAAACGAAACAACCGTGGGATGATGCCGTAACCCTGGTGTTAACTTATGCCGAAATACCTTACGATGTGATTTTTGACGATGAGTTACTGAATGATTTGTTACCCAAATACGATTGGTTACACTTGCACCACGAAGATTTTACCGGCCAGTACGGAAAGTTTTACAGTAACTACGCCAACTACCCCTGGTATATCGAACAACAAAAAGAAGCGGAAGAAACTGCCAGCAGGTTTGGTTTTCATAAAGTGTCGCAATTAAAATTAGCCACTGTAAAACGAATAAAAGAGTTTGTTGCCGGGGGCGGATTTCTGTTTGCCATGTGCTCGGCAACTGATACCTATGATATTGCCCTTGCTGCCGAAGGAGTTGACATTTGCGAACGCATGTACGATGGCGATGCAGCCGATCCGCAAGCACAGGAAAAACTGAACTATGACAATACGTTTGCCTTTCAGAATTTCAGATTAGTGCGCGACCCGTATCAATATGAATTTTCAGACATTGATAATAATTTTCCTGATCGGGGCTTAAGACAAGACAACGATTACTTTACCATCTTTCAATTCTCAGCCAAGTGGGATCCCATCCCCACCATGCTTACGCAAAATCATACCCGCGTAATAAAAGGATTTTACGGCCAGACCACCGGTTTCAAAAAGAGATTGGTTAAATCCGATGTGGTGATTATGGGTGAAAATGCTGACATAAAAGAAACCAAGTACCTGCACGGTGTATTTGGTAAAGGTTTTTGGACGTTTTATGGAGGCCACGACCCGGAAGACTATCAACATACGGTGGGCGAAGAACCAACCGATTTAAACCTGCACCCCAATTCGGCCGGCTACCGGTTAATACTTAACAACATTCTCTTTCCGGCTGCCAAAAAGAAAAAACAAAAAACGTGAGCCGCTTTCTTGTTTGGATTGCACTATTAATCGGTTGTAATAGCACGCAACCCAAAACCACAACCGATGCGTTGCAATTAGCCGAAGTAATATTAGGCAAAGGCCTTGAACAATTTTCCAATCAAAGCCAAACGCATACGTTGTTTATACAACGGACCCTTGCATACCCCAATCAACCCATTCAATTTATTGTGATTGAAAAGCATACCGGCAAAATAGTGTTTCAAAAAAGTTTCAGACCGGGTTATGTGAAATGGCGCGATGATCGTACAATCGAATATGATGACCAGCCCGGTATCGTTAAACAAAATGAGATTAATACCCTTAAAACGTGGACGATTCCAACTGCCACACCATCCCATTAATCGAAAGATTTAACTTATCTTGAAATCTTAAATTTCCTAATACATGAATCGCTACTTATTGGTTGGCATTTTTTCGTATTGCGGTTTAATTCTGCTGGCGGTTAATTTCAATAACCATCCAACATCTGTTGCAATCTATGTAAACGAAGAAGCCGGGCAAGATGGTCCCGGCCAGTTTATTGCGTACCACAAAGCCATTCGCACACCTGAAGATGCTACCGCACCCGAATACACGAGTGGGTTTATCATGCGCGAACTTGAGCAGGCAAAATCGTTCGCGGCTCGAAAAAGAATGGCTCGCACCCAATCAAACGGAGTAGTGGAATGGAAAGAACGAGGCCCGGCTAATGTGCCAGGGCGCACACGCGGAATACTTGTTGACCCTGATGATGCCAGCAAAAACACCTGGTATGCCGGCTCGGCCGGTGGTGGTGTTTGGAAAACCACTAATGGTGGACAAGCATGGACGTTGCTTACACCAAATCTCCCCAACCTGGCCACCACCACACTGGCTATGGCCGAATCGAATCACAATATAATTTACATGGGTACAGGCGAAAGTTTTGGTGGCCTGCCCGGCATTCGGGGTAATGGTATGTTTAAATCAACCGATCGCGGCCAAACCTGGCAACACTTGCCAGCCACTGCATCACTTTCAGATGTTAACAGAATTGCCATTAGCCCCACCAATGCTAATGTGGTTGTTATTGCAACAGCAATTGGCATTTTCAAAACTACCGATGGCGGTACTTCATGGACACAACACCTGGCACTGGGCGGAATTGAAGACTTGCGAACTTCACCCTCCAACTTTAATATCCAATATGCTGCCCGCAACAGTGTGGGTGTTTACAAATCTACTGATGGTGGTGTAACCTGGAGTTTATCGGCAAATGGCATGAGCCCAAACGGACGAATTGAACTTGCTGTGTCACCTGTAAATCCTAACCGGGTATTTGCCTCAGCCGAAGGTACCCTGAATGGTTCAGCGTCCGATCTGTACGTATCGGATAATGCGGGCGCAACCTGGGCATTAATCAATACAACTTTTAATGGCACCAGTCTTAATTTTTTGGGTGGCCAGGGTTGGTATGATAATACCATCATGTGCGATCCGTTTAATGCCGATGTGGTGTATTACGGAGGTGTGAGCTTATTCCGAACCACGTTGGGAACAGGTTCAACAGCCATTAACAATTACAACCTGGTTGAACAAAACACCTCCTTTCTTACACTGGTTAACTTTGGGGCTGGTTTTGGAAACGGCAGATTAGAGGTAGGAACATTCGCCAATGCATCGGTTGAAATCCGGTTTGGTGCCGGCCGTAGCCAGATGGCACATCGGTTTGTAGTACCGGAGGGTGCAACATCGGGTGTACCCGATGCAAGTTACAGCTATCAAAATTATGTAAGCGTTCCGTTTGAAGTTTGGGATATTACCAACAACCGCCAACTCATGGTCTCCTTTCGCGATCAGGATAGAAATGGTGAGTTTAACTTACTTCTGTCAAATACAGATGGTGCAGCTACCGCACAAAGTCGCGAATACATTTACATCAGCAATGTAAACTATAATGCCACCACACCGGCTGCAAGCATTGCCATGAATGGCGGACACGTATTTCAACAGATGTATTTTTTCTGGCCGGTGCTGGCTGCTGGTAGTACCTGGCCTGGTAGTATTACAACCTCTCAACTTGTAATCAATTTCACTTCTGTACCCAAGTTAAACGCAACCACACAAACGGTGGCCGATGCATACAATCAATTTGATGGCAAAAACCGGTTTACCACGTTTGGTATAGATGTTCACCCCGATCATCACAACCTTATTCCCATTGTTATGCCGGGCAACACGTATAAAATTCTGAACGCAAGCGATGGTGGAATTTTTATCTCCACCACCTCGGCCACACCCGGCATAAATAACGGAGATTGGGTAATGGTGGGAAACACTTATAACACCAGCCAATTTTACGGAGCCGATAAAAAACCCGGTGCTAACGAATACTTTGGAGGCATGCAGGATAACGGCACCTGGCGCTCGCCATCCGGACAGCAAGCTTCCAAAACAACCAACTATCAATTTAGCATTGGTGGCGATGGCTTTGAAGTAGTATGGCATAAACTCGATCCACTTAAATTAATTGGTGGTTCGCAGGGAAATAATTTTCGAAAGTCGGTTAATGGTGGTGTAACGTGGACGGTGGCAACTGCTGGTTTATCCGGCAGCCATCCCTTTGTTTCCAAACTGGCTACTTCCAGCGCTGTTCCCGATGTAGTCTATACACTTTCTTCAACTGGAGTATTTCGTTCGAACGATTTTGGAAGCTCGTGGACTTTAACAGCAATTTCAGATAAGTGGGGAAGTTCCAACACCATGGATGTTGAAGTATCGCAGGCCAACGCAAACATTGTTTGGGCGGGCAGCGCTGTCGTTAACCAAACTGGTAACATCCGAAGTATTCATGTAAGTACCAATGGTGGCCAAACATTTACTGCCACCAACAACTACACCCAACGTGTAATGGGAGGAATAACCAAATTAGCTTCGCACCCCACCCAACCTCAAACAGCGTATGCTACTTTCTCTTTTGCCGGGCGACCAAAAATTCTTCGAACAACAAACCTGGGCCAATCGTGGGAAGATATTTCGGGGTTTGGATTAGCTTCATCCAGTTCTACCGGCTTTCCGGATGTGGCCGTGTATTGCGTGTATGTGCGACCGGATAATCCGCAAATAATCTGGGCCGGAACCGAAATAGGTATTGTTGAATCGTTGGACAACGGTGCATCGTGGGCGCTGGTAGATGGTTTTCCAAACGTATCAGTTTGGGATCTGAAAGGCGTGGACAATCAAATTGTAATTGCAACACATGGCCGCGGCATCTGGACAGCCGAATTAGATACAGAGTTAATTTTAAAGAATCCGATCATTTATGCAATGGGCACATCACCCAAATCAGAGCTTGCCATGGGTATTACCCTTTCTGAAAACTTTGATTCAACCCAGCTTTACATTCAGGGCGTACTTAAGGGCACATTTAAAAACCTTGTAAGTGGAAATTATACGCTGCGTTTAAAAGGAGTAACAACAGGAATTGTGGAAGCGAAGTTGATCGGTTATAAGCAGGAAGCGCCCTACCACTCGGCCGCAGTATCAGTTGAACACCTGCAGCTAAACGACTATCGCAGGCAATATTTTAATTACTTTTCAAATGCGAATGATCTTAAGTTAAACTCGTTTTCTGTTCAGGTATTCGGGTCATCCAATACAAGCCTGCAAAGTTTTCACAATTACCTGAACGACACAGAACATAGTGCTTTGCTGCGGCAACCCATCATAATTTCGAATGAACATCCATTCTTTTATTACCGCGATGTGGCAATCGTTGAACCGGGCGAAACCGGCTCAGTATTCGGACAACCTGCATTTAAAGATTATGTGATTGTAGAAGCCACCAAAGACGGTATTAACTGGACCGCGCTTGCAGATGGTTATGATGCACGCGCCAATGAAGATTGGTTAGCTGCCTATAATGCAGTGCAGGTTGGCAACCGCAGCATGCTGGTGGATCATAACATTAATCTAACGAACACACTTCAAGCCAATGATACGGTGCTTTTCCGTTTCCGGCTTTCGGCCAATGCAAGTATTAACGGCTGGGGGTGGTCTATTGACGACCTGTATATTCAACAAGTACCTACCGGTATAGAACCGGTTATAACTTATAACCTGGCTGTTTATCCTAACCCTACTACCGGAAATATAAAGCTCGCCTATTCTTTACCACAAGCTACCGATGTTACTATACAAGTACATGATTTAACAGGCCGGGTTGTTATGCAAAAAACAATTGGAAATAAAGCAGCCGGTAAGCATGAAGAAACTATGTACTTGAATACAAAACCGGGGGTATATTTATTACAATTGCAAACCAGGTTTAAGAATGAGCGTGTGCGGATAGTGGTGGAGTAAGGCAGTTTTTAAAATGTTATGCAAAGAAATATGGTCTTTAATTATCGGACTTAAGAGAAGTAATCTTCAATATAGAAGGTTGGATTTGCAAGCCTGCGTTGAATCTGTGTTTTGAGTATTGAATCTTTAGGAATCAAAAAATTAATTCCCGCGCATAATTTCCACCCAACCGGTGTACCGTTCACCGTTTACCAATAACTGGTAATAATACACACCATCAATTGCATCGTTACCGCTCCAATCGTTTTGGTAGTTATCGCTGGCATATACCTGCTTGCCCCACCGATTAGTAACTACAAGCTTGCAGTTTGCCGGCAGGTTGCGGATAAAGAAGGTATCGTTGCTGTTATCGCCATTAGGCGTAAATATATTGGGCACGTATAGTCCACATCCAAAAGCCGGTTCACTAACAATTGCTTCCTGGAAGGATGAAGCAATGGCACCTACACAAGTATTTATCAACGACTGATTTTGGGTTATCTGCACCTGATATGTACCCAGTGGTAATCCGGTAATTACAAACAATCCACTGGCTGCCTGATCGGCCGTTATGGAACCAGTTTTAATTACATCGCCATTCTGAAACACAAAGTAGGTAAAGTCGGTATCGGCTGAGCCTATTATATTGATCAAACTGATTGAACCCTCTGTTTCAAGACAGTTGTATGCCGTTTCCGCTACGCTGAAGTTAACCGGATCTGGTGATCCGGAGGGTTCAATCTCAAAGGTTCCAACTTTAATACAACCTGGAGTTGTATCATCGCCATAGGCAATGGTGTAGGTATAAATTCCAACGGGTAATGCCGTAAACAAGGGATTGTTGAACTGCGTTCTGGCAAGTGGCCCTGCAATTTCAATTCTTACACCAATAATATTTACCAAGGGCACAGCCGGGTTTATGTCAAACATAACGGTACCATCGGGCAGCAAGGCTCCACAGGTGGCCGGTGTTTCGATAGGCGTGATAATTACTGTAGCACAGTTGTTAACCGGTGCGCAAAGTGGATCGCCACTGGGCAATACCGTTATTGAAACTACACTTAGTAACTGCCCAGAACAAGTACCTATTGTTGCAAACACATTGAAAGATGTATTAGCCGTTAACCCACCGGTTGGCAAACTCAGAGTCGATCCGGTTCCGGATACAGCAGCACCAATTGGTGAATTATCAATATTATTTCGAAGTTGATAACTCACGCCAATCTCTGAGTTAGCAACCTGAATGGCCGTGGCTGTGCCAAAACAAACCGTGCTACTAAGTGGTGTTACCACTAAAGATAAGTTGGGTGCGGGATTAACGGTTAACGAAACAATTGTACTTAGTTTGGCTGCACATGAAACATTCGAAGCTAATACACTCACAACCGTACTTGTTGTTAAGATACCGGTAGGAATAACCAGTGTACCGCCAGTGCCTGCTATAACAGTTGATATTGGACTATCATCTGCATTATTGAGCAATTGATAATCAACACCCACCTCGGAGTTGGCGATATTGACGTTGGTACCACCACCAGCGCAAAATACAGTTTGATCGGCAGTTACTGCCAATGTTAGATTAACCGTGCCAGCTACTGTTACAGATACAACTGTTGCCAATTGAACCGGGGCACACACGCCCCCGGTTGCCAATACATTAAATGCAGTGGTTGTTGCTAATGCTCCGGTAGGTAATGCAATAATACCACCGGTACCTGCAACGGCTGTTCCTACCACACTGTTATCTGCATCGTTCCGAAGTTGGTAGTTAACGCCCACTTCGGAGTTGCTAACCAGAATAGAAGCCACGCCCCCGGTACACAATGTAGCAACAGGGCCGGTAACCGGTAATGCCGGATTAGGATCAACATCCACAGCAACCAATGCCTGATTGGTAAGCTCAATGGAACATGTTCCGTTTGAAGCAAAGATATTGAAGGTTGTTGCAGCAGAAAGTACGCCAGTAGAAATTGTGATTGTACCACCATTTCCGGCAACGGGAGCTCCGATAGCTGAATCATCGGCATCGTTTCGTAACTGATACGTTACACCGGACTCTGAACCTGCAATTTGAATGCTGGAACTAGAGCCCTCGCAGATAGGTGATGCAGTAGCGGTTACCGTTAAACCGACATTGATGGCCCCAGCAACGGTTACAGTTACGGTTGTAGATAACTGAACCGGTGGACAAACACCTCTTGTTGCTAATACATTAAATGTGGTTGTAGCAGCAAGCACTCCGGTAGGTAAAACAATGGTAGCCCCCGTTCCGGCTACAGCCGATCCAACCAGGCTGTTGTCGGCATTGTTTCTAAGTTGATAACTCACTCCTGTCTCAGAGGTAGCTACTTCAATGTTACTGGTTCCACCCGAACATACGGTGCCGATTGTTGCAGCAACACCGAGTGCCGTGGAAGGTGCATTATCTACTGTAATTGTTACCGGTGCGGCAGTAACAGTTCCGACACAATTAACATCTGAAACCGAAACAAGCGAGTAGGAAGTTGTTGTTGCGGGAGTAACTGAAACAGTTGTCGGACTGGTAGCCGCTACAGCCGGAAAGGTGGTTACACCATCTGAATAAGAGTAGTTCCAGGGACCGGTTCCGGTAAAGGTAAAAGTGAGGTTAGTACTCTGTCCGCTGCAAATACTTACCGAGCCCGATATCGTTGCAATTGGTAACGCATTAACCGTAAGCATAACCGGAGTAGCTGCACTGGCACAACCATTAATGGTTTCGGTAACAAAAACTGTAGTTGTTCCGGCTCCTGCCGAATTAAAACCAAGCTGGCTATTAGTTGGATTGGTGCCGGTTGTAAGTGGCGTTGTTAATCCTCCATCGCCATACCAAGTGTAAGTACTGCTTCCACCCGGTGTTGTAACAAATGGCGCGGTAATGGCATCGCCCGCGCAGTAGGTAGCAGGTGAAAACGTAATTGCCGGAGCGGATGGCACTGCATTTACAACGAGTGTAACACTAGTGGCAGTACTTTGGCAACCACTTGCATTTGTTTCTGTTACAAAAATAGTTCTTACAAGAGGTGCAACACTACTAAATCCTAATGCGGCATTGGTTGGGTTTGTTCCGGTAGTTAAGGGTGTGGTAAGTCCGGCATCGGCATACCAGGTATAATCATTAAGGGGCACTGGAGTGGTAATAACCGGTGGAGTTATTGGCTCACCCACGCAATAGGTGGATGGTGAAAACGTGATGGCGGGTGGTGGCGTAACCGCATTTACGGTTAACGTTATGCTGGCAGCTGGGCTCTCACAACCGCTGGCGCTTCTTTGCGTAATAAAAACGGTTCTTGTATTCGCAGCCGCACTACTAAACCCAAGAACTGCATTGGTAGGGTTGGTTCCGGTTGTTAAAATGCTTGTCAAGCTTGCATCGCTATACCAGGTATAGGTACTGCCACCAACGGGAGCAATAACTGTGGGGGGTGTAATAGGTTCACCCACACAATACGTTGAAGGTGAAAATGAAATACCGGGCGCGACCGGAATGGCATTAACAGTTAATGTTACCGGTGTTGCAGCACCGGTACAATTACCGCTATTAGTTTCTACTACAAAGACGGTTCGCACGATTGGGGCTGCAGAATTAAATCCTAATGCCAGGTTAGTAGGATTCTCACCAGTGGTTAGCAACACAGTAAGACCTGCATTATTGTACCACGAATACGTGCTACCAGCCACAGGCGAAGTTATAATTGGTGGTGTAATGGCATCGCCCACGCAATAGCTGCTTGGTGTGAATGTAACTGCAGGGGCAGCCGGTATGGGGCTAACTGTTAAGGTTATGCTGGTTGGCGCTCCTTCGCAGCCACTTGAATTTCGTTCGGTAACAAATACGGTTCGAACAATTGGCGCAGCACTGCTAAACCCTAAGGCTGCATTTGATGGTGCTGTTCCTGTAACCAATACACTGGTTAAACTCGCATCGCTATACCAGGTATAGGTGCTACCTCCTACCGGTACATTAACCGTAGGTGCTGTAATTACATTACCCACGCAATAGTTGGATGGATTGAAGGTTACTACCGGTGCTGTGGGGATCGGGTTTACAGTAAGTGTAACCGCGGTGGCAGTGCTGGTACAATTACTGGCATTCGTTTCCGTAACAAAAACTGTTTTGGTTGTTACCACTGTGCTGCTGAAACCTAATTGAGCATTGGTAGGCGTTGTAGTTGTAGCCAGTAGAGTAGTAAGTCCGGCATCATCATACCAATTATAAGTGCTGCCACCAACCGGAGTTGTAATTACAGGTGGTGTTATCGCATCGCCCACGCAATAGGAACTTGGTGAAAAAGTTACTACCGGTGCAGCGGGCACTGCGCTCACAGTTAAGGTTACTGTTGTTGCCGGCCCGGGGCATCCGTTAGAATTTGTTTCGGTTACAAATACGGTGCGCACTCCGGCAGCCGCGCTGCTAAAGCCCAATGCGGCATTAGTTGGTGTAGCTGTGGTGGCAATTACCGTTGATAAGCTTACATCACTATACCAGGTATAAGTACTGCCTCCTATAGGAGTTGTAATAACCGGTGGCGTTATCACGGCACCTACACAATAAGTTGAAGGACTAAATGTTACAGCGGGGGCAAGCGGAATCGGATTAACGGTTAGTGTTACAGGGGTGGCTGGCCCTTCGCACCCAAAGTTATTCGTTTCAGTAACAAATACAGTTTTAGTATTGGCGGTGGCAGTACTAAATCCAAGCTGGGCAATAGTTGGTGTAGTGGTAGTAGCCAGCAGAATTGATAGTCCGGCATCATCATACCATTGATAGGTGCTGCCGCCAACAGGAGTAGTAATGGTTGGTGCCACGATACTGGCACCCACACAATATGTATTGGGGGTAAACGTAACTGCCGGAGCAACCGGCACCGGATTTACGGCAATGTTCACAGAACCACTTACGGCATCAGCCGGGCACCCATTTACATCCGTTACATTGGTAAGTGTGTAAGTAGTATTTATTACCGGAGCAACGGTAAAATCGGTACCACTTGTATAGCCACTAACGGTGCCTAATCCTGCTATAGTGAGCGTGAACGGACCAGCACCACCGGTTATATCAACGCGCAATGTAGTCGATTCACCGGCACACACAGGACTTGCACCTGTTAAACTTAATACTGCATTGGTTGGAGCCGGTGGTTCCAATACAGTTATCGGGCCAAGTGTTTGAGAGCAGTTCGTTCCGTTATCCGTAACCACTACTGTATAATCTCCGGCACTAAGCCCGGTAATATCCTCTGATGTAGATGTAAAACCGTTCGTAGCAGTCCATGAGTAGGAATAGCTCGAAGTTCCACCCGATACGTTAATGGATATTTGACCGTTAGGCGTGCCACAACTGGTACTATTAACCGGAAAGCCAGGCGTAATGCCCGCACTAATATCGGTAGTGCCGTTGATAATGAAGTTACCATTAAAATCGGCTGGGTTACCATCCTGAACAACGATTACATAACCACCCGGTTTCAGATTGGGAGCAGTAAAAGGTACACCCAGTGTAAGGGGCACCCCTACAATATTGGTTGGCCCGATAATAAATAAACTAATTGGTGGAATACCCGAAGTGACCGTAACATTAATAGAACCATTATCCAAAGTTCCGTCCGTGCCGGGATTACCACTGCCGTCTAACAAATCGCGGCAAGCATCCTTCTTGTCGGATAATACTACTACCGGTGCCTGTGCAAATACATTGGTTGCAAAGGCAGAAATACCAAGCAGCAAGGTTAGGATAAAAAAGCGGGGGAGTAAACGTCTCTTCATTTAATCCGGATGGTTAAGTGCCTGGTACAACCTTCCTTACTTCTGATAATGAGGTTATAATCACCTGCATTCAACTCGGTAATTTTGGTTTCTGTAATTTCTAACCGGTTGTTTTTATTATCACCACAAAACAGGTAGCTGGTATAAGTCTGCTTGTTATCCTTAAACTTCAATTCAATTTCGCCATTAGGCTGGTTGCCTGAGGTGTGTTTTGTTTTGTACGTTACCTGAATTTCATCGCAGGGTTTTACAGGCTCAACCTGCAAACTTTCCATCCGTAAAGGAGACCAAGCAGCAAAAACAAATAAACTGCAAGTGAGGTATTTAAAACCAACCATATCAAGCAAAAAATTAAAAGCAAGGTAGTGGTTTCCCGCGGCCCTTGCAATACTATTTAATCAACTCAGGAAATGCTATACGCGCCTTCCACCCGCAAAGCACAGGCTTATAAAATACTTTACCTAATGTAAGTAATGTTTTTATGAAAAATTCAGGATTCTAAAACCGTTTTGCCAGGATTTCGCTCAGGATAAAAGCCTTCCTGAATGATGTTGGATTACGAAGTTCCTTCACGAAGCTGGAAGCCGGTGGTTGTTTACGTTCGCGTTTGTAGCCTTTAAACTTTTCGTAATTCACTACTGTATCCTCCACGTGCATCGTTTCTTCAAGCGAAGCGCGGTTAAAGGCTTCGGACTTTGCTTTTTCGTAGGTAGTGTAAATCTCATCATCGGCACCGTAGTTCGCCTGTTCCAGGGGTTTGTTCTCTTCTTCCAAATCATCATCATAATCCACGTAATCAACCTGTTGAGATTTTTTTTCAGGTACATAAACGGGCTTTGCTGGTGCTTTTGAAGCCTGGATTTCGCGCAGCAGGTCTTCAAATGAGATAGGTTTGCTTTCCTGCGAACCACCAAACTCAGGTTGGTCGTGGCCTGGTTGCGGTTTCTTTTTGTTGGCCCGTGCAATCAGGGTAACCACAATCACAATCAGCCAGATCCAGAATTGAAGATTATCAAACATGACGTCCAAAGGTATCGAAATAATTGGAAAAAGTGCGTTTTTAACTGGTTTTCAGTTTGTATAAAATGTGGATGAATTGAGCATTGCTCCTTTTCCAAATGCGAAACCTCCGGTTATCTTTGCCATCTTAATTTTTTTACAACCACTAAATTCTAACAGGTTTCATGCAGTTATCGAAGTTGGAGATCAAAGGCTTCAAGAGTTTTGCCGATAAAATAGTGATCAATTTTGACGAAGGGATTACCGGTATCGTAGGGCCAAATGGATGCGGAAAGTCGAATGTAGTAGATTCGATCCGTTGGGTTTTAGGCGAGCAGAAAACCAGTGCATTACGTTCCGAAAAGATGGAGAACGTAATTTTTAACGGTACCAGCCAAAGAGCGCCACAGCAAATGGCTGAGGTTTCGCTTACCATAAACAACACCAAAAACATCTTACCCACAGAATACTCGCAGGTAACCATTACACGCAGACTTTACCGCTCGGGCGAAAGCGAGTACCTGCTAAACGGAGTGGCTTGCCGCCTCAAAGACATTACCAACCTGTTTCTGGATACAGGTGTAGCCTCTAACAGCTATGCCATTATTGAGTTAGGTATGGTGGATGATATTCTGAACGACCGCGATAACTCGCGCAGAATGTTGTTTGAAGAAGCCGCTGGAATTTCCAAGTTCAAAAAGCGTAAGAAAGAAACGCTCAAGAAATTGGAAGATACAGATGCCGATCTGGAACGCGTGGAAGACTTGCTTTTCGAGATTGAGAAGAATATGAAGAGCCTGGAGAAACAAGCCCGGCAGACAGAACAGTATTACAAGATAAAAGAAGACTACAAAGACAAGAGCATCAACCTGGCCAAGGTGGTGGTGAACAAACAGAAAGACACCCTTACCACCGTACAAAAACAGATTGAAGTTGAGAGCGACCGCAAAACCAAATTGGCGGCTGAGGTTGCTGAGAAAGAAGCGTTGATTGAAAAATCGAAAGCGGAATTGATTATTAAAGAGAAAACACTCTCCTCGCGCCAGAAATCGATAAACGAATTTGTTTCCAAAATCAGACAATACGAAAGTGAGAAACAAATCAAGAATGAACGCCTGCGCTTTTTGAACGATCGGGTTACCAACCTGAAAGAACAAATTGATCAGGATAAGAAAAGTAATGAGCGGGCCCGCTTCAGCATTCAAAGTTTAGAAACCGAACGCGATTCGGCCAACCAGATTCTGCAAGAGATTTCTGACAAGGTAAATGCATTGAAGGCTGATTATGAAGCACAAAAAGCATCAACCTATACATTACAAGGCGAATCGGATGCATTGCGCCAGGTGTATCGCGCCAAGCAGGAGGAATCGTTCCAATTGAATAAGTCGTTGGAGATCCGTGAGATTCAAATCTCATCTTTCAAACAAGAACTGGAGCGTACTACTTCAGATACCTCGCAACAAAGCGCCAGCATTGCTGAGTTTGAAAAGAAGACCGTAATTCTGGGTGAAGAAATTCAACAGAAAAATTCATACCTCGAAAAACTGAAGCGCGAAGAAGAAGATGTGCGCCAGCGCATTACATCAACCGAAAAAACTATTGAGTTAATTCGTGAGGAAATGACCGAGACTGGTCGCAAGTTAGATGCACGCCAAAACGAATTTCAGTTAACTAAATCTTTGGTTGAGAACCTGGAGGGCTTTCCGGAAGCCATTAAGTTTTTGAAGAAGAATGTGGGCTGGACAAAAAACGCTCCGCTCCTTTCCGACATTCTGGCTACCAGCGAAGAGTATCGCGTGGCAATTGAAAACTACTTAGAGCCATTCCTGAACTATTACATAGTAGAGCACGAAGCTGAGGCCTACGAAGCCATTAATATTCTGAGCGATGCGAGTAAGGGTAAAGCCAACTTCTTTATTCTTGATTCGTTCGAGAAGTTCTCGCCTTCAACTATTCAGGTGTACACCAATGCTTTCCCAGCTACACAGATCATCGAGTTTGATCCGAAGTACAGCAAACTGATGGCCTACATCCTGGATAGGGTGTACGTGTACGAAGGTGATGTAAAGAGCATGCCTGCTGATGAGAATACCTTTATCACCAAAAGTGGCAAAGTAACCAAACGCAGATTCAGTGTATCGGGTGGTTCGGTTGGTTTGTTTGAAGGTAAGAAAATCGGTCGCGCCAAGAATTTAGAAAAGCTTGACAAAGAGATTAAAGAGCTTACCAAGAAAGTGGAAGACATCCGCCACTCGTTGGTAGATCGCCAGCGCGAACTGGAACGCCTGCGCAACAATACACTAAAGCAACAGATTGAAGAAGCCCAAAGCGCCATCAAACTGGTGAATGATGAATACATTTCGGTGCGTACCAAGCAAGAGCAGTTCTCGAACATGTTGAGCAGTGCGGATTTGCGCAAGGAAGATATCATTGAGAAAATTGAAACCTTGAGCCAGGAGTTGGCCGAGCTGAAACCAAAAGCTGAACAAGCCCATCTGGAACTATCGCAACAAGATGAAAAGTTAAAAGCTATTACTGCTGAGCTGAACGTACAGAATGAATTGCTAAGCAATAAGTCCTCTACGTTTAACGAACAAAATATTTCTTTCCACCAGCAGGAGAATCGTGTAAAGAGTGTGGATCAGGAAATTCGCTTCAAGCAGGAGTCGATGGAGCAAAGCAGCTCGCGCATTGCAACCAACACTGAAGAGCTGAAAAAAAACGAAGACGAAATCCGCACCATCATTGAAACCACACAAAGCAATGATGAGGACCTGATTGCCATGTATGCCGAAAAGGATGAAATGGAAAAAGGCTTGGGTGAAGCAGAAAAAGAATACTATTCGGGACGTGGTGAGATAGACCAGTTTGAAAAAGACTTGCGCGAAGTACAACATCAGCGGCAGCACATCGATACGTTGTTGATGGAACTGCAAACCCAGTTAAATGAAAGTAAACTGCAACTTAACTCGGTGAAAGAGCGGTTGAATGTAGAGTTTAACATTGATCTGGATACGGTATTAGCCAATGCTACACCGGAAGAAGCCGAGCAACTTGCTTTGTTTGATGAAGAAAAATTGCGTGCGGATGTATCTAAAATACGTGAGAAGCTGGATAACATGGGCCCCATTAACCCGATGGCGATGGAAGCTTACACGGAGATTAAACAACGCAACGATTTTATTATTGCGCAGAAAGACGATTTACTAAAAGCAAAGGAATCTTTGTTTAGCACAATCAATGAAATTGAAGGTGTGGCCAGCGAAACATTTATGCAGGCCTTCCAGCAGATTAAAGATCACTTTATAAAAGTATTCCGTTCGCTGTTTAGCGAAGGCGATGATTGCGATCTGAAACTGGTTGACCCAACCAGACCATTGGAATCGGACATTGATATTATTGCCAAGCCAAAAGGCAAGCGCCCGTTAACCATCAACCAGCTATCGGGTGGTGAAAAAACATTAACGGCTACTGCCCTGCTCTTCTCTATGTATTTATTGAAGCCCGCACCATTCTGTATTTTCGATGAGGTGGATGCGCCTTTGGATGATGCCAACATTGATAAGTTCAATAATATTATCCGCACCTTTAGTAAAGACTCGCAGTTTGTGATTGTAACGCATAACAAACGCACCATGACAACTACCGATGTGATTTATGGTATTACCATGGTTGAAAAAGGAATCTCGCGCGTGGTGCCGGTAGATTTGAGAGAGTTGGCCTAAAAGCAAATTGTCATTTAGAACGAAAAGCCGGGTTCAGCCCGGCTTTTTTTATGCTTGTTGTAAAAATATACGTTGGTTAAAGGAAATTTAAATTTGATCCTTATCTGATCTATTTAAGTAAGTGAACTACAATAAGTGCATGTATGCGATAACATAGCTTTTGGCCAGTTGTTTGTAGCAAATGGGCCTTGACAAATTTGCATTTTTCACACACCAAATCCCCCAGCTCGAATCAAATGCCATCTACTTTCTCACCATTCTTTTTTGGAGCGGCTAACTGTCTTTTGGTAACCTTCAAATCTCTGAAATACCCAATGGTTCCTATATCGACATACAAACCAATACCTCCAACTTTGTGCTTGCCTAACATCTTTTCTACGATGAATGAAGAGTACTTCATGTCGTTAATGAACATTTCGGCAGTTTCACCATTTACTTCAATCCTCATCGTAATCCACTCATTCAACGCAACGGGTGCGGAGCCCTCATACGTACCTGCAGGGAAACTTTTTCTCAACGTATCAAATTTCGCATGAGGATAGGAAATATATTGAACGGCACGGTTTCTTGCGAATTGTTTGGTAGAGCGGCCAACTCGTGGCCTCAGGTAGATTCCTTCAAAGGCCGAATCATCCTCTTTAATTCTGAAATATACTCCGATAAATCCTGCGACTCCGGGGTAAGGTAGTGGGTCTTGGAGCTGACTATACATCTTCACTTCGATGGTGCCGTTTTCAAAGTCTTCCAAACCGACTAGTCTTGCATAATGAGGTTCATCAACTGTTCCCTCAATATTATTCACATCAAAAGGAAGCGCTTTTAGATCCCTTTCTATTTTTAGCACTTTTTTTCCTTCTAACTTGACGATAGAGCCTGTAACGTTATGCAATTCAAAAATTTGCTTTCCAAGCGTGAGCCTTTGCTTTTGACCAAATACACTCAATGTGCAGAGTAGTAGAACAATTTGTAACTGTAATTTTTTCATTGTAAGAGTTGTTAATGAAACCTGTATCTCTGTCAATTTCAATTCATTGTCATTAAAGCAAAACTAAGTTACAAGGATATTCCTTGTAACTTAGAGCTGATAATAACATTTACTTTGTTTTGTTGTACATGTACCGGGCAATCTTCCATGTGCCGTTTTCCTTCTTAACAACGAATAACTCTCTGTAGGTGTCTGGTCCGGCTTGGTTGTTTGCAAGAACGGTTGTTGTTCCGGCTGATTCGCTTCTCACAACTGCATATTCCTTGTCAATTGTCACTTCTATAATTGTAAACTTGAGATCGAGTTTAAGTGCTCCAAATACATATTCATACGTGCCTTTCAACTGCTCTTGGCCGGTTGCCGTTGGAGCTCCCGGTGCCATCAGCACACCATCTTGTGTAAAGACAGATAATACCTTCCACACTTGCTGATTTGATTGCCTCACCATACTCGTTAATCAAGTTTTCAATTGCTTGCTTATCGGTAGCGGATTTCTTTGATTTTTCAGATTGCGCTTGCACACTTATAGTAAGAGCAAGCAGTGTTATAATTAATAGGTTTTTCATAATGATTACTTGTATTTAAAATTTCTTTCGAATGAGTAATTAAACAGTTTGTTTCAATTCAGATTTAATGACGGCTTTGCCAAGTGCACCGAACTCGTGCAACTCGCCAAAAACTTCCATCTTAATTGATTGATCAATGCCACCGATATTAACCGGTTCAAATCCATTGTCTTGTATCAATGTTTCAACCGCATTGTTTAAGCTTTTATCATCGGAAGCATAGAACAATACTTTGGCTGGAGTTTGAAAACCTTCTCCCGCAAGTGATGCAGCACCTAATGATCCAAGCGCTTTAACAAGTTTTGCACCACTTGGAACAAGTCCTTTAAGAATTTGCCCGGCAGATTCGTCAGCACCAATGATTTTTTTGAATCCACCATTGCCATCAGGTGCAATCGGATTAGAAGGGTCGATGATAATCTTGCCCTGAAGTTCAGTTGCGTATTGTTTGAATAGCTCCTGAATAGTGCTGAACCAAACCGCCATGATAACGATGTCGGCTTCTTTGATAGCGGTTTTTACATCAGTAGATTTTGCGAGTACACCTAGCTCTGAAGCGAGCGCATTCGCGTCTTCAATTTTATAACTGGCGAGAATTACCTCACGTTTACCTCTTACAAGGTTAGAAGCAACGGTTTTTCCAATGTTTCCCAAGCCGATTATGGCTACTTTTAATTTGTTCGTTGACATATACTTTTCGTTTTGTTTGATGATTAATTTGTTGACGCAAAGGAACATCAAGCACCAAGGCCTTACCAATGACCTGGTTTAAGAAAGAGTATTGATCTAGTTTAAGATTATCTGTCGTTTTTGGCGATACGGCCTCTTATACGACTCAGAAATTCGGGGGTAACTCCCAGATATGCAGCAATCTGCACTTGTGACAAACGATTAAGAAGGTGAGGATAGGTATCCAAAAATGATTGATAACGTTCTTCAGCGGTAGAACTAAATAGCTGTCCAATACGCTCTTGCTGTTGCATGAAATGGTTTTCCAATAGTACTCTGAAAATGCGGTCAAACTTTGGCGCCTTGATGTATAGGTCGATTAACTCACTATGAGATACTCTGAGCACCACTGTATCCTCAAGTGCGTCTATATTGAACGTAGACTTGGTCATTTTATGAAAACTCGCCAGATCAGATATCCAATTATTCTCTGTTGCAAACTGCAAGATGTGATAGACACCTTTTTCATCTACCTTATAAAGCCTTAAGCAACCACGTACGACAAAGTCAAAATATTGACAAACATCTCCATGTTGGAGGGCAAACTGCTTTTTCAAAAATAGGTGTGGCTGAAACTTCGATTGTACTAAATCTTTCTCTGTCTGATTCAATGGAATGAGTTTGCTAAAATAGTCAAGCAACGGTTGAGATGAGTTTGTTTCGGAAACCTTGTTCATCAAATTAATTGAGTGAGGAATCAAAGATAAACAAGTTACGAGGTTTTTATTTCAAAAGTCGCACACACATTGGCTGGCCGCACACTCCTTCGTACATCCGAAGCCGGTCAATAAGTGTGCTCAGTACTTCTCAAATTGCTTTACTCCAACTTCGCTATTTCCTGGTCAATTTGATTAAGCAAACTGCTTAGCGAGTAATTTAACTCAATACTGTCCACTTCGCAACAAAACCAACGTACACGCCTGCCAGGCTTCAGCACCAGCTTCTTCAATCATTCTTTCAAATTCAGGATTTTCAGTTCCCGGATTAAAAATGACACGCTTGGGTTTAAGGCTAAGCAGATACGCGTAATGCTCAGGCTGATGCTGCGGCCCGATGTAAAGTGTTATGGTATCTACATCTTCAATAAATGGATGCGATTGAATCGGAAGAATTTCTTTGCCCAATACCACTCCCGATTTAATTCCGACAAGGTACAATCTCGTGATTATATTCGGTTAACATTTCAGCTGCGAGGTAAGCATACCGGCTTGGATTGGTAGTTGCCCCTATGATAACTGTCTTTTTCATTTCTTTACATACATTTTAATCGCGGCTTCGGCACAGCGTTCGCCATCCATAGCTGCGGATACAATTCCACCCGCATAGCCTGCACCCTCTGCACAGGGAAACAATTTTTTTACCTGAATATGTTCCAGCATTTCTTTATCGCGGGGAATGCGAACGGGTGCCGAGGTGCGGCTCTCTACTCCTACCACCTGGGCTTCGTTGGTCAAGTAGCCTTTCATCTTCTTCCCAAATGCTTTGAAGCCTTGCTTCAATCCTGAATAAATAAAAGACGGCAGCACTTCTTTCATATCTATTGAAGCCAAGCCCGGTTGGTAGGAAGTATCTAATAAACTCTTTGAGATTTTTCCTTCCGTAAAGTCAACCAGACGTTGCGCGGGCGCTACTTGTGTACCTCCTGCTATCGCACAAGCTTTTTGTTCAACTGCCGCCTGAAAGTACATACCAGCCAGTGCCCCATGCCGATTAAACTCTTTAAAATCATGTAACTCAACCGCCACCACAATACCCGAGTTGGCAAACTGCGAATCTCTTCGCGAAGGGCTCATTCCGTTTACTACAACCTCGCCCGGTGCAGTAGCAGCCGGAACAATAAATCCACCTGGGCACATACAAAATGAAAATACACCACGCTCTTTTCCATTTACATCAGCCTGATGTACCAAGGCATAAGACGATGCGGGCAAGTACAATCCACGATCCGTTTCGCAGTGGTATTGAATTTTATCGATCAGGTTTTGTTGATGTTCAACCCGAACACCCAAGGCAAATGGTTTTGCTTCAATCAGGATTTTTTTACGGTTCAGTAATTCATAAATATCACGGGCGGAGTGACCCGTTGCCAGAACAACACTTTCACCTTTAATTTTTTCTCCCGTTTGTAGTACCACACCTTGCACTTCACCCGCATGCAAAACAAAATCGGTTACTTTAGCATTGAAATGTACTTCGCCTCCACAGGCAATAATCTTTTCGCGTAAAGCAGTAACCAACTTGGGTAATTTGTTGGTACCAATGTGTGGATGCGCATCGAACAAGATTTCTTCGGTAGCGCCATGTGTTACCAGTATTTCCAAGATGCGATTGATATCACCTCGCTTTTTGGAACGGGTATAAAGTTTACCATCCGAATACGTACCGGCACCACCTTCACCAAAGCAATAATTTGATTCAGGATTTACAGTTTGCTGTTTGTTGATTGCTGCAATATCGCGCCTGCGTGCCTGCACATCTTTACCCCGCTCCAGCACAATGGGTTTAACTCCGGCTTCAATCAATCGCAAGGCTGCAAACAATCCGGCAGGGCCAGCCCCCACAATTATTACCTGGGGCGCATGAGTTACATCCTTGTATTCTATTTGATTTTTTAATCTGTCGGTTTTGCCCGCTTTAACAATTTCTACTTGTACCCGCACCAGTACATTTTTGCCTCGCGCATCAATAGAACGTTTAATGGGGATAACTTTTTGTTCACCATCGTGCGATAATGAAAGCTTTTTATATAGCGCATCCGTGAAAAGGGATTCATCGAATGCTTCCTGCGGACTAAGTTGTAGTTCAACAATCTGATTCATGAAAATGGAAAGGAAGTTACCCTTTCAATGCTGCAAAGGTAAATTCCTTTGTTAATTCAACAACCTATAACTCCCGATTTCCTGATGCCAGGCACCTGCTCTACCAAATTTCTAAATACCCAATCGCTAATTCCATTACCTTCGGCCCCCAAACGACAAAGCATATCCAAATGAAACTCCAATGCGGAATGTGTGCGAAAATTTATTTTGGTTAACATCGGAGAAAATATCTTCAAACCTGGGTTCCACATCAAAGCTGCGATAACCCAATCCATATCCAGTAAAGGCATCGATGGTTAAGCCATCATCATTATTGCGTTGCATCAACCGCAAGCCAATTAATAAACCATATTCAGCCCGTTGTTCAGAAGCACTGGCTGTAAACGTAGTGCCGGGAATAAGTGGAAAATCGGTATTGGCAAAGTAGCCAACATTAGTAAAGCGTACCTCATGGGCAAAGTACCACATACCCGTTTTCACGGGATTATAAAACTTTTGCTTTACGGCAATGGTATAACCACGATCAAAAACTTTGTTGCGTGCCACATTTTTATCGGAAGTAAAAAAAGGATTGCGGATAGCAACAAACTCAAACTCGTGCCCCAATCGCTCTTCGTTGTAGAACTCAACTGCCATTGGCAATTGGCCTGCAAACATAAAGGCCGGATTACCTTGAAAGATAACACCCCGATACTCCGGGTAGCGTGGGTTGAAATAGGTAAACCCTCTTCGCACTTCTTTTTTTGTTTCGGAAGTAGTTTTGATACCACCACCATTTACCAGCATATTATTTTCGTAAACCGGTTTGTAATAGCCCGAAAGTTTACCATCCTCTTCATACAACTCCCACGTACCTACCCGTAAAACATTTTCGATAGTGCCTTTGGTTTGCAAGGCCCCAGAAGCATAATAGCCTTTATAAGTTCCTTTACCCAATACAAAATCGCACTCGCCTTCCAACTTACCCTCCTCCGTATAATAACTCCACAAACCCTGGTTCTTCTCGTTTTCAATTCTACCCTTTACCTTCAACTTTCCGGAGGGGTAATATTCCCGATACTCGCCACTTCCGGTAACATAGTTTACCTCGCTTCGTTTTTTTCCGCCCGGAGCAAATGCATTCCAATAGCCATTCTTTTTACCGCCTTTATATTCCCCGCTTGCACTAAGTGCCCCATCTTCAAAAAAATAGTTCCACATCCCCACTGGTTCATCGTTTTCATAAGCCCCCTCTGCCGAAACTTTACCAGAGGCATAATAATGTTTCCAAATACCATTGCGTTTGCCATCGGTAAACTCACCTTCACTTTCCAAGGTTCCGTTTTCGGAAAAATATCGCCAGCGCCCTACTTGCTTTACACCTGCCTTTGGCCCCTCTGCAAAAACTTTCCCCGAATGATAATACTCGGTAAACCGGCCATGATCATCGGTATATTCGCACTCGCCTCGCAGCACACCATCCTGAAAGTAAGATTGCCACAAACCGGTTCGTTTATTGGCAGTATAAGTTCCTGTTTCTTTCAAATCACCGCTTTCGTAATAAATCTTCCACACACCTTCGCGTTGCCGATTATGAATGTTCCCCTCCATGCTCTTCTGTCCGTTTTCATAAAAATATTCCCACAATCCATAATTGGAATTTTGTTGCAAAATGCCACGCATTTTTATGTTACCAGTTTCGTAAAAAAATTCCCATACACCCGAGGTTTCGTTGTTAACGAACTGACCTTTCGATTCGATGTTGCCATTTAAGAAATAGGAAATGTAGCGGCCATGCAACACATTCTGAAGGGTGTCTTTAACCTGGTAAATTTCTTTGATTACTTTTTTTTCGGCATCGTGGTAGGTAGTGCGCTTAAACTGGGCCGTAGCCCAACCGGGTAAAAGCAAGAATAGCAATACCAACCTGCTCATGATTCCTGAATACTTTTGAATAGTAAGTGGTAATCAAAGTTACGGAAATCTGCCAAACGAATTATCGGCTCAAGGCATTCAATATACCTGCCTTACCCCACTCCTCCGTTTCAGATAGTGACCATAACTCCGGAAAAAATTGAATGCGCTGAAAGCGAGGGGGCAGATACTTTTGCCAATTGGTGCCCCCGGTAGCTTTTATATCGTCCGGATCGCGCTGCAGATAACGCCCGGCCGATTTTAAATGCGCCAATGGCCACAACATATTGGCAAACTGATCCAGTTGCCGCAGCAATAATTTTACATTTTCAGAATCTGGAAATTGTTGTTGATACAGCTTGCGCAGATTTTTATTTCTAAAGCGCATACCGGTTTCCTTAAACAACTTTAAGTATTTTTCTTCGAATTGCTGAAGGGTTAAAGTCTTTTTTCCGGAAGCGAGTTCGGTGGCACCGCTACGCCAATATAAATGTTCTACCTGCTGTTCTAAGTCGCTGTACTCTTGCAACGATTCGCGCATGCCTACGCTTACCAGGTTAATCATATCAGTGCAACAAATTTCAATTAACCGGTATTGTGCCGATTGAAATCCGGAAGCTGGTAGCAACGACATTCTAAATTTCAGAAACTGTTCTTTTTCCATACCATCTACCATTACGGCAAATGAGTTTTCAAGCAGTTGAAAATAACGCACCATGCGTGTAATCCTTTCGGTAAAAAACTTTTCATCCAGGTTTTCTTTGGCAGCAACCTGTTCCAGTTCCCACAAAATCAAGTTGAAGTATAATTCGGTAATCTGGTGATAAACGATAAACACCTTTTCATCAGGAAAATGTGTTTTGGGATTTTGTAAACTTAACAGTGTATCCAGGTGAATGTAATCCCAATAGGTAAGATAATCGGCATGCAGCAAGCCATCCAGGTAGGAAGATAAATCCTGCCCCATAACGGTGTATTTCTGTTGCAACTTTTTCAGAAGTTCGGCAAGGCTGGGATCAAGCGAAGAATTGTCCATAGGAATTATCAATACTTGCGTAAATTTGACCAATCACACAGAATAACCAAAACTATGTCGTTAAAAGCTACCGAAGCCACAACAAGAAAGAGCACTAAACAAGACAACTACGAACAACCCGATTTTTATGCAGTTGATGATCTGTTGACTGAAGAACAAAAGTTGGTTCGCAGTGCTATTCGGGATTTTGTGAAGCGAGAAATTTCGCCCTATATAGAAGACTGGGCACAACGCGCACACTTTCCGTACGAGATTGTGAAAAAGTTTGGCGATATAGGAGCCTTTGGGCCAACCATTCCGCAACAATATGGTGGTGGGGGTTTGGATTACATTTCTTATGGTATTCTGATGCAGGAAATTGAGCGGGGCGATTCAGGTATGAGATCAACTGCCTCGGTACAGGGTTCGTTGGTTATGTATCCCATTTATAAATTCGGTAACGAAGAGCAACGCAAAAAATATTTACCCAAGCTTGCCAATGGCGAGTGGTTGGGCTGTTTCGGTTTAACCGAACCCGACCATGGTTCCAATCCATCGGGTATGGTTACCAATTTTAAAGACATGGGCGATCATTACCTATTGAATGGAGCCAAGATGTGGATTTCAAATTCGCCAAAAGCCGATGTGGCGGTGGTGTGGGCAAAGAATGAAGCCGGTCGCATTCATGGTTTGATTGTGGAACGTGGCATGCCGGGCTTTACCACACCCGAAACACATGGCAAGTGGAGCCTTCGTGCCAGCACTACTGGTGAATTAGTGTTTGATAATGTAAAAGTTCCGAAAGAAAATCTATTGCCAGGCAAAAATGGTTTAGGCGCGCCCATGATGTGTCTTGATTCAGCACGCTATGGTATTGCCTGGGGTGCAATAGGTGCGGCTATGGATTGTTATGATTCGGCCAGTCGGTATGCGAAAGAACGCATTCAATTTGGTAAGCCGATCGGATCATTTCAGTTAGTGCAGAAAAAATTAGCGGAGATGTTAACCGAAATAACAAAAGCGCAACTACTGAACTGGCGTTTAGGTGTATTAATGAATGAAGGCAAGGCGACAACGGCTCAGATTTCATTAGCAAAAAGAAACAGTGTACACACAGCGCTGGAGATTGCGCGCGAAGCCCGGCAAATACATGGCGGCATGGGCATTACGGGCGAGTACCCGATTATGCGCCACATGATGAACCTGGAGTCGGTTATAACCTATGAAGGCACACACGATATTCACTTATTGATTTTAGGAAATCATATTACGGGGATAGCAGCGTTTAGCTGAGCCGATTTTAAAGACTTTTTATTCCTCATTAAACTGATTCTTCAGAACAGGAAGGTCGTTCTGTGCAATTTCCCAAACCAATCTGAAATTAACTCCGAAATATTCATGGATTGAGATGTTTCGAAAACCTCTGATAGGCTTCCATTCAATTTGAGGATGAGCATTCTTAAACTCGTCTGAAAGCTGATTACAGGCCTCTCCGATTATTTCAATTTGCTTTATTGTTGCGAAACGTTTTTCTGAATTGTTCAGGAAGTCTTCATAGGACTCTTGGTCAAGATACTTCATTAACAGCATCTATGATGTGAAGTATCCTTATTCTATCAGGCACTTTGCCTTTCATAAATCAGAATCTTGTCTTGATCAACAAATGGTTTTATGTATTGAGAGATACCCTCATCGCTTACCAATTCAACTCGTGTTTTTAACAATTCCTCAAGTTCAATTTGATAAGAGAAAAATTTCATACCTATCGGAAAAGAGTGATCTAACTCAACAAGTATATCAAGATCACTATCGGAAGTAGCTTCATTTCGAGCTACAGAACCAAATACATAAGCCCGTTTCACTGGCTTATTTGCAAAAAAGCGCTGAATAAGATTCTTATTTTGAACGGACAATTTCACTTACCAAAGGTACAATCAATTTTCTATAAACCCACTAATCGTTATCCGTTGTACGGGATTGCGCGGGTCGGTGGAATAAATCGTGATCGACTTATTTTGCGTGCCCGCACGACCTTTCGTATCCAGCAGTATTTTAATTGAAGTAGTTTCGCCAGGTTGCAGACTTGCTTTATCTAATGTAGTTGTTACACAAGTACAATTCGATTGTACTTCACGAATTACCAATGGTTGTTTGCCCTTATTTTGAATTGTAGCTGTTAGTTCACTTTTAGTTCCAGCTTGTATTCTTCCAAAATCAAGTGCATAATTGGAAGCAAGCAGCACGGGCGCTTTAGTAAGTTCAGCCGCAGTAAGTGTTGGAAAAAATTCTTCGGCCGTTGCAAATACTGAGAGTGATTTAATTGAATCTGATTCATTCGTAATCAACTCTATTCTATCAGCAATAAAACCATAGCGATTCAAAGCCTTAGCATCATAACTCAAACTGAGCAAACCTGTTTCACCCACTTTTAAAGTTATAGGTGTAGTAACTCTTATGTGCGCTGGAGAGTTTGCTCGTTTAATTGTAAGAGTTTCGGTGCCCGCATTCTGAATTTTATACTCCTGCGTAATAGCGGGTTTGTTCACAAAAACTTTTCCGATGGTTAGTGAGTTGCTCTTTACCCGTAAACTTCCCAAGGCTACCTTCAACTCATCACCACCCGATTTTTTATCCACCACATTTCCTTTAATGGTGAGTACAATCGGATTTTTTTCAATATTGGTGGTTACGGTTAAGGTTTTATTAAAATAACCGGGCTTGCCTTTCGGGTCGAAACTTACCTTGATAAAACCTGAACCCGAAGCCGCTATTGTTTCCTTCGTCCAGCCGGGGGTAGTGCAACCACACGAAGCCTGCACATTTAAAATGCGCATGGGTCTGTTGGCCAGATTGGTAAACGTAAATTCATAGTCCACCGCACCTGCCGATTCCACCACTTCGCCAAAATCGTATGTTTTCGATTTAAAAAATACAGGTTCAGTTAACTGCCCTGCTACTAAACCGGGAATTAAAAAAAACAGAATAGCGATCAATTTCATGCTGCAAAACTAAAATATAGAATCCTTCCAACCTGAATCTTCATCGCAAATAATTCATCAATCAACTGCACCAATTACACTTTCTTGCCTTTATTTGCAGCCAATTATGGCACGAATTCTTACAGGCATCCAAAGCAGTGGCCGCCCCCATTTAGGTAATCTGCTTGGCGCGATTATACCCGCGATCAAACTTTCGCAACAACCCGGCAACGAATCCTTTTTTTTCATTGCCGATCTGCATTCATTAACCACTATCAAAGATGCTAAAACCCGTATCGCCAACGTACAGGCAGTTGCGGCTGCATGGCTGGCTTTTGGATTTGATGTGGACAAAAATCTGCTCTATCGTCAAAGCCAGATTCCGGAAGTGTGTGAACTTACCTGGTACTTAAACTGCTTTACACCCTTCCCTATGTTGGCCAACGCCCATTCTTTTAAGGATAAGGCTGACCGGCTTTCGGATGTGAATGCAGGATTGTTTACATATCCCGTTTTAATGACAGCCGATATTATTCTTTACAATGCCAACTTTGTTCCGGTAGGTAAAGACCAGCGCCAGCATTTGGAAATGGCGCGCGATATAGCCAGTTCGTTCAATAACACTTATGGCGAAACCTTTGTGTTGCCTGAAGCCCGCATCGAAGAATCGGTTATGACCATTCCGGGTACGGATGGCCAGAAGATGAGCAAATCGTATAATAACATCATCGACATTTTTTTACCTGAAAAGGAATTGAAGAAACAAATCGGAACCATAGTTACCGATAGTACACCTTTGGAAGAACCAAAAAATCCTGATACTGATAATGTGTTTGCCATTTATAAACTCATCGCCACACCAGATCAAACGGAAGTGCTGCGACAAAAATACCTGGCCGGCAATTTCGGGTATGGTCATGCCAAGCAAGAGTTACTTTCGCTGATTCTTGAGAAATATTCGAAAGAGCGCGAAGTGTTTAATTACTACATGAGCAACCCAACTGAACTGGATAAAAAATTAGCACAAAGCGAAGCCAAAGCCCGCGAAATTGCCCGATCAGTATTAAACAAAGTTAGAAGCAAACTGGGCTATTAAAGCAAAGGCCGCTCAACATACAATGCGAGCGGCCTTTTTTATTATCGGTAATTCGATTACTTAACAGTCCAAACCACTTGCTGCTGATCGGCACCAACATTTAGAATAACCCGCATCGGATTCGGTACGATCACCAGTTTTGTATCCTTGCCGGGAATTGAATCTACTTCCACAAACACACCTTCTTTGTTGGTTACAGCGTATTCATTCTTTTCGTTGATAGAATATGTTTTTGCCAGGTAAGCAATGGGATATAGCACATCCGTATCGGGACAATACTTATCGTGTACATCTTGCAATACCTCCTCCAGGTAATCACCGTACTTAACTTGTAATGAGTCTTCCAAATCGTGCAGTTCCTCCTCCAGATCATCATACTTGGGATTGTTATAATCAATTTTAGAAAGTGCATTTCTGCGCTTGGCTATTTCCTGAATTGCTTTATCAAGTTCCTTTACATCCATGATTATTGAAAATTTTGTCAAGATTATGGAAACGGAGCCTAAATTAAAACTGGCCGATTGATTAATTTTGAAACATCAGCAATTAATTAAGTATGAATCAGGATTTTCTACCCATCCTTGGTACCGACCACATTGAGTTTTATGTGGGCAACGCCAAACAAGCCGCATTGTTTTATCAACATTGTATGGGCTTTGAGCTTACTGCCTATGCTGGGCCCGAAACAGGCGTGCGCGACCGAGCTTCGTATGTACTAACACAAGGAAAAATAAAATTTGTTTTAACTACCAGTTTACAACCCGATACACCCATTGCACAGCATGTTGCCAAACATGGCGATGGAGTAAAAGTGCTGGCACTTTGGGTAGATGATGCCGAAAAATCATTTCGGGAAACAGTAGCGCGTGGTGGTGCTCCGGCCATAGCACCAGCAACTTTAAAAGACACACATGGTGAAGTTGTTGTCTCATCCATCCATACCTATGGTGATACCCTGCACACCTTCGTAGAAAGAAAGAATTATAAAGGTGCTTTTTTGCCCGGTTATCAACCTGTAAAAACCAATTGGAAACCCGAACCCATCGGATTAAAGTATGTAGATCATTGTGTGGGGAATGTAGAGTTGGGTAAAATGAACCATTGGGTTGAGTTCTACGAAAAAGTAATGGGTTTCAACCTGCTTATCACATTCGATGACAAGGACATCTCTACCGAGTACAGTGCCTTAATGTCCAAAGTTGTTTCCAATGGAAATGGTTATATCAAGTTTCCGATCAATGAGCCGGCATCGGGAAAAAAGAAATCGCAAATAGAAGAATACCTTGATTTTTATAAAGGCCCGGGTGTGCAACATATTGCCATCGCTACCGATGATATTATTCACACAGTAGCCGAACTAAGGCGCAGAGGTGTTGAGTTTTTACGAGTGCCCGATGTGTATTATGATGATGTATTGGATCGTGTAGGGCACATCAACGAAGATATTCAGGCATTAAAGAAATTAAATATCCTGATCGATCGAGATGAAGAAGGTTACCTGTTGCAGATATTCACCAAGCCGATTCAAGATCGTCCTACCCTATTCTTTGAAATAATCGAGCGAAATGGTGCCAAATCTTTTGGCAAAGGAAACTTTAAAGCTTTATTCGAAGCCATTGAAATGGAGCAAGGCTTACGCGGAAATCTATAAACGAGAGAAAGCTGCCCGAATTACCGGACAGCTTTCTTAACTTTACAAAGTTACTTTTTGAAATATAATCGGGTAATAAAAATACCCACGCCATCACTTTTACCGGCATCACTTTCTACTGCACTGGAAACAAACACTAAATTCCAACCTTCCTTCACCATATCGTTTATCTTAGAAGAAATCACTGCATCGTTGGATGCAATGTTCTGAAAATTAATACCGGCAATGCTGTAAAAGTTCAGCAATTTGGTTTCGCTGAATTTATCAATTTTAATATCAGACCGTTTAATATCGCCCTGATCACTCTTACTCCCATCGGTGCGCTCGGTAGTTAGATCTTGATAATTGATGTCTTGCTTTTCCTCAATCATTCGTGAACGGCCAACACCCCCTGGCACGATTGATTCAACCACGGTTACAACTTTAAACTCCTGAGCCATGGCAAAGGTGGATGCAAAACTTAGCATTACACCCATAATAATTTTCATTTTCATCAGACAATAGATTTTATATTTGCTCCGATAAACGAACCTCGTACTACAAAGTTTTTAATCTGGCATAAATACCATGAACGAATTATTGAATATTGCTACGCAACGTGCTAACATCTGGCTTCAAAGCGAAATAATTGATGACGCATCCAAAACCGAAATCAGGAATCTGCTTACCCAAGACAATCCGAAAGTGTTGATTGACAGCTTTTATAAAGACCTGGAGTTTGGCACGGGTGGTTTAAGGGGTGTAATGGGTGTAGGTTCTAACTGCATGAACCGTTACACCGTAGGGGCAGCCACCCAGGGGCTTGCCAATTATTTAAAAAAATCTTTTGCCGGCCAAATCAAGGTTGCAATTGCTTACGACAATCGAAACAACAGCGCTGTGTTTGCACAGGTAACAGCCGATGTGTTTTCGGCTAACGGAATTGAAGCGTTTTTGTTTCCAGAACTTCGCCCTACCCCGCTGCTATCATTTGCTATTCGCTACTTAAAATGCCAGTCCGGAGTGGTGATTACGGCCTCTCACAACCCGAAGGAATACAATGGGTACAAAGCCTACTGGCAAGATGGAGCTCAGTTGGTACCACCACATGATAAAAATGTAATTGCAGAGGTTAATGCCATTGGTGGCTTTGAGAATATTAAGTTTAAGGCAAACCCCACTTTGATCAAAACGATATCAGGCGAAGTAGAAGATGCCTACTACAAGGCATTAGCTGAACGAATTCCCCATAAGGACAGCATTCAGAAGCAACGAAACATTTCGTTGGTTTATTCGAGCATACACGGTGCTGGTATTACCATGGTACCCGAATGCTTGCGCAGATTAGGGTTTGAAAACCTCACCGTTATTGAGGAACAAGCAAAGCCCGATGGAAATTTCCCTACCGTACATTCGCCTAACCCGGAAGAGCAATCGGCCATGCAGATGGCACTCGAAAGAGCGAAAGCTATTAATGCCGAGTTGGTTATGGCAACCGATCCGGATACGGATCGGGTTGGAATAGGAATAAAAAATCATGCGGGAGAATTCTTTTTGCTGAATGGCAATCAGGCTTTCAGTTTAATGATGTGGTTTATTATGCAAAACCTAACCGATGATGAGCGCAAAAGCGGATACATCGCTAAAACGATTGTAACAACCGAGTTGGTTGATACCATTGCCGCTAAAATGAATATAGCTTGTTATAATACCCTTACAGGATTTAAGTACATAGCAGAATTGATGGGCGAAATGGAAGGCAAGAAAACTTTCATTGCTGCCGGTGAAGAAAGTTACGGTTACATGGTTGGCGATTTTGTTCGCGATAAAGATGCGGTTTCGGCCTGTGCCTTTTTTGCGGCCCTGGCTGCTGCGGCTAAAGACAAAGGGGCAACCCTGTATGATTGGTTATTGAAAATGTATATTGACTTTGGCTATTACAAAGAAGGGTTGGTAAACGTGGTAAAAAAAGGAGCTACCGGGGAGCAGGAAATTAAAGATATGATGGCCCGGTTTAGAACTACACCACCCAGGCAACTTGGCGGCAATGCCGTAACGTTAGTACTGGATTATAAAACGGGTATCCAAAAAGATCTTGTAACCGGTAAGGAAACAGCACTAACCCTTCCCAAATCGGATGTGTTACAATTTTATACTGAAGATGGTAGTAAAATTTCAGTGAGGCCATCGGGTACTGAGCCCAAGATCAAATTTTACGTAAGTGTTAAAGCAACCCTCAAATCGAAAGCTGATTTTCTAACTGTAACAAGTTTGTTGGATACCCGGATTAAAGCCATTGAGAAAGAACTTGTATAGTTATACCTGATATTCGTACTTACGGGGAATTAAAATCAGGTAGGACAAAATCATCATCACGCCAAAATCGAGTAGGCCCATAAAAATGATTATCGCCAGGTGAAATAGTACCCCGGCCACCAACCAGTATTTTTTCACACGTTCAAACCAAATAAAGAATGCAAACGATAGTTCAAAGAGTATTACCAGCCAGGCAATTACAAGCGCACCCACCCCACTCAGTTGTATTGAAAGGTTAGGGTTCGAAAAAAAATCAAGGTTATTTATCGAGAATATTGCATTACCATTTCGCCACGAATCGGTAATCAATTTATCATAGCCCGATAAGAAATAGATCAAAGCTATTTCAACTTTGATAAACAAGACCCCGAACGCAGCAATCATTTTTTGATATTTCTCTAAACCACGCCACTTTAAAACCGGAAACGTTGGAGTAACCAATCCAATGAGTAGAAATAAATTCAGCACAAGGTCTGCCCCATTTAAAACAGGAAACAAAAATTTACTCAAGCATACTGAAAACCAAAAAATAAGAAACGAACCAATGTAGTTTATCCGGACAACAAGACTTGTTAGCAGAATTAAACTAAACACCACCACGAAAGCGCTTAGACCAAAATTTAAAAGTTGTAGTGGTGCATGTAACACCAAACCCACCAAACTATATTCTCGTGCGGGAAAAAATTCCACTATCGATTCCAGTGTAGCCCAACTTACCCAGAGTTTAATCAGTACAAATAAATAGAGCACTTTAAAGAAAAGTTCCTTTCGGGAATCTTCCAGCAACACACGCTTAACACCAATATCAACCTGATTAATCAACTCCATGTTTAATCGTGTAAAGGGTATCCACTGTAATTGCTAAGTCACTGGTTCCTTTTTTCACAAATATCAACTTCACCGAATCTGTACCGACAGGGAAATAGTTTTGATAATAGTTTAGCATTTGTTCAAATTCCATGTTGATTTGGACATCAGGATTTTTATGCTTTGCAATAAGATATTGATAATAAAAATATCGATCCAATCGGGTTTGAAGCATAGCCTTCGGATTACCCGTTGCCATTAATCTATGATAGTTTTCCAACGCTGGTTGCGAAACCGGGAGCCAGGTGTTTCCCACTTTGCAGGAAACCAGCATAGAATAAGATTGTTCAATCCGGTCTTTGGTAAAAAACGGCCCCGGCAAGAGATATTTCCGATATACCGAAGTTAGCAATCCGGCATTAAAAGTTGGACTAACAATCAGGAATAGCGAAAACACAGTGTGGAAAATGAAAAGCAGGGCTACTATTCGGGTGAATTTCAACAACTTCATTGTGGTAATGATAGTAGCCAAATCTTAACATATTATCTTTGCCCAAAATATGAAGAAAGTAGCATTCTATACGCTTGGGTGTAAACTTAACTATTCCGAGACTTCTACCATCTCGCGCAAGATGGAGGAAGCTGGCTACCGGAAAGTAGAATTTACCGAACAACCTGATATTTTTATCATTAACACCTGCTCGGTTACAGAGAATGCCGATAAGAAATGCCGTAAAGTAGTACGCGAAGCGCGCAACATCTCGCCCGATGCCTATGTAGCTATTATTGGTTGCTACGCACAATTGAAACCTAAAGAAATTTCGGAGATACCTGGCGTTGACGCAGTATTAGGAGCTGCAGAAAAATTCAGATTGGTTGAGTTATTGGATGGTTTTGTCCGGCCAAACAAACCACAGGTACTTGCCTCGGCTATTGACTCTGTGAATACGTTCAATACTTCCTTTTCACTTCATGATCGTACCCGCACTTTCTTAAAAGTTCAGGATGGATGCGATTACTCGTGTACATTTTGTACAATACCATTGGCCCGTGGCTTCAGCCGCAGCGACACCATTCCTAACATTGTGGAACAAGCAAAAAAAATTGTGGCTACCGGTGTAAAGGAAATAGTGTTAACCGGTGTTAACACAGGCGACTTTGGAATTCGCGATGGTGAACGAAAAGATCGCTTTATAGATTTATTGAAAGAACTGGAAAAAATTGAAGGACTTGAACGCTTACGCATTTCTTCTATAGAACCCAATTTACTTACCGATGAAATCATTGATCTTGTCGCAAGCTCTTCCAAATTAGTTCCGCACTTTCATATTCCGTTACAATCAGGTTCTAACACAATTTTGAAATTAATGCGCAGGCGTTATCAGCGCGAACTTTATACCAGTCGTGTAGAGAAAATAAAGGCTATAATGCCCCATTGCTGTATTGGTGTAGATGTGATTGTGGGTTTTCCTGGTGAAACCGATGATCACTTTATGGAAACGTATCGGTTTTTGAACGAGCTCGATATCTCCTACCTGCATGTTTTTACTTATTCCGAAAGAGAAAACACAGTTGCTGCCGAACTTCCGGGAGTTGTGCCTATAAAAATCCGGAACGAACGTTCACGCATGCTACACATCCTTTCTGATAAAAAGCGCAGAAGTTTTTATGAAGAAAACCTCGGCAAAACCTTTCATGTACTTTTTGAGAATGATGTAGAAGACGGATTAATGCATGGCTTCACCGGGAATTATATTCGGGTAGCCGCCAAATTCGATCCACTGCTTATCAATGAAACTAAAGCGGTTATTCTTACCGGAATTAATGCCAAAGGACACGCAGAAGTTAGTGAGTTGGATGAGGTTATTAGTCACCCTTAAACCATCCTGCCATCTTTTATTTCCAACCTCCGGTCGGTCATGCCCGCAAACTCCTGATTATGGGTTACAATAACAAAAGTTTGGCCCAACTCATCGCGTAAACGAAAAAACAGATCATGAAGTTCTTTTGCGTTTTTGGAATCAAGATTACCACTTGGCTCATCAGCAAAAACAAGGGCCGGATTATTGATTAACGCTCGCGCAACTGCCACCCGTTGTTGTTCGCCACCCGAAAGTTGAGCGGGCTTATGTTCTGCCCGGGCACCCACATCTAATGTTTCAAGTAATTTTATGGCTCTTTCCTTAACCCCTTTCATTTCCTTACGCGCTATTAAAGCCGGTATCATCACGTTTTCTACAGCGGTAAACTCGGGTAGCAGATTATGAAATTGAAAGACAAAACCCAGCCGGGTATTTCTGAATGTTGCAAGCTCGTTTGGCGACTGGGTAAATATATTTAGATCATTCAGCCACACTTTCCCGTTGTCAGGCTCATCCAGGGTTCCCAGAATGTGTAACAATGTACTCTTGCCTGCACCCGAGGCTCCTACAATACTCACTACCTCGCCCTGGTTTATAAGCACATCCACACCTTTCAACACCTCCAAGTCGCCATACGTTTTTCTTACGCCTTCAGCTTTTAACATTGCTCTTTTATTTGTTGAATTAAAGGTTTAAAAAAAGTAGCTTGCCTCCAAAACTTATTTTTATGAACATTCACGAATACCAGGCTAAAGACATACTAAAAAAATTTGGAGTAGCTGTACAACGTGGCATTGTTGCCGACACACCCGATAAAGCAGTAGCTGCGGCCAAAGAGTTAGGAGCTGAAACTGGTTCAAAGTGGTTTGTTGTTAAATCACAGATTCATGCCGGTGGTCGTGGTAAAGGAACGATTAAAGAAACTGGATCGCGCGGTGTAGTATTGGCCAAAAGTGTAGATGAAGTATTTGAAAAGTCAAAGGCCATTTTAGGTGGCACATTGGTTACCATTCAAACCGGGCCGGCCGGGAAAAAGGTAAATAAAGTTCTGATTGCCGAAGACGTATATTATCCGGGCGAATCGGAGCCCAAAGAATATTACATGAGTATTTTGTTGGATCGGGCTACCAGCAAACCGGTAATTATGGCATCTACCGAGGGCGGTATGAACATAGAAGAAGTAGCAGAAACGCACCCCGAAAAAATTGTAAAAGAATGGGTTGACCCAACAATTGGCTTACAGCCCTTTCAGGCCCGCAAAGTTGCCTTTAAACTGGGCCTTGAAGGAAATGCCTATAAAGAGATGGTTAAGTTTATACATGCTTTGTACAGTGCCTATATTGGTTTGGATGCATCCATGTTTGAAATAAACCCTGTATTAAAGACCTCCGATAGTAAAATACTGGCAGTAGATGGTAAAGTTAATTTAGATGACAATGCATTGTTTCGCCATAAAGACTTAGAAGAGCTACGCGATATTTCCGAAGAAGACCCATTGGAGGTTGAGGCTGGAAAATCAGGCCTTAACTATGTAAAATTAGACGGCAATGTTGGCTGCATGGTAAATGGAGCAGGATTGGCGATGGCCACCATGGATATCATTAAACTTTCGGGTGGCGAACCCGCCAATTTTCTGGATGTAGGTGGTGGAGCCAATGCTGAAACGGTGGAAGCTGGATTCAGGATTATCTTGAAGGATCCCAATGTAAAGGCCATATTAATAAACATTTTTGGGGGTATTGTTCGCTGCGACCGGGTGGCGAATGGGGTTGTTGAAGCCTATAAAAAAGTAGGGAATATCCCTGTGCCTATTATCGTTCGCCTGCAGGGCACCAATGCGGAGGAAGGCGCTAAAATCATCCAGGAATCCGGATTAAAGGTGTTTTCAGCTATTTTGTTAAAAGATGCAGCTCAGAAAATAAAGGAAGTGCTGGCATAAACCGGTTTCCTGTTTGGATAAAAAAGCATAAATTCGTGGTTTAAAGATAGTTATTATGCGTAAACTATTGGTTTTGGTGGTATTGCTTACAGTAGCTGAAGCTGCTATAGCCCAAAGTTTCTATGCGATTCGTAAAAACAGATCACTCATTGCCATCTTTGGGGCTGGTACCTCTACTTATTTTGGAGAGTTGTCTAATCCGGGCAATTATTTGGATGCTAAGCCCAATATCAATTTTGGGTTGCAATATTACTTAGCCCCTAGAATAAGTGCGCGTGCGGAAGTAACCTGGTTTTCAATTGAAGGAAATGATGCTGAAGCCGATCATGGGGGAAGGGTAAAAAGAAATTTATCCTTTAAATCGAATAATATTGAACTTAATCTTGTAGGCCAAATAAACTTTTTTCCAAATGGAAATAGGTATTACAGAAGGCCTCAGATTAACGCATACGCTTTTGGTGGTTTAGCAGCTGTGTATTTTAATCCTAAAGCTGAACTCAATGGAGAAACATATGCCCTACAACCATTACGAACTGAAGGTGTATCATATAGTCGAGTTGCATTTGCTTTACCATTTGGGTTCGGAGTTCGTAAGAAATTAGGACCAAACCTCAACCTATCAGTTGAATGGGGATACCGGAAAGTTTTTACAGATTATCTTGATGACGTCAGCTCAAGCTATCCTGATTTATCAACCTACACAGGACCAGCCTTAGCCCTTTCATTCAGAGGTCAAGAGAACGGCTTAGATCAACCATTTCCATCTGCTGGACACCAACGAGGAAACTCTTCTACCGATGATGGGTATATGCTCCTAAGCTTAAAGGCAGAGTACTACCTGCCATTGGATTTACGAGATCAGGGAAATGGCAGGATGTACAGCAAAAAGCGTAGCGCTTCTTACCGGTATAATAAGCGCGGAGGACTTAGAAGATAAGGTGTTTTCTTACTTTAATTATCCAGTACCTCATATCGTGAATAATTACTGATAAAATTGGGGATTAATTCCTTCATTAAGGCAACCATCTTCAGTTCATTCTTATCATTGACTAAATCATAGAATAGCTCAACATATCTATTTATCTCATCATAAGGTTGAGATTCAACTTTTCCAATCAGTATTTTTTCGTGATGGGTAGGAATCGTATCTTCCGATTTATTGAGCAACTCCTCATAAAGTTTCTCGCCTTCTCTTAACCCTGTAAACACAATTTCAATATCTTTTCCAGGTTGCATTCCAGAAAGCAGGATCATTTTCTTAGCTAGATCAGAAATTTTTACTGGCTTACCCATATCGAAGATAAAAATCTCTCCCCCTTTACCCATTGTACCTGCCTCCAAAACCAATTGGCAAGCCTCGGGAATAGTCATAAAGAATCTGGTAACTTCCGGATGTGTAACCGTGACCGGACCACCTTCCTGGATTTGCTTTTTGAATAAGGGTATTACTGATCCGTTAGAGCCTAGTACATTTCCAAATCGTGTTGTTACAAATGCAATCGAAAAATTGCCCTCTGAATTTAATTTTTCATTTAGCGCCTGCACATAAATCTCTGCTATGCGTTTGGAGCACCCCATTACATTTGTAGGGTTTACTGCTTTGTCTGTAGAAATCATAACAAATTTTCGCACCCGGAACTTAACTGCCAAGTCAGCTATATTCTTGGTTCCAAGGATATTGCAATGAATAGCCTCACTGGGATTACTCTCCATCATGGGCACATGTTTGTAGGCTGCTGCATGATATATGATGTCAGGTCGGTTACTTTCAAGGATAGAGGCAATTCTTGCCCTGTTTGTTATATCCGCTATAAACGGAATTACCAACCCTGAATAGGTCGATTTAATCTCGCGCTCAATCTCATAAAGGGGAGACTCAGCCTGATCAATCAAAATTATTCTCTCTGGGCTATATACTGCAATTTGTCGAACAATTTCACTTCCGATGGAACCTGCCGCACCCGTTATACAAATCCTTTTCCCTTTGATATCATTAACAATAACCAGGTTATTTAACTGAATGGCTTCCCTTCCCAATAGTTCCTCGATATTAACTTCCCGAATTTGACTAATACTCAACTCACCTCCCACCCACTTCTCAACCGGTGGTACGGATCTTACCTTAACCTGATTTCGTATACCCGAGTCTACAATTTCATTCTTTCTATCCAGCTGTAAATCCCGAACTGTGATCACTAGTTCATCAATATTCAATTCATCAAACAGGTGATCCAAGTTGTCTCCTCTTCCATCATAAATCTTAGTGCCATCCACTACTTTACCAATCTTATTTGGGTTATCTTCGATGAAGCCTACAATTTGCATTCTCGGGGTAGACTCAATGACATGTCTCGTAATAATTCCAGTCTGCCCGGCCCCGTAAATCAAAACTCTAGATTTTGACAGTATAGAACTCCGGTAGTACGTGAAAATATACTTTACCAAGAGTCTATAATTATACAGAAACAGAAAGGAAGATAATAGGCCAATAAACACCACTGAAAATGGAACAATGAACGTCCCCACCAAGACTCGCGAAAGAGCATTAACCAAAGTAACCAAAATAACATTCAGAATAAGCATGAAGAAAATCCTGACACCATCCTGAAGACCTGTATATCGGATAATTCCTTTGTAACTTCCCGTGATCAGAATCGAAATTAGTCCGCAAATGGCATAAACGATTACGCCTTGTTCAAACCGGCTGTTTATAAGTTCTGATACGGAGAAATTAAATCTAAGCAAGTAACCAATTAGGGCCGAAAAAAAGATTACCCCACAGTCTATTAATATGATGACCCACCTAGGAAGGATTTTTAGTTTCCTAATTAGTACTGGAATATTTTTCACTGATTATCTATCCTTGTTTTTTTAGACGTGAAAGACCTTTTGATTCCCAAGATACCTCCTATAGCAAGCAGAATCTCAATACCCGTAATAGGAACATCAGGATCTCCACTTGGATCACCTGGTTGAGCCGTTGCCACAAATACCACCAAACACAATATTGTGCTAAGAAGAAGTCGTTGGATGAACAAATTCAATTTCATTTCTTGATAATCTTGAAGGTGGAAACTACGTTTAATTTATTGCTTAATCTGATTAGGTACAATCCAGTAGGCATATTTGCAAAATCGACCTCGGCCACCTTGTCGTTCTTATTGACATTTACCTGTGCCACCAACTGACCCGTATTTGAAATTACATTAATAAGGCTAACGTCTTTATCAGCAACATCTATTACAAGTTTATCAACAACAGGATTTGGATAAAATGAAATGTTTCGCAACTGATCTTCTACTCCTGTTACTACAAATTCAAATTCATCCATGGTCGTGCAAGAGCCAACTGAAACCTCCACCCTGTATAATCCTGACTCAGTCACTGAGAGATTCTGACCTGTTGCATCGGGTATCAATTCATCATTAAAATACCATCTGTTACCTGAAGTGTAATTAGAAGTCAATACTCCATAAGATGTTTCAGATATTTCCGCATTATCAAAATTTTCAACGACTGCCAATACTTCTACTTTGGCTCCTTCACAACCTAATGAATTTATAGCAGCCACATAATATGTCTTTGATTTATCTAATACTGGTGTTATATAATTTGATGTAAGGGCACCAGGAATTGTCTCTGTCGCTTCGGCCGATTCATACCAATGATAATATCCGGAGGCAGGTGCTCCGGAAGCCATGAGTGTAACTGCACCCGAATTACACGCTACTCCATTCGTTGTTGATGAAATCTGATAAATACCTTCCATTGAAACCCTTACTGCTTGAGCCAATGGCAATGAAGCGCATCCAGCTCTTTGGGCATAAATAAGTATTTCGTTTTCACCAATTACCATATTACTCTTATCAATGTCCAATGAAAGAGAACCTCCTGTACCATTTGTAAGTGGAGAAACCGCAACACCTTCCTGGGAAGCATAATATGTAACACCCAGCTCGGAAACTGGTAGGTTAATCGTGAATGTATTATCAATACAAATACTCGATTCGCTTTCAGGTATAATATTTAGATCAATCGCTTCCTGAGCGATGATTAATCTAAAACGCTGACCATTTGATTCCGCTTCTGTAGTAACTTCAAACTGGTAGAATGGTCCATTATTAAGATTAATTGATTGATTGAGAAAATCATCTATTAACGTTACCTGATAAGCCTTTTCAAAGCTATCCAACCCGGTAAAATCAAGGGAGTAGACTCCTACGGTAAATTTATCCATTCCTATCAAAACTTCGCGCGAACACCCAATATCCTTTAATGCATTGATTGCATATCTATCCGATAATTCTCCCGTTTCTGAATAGGTGTATAGATTGAGGAAAGTATTTTCTCGTTTCCTGGCATCATACATTATATCAAACTGATCAGTAGCTTCATCTCGAAAGTAAACAACCGCTTCATCTTTGCGGCCATTGCCTGTAACACTGATTCGCAACATGTCAGAAATTGCTTGCTCACGTAGAATTACCGGGTTTATCGCAGAAGCTTTATGTGATTCACTAAATGTTAGTGTAGTATTGGAAGAAGTCTGCACCCAGAAAGCCTGGCCACTTCCGATAACACCATCAAAAGTACCCACTGTAGGTCCTCCTTGAATATAATATATGAACTGGCCTGCTCCTAACCCACCATTCGACACATTATCAATGAGCGAAATTGTGGGGCTAACTCCTCCTGGTAATGAAACCAAATCCCAGTCAATTGGAGCCGGATAGGGATTCCCAATTAAATTAAATCCAGCAGCATCTGGCTCCGAGCCCGTACTAGTTAATGAAATACCTACATCGCCAAAACGCAATGTTCCTCGTGAGGTAACAGTCGGTGTACCCGTATCGCGCACAAATACTGAATAACCTCTACCGTTGGTCAAGTCAAAAGACGTAGCTGTCAAAGAGATATTATTGGGCCATACTTCGTACCTATTGCTTGCCGCACCTCCATTCGTTTCAGTCCACCGATATAATGATGGAGTATTGGGATTTGTAATTCCTGCTCCGGAAGATGGATTTGAGAATTGACCCGTGATTTGAATTTCACCCAACCAATCTGCTACAGTTGCACCCACTACAGAAGGAGCGAAATAGCGATAAGCTCTCACTGCATCTTCATTCTGAATAAAGCGTTCTACTGTTAAGTTACCAATAATCTGTGCCCCTGCAGGAACCGAAGTTATTTTTGCTGTGCGACTGCTTGTAGATGCCAACACAAATGTTCCAGCATTTGTTAACCCATCGAAGTCAACATCCGGACTGGAGCTTCCTGCTTGCGCCAGGGTAAATTCATTTTCAAGTCGAAATATGGTACTGGCAATGGTTGAACGAACTAAAAATGTACCACTGGTCTTATTAACAGTAATGTCGAACAAAGAAATGGTCCCTGCGGAACCCGTTGTGCGATTAATTTCCTGATTAGCCGTTCCATTGAATGTAATGCGGCCTGAATTATGAGTAAAAGTTCCGTTAACAATAAAATTACCAGCCAGACTCAGGTTGCCAGGTCCAGTTAAGGTTGCTCCACTTGAAATAGAAATTGTATTGAATTGAGGTGTACCAGTGATTGAAGAGTTACCATTAAACACAACCGTTCCATTACCGTGCGTAAAAGTGCCACCACTTAATGCAAAGTTACCTGCTACATTCATGGAAGCCGGAGCAACCAAAGAGCCGGTAATTGTAACATTGTTAAAGGAATGCGCACTTGACCCACTGATTGTTGTGCTTCCACCAAATGTGGTAGTTTGGGCACCTGTTCCCGCACTCAAAGTGCCATTATTTACAAGATTACCATCGATTCGAACATTGACTGTAGGCGTAACACTTCCTGTTATGGTAACATCTCCAAATCGGATGATTGAGCCTCCACTTATGCTTGAAATTCCACTAAACGTAAACGGACTTGCGTTAAGTATTGATGTTGAATTTGCTATGAGATTACCCTTAATATCAATAGCATTCGAACCTGCATCAAAAATTCCATTTGTAAAAGTCAGATTGCCATTTATGGTAACAGGCTGCGTAAGCGTTACGGTTGCTGCTCCGGTTTTTGTAACATGTCTGAGTTCAGTCGCCAGTGAAGGAATCTCTGAACCCGTTGAGATATTGGTTGCAACATTGTAAACAATATCATACGCAGTAACAGCCTGTGGTGTATTATTAATTATACTTCCTTCCGTGCGAGTTAGTACCCCATTTGTGGCCATGGTAATTGTACCCGTATTATTAAACGTACCTGATAACAAATTAAGGTTGGTTACCGTAAAGCTAGAACTCGTTCCAACGGTAGACGAAGATCTATTTATTATGAGAGTATTTAACTCCTGACTTCCACTAAATGCAATTTCCGAAGGTAAAGCACCAGATCCATCAATAGTTACATTAGATGCCGCATCAATTGAGAAACTTCCATTTGTTCTGGCATATGGGCCACTGATTGTTAGGGTTCTGCTGTTGAGTATTATATCACCCTGAGTTTGCGTAAACGTCCCTGCAATTGTGAGGTTCGAACCAAGAGTCACGGTTCCGCCAGATTGCCTGTTCAGTGTAAAGTTATTGATTGTAGTACTTCCTGTAGTGGTTAGGGTTCCAAACGCACCAGTACCTCCAATAGAAAGACTGGACGTACTAAGGACATTTATTGAATTGGTGTTCGGTGTGAAATTACCATTAAGTGTTAAAACGCGGTTCGACACAGATAAATTACCAGCTGTTAGGATAAGATTTCCGCCAACTGTGGCATCTGCTGCTAATGTAACCCCAGCTGCATTATTAATCTCTGTAATTACTCCAGTTGCACTTGGCTGCGCGGTTCCCATAAACTGAGCTGCAAGTCCATTATATACAATCCTGCTTCCAGAATTAAAAACTCTATTTGAGATCGGAACATTTCCTTGAACGGCACCAGAAGCATTTAATGATCCTACTTCCACAGTTCCGTTATTTATAAACTGGCCCGCTGTACCACTTGTTACAATTGGCGAAATACCTAAATTCAGAACGGCACCAGATGCGACCGTAAACGAAAGAACTGCATTGGCTGTCAATGCATTGATTGAATAATTTTGATCGACTCCAGAACCGTTAAAAATAATATTCCTTTGACCACTGCCGGAACCAGCAGTCAATCCCCCAGCCGACTTGGAAAAATCACCAGCAATTTCTAAGCTAAGCGATTGGTTATTTGAAATACCCAAACTGAGATTGCCACCAGACATATTGAAATTACCTACAACCTCAATAACAGAAGGTGTACTCAAGTTCTCAGCGAGGAAAATGGTACCTCCAGAAATGATAAAATCTCCACCAATAACCAAATTATAGCCTGTTCCATTTCTGCCTAAGCGCAATGTCCTGACTGGTGATCCTGTTGAAACAAATGTTAAATCTCCAACTACATTTTGCAATTGGCCATCAAGTGAAAAAGTTGTCGTAGACCCCATAGCTGGGGTGTTCCAAATGAAATTACCAAATGTCTGATTCAGATTTCCCGGTGCTGTCGGACTAGCAGCTGTTAATCCTGAAATTTCAACGGTAGAATTAGGGTCCCATGATACAACGGGTACATCTCCACCCGTTGCAAAATTATGTCTGTAAAGAGAGCCGCTATGAAAAACTAAAATAGAAGGATCAACAACAAGAATATCAGAAGAACTCTGAAGGGTGCCAAATACGTTGCAAGGCGTAAAAAACAATAATGAACTTAAATCCAAAGTTCCATTATTTACTAACGCACCACCAGCGTCAATGGTTAGCGGAGTGTTTGTAAAATCTTCTTCAATGATAACTGTTACCCCTGCATTTATAGTAACTGTTGAACCACTGGTTATGGTAACTAAGTTTAGGTTGATATCATTTGTTATAGTTACGTTATGATTAACAATTATGTTATCAAACGAGGTTACATCTGGTACACAACCACAATCCCATGTATTAATGTCATCCCAATCACCCGGTTGAACTGAATTAATCTGTGCAAACAGACCTGTTCCCAAAAGAGATAAAACAAATGCGCCAAGTAATGATCTTATCATAGCTACAGGAGTATAGTAAGTACTGCAAAAGTAATGAAAAATGCTGATTTAAAGTCTTTTATTACATGCTCAATGCTTAAATAACCACAGGTTGTAACCTCTCTATTTTGCTAAATCAATTCCTTAACAGAAGCAACACGCTGATGAGACCCAGATCCACTGGGTAAGCAAATGACCTCCTGAAACAACTGTTCGGATATATTTGATTGTATCATCGGAAAGGCTGACAGGTGCTTCATGGTATGCAACGGATTCCATCCTCTCCGAACTTCAAAGCCCTTTTTTTCGAGGTTTTGAGCTATTTTTTGTGGTTTTAGCGAAGTGTTAAATCTAAAGGCTGACAACCAGCGGCTGGCTACATCTCCTTTAAGCGGTTCGGCCCAACTGATCTGAGGATTACCCTTAAAAGCCTCGCAATAGCGGGTAAAAATTTCCTGACGTTGCGCTACCAAGTGTTGGGACTGCTTCATTTGCATTAGCCCGTAAGCTGCTGTTAACGGACTCATCCGGTAGTTAAATCCAGTCTCATCAAATAAGTAGAATGATTTAGGCAACCGCGCCTGAGACGCCAGAAAGCGGGTTCGCTTTTCCCATTTCGAGTTTGAGGTAGTTAATAATCCACCACCAAAGGCCGTTACCGTTTTATTACTGTTAAACGAAAAGACGCCAATATCGCCTACCGAGCCACACGGCCTGGTGTTTATTGAGGCACCCCAGGCTTCCGCTGCATCTTCTATTACCGGCACTGCATACCGTTTAGCCAGTGCCATGATCTCCTTCATATTGGCCGGCACACCGTAATTATGCACCACGATGATGGCTTTAATACGTTTTGATTTAGTGTTAAACTTTTTGAGTGCCTTTGCCAACAACTCCGGGCAAATGTTCCAGGTTGCCTCCTCACTATCTATCCACACCGGCTTTGCACCTGTATAAAGTACCGGGTTAACGGATGCCACATACGAGAATGTTGGTACTGCTACCAAGTCACCCGCACCGATGTTGAGCGCGGCCAAGGCAAGATGTAGTGCTGCTGTTCCAGATGAAACCGCTACCACAGGTCTGTTTAAAAGCTGTGATGAAGTTGCTTTTTCAAAATCAAAAACAATTTCCTCATGATTCCGATGCTGATAGTTCAACAATACCTCATGTAAACCCTGTACATCAATTTGGTTATAAGACAATGGATGTTTATGCACGTATATCAGCGGTAATTTTTTGATAATAAAAACCAACTATCAAGATAATCATCAACAACGGATTTACAATGATACGATGGATCTGCGACAGCAAAGGTGAAGAAATTTCTGAGGCTCCCTCCAGGTTTAACTTGATAATAAAATAGATCGGAAGCATTATTAATAGTTCGATGAGGAAAACCACGAAAGCTGCTCGCAGATACTTCATTTGGCCAAACAAACTCCAAATTAACAACATGCACGCACCATCATTTATGATTAATCTGATAGTACGATTGAAAATAAAAACTTTATAAGGATGACTAATTGAAAGACTCTCCGGAAGTACAACATTCGCTAAACCCGCATAACTAACTTTTTGAAATACATATACGAGCAGTAGTATAAGTATGGCTGTAACCATGCCAGTCAGGCGTTTCATGATTGCCGGGATTTAAGTATTCCTTTCACGGAAACTCCGCTTACTTTTTCAATCCACCACCACCAGAGAATGAAAACAATTAAATAAATAACAGCTGTGAACATGTACTTATGTATGTAATAAAAATATTGTCGCCAATATTCAGCAACATAATAGAGTGCAACAATTCGAAATAGATTAGCGATGTATATTAACCCCAGACCCACAGGAAGAAACCATGCTAATTTTTTCCAACTACCTCTAAAGGCAAATAAGAACGAAATAAAAACAATCATCACGTTGATGCTGTTGCAACCTTCAAAAACACTTAGCACAACACGCATGTCTTTAAAAATAGCAACTGTTGGTGTGTTGGGTTTGGGTTGAGTGTAAGTACTTTCGCCAATCAGATTCAGTATCCAGGAGGTTTGTTGCGTTATTAAAATCGTGGCCGGATCAGCTTGTTTACCAAATGATGAAATCCACATCCCATAAACGACATTAAGGCCCACGTAAAGTCCAAGGAAAATTATTAGAAACCGAAAGGCTGGAGCAAATTCTTTCATATTAATCTTTTACGCGGGCAGGAACACCCATAACCGTACTATGTTGTGCCACCGGTTTTGTTACAATGGCACCGGCACCTATCCGGGCACCCTCACCAATTTGTATATTTTGTAATATGGAAGCGCCCGTTCCAACCAGCACCAACTTTTCAATTTCGACAAATCCAGAAATATGAACACCAGGCATAATTGATGAATAACTTCCGATAAATGCATCATGCCCGATGGTTGAGCTTAAGTTAACCAGCACATGCTCACCAATCTTAATATCAATTGTTAAATGGCAGCCTGCTGTGATGACGGAGCCAACGCCAAGCTGAACATTCATACCGATTGTTGCTGTGGGATGAATTAAAGTTGGAAAGCTGATGTTTACATTATTAATTTGACTAACCACCCGGGACTTTATTACCGGATCAGCAATTGCAACAACTACGTGAAGCGGGAAGTCAACTTTGTTTAACTCAGACACCTTCCCTATTACCAAATGTGCAGCTATACTTTTGCCGACAGGATGCCAGTCATCATAAAAACCAACCACGTTCCACATCGGCTTTAAGGTATTGATTTGGTGTATCAGTACCAATATTTCCTTTCCTAATCCACCGGCACCAATTATGGCAATTTTATTCATTTCGACAATTTCGCTTCTTCTAAAGATATATCCTTCTTAAAACTTATTAAGAGGACTAAAGTTCTTACCAAAATTTTCATATCCAATAAAAATGAAATGTTGTTCACATACTCTATATCCAACCTGAATTTATCAGTCCACGGCAAATTATTTTTACCATTGACTTGAGCTAACCCGGTGATTCCAGGACGCACGGTGTGTCGAATGTTCTGTTCTGCTGTAATATAGGAAACATACTCAACCGGCAAAGGTCTTGGTCCTACCCAAGACATTTCGCCTTTTAGAATATTCAAAATTTGCGGTAACTCATCAAGATTGGTATTTCTCAAAAAATTACCCCAACAAAATTTTCGATCTTTTAAAGGCCTTGTATAATTAGGGTGGAGTGATCTAAATTTATACAAAATAAAGGTCTTGTTATTAAGACCCATTCTTTTTTGAGAGAAAAAAATTGAACCTTGTGCCTGAACCAGGTAACCTATAACTATTAAAATTACTACTGTTATAACAGGAGCCAATACCAGTAGAATTATACTGTAATCAACAACAGGTTTGATTTTAGAATACCTCATCATACTTCAAATGACAACTCAAGATTTTACTGCATGGCTAACGTAAACGCGCGCCCATGTGTACCCAACTGTAATAAGCGCTACCGGAATCAAAATCCATATCGGTTGCGAAGTTTGTATAAAGTAAACTAAAAAAATATTAAGGAGTAGTTGTACTAATGCATAACCTGAAGAAACTATAAGCTGATTAACCTTCATCTCATTAGCCAAGTATTGGTACAGATGCGACCGATGTGGTTTAAATATATTCTGCCGTTTTGCAATTCTAATCAAAATTGTAACAACAGCGTCAATCCCAAAAACGAAAAACAATAGTACCCACCACAAATTCTGTGTTAAATCAATAAGGCGCATGAGCATAAAGATTTGAATGAATGCCAGGCTGACACTACCAATATCGCCAGCAAAACAGCGGGCTTTTATCCTGAAGTTATAAAAAAGAAAAACCAACACCGAAAGAATTACTGTAACCAGTAAGTATTCATCCATAAAGGAAATCTCGCCCGACAAATATAAAAACGTACCCACGGTAGTCAATGCATACATCCCTGTGATTCCGTTAATGCCATCCATAAAATTGAATGCACTTAAAGAGCCTACGCATACTACAAAGGCCAGTATCACTATCCACTCAGGCCAGTCAAAAAAAGTAACCTCATAGAATAACAACCCTATTGCCAACATGTGCATTACTACCCTAACTATTGCTGAGCTTGATCGAATATCATCCCAAAAACTTATACCTGCCAACATTACCACTCCGGCAATGAAATAGCAGAGTTGGAGTTTCCAACAAAAAAAAAATAAAATCGAAAGCGGGAATAGAATACCTCCCCCTCGAATAGTTGGAAGTGTATGAGAACTCCTCTGATTTGGTTTATCCAGTATTCTAAATTTAACAGCAATAGTGAAATACACTTGTGCTGCTACAACCAGAAAAATAACCAATGAGATGTAATAAGTCCAATTCATATCAACTCATTCAAGTGCTCAATAACCTTACGCGATTTCCAACCCATTGTACGGGCACGGGCATCGGCAAAAGTAAGTGAACTTGTAAGTTTCTGGAGCCGGTAGGTGTTTAACGGAAACCAGCTTCCAACCAAGTCTCCAACCCGTGCCATTACCTTCAATAATTTAAAATTTACTTTAAACCTTATTTTTTTTCTTATAATAGAACACAGTTCGAACTCAAGTTCCTTTATCGTAGGGTGATGCCCATCTGTGAGGTTGTAAATGCCCCCCACTCCACTTATTGTTGGAATAAATCGCGCTACATCCGTTGCTAACACCATACTTTTTCGAGTTTCATTGTTTATAATACTTACATACAAACCTCTTTTTATCAATTTGATCATAGCACCCAGATTTCCGGGTGCTGAATGTCCAACTACAAGCGGAAGGCGAAGTATAGTCAACACCACACCATTTTCATCAGACCAGTTTTTTAAATATCTCTCAGCTTGAATTTTACTTAGCGCATAAGGCGTTTGTCCTTCTGTTTCTGCTTCCTCCGAAATATTCAAACCTTCATCTTTTCCGTAAACTGCAACCGTAGAAATGAACACAAAGTATTTCGGCAGTATTTGAATTTGTTGAAGGCCCCTTATCAGGTTAACAGTGCCTGTGTAATTCACATTAAAAAAGGCATCTTCCTCTCGTTTAGTTTTGGGTACCATATGCGCCTTACCAGCCACATGAATTACACAATCAAAGCTTTCATTAAATGCAGGAACTGTTTCAGATAGATCAAGAATGTAGTCATTTGTTAGGGCTTGACCTAAGGTGCACACTGTGCCTAAGGATGTTATTTCTTTGCAAATATATTTCCCCAGGAATCCGTTTGCTCCTGTAAGCAATACAGCATTATGTTTTTTCATATACTGATGTAATAATTGCTAACATTTCAGCAGCCAACTTATTTTTATCAAAATATACCTTCGCCACCTGCTGCGCCTTATACCCCATATTTTCTGTTAAAGATGGATTATCCTTCAACTGAATTAATTTTCGCATCACTTGATCAGGAGCATTTCCATCTACCGTAAACCCAACCTGATGCTGATCAATAAATTCTTTAATCCAGCCCTGCGTGGTTTGAATTACTGGCACACCGGCAGCCATCGACTCAAACAACTTATTGGGTGAGGAGGTATCAAAAACAGGGATCGGTTTGAGTGGTATGACTGAAGCCAGCGCATGTTGCAGGTAAGCTACCAGAGCCGACTTGGGCATCAAATCCAGAAACAATACATTGGTAATTTTTTCATGAAGCACCTGCGTCTTCAGTGCTTGTTTCAATTGACCCTCTCCAATAAATAAAATTTGAATATCAGAACGTCCTGCTTGCATCAGCAGTTTGGCAGCTTCCAACAAATAGGTGGAGTGATTAACCTGACCGATGTTACCAAAATAGATTGCATAAGATTTGGCAGGTAACGTACCTGCATACGGCTGTGGAGAAGAAAACAATGGAATATTAGCTGCATTTGTAACGCTAAAAACGGAGGCCTTTGAAAATCTAAAAGAAATATCTCTTTGAATACCAGGTGAAAGACCAATGATTGCAGATGAGTTCCGATAGCACAGCTTCTCAAACCAGTATGCCAGCCTGATCATCATCGGATTTTTAAGCAGTCCCATTTTCACCGCACCTTCCGGCCATAAATCGCGGGCTTCAAAAATAAGTTTGCGGCCCCGAAACCATCGAGCCACTAAACCAGGAATACCCACTGTTATAGGCCCAGAAGAGGCAATCACCACATCAGCCTTTAGTGTGAGCGCATACCATGAAGAGATGACTGCATACTGCAAAAAAGTGAACATACGTTTGAGAGCCGATTGCCGATTATCAATCAAGACATTGATCACCTTTACATGAATGCCATCAATGACTTGATGCGACACTAATCCCTTTGCTTTAAGATCGGACTTGGCATAGATGGACGATATGACCGTAACCTCATGGCCTTGCTCCACCCAGTTTCTGGCAAACTCGTACACGCGTGTGCCCCAGGATCCTTCGGAAGTTGAGAAGTATTGATAGAAATAAACGATCTTCATAAGGTTAAGTAAAGATAGTTTTCAGGCGGTTATAGAGTTGAGAAGGCCAGTCCTTATCCATACACGGCCGCTCAATTACTGCAAAGAAGATAGCACTCACCCCCAACACTACGGGAACAATCACTAAAAACTGTAACCCGAAATTAGCTGCATAGCTCCACTCAGTAAAAAACCATATTTTTGTATGCGTAGCTAAAAATGCAATTAATGCATAGTGCAACAAATAGATGGAATAACACATTCCGCCAATAATAACCACCCAGCGTTGTGTAAAAAAAGTATTAATAAGTCGGCCCTTAAATAAACACACCAGAGACAGAAATAAACACACACTAAAGACTAAATCGTCCAAAACATGAAAGGGAGCATTGAAAATCAATAGACCTGTCAACGAACTAACACCCACTATATCAAACCTATACGAACGGTTCTTGAGTATCTCATTCCAGTCGGTCAGGAAAAAATCAGCAAACAAAAATCCAATCAGGAATTGATGTAAGTGCATAAAAATTGACTTGCGCAGGTTTAAAGTTTCAATCATCTCATAATTCAAATTATAATGCAGTATACTAATTAGTATCACACCAATAAGCAAACCTCTTCGCCATACCACATCAGTAATACGAAAGCATGCTGCCAAAAAGGGAGCCAAAAGGTAAAACTGAACTTCTACCTCAAGACTCCAGGTCACCGGGTTAATTGTACTCCACGAATCATACACTATGCTGTGTATATAGAACAAACTGGCGAGAAAATGCGGCAGCACTTCGCCCCATGCGAATTTCAATAAAATTACATGCACCAGTAAGAACACAATAAGTGAAATGACATAAGGTGGTTCCAGCCGGGTGATTCTGCGTAGGTAATACGACTTTAATGAAATAGGTTGTTTGGCGAATAAATGCTGATGGGCAAAAGGTAATGCCAAAATAAATCCACTTATGGCAAAGAATACATCGACCCCAACGCTGCCGCGACTAATTATCTTATGCAAAATTGAATTCGAAAAATCTGACGAACCATAAAATACGCGGGATAGGTGTGTATTCAAATGATAAAGTAAAACAGTGGCTATCGCAAAAAAACGGAAGCCATCAATTTCGGGAAGGAAGAAATTACCCGAGGTTTTTCTAGAAAGCAACTGACCAATAGAATTCTCCCTCACAACGCGAGACGTTTGATAACTGTAGCAGGCATACCTCCGATTAAAACCCCTGAATCAATATAATCACGATTGCATACGGAGCCTGCTCCTACAACAGATGAAGAATGAATATGTGTACCCATTATAAGTGTAGCGTGTCCCCCAATCCAACAGCCTTCCTCAATAACAATTTCGCCATGCTCATAACCTCCTAGAAAATTCTTTTTATGAAAGACATGTTTACTGGAAGCTAAAAGTACATAAGGGCCAATAAGCGTATCAGTTCCAACAAAAACATTTCCACCTCCCGTTACTACTGTGCCACAGGCAAAGTACACATTGTCACCTACACTAAGAGTTTCTAAATGATTTATCATAACATTATATGATACCCGAAAACGTTTGCCACATTGCTTCATACCAAAGGAATAGAGCCACCCGCGAAACGATTGCACAATTGGGACTTCAGGAAGAAAAAAAGTGATGGTTCTTACCCACCAGGAATACAGAATCAGAAATTTAACTTTCATTGACAGTTTAAGTTATTCAATGCCTGAACAAAAGTTTCAGTAAATTTTTCAAGGGTAAAACCTCTCACACGAACAAGGGCTTGATGGATAATCTGCTGTCGAAGCGTTTCATCTACCTGCAAAGATATAATGGAATCCGTTAAAGATATTACATCCTCCGGCTCAAATAAAAGCCCAGTAACTCCGTGTTCAACTATACTTGGCATCCCTCCCACCCGAGTGGCAATAACGGGACATCCTAATGCCATCGCTTCTACCACAACACGTGGTGTACCTTCGCTTACTGAACACATTAAAAGGCAATGTGAGTATTTAACAAGTTGTTTAAATTGAGTTCCCCAAGATAAAAACCCATGAAATTGAATTCTGTCCATAAGCGAATCGGGAAGTGGGAAATCAATAATTTGAAGCAACTCTGCTTTCGTTACTCCAACGAGGGAGAGTGTAACATTTTGGTTGGAGTTGATTAAATGCATAAACGCAGCGAGTAGGGTTGGGAATCCTTTCTCCAGACTAGGCCGACCAATGAAAAGCATACAAAAAGGTTCATTTGAGTTCCGTATCACAACGTCCTTGTTTGTAATAATCTCATACCCGAATATGCTACTTGATACGACAACCAAAGGATTAAATTCACGATATAGAAGACCCAACTCATCTCCATTTACAATCACTTGGTTACGATTTTTCTTGAACAGAAATACTAACCATCGATGAATTCCGGCCGCAACCGTTTTAGCAATCAGCAACTTTACTCCAGAATATTTAAACGGGTTTCTTGCCGCTGTAAGAACATTAGCACATACATGATATATTGTGGGCTTTCGGATGAATGGCAGTGTTAAAAATCCAATAAAAGGTAATTGGATAATTAAAAAGTCATGATCTTGTTCGATACGTTTAAGTACGTTATAGATTTTGTATGTATTTCTGATACCTCCAGCCATGGTAAAGGGAGTAGGTAATTGATATACTTCACCTATACTGATGACAAAGTCGTGCTGCTTTTTCTTAGTTGGTTCAGTGAAAATTGCCAGGTGCAGGCCGGGGATTCTTTTAGTAAGTTGGTCAATCACGCGTCCATTTGCCCAGTCCATATAAAGTATCCCTGCTTCATCCATAAACCCACTCCGGGAAGAAATAAAGCAAACTCTTTTCGGGTTAGAGGCTTGGCGCATGTTTTGACCTAATCAAAAATAAATAGTATCCAAAAATCAATCCCAAACCTCCCATAAAAGTAGGACTGTATAGAATCTCTCTGCTGAATAAAGACCTAACCACAAATAATATTACAAATCCGATAACAAGAATACGCGTTCGGTGTAAAGGTTTTGTTTCAACCAGGCCATGATAAAATCTCTGTTTCGTAAAGGAAAGCAAAAAAAACAGGAAGGAGAGCAAAGAAAAAATACCGGTCGCCCCGAAAAGATAGCCCCACAAAATATGTGTGTCTGTTTTTTCAACACCTAGACGATTTAGACCTAGCTGATATGCCATTTGCCGATGTAATTCATCCATACCTACCCCGATAATAGGATTCTCGAATCCAATTTTAAACGCGAGGGTGGCCAAGCGCTGACGACCAACATCGGAAGAGTATCCTTCCAGAGTTTGTTCACTTTTATGTTCGACAATATCACTCGCATACCGTCCAATAATAAAATAGCTTAACATGCTAAACATGCAGACAAGTAAAATTGAACGTACTCCAACTCCGATATAGAACACAAAAGAAATTAGAATAATAAAAAGGCCCAACCACCCTGACCGATTTGCAGATAAAAAAACACTTACCAAGATAAAAAAGATTGCTATAGAGACTATTCCAATTACCATGAATTTGCGTTTTTTTATGGATCGCTGTATTAAAAGCATTCCAAAAAAAATTCCTGGTAATGTGTACAATGACTGTGCATTTTTATTACCCAAACCTTCAAGTGCATTAATCCCTTCTAGTCGTCCGCCACCCTTGATTTCTTCGCCTAGCAAAAAGCCTTGAATACCAATCGCAAACGCACAAATCATAAACGCCCAGCATAGGTAATGAAAATCTTTTTCAGACCTAACAGAAATCGCAAAGAATACAAGGGTTAACAAGGCAGAAATTACTTTGAATATTTCAGTGAATGGATTTGAATTTTGAAGGCAACCCACAGAAAAAAAAAATACGAAAAAATACAAAGGAACTTTAACATTGTTAGGCAAATAATAATACCGAAGTTCTCCAAAAAAAACAGCGATGGGGAGCAACAATAAATAAGGATGCACCAACAACCCAAATAAACTCAGACGAAATTCAGCACTTATTGAAAAAGCAAAAAGCAACGCAACGGCAAACGCCCACTTACCTGTTACGGTAAGTCTGTCTGATCGATGATTGGTCATATTTATTGGTGATGTCATTGCTTAAGCTTAGATACAAGCCAGGAGCCTATTGGCGTAGTGAAAAGTACAATTATATAGAAAATAAAAAATCGGTTCCAGACCATCTTACCAGGATAGGTGCTTAATCCAAAGAAAAAAACTCTGCAGGATTTAAGCCACCTTCCTCTCGAAAATTCCCCCAAACCATGGCGATACACATCACACTTAACAAATGCCTCAATAAACTCTTCTCGATTAATAGCAGCATGAGACAACATGGCAGGGGTAATCTCTATAGTATTCCGGTATTCGTCTACCATATACTTTAGGTAGCCCGTATTAAGTTGTTGAGCGGTTTGATTTTGATTATGCCAGCGGTATTGAAAGAGAGCTTTATCAACATAAATAGCTTCTTCAGCGTGTGTTAATAATTTCCAATGAAACCATTTATCCGGATTAATAAGCCGCGTTCCTTCATATCCGCCAACTCGGACATACAATTTTTTATTATAAGCAACTGTGCAAAAATTAAAAGGTGTTGACATTTGCTGAAAGCAACGTTTCAGAAGCAGGTTACTTTTCATTCTGTACACCGCACATCCAATCTCTTTTGAAAGATCAGCATCAATATCTTCTTTTGTCCAAATCTTGGAGTTAGGTCCCGTTCTACCGGTTACAGTACCCTCACTGTCTATAATATCCCATGCAGAAGACAAGATTGCATTAGGTTTTACAGTAGCAAGTTTGTAATAGGTAGCCAGTGCATCCTTTTCCATAATATCATCGGATGACAGCATGATTATATAATCACCAGTTGCTAATGAAGCAGCCTTATCCAAGTTAGGCGCAAACCCGAGATTAACAGGGTTTACTTGAAAAGTAAAATATTGAAACTTCTTTTTTTCGGTTAATAAAACCTCCAAAGAATTATCGGTACTGGCATTATCTGAAACCACAACCTCAATATTCTGGTAGGTAGAATTCCGTATACTGGCAAACGTTAAGGGCAGGTAATGCGCGTAATTATAATTTGGAATACAAATTGAAAATTTCATCTCAAAACACTTCTAAATGCAATTTTAGCTTGCAATCCAAGCCATTGCCTTAGGTTTGGCAAGGTAAGCAGTTTTCCGCGGGTGCCAATCGGATTTCTGAACGGGTTCATTTTTTTTAGCATTAGCAGTGCTTCGGCTGCCATTGGTTCACTTTCAAGATATGCTTTCCTTTTTAAAGAAGACCATGTATCGTTCTTTATCGGCACAAATTTCTGTAAAACAATAGTACCGGTGTCGAGCCCTTCATCCAATATCTGAAGTGTGATGCCCGCTTCCTTTTCGTTATAAAACAGTTCCCAAAATAGCGGAGGTCCGCCCCGGTATTTTGTTATATCTGCATGATGATATGAAAGCACACCATAAGGTGCTATATTCAGAATAGGATCTTTGATTACACCAAATCCCCTCAAAAAAAGTATCTCCGGATTAAGCTTACTAATCCATTGAAATACTCCGGGAGTATAGAGTGTTTGTGTTTCAAAGTATGGAATGCTTAATCTATTGGAATAATCGACAGCATGAATTGAATCATTCTTTTTAAACTTCGATAAAACAGCTCGTGCACTTTGAACCACCACGTAGCCACCTCTACCCTTGCGCAATTCTCGCTTAAGTCGTTGCAAAATACCAGGCTTTGGTTTTGTATTGATCACTATGCCGACAATGCGTAGTTCTGCATATTTATTGATGTGATTCAGCACTTTTTGATCAAACGCTGAAAGGTGACTATTGCAGAGTAAAATTATTCTCATGTTGGATTTCGTTCAGGTTCATGAAGACCTCTAATTGAACGCAGGGAAATTCCGCTTTTATAGAGATTATAAAAATAACCGGGTATTCCGGTAAGTTCTGCCTTGAGCATCCAAAGCGGAGCGCGGTCACTTACACCAGTAATCTTTAGCCTGAACGGATCGGTTGATTTAACGTTCCACCCCACATCCGTTGTGCGTGCCGACTGATAGCCGGCTTGCTTCAGCAGTGCGATTTCTCGTTTAGAATAATCGCCATTCGGATACGCAAAATGAAGTACCGGGTTTGAAACAATTTTTGAAAGTTCCGAACGCGACCTCACAATTTCTGCGTTTGCCGTTGCCTCATCGCAGGTTGTAAGAATTGGATGAAAATGTGTATGCGATTGAAAATCAATATATTGATTCAGTTGCCTTATCTCTTCCTGCGATAATGCATCACGGTCGTTAATTGAAAACTCCATTTCAGGCGAAAAATCTATGAGCTGTTTAAGCTGCTCTAACCTTTCCTGATTGTTGAGTTTTTTCATTGACCCAACTGGAATACCCGATAACTTAAACCAGAATTTACGATTGGTTGTTACGATACCAGTACAAACATAGACAGTGGGCTTTATATTGAACGTAGCCAGTGTTTCCAGCAATTGAAAATTACCTTTATGTCCATCATCAAAAGTTATTACCATCGAATAATCAGGCAGCTTGGCATTCGGTTTTTTTTGGTACGTCAGAAAATCATCCAAGGAAATAATCGAATAGCGTTTCGACAGATACGCTATATGCTTCCTGAATATAATCGGATCCGGATCGTGGTAGAGAATAAAACTTGTTTTATGACGTTTTAAAAAACGTACAAAATGATGAATGCCAAGCATAGCAATTACCTTTGACATTCCTCTAAATACAAACCGCATCATGCTGTATTTCTTCTGGTATCCAATAGCTGCTTATAAAGTTCCATTACCTGATCACCAACCCGGTTTACAGTGTACTTCTCTTCCACCCTTAATCGTCCGTTTCTTCCCATTTCATTTCTAAGATCTGCCGACTGCGCCAACTTTTTCAGTTTTAAACTAGCTTCTTTAGCATCAGGGTTAACTAAATACCCGTTAAAATCATCCTGAATCATTTCGAGTGCTCCGCCCTGATTAATACCAACTACCGGGATGCCTGCAGCCATTGCCTCAATGAAAATTCTGCCAAACGATTCGTTGGGTGTAGGATGAAATAGAATATCAATCTCTTTCATAATCTCAAAGGGGCTTGCATAATGCCCTTTAAATTGCAAATTATCCTTTAATCCGTGTTCATTTACTCTTTCAAGCAAGCTCAAATAGTATGGATCATCCGGAGATGGCAATTCTCCATAGATTTTAAACTGATAATTTTCTGACGCAAGCATATTGGCTGTTTCAATAAACAACTCATGATTCTTCAGACGACTCGTTACATTACCAACCATACCAATAACTATGGGCTTATCGGATCGATGTTCTTTGACTGAAAAAAGCTCTGGATTAATACCATTGGGAATGGTGAGCAATTTAGTTGGATGAAAGAAATGTTCAAGATTTTTATAGGTTACAGAAGAGTTTGCTACCAGACAATCAGCATGCTTTGTAACAAAATCTATCCATGCAGCAAATTTTGGAAACTGAAAATAAGTTTTCGGGCCAATTAATTCACGTACATGCCAAACATGAGGAAGTTTATTTCTTTTGGCCGCTATAGCACCTTCAGGATTAAGGATTGTGCTGGTATGAATCACGTTTATACCCTCTCGATTGACAAGCTCAGTAATCCGCGCCTGATGTTTATGCCCGCGACCCGTGCGCCAAACACTAAGCATCTCCATGATCGGGCGCTTCCACCAAACCGCACGGATTTTTTTATTCATCCAGTATAAAGGAATAAACAATACCCGGCCTGCAACTTTTTCGCTTATCGATTTGGATAACGCTGGCGATGCATTATTGAAGCATATCAGCGAAGATTTTATACCACGTGCTTTTAATTCATCAATCAACTCAAACGTTGATAATGCTGATCCTCCATGAGCGCTATTCAATACATGTAATACATGAATATTTTCCATTTACTGACTGGCCAAGTATTTTTCAAAATTAGCTTTTGCTTCCGGTGTACCCATGTCCCACATGGCAGTTGCCTTGGATATACCAATAGAATACCCGGCTTCAATCATTTTCTGGTAAACCGGAATGACATAATATTCGCCACGGGTTTTCTCCTGGTTGTTGATCATACGTTCGCCATGCTCAATTAATACACTTGCGTTCCGGAAATAATAAAGACCGGTACTGGCGTGATCGGAGATTCTCTTTTTTTCAGCAACTTCCACTACCTTGCCGCTTTTATCCGTTCGCGCAAAACTCCACTGTTCACCGGGTAAATTGGCTACTGAGATAATTCCATCTCGGTTATTGTTTGCTAAATCTTCTCCAAGATTGCCATGAACTAATGTATCTGAAGAAGCGATGAGTACATCTTCATTTACATCAAGCAGTTCCTTAGCTGCCAAAACGGTGCAAAGTTGTCCTTCTGTTACCTGCTCCAACCAGACAAACTCAACTTTTTCCGAAACATGATTTGTAATCAGTTTCTGAATACCGAAATGTTCTTCATGCTCCTTTAGTGCTACAATAATGTATTTGGAAACGGTTATTCCTTTCAGACTTTCCAACGCCCACAATACCATAGGCTTCCCGGCAACTTCAATTAACGGCTTGGGTGTTTCATACCCCTGAGTCGCATACCGGCTGCCTCTGCCTGCCATAGGAACGATCACAATCATCTTTCTCGGTTCAGGTCATTCAATAGATCAGGCGTCACCTCCTTCCAGGAGGAAAATCGAAATGCACGGTCATCGATATAAAGTTGTGCATTGGGTTTGCCGAAATAAATTTCATCATATGGCACCTCGTACCGTTCAAGCCAGTCGAGCGTAACCTTACCAATATTCTTTAACACCTTACCCAGGTTAGCTTCCTGCGTAGCCATGTTGCGGGCGGTTTGAATGATCAAGTAATGACCTTCCGCACGCATTTCTTTCAGTTTCTCAATCGCACCCGGCAGAGGTTTCAAGTCGGCATAGCTTTCATGCTTTTCCTTTATCGGGCAAATAGTTCCATCGAGGTCAATTACGATCCGCATTAATCACGTTGTTTAAAATTTGAATTCCGGTGAGATACATTGCCAACTGCCGGTTAGGGCTGTCGCGATGCAACGGCACCATCGATATAAAAAGTAATCCTTCAATCAATCTGATCTCTTCCGGAGCATAGCCATATACTTGAATCAGTGTATCAAAATGCTTCACAAGCGGTGAATAAACTTCCGGCTCTACAACTTCAAAAGTATATTCAGCATTCTCTTCTTCTACTTTGAACAAGTCGGCAATAATAAAATCATACCGACCGGCAATACTGTGTCTTAGTTTGGCAATATCGTAACGTGGATCGCCATACAACTTCTGTTTTCCGAAAGAGCCGCGCGGATCAATTAAACGCACAACCTGGGTATTGAGATCGTATAAAATATTCGAGAAACAATAATCGCCATGGATAATACTTCCGGAACATAATTCACGGAGCTTAATCAAAAGCGATTCGATTGATTTTGAAAGCTGGCCAAAGTTTTTGTACGACATACCATTAATGACCAGTGTTTCATGTGAAAGGCGTTCTTTCCAGCCTGGCTGTTTACTTAATTCATCAAGCCGCTGATTGGTTTTAACATGATACATATCCCAGACATCTTCGGCCTGCACATTTCCTGTTTCCTGTTTGAATAACTTCTGAATCTCCATTAACCGCTGTAAGGCATTCTTCCAAACCGTTAACGCAAGATCACCAAAAACATAAAGCTCAGCGAGATTCGGATATCCATAATACTCCTGTGTGATCGTAACTTTATCTCCGGTTTCAACCTCTTCCAGTCTGGGAGAAAATATCCTCAAGTTCTGCGGCAAGGCCCTGTACCAGTTCAACTCATCTGCAAGCTTCTCTGATTTTTCACTTGTCTTGGTGATTGTTCCGCGCAACGGATCGATGTTGAGTGAATTGAAGTACCGCGACTGCAATAACTTCTGCTTCGCGAGATTGAAATAATCGATGTGCCCGAAATCATACCATTGCTTGGCGGGCTCCACATAAATCGGATTTTGTTTTCCATATCCGGTGAGCACGCTGCTGATCTCTTTTAAGCCGCTCTGAATTTTTTCCATCACCACCCGTTTGAGCAAACCGACATCTGACAAACTATACACACCTGCTAAAGCCTGCCAGTCCGGTTCGGCTTTTCCCTGTTTATCGTAATAGCCAACAGCCCGACCTTGCTTATCGGTTTCAACCAAACACCAATCTTCCGGACTTTTGAACGGGCCTGAGAAAACAAAATCTTTGTGATCCGGCAATGAATCCTGAATTAGGGTATCGCCCAATACAATATGAACACCGTATTCAGGTTTTACTACTTCAAGGCCTGATAATAAAGAATGTAAAATGGTACCGCCCGGCTGCACAAATGCGCAATGAACCTGAATACGCTGGCCGAACGCCCATGTCACATAGTTAAACAGGCGCGTATTGTCGAACCGGAGCACGAGCACAACTTCAACAAAGCCCTTCTTCAACAAATCTTCCAGTATCCAGCCGATTACCGGCCTGCTGTTAACCGGAATCATCGCATTGCTGCGGTTGGTAACGATAGGAAGATCGCTGAAATTGATATCACCCCCACAAAGGATAAGCGCTACTTTATTGTGAGACTTCACGAATTCTTTAGTAATACTGCAAAATTAGGAATATTATTCACTCCTGCACAGCCAGTAATACGACTTAAAATATAAGACTATAAGCTATTGAATGTGTGGCTGCAGCAGTTCTAGCGTGCCGTTATAAAACCCCTGATTTGTATAAATCATGAATTCTTTCTTTGCCCGGTCATTCCGCAAAGACTCTATTGAGTGAAGCATCGCATCAAGATTATTTGCTTCAACTAAATGATTGGCCAAATTAAATGACGAGTCGAAATCTACATAAAGCTTTTCCGAAACAACAGGCATACCCAACCAGATATATTCTCCAAGCTTCCACGAAAGGCAATTATTCGGGCCATTCGAATAAATGCAAATATCAGAACGCTTACATTCCTCCAGATAACGTGTGTGAGGAAGATAGTCTTGAAAGATTAGCTCCGGGCATTGGTTGCGCGACAACTCTGAGTTTATAATACCGCCATAAAAATGTTTTCCATACTCCCGTTTCAATAGACCCACCAGATTTATTCTGCGGGTATTTACTTCTTTCAATTGATCACTGCTATCGTGGTATAAGCTCGCAATAAAAAAAATTCTATTCTGAATAGGTTTTATAGAGGCGTACTTTTCATTATTGCCAAACTTTACAAAGGTTCTGTAGCGTTTTAAACGGGCCGGACCTGACTGATAAAGCACTTTCCGAAGATTAAAATTTTTTAGTTTGAGCAGTGAATAGTAATTGATACGCTCAGTCCATGATCCTACTAATCTTGGGAGTATTGAAATATCCTGTTCACCCGAAACCGTAAAGTGCGGAATAAAAGGTTTTATTTTTTCACAGTATGAGTTGTTTACTGTCTGAATATATTCAGTTCGATAGTTTACCTTGTAATATACATCACACTGCTGTAGGTTATCTTGCGAGATGAAATCATAATTATCATGAAAGTCGACAACAATCCTTTTTACTGAATCATTACTGAAGATTTCTGTATAGGTTGTAAAGAGTCTTGATATGGATTTACCATACGCTCTTTTTTTAAACTGCAGCGTTATCGATCCTTTTACAGCTTCGCGAATCATCAAGCTATCCCAAAAAGAATTGTGAGCCAGGTCGTGATCGGTATAGATGATTACGTGTGGAATTTTCTTCATTGAAGGCGATGGGCCAATGTATCTTGTTCGCCAATTATTAACTCAAAGCCAAGATTTTTCAAATGCGCGTAGCACACATCAAGTTGTTGTCCCAAATGAATATGTTCAAACAAAATTATCTCGGTTTGATATTTATTAAAATCAATTTGCTTCAGTATTTCAAAATCATAGCCTTCCGTATCCGTGTGGATTAACTGAATTTTTTCAAGTCCGTGTTTCTTCACCAATGTTTCAAACGGAAGCAAGCGCACCTGTATTTTCTCATACCCTGATTGTGGAATAAGACTGCTTCGCTGGGAAGAACCATAATGATCCCAGAATATTTTCGCGGGTGTTGTATAGAAACCAACGGTTCCTTCTTCCCTGCCCACGGCACAATTTTCAAATTTTAAAAGCTTATTCCTGCGATAATTGAATCGTAACAATTCAAACACAGCCGGGATAGGTTCAACTAACAAACCTATCCAGCGGTCGCGTTCAATATAGGTATGGATTGGGTCGCCAAATATACCATCACTAGCCCCGATCTGAACAAAATGAAAAGGTGATTTTGACCGGGAATAAGAATCTAAAAACTGATCGATCGGATCACGTCCGGTCTTACGTCTGCGCTGTTTGCGCCTTTTAATTTCAATACGAAGCTTGATATAGTTTTTATTACCTAAAAACCATTTCAATCCCTGCTTCACGAATCGGAACATAAAAAATACTTTCAGAAGTTACTTGCCGGTATCAGCCGCGCGTTTTAAGCTAGCCAAAACCGACACAAAAGTAAGGATTTTCCACCATGAAAGCGGACGTGAGCCGGACTGTACGGATTCAGTGTAAAGTTTTTGAACTTGTTTTTCATCAATCCATTGACTCCACTGCCGTTGAGAATCAAAAATCCGGCTTTTGAATTCTCCTTCCGGAATCTGGTTGATGATTGAACGAAGCGGTACTTTGAATCCGTTTTTCTTACGCGACAGGAAAGATTCAGGAAGATATGGTAATAAGGTGTCCAGCAGAATGCGTTTGGATGTGCTGGACAGGTACGTATCTTCTTTCTCGCGACCGCGTTTCAGCGTTTGCACTTTAAATTTATCGGGCAGTGCAACGGCAAACTCAAATAACTCATGGTCAATGAGCGGAAATCTTACCTCGATGGAGTGTGCCATTGAAGCTGCATCCATATCGCGCAGAAGTTGAGAAGACATGAAAGATTTTGACGTGAGGTATGATGCCTCCACAAAAGCACCTGGCTTACCGGGGGAAGTTAAAACATGATTTATCGATTTATATACATCACTAAAACTTATGCTCCGCTTAACCTCATCCGACAACAATTTATAATTGGTATGCAGACCGCCCTGTGCACTTAGCGCAAGGTTAATGTAATCTGATCGCAAATCTTTGTATCCATACTTACTCCGGATGCGCATCAGCGTATCAACTCCAGGCACCGTAAGCAACGTATTAAACAAAGTCGGATTTAATACACCTGATACCAGTTTGTTTCCTATACCCGCATTTTGCTGACGGTGCAGAAGGTTACGTTGCCAGGTATAGCCGAGAAACAACTCATCTCCCCCCAATCCGCTTAACGCGACAGTGATCTCACGGGCAGCAACTTTAGAAACAAGAAACGTGTTAAACCCGTCAAGCGAAGGTTGATCCAGTGTATTAAAATAATGATCCAGATTTCCCAGCGCTTCCCGTACATCAAGTGTTACCGGGTGATGCTCTGCCCCGAAATGATTCGCGAGTTCACGCGCATCATCCCCTTCGTTTTTAACAGACTGATCTTCAAAAGCAAGCGAGAATGATTTAATGCTGGCGTTATTCATTGCCATGGAAGCCAGCACCGAGGCAGAATCAAGGCCGCCACTTAAAAACAACCCCAGTGGACGATCACTGATCATTTGTCGCTTCACGGCTGTTTTCAAATGTTCCAGTACACCCGCTTTAGCTTCTTCATACTCCATCGCCACCGGAGTAATGGTTGAAAAATCCCAATACCGGTGTGTTGCAATTGTATTATTCTGCCACATGAGGTAATGCGCAGGCTGTAATGCATATACATCGCTGATGATCGTGGCAGGCTGCTGAATGTATCCGGTTGTAAAGTATTGAAATACCGATGCAGTATCTACATCAAAATCAACATAGCCGGAAGCAAGCAGTGATTTGATTTCAGAACTGAACAAAAAGGGGCCTTTGCTCGTAGTGTAATAAAATGGTTTGATACCGAAACGATCCCGGGCTGCAAATAATGTTTTCTTCTGTGTATCCCAGATGGCAAACGCATACATGCCATTCATCATCTGAAGGCACGCTGCACCCCAACGAACATAGGCCTGCAACACAACTTCCGTATCAGAGTTTGATATGAACCGGTCACCCTCCACCTCAAGTTTATTACGAATGGATTGATAGTTATAACATTCACCATTATACACAATCCAGTATCGTTTGCAATGCGATTGCATCGGCTGATGCCCGAGAGGCGATAAATCCAGGATGGCCAGGCGTGCCATTCCGATGGCCAAATCGTCAGTTGAAAAAATACCTGAATCATCGGGGCCACGGTGATGCAGGCAACGCACCATTACTTCTGCCGCACTGCGATCCCCCTTTCCAACAATTCCCGCTATTCCGCACATTCGTTGAGCAGGGTATTGTTAAAACCAATCAATGATTCACCCACATAGGTGAAGCGGAAATTCGCCTGCTTCAAAATGTTTTCGAAATCATGTTTAAACTCAACTTCATCATGAAGCTCGATCACCAGAAACTTGACGTTTCTTAAAACTTCTATGGAATCCTGCGTGTTCGCGAACACCTCTTTCTCAGCACCTTCAATGTCAATCTTTAGAACATCAATCTGATCAGTTCCGGTTACATGAAACAGATCACGCAACGGAATTCCTTCAAGTTTGTTTGCCGAAGTTTCCGGTGTATCGGTTACCTGGCGAGACCACTCGCGATGATCACGAAAGGAATTTTGAATGCTTACCGTATCGGAGTTTTTCCAAAGCGCTCTTTTCAATAGCACATGTTGGTTGGGTGCATTTCGGGTAAGATTATCCGTTAACAATTCATAATTCTGATCATCCGGTTCAATGGCAACGATAGACGCTTCCGGAAAATTGGCAAGAAAGAACAGCGATGTAAAACCAACGTTAGCTCCTGCGTCCACAATACTTCTGATCGTAACTCCCGGGAAACTTTTAATCAAGTCGACAAAATTCTGATACTCCCCTATCCCGAAGACCTGGTAAAACACCGCTGCATCACTGGCCCCTTTTCGCACGAGTACTGAAAGATCACGCGATTCCTGCTTAAACCTGAATTCAATAACTTTATCACCCGGTATAGTTTTACCTTTTCGCACCGAAACGTGATGAACAGCTTTATAAAGCTCAACCGGGTACGTATGCTGAATGTGAAGCTGCTTGCGCAAAAAACGGAAGTAGCTGACTTTCATGGTTTGCCAGAATCCCAGAATGGAAATAAGGTTTTTCAATGCGTACGTGCGTTAAGATACTTTCGCAAAATTGAAGGATTAACCACGGATAACAAGTACCAGACACTCTTTTTTATTGACGGGTCCAGTTGCAGGGCTTTTCTGAAATGATTTCTGAACTGTACGTTCTTCTGACCAAGCATCTGGATGGCAATTTTTAAATGATTGTTCGAAAGGTACTGATGGATTACAGATTTGTACTTGCTATGAATCTCAGGGAAAGATTTTCGGATGTTTTCGTAAACCTTGAAGTTAGAGTCGAGATACTCCAGCGTTTTAGAAGAGAACAACCCCGACTTTCGCACGCGGTATTGCAACAAAGGTTCCGATAAATACCCAACAGAATGTCCACTCGCAGTAAGTCGTAGCCAGAGATCGATGTCTTCACAGCGATTCATCTCATCCCGAAATCCGTTCACATCAAAAAAAGCCGTCTTTCGAATCACTACGCTTGAAATAGTTACATAATTCCGGAAGGCAAGTTGTGCGAATGCCTGCTCAGCCTCCAGAAATTCTGCTGCTCCGGGCGGTTTACTATGTGGCGTTAACACTCCGGTTTCATCCTGCAAAATTCTGACGTTTGTATGATTCCACTGCATACGGGGTTGGCGCGTAAACTGTTCAAGTTGAAGTTCAAGTTTACGCGGCTCCATAATATCATCGCCATCCAGGAATGCAAAAAAATCTCCATGGGCTTCACGCGCAGCGCGGTTACGCAGCACAGCGAGGTTACCCACATGTTCCGATTCAATCAACCGGATTCTTTTATCAGAAAAGTTTTTGATGATCGTTCGGGTATTATCCGTTGAGGCATCATCCACGATAATCCATTCCCAATCGGTATGTGTTTGAGTACGCAGCGAATGCCATGTCGCCTCGATATATTTTTCGAGATTATAGCAAGGGGTAATAATGGAGATCATCAGGCATCACGTTTAGAGATAATCTTTGCCGGCACACCCACACATACCGAAAACGGGGGAATACTTTTGGTTACAACTGATCCCGCGCCAATTACCGATCCCCTGCCGATCGTTACACCATCCAGGATACTGCAGCCGTGAGAGATTAAAACATCGTCTTCAATTACAATACCCTGGCAGGTTACACCCTGAGCATTGATTGTTTTTTGAATATCTGAGAAAACATGGCCACTGGGCACGATCATACATTGACCTGCTATCAACACGTTATTGCCTATATGTGTATTTCCGTGACCGTAAATAATTGTGTAGGGATTAATACTGCATTTCTGACCTATTGTAATCTTCCCTCCGTAAGTCATTAACAAAGCACCATGCAGGATCTCTGTTTTATCGCCAATGGAGATACTTCCTCCATTGATTACTTCTAATTTTGCTGATCCTGAAATTCTTACCTGCTTACCAATATGCACGGAGTGCTTAAGCAGGAATCTTAGTCTGCGCATTTCAATAAGGAGATAATTGAATAGCTTTCTTATCATCATTTTAAAATTATATCAACAGTCTTATTCACTGCCATACCATCGCTGTAAACAAAATAAGATTTTTTATCATTAGTCATATCAGGTGGTTTCTGCCTGAATGCATGAATAGCATTTCCAATACCCTTTGCAGAATCCACGCGTGTGGCGAGGTTGAAATTACTGAAAGGCAGCCACTTTTCGCTGTTCTCAATGGCGTAGGTAATAATCTTTTTGTTGAATAACAACGCTTCATAACCTACCGTAGAGGTAACAACCATCACAATTTCCGCATGATATAAAAGCTCATACACATCCTTTTCCTGTTCAATTACCAGGTTTTCAGGAAATCCAAAATCCGTACATGCTTCGGCAACTTTTACCTTGTTCTCAGTAGGGTGAAGTTTTATAACAAATATCATATTCGGGTCTTCCTGAGCAGCAATAACAAAGTCTTTAAGGATACTTAAATACGTAGTCCATGTTATGCTGTTACTGTTTCCCGGAGTAGTAGCAAAGAGCAGGTAAGGTTTTTCAAAATAGTTTACAGGAGGTGTTCTCTTAAACTTGTCAAGAAGTTCGTCATGTTTGGGATTACCTACGAGCACACACTCAACATTTTCTTTGAACCGCTTCATAAGATCAGCCTGAAACTGATTCCAAACCAGTTTAACCGGTACATTCTGAAATTTAAGAATAGGTGTCTCCTGAAATATACCGTGTGTTATCTCAACAACTTTAATTCTTCGGACAGACGCTAAATGAATCATGATTTGTGCATCAATCGGAGAACTCGAGCTTAACACCACAGCATCGGGTTTATACTCATTAAAGATCTTCAGCAAAGGAGCATACAGCGAGACAGCAAAATCCAGCTTAATAATAAGCTTCTGATAGAAGATAGATTTAAAATGAGTCGTAGCATTGCCAAACGGAAACTTCTTCTCAAAGAAGGTTCTGACGAAGTCTTTCAAGACCGAAGTTTTAATATGATATCGTTCAGTCTCATCAACACTCCAGGCACTGAGTACATTTTTATAGCCCAGCTTATTCAGCTTAAGATGAGTTTCATAGCGGTTGGCGATATACAACTGGTGAATATTCTCCCTCTCATCCAGTTTCTTTTGAATCGGAATTAACGTAGAAACCGTACCCGGATGAAACGTTGACATTAGAACTCTGAATTTCTCAGCAGTTGAAGGTATTTTATTATCCCCCACTGCCCTTCTTAACTTTTGAATCTTGTGCTGATACAACGAGCGGATTAAGGATTTTTTAGCATTTTCAAGAGCATAGCGGATTCCAAAAAAAAGACCGGCATTAAAGTTAACCGATGAAATTCCTGCTTGCCTCGCATGTATTGCTGTTTCAGCGATGGCGTTTATATCATGCTCGTTCCCGAGAATGCTGGCTTTATGAACTCCTGCTGTTCTCGCAACATGAACAGCATGATACGCAATGAAATCTATTTTTATTTCAGAAATGAATTCAATAATCACGCACTGGATAAAATCACAGTCCTTTACTCCAATGCATTTTTCCGAGAAATTATATTCCCGTGCATGAGAAAGCAACGCCAGACCCAACTCCGTTAGCAGGCTTTCCAGTTCATAAGAATTGACAGGTAATAAGGAAATCTCCCCAGTCTTGGTCATTACTTTTTCCTTATTTTGTTTATAAATACCGAAACAATCTCAAATATTTTCGGGTCGGTCTTAAAGCATCCTAATACAAAGGCAGCAGTCATCGCTGCTTTAAGTAATAACCCCACGTAATAGGGTCTGATATCCTGAATCAAAAAAAAGTCAACACTCACGATAATCATACTCAGTGCAAAGCATGTAAAAATAAATATCCAGGGTGGATGAAACGTTATCTTCTTGCGGGTAAACCAGAACATCAGCACGGCTCCAACAAATGAAGGTGTTATAATGGCCATGGCCGCACCCTGTTCATGATAACTTCGCACCAGCAGCCAGCTTAACACCAAGCTGAGGGAAATGCCAATCATATTAATAAGCAGAAGTGTTTTATTCTCTTTCCGGAAGAAAAGTTCGTTACTGAAAATGATATAAAACATTTGCGGCAGAAAGCCAAGTGATAATAGTTTTGTAATGGTTATCGCATCGTGATAGGTGGCTGGCGTCATTACAATAACAATCCAGTCAATAAAAAGAAAGAACCCCACAAACAGCAACGTTGAACCAAACCATATCCTCTTAATAAGCAGGCTAAGATTATGGTAATCGCTCTCTAGATTATTAGTCCGCGAAGCAAGGTATTGAGGTGTAAAAGCCGCTCCAAAAGCATTAATAATTATTGTAAACGGCTGCGTGAATTTAGTAGCAATAGCCAATACCCCTACGGCAGCCAGCGACCCGAATGTGGAGAGAATACTTTTGGTTACCAGGGTTGACACGTGCCCATACAGATGGTACGGAAATAAAACCAGGCTGAACCGCAGCGACTCCCGAATCATAGGCATACTGACACTTCCACCCAGATCGTTACGGAGATAGTACTGCGCCTGAATAAACAGGATGAACGATGTGATTACCGTAGCCATCACAAGGCCCAATGCACTTAGCTTAAAGTATACAACAAAGCTGATGGACAGTAGAATAGTGAGCAATGCAGTGGCAATATTAAGCTTAGCCGTATAAGCCGATTGCTGACGGACCTGCAGTAACCTGCGTTGAATATCTGATCCGGAGTTTAAAAAGGCTGATATAACTATCAGTACAATAAATGGATAATAGGGCAATCCCGGAACCAATACATCAGCAAAGAAATATCCGCCTAGCAGGAACAAGATGCACGTTAAAAAACTTAAAGCAAGCACAAACCAGAAGATAGAGCTGATGTATATCTTCTCCTGTTCACCTTTATAATCGTAATAAAAACGAGTAATTGCACCCGGCACACTCAGGCGCATAACCACCAGCAGGAAAGCGCTAAGCGTGATAGCAAGATCGAAAATACCAAAGTCGGCCGGTGAAAGATAGGCTGTATACAATGGAATCAACAGGAAGCCAATCACCTTCGGCAATACCTGGCCCATTCCATAATTAAACGTATCCTTGATTAATTTAATGCTCATCGTGACGCCTGTGTCTTTCGATATTTTTTATCTCGGGAGGCCAGGTTGTTACTTAAACCGACAGGATCATTTCAACAAACTCCCGAACTGCACCGTCACCACCCTTCGTTTGAAGGTGAATAATACCCGGGATTTCTTTTACAAGTTTCACTGCATTGGCCGGGCACGCTGAAACACCCGCAGCTTTTAATAAAGGTATGCAGTTAATATCATCACCGATATATGAAATCTGGTTCAGTGCAATACCTTCTTTTTCACAAATCTCCTGAGCCGCCTTTAGCTTGCCTTCATGCTTAACTCCTTGATAGAGATAATCGACTTTTAATTTCTTTGCACGGTTCTCTACGATCTTCGTCTGTTCCGAAGTAATCATAGCCGTCTTAATTCCGTGTTCACGCAAGATGGAAAATGCCATACCATCATGCGTATTAAATTTTTTGAATTCGTCACCGCTTTCCGTGTAATACATGCCCGCATCGGTGAGCACACCATCTACATCGGTAATAAAAACTTTTATGTTATGCTTCATAAATTTTACCAGGCTGTCCATCCCCCATCCACTACCAGTACCGAACCTGTCATATAACTGGACGCATCTGAAGCGAGAAAAGTAAACGGTCCATTCAATTCTTCACGCTCACACATTCTCCCCAAGGGTGACATTTTTGAAAAGTTCACCAGGAATTCCTCCGGATGATCGTTGAATATTCCATGCGGAACGATAGCATTGCACCGGATATTTTCTTTTGAATAAAAGGTAGCGATGTACCGAGTAAAGTTCGGGATAAACGATTTCGATGCGATATAATCAACCGGTTTGAAGTTTTTAATCCCTTCGCCAAAATCATACAGGTTTTGATTCGGTGAAACCAGTGAATAGGTCGATGCGACATTAATAATATTACCGCTTTTCTGTTTCAGCATCTGCCGACAGGCCGCCTGGGTCATAATCACGGTGCCGGTAAGGTTTACCTCCACCGACTTGCGCAATAAATCAATTGGATAGTTTTCAAACCGGCTATGATTCACTTTATCCTGGTTCTCTTTATCAAACTTGGCATCGATCGCAGCATTATTAACCAACACATCCAGTCTTCCGAAGGCTTCCACAGTTTTTTTTACCGCATCTTCCGCGCTTTCCTCACGCGTAATATCGAGCATCACAATCAAAAATCGGGATGAATCTGCAAGTGCCGAAAATTCAACGCGTTTTTTCGCTGCCAGCGCTTCGTTATTATCAGCCAGCACTACACGCGCACCCTCCTGCAAAAAATGCTTGCTGATTTCGGAGCCGATAAGGCCGAACGCACCGGTTACCAGGATCACCTTGTCGGTTAGATTTATCGCCTTACTCATGCGCGCACAAGTTAATGATCTGTTTACTCTCAGCAATGCTCACGGCTGATTTTTCAGGCCGATTCAGGGATGTAAAGAAATACTGGATCTGATCAAGAAAGAGATCGTTCCGGTCGAAATGATTCAACCGCTCCGTTCGCTCTCCCTGGCCATCGCGGATGATCATTTCATTCCGGAAGAAGTCAATGAAAACAACTGCCCTGTCGAATAAATATTTATACCATCTTTCTTTTGATCGCTGGAAAAAATTAAGATGGACATTTGCGGTAACACCTGTGTCGAACCGTAATAAAAAATCAGCACCCGACTCAACATCTACTTCCAGCGATGAACTGAAATTAAAAATTCGTTTTGATTCTGTGAGCTCACCTCCGGCTATCCAACAAGCAAGATCAAGATCATGACTTAACGTTAGCGCTACACCTCCACCGAGGTCCCGTTTGGCCGCATACGAAGTGCGATAATCTTCCCATGGATGCCAGTCTGGAAGATACTCGCCCCAATGCGATTGAAGCTGGATCAAATTCCCCCATTCGTTCGAAGAAACCATCTCATAAACCCGTTTCAACAATGGATGATGACGCATCATATACCCCACATGAACCAGCACGCTGTTCTCAATAGCTGCATGACCCAGCGTATCCAATCCTGCTACAGTGTGCGATAACGGTTTCTCTACCAGCACGTGAATACCACGCGTTACGCATTCCATCGCACTGTTCAGATGCAACGCTGTGGGATTACAGATAAATGCTGCAACCGGCTTAAACTGTTCAACTTCTTCCCACGAGGTGATAATGTTTACGGTAGCCGGGCCAATATCCCGAAACGGAAGATTTCGGGTTCGCAGAACAACAATGTTGATATACCCTAGTGCGCATAGGTTGCGGATATACCGCTCACCGATTGAGCCTGCGCCAACAATCAAACAATAATCGGTTTTTTGTATCATGCTACGCGGGTACAGTTCTCTTGTGCAATAACGGTTTCAGCTTTTTTAAAGCTTTCGAGGTCATCGATATCCACAGCAAATTGATACGGAACGATGTACGGCAAAATCCTTTTGCCCGACATGGAGTGCTGTTCACTAATCACGCTTGTCCTGATCACATCCAAACAACCGATCTGCCAAAAAACCTCCGGTAATTTTTGACGGGGCTGATTAAACGGCTCATGCACGCCCGGAAGTTCAAGAAGCGGGATCATAGCTTCGTGTTCATTCTCAATACGCCACATTTTATAAGGTGTAACCGGAGCTTTGGTAACAACCCGGATCGAGTCAGCATCCGACTCCATCAACCTTTTAATGCAGGCATCAACAATGCCGATCGGCCTGACGGGTGAAGTTGGACGAAGTTGAACAACATAATCCGGAATGTAGTTCTCATTCGCCTTCAGCCATTGCAACGCGTGAATAAATACTTCTAGATCGGTAGTGAAATCACCTGCCAGTTCAACAGGCCGCATGAATGGAATTTCAGCGTTGTATTCGCTCGCTGCCGTGGCGATGTATTCAGCATCCGTATTAACAATCGTGCGGGTCACTAGCTTCGCATCGTGTGCCGCCTGAATACTGTAGGCAATCAACGGATGGCCTGCTAGCGGAAGTGTATTCTTCTTAACAAGGCCTTTGCTCCCGCCACGTGCCGGAATAACAGCCAAGACCTCCATTATGCTTTTTTGTATTTCAGTTTTTCGCGCTGAACAGATTCAATCGGAAGAATCTCCTGCGACTTATATGCCATAGCCTCATGTGTTTGATGAAGATTTCTGACCAATTTCTGCAAGCCCGGAGGTTCAAGCGAAGCAGCGTGATCCGTTCCTTTCCAGGTACGGTCTTTTGTAAAGTGGCGTTCAATCCAGGTTGCCCCCAATGCATAGGCTGCGATATCAATACTAATACCTAAATGATGTCCTGAAAATCCAATTTCTTTTACACGATTCGCATAATTTTCTTTAAGAGAAACAATTTCGAGTAAACAGATATCTTTAAATGGAACAGGATACCCCGAAGTACAGTTGTAAATAACAAGTCTTTCTTTAGCCTGATCTTTTTCCTCAAAAAAATTTACAATGGATTTAATTTCATCTTTAGTAGTCATACCAGTCGATACATGAATATCACCCGTGTATGAATCTCGTAGAAGTGCAAGCAATTCAAAGTGATTATTACAGGCTGACGGAACTTTAATGAAGTCAGGGTTTAGCTCAATAATTTCGCGGGCCGAAGTTACATCCCACACAGAGGTGGTGTATCGGATGCCGATTGATTCAGCATACTTCTTAAGCTCGGCATGCTGTTTCTGGTTGAACTCCAGAAATTCGCGGTGTGCGCCATAAGTAGCACCATAGGAGTTATAAGCGACAGGATGAGGCGCATTATATTGTTCGCTGGTAAGAAGTTCACGATTATTTCTTTTTTGAAATTTTGCGTAATCGGCATTACAATCTTTAGATAACTTAATGAGTTCAAGTGCTATCTCAAACTGCCCCATATGATTGCAGCCAATCTCAGAGATAATGTATGGCCTGCTCCAGTCCTTATTCATACCTTTCAATTAATCTTCGTAATAATTCTCATTTTTCTTCTCATAATACCCATAACCATAACCATAGCCATAGCCATAACCGTAGCCATAACCTGGTCCGGATTTATAAATATCGTTCAGTACAATACTAATATTTTTAATCCTACCATCTTGATGGTAATCCTGAATGATTTTTAATGTTTCCTTAGGCGTAAAATTCTGCCTTACCACGTAAAGTGTATGATCTGCAAATTTGGCCAACACAAAAGCATCGGTAATTAAGGCAACAGGAGGTGAGTCGATTATGACAAAATCGTATTCTTCCCGCAGTTTATTAAAAGTTGAAAATACAGTCGGCTTAAGCAGTAGTTCGCTCGGATTAGGGGGCACTGGTCCACTGCTAAGCAGGAAGAGGTTATCTACCTGGGTTTTTTGTATTGCCTCCTCGAATGAAATTAACCCGGACAATGCACTACTTAATCCCAACGTGTTGGGGAGTTCAAAGTCATCAAATAATTTTGGTCTTCTCATGTCAGCCCCAATTATAAGTGTCTTTTTTCCAGACATAGCCAAAACTGTAGCAAGGTTAATGGTGGTAAAAGTTTTTCCTTCTCCGCTGATAGAACTTGTAACCAAAATGATTTTATGATCATCATAACCCGTAAAGTAGTTTATATTGGATCGTAAAGCGCGGAATGCTTCAGCAACTGTTGATTTAGGCTTTTTATGAGCTATAAGATTGCTTCCATATTTATTGTGTCCAACCCCACCTATTAATGGTATTCTCGTAATCTTTTCCACATCTTCTTTAGATTGAACCCGTGAGTTTAACAACTCCAACAGTATAAAAATGCCAAATGGGAGTGCTAATCCGATCATTAAGGCAATTGAATAATTTTGTGATCGTTTGGGAGAAATAGGTCCAGAAGCTAACGGAGGATTTACGACCATAATTGCACTTGCATTTGAAGCTTTAGATATTTCTGCCTCCGATTTTTTTTGCATCAGATAAACAAAAAGATTTTCAAGCAGACCGTAATTGCGTTGAATACCAATCAACTGCCGTTCGGCTACCGGTAAATACGCAAGTTGTTTTTCTGCATCATTTATTTGTTTTTCTATCTGGTCAAGTTTAATCTTATCTGTTTGTTGTAAAGTCTTTACCGATCCGATAATATCATTTTTCAGCGCAGCTAATCTTTTCTGCTTATCAACAACAATGGGATTTTGACCTCGTTCTGTTGAAAGAAACAACCGAAGTTCCAACTGAAGGTTCATCATATCACTAACCAGTTTTGTTAACACCCCATCTGTAATCCCCACAGAAGATGGCACTATTACCTGATCAAGGGTTGTGTTGTTGTTAGTATAATCTTCCAGGTATTTGTAATAGTTCTTATTAACCAATAGAGTTGTTTTAGATGCTTCCAGGTTTTCAATTTTTTGAAAAACCCTTAACGCTTCGCCATTCAAATCAGTTACAATATTCTTATCCTTGAATTTTTGGAGCTGGAGTTCGAAAAACCTAAGCGAATCTCGGATGGACTGAAGTTGGTTTCCAATAAACTCAATCGATTTTGTTGCCGCTTGATTTTTGCGCTCTAAATCATAATCACTATATTCAGAAATTATCGCTTCTAAAAAATCAATTTCTCGGGCAGTATTTTCACCTTTTATTTTTAAATTAACTACAGAGGCACCAAGTTCTGCCCAACTTGCGTCTAACCTTCCGGCATAAGACCGCGCAGCACTCAACGAGTTATGAATTTCAAGTAAGTACTCTTCTCCTATTTTCCCCTGCAAGCTTAATCCACTTTGTTTAGTCAATACAATTTTTTTACCCTCCAAACTAATTGTATCACCAAATAATGCTTTTCGGTCAACATCATCCTTTTTTAAAGTATATTGATTTTCACCCACTATTTTTAGAGTAAATTGAACACTATTGATATCCTTATCCAGAACATTAACTTCAATCGGTAAATACTTATATGCATCCAAAGTAAGTATCTTACCTTGCCTGAAAATTCTAGCATTAAAATTATTGTCTTCAACTACTCTCTTTATAAGGGGTATTGATCTCAATACATACAACTCATTGAAATAGTTGCGGGAGGGATTAACCAACGCATTGTTATACACCATTTGACCTTCAGTCATTTCCTGGCTCTCTCTAATAATAATTGAGGCATTAACCTCATATACCGGAATTGTGTATCGATTAAATAGGAATGCGATTGTTAAGCTTAATGAAACCGAGCCAATAATTAAGTACCAATACCGGAGACTCCGGTAGAGGATACGTTTAAAATCAATTACTGAACCTTCCTGGGTATTTATAAATGGATGTTCCACGTTAATTTCTCAGATTTATTGCAAGTAATATCAATGATAAGGTAGAAACGAATAAGCCCAGGTTTTGCCCGAAGTATCTGCGAAAAGGCCTCTGCTTTAATGGTGGAACAATTAAAACATCATTCTGATGAATATAATAATAGGGTGATGAAATTATATTTTCATCCAATAGATTTACATATGAAACCTCTACATCCTTACCTGTTTGTCGAATCACTTTTATATTTGATCGGTCAGCAAACTCACTAAGCCCTCCTGCCAAACCTATTGCTTCTGCTATTGTTATCCGGTTATTAGCCGATGAAGATGTCCCCTCCCGATTTACCTCACCTAAAAAGGTAAATCGAAAATTTACAAGCCTAACCCGTACGTGTACCGACTCAAGATATTGATTAGCTAAATTTTGAAGTTTTTCTTCAATTTCAAATATGGATAACCCTGCAACATGAATCTTGCCTAAAACGGGCAAGTTAATAAAGCCATTATCATCCACTAGTTCACTTACCAGATTTGCAGCCTGCGCTACATTAATTGCCGATTGTTGACCAGAAGAAAGAAAATCAAAATCCTCATTCGACTTACTTTCAAATCTTACAAAAATGGCATCCTGTGGTTGAATCAGGTACTGTGGTGCTTCGGTTTTATACTTACGTACTGCAGTATCAAGCAGATGAATTTCAGATTCATTTTTTGCTTTTTGAAAGTATTGTATTTTCTTATTTGTTACACAAGCACTCAGCAACAATGAAAGGCCAACCAAACTCAATAAATATCGCATTAATTTAATTTTTGCAACCTCCAAAAGTCAATAATTTTTTCAACAAACCCTCGCATCTCCGCCAGCGGCACCATGTTGGGGCCATCGCTCAAGGCTTTTTCGGGTTGGGGGTGTGTTTCGATAAAGAAACCATCTACACCGGCTGCAGCCGCTGCTTTTGCCAAGTAAGGAGCAAATTGCCGGTCGCCCCCACTTTTGCCTCCCAGGCCACCGGGTCGTTGAATGCTGTGCGTAACATCAAATACTACCGGAGCATACTGCCGCATAATGGGAAGTGACCGTATATCGACCACCAGGTTATGATATCCAAAACTGGAACCGCGCTCCGTTAAAAACACATTGTTGTTTCCTTCACCGCGCACCTTATCCAAGGCATAGCGCATGTCTTCGGGGGCCATAAACTGCCCTTTTTTTACCTTCACCGGCTTACCGGTTTTGGCTGCCGCCACCAGCAAATCCGTTTGCCTGCACAGAAAGGCTGGTATCTGCAATACATCTACTACTGCTGCAACTTCTTCACACTGGCCCGACTCATGCACATCGGTAACTACCGGTACTTTTAAGTCGTTGCGTACCATCGCTAAAATTTCCAATCCCATATCCATCGAAGGGCCCCGGTATGAACCTGAAGAAGTTCGGTTAGCTTTATCGTATGAGGCTTTGAATACGTAGTCGATATCCAGCTCTTGGCAAATCTTTTTTAGTTCCGTGCCGGTTTCCATACAAATATCATAGCTCTCGGCAGCACAGGGGCCGGCAAACAATACCATGCGGTCTCCGCCCAATGTAATTTTATCGGTTATTGAAACCTTATCTTTAAACAACTCCACTTATTACTGCTTTAAAATTTTTTCCAAAAAACCCTGGGCAGCCAAAATCAAATCGCTTACCTCGCGTGCCACGCCTGCGCCACCACGCGCTTCTGTAACCACGTCCACCCGTGTCTTTATATAACTTACCGCATCAGCCGGGCAGGCTGAAAGACCGCAGTTCTGCAGTACTTTCAAGTCATTAATATCATCACCAATATAGGCCACCTGCTTGCGTTTTAATTTGTGAAATTCTACCAGTTTTTCAAACACACTGTATTTATCCATAATACCCTGGTGACAAAAATCCAGCTTAAGTTCGGCAGCACGGTTGCTCACCAGTTTCGATTCACGCCCGGTGATAATACCTACCAGTATCCCTGCTTTTTTCAAATGGCTGATGATGTAACCATCCTTTACATTAAAGCGCTTGGTTTCGGTGCCGGTTTCATCGTATATAATACCACCATCGGTTAGCACGCCATCCACATCAAAAAAAAGGGCCTTAATCTGGGCCGCCTTCTTAACTTGCTCTTTGGTGTATTTGCCAAGCACTTCTTTTACTGCCATTTCAACGCGAAAATTCTAAATAAAAGCCTAAAATTAAGCAAAAACAATTGACTTAGGTTAATTGACAATTCACTTTGAATTACTGATTATTACCAGATTACCCCAGTAAAAATGAAACACGCCAAAGCCAGTATTGCGCTCATCATTACCGTGGCCCTGATTTATGCCCTTAACAGGAGTTGGAATTTTGGTTCACCCATACCCCCACTAGGAAAATTCTTAGACCCTTTCGGAGGATTCTGGCAGAATGCCGAAACCAAATCCCGGCACAACCAGGTGTTGAAGCTTGCAGGCTTAAAAGATGAAGTAATAATCCACTACGATAGCCTGCTCATCCCTCATGTGTTTGCCAACAATGATGACGACCTATACCTGGCACAAGGCTACATTACAGCAGCTAACCGTTTGTGGCAAATGGAGTTTCAGACCCATGCAGCCGCGGGCAGAATTTCTGAAATAATAGGCGATGCCGCTTTAGATTACGATCGCACCCAGCGCAGGCGCGGCATGGTTTACGCTGCCGAAAATGCCCTACAAACCATGTTAGCCGACCCCGTTGCAGCAGCGATGGTGAACAGTTATACACAGGGCATTAACCAATACATACAGTCGCTTGCCTACAAAGATTTACCGCTTGAGTATAAACTATTAGGCTACGAGCCCGAAAACTGGAGCCCCCTTAAATGTGGCTTGCTCTTAAAGAACATGGCGCTTACACTAAATAGTGGCGATAAAGATCTGGAAATGACAAACGCCCTAAAACTTTTCGATAAGGCATTGATTGATCTGGTTTGGCCTGATAACGAAAACGTGGACGACCCGATTGTGGACAACTCGGGTAAATGGAATTTCACCCCCATCAAGATTGACAGTGTACCCCTTGCGCTGCCCAATGAGTTGGTAAATGTTACACCTTTGGAAAAATCGCCCCCTGATGTGGGCAGCAACAACTGGGCTATAAGCGGAGCAAAAACACATACCGGGGCTCCCATTTTATGTAACGATCCGCACCTGGGTTTATCATTGCCTTCTATCTGGTACGTCATTCATTTGCAGGCACCGGGTGTAAATGTAATGGGTGCCTCGTTGCCAGGTTCGCCTGCAGTTATAAGTGGCTTTAACGATTCCATTGCGTGGGGTGTAACCAACGCCCAGCGCGATTTGGTGGATTGGTATAAAATTGAATTCAAGGACAAATCGAAACGTGAGTATAAAAGTGATAACACCTGGAAGCCCACCCGACAAGTAGTTGAAAAATTTAAGATAAAAGGTGGAAAGGATTTTTATGATACCATTGCCTTCACCCATCAGGGGCCGGTGTTATTCGATGATAGCTTTCATGGCAATGATGAGCTGAAACATTTTTCCATGCGGTGGATTGCACACGATCCTTCTGAAGAAATCATCACCTTTTTTAAGCTAAACCGTGCAAAAAATCATTCGGAATACATGGATGCATTAAACCACTATGCATCGCCCGCGCAAAACTTTGTGTTTGCCAGTGTAAGTGGCGATATCGCCATGCGCATTCAGGGGCGGTTTCCGGTTCGCAGAAAGGAAGAGGGCAAATACATATTAGACGGAACGCTTACCCGCACCGAGTGGCAGGCATTTATTCCCAACGAACAGAATATAATGTATAAAAACCCCGTGCGCGGTTTTGTAAGTTCGGCCAATCAATACCCGGTAGATAACACCTACCCCTACTACATTAATAGCACCAGCTTTGAGGCTTATCGCAATCGCAGAATTAATAAACTATTGAGCCAGATGACGGAAATTACACCGCGCGATATGATGGAACTTCAGTTTGATAATTACAACCTGAAGGCGGAAGAAAGTCTGCCATATTTTTTTAAACAATTAGACACTACCAACTTTACGCAGGCACAAAAAAATGCCTATAAAATTCTGGCAGCCTGGGATTACGAAAACTCTGCTGATTCGGAAGGAGCTTCGTATTACGAAGCCTGGTGGAATGCGCTCTTTCCTTTGGTGTGGGATGAAGTGAAGACCTCAAACGTAACACTGGCCTACCCTACTGCTTATACTACAATCAAATTGCTGAAAGAAAATCCCGACCTCTTATTTTTTGATGTTATCGGAACTCCCGAAAAAGAAACTGCACGCGATGTAATTCAGCAAGCATTTATACAAGGTGTTGAAAGTATAGAGAAATGGAAATCTGAAAAGAATAAAGATCCGCGTTGGGCCGATTACAAAGATACTTTTGTAGGACATTTGCTAAGGGGCTTACCAGCCTTCAGTTATCATGTGGAGCATGGGGGTAATCGCAATATTGTTAATGCCTCATCGCGCACGCATGGCCCAAGTTGGCGAATGGTTGTGAGCTTAGAAAAAACCGGTGTGCGGGCCTGGGGTGTTTATCCGGGTGGGCAATCGGGTAATCCGGGCAGTCCGTATTACAATAATATGTTGAACACCTGGGCTACAGGTAATCATTATCTTTTTCAATTCAATGGCGATCCTGCTCAATACAAAACCAATGTTGCAACCCTTACTTTAAAACCTGAAGCACCATGAAATTTATTATTCAGTTAGTCGCTACTATGCTGATATGCCTGGTTCTGCAATTGTTTTTACCGTGGTGGAGCATTGCCATTGGGGCAGCAGGTGTGGCATATGTTGCTGGAAATAAAAGCCTCCATTCTTTTATGGCTGGATTTGCGGCCATCGCACTTTTGTGGGTTGGGTATGCTTTAATTATTGATTTGAAAACCAATTCAATCCTTACTGAAAAGATAAACCAACTACTACCACTCAATTCATTTATACTTACCATGTTGGTAGGTGGGTTGGTGGGCGGTTTTGCAGCATTAACAGGGTCACTGGCCAAGTCCCGTTAAATTGCTTCTGGATTAAAAATCAAGAAAAATGAGTTTATCAAGTGCAATTGAACGTTATATTTGCACTCCTTTTAGTAAAAGGTAACTACCATGCGGGTAGTTCTAAACAAAAAACAACTTACTGGAGAGGTGGGTGAGAGGCTTAAACCAGCAGTTTGCTAAACTGTCGTACGGGTTAAACCGTACCGGGGGTTCGAATCCCCCCCCCTCCGCTCGGTCTCGTAGCTCAACTGGATAGAGCAGCTGCCTTCTAAGCAGCAGGTTGCTGGTTCGAGTCCAGCCGGGATCACAAAATTGGTTGTTGAAGATGTTTTTATATCTTCGCGCCTCCTTTTAAGATCGGGGTGTAGCGTAGCCCGGTATCGCGCTTGGTTTGGGACCAAGAGGTCGTCAGTTCGAATCTGGCCACCCCGACAAAAGCTCCACAATAGTGGGGCTTTTTTTGTTATTACCTACGGGCGTTTTCAAAATCAGTCAATAACTACTGAAACTCCTTTACCTGGTTTTACAATATAAGAGCTCATTTCAATTCCAAACTTTGTACGATAAGCTGCCCTGGCTGATTCGAGGAAAGTTCCTACCGAATTTTGATGAATCAGATTAAGTGTACATCCACCAAAGCCACCACCAATCATGCGCGCGCCTAAAATATCAGCGGAAGCTGTTGCTAATTGAACCAAATAATCCAACTCCGCACAACTCACTTCATACAGTTTCGAAAGTCCATCGTGTGCAGCAAACATTTTTTTTCCAAACGAAGCCAAATCGCCTTTCTTTAAATCGCGACTGGCTTCTACTACCCGATTGTTTTCTTCTACCACAAACCGACATCGGTTATAAATAACAGGCGGCATGTCTTGCTGGCAAGCGGTTAACATAACCGGAGTAACATCGCGCAACGTTTTCACCTCGGGAAACTTCTTACTGATTATTGTAACTCCTTGCTGGCATTCATTCCGCCTCGTGTTATATTCCGAAGACGCTAACGAGTGCTTTACATTTGTATCGCACAGCAATAAAGTGTAGTTACCCAAATCCAACGGCAGGTATTCGTACTCCAACGAGCGGCAATCCAGCATAAAGGCATGATTATCTTTTCCCATCATGCTGCTGAACTGATCCATAATGCCGCACTTTACACCGGCATAATTATGCTCGGCCCATTGCGCCATGTGAATCATGTCGAACTGCGTAAGTCCCAATTGAAACATTTCATTCAATCCAAAAATAAAACCACACTCCATAGCTGCTGAAGAGGATAAGCCCGCTCCGGTTGGTAAATCACCATCAAACACACAATTAAAATTTTCTAACCTTAAACCCTTGGCATTTAATTGATGAACAATACCCAGAAAGTAATTGGCCCATGCAGGATTCTCTACCTTATCAGGCGCGTTAAGATCAAGGGTATAAAACTGATCGTACTTCAAGGAATAAATAAGCGAATGCGTGTGGTGCGATGTGGCAAATGCAAACTGAACACCCATGTGAATGGCAGCGGGCATTACATAACCGTTGTTGTAATCGGTATGTTCGCCAATCAGGTTAATGCGACCAGGTGCATGAATGATAAGAGGCTCTGAATTATATAATTCAATAAACTTAGACTTGACAGATAGTTTCACGATAAGGTTTTCAATTTTGGCCGAATCTAACTTTATTTTTCTGAGCTTACATTTTAATTGAAATTCTATTTTTCACCAGAAGGGATAACCAAATTTGTACTTAGTGAAGCGGCCACACCAAATTCAGGTTCACCGGCTGCATTCCAGGTAAAGCGTTGCATCCGGGTTGATCGTTTATCACCACAACCCTGCCCTGCTTCCGGATTGGCATGGTAAATAATCCAATCTTCTGTACCATCTGGCGATTTGAAAAAACTGTTATGGCCAGGCCCAAACACATTGCCTTCCGGATTTTTAGTAAACACCGGTTTAAAAGATTTAACCCATGATGCCGGATTCATCAAATCAGCATCTTTGTTTGCTGTAAGCATCCCAAGTGTATAATCATCTGTCCAGCAACCACTGGCTGAATAGATAATAAACAACTTATCGCCTTTGCTTAAAAACTGCGGACCTTCGTTAACCGTTGGTAATTCAGCGGAAGTACCTTTTGTCTCCCACTCCAACTCCGGTTTTGAAAGCAACACGCGAGGGCCTTCGGCCGTCCACGGGTTGCTTAGCTTAGAGAGGTAGATATCCTGCCTTCCATTTTTATCACCAGCCCACCCAGACCATAAATAATAAAGTATGTTGTTGTGTTTAAAAATTGTTCCATCAATAGCCCAGCGATCGCCTGCCAGGTTGAGTTTACCTTTATCGATCCACTCCCCCTCAAATGGATCAGGCGATTCATTCTCCAGTACCCACATGCGGTGATTATCATTCTTTCCATCATCAGCAGCATAGTAGATATACCACTTGCCTTCTACAAAATGCAGTTCAGGAGCCCAGATTTCTTTGCTGTTCATTCCGGTTGGCGGAGGAGCCCATACTGTTTTTGATTCAGCTGTGGCCAACTTACTCATACTTTTAGTGCGATAGATTTTTAAGCTATTGCCTGTGCTGTGCATCAGGTAATACACATCGTCTTTCTGAAATACCCATGGATCAGGGCCATGTTCGAGTAATGGGTTTTGAAAAGTTGATTCGACAAAAGGAATTTCAACTGGCTCTTCTTTCTTTTTACAGGAACCCAAAGTCGCTGCCAATAAAATAGCAAGAGTTAAAAATTTTAAGTGCATAAGAATTGATTCTGAGAAGATTTAGATGATTAACGGCTTACTTAGATTTACCGGTAAGCTTTTTTATAACGGTTATCTCATCTTCGCTAAAGGCAGTACCATCTTTCCTAAAAATATCGTGAAACCATAACTCAGGTTCAACTCCTGATGGAACCGGTGTATTCCACGCATAGATGGTATTCGTTTTTCCGGAAACAAAGCCCCAGTTGATGGCACCTATTTTTCTTTCTTTCAGCAATGGCAATATGGTTTGAAAAACACTCGCATTGGTTCTGGCCATGTATTCGGTGCAGATCATGGGCCGGTTACGCTTTGCTAATGAATCAATAGTTGCTTTATGTTTGTCGATGTACTGGTATTGATGATAGGTTATTACATCGGAGTTTTCCAACTGAAATTTGTTCAGGTCAGCAAACTCTTTGCCCCCATGCCAAACCCCTACAGAAACAGGTTGCGAAGGATTTACCTGCCGGGCCCACGCAAACACATTTTTTAGCAGGGGCATGCTTTTATTCAGTTGCCCGCTGTTGCCGGGTTCGTTGTACAAGTCCCATAACAAAACCCGATCATCCTTAGCAAAGGAAGTCATAATATCTTTTACATACGCTTCCAAAACTTTCATCGTATCCGGATGGGAATAGATCATGGTGCCAGGATCGCGCACCCAACCACTGTTATGAATACCCGGTTTTGGATCGGGTTGTTTGCCCGGAGCGTAGGAATCATTCCAACAATCATCAAAAAAAACGAAAATGGTTTTGATTTTATGCCTATACGAAACCGCGAGGTATTCATTTAATCGCTTTTTAAAACCTTCTTTGTCGGCTGTCCACAAAAGATGATGTAGGTAAACCCGCATGGCGTTAAAGCCCAGGCCTTCGGCCCATCTCAACTCACGATCAATAGTTGCAATATCAAATGTTTCCTTCTGAAACATCTCCAATTGATTTATGGCGGTGCTCGGTTGAAAGTTAGCACCAGTAATCCAACCTTGCTTAGCGTACCATCCATTAGCCTGCTTTTCAGACCAACGTGCCTGACCATTCAGCACTGAAAAACTAGCTACTAACAGAACAACGAATAACATCTTAAACATCTCTAGCATAATACAATTTTTAATAATGACTTTAATTTTTTTCTTCCACATCCTTCACACACCTGAACCCAACATTCGACATACCGCTATCAAATGCCGTACCTTGCCGCGCAGTGGTGCGGTAATTGGAGCAATAGTTGGAAGCACATAAAAAAGATCCACCCTTGGTAACATATTTTAATACACCAGGCTCGTTCGGATCGTACGATTGTTCCGGGCCTTTTGGATTATGGATTGGTTTGTTGGTAGGTAAAGTAGCAAAATAGTTAACGTTGTACAGATCGCTTGTCCACTCCCACACATTACCTATCATATCGTACAACCCCAGGTTGTTTGCTTCAAAGCTTCCTACCGGTGCCGTTCTTTCAAAACCATCTTCCAACAAATTACGTGTTGGAAAACTACCTTGAAAATAATTTGCTTTTACTGGTACCTTTTCATTTTGCTTATTGGTGTTCGCTCCGAGTTGCGCTGCAAACTCCCATTCGGCTTCGGTTGGCAATCGCTTACCGGCCCAATGGCAATAGGCCTGTGCATCTTCATAGGCTATATGTACAACCGGGTGATCCCACCGCGCTTCAATTGTGCTGGCTGCACCTTCGGGATTTTTCCAATTTGCACCTTTGGTCCATTTCCACCATTGAGAGTAATCGTGTAAGGAAACAAAACCAGTAGGTGGATTAAAAACCAAAGAACCTGCAACTAAAATACTATCAGCAGGTTTGGGTGTACCTTCTGGCAACTGCTTTTTTAATTCCTCCCAATCGGGTTTGCGTTCGGCAATGGTAATGTACCCGGTGGCTTCTATAAACTTTTTAAATTCTTTATTAGTTACCTCAGTAGTATCCATCCAGCATGCATTTACCCTAACGGGATGCGCGGGCCGCTCGTGTTCATACGATTCTTTGCTGTTGGTACCCATCACAAATTCGCCCCCTCTTAGCTTAACCATATTATCTTGCCTGGTTTGAGGCTCGTGCTCAGGGGTACAACGCGCCAGCACACACAACACTCCAATCGTCAAAAATCCAATCAAGGTTTTCATTCGCCATCAAATTAGGAATAAATAGCAAACACAATTATTCTAAATTGCCGTTCGGAAAATATTAAATTCAACTGGTTATAACATGCACTTGAAAATTTATGCTGATTACGAACTACTATCGGCACATACTGCGGAGTTAATCATTCAGTATGTAAACCAAAAGCCGGATGCACTCATCTGTATTGCATCCGGTCATACACCCATCGGAGTTTTTCAACACTTGAAACGAGCACTTGAACAAAAGAAAGTAAGCTTAACCAACTGTACATTTCTTAGCCTGGATGAGTGGTTAGGCATTGATCCTGCTGATTCTGGCTCATGCTTGTCGATGTTACAACGCGATTGTTTCGAACCCTTGAATATCAGGCCTGATAAAATTCATTTTTTTAATGTACAGGCTTCCGATCTTAATCTGGAATGTGCGCGCATAAACAATCTGATCAGCAATAATGGCGGACTTGATGTTATGCTGGTTGGCGTTGGTACAAACGGACACATCGGTATGAACGAACCGGGTACTCCATTCCATTCGGTAGCGCATGTGGGCGAACTTGCCGAAGAAACTAAAACGGTAGGTCAAAAATATTTTAATACGGCAACCACCTTATCGCGGGGCATAACGCTGGGGTTAAGCCATCTGCAGGAAGCCCGGCTTCCTATTATTATGGCAAATGGCTCGCGTAAGGCCGCAATTATTGCACAAGCATTAAAAGGAAAAGCTATTGAACAAATACCGGTAAGTATTGTGCACCAGATTCCTCATGCCTGGGTTATGCTTGATAAAGAAGCTGCAAGTTTACTTTAACCTCTGGTAAACCTGTAAAGTCACAAATCGATTGATTTAGTAAATTGCACCTTAATTTTTTGAATTCATGATTCGGAATTTTAGTTGGATTGAGGCGACACTCGTGATTTTATTTATAGTAGCCTACGGAATTTACCTATGGCGTATTGTTCGCATCAGCAAAGCCCTGCATTCGCCAGCCTATACCATCGTTTTTAAACTTGTAACCCGGTCGCTGGTGGTAGCATTGGTTATCATTTCGATACTTGGCCCCACGTTTGGCGATTCCAAAAAAGAAATCAAATCGGTTGGCAAAGATATTATGATGTGTGTTGACCTTTCAAAATCGATGGATGCCTTCGACATTCAGCCAACGCGATTGGAAAAAATTAAGTTTGAGCTGAAGAAGATTGTAGCTGCCTTCAATTCCGATCGGCTTGGCCTTGTTATTTTTTCGTCCGAAGCCTTTATGCAATGTCCATTAACCTACGATCAAAATGCACTTAATCTTTTTATTGAAACCATGAATACCAATCTGGTACCAGCCAGCGGAACTGATTTTGGACCACCTTTAAAAATGGCACTTTCAAAAATGAAGGATGATACCCGGCCGGATAGAAACCAAAAGTCGAAAGTAATTGTATTGATAAGCGATGGTGAAGATTTTGGTGACGAAACTGATAAAATAGCCCGCGAAGTGGAAGATGAAGGCATTCGGTTGTTTACACTGGGTGTTGGTACCGAACAAGGAAGCCAGATAGCAGCCTCAAAGGGATTTAAAACCGACTCGAAGGGTAATGTTGTGATTTCAAAACTTAATCCTACATCGCTAAAGGAGCTGGCAAATAAAACAGATGGGCAGTATTTCGAAATTAACGAATCGCGAAATGATGTAAACCGTTTGATTAGTGCAATAAACAAAATAGAAGGTCAGATGCGCGATGCACGGCTGGTAGATGTTTCTGCGAATCGTTATTTTTACTTTCTATTGGCTGCGTTGATTTTATTGGTTTTGGATGTAATGATAAGTGTGCGAACGGTGAGGATTTAAGATTGAGTATTTGGAATTAAGAAATTGGGCATTTGGAGGTTGGGGTAATCGGTATTCAGTAAATCAGTTGAGTAGGTTGTCGAAAAAACCAGAAGCCAGTAACGAGTAACCAGAAACAATTTTTAGACTAAACGAAAATGAAACTTGGATTGTTGATATTACTTGCTTTGTTAGTTGATCCGGGAAAGATTGGTCAGGTTAATTCACTCAAGTCGCAGGCAAAAGAAGCTTACCTGAAGGGTGATTACAAAACTGCTATTTCAAAGTACCGTACACTGGTAGATTCGCTGGGTGTAGCCGAAGATGAAGTGAAACTGAACCTGGCCCATGCCTATTTTGAAGCAAGGGATACAGCCAATACGGCTATGAGTTACCAACCATTAACCCAAAGCCAGAATCCGAAAATACGGTCGGTTGCGCATCAGCAATTAGGCGTACTTTCCAATCGCGCTAATAAGTACGAGGAAGCGTTGGCCAGTTTTAAACAAGCATTGAAGGCCGACCCATCCAACGAAGATGCGCGCTATAACTATGAAATGGTGAAGAAGAAATTAGAGGAGCAGAAAAAGAAAGAAGAAGAACAAAAGAAAAACGACCCCAATCAAAAGGAAGAAAATAAAGACAAGAAAGATCAAAACAAAGATCAACAAGATCAGAAGGACAAGCAGGATCAAAAAGATCAGCAGGACAAGAAGGATCAACAAAATAAAGATCAACAGGATAAACAAAAGCAGGACGAGCAGCAAAAGCAGGAAGAACAACAGAGCGATGAGAAAAAAGAACAAGACAAAAAAGAAACGCCACAATCTGTAAAAGACAAGTTAAAAGAAATGGAGATGAGTGAAGAGAAAGCACAGATGATTTTAGAGGCCATGAAAAATCAGGAGATTCAATACTTGCAACAGAACAAACGCAAGGCAACCAAACCGAAAGACAGAAGTAAACCGGATTGGTAGAAGAAATTAAAATTGTACCTCTTAAATCGCACATCGTAATTTTTATACACATGAAAGAAGTATATATCGTATCAGCAGTGCGTACACCTATTGGAAGTTTTGGTGGCTCATTGGCTTCATTATCGGCTACTCAGTTAGGCTCACTGGCTGTAAAGGGTGCTATCCAAAAAATCGGACTTGATCCGAAACAAGTTCAGGAGTTATTTTTTGGGAATGTAATTTCTGCTGCATTAGGCCAGGCACCCGCAACACAAGTAGCTGTTGGTGCAGGTTTAGGTTATGAAATTCCAACTACACTTGTAAATAAAGTCTGCGCTTCGGGTATGAAGGCCATTATGCTGGGAGCGCAATCAATCATGTTGGGGCACAATGATGTGGTGGTTGCTACCGGAGCTGAAAGCATGTCCAATATTCCTTATTACCTCACCAAAGCCCGTTATGGCTATAAGTATGGTAATGGCGAAGTGTTGGATGGCTTAACATTCGATGGTCTTACCGATGTGTATAATCGTTGCGCCATGGGCGTGTGTGCCGATAATACTGCCAAAGAAATGAACATCAGCCGTGCTGATCAGGATGCATATGCCATTAACTCCTATAAACGTGCAGCCGCGGCATGGGCAGCCGGTAAATTTAAAGACGAAGTTATTCCGGTTGAACTTACGGGGCGCAAAGGCGAAGTAACCGTTTTCGTTGAAGATGAAGAATACAAAAATGTAAACTTCGATAAGATACCCGGATTAAAACCGGTGTTTACAAAAGAGGGAACTGTCACCGCTGCTAATGCATCTACCATCAATGATGGAGCTGCAGCTGTCATCCTGATGAGCAAAGAAAAAGCAAAAGAACTGGGCCTTACTCCTATTGCAAAAATCAGAGGCTTTGCAGATGCATCACAAGATCCGATGTGGTTTACAACTACCCCATCGCTGGCAATACCCAAAGCATTAAAAGCAGCCGGTGTTGATGCCAAAGCCGTTGATTACTACGAAATCAATGAAGCCTTCTCAGCCGTGGCAATAGCCAACAATATTAAATTAGGACTTGATGCAGCCAACGTTAACGTGAATGGTGGTGCCGTAGCACTGGGGCACCCACTGGGGGCATCGGGTGCACGTATTACCATTACCCTCGCCAATGTGTTGAAACAAAACAACGCTACAATTGGAGTGGCCGGTATTTGTAATGGTGGCGGAGGTGCTTCAGCCATTGTAATTGAACGCTTGTAAAAACAACATCCGGGCTACCCGGGCGTTTGAGATTTTTATAACCTGTATTCTATGTTCCGTTTTGTATTGATAATTGGTCTTTTCAGTGCAGTTCCGGTGGCTGCCCAAAAGATTATCAAAACGTATCACGATCCCATGCAACTAAAAGTTGATGAGGAGATAACTGTTTCGGCTGCTGATGGAAAAACGATGGAAGGCCGGTATCGCAGGTACTTCCCCAGTGGCAAGCTATCCATTGAAGGTAATTTTAAAAACGGAGTTCGCTGGGGTACCTTTTTTGAGTATCATCCCAACGGAACACTGATTCGCAAAATTGATTACGAAGATGGCATGCGCCATGGCTCCGTTGAAGTGTACGATGAGCAAGGACACAACATTCAAACAGCGTTTTATCAGAATAATAAACTCATCGACAGTATCAAGTCTTACTTTCCCACAGGAATTATCAAGCAAGAAGGTGTATTTGTAAAGGGTAAACCCGATGGTTTGGTAAAGGAATATTATCCTTCGGGTAAGGTGCAGAAAGAAATTATGTACGCCAATCAGAAACCAAATGGTGTTACCAAAACATTTTACGAAACCGGAGTGTTGGAAAGCGAAGCCAACTACCGCGATGGTTTCATCTCCGGCTTCTATAAGCTGTATTATCCAAATGCCCAACTGGAGTTGGTATATATTATTAAGGATGGTGAAAAGATTGGTGATTTTTTACATTACGATAAGCAAGGAAGCAAATTATTAGAAGGTCACTTTATGAATGCCCGCCTGCATGGCGAAAATATTGGCTATTATCCCGATGGCACGGTTCGTCATAAATATCAATTTAAAGAAGGGAGCAAAACAGGTACCAACACCGATTATTACCCCAACGGAAAAATCAAAGCCAAAGAGCAGTTTGCCATTAATGGCCGCGATAGTAAGTTGACTGAATACACAGTGGATGAAAAATTGATTTCAGAAAAATCTTTCCGCGAAGGCAAGCCACACGGCACCTGGCAATTTTATGCAGCCGATGGTAAGCAATTAAAGCTTAAAGAAAATTATGAAGTCGGGCAGCTTCATGGAATCCGCACTTTGTACCATGCCAATGGAGTAAAAGCCACAGAAGAGACCTGGAAATTTAACCTGCTTACAGGGCCGGTAAAAAATTATTATGAAGATGGAAAACTGCTTTCGGAATGCATGTATCGCGGTAACCGGCAACATGGTTTATACACCCGGTATTTTCCTTCCGGTAAAATTATGGAGCAAGGCGAATATGTGGCCAACAAAAAACACAAAGAGTGGAAAGATTTTGATGAGGAAGGTAACGTGGTCAAGACATATGTTTTCAGAGCCGGGATTCTGATAGAGGAGAAATAATTTTTTTGACTTGGCAATTTTGTACTTTTGACTAATGAAAACTTTGACGATAGACATCTTGGATGATAAAGCACTAAGCCTGCTTCAGGAATTAGAGCTAAAAAATCTAATTAAGATGAGGTCGGGCCGTACCAAGACGGAAGTTAACTGGTTAAAAAAATACAAAGGCGGAATGACCCGTCAGTCAATCTCAGAAATTGACACGCAACTTAAAACGCTCCGTGCGGAATGGGAATAACGCATCTCTGGGATACCAACACTGTAATCTATGACTTACAGCAGCAATTCCCTCCACGTGCAGAGTCTTTTATTGACCAGCTAATCACACAATCCAATCCAGCTATATCTGCAATAACAGAAATTGAACTTTTAAGTTGGAAAGCAGCTAAAGAAGCAGACCTTAAGCTCATTCAAAATTTCATTCACGATTCATGGGTATTTGAACTTGATCAATCTGTAAAAGTTGCTGCTGCTGTTTTACGAAGAACTTACTCCATTAAATTAGCAGATGCCGTAATCGGGGCTACGGCTCTTGTATTTGATCTTACACTTGTAACCCGGAATTCAGAAGATTTTACCAGAATAGATAAGCTTAAACTTATCAATCCCTGGATTCAATAAACTATATCTTTGCACGATGCATTCCATCAAAGAAACCCACTTCAACTTTAAAGGTCAAACCGGATTTTATCGCGGCAAGGTGCGCGATGTATATTATTTTGGTGATACTATGGCCATGGTAGCCTCCGATCGCATTTCTGCGTTTGATGTAATCCTTCCAGAAGCCATTCCCGATAAGGGCCGGGTATTGAACCAGATTGCAGCCAAAAACCTACAGGCAACCAAACACCTTGTTCCCAATTGGGTAATCAGCACGCCCGATCCTAATGTAACCATTGGCTTTAAGTGCGATCCGTTTCCAGTGGAAATGGTGGTGCGGGGTTATTTAGCCGGACATGCAGCCCGCGAATACAAGGCCGGCAAACGTACCTTGTGTGGTGTAGCGCTTCCGGAAGGCTTGAAAGAGAATGATAAACTTCCCAACCCCATTATTACACCAACAACAAAAGCAAAAGTTGGGCACGATGAAGATATCTCGCGCGAAGAAATTCTGAAACGCGGATTGGTAACAGCAAAAGACTACGAGCAATTAGAAGATTATACCTTGAAACTTTATAGCAAGGGTAGTGAACTGGCCGCTGCCCGGGGCCTTATTTTGGTGGATACCAAATACGAGTTTGGGAAGCATCATGGAAGCATTTACCTGATTGATGAAGTACACACACCCGATTCATCGCGCTATTTTTACCAACAAGGATACACCCAACGCCAGCAACAAGGCGAGCCTCAAAAGCAACTCTCCAAAGAGTTTGTGCGCCAATGGCTTATCGAAAACGGATTTCAGGGAAAAGACGGACAGAAAGTTCCGGAAATGACACCGGACATTGTTAAAACCATTGCCGAACGATACCAGGAATTATACCAGCAGGTTACAGGAGAAACATTGGCTCCGATTTCGTACGATTCACTTTTGGAACGAATTGAACAGAGTATCGTTAAATCAATAAATTAATTTAATTTTAGCCTTTCAATAAAACCGCGTATGAAGTATTCGATCGATAAACAAGAAAAATACACGTTGCTCCGTCTTAACGAGGAGAAACTGGATTCCAGCATTGCGCCCCAATTAAAATCAGAAATGGTAACCCTGCACGCGGAGGGCATTCGCAATATCATTCTTGATCTCTCTGAAGTAAAATATACCGATTCATCAGGCTTAAGTGCCTTGCTGGTGGGTAATCGGATTCTGCAGGAAGACAACGGTATTTTTGTTCTCACTAAATTGTCCGATCATACCATGAAGCTGATCAAAATCTCGCAACTTGACAGCGTGCTGAATATTTTACCTACGGTAGAAGAAGGTATTGATGCCGTGTTTATGCACGAGATTGAAAAAGACATGAAGGATGACGACTAATTATCAATTAGCCAATTTGAAAATAAACCCGAACGACTTAATTGTTATCCTATAGCGAACTAACATTTTCAAATTGAGTGAGTTTTGCATTAACTATACTGGGATCGAGCGGTGCACTTCCCGCTTTCGGTCGCTTCCCCACATCGCAATACCTCAATATTCAAAACCGGCATTTTTTAATTGATTGTGGCGAAGGTGCTCAAATGCAATTGATGAAATACCAATTGCCTGTTCACAAAATCAACTACATTTTCATCAGCCACCTGCATGGCGATCATTACCTGGGCTTAATGGGGTTATTGTTTTCCATGCATCTGCAAAAGCGCGTAAACGATTTACACCTGTATGCACAAAAGGGCCTGGATGAAATAATTTTACTGCACTTAAAGTATTCCAAATCTGCATTAAGCTATAGCATCCGGTTTCATGTGTTTGATCCGGAACAACAAACCATACTTTTTGAAGATGCAGCCGTAAGCGTTACCACTATTCCGCTTACCCACAAATTGCCATGTGCCGGATTTTTGTTCAAAGAAAAGACTAAACCCTTTAAACTTGATAAACAAAAATTATTACCCGGCATGAAACTACAGCACCTGGTGCTATTAAAAACAGGTGCCAATGTTTTTGATGATAGCGGAAATCTGCGCTATAGAAATTCAGATTTTACGTTACCACCCACTCCCTCCTACTCGTATGCCTATTGCTCTGATACGGCCTGGAACGAAACGATGGTAGATCAACTGAAGCATGTGGATTTGCTCTACCACGAAGCCACCTTTATGGAAGCGGAGCGCGACAAAGCAATTGAAACTATGCATAGCACCACATTGGATGCCGCACGCATTGCCCGGCAGGCAAATGTTGGTAAATTATTGATCGGTCATTTTTCGGCCCGCTACCGCGAGTTGGAGCCCGTATTAGCCGAAGCCCAAACCGTGTTTACCAACACCGCATTAGCGATTGAAGGAAATACTTTCGAACTTCCCGCATGAGCAAAACTGCTGAACAAAAAAAACATACGCTCTTTATGGTATTGGCCGGAATATTTCTGACCAATGCCATCGTTGCAGAGATAATTGGTGGTAAAATATTTTCAGGTGAAGCAACACTCGCACTTCAACCGGCTAACCTGAACATACTGGGTTTTGTTATGGATTTTAACTTAACGGCTGGTGCCGTTATCTGGCCCATTGTTTTTATTACCTCCGATTTAATTAACGAATACTTTGGTAAGCCCGGTGTAAAACGCATTAGTTACCTGGCCGCCATTTTAATAGCCTATTCCTTTGTTGTTATTTTCTTCACCATTGAACTGCCACCTGCCCAATGGTGGTTGGATGCCAACAATAAAGATGCAGCGGGTAATTATTTCAACATAGACTTTGCCTTTAGCAAAATTATGGGGCAAGGGTTGCGCATTATTATCGGCTCGCTTACAGCATTCTTAATCGGGCAGTTAGTTGATGTTTTTGTTTTTCAAAAGCTAAGAAACCTTACCGGGCCTAAAAAACTTTGGTTACGAGCCACCGGTTCAACACTCGTTTCGCAATTACTCGATAGTTTTGTGGTACTCTATATTGCCTTCTACGGTATTTTCCCCAACCAGCAAATTATTGCCATCGGTATTACCAACTATATCTATAAATTTTTAGTAGCTATTCTGCTTACTCCGGCTATTTATCTTGGCCATTACCTGATTGATCGGTATTTGGGCAAAGACCAGGCGGCTAAAATCTCCAGTGAAGCAGCGCAAGGCAGTCAATCATTTTTTTGATTGTGTAATCACATCCAATAGTATTCCGGTTGCGATTGCCGCGTTTAATGATTCTGCCCCACCTATTCGGGGAATAGTTATTTTTTGAGTAATTAATTTTTCAACAGCCGATGAGATACCGTTCGCTTCATTGCCAATTACCAACAATCCACCTTTCGGAAATTTAACCTCATGCACATCTTCTCCATCCATAAAAGCACCAAATACCGGCCCTTGATAGTGTGAAATAAATTCAATCAGGTTTGTATAAAATACATTTACCCGGCTGAATGAACCCATTGTTGCTGACAGCACTTTGGCATTATACACATCGGCTGTTTCGGCCGATGCAACAATGTGCTGAATACCGTACCAATCGGCAGTACGAATAATTGTACCCAGGTTGCCTGGATCACGAATATCATCCAATGCCAAAATTAAATTGTGTTGATGCGCTGGTGGTGCATTGTTTTCCTTCATGCGGGCTATTGCAATGGCACCATCATTTGTTTGAAACGAACCCGCAGCAATCAGTTCGGGTTCTGTAGCAACCACCCACTCAGGACTTTTCTGTTGAAGTAACCGTTCATTCAAGGTTATAAACGAAGCCGTGCCGGCAACCCAAGCCACTTCAAACTCCGACTGAAGAAGTTCTACCACACTTTTTGCACCTTCTATAACAAAGCATTGCTGCTCTTTTCGGTATTTTTTTACTTGCAGTGCCTTGAGATGTTTAACTTTGGCTTTTGAAATCATACGTGAGCGGTTCTAAAAAAATAGTTTTCTTTATCGCACTTCTGCTGCTGGGGAGCTGCCGAGGTACCCGGTATCTCCAGGAAAATCAAAAGTTACTCGATAAACAAAGCATAGAAGCTCCGAAAGGTATAAACAAATCTGCTCTTTCTGATTTGTACGTTCAAAAGGCTAACCGCAGGTTTCTGGGTTTGCCCATTAACAGCCTGGTTTGGATGCACCACGAAGGGGAGATCCGGTATAATCAACAAAAGTTTATTGATAAAAAGGCTCAGGTAGAAGCCCGTTTCGACAAGAAGATTGCCGGCACAAAAAACGAAAAGCGTATTACCAATTACCAATACCGTAAACAAAACCAGGTAGATGAATTGAATAAAAAAATTGAAGAAGGAAACCTGTTTATGCAATGGGGCGAGCCTGCCGCAGTGTTTGATTCGGCTAATGTTAAGGCTACTGAAGAAAAAATGAGCGACTATCTTTTTAATGATGGCTTTTTCCGGAACCAGGTAACTTCAACCATTAAAGAATACAAAAAGCGGGTAAGTGTAACCTACCACGTTAAACCAGGCCCGGCTTATTTTTTTGATACTGTTTTTTATCAGATTGCTGATTCTGGCGTGTTGAAAATTATTAAACAAACCAAAAGTAAAAGTCTGATCAAAAAAAACGAGCGTTACAAACAAAATACGTTGAATAGCGAACGCGAACGTATTGACCTGCAATTAAAGGATGTTGGCTATTTTAACTTTACCCGTCAATACATCGAATTTTCCATTGATACCGCATTTAGAGGCCCACGCCAGGTGGCCGTACGTATCGACATCAGCAATCCGGCACGCAGAAATTCCCATCAGGTATTTCGGGTTGACTCGGTTTTATTTACAACCGATGCAGCCGTTAACACGGGTGATACACTGAAACGAATCTCGCAATCTTACAATAACATTACCTTCAACTATTTTCAAAACACGTATAACAAGAAAGTACTTTCACGAAGGGTTTTTATTCATAAAGATAGTTTGTATAGCCGCAGTGCTACCTTCAACAGCCAGCGGCAATTAGCCAACCTGGATATTTTTAAATTCATCAATGTAAACTATAACCAACTTAATGTAGAAAATGATTCAACCGAGAATTTATTTGTTGGGCATATATTCTGTAGCCCGTTAGATCGGTTCTCGTGGTCGAATGAAGCCGGGGTAACTGTAACACAGGGATTTCCGGGTCCTTACCTAAGCACTAATTTCAAAATGCGTAATTTGTTTCGCGGCTTGGAAATTCTGGAACTTAATGGCCGTTATGGATTTGAGGGTGTAGCTTCTGTTACTGATCGGGCCAACATTTACACCAGTACCGAAGCTAACATTAATGGAAGCATCACTTTTCCACAATTTTTGTTTCCCTTTAGCGAAAAAGCTGCAACCCGATTTGCCCGGTATAATCCGCGTACACGTTTATTGGCAGGTTATACATTTACCGATCGTCCTGAATACACCCGATCAATCACCACAGTATCCGATACCTATACGTGGCAAAACAAACAAACCACCCAATTATCGTTTACACTCATTAACCTTAACGTAATCCGATCGAGATTGGCACCTGCCTTTGATACGTTACTTACCGATCTGCAGAATAATCAGGGTAACAACTTAAAAAACTCATTCAATCCTTCGTTTGTAAGCAGCATGATTTTTGGTTTAACGTGGAACCCCAATAACTACGGTAACTCAGAGAAAAGTTCTTTCTTTATGCGCGCACAAGCCGAAACCGGAGGCACCTTATTCAACTTTGCAGAACCGGCCTACATTACCCGGCAGGGCCTGGAACTTTATCAATACGTACGATTTAATCTGGACTTGCGAAAAAGTGTAGTGATTAACAAAACCACTGCCCTCGCCTATCGGCTGAATACAGGAGTTGGTTATGCCTACAGCGAAAATAAAGTACTGCCCTATGAAAAATATTTCTTTGCCGGTGGCAGTAATAGTGTGCGGGCCTGGCTACCACGCAGGTTGGGTATTGGTACGGTGCCGCCTAACTTAAGTACCCGGCCCGACAAAGATGGCTTGTTTGACTATAGCTTCGAAAAACCTGGCGAGGTGTTGCTGGAAGGAAGCATAGAACTGCGAAAAAAATTATTTGGTTTTGTGAATGGAGCCCTCTTTGTTGATGCTGGTAATGTATGGTCTTTCCGGCAACTTCAATTAGTACGTGAAGGTTCGAATGTTGCCGAATGGGGTGGCTCTTCGCGCATTGATGGTAATTTCTACAAACAATTAGGTGTAGGTACTGGCTTTGGATTCAGATTTGATTTTACTTTTCTGGTGTTGCGCTTGGATATGGGAATAAAAGTGCTCGATCCGGGAAGGAAAGAAGGCGACCGGTTTGTATTAAACAAGATGCGTTTCTTTGGGCCTTTTGGCATTGATAAAGAACCGGTAATTTTTAATATCGGTATTGGATATCCGTTTTAATTTTTCACCACGCTAAAAGTTTTTTCAACTCAACTGCTACTTTACCTGCATTCGGTAACATTCGCTTTTCAAGTTCCATATTCAGCGGCACTGCGGGTAGGTTTGCCGATCCAACAACAGAAACGGGGGCATCCAAACTGGTAAAACAATGCTGCGAAATTCTTCCAGCCAACGATTCTGCAAATGAGTTAAGGACGGGTTCTTCGGTAAGTACAAGCACACGACCATGTTGCTTTACGCGATCGGTAACCAATTCCCAATCAATCGGATTAAGGGTACGTAAATCCACAATCTCTAGTTGACCCGGAAACTCAGCAGCAGCTTCACGCGCCCAATACACCCCCATGCCATATGTAATCACTACGGCTGTTCGCGCCTGTCGTATCATTGCTTCACTTGCCAACAACACACTGTTTGCTTTACCCAAGGGCAAACAATAATCTTCATCTGGCTCAATCGACTTTGCTTCAGCCGTGCCGGCCACTTTACTCCAATACAAACCCTTATGTTCTAACATAATTACCGGATTGGGATCATAAAAGGCAGCTTTCATTAAGCCTTTCATGTCAGCAGCATTCGATGGATAAACAACTTTAATTCCGCGTATGGTTAACAAGGTAGATTCGATACTACCCGAATGATACGGCCCACCCCCACCATACGCACCAATCGGCACGCGTATCAAAGCCTGAATCGGAAACTTACCTTTGGATAAGTAACAACTCTTGGAAAGTTCTTCCACCAATTGATTAAGACCGGGCCAGATATAATCCGCAAACTGAATTTCTACAATAGGCTTAACACCCACGGCCGACATGCCTGCTGTGGACCCGATGATATACGCTTCTTGTATTGGAGTATTAAACACACGCTCATCGCCATACTTTTGTGCCAGCGTTGCAGCTTCCCGAAACACACCCCCTAATCTGCCGCCCACATCCTGACCATAAAAGATAGCAGCAGGTTCGTGTTTTAAAATTTCATCAATAGCATGTAATGCAGCATCTACCATTATAACCTTTTCGGCTTTGGCGGGTGTGCGTGCCCCTGCTTCTTCTGTAATGGGTGTTGGTGCAAACTCATGCGAATCAAAATCATCAGGATCAGCATCGGCAGCAGCAAGTGCTTTTTCAAAATCAGACAATACGATTGCTTCCGCTTCAGCAGTAAGCGTGTGCATTTCTTTTTTGCTAACGCCCGCTTTTAACAACTGTGCTTCCAACATTGAAAGCGGATCGCGTTGTGCGTGAAGGTTCAAATCATCGCCCCGATACCATTCTTTGCGCACACCTGAAGTATGATGACCAAGTAAAGGGCATGTGGCATGCAACAATACCGGTGCACGATGTTTGCGTACATATTCAATGGCTGTTTCAACTGCTTTATAACTGGCAATAAAATCAGAGCCATCCACTTGCATGCGATGCATACCTTTAAAACCTGCGGCATATTCATAGGCATTCATAGCCCGCATCTCTGCACCGGTGGCTGATATTCCCCATTCGTTATCTTGTACCAGGTAAAAGACAGGTAATGATTTCAACACGGCCATTTGAAATGCTTCGGCTACTTCGCCTTCTGTAACAGAACCATCGCCTAACGAACATAACACAATTGGCTTTTGATCTCCCTTCAACAAACCAGCAGCCTCCTGGTAGGCAATACCATGAGCCATACCGGTAGCCGGAATTGCCTGCATACCGGTAGCCGAACTTTGATGTGGAATAATTGGAAACCCATCGCGCTTCAAAGCCGGGTGGCCATAATAACTGCGGCCTCCGGTAAACGGATCGTGAGCTTTTGCCATTAACTGCAACATTAACTCGTAAGGCTGCAACCCCAGGCCTAATAGTATAGATTCATCGCGATAATAAAGTGAAGCATAATCGTGCGGCTTAAGTTGTAAACCCACAGCTAATTGAATGGCTTCATGCCCACGCGAAGTGCTGTGCACGTATTTAGCACAAACCTCGCGTTCCTCATCATACAACTTCGCCATCCGCGCAGCTGTTTGCATTAGCCGATAGGCCTTTTTGAGAATACCCACATCAATAGAATCAGTTTGCACTTTCTTTGCCACAGTTGAAGCCATCATCAATCGTTTGAAGCGCCTCCAATATAAATAATTTAATGGCCATCCACTTTAAAAAAGATTTGTACGGAATCACAAAGGAAAGTACTTTTCATACTTGATATGATGCGAATTATAAAAGGAATCTGGACACAGCTTAGCCACTGGGGAACGCACCCCAATCAACCCCTGCAACAGCGCAGAACAATAACCCTTACCAATCGCATCAGCATGCTGATTTCGGCTTTTACATTTTTATTGTGTGTGCTCTCAACTTCTGCCTTTGGCTGGATTTATACTTCGCAATTGGCAATTGGTTTTACCCTGTTGTTTCTACTGCCTTTGGTGCTGAATTGGTTAGGTTTTATTTCGGTAGCCCGCGTATTTCTATCTGTTGTTGTAAGCCTGGCATCTATTGTGGTTTCAATTATCGATAAAACCGATTACTACCAGCTAGAAGAATTCCAATATTTTGAGTTTCGTTTAACCTTATTAACAGCCACCCTTTTTCCATTTATACTATTCAGACTGAAAGAATTCCGGTATTGGATGATAGCACTACTTGTAAACCTGTTATGCATTGCTTTATACGATCCTATCCATAACTGGTTTGGCGTGGGATATTACCAGCAAGGCTTCAGCGCACCCAACTACTTCTTTTTAAATTATATGACATTGGCAGCATTTTTTGTAATTGCCATTACCACTTTCTTTTTGAAAAGAAGCTATGAAAAATCTGAAGCTGCTAACCAAATTCTAATTGAAGAACTCCAATTTAAAACCAATGAACTGCAACAGGCCAATACCGTTATTCAGCAACAGCGCCACCAACTGAGCGAAGAAAATCTGAACCTGAACCGCGAGTTGGTAATTAAAAATCAACAACTGGTGGAAACCAATACCGAGTTAATCAGTCATAACAACGACTTACAGCAATTCAGCTATACCATTTCGCACAACCTGCGTGGGCCGTTGGCCAGCATTACCGGCTTGTTAGCGCTGGTGAATGAAAATGAATTAGGACCTTCCAATCAACCATTGTTAACACACTTCCGGTCGTCTGTAAATGCACTTGATTCTACCATTCGCGACCTCAGTAATGTTATTGACACGCGCAACAGAATTACCCGGTTGCGGCAACCCATCCTGTGGGCCGATTTAATGGACACCATTAAAACACAATTAGCCAAAGATATTGAAGACAACCAGGTTGAGATTCTTACCGATTTTGATGAAGCTCCGGAGATTTTTTCTGTTCGCCCAATGGCACACAGTATTTTATACAACTTAGTGAGCAATGCTATCAAATACCGGAATCCTGAAAGACGTTGTGTAGTACGGATAACAACATCCAAAGGAGCTGATCACATTCTGCTTGCTATTACCGATAACGGAATGGGTATTGACCTGAAACGTTTTGGCGATAAATTATTTAGTATGTACTACCGGTTTCATACCCACATTGAAGGAAAGGGGTTGGGATTATTTTTAGTTAAACTGCAAACCGAAGCATTGGGTGGCAAGATTGAAGTGAAAAGTGAAATCGATAAGGGAACTTCCTTTTTGGTAAGGCTTAAAGTAACGGAGGGCATTAATGAACAACTCCTGCTTAATAATGAAGTGGTTAAAATTTATTACGATGCTACTATTGATGCCCTGTGCACCATCTGGCAAAAAGATCATACCGTAACACAATTTGAACAAGCGCTTATTCATTCGCTCGATTTTCTTAAGACTTACCGCACACCCAATTGGATATCGGATGTTCGTAAAGTGCCATACCGCAATGAAACTGAATTGAATAAAACACGTGCCCGGTATCGCGATGAATATATGAAAGTAGGTATGAAACGGATTGCTGTTGTAGTTAATCCAGAAGATTATTCGTTACAGGATTATAGTAACAAAAAGCAGGATATAACCGAAGCTTACCCGGCCGAGTTTAATTTTTTTAACTCATTTGAGAATGCCTATAATTGGATTAAATCCGAGCATGCCAAAAGCAAACTGAAACCACCCGACTTGCCCTTTCAATAAATCAATCCTGAATTAAATTATAGGCTGCACGCAGGCGTTTAATTAACCGGCTCGACTCATCAAAGTCGAGAGTCTGTTGTCCATCACTAAAAGCTTCTTCCGGCTTCTGGTGGGTCTCGTAAATTATTCCATCGGCTCCAGCCACAGTTGCGGCTAACGCAACCTGAGGAACATATTCGCGAATGCCTATTCCATGCGAAGGATCGGCTACTACCGGCAAATGCGACTTCGCTTTTAATATCGGAATTGCATTTATATCCATCGTATTACGGCTTGCTTTTTCATAGGTACGAATACCGCGTTCGCACAAAATCAGTTTTTCATTCCCTGCGGAGAATACATATTCCGCTGATGAAAGTAACTCATCAATCGTACCGGAGATACCTCGCTTAATCATAACGGGCTTATCCACTTTGCCTAACTCGTCCAGTAGATTAAAGTTCTGCGTATTGCGCGCACCTACCTGAAAAACATCTACATACGGCAGCATGGATTCGATCTGGCTTACCTGCATCACCTCACTGATTATCTTGATACCATTCTTCCGTGCTAGTTCATACCACAATTTCAATCCATCAATTCCAAGTCCACGAAACGCATAGGGCGAACTGCGCGGCTTGAACACACCACCGCGCATAATGGGTACTTGGTTAGCTACCAGGTGTTGAATGGTTTGTTCGATCTGTTTTTCATTTTCAATCGAACACGGACCAGCCATAATCGCCAAACCATTACCTCCAATGGTAACACCATCGCCCAAATCAATAACGGTTGGTGCAACCTTCCATTTCTTTGAAACCAACTTGTATTCGTCTGGCACGCGATGGATATCGGCAATGCCAGACAAGTGGCCAATGGTGCGAATATCAAATTCCTTTTTTCCAATCGCCACCAGGTATTTACTGCGCTGTGTTGCAACCGGCATCGACTTATAACCCAAAGCCGTTATTTTTTCGATAATCGATTGCTGTTGATTTGAATCAACATTCGGTTTTAATTCAATAATCATTTGGATGTGGTTAAAGAAACTACAAACTGCTTCACATCAGCTTCCAGGTTTTTACTTTCGCTGATTTGCTGAATAAATGAACTCCCTACAATGGCACCTGCTCCGTATGTACAAGCTTGCGAGTATGTGGTGTAATTTGAAATCCCAAAACCAATCAGGAATGGATTTTTCAAATTATACGATTTAAGCCTGCTAAAATAAGCGAGCTGTTCCGGTGAAAATTCATTTTTGGCACCGGTGGTGCTGGATGCTGATACCGCATAAACAAAACCCGAACTGATGGCATCTATCTTCCGGATGCGCGCTTCACTTGTGGTAGGCGAGATCAGAAAAGAAACACTTAAGTTTAGCGAAGTGGTTAACGATTCGTATTGTTCAAATTCATCCAATGGTAAATCCGGTAAAATCAAACCATCTACTCCGGCCTTCGCAGCATCTTTAAAAAAATTCTCAAAGCCATACTGCATCACAGGATTCAGATAACCCATCAGAATAATGGGCATTTTTACTTTGGTGCGCAGAGCGGCTACCTGCTTTAACAAAAGTGCAACCGACATTCCATTATCAAGTGCCTTTTTATTGCTTGCCTGAATGGTTGGGCCATCGGCTACCGGATCCGAAAACGGAATGCCAATTTCAATTATATCGGCACCGGCTGCTTCAAGCGCTATGGCAATCTTTTCTGTGTCGTCAAGATTGGGGAAGCCGGCTGTATAAAAAACTGAGAGCACCGGCTTCTTTGCCTTCGACAACAGTTCTGTAATTTTATTTTTCATTTGAACTCTTTTACTTCAATATTTTTATGAAGGCGTCAGACCGGTTCTAACCTGGAATGAAACCGGTCAGACGCCTGTTATAACCTCAATATTTTCCCCAACGGATATACGTTTCCAAATCCTTATCGCCTCTACCCGATAGATTCACCACTACCACATCTTCAGTTGTTAATTCAAGTTTTGAAAGCGCTGCAATGGCGTGTGCCGATTCGATGGCTGGAATGATTCCTTCGGTACGAGCTAACTCAATACCAGCATTCATGGCCTCATCATCTGTTACGCTCACAAACTGCACACGACCCGTTTCAAATAAGTGCGCATGCAATGGCCCAATGCCTGGATAATCTAACCCGGCCGAAATGGAATAAGGTTCAATCACCTGACCATCGGTGGTTTGCATCAACAATGTTTTACTGCCATGCAATACTCCCGGTTTACCCAATGCAGTTGTAGCAGCCGACTCACCACTATCAACACCCAGACCTGCAGCCTCTACTCCCACCAGGTTAACATGTTCTTCATTGAGATAATGATAGAAGGCACCAGCTGCATTGCTACCACCACCCACACACGCCACCACATAATCAGGGTTGGGTTGACCAATTTCAGTCTGCAATTGCTTTTTTATTTCTTCGCTTATTACAGATTGAAACAATGTAACCATGTGTGGATAAGGATGCGGCCCTACAACCGAACCGATGATGTAATGGGTATCGGTTGGATGGTTAATCCAATGGCGCATCGCTTCGTTAGTAGCATCCTTCAACGTCATGTTACCCGATAGCGCAGGTATAACCTGCGTACCCAGAATACGCATACGCTCTACGTTAGGCCGCTGCCGTTCCATATCTAACTTGCCCATGTACACCATACACTCCATACCCATTAACGCACATACGGTTGCTGTAGCAACACCGTGTTGACCGGCACCAGTCTCGGCAATAATTTTTTGCTTGCCCAATCGCTTCGCCAATAAAATCTGACCGATAGTATTGTTGATCTTATGAGCACCTGTATGGCAAAGGTCTTCCCGTTTGAGATAAACATTTGCCTTATATTTTTCGGAAAGGCGGGCAGCGTGATATAGCGGTGTAGGCCGGCCCACGTATTGGCGCAACAAGTTAAGAAACTCTTTTTGAAATTCCGGTTGTTGAATTATCTCCAGGTATTGCAAGCGTAATTCCTCCACATTCGGATACAACATTTCCGGAATATAAGCTCCACCAAAGTTACCATAGTAACCGCGCGCATCTACTTCGTATTGCATGACTTTCATGTTTAAGTCCCGATTTTATTTAATGATTCAAATAAGCTCTTTATTTTATCAACACTTTTTATTGCCGGTTGTTCTTCCACACCGCTATTAATGTCGATACCAAAAAACATTTCGTGATGAAAATTTTTCAAGTCCTGAATGTTAGCCTCCGAAATTCCGCCACTTAAAAAGAACGGAGTGTTACCAACATACTTTTTCAGCAAGTTCCAATCGAACCGAATGGCATTGCCACCATAATGTTTGCCTTTGGTATCGAACAGAAAAAAATCTACGATGTTTTCATATTCAGAAGTAAAGCTGAAATCAAAAGTTTCATCCACCCGAAATACCTTAATCACACCTACCCTACTTTGTAACTCCTGAGCATAAGCCACCGATTCATCACCGTGCAATTGCACGAAATCCAACTGGTGCTGTTCAATCAATTGATAAACCCGATCCAGAGCCTGGTTTACAAAAACCCCTACCCGTTTTATATTGGTTGGCAGATCATTTGGAATACGGAATGAATCGCCCACAAACCGGGGTGAAGCTTTATAAAAAATAAACCCCATGTAATCTGGTTGTAATTGCCCCACAGCTCGCACATTATGTGCATCCCGCATGCCGCAAACCTTCCACACATTGGGGGTTATCTTCATAAAGTCTTACGCTCTAACTTCTTTAGGTTATCAATAAACTCATGGCAGGCTTGCTCCGGCCGACTGTGTTGCATAAAATTTTGTCCCATTAAAAATCCACGATAACCATTCTTCTTTAACTCGATTATCGTTTGTGGATTTTCAATACCACTTTCTGAAACCTTCACAAACTCGTTTGGTATAAACGATGCCAGTTGTGTTGATAAAGTAATGTCCGTTACAAAGGTTTTGAGATTCCGATTATTAACTCCTATCAGATCAGCTGGCGCGTTCAGATTTGCTTCCAATTCTTCGCGATTATGAATTTCCAACAACACTTCCAGGTTTAAGGTGTGTGCAAAAGTTGCCAACTCTTTTAAACGGGCAGGCTCAAGTGCTGCGGCAATCAACAAGATTGCATCGGCACCGATTGACTTAGCTTCAATGATCTGATATTCATCAACCGTAAAGTCCTTTCTTAAAATCGGGCAGAAATTAAACTTGCGTGCTGTAATCAAATCTTCACTGCTGCCTCCAAAATACTTTGAATCGGTAAGCACCGAAAGTGCCGAAGCTCCGGCCTGCATGTAGCCGATTGAAGTACGTTCTACTGATACGTATGGATTAATCACACCTTTGGAAGGCGACTTGCGTTTTACTTCAGCAATTATACCCGACTTATCTGCGCGTGTTACATACTTCTTCAACGAAACCGTTGGCCCTTCAAAGTAAATGCTCTTCTCCAATAACTTTACAGGATACAAAGCCTTTCGATCTTCAACCTCCTTATACTTGCTTGCAATAATTTCTGTCAGAATATCCATGTTACTTCTCCATTAAATTTTTAAAAGCCTGTAATGCCTTGCCCGATTGTAATGCTTCTGTAGCCCTATTCACTGCCTGTGGAAGTCCGCCAGATATATCGGCACAATACAAAGCCATTGCTGCATTGGCAATTACTGCCGATTGTTGTGGAACCGTACCTTTATTCTCTAACACATTCATAAAAATCCGGGCAGATTCTTCCACCGTTGCACCACCTCTTATTTCTTCATACTTAACTTTTGGTAACCCTAAATCGGTTGGTTGTGCCAACCGTTCGCCACCATTATAAAAATACTTGAATGCTCCGGTTAGCGAAACCTCATCGTATCCGTCCAGCGAATGCAAGATCACAAAGTCTTTATCGCTTTGCTGATACAAGTAACCATACTGGCGGGCCAACTCCAGACTAAACACGCCTACCAATTGCCGTGTAGGAAACGCAGGATTAACCATAGGCCCCAGCATGTTGAAAAAAGTTTTTACACCTAGTTCTTTGCGGATGGGGGCAACGTTTTTCATAGCGGGATGAAACAACGGGGCGTGCATGAAACATATATTGCTTCGATCTAAACTGCGTCTTAATTCATCGAGATCGTTCGTGAATTTATATCCAAAATATTCGAGCAGGTTGGAAGAACCACAAGCAGAAGATACACCGTAGTTACCATGCTTGGCAACCGGTTGGCCTGCAGCCGCTACCACAAACGATGAAAGTGTAGAAAGATTGATTGTATTTTTTCCATCGCCACCGGTACCACACACATCCATTACGGGTTGCTCGAAACGGGCCGGTACACATAGTTCCAACATCGCATCGCGAAAGCCCTGCAATTCCTCAACGGTGATGCTGCGCATCATATAAACCGTCATAAAGGCTGCGGTTTGGCTTAAGTTAAACTTACCCTGAGCGAGTTCTACTAAAACCCGATGTGCGGTTTCCTTCGTTAAGCTTCTATGTTCAATCAGTTCAGTTAAAATCTGTTTCATTGTTAATCAGATTAGCGGGTGTAACTCAACCAGTTCTCAATTATGCGGGGTCCTTCCGGAGTCATTATCGATTCCGGGTGAAACTGTAAACCTTTCACATCAAATTCGACATGGCGCAAACCCATGATCAAACCCGCTTCATTGCGGGCGGTTACTTTTATAGCTCCATTCATCGATTCCGGAACCACTGCCCACGAGTGATAATGTGTAGCTTGAAATTTTGTATTCACACCTTTGAACAAATATTCTGCCTGATCTTCGATTGTTGCCGTTGATGTAACACCATGCAACACCTGCGGAATATTAAACAGCGATGCGCCATATACTTCCGCTATACCTTGATGCCCGAGGCAAATTCCTAAAATACTTTTGGTGGAGCCATAGGTTTTGATAACCGCTTTCATAATGCCGGCTTCATCAGGAATGCCCGGCCCTGGTGAAAGTAAAATCTTGTCATAAGCTGCTACCGACTCAACTGGTATTTTATCGTTCCGATAAACATCGGGTGAATAGCCTAACACCCGAATGATGTGCACCAGGTTGTAGGTAAAAGAATCGTAATTATCGAGTACTAAAATCTTCATAACTATTTTCAAATTTTTTCAGCTAACAACACCGCCTTGCGCAAGGCTTCCAGCTTATTATTTACTTCCTGTAATTCACTCTCCGCTTTTGATTTTGATACTACACCCGCACCCGCCTGGTAAATCAATTGATTGTCTTTACTTAAAAATGTTCGAATCATAATCGCGTGGTTGAAAGAATTATCGAATCCTAAGAAACCAATAGCACCACCGTAAAAACTCCGGCTCACATTTTCATATTGATCGATTAACTTCATGGCCATGTGTTTGGGTGCTCCTGAAAGTGTACCTGCTGGAAATGTATCCGCAGCCATTTGAACAACTGATGAATCGGTGCGCAGCGTACCCGTAACTTTTGATACCAGATGTATTACGTGCGAGTAATATTGAATTTCTTTGAATACTTCCACATGTACCGACTCTGCATTGCGACTCATATCATTACGGGCCAAATCAACCAACATGATATGCTCGGCATTTTCTTTTTCATCGGAAGACAGGCGCTCCGCTAACTGGGCATCTTCCTGGTCGTTACCCGATCTTCGAAACGTACCGGCTATCGGATAAATGTGAGCCTTTCCATTTTTAATTTGGATTTGCGCTTCTGGCGAGGAACCAAAAAGTTTAAAATTTCCGTAATCGAAATAGAATAAATAAGGTGATGGATTGATGGAACGTAATGCCCGATAGACATTAAACTCATCGCCCTTAAAGCCGGTAACAAACCTGCGCGAAAGTACAATCTGAAATACATCGCCCCGAAAACAATGTTGTTTTCCCTGGTTTATTATTTCAAGAAATTGATCGTCTGTATAGTTCGATTGCTCTTCGTGCGTGCGGGTGAACCGAAATGTAGTTACCCGGTTATTGTTGATTAATTGTTCCAGCCGTGGAAGGGTGCTTTCATTTTGATTTGATTCCGGTTGATGTTCAAATAAAGTCATTTCATTATGAAAATGATCAACCACAATAACGTATCGGTAAAGTGAATACATCATATCCGGAATCTGTGGCCCGGCTGATTGCAGCTTTACATCTTCAAAGTATTGCACCGCATTATAAGCTATATAGCCAAACAACCCGGCATGTGGATAACGCGTTACTTTTTCTACCTGAAAAGAATTCTTAAACGCTTCAAATACTGAGATCAACTGCTTACCCTCAAGCCCCACTTGGCGGGTTGTTGCATCCAGCATGGTAATCTCTGCCGTTCCGTTGGCTGCTTTAAACGTGGCAATGGGTTCGCAACAGATAAAAGACAAACTGTTTTCGTTACCGTGATAGTCAGAGCTTTCCAACAATACACTGGCTGCAAAAACATCGCGCAGTTTCAGGTAAATGTTTACCGGTGTGATGGTATCGGCCAGTAGCTGCCGGGTAAAAGTTTTAAATCTCATTATTAAGCATTTAGTAAATAAGAAGGCCCACTGTGAACAGCGGGCCTTCGGCATATTTTTATTACATAGCAGGGCTGCTCACCAATCGAATTTCGACTTGTGCCACCACCATGCAGCATGTATCAATTTAATCATTTCTTATTCTGCTTTTTTACGACTTGGTTTCTTAGGCTTTGCTTCGGCAGTAGCGACTGTTGTTTTTTTAGAAGCAACTCGTTTTAAACGAGCTTTAATTTTTTTACGGTTACGCGTAACACCAAACGAGCCAATGGTACGTTTACCTTTTCGTGATTTTTTATCTCCTCTTCCCATTAAGATTAGTTATTTAGAGCGGCAATTATAGTAAACTCTTCACTAAATACAAATTTTTTAGTGTATCAAAACAGAAAGCCCAATCGGACATACGCCATAACTGTCTCGCGGGAGCGACCTACTTCTACTGAAAGAGCCGTAAGGTTAAAGGGCGTGAACCAAACTCCACCGCCTACACCCTGATGCCAACGGACTGACTGCCCATTAAGTGCCGATGGATCCTTGCCGGAAGCATCTTTATACCATACACGACCCAGGTCGTAAAACCCAAGCACTCCATACGATGCCGGAAACAGGTAAGACTTAAAGCTTCCCAATCGAAATCGCACTTCATTGTTCACGAATAATTCTTTATCGCCATAAAAGCGAGTTTTGCGGTAGCCTCTTAATTCTGTTTTGCCATCCAGAATCTGCGCCTGATAAAACTGATAGTTGCCGGTATTAATTCCACCACCCACCCGCACAGCATAGGTTACTACTGCCGGAATGCGAAAGGATTGGTATAATGCCATGGAGGCATTAACTGCGCTAAATGTTCCGTTTGAATTGCCCAGTCCGGTCATCACCTTATTGTTTTGCTGAAAAAATACACCTCGCGTTGTTAACCGGGGATTATCTCTTCGGTCAAAACCCCAGCTAAAAGTTGCTCCAGCATAATCTTGTTTTACATCAATTATGCGCTCACTGGTTTGTTGTTCATATTCCTGAATAAATCTAGGGCCATCTTCGGGATCAGTAGGCTCTTCAACCTGCACATGCTGGTAAACAGCACCTCCTTTTACAAAACCCCAGGCTCCAAGTTTATGTGCTATCCTAACCTCGGCCAGGTATTCGCGAAAACGCAATCGATAATACTCTATAGCATGATCTAACTCTGAGCCGGGCAAGTCATCAATTGTTTTGTCGAAAACAGTTTCATTTCCCAAACCAAAAAAATTATTAACAAAGTTGGGTGCCTTTATGTCCACATCCAACTCCAGGTTCCATTTACCCACTACTTCGGTAAAGCGGCCATCGTATTTAAAATTATACGAGCCGGTGTTGATGGCATAGCTGCCCAAAAACAAATGCTGTGTTTTGTAGGGATTTTTCCTGAATCCATAATGTGTTGCCAGAAACCCACCGCCAAAAAATAAACCATCATCAATATTAAAATTTCCATACAACAAAGGAGCAACGCGATTGTATTGAAAAGCTCTCCGGTTATATTCATTTACTTCCGGCATAACAGATGTTTTATTCTTCCATTTGCCTGAGGCCATAATACCAGTAGGTGTATCGTACAACAAATTGCCGGCACGGGTATTCGTTTGATTATCTACTGTATCATTTCCATCCCCTCCAATCACGCGCACTTTCATGCCTTTGCTTGCACTACCAGCAATTATAACCTCATCATTTCCTCCTAAACCATAAATGCGTATCTCGCTGGTTTCTTCAGCTATAAATAACCGCGAATAGAGCAACGCAGACTTTTCTTTCAGCTTGTTAAGCTTATACATATCCACTTGTACATTGTCATTGGGAAAACGATTTATCTCAATTCGCTCGTTTTTATCGGTGCCAACCACATCTACTTCTTTTGCCAGAAATAAATAATGTTGTAATGCATATTGTACTAACCGGGCTCTGCGCGATTTCAATTTTCTGATAATCTCCTGGCCATGTAAGGCTGCAATTTCTGCAGGCCATTCGTTTATGGAGGCTTCAATCACTTCATCCGTTAACCGGCTGGTCAGGTCTTCGGCTGTTTGTACCCACACTTCTTTTGGTAATGCAGTAAGAAAACTTCTGTCGAAATAGCGGGCATTGTACATAAAACCGGGCGGCCAGTTCAGTTCATCATCAAAACCCTGAAACTTAGGCATCGCCCACTTTCGGCTCCAAATCTTAGGAATAAGCCCTTCATTTACAAAGAACGCTTGATCACGATCGCGTGGTATCGGACGATAAATTCTTGTTTTCTTCTCTTCAAACTCTGCCCACCGCCATTGATCATCGTGCCTGTCCCAATCGCCTATCCATAAATCAAAGATGCGGTTGCGCAGCACAAAAGCCTGATCAACAATATTATCATTGTCTTCCAGCAGTTTAGCAAGCACCTTATCGGTACTTATAATTTTTTTTGCGTTACCGAATGAATTAATAGTATTTGCACTGCCAGCAGGGCGTTCTTCGTACAGCATTAAATGGTTAGCAAACTTGCTTCTGTAATCGCCCAGGTATGCAGCATCGGGCAGGTAAACTAATTTTGGATTTGTGTGATAGATACCGGCAGCTTTGGCCAATGGCGGAACGATTAGTGCCCCATACGGATGTGCAGCCGAAATCTGATCTTGCACTAAATCCAGGGCGAATGTTTTCCTTAAAATTTCGGGTACTGCCTTCTCAGGATATTTTTCAATTGAACGTAAGGTGTATTCGCGCCCTGCGGAGTCGGCTAACCGTAGCGACAAAGTTTGCATGCCACCTCCTAACTGCAGTATCCGCAGGCCACCGTGTTCTTTCGTTAAGTCAAGCACGGGCACATCTATTTCGGTAGCCCATTCTGCCCGGTAGTTTTTACCCAGTAACCGCTCGTGGTTTTTCCCAACGGTATATTGCATGCTACCCAAACTCCTTACACTGGCGGCTTGGTTTTGTGTTACCGGAGGTTCTTCTACAACCGCTACTTTACCTCCACGTGTCTTAAATTGTTCACCAGCATCGGTATAATAAATAACATCGCTCGAACCATCCGCATAAAACGTAACCTTCACAAAGCCATTTTCTGCTGCTACATACCGGGCATAGCCTTTCTTTTTTACGGGTGTAGTTTTGCTCCCTGATCCGCTAACGATGAAATGAATACTATCTTTCTGAATATATTGAAGTGCATGATCGTGGCCACTGGCGTAAAGCGTGCCCGGATATTTCTCCAGCACTTGGCGCATCAGCCGTGCAAACTGTTTATACTGTGGATGTGCCACATCTTGAATATTACCAAATACCTTTCGATATAGGGGATAAACAGACCCTACCCCAGGAAGCGGCAGGTATAAGTTTTTATTTACATTTGTTAACGGGAACAGGTGATTTTTAACTGTGCTTACGCCACCATGCTCGCTATAGGTAAATACCGGATGATGGGCAGCTATGATTACGCGTTTATTTCTGTTTCGATGAAGCACATCCTCCAATTGTATAAAAAAAGCTTCGGCAGTTTTGGCTTCGCACGCACTATTCTCCCCTTGGGGTTTTTGCCAGGGATGCAAAAACCATTGCGAGTCTATGAGTACCAAGGTGAGTTGATCGGTAAGCGAAATTTCTTCTGGCCCGGGGCAACCACCTTGTGGCAGAAACTTTATGCGTGGGTTATGTAAAGAATCTACCCAGGCTGCTTGTTGTAAAATGTATTTCCAACCATCCGGTTTACCTTGCTTCCAATCGTGGTTGCCGGGTATAAAATAAACCGATCCGGTATGTTGCTTAATTAATTGAAGTTGTGCAAGCATTACAGCCTCATCGGCTGGGCGTAAGGGTTCGTCCGGTAAATGCATACCTTTCGGATAAATATTATCGCCCAAAAAAATAATGGTAGCAGGAACTGTGCCCGAAGCCAACTGCTCGTTCAGCACCTGTTTATAAGAAGCATTTGCCGATGATGTCAGCCCCGCATCGCCAATTAAAAATATTTCGAACGATTTTTGAGGCTGGCCAATTAGCCAGAAGCCAGGCATTGTAAACAACAACAGCAGGTAAAAACGCTTCATAAACAAATATAGAATAGACACTTCATAAACTACTTTTCTTTTTTAGACGTTTCAGTGGTAGATTAAATTTTAATAGATTTAAATTTTCCTACTTGTTATGGGAACAGCTCTAATCCGAAAATCCAGAGAATACGCAGAGGGTATTTTTAAAAACCTGCCTGAAGGGTTTTGTTACCACTCAGCTAATCATACAGCCGAGGTTGTGAAAGCTGCAGAAGAGATTGGTCGCCATAGTAGTTTAACAGAGGATGAAATGGAAACAGTACAAATTGCAGCCTGGTTTCACGATACCGGGTATAGTACCGACTTTCTTCAGCATGAAAAAGTCTCTGCCGAAAAGGCGGGAGAACTGCTAACCGTTTGGGGTGCCACAGAAGAAAAGATTAAGGCCGTGCGCGATGCTATTGCCGCTACCAAGATGCCGCAGCGGCCGGTAAATCTGGTTGACAAAGTACTTTGCGATGCAGACTTGTATCACCTCTCTACCGATCAATGCGAAAAGTTTAGCAATCTGTTGCGACAGGAAATGGAGACCGTAAAAGACATAAAGTTTACGGAAGAAGAATGGCTTCGGTTTAATATACAATTTTTAAAAACACACACCTACTTTACACCCTATGGCCGAACTGTATTAGAAGACCGCAAGAAAAAGAATATTAAAAAACTTAAAAAGAAACTGAAGCCTGAACAAGATACCGATTATGTAAAGGAACTGGAGAATGATCTCAATAAACTTCACACTAAACTCAATAAAAAATCAAACCCCGACCGCGGTATTGAAACAATGTTTCGTATTGCATCTGAAAACCATACTACTCTTAGTGGTATGGCCGATACGAAATCTAACATCATGATCTCCATCAACTCTATTATTCTATCGGTAATTGTAACCGTTCTTTTCAGAAAGCTGGAAGAGTTTCCGGCTCTTTTAATACCAACACTACTCTTAGTAGTTACTTGCCTTACCACCATTGTGTTTGCCATTCTGGCTACCCGACCAAACGTATCATCGGGCAAATTCACGCAGGAAGACATTAAAGAGAAAAGAACCAACTTGCTGTTTTTTGGCAACTTTCACGGTATGGAGCTTTCCAACTACGAGTGGGGTATGCGCGAGATGATGAAAGATTCAGATTACCTGTACAGTAGTTTGATGAAAGATTTGTACTTCAACGGAAAAGTGTTGGCTCGTAAATACAAACTACTGCGAATTGCCTATAGTGTTTTTATGTTTGGGTTTGTTACTTCCATACTGGCGTTTATAGTAGCTATGCTTATGTTTTACTACCCCCTGCACCAATTGTTTTCTTAAACGTCAACACGATAGATACTCATGCTGGTACCAAAACCTTTTAATGGTTTAGCGCCCAGCGAGGTAAGTGTTGCTTTACCAACTAAAATCCTATTTTTCACCTCCTCCGTAATTAGCAACTCACTGTCCAGTTCCTTCGTTAGCTGCTCAACCCGAAAGGCGATAATAACTGCACTGCCACTTATGGAATACTGTTTACGGGCTTTACTACCAATGTTGCCGGTAATCACTAACCCCGAATGTAATCCAATACCCACGCGGGTTTCGGGTATAATACCGCTGGCGCATAGTTCTTTTACTTTATGCAGAATAGAAAGTGCAGCCTGAAAGGCCATGTCGGCATGCAGTGGATTTGAGTTAGGTGTTCCGAATGTTGCCATCAAACCATCGCCCATAATCTGATTTACAATTCCCTGGTGCATGTGAATAACATCGAGTATGGGGCCAAAAATTTTATTTTGAAATTCATGAATCTCATCGGGAGTCCGATACTCAGCAAAACGCGTAAAATCCCGCAGATCAAGAGCCAGCACGGTAGCCTCCTGCTTCCGTGAAGATGTTCTATCGGCCACCAATGCCTCTGCTACCTCGTGCGAGACCTGCTGCCCCAATAACTCCTGCATGTCTTGCTTTTGTTGCTGCCAATCAAATGCTTTTTTTATCCTTCGTTTTACCTCCTCCGATACAAAACCTGCCGCAGCCGCGCAGATTAACATAACCATCGAACGCAGGTACAAACTGTTTTCAGGTACTGTCACCCGATAACTATCTTTTACATCGGCAAAATGAAACCCGTAATACACAATACCGGCATACTGCAATGCCGCCAATAACCCTACCAGTACATTTATTTTAAAATCGAGATGCAATACAGAGAGAATGATGAAAAGGGCATATAAAAACACCACGGCTGAATCCACAAAACTTAACATTCCCTGTACATCAACCATGTAGAAGAGCACCGCTCCCGGAAATGTAACTTCAATAAAAGAATGAACAACTTTAAATGTGTAACTCAACCGCATGCGCTTACGCACCATCCGGGCAATCAGAAAGAGAATAACAAGTTCATAAGCAATCATTACAATTACCCAGGCAACCGTTGTAAAGTAATTGGAGGCACCACCATAGTATGCTACAATGGTTCGGTCTAAAATAAAGTAGTTAGCAATTACAAAGATTAACCCGACTACAAACGCTCCCAGCATGATGAGGGTACGTTGAAATTCACTTTTGGCAATCTCTAATTCCATGTAAGCAACGCGGGGCGAAATATAGCCTCTTTAAAGAAAATCATTTTTGTATGGTAGGCAGTTCGTAAAAGATATGTACTTTCATAAAGTCCACCTGGGTTGTGAACGTCCAGTTTGTGTAAGAATAAATTTTTTTAAACAGTTTCATTCCCAATCTAAAACGTAAACAATTAGCCAAAGTTCCTGTTAAATTTACGATAGATTAACTTATTGGTTTATGATTACAAACCCGGTTATGATAGAAACCCTGCGCAGGGCGGCCGCACGGTTAGAAAAAAGTAACGATTACCAATGGGGCCATATGGGTCTATGTAATTGTGGGTTTCTGGCTCAGGAAATTACCATGTTTACAAAAGCAGAAATTCATGCACGGGCTATGCTCAAGCCTGGCGATTGGTCGGAACAACTGAATGACTACTGCCCTACCAGTGGTTTGCCTATGGATGAACTGATAACTGAACTTTTACAGACCGGATTTACGCGCGAAAATCTTCAAAACCTGGAGCGTTTGTCCGACCCGGAAATTTTGAAACGGATGCCTGCCAATCGGCAAAAGCCGAAACACAACGTGAAGCAAGATGTAATTTTGTACCTGCAAACCTGGGCGAACCTACTGGAAGGAGAACTTTTGAAACAGATTAACTTACCAGAAATCAATCAGGTGTTGGTTTTGGACTAACCGGAAAGTCAAAGAGCACGCAATCTTTCAACCGATTGTTCTGATTAGGAAAACGCCACCAGTCTTTAACAACTGCTTCCACCCGAAAGCCACATTTCTCTAACACCCGGATAGAGGCTTTGTTGTCAACATCTACAAACGAACCAATTTTATGTACCGGTAAGGTTAGCAACAATTGAACAACAGCATTCGCAGCCTCCGTTGCATAGCCCTTACCCCAATGCAGTGGGCCATACACATAACCCACTTGCACTTTACCGGCATCGTTTAGAAAACCGCACGCACCAACCAATCTGTTAGAACCTTTTAGTCGAACTGCAAATGAATAATCAAGACCTTGCGACCATGCCTTTCGGGCATATAGTAAAAACATACGGGTATCTTTCAGTGTGGTATGGGTTGGCCAGCTAACATAGCGGGTACTTTCAGGCTTACTGGCGTAGGTATAGAAAATTTCTTCCGCATCGGTAAGCTGAAGCCGTGTTAAAATAAGGCGTGGCGTTTCAACACGTTCGGGAATTAACATATTTTTACTTCGATGGCTAAAGAGAACAATATTGTACATCAATACTTTAAAAAAGAAATGCCGGATGGTAAAATTCTTTTAAGGGTTAATCCTATTCAGTTTAAGGGAACCGAAATATGGGTAGGTAAACAAGGTACTGAAATGCGTACTCTTGAATTTGATGCTGAGATTTTTGAAGACCTGAAGTTAGATGGTTTTGTAGAAGTAAATCCAATGGAATTCAATCTTTACCTTTCGGGATTGATTGAGTAGTCAATTGCCAATTGACATTAATCAATTGGCAAAGCCGGTGCTATATCTTGGCTTTTATACACTTGTTGCCATTTTAGATTAAAAGTCGGTTAATAAACCTCCGCACGTAAATTATACGATGGCAATTCAGGTATTTTATTAGTTTTGCAGCGGCAAATCGGCACGACCAGCTCCTGCTGAACTCCCCCAGGGCCGGAAGGCAGCAAGGGTAGGCGGTTGTAGCGGTGCGATGTTCGGTTTGCCACTTTTACCTTGACATTTTTGCACCATTTAGATTCCTTTATCTTTTACAATGCTAATTACCAGACTTGTAGTAAAGAATTTCAAGAAGCTGGAAAAAATAGAGTTCGATCTACGATCTCCCTTGGTTTTGATTGGGCCTAACAATTCGGGCAAAACATCACTCCTCCAAGCAATTACTCTTTTAGATGCCGGATTAAAAAAAATAGCATCAGAAAAGAAAACGGGAACAATAAGGACGGGAGTCTCTATAAACAGGAAAGATCTGATTTCCATTCCTATTCCTAGTGCAAAATTATTATGGTTAAATAAAAACGTACGATCCATTGAGCGTAATAATGGGACTCAAAAGACAAATAACATCCGGATAGAAATTCAGGCGGATGGTTATGTAAACAATGAAAAGTGGTCAGCAAATTTAGAATTCGACTATGCTAATGAAGAATCCTTCTATTGCAGAGCACTTCGCATTGATAACGAAGGAAATGAACGCTACTCCATTGATAAAGGTGCGTTTAGTTTAAAAGTATCGTATTTACAACCCATGTCGGGCTTATCCTCAAATGAGGACAGGCTTACACCCGGTTCAATTGATAGAAAAATCGGTGAAGGAAAAACAGCAGATGTAATCAGAAATATATGCTACCAACTTTTACATCCTGAACGATCGCTTGATCAGAAAAAACAAGAAGTTATTGAGAAAAGCTGGCTCGAAATTCAGACTATCCTCAAATCCAGATTTGGAATTCTAATTAATGAACCTGAATACAATTCAGAGAATGGTTTGCTTCAAATGACTTACCAAGAAGGAGAAAACGAGTACGATTTATCAAGCGCTGGGAGAGGATTTCAACAAACCCTATTGTTGTTATGTTTTCTATATTCGAATCCTGGCAAAGTAATATTAATGGATGAGCCAGATGCTCATTTGGAGGTTCTGAGGCAGAAGGAGATTTATAATCTTATTACTTCCATTACCCGTAAGCTGGGGAGTCAGTTAATTATTGCATCGCACTCAGAGGTTGTTTTAGATGAGGCAGCAGGATCAGATCAGTTAATAGCCGTAATAGATCAAAAAATCATTGAACTTAATGGGCCTCAAATAAAAAAAGAAGCTAAAAAGGCATTGACTGATGTCGGTTGGCATAAATACTATCTAGCAAAGCTTAAAAAGCACTGTTTATATTTGGAAGGAAGCACAGATGAGAGAAATTTAATTGCATTCGCTGAAAAACTTAATCATCCTGCTAAGATTGCTTTGGAAGAAGCTTTTATTGATCCAATAGAAGGTAATGTCCCATCAGAGGCGTATAGCAGATTTAAATCTTTGAAACTTGTTGAACCCAACCTGGTAGGAATAGCATTATTTGATAAGATTGACAAACTCATTGATCCTAACGCACCTTTAAAGATTTTACAATGGGAGTTTCGCGAAATTGAAAATTACTTTTGTAAACCCCCAGTGTTTATTAAGTGGGCAGAAAAACAGCAGGTAGATCTTTTTACCCAGAGTTACAAAAACGTTATGGAGCAGGTTATTAAAGATATTTATCCACCGCTTTATCTCTCTAATCTTAATGATAATTTCTGGAGAGTAGAAAAAATGAGTGATTGGGCTGAAAGAGTTTTTGAAGAGTTTTTTAGAAGAATCAATCAGCCTGTACAAATGAGAAAAGGGAATTTTCACGAACTCATCAAATTATTGGATCCAACCGAAATTGAAACCGAAATTAGTATTAAACTTGACGAAATCTATAAAGTTATAAAGTTATGAAATTCTTCATCGACACTGCAAACCTGAATGAAATTAAAGAAGCCTACGATTTGGGTGTGTTAGATGGTGTAACCACCAACCCTTCGTTAATGGCTAAAGAAGGTATAGCTGGTAAAGAAAAAGTAATGGCTCACTACAAAGCCATCTGCAACATTGTTGATAACAATGTGAGCGCTGAAGTAATTGCCACCGATTTTGATGGCATCATTAAAGAAGGTAAAGAACTGGCGAAAATTGACGATAAGATTGTTGTAAAAGTACCGATGATAAAAGATGGCATTAAAGCCATTAAGAAATTTTCGAGCGAAGGCATTCGCACCAACTGTACGCTTGTTTTTTCACCAGGCCAGGCCATACTGGCTGCTAAAGCTGGCGCAAGCTACCTCTCACCTTTCATTGGCCGGTTGGATGACATCGCGCAAGATGGATTGGAGTTTATTGCGCAGGTGCGCTTGATTTATGATAACTACGGTTTCGACACCGAAATACTGGCTGCCAGCGTACGCCACTCCATGCACTTGATAAAGTGCGCTGAAATTGGTGCTGATGTAGTTACGTGTCCGTTAAATGTAATTTCGGGCCTGCTCAATCACCCCTTAACAGATTCTGGATTGGCTAAGTTTTTAGCTGATCATAAAAAAGCCAACGCTTAAGGATTTAAGATTCCGGATTTAAAATTGGACACAGTTCCGTTCTAAATCTTGAACTCGAAATTTTAAAATGAGCTATGTTTTCAACTGACCCAGTTGTACGTGTTAAAGAAGCCAGTATTTTTCAGGAGCACAATACTGTGCTCAACGAAATCAGCTTTGAAATCGACAAGAGTGAGTTTGTATTTTTGATTGGTCGAACCGGTTCAGGCAAAAGTTCACTGTTAAAAACCTTGTATGCCGATTTACCCCTTCGCCTGGGCGATATTAGTGTGGCCGGTTTTAACATTCGCGATATTAAAGCCAGTCAAGTGCCCATGCTGAGACGTAAAGTGGGTATCATCTTTCAGGATTTTCAATTATTTCCCGATCGTACCGTAGGCGAAAACCTGAACTTTGTTATGAAAGCTACCGGCTGGAAAGATAATGCGCGCATGAAAAACCGGTTAGCCGAAGTGCTAATGCAAGTAGGTTTAGGCTCAGTAGAAAAAAAAATGCCACATCAACTTTCGGGTGGTGAACAGCAACGCGTAGTAATTGCGCGCGCGCTGATTAACGAACCCTTAATTTTAATTGCCGATGAACCCACAGGAAACTTAGACCCGGAAGTATCGTTGGGAATCCTGAAAATTTTTCAGCAGATAAATAAAAGCGGAACTGCTATCCTGATGGCCACGCACAGTTATGGTTTAATAAAACGCTTTCCGGCACGGGTATTAAAGTGCGAAGACAACAACCTGCTGGATAGCAATAAGGACAAGTTTGAGTTGAAGAGCGAAGAAGATTTTTAGCTCACCGAATACTTCTAACCTTTTCCTTCTCTGCAACAGCCATGTTTCGAACCCCCACGAAACACCTACTAGTTTCATGAATCGCTTTGGTTAATGGCTCGCGAGGACACGAGCTAAGGCGAAGAGAGTTGAAGCGTGAGGAAGATTTTAGATATCCGTTTCTTTATTGGCCCGGTCGGCACGCTTGGATTCTTCAAGTTTCTGAATCTGCTGGTTAAGCAGATCAATCCGCACCAGCATGTTTAAAACCAACGCATCCTTAACCTGCTCCGTGGGGTTTATTTTCATTTGCTCGCGCAGCACCTGGTACATAGCATCCAGTTTTTTAAAATCCTGCGCAAACTGATCATCCGCAAATGTATCGCGGGTATCGCTTATCCATTCTACTTTTTCTGCTATCTGATCGGTATAGAATTTTTCAAGGTTGGAAAATTCGCCCTGCAACTGAGCCTGCTGCTGGTTTTGTTTTAAAACTGGTTTGTTGGTAAAGAATAGTAAACCGGAAATTCCGAACAAAACAATTGCCGCAACACGCCAAATTCTAATATCGTTCCACACGGAAGTTTGCGGCAATTTCGATTCAATCTGGTTCCAAACCTTATCAGTTGGAACACGGTAATCAAAAGCTTCACGATTGTTATCAATAAAATCCTTTAAAGAGTTATTCATGTTTTTCCCTCCTCCAAAAGGTCTCTTAATTTCTTTTTTGCCCTGTTAAACTGAGATTTGGAGGTAGATTCGGTTATACCCATTATCTCACCAATCTCAGCATGATCATAGCCTTCCAAAAGATACAATGAAAGTACCGCCCGATAACCATCGGGCAGTTTTTCGATTGCACTTCGCACCTGCTCAACCGAAAACGGAAAACTTTCAATAATATTTTCTGGCTCCGGTTCAGCAACATCCCACCGGTCGTCATCGGGCATTCGTTCTGCCTTTCGTTTATGCAGGTAATTGATTGCCTTGTTTATAACAATCCGCTTTAACCAGGCCCCGAACGTAGAATCGCCCCGGTAGTGTTGCAGGTTGCGAAACGCACTTATAAATGCTTCCTGCAGCACATCTTCAGCCTCATCCGGGTTATTAACTATCCGATAGCCCACATTATACATACTGCGACTATAGAGTTTATACAGCCGGTAGAATGCCTCCCGGTCGCCCTGTCGGCACCGGTCTATCAATTCATGATGTATATGTATGGCCTGAGCCTCCAATTAAACAGTACTGGTGCTAATGACCCAACCACAACCAGGAAGGTTGCATCCCCTACTTTACTTTATTTAAATTCTGCTTAGCCAGTACAAAGTCGGGGGATGCAGCCAGGGCCTGATCAAACAATTTTTTGGCTGCTGCTTTATCACCTAACTGATCCAGAACCGCAAGGCCTTTCAGATTAAGCAAGGCAACCGTCATGGGATATTCCTTGGGTTTATTTTCCACATCATTATATACCACTTTGGCGGCCTGGGCCTCCTTATTGGCAAGTAGAATATCAATAGAGGTAATTGCCTCGTTGTAGCGCTTTAGTTCATATTGTAAAAAAGCCATTTTATACAATATGTTCATATTGTTACTTAACAGGTAAAGGCTTTCGTAGCTTTGTAAGGCTCTGTCATTTACGCCCATAGCCTCATAACCAATAGCAGCAATCTCTAATGCTGCAGCATTCTTGGGGTTGCGTGTTAGCAATTGTTGCGATACCAGAACAGCCGGAACATGTTGCTGGTTTTCGTAGTAATGATAAGCCAAGCTAAGAATTAAAGAATCGTTTTGTGGGTTTTCGATAATCAAATCATACAAGGCACTTTTCGCCACTTCAAAGTCATTCCACTTCACAGCAGTTACATATTTCTTATAGAAATGTTCGGTTAGTGCACTCATCCCGGTTTGCTGGGTTTGAGGCTGCGCTTGAGTTTGTGCTTGAGTTTGTGTTTGTGGTTGGGTTTTGGGCTGCTCCGTTTTTGCAGGCTGCTTTTGCCCGAGGGTGTTGATAGAAACGGTTAACAGGAGCAGGAATACGAACTTTTTCATCTGGTTATTAAATTAATCGGGTGGTAATTTAATTCTTTGATTCTTCTTTTATATACAAACCGCGTTCAGCGGCCAGTTTCAACATCAATCCGTAGGCCTCATCGCGCGAGTTTCGGATAGTACCCTCCAGAATGGCCTCTTTGATAGCCTCCTTTATTTCACCAATTATCGGGCCAGGCGGAATATTAAATAGTTTGATAATCTCATCACCTGAAACTGGCGGTTGAAACTGGCGGATGTGATCGCGTGCCTCCAGGTCCGTCATCTTCTGCTGCACTGCTTCAAAATTCTTCAGATACCGCGCAACCTTATCACTATTCTTGGAGGTAATGTCGGCCCGGCAAAGTGTCATTAACGCATCCGCATCTTCACCTGCTTCAAATAACAACCTGCGTATAGCCGAGTCGCTCACTTCTTTTACCAATGCAATGGGCCGCAGGTGTAACCGTACCAGTTTTTGCACAAATACCATCTTTTCATTCATGGGCAACTTTAACCTGCGAAAGATGCCTGGCACCATGCGTGCTCCTTTATCTTCATGGCCGTGAAAAGTCCAGCCAACTACCTTATCGAAGCGTTTGGTTGCCGGCTTTGCTATATCATGTAAGATTGCGGCCCAGCGTAACCACAAATCGTCCGAACCTTTAGCTACATTATCCAAAACCTGCAGGGTGTGGAAGAAATTATCTTTATGCGCTTTATTATCCTGATACTCTACTCCGTGTAAGGCAACCATTTCAGGAAAAATTTTCTTCAGCAGGCCGCTGTGAAAAAGTAATTTAAAGCCATATGATGGCAGCTTCGATTCTATAATTTTATTCAGTTCGGTGGTAATGCGTTCCATTGAAACAATACCCAACCTATCTACATTTTTTACAATCGCATCGTATGTATCTGCTTCAATATCAAACGAAAGTTGCGATGCAAACCGCACGGCCCGCATCATGCGCAGTGGATCATCTGAAAATGTAATGTCGGCATTCAATGGCGTTTTGATAATCTTTTCTTCCAGATGTTTCAACCCGCCAAATGGATCAATCAAGTCACCAAAATTTTCCGCACTTAAACTAATGGCCATCGCGTTGATTGTAAAATCTCTGCGCTGTTGGTCTTCTTCCAACGATCCATTCTCAACTATTGGCTTGCGCGATTCCTTACGGTACGATTCTTTTCGCGCACCCACAAATTCCAATTCCCGATCGTGCCATTTGATCATGGCGGTTCCAAAGTTCTTGAAGATCGTAACTGGTAAATTACCAAGCCGAACACCAACTGCCTGGGCTAATTCAATTCCATTACCCAAACAAACAAAGTCAATATCTTTATTGGGGCGATTTAAAATCAAATCGCGCACGTACCCACCTACCACAAAAGCGGGCATATTCAATTCCTGAGCAGCATGAGCTACCTCGTTGAATATGGAATCACCCAGAAGATGTTCTTTAAAATTCATGAACCTCGCTAAAGGAGGTCAAAGGTAATAGAATACGAGCAATTTTAGCCGCGCTACTTTTTGATAAAAGTAGGGCACGGAATAAACTTATCCTTGCGTTTTGTTTTTACCTGTGCAGCCATAGCCAATTTATACTTGATTGCAATCTCATGAGCTCCGCCTGATATAGGCCCCAGCTCCGAGACTGTGAGATCATAACTGTAGCCCACTTCAATCTTTTCAAATTGAAAGCCCAGTATAATCACCATCGCATCCTGACTAATATTATCCTTTACATTTTGCTGCAATGGAATACCGCGATACCATACGCCCATCATAATGGGATCGTATAAAAAGTGAATTCCCAAGTCAAGCTGATCAAAGTAACCCTGCCGCTTATACACAAATGAAGGTGCCAGTACAGAAATGTGTTCTTTCTTAAAAGGGCCCCCGTACAACGGAATACGTACACCTCCATGAAAACTTGTTTTTACAGGTACGGCTGCTTCCTGATCTAATAAAGATCGATTGGGCTTATTCAAATGACTGGCCGCAAAACCAAACCAGAAGTTTTTGTTGTACGCAAGCACGCCTGAATTAAAATCGAAGTAGTGAGTGTTACCCAGATTAAACAAAGCCGGATCATCGGTAGGTACATTACCATCCGAATCAAACTGAAGTTGATCGCCAAAAATTAACCTGTTCAAATCGATTGATCGCGATGCATAACCAAAATTTAACCCGGCAGCGATTACCCACTTGCTGGAAACATTCCATTTATACGAATACAAAAAATTTAATTGCGATGAGCGCATCCCTGCAGTGCCTGCCTGATCTACTGTAGCGAGGAACCCGATACCGCTGTTATAATGATTTAAATTTACATCGTATGAAAATGCATAGGTTACAAACCCACGTGCTGCGTTGGGCCATTGGTTCCGGTAATTAGCGATAAACCGGTGATCTTCGGATGTTCCTGTAAACGCTGGATTCAGATAAAGAGGTGCTGCATAATATTGCGAGAACTGCGGATCTTGTGCTACCAGTTTTAGTGAACAAAATATCAGTATAAAATAAATCTTTCTCATCGTATCAGGTTAACATCGCCCACGCGCACCACTCGTTCGCCCGTATCAAAAGAAGCCGCTACTTTATAGATATAAACATCTTGCTGGCATAGTTTGCCTTGATAGGTTCCATCCCACCCGCGTTCGGGGTTGCGGCTTTCAAATAACAGTTCGCCCCAGCGATTAAAAATCAGCATTTCAAATTCAACTACTCCGCGCATTACCGGCAAGAAAATATCGTTAATACCATCACTTAATCCGCCTCCACCATCGGTGGCAGAAAGGTTAGGTGAAAACGCATTTGGAATAAGTACCTGGCCACCCTTTAATACCCGCACCGCATTTTTACGCACGGTCGCATCGGAACAATTGAATTGGTTATAGGCCGTTAACGTAATATCATAAACTCCTTCATCCTGATACTTGTGCTCAGGTTCAAAAGCTGTTGATGTGGTGCCATCACCAAAATCCCACAGGTAAGTATTTGCATCAAAACTACGATTGTCGGTGTACATAACTCCGCCCGGTATATAAACCAATAGAGGCTTTATCTCAAAGTCTGCACGAGGTAATGGAAATACTTCAATAATACCGGCTTTGCTTGCGGTAACGGTTTGCCCGGTTATGTTGGTTGCTGATAATGTTACTGAATAAACCCCTGGTTGAAAATAAGTGTGTGTTGGATTGGCAACAGTGGAAGTTGCACCATCACCAAAATCCCAACGATAAGAATTAGGATCGGCAAATTGTGAAAGATTTGTAAATGTTACAGTTAGTGGTCTGCAGCCTTCCGGTGGATTGTATGAAAAATCAACCAACGGTGGTATTGCCAGAATCTCAACCTGCTGCGCCTGTGTTTCCACGCATACATTATTGGTAACGATTAACCGAATAGTATAAACACCATAAGTAGCATACGTATGGGCGGCCACATTTGCATTGGTAGATGTAGTACCATCACCAAAATCCCACAAGTAAGTCCACGGTCCGGCATTCGTTGTGTTGGTGATTGTAACCGTTGAGTTAGGTAATGATTGACTGATAGGCGCTGCACTAAATCCCGCATTGATATTATCACGACCTGGTACCGTTAAGGATTGAGTGGTAGCGGTACTTGAACAGTTTGCAAAGTTTTGGGTATCGAGTGTAAAATCAACAGCAAGGGCAGCCGATGAAGCCGGTGGGCGATTAAATGTATGAACGATAAAATCGGTTGTTGAAGTTTGATCTGTTACGGGAATCCCGTTTTCACGAATTACCCAATGGTAACTGGTAAGTCCTTTCTGTGCGGCTTCCAATCGCACTGTCATTACGTTACAATCAAAAGCTACCGTGTCAATTGCAAATAGTGATAATGGCACGGGACTGATGCGAATTATTCGGATTGAATCGCCAAAGCAACCGGTACTTAATGTTGTTAACAACCGAACTGAAAAATTCCTGATCGCTTGCGTATTATTTACAAACATGTAACTAAAGGCCGGAGTTATTCCAGTGCTCAGATCATCTATCAACCCAGTATTATCACTTATTTGCCACCTGTATTCTGAAGGGTTTAAGGATTGTGTTTCCAAATCAACTGAAAAGTTGATGGTTTGTGGCGAACAGTTATCGTTGAATGGTGAGTAGTTGGTGGAAATGAAACCCGAACGCGTGCCAGGAAAAACAGTTATAGTTTGAGATGGTGAAGTGGTTGTACAACCGCCTAGCGTAACAACCCTCAGTCGCACTTCAAAAATTTTATTTACCAACCCAATATTCTCGAAATCATGAACAAAAAATGGCGAGAAGGCAGGATCAGCTGGTAGCTGTGTTCCAATTGATTGAAATCCGAGCCCGGTTAGTTCATCTGCTTCCCACACATAGCTACTAATAGCAGTGGGTTGAATAGCAGCACCGGTATTATTAAATGTAACCGTTAGCACACTACACCCCGATGTTACATCGGGTGTAAATGCGGCAATGGGTAATGGATCAACTATTACGGGGATGACTACTATATCAGAGCACGCTGCCTGATTGGTGGTAACGCGAAGAGCAACCTGATACGTACCTGCTGCGCCCAAAACCCTATTAAACGAAGTTTGATTATCAAATGCGGGATCTTTGGTAAATGTTCCAGTGAAATTAAAATCCCACTCGCGCAGCACAATTGACTCGCCATTAATTGATTGAAGCGTAGAGGCTTCCGTAAAGGAAGTTGCCTGTCCGGCACATACTTGCGCTGCAGCAAATACAGGAACTGGTTTTTCAAACACACGCACCTGCACTTCATCTACCGTTTCGCACGAGGTTATATTATCGCGCACAACCAGGCGTACGCGGTAAATTCCTTTGTTCAGATAAGACTCATCGAAAGGTCCGAGTGCTACATTGGAAAATCCGGAAGCAGGCTCTTGCCTTATTAATGCATTAGTTTGATCATAAAATTCCCAACGCCATTGTGTGGTTGGCGTAACACTTCCTGCTGAAACATCCGTAAACCGAACCTGAAACGTTGTAAAAGGTGCTAATGCATTCTGGCAAAAGTCTGGTGTAATAATATTATTGCTAAGATCAGTAACCTGAATCCGGGCAATTAAAGAAGGTGAGATTGTAATTACTTTTTCAATTATAGCTACACAATTACCGGCTGCATTCTGATCGCGCACCGAAAGCCGGATTAATTTCTGCCCGGAGGTAGGATAGGCAAATGTTGGATTGCGATTAGTTGCTGTTGCAAGTGGTGTACCGGCTCCGGTGTTGTTGTCATAAAAATCCCACGTGTAAGCAAAGGAAGCTCCTGCAATGTTGGGGGTTTCATTATCAAAATAAATATTATCGCCCACGCAAAAAATGGTTTGAATGGGACCACTACTTCCACCCAACCGGGTTAAGTAATCCGGCTGAGGTGCTGGAACAATTACAACTCTGGCAGTAGTTATTTGTGGCGCATTATCTCCGTTCACTAAGTTGCCGTTAACCGGATTGAAAGGATTTAAATCTGAAAGTATATTATCGTAAGGATTACATTGATTCCAATTCTTGAGTGTAATTACAAACTCTCGTCCTAAATCGGCAGGTGTTGTAACCGGTATCTGAATGGGTAAACTTACCTGGCCGGGTGCTAAAACCGGGTATATTGGATTAGTAACCGGTGCCGGATTGAGGTATGGAAAACTACCCGGAGTAATTGCATTTACCTGAACACCTGGAATCTGGTTGGCAAGTGGCCCTGTTCCATACAGCCATTGAATCCATCGCGGTTCATTGTTCTCGCGTGTGGCTCGCGGAAAACAATTCCAATCACTATCATCCGTAAATTGAACGCTTGCAGCATAACCCTGGCATACGCGGTAAATAGCGGGGTTAATCGATATCACATCGTTAGTCCATACAATAACTTGCGTATTAATGGGTACCACACTGCCGCGTGGGTTACACGCGTTGGCAGCATCAATCACAACATCATATCCGCAATTAACAGAGGTATTGGGGTACGTGTGTGCAATTGTAACACCGGTTGGGTTAACTTGCGTGATTACTTGCTCAGGGGAGCCATCGCCCCAGTTTATAAAATATTGAGTACCCGGTACCGAACTTAGGTATAACGTTTGAATATTAACCGTAAACGGGGCACACCCCCTGCTACTGGTTAAAAATGCAAAGCCCGGCTCCATAATTCCACCACACTGGGCCAGCGCAACTTTCGAAAAAACCAGGATAAACAATCCTAAAAGAGTACCCTTTCGCATCATGCTTTAAAATCAATAAATCTTGATCTAAAGCCACTAACAGACTTTGTTAATACAATTTGAATTGATTACCCGATAGCAAATGTATAAACCGCCTTTGTCCGGTCATTTAAACCGACTAATTACTATTCGCTCAAGGTAAATGGAGGTTACAGGGTAAGTATTCAAGTAAGCCTACCCTGCACTTTAATTACTCCAGAACGACTTTTTAGTGTTGAAGGTAGGACAAGGAATTAGTCGGTTTCGTTTTTTAACACCACGATGTAATGGTTTGGCTACAAACTCATATACAATGGATATTTCGTGCGCACCGCCCGAACTGGTGGACAATTCAGAAACTGAAAAATCATAGCTATAACCAACCACAATATCTTTCAGATAAATTCCAAGGGTAAGTATTAACGCATCCTGATTAACGGTGCCGATTACATTTTTTTCAAACGGCTTACCACGATACCAGGCTCCAATCGAGACAGGATCAATGTGGTAGTTTAAACCAAAATCTAATTGACTGATGGGGCCTTGCCTTCTATAAATAAAGGAGGGTGTTAAATACGAAGCCCGATCCATTTCGCGAGGGCCATCCATCAACGTTATGCGTGCGCCACCGTGTATAGTTGTTTTCATGGGCACGCGGCTCACATCATTTAGTAACGATACGTTTGGTGTATTCATGTGAGTAAAAGCAGCCCCCAGCCATAAGCTTCTGCTATAAAACAAGAACCCTGAGCCGAAATCAAAATACTGTTGATTCCCCAGTTTATTCAAGTCTGGGTCCAGCGAAATTCCATCATATTCCAAACCATCGCCCAGGCGGAGTTTGCTTCTATCTAACCCATTAATGCCATACCCAAAATATAACCCTGGAGAAAACACAACTTTATTAGTTAATCGTACTTTGTAGCTATAGTTTAATCCAACCGTTGTGGTGCGCCATCCGGCAGATCCCATTTTATCGGTAGTGGCTAATATTCCAAACCCACTTCGCAATTCATCTACAAAAATATCGTAGCTGGCCGAGTAGGTTGAAAATGCTTGTGGAAGGTTAGGCCATTGAATGCGATGATTGATCGCCACCCGTTGTTGCGGAGTAATTCCGGTAAACCCGGGGTTGAGATACAGGGGTGCCTGATAGTACTGAGAGAATTGTGGGTCTTGTGCCAACGCCACTCCTGTTATTAAACCAAACACAATCAATAAAATCTTCTTCATGCTTTATCCGTTATAGCATTTCTATTTATCTGATCATTGTAACATCGCCAATCTGTGTTGATCGCTGACCGTCCGATAAACGGATGGTTAGCTTATACACATACACACCGGCCGGCAGTATTCTTCCATTCTTATCGTAACCATCCCAACCAATGTTAGCACTGTTGCTTTCAAAGATCAGGTTACCCCAGCGGTCGAAAATCTGCATATTAAATTCTTCAGCTCCTTTTACAATCGGTAAGAACACATCGTTAAATGTTCCATTACCACCGGTTCCACCGCCACCATTGCCAGAACCCGGGCCGCCTGGATTAGGCGTAAAGGCATTGGGAACTTTGGTAACACCGCCCTGCTTTGCTGTTACCGGACGAGTTAGTGTATCGGTACACAGCAAGCCACCGCCATGATCGTTAATTGCCACTAACCTTACGTTATACACACCCTCCACCCTGTAAACATATTTTGGTTCCACCTGATCCGAAGTACCACCATCACCAAAATCCCAGGCATAATCAGTAGCACCGGTACTAAAGTTAAAGGTAGTTAATTCTGTATCCGGTACGAACACCACGTTCGGTCTCAAATCGAACGATGCAACCGGATTATCAAAAATCTCAAATCCATCTTTCTGTAGGTTAGCAACCTGACCTGTTATTGAGCTTCGGGTTGTAAGGAATATGGAATACACACCTGGAGTTGTTATTCTGAAGATTGGAAGTGGAGCACTGGAGGTTGCCGACACCCGGCCATTGCTATCCACTACACGCCACTCCATCACATCACCCGTAGAGGTATTTTCTGTTACTGTTATTTCAGCCGGGAAACAGGCGCGCAGCGGGTTAGCCTCAAACGCTGCCACCAGTGGCAACAACTGAACATTAATTGTTTTGCTAAACGTGCTTTCGCAACCCAAACCTGCGGTTTCGGCAGCAATATTTACCACACGCAAATTAATATCGCGCGGACCAGGCGTACTGTAATTAACCGAGAACGGACCTGCACCATTTGCTGTGACTGGTGTGGCATTCAGTCCAAAATTCCATTCGTATCGGAATTGAGTAGGATCAACCGGGGTGGATGTATTGGTAAATGTAACCGTTGAATTGCCACCGATAAACGGAGGTACTGTACCCTCGTCAAAGCCGGCTACAATATTGCGGTAAACGGTTATTGGCATTACTACATCTGCCGCAGGGCACAATCCGTTATTGGCCTGATATACCACTTCGTAAATAATAGGATTAGTGGTTGACGTATTTACAAGGTTGTAATTAACAGTTGGTGTTGTCCTGATGTCAATCTCGGTTGTAGTACCCTGCACCCGGTAGAACCATCGGTGCGAAGTTGCTCCAAAACTTTGATTAAAGAACTGCACGTTCGTACCACTACAAATTTCCGTTCTGTCTGCAAATGCATTTGTTATAATTGAAGGGAATATCGTAATGTTCTGCTGCTGCGTTTTAAAGCATCCGGGGAATGGAGCAGGCAGTTGAGTGCGCAACGTTACTTTGTAGGTAATCGATGCATTTGGATTCGGATTGCTGAATGTATGCGTAATGGTGTGGTTTGGAATAGTTGTACCAGCCAGAAACACATCATCAGGCGAACCATCAAACCATTGCCAGGTGTATTCTGTACCTGCCACCTGATTAAATCGGAATGTGGCTGTGTATGGTCCGCACGAAGATGCCGGACCAACAACACTAAAGTTAGCATCGGTTTCGCCCACGGTAACCGTTACACTTTGACCAACCGGTGTAAATGTACAACCAAGGGCATCGGTAATTGTACCAATCGTATAGGTTGTAGTTGCATTTGGTGTAACCGGTATAACCCTGAAGTTACCAGCATTTACTATCGGAATATTAGAAGTGCCGTCATTATAAGTAAAACTGAATGGTGCTTGCCCGTCTAATTGCACAATCAGGAATTCGGTACTGCCCCGGCAAATGCTTGAGTTGGCATTCACAAACTGGGCCCCCATTTGAGGAGAAACCGTTACAATCAGAATTTTCTGATCGCCCACGCAGCTACCCGGGCCGGTTGGTATGATGGTATATGTAAGCGATGCCTGCGAACCGGTTGTATTGGTAAGCACTTGATTAATTGTACTGCCCGATCCAGTTAATGGAACACCCAATCCACTTGGATCATCCACTGTCCAGGTAAACGTAGTACCCGCCACGTTGCTAACCAATGGTACATTCAACGTATTGCCATGACAAACTTTTACAGGAGGCGGCAAGGTTAATACCGGTTTAGGATTAACCACTACTGGTATAACAATTGGCGGACCATCGCAACCATTAACCCGAGGTGTTACAGTATAAGTTACAGTAGATGCCGCATTGTTATTGTTGAACAAGGTTTGGAAAATCAGGTTACCGGCACCGTTGCTGGCACCTGTTACGCCTGTAGGAGCGGAAACCGTCCAAACAGCAACTGTATTGGCAACATCAGGTGTAAGCGTGATGTTAATAAATTCACCGCTACAAATATCGGGCTGCGCACTGGCCGTTATAGTTGGTAAAGGATTTACGGTTACAGTAACAACTACATTATCGCCTACACAACCCAAGCCACCTGCAATTTGAGGCCGGAAGGTGTAGGTTACTGTTTGCGCTGTTATGGTTGGATTATCCAGTACATCGGCCAACGTAGCACCCGGTATGAAAATAGTGCCCATTGCAGACATACCGGTAACACCTCCGGTTGCATTTGCACTCAATAACTCGAATTGTACTGTACCTGCCGATGGTGCCGTTGTGCTAGTAAGGTTGATGGCCGTGGCCACGCCTTCGCATCGGGTTTGAACAAGCGGAGAGGCTGCCATCCTCGGCTTAGGCTCTACTGTTACCACAATCTGAACAGCAGGCGGCAGGCTTGAACATCCACCACCGTTTTTAGCACCGTTTGCTACTGCTGTTATAGAATATGTAACAGTAGCAGGTGCATCTGAGTTGTTTACGAGCGCATCCGCTATTTTATAATTCTCAGGCAAGTTGCTAAGTGCCGGAACAAACCCGCTTATTAAACCACCTACAGAAGAAACTGCTGTATAATTAAATGTAACTACACCGGCTGTGGGATTAGTTGGTGATATTAAATCGATATCCGTTGTTCCATTGCTACAAATTAGCGGAGCATTGTTAACCGGAGCTGCTATCACCTGAGGCTCAACGGTAAGGACAACATTTCGTACCGGCCCGAGGCAACTCGCACCCGAAACCGCTTGTATTCCATAGGTAACGGTTAATGGATCATTGGTTGGATTCCGGAACTGATCAGCTTGAATATCATTCGCTGTTACTCCATTACGAGGAAACACGGCACTTCCCGCAGTGCGAATCAATCCAGCCTGAACGGTTATTGTTACCACGTTGTATGAAGCAGCCGCTACACTCAGGGGTGAGATTTCTGTTGCGAAAACAATTCCGCTTGCTTCATCGGAGCATACCGTTCTATTTAAGTTGTCCTCAACAGCCGGAGCTGGATTAACAGTAAATACCACCGAGAAGTCAGCACCACGGCACCCATTTGCAATGGGCACTACTGTATAAGTTACCAATAACGGGCCGTTGGTAGTATTGGTGAAGGTGTCATTCGCTAAGAAATCGGATTGCCCACCAGGTAAGTTAGCCGGGTAGGTTCCTAATCCCGCGTTGCTTCCCCCCGCCACTAAGGCAGGAGCTTTTACAATATTCTTCAACTCGAAGCTTGTTGTAGTTGCCGAACCAGCAGTAGGTCCAACGATTATTCCGGAAGGCACATCACTACACAAGTTGGCGGTTCCCGGAGTTAATATGGGTTGAGGATTAATCGTAAGGTTGATTTGCTGAGGCAAACCTTCGCAGTTGGAAGGGCTGATACCCAACACCTGGTAGATAACTACTACCGGTGCGTTTGTAGTATTAGTATAGCGGTCTGCTCTGATCAGATTAATATTTCCTACCGTTCCTGCCACCACGTTCAATGGATCCGGAGTTATGGTACCGGGTACAGTAACGCTTACCAACCGATAAGAATTAGCCGCTACCGAAACACCATTTGTACTTAAAATAATACCTGCATCTTCTCTACTGCACACGGTATTATCCAGGCCAGGGTTTACAACCGGCTCCGGATTAACGGTTAGTTCAACTACCTTCGGATCACCCACACAGCCATTGGTTCCATGCGGGATAATGGTGTAAGTAACTTTTAACGGAATGGAAGTAACGTTCACAAATGCATCGTTAATCAATGCATTGGCTGCAAGGCCGGCACCGGTAGTAGGTACACCGGTAAGGCCAGCATCCACTACAGCTGTAACATCGTACGTAGCGGCTCCTATTGAAACCCCGTTGGTGTTCATTAAGGTATTGTATGGTGCGCGACTACATACTATCGCATTTAATGAATTGGATACAACTGGTTCAGGATTAATCGGAACTGTTATGGTAAATGGATCGCCCACACAAGTACCCGCAGTGGGTGTAACTACGTAGGTTGCATTTAATACTACGTTTGATGTATTGGTTAATGTACCACTGATATTTCCCGTTCCGGATACCGGAGGTGCAGCCCCATTAACAGTAAGTCCGGGTTGATAGGTTGCAGTCCAGGTAAAGGTTGCTATTACGCCATTTGTAATGTCTGCTTGTGGATTGAAATTAAATGGCACATCGGAGCAGGTTGCAACTTTGGTTGCATCAGCACCAACTGGTTTAGAACTAATGGTTACGGCATAGGTAAACGGGGTTCCGGGGCAGTTATGTGCGGAGCTAAATGGAGTAATTGTATAAGTAACTGTTACGTTTACTCCTGTTGAGTTGGTGTATGAATCGGTTATCGGAGCTGCGCTTGCTACCACACGATCGGGGGCCGGAGGAACACCAACAGGGTCGGATGAAGCAACAGCATAGGTAAACACGCTTGGCACCGCATTCCCTAATGTGTTTATATTCTGGGTTTGAATGTTGTAGTTTAGTGCCGTACTACAAACCGGATCCACTACGTTGGCACCAACAGGCTCAGGGTGTACGGTAACCCGTAATGTAAAGGGCGTACCATCGCAATCATCAGCCAGACTTATTGGTGTTACTGTATAAGTAATTTCTACATCGGCATTAGTAGTGTTGGTATAAACATCGGCAATGGGCGCAGGTGTAGGTGTATTGCGATTGGGGCCCGGTGCTACAGCCAGCGCATTATTAGATGATACCGTGTAGCGGAATTTACTTGGCACGCCATTGCCCGTCCCAACTGTATTAATCACATCTTGTAAATCAAAATTAACGGGATCATCGCTGCAACGCTGAATAGTTGTGTTGGGGCCAATAGGTTCCGGGTGAATGGTAAATACCACATCGAACGGATTTCCCTGGCAGTTTCCAATAACACTAAGTGGCGTTATTGTGTAGGTAATCTGAACATCGGCACTGGTTGTATTGGTATAAGTATCGGTAATAGGTGCAGCACTGGCTATAGCCCGATCTTTACCAGCTGCAGATACATTACCCGGATCAGATGATACAACGGTATAAGTAAACTGGCTGTTAACTGAATTACCCAACAGATTAATATTTCGGGTTTGAATATTGTAGCTAATGGCTTCATCGCTACATACAGCATCGGCATCAGCCGCACCAATTGGTTGTGGCCGCACCGTAACTGATACCGTAAACGGATTACCCTGACAACCCACCGCACTGGTTGGTATTATCGTATAAATCACCACTTGGTTGGCGGAAGTAACATTGATAAGCACATCCGTAATGGTACCTGTATTGGTTGCCACCAGGGTCTCGCCCGTTACATTTATATTATCAACTGCCTGCCATTGGTAAGTAGTTCCTGCAATTAAGTTATTACCACCCGAACCTGTATTGGCAATGTTAGCCGATAGCGTGTAGTTCACATTGGAATTGCTACAGATAATAGGCGAAACATCGTTAAACCCGCGGGGTTCCGGCCTAACCGTTACCGTTACCGTAAATGGGTCGCCAACACAACCCAACCCACTGGTTGGAGTTACTGTATAAATAACAGTTTGATTAACATTGGTTACGTTGTTTAATACATCTGTTATAATACTACCGGTTTGTGCCGAGGTACTTTCTCCACCTACCGATGCGTTGGAGGCTGCTACCCAGCTATAGGTGGTACCAGCCACTAAATTATTACCGCCTGCCCCTACATTCGCGATATTTAAACTTAAATCGTATGCAACCGCATCATCGCTACAAATTACAGGTGTATTGTCAGCAAAGCCTCGTGGCTCTGGCCTTACTGTAACAGAAACTGTAAACGGATCGCCTACACAACCATTGTTGCTGGTTGGTGTTACAGTATATACCACCACCTGATCTGTATTGGTAATATTATTTAGAACATCGTTTATGATAATTGAAGTACCAGGTGTTACATCCGATTCACCCGTAACGTTTGGATTCGAAGCAGCTATCCAACTGTAGGTATTGCCAATCAAGAGATTATTACCACCTAATGCTGTGTTGGCAATGTTGGTTGTGATATCATAATTTACATTAGCATCGCTGCAAATTGTTTTTGCATCATCAAAACCTTTTGGCTCAGGCCGCACGGTTACCGAAACAAGGAACGGATTGCCCACACAACCATCGGCACTGGTTGGCGTTATTGTATAAACTACTATCTGATTCGTATTGGTTACGTTGTTAAGCACATCCACTATTGTTCCGCCTGCCTGGGCGGTTAGACTTTCGCCAGTTACATTCGGATTATCGGTTGCCACCCAGGAATAGGTAGTCCCAGTTACTAAGTTATTGCCACCTGATCCTGTATTCGCCACGTTTGAATTCAATACATACCCTACTCCACCGGGTGCATCGCTGCATACAACCGGAGTTGCATCGTTAAAACCACGCGGTTCCGGGCGCACTGTTACTGATACGGTGAAAGTATTACCCACACAGCCATTGGCACTTGTTGGCGTAACCGTATAAACCACCACCTGATTACTGTTCGTAACGTTATTGATAATATCGGTGATAATCGCTCCGGTTCCGCTACCTTCTCCGGTTACAAATGCATTTGAAGCAGCTACCCAGCTATAGGTAGTTCCGGCTATAAGAGCATTGCCTCCGGCACCTGTATTGGCTATGTTAGTGGAAAGGTCGTAGTTAAAGGCCACATCGCTACAAGCTATTGGCGAAGCATCGTTAAAGCCGCGTGGCTCCGGTCTAACTGTTACTGAAACCGTAAACGGATCGCCTGTACACCCATCGGCACTTGTTGGAGTAATGGTATAAACTACCAACTGATCTACGTTTGTTACATTGTTAACAACATCGGTTATGGAAGCAGTAGTACCGGCTATAATTGTTGTTTCGCCTGTTACATTCGGGTTGTCTGCTGCTATCCAGCTAAAGATGGTTCCTGCAACCAGGTTATTTCCTCCGGCACCGGTGTTGGCAATGTTGTTGGTTAAATTGTAGTTGATGGCTACATCGCTACAAACTACTGGTGTAATATCATTAAATCCACGAGGCTCTGGCCGAACTGTTACGGATAGGGTGAATGGATCGCCCACGCAAGCATCGGCACTGGTTGGTGTTATGGTGTAAACAACCACCTGATTTGCGTTGGTGATATTGTTCAATACATCGGTTATCACGGAGCCACTTTGAGCACTTGTGCTCTCGCCTGTTACATTCGCATTGCTGGCAGCAATCCAGCTAAAGGTTGTACCGGTTATCAGATTATTTCCACCTAAGCCTGTGTTGCCAATATTGAGCAGCAGGTCGTAATTTACGGATGCATCGCTGCAAATTGTTTTGGTATCGTTATAACCACGAGGTTCCGGACGAACAGTAACTGAAATTACAAATGGGTTACCCACACAACCAATTGCGCTGGTTGGAGTTACCGTGTAGGTTACAACCTGATTGATATTTGTTATGTTGTTTAATACATCGGTTATTATGGAACCACTTTGAGGTAATAAACTTTCGCCACCTACATTAGCATTAGCCGTTGCCACCCAACTATAGGTAGTTCCTGTTACCAGATTATTACCACCATTGCCTGTATTAGCAACATTCGCACTCAAATCATAATTGACGGACTGATCGCTGCAAATTATTGGAGTATTATCATTAAATCCTTGTGGTTCGGGGCGTACCGTTACCGTAACGATAAAAGGATCGCCAACGCAATTATTCGCACTAGTAGGTGTAACCGTATAAACCACCAACTGATTGGTATTGGTGACGTTGGTTATGGTGTTATTAATGAAATTTCCAGTTTGTGCAGCGGTGCTTTCACCTGTTACAAACGGATTATCAACCGCTACCCAACTAAAGGTTGTTCCAACCACCAGACTATTTCCTCCCAATCCAACATTTGAAACATTGGCGACAAGATCATAATTAAGCGCAACATCGCTACATACTACGGGGCTGTTATCATCAAACCCACGTGGCTCAGGTCTTACGTTAATTGAAACAGTAAAAGGATTACCCACACAACCGGCTGCACTGGTTGGTGTAATGGTATAGATAACAATTTGTGTGGCATTAGTGATATTGGTGAGCACATCATTAATCACACTTCCTGTTTGGGCACTAGTACTTTCGCCTGAAACATTCGTATTGCTGGTAGCCACCCAACTGTAGGTGGTGCCACCAATCAGGTTATTGCCACCTGCACCCGTATTCGCCACATTGGCACTAAGATCATAATTTACGTTTGCATCGCTGCAAATAACCGGTGTGGTATCATTAAACCCTCGTGGTTCGGGTTGAACCGTTACCGACACAGTAAAGGTATTGCCTACGCAACCATTACTACTTGTTGGTGTTACCGTATAAACTACCGTTTGATTTGCGTTCGTAACATTATTTAGCACATCGGTAATGGTAGCACCTGTTTGAGGAAGTAAGCTTTCGCCACTTACATTTGCATTGCTTGCGGCAATCCAACTGTAGGTAGTTCCTGCTGTTAAGTTATTACCACCAGCGCCAACATTGGCAATGTTTGCGGCAAGACTATAAGCAACTGCATCATCGCTACAAATGGTGGCTACATCATTGAATCCACGCGGTTCGGGCCTTACTGTTACAGAAACGGTAAATGGATCGCCCACGCAGCCATCTCCGCTGGTTGGAATTACCGTATAAACAACTACCTGATTAACAGTTGTAACATTGTTTATTACATCTGAAATCGTACCCCCTGCCTGGGCGGCAAGGCTTTCGCCCGTAACGTTTACATTATCGGCCGCAACCCAGCTATAGGTTGTTCCGATAGCGAGGTTATTGCCTCCTAATCCTGTATTGGCAATATTGGAAGACAGCACATAGTTTATAGCAACATCGCTGCAAACTACCGGACTTGAGTCGTTGTACCCACGCGGTTCTGGACGAACCGTAACAGACACTGTAAATGGATCGCCCACACAACCATTGGAACTGGTAGGAGTTACAGTATATACCACCACCTGATTGGCATTGGTAATATTAGTAAGTACATCATTAATGATAGTACCTGTTTGTGCACTGGTGCTCTCACCTGAAACTGTTGCGTTAGCTGCAGCTACCCAACTGTAGGTAGTACCGGCAACAAGGTTGTTACCACCCAAACCTACATTTGCAATGTTGGTGCTTAAATCGTATGTCAACGCAACATCACTACAGGTAACCGGGGTAGCATCATTATAACCTTTGGGTTCTGGTTGTACCGTTACTGATACAACAAACGGATTGCCAACGCAGCCATTTGAACTGGTGGGTGTAACGGTATATACAACCACCTGATTGGCATTGGTGATATTATTAAGTACATCGGTTATGGTAGCCCCGACTTGTGTTGTAGTACTTTCGCCTGTAACACTTGCATTGGGAGCCGCTAACCAACTGTAGGTGGTTCCGGCTGTTAAATTATTACCTCCGGCAATTGTATTAGCAATGTTCGCACTTAATGAATAATTAACGGCAGCATCACTGCAAATGACTGGAGTGGTGTCGTCAAAACCTCGTGGTTCCGGACGAACAGTTACGGATACCGTAAACGGATCTCCTGCACAACCGTTGGAGCTTGTTGGTGTAACAGTATAAACAACCACTTGATTTGTGTTGGTTACATTGTTTAATACATCGGTTATGGTAGTTGTGTTGCCAATTCCCTCACCGGTAACATCAGGGTTAGGTGCTGCAGTCCAGGTGTAGGTTGTACCACTGATTAAACCATTTCCGCCAAGGCCTGTATTCAGAATGTTAGCTTCCAGGTTATAGTTTACAGCAGCATCGCTACAAATGAGCGGTGTTGCATCGTTATGACCACGAGGCTCTGGCCTTACCGTTACAGAAATCGTAAACGCAAGGCCCACGCAACCATTTTGACTGGTAGGAGTAACCGTATAAACAACAACTTGATTTGAATTGGTAATGTTGTTTAGCACATCTGTGATTGTGGCACCTGCTTGTGGTGTTGTGCTTTCTCCGCCCACATTGGTATTGGAGGCTGCCACCCAACTATAAGTTGTTCCTGTAACCAGATTATTACCACCTGCACCGGTATTTCCAACGTTGGCTGCCAGGTTGTAATTGACAGCCGCATCGCTGCATATTAACGGTGTATTGTCATTGAATCCGCGCGGTTCAGGCCTTACCGTTACATTGATTGTAAACGGTGCACCGGCACAACCTGCACCGCTGATGGGTGTAGCTGTATATTGAACAACCTGATCGGCATTGGTGATATTGGTAATAACATCGGTAATTATCTTTCCGGATTGTGGCGTAGTGCTCTCCCCGGTTACGAAAGCATTTGCCGCAGCAACCCAACTGTAGGTATTTCCGGCTATCAGATTATTTCCACCGGCTCCGGTATCAGCAATATTGGCCTCCAAATCGTAACCGACAGCAATACCACTGCACACAACGGGGGTATTATCAGCATGGCCTACGGGTTGAGGATTAACGGTTATAACAATGGTTTCGGCTGCGCCAATGCAACCCGCTCCACTGGTTGGTGTAATTACGTAGTTAACTAAAATGGGTGTATTGGTAAGGTTGGTGAGCACATCATTAATATGAATTGTACCAGCAACACCCATTGGAATATTAATCCCCGCGGTAGCTGGGCCTGCGCCATCCGGATCGGGCCAGTTAAATAAAGTTCCGGCAGGTAGATTAGCAGGAGTTAGTAAGATTTCTTTTGCAACCGAAGCACCACTGCAAATTACTTTAGACTGGTTAGCCTGAATTACCGGTTGTGGATTTACCGTTACCGTAAAATTCTGAGGTGTGCCCGGGCAGTTGTTTGGAGCTGGTCCAATGGGTGTAATCCTATAAGTAACAGTTGCATTTACTCCCGAAGTATTAAACAAGGTTTGGGCAATAGTGGTAACCCCGTTAGCCTGGTCGCCTAAAATTGCGCCTGTTACAGAGCCGGCAACATTAATAACCTCCCAGTTATAAGTTGTACTTGCTATGTTGGCAGTTAATGTATGTGCAACGGCAAGGTTGGCTCCACTGCATACGGTTCGGGATGCTGTTGAAGTAATAGTAGGCCGGTTAATCACCGTTACCGGGAAAGGCGCAGCAGCCGGTGAAGTACAACCTGTACCACTGGCATGAGTTACCGTTACATTGCCGCTGAATGTACTCATCTGTACTGTAATAGAGCTTGCTGTAACCGGAAGCGATGTAATGGTAGCACCAGCCGGAAGCGACCAGCTATACGTACCAGCCACCGGATTACTCACACTAAACACAACACCATTTTCATTGGAACATACTGAACTTGGACCTGTGATGATTGGCTGTGGTGGCGAACCCTCTACAATAATGCGCGTGTTGATTGTGTTACCATCGCAAAGAGCCGTACCTAATGTTTCCTTTACAGAAATGGGAACACCCGTTGGATAAATTGTTCCACCTCCGGGAATTGGATTTGGAAAGCGAAGAATAATAAAGAAGCCCGTAGTGCCCGATAATAATTCAAATTCACCAGCATAGGATGGTGGAGGCACTGTCCATGTATAGGTTGAACCTGGATTTAACCCAGGATCGATTTGCAAGAGCACCAGGTTGCTGCTGGCACAGACTGTATAAGTAGCACCTAAAACCTGACCAATACCATCCGAAATCTGGTTGTTGTTTGGACGAGCCTGATAATCCAAGGCAAGAGTTGCAGCTCTAAAGCATCCAGGTGTTGCCGGTGTGGTATCAATAACTTTTGCGTGAAGTGTTACATCGGCATTAACCGTATAATTTTGTTCAGCACCTATTGCGGCCCCTGGTGGAATTAAGAAGGCCGCCCCCAGGCTGGCATCGGTGTACCATTCCACATCGCGGTTAGCAGCACCTCCGGTAATTGCATTTTCAAAAGTTTGAAGGTTAAGACCCGTGCGCTGATTGGATCCGGGTGGAAAATCCTCGCATATCTGAACAGATTGATTGTTCACAACAGGTAACGTTCTTACCGTAAAAGTAACTGTGCCATCGTTAATACAGCCGGTAACAGTGTTACGCACACGCGTAAACCGAACCATACCATTTGTAACGGTAATAGGTGCAACAATCTGGTTTGTATTTGCAATTCGATCAGCAGCGGTTGGATAGTACGCCACTACTGTATTGGGAGGTGTTCCTCCCATTACAGCAGCATCATAAGTGGTTAAGTTAACATTAGCTGTTGAGGCACCACCAAATACATCTTCGCACAGGATGGGGGTTAGATTAGTTACGATGGGGCGAGGATTAACTGTTATCAGAACGTCATCAGTTGAAGGCGCACAAACTCCTAAGGCGCTGTTTGCCCGCCATCTCAATGTTGTTACAATAGGAGCTCCGCCATCCACATCGCGGGGTAATCCGGTAACAGTAGAGGTTGGGCTGGTAGGGCTTGTAATTACAATTGTACCCACCGGGCCAACAACTGACCATACTCCATTACCACCATTATTAACTGCCGTGGCAGCCAAGGTGGTGCTGGTGCCGCAAAGTTGTTGATCGGGCCCGGCAGCAGCTGGTGCAGGAATTAAATCGCGGGTATGGGTTACGGCCAACGAACCAGCGCTTAAACAATTGGTTGGGGCCACATCTGACCGCGTAAAAGCATGGTAAGTAGCAGTTGCATTGCTGGTTGGCGTAAAGGTATTTCCTCTTGTTCCACTGGTAGTACCAACTGCCGCAGTAAATGTTGGTGCCGCAGTGGAAGACCAAACAATGGTGAACCCAACTGCGGGGGCAGTTACACTAATCGGAGCACCGGTAGCATCGGTGCTACAGGCAATATTGGTAACAGGCCCGGTTGGCGCAGCGGGTCTGGGATTAATGATTAAAATTGGGCCATTAATAGGTACTGCCCCTGCGCATAGCGTAGTGGTGTTCTGAATGGCCGTAATTACAACCTGATAACCTAGCGGATCGGCAGGCACCGCTCCAAACTGGGCATAGGTTGGAGCAAGATTAATTATCCCTGCCGCTGTAGAACTTCCGGTAAAGTTAATTGATCCTGCAAGGAAGGTATTAGTACTTACTCTTCGCAAACGATATGTAATTGCGTAATTCGCAATCACGTTTGGAGATAAATCTAATATTGCATCTGGCGGATTGGTTGCTCCTCCATCATCACAAACAGGCGCTTGAGCGGTAAATGAATCTACTGTTGGTGGCGGTGTAGCCTGAACTGTAACAACAGCACTACCGGTTATATTGGGGCTTGGAGCTGTTACGATACAATTAGGAGTATTACTATCTGTAACAGAAACAATGGCATATGTTCCTGCTGCTGGATTAACGATTGAAAAGGGTGATGTTGTGTTGTTAACGATGGGTTGATTGACACCGTTAATTGAGTAAACCAAATCCCATGGTCCATTTCCTGTGAATGTAAAATCAACATCCGGTGCAGGAGTTCCGCTACAAATAGACCCACCCCCTGAAACCGAAGCCGTTGGGAGGGCGTTCACGGTAATTTCAATTTCATTTGAAAACGTGGGCGGACAAACACCGGAGGTTACTTGCCTCCTGTAATATCGAGTTGCAGTTAACACAGGAGGATCATACGTTGCATCTGTATTTGCGCCTGGGGCAGCCGCGAAACCTACTCCGCCACCAGTTGACGAAATCTGCCACAAAAAGGTGTAGGTTGAACCATTACCTCCACTAGGAGCAGCAACTTGAGTAAGTACCCCAGGATCCTGACCACTACAAATTGTTTGAGGGTTCCCGATGGAACCAGGATTTACAATTTGATCGACCGTAACAGTTATTACATTGGAGTAGGCAATAGCAGATGCTCCACAAACTCCTGAGTTAACCCTTCTTCGGTAGTAGGTGGTTGTTGTTACACCTGCTGGAGGATTATAGGTAATTGATGTGGCCCCACCTATTGTGTTAAATGGCCCGGCAGCACTAACAGAAGATTCTTCCCATTGGTAATTATAAACCCCTGTATTGCTTCCACCTGTTGGTGTGGTCACGTTTGTCAAGTTGGCCGGATCGCCCGGGCTCTCACAAATGGTTTGGTCCGATCCGATTGTACCACCCGTTACAGGAGTATCTATCCGGAATTCAATAACGTTAGAAAAAACATCTGCACATTGGCCAGATCTTACTCTCCTTCTAAAAAATCTGCCTGCACCAATTTGAGCAGGTGTAGGATCAAACGTAGCTGCATTCGCTCCTCCTATATCAGCGTAAGGGCCACCAACAGCATTGGCATTTTGCCATTGATAAGTGAAAGTACCACCAGGCCCTCCACCCGTTCCGGAAACTGAATTGGTAAACGCAACAGGATCAGTGGAATTACAAATTGTTATGGGTGATGCGCCAAGCGGATGAGCAATTGTACCTGGAGTATTCGTATCATCAATTTGTATTGTTATTGTTCGGGGCTGACTGGTGCAGTTATTACTTCCTTGCGTTACTGTAACATATCGGGTAAAAGTTTGGCTTCCTGTAACTGTCTTTGTTATTCTGGGCATTGGGCCCTCAGTTACAGGGTTAAACGTATTATCCGTGCTTGGACCTTGCAGCACCTGAGTAAGAGCTGCATCTCGGTACCAGGTATAAGTAAGCGTACCTGCACCTACACCTGTAGCAGTAAAATTAAATGCGCCATCTGCATCATTTTCACAAAAGGGCCCTGGTGGGGCAATGGTTGGAGGGTTAGGGCTTGAGATAATTTGCACAAAGTTCTCAATCGAAACGGGAGCAGGATTTGCAGGATTACCTGGATTATATGGGTTACAGATATCCCAATAATCCAAACGAACATAAAATCTTTGACCAACTGCTTGATTATTTGTTTGTGTTGTAGTGATTAGCCCCATGTATGTCAAAGCGGTTGAGGCAGTAACAGGAATTGGCAAAGTAATAACACCATTAAAATCAGCCGCCCCAACATTTGTTGGAATAAATGCACCTGAAATTAAAGTTCCGGTTGCATTGTTATTAGTTACTTGAGTTGTTCCCCCACCTAAAGTAGCTGGTAACGTTACCCGGATGTCTGGAATATTTCCAGGTGCACCAAAATTAGTACTGCCATAAACAATACGAATATGTCGAGCTTGATCATTGGGAACAGTTGGTTCTACAGCAGCCCTGCAATTAAGTTGAGTGGCATCTGTAAACCTCATGTTAACATTGTTACCTAAGCAGACCAAATCGGAGTTAACTACTGATGGCGGCATAGCCAAAACACCAGTGTTAATATTATCCGTATCATAGGTTGCAAAAATTGTTGTCTGGGCAACCCCCGGACATGAGGAAACTCCAACATAAAACGGAGTTAAACTAACATTCCAACTGCAATCTGGTCCTGGGGCATTTGTAGCAGGATAGTTTTTGGTTGGACGACTTGTAAAAATACCTTGAGGATTTCCACCAGTAAATCCAGTGTTATCAATAAAAGTCGCATTGGCTGCGCCAGTTAAATCAGATCTAAAAGGAGTTACTTGTTGCCCAGGCGTTCCATCTCCCCAAACAATATTGTATTGAAAATTAGCCGGGCTAAATGCCGAGCTATTTATAAGACGTAGGCTTACTCTGTACTGCCATTGATAAAAGTTCATAATTACAGGTGCGCAAACATCTGCTGAATTACCAGGAATAAGACCTTGTTGCAAAAAGGCTACATCTGAGCAACTAAAAATGAAATTATTCTGTGAATTTTGAAATGCAAAGGCATTAATGCCACCGCCTCCAGAATATGATATGCGAAGCACCTCTCCAGGCTTAACAAATGGCTGAACTCCCCCATGACCTGTAACGGCACTTGCATCAAACCTAAACAAGATTGCATTAGGACCAAAGTTGCCTTGATTTGTAAAGGGTACGTTTGTTCCAGCCACCTGAATTGTCCATCCAACCGTAGAAGGAGCCCCAGAAGCCACAGCTCTATCAAAGGTTACTAAAATTTCACGCTGATTAATGGTTTCGTGTCTTGCAGAAACAAAAACTGCCTGAGCTTGTAATTGTGTTATTAATGATGAAAATAAAAAAACCAGTAACAGAAATACGTATGGGGTTAGCTTATCGCGCAAGGTCATAGGTATAGTTTGAATCACATTTTAAATACTTAAAGGCACCAATAAAGTAACCTCAATTTAAAATGACACTTTCTTTCAAACCTACCCATAATTTCCTCAAAAACGAAATAAAATTGATTTTGGCGGGTTTGTTAGCGATTAGAATACCCTACCTTTGCGACCAAATTTTTAAGGGGGTCTTCGCTTTATGTCTGCTGCCAAATACATCTTCGTTACCGGTGGGGTAACTTCTTCGCTTGGAAAGGGTATCATCTCTGCTTCGCTGGGTAAACTTCTCCAGGCACGGGGGTTTTCGGTAACCATTCAGAAATTTGACCCTTACATTAATATAGACCCCGGAACGTTGAATCCCTATGAACATGGAGAATGTTATGTAACTGATGATGGTGCTGAAACCGATCTGGACCTAGGCCATTACGAGCGCTTTCTGAATGTGTCAACCAGTCGCGCCAATAACATTACTACCGGCCGCATTTATAATAATGTTATCACGAAAGAACGCAAAGGCGAATACCTGGGTAAAACGGTGCAAGTGGTTCCGCATATTACCGATGAAATCAAGCGCAACATTTTTCAATTGGGCGATAGCGGTAAGTACGATTTTATAATTACTGAAATCGGAGGGTCGGTGGGCGATATTGAATCGTTGCCTTTTGTGGAAGCAGTAAGGCAGGTACGGTGGGATTTGGGTTCGAACAATGCACTGGTTATTCACCTTACGCTTATCCCCTACCTGAGTGCTGCCAAAGAATTGAAAACAAAGCCTACACAACACTCTGTTAAAGAGCTGCTTTCGTATGGTATTCAACCCGATATTCTGGTTTGCCGTACCGAGCATCCGCTTTCGATGGAGATTCGGAAAAAGCTGGCCTTGTTCTGCAACGTAAATCTCAATTCGGTAATTGAGGCAATCGATGCAGAGACAATCTATGATGTTCCGCTTTTAATGCGGAAAGAAAAATTAGATGAGCGTGTGCTTGCCAAGTTGAAAGTTACCCCCAAGCAGGAACCCGATCTGGAACAATGGAAAGTATTTCTGGGTAAACTCAAAAATCCGATCAACGAAGTAACCATCGGGCTTGTTGGTAAATATGTTTCGTTACCGGATGCCTATAAATCCATAGCCGAAGCATTTATTCATGCCGGGGCTCAAAATGATTGCAAGGTTAAATTGAAGTGGATTTCATCGGAAGAAATTAATAAAGAGACAGTTGCTACTATTTTAGGAAACCTGAACGGTGTACTGGTTGCTCCCGGGTTTGGTGAGCGCGGCTTAGAGGGAAAAATTGAAGCCATCCGGTATGTACGCGAAAACAAAATCCCATTCCTGGGAATTTGCTTAGGCATGCAGTGCGCAGTAGTAGAGTTTGCGCGCCATGTATTACACTTAGAAGCGAGTTCAACGGAGTTAAATCCTAAAACCAAGCATCCGGTTATTGACATGATGGAGGAGCAAAAGAAAATCACCAACAAGGGGGGTACCATGCGCTTAGGGGCCTATACCTGTAAAATCAAAAAGGGAACCCGTGCTTTCCATATCTATGGCGATACCTCAATTCAGGAAAGGCACCGCCATCGGTACGAGTTTAACAACAAATACTTGGAGCAAATGGAAGAGGCTGGCCTAAAAGCCGCAGGTACAAATCCCGATACCGGGCTGGTTGAAATTGTGGAATTAAAAGATCATCCCTGGTTTGTAGGGGTGCAATACCATCCTGAATTAAAAAGCACCGTACTCAACCCACACCCGCTGTTTGTAAAATTTATTGAGGCTTCCCTCAGTAATCGAAACAGCTAAATGGATACTTATTAATTAGTTAAAGTTTGAAATAGAATGGATAGGAACTCAGCTATTGGATTAACACTTATTGCCGTATTGTTACTGGTGTATTTTAATTTTCTTGCACCCCAACCTCAAAAACCGGAAACAACCGCACCTGCACAAATAACAAATGCGCAGCCAACTGAAAACGAGCAACCTGCAAGTAAACCCATGTTGGACAGCGCCACGCTGAAACAGTATGGTTCGCTTGCTTCTTTCATGAATGGAACAGAATCGGAAACAACTCTTGAGAATGCTGACTTACGGTTAAAAATTTCTAACAAAGGCCGGTTAAACGAAGTTGAACTGAAAAATTTTAAAACCTATTATCAGAAACCCTTATACCTGGCGCAGAAAAACAACAATACCTTCTCGTTGATGGCAACTTATCAGGGCCGCGAGATTGACTTGTATAACCTCTACTACACACCTGGCACGCAAACCAAAGCCGATACCACACTGGTAACATTAACAGCATCGCTGGGGCCAGGTGCCTACATTCAACACGTGTATGCAATTCCGCCAACAGGTTTTGTAATTGGTTATGAGTTAATAACAAAAGGAGTTGAGCTTACCGGCAAAGAGTTCACGTACAAATGGAACGACCAGATTCCCGTACAGGAAAAAGCGATTGCCGACAGCCGCGCCAAAACCAACATGAACTGGTATTTGGCCAATGGCGATTTCGATTATACATCACAAGCATCTACTGATCTGGAAAGTGAAAGTTTAACCAGCCCTGTTAAATGGATTTCCATTCGGCAGAAGTTTTTTGTTTCGGCCATTATTGCAGATCAAACTTTCTCCTCTGCTGAACTGAAGATTTCAGCCAACCCGCTTGATACCGAAGTGGTAAAAGATGCTTTTATACAGGCAAACTTTCCGCTTGAGAATGCTTCAGCAGGCAAAGCAAAATTCAGCTATTACTTTGGCCCGAATGATTATGAAGTGTTGCCATCGGTAACAGCAGGCTTTCGCGAAAACCTCGACTTAGGCTGGCCGCCCATGGTATGGATAAACCGCTTTGTAATTATCCCCATTTTTAAATTTCTCGAAAGCTTTATAGGCAACTACGGCATCATCATCGTGTTGCTGGTGTTGTTTGTAAAACTCCTCCTGTTGCCTCTTTCCTACAAATCGTATTTGGGAATGGCCAAAATGCGATTATTGAAACCCGAGTTGGACATCATTAAAGAAAAGAATGGCGACAACATGACCCAGGCCCAACAAGACCAGATGAAGTTGTACCAACAAGCTGGTGTTAATCCATTTAGTGGCTGTATTCCTCTATTATTACAGATGCCAATTCTGTTTTCAATGTTTTATTTCTTCCCAGTATCCATCGAACTTCGCCAAAAGCCCTTTTTATGGGCCGAAGATCTTTCTACTTACGATTCCATCATCAACCTGCCCTTCACCATTCCATTCTATGGAAGCCATGTGAGTTTATTTGTTTTGTTGATGACAGCCTCCACCATCATTTATACCTGGCAAAACAATCAGCTTACCAGTGTGCAGGGCCCCATGAAAACAATGGGGTATATTATGCCGGTAGTTTTCATGTTTGTACTCAATTCTTTCTCTGCCGGCTTAAGTTTTTATTACTTCGTCTCTAACCTGGTAACGTTTGCCCAGCAGGCCATTATAAAACGATTCGTTGATGAAGACAAGATTAAGGCTGTGATGGACGAGCATAAGAAAAAATATTTGTCGGGTGAGAGCACTGGCAAAAAATCGAGTTTTATGAATAAACTGGAACAAGCTATGAAGGCCAGTGAAGAAGCCCGAAGGAAATCTGCTAAGAAGTAAGTACCAACTTGCTAATCAGCTATTTTCAGTATGATTTGATAGAATCGTATCAGGCTTACGCTGCATAACACAATTTGAATCTTGTTCAATTCTTGTTGACAGTACGTGGATAAGAAATGTTTCACGGACGTTCCACGAGTGTTCGATTAGCCTATATTTGCTGACTTTGAAATTTGTAAGTTTATTTTTTCACCTCGAAGATGACTTTCAAATTTTCAAATCTGCTAATCTTCAAATCAATAAAATGGGTAAAATAATCGCAATTGCGAACCAAAAAGGTGGTGTAGGTAAAACCACTTCGGCTATTAACTTAGCCGCAAGCCTGGCTGTGCTGGAGTGTAAAACCCTGTTGGTAGATGCCGATCCGCAAGCCAACTCTACTTCCGGCTTAGGCATTAATCCAAAAGATGTAACGAAGAGTATTTACGAGTGCATGGTGGATGACGTGCCTCCACAGGAAGCCATTGTTAAAAATGAATTGGCTTATCTGCACATTTTACCTTCGCATATTGATTTAGTAGGTGCGGAAGTTGAGATGGTAAACATCGACCATCGGGAAGAAAAAATGAAAGCCGCCCTGGCTAAAGTAAAAGATCAGTACGACTTCATTATTATTGATTGCTCGCCTTCGTTAGGCTTAATTACCATCAACTCGTTAACCGCAGCCGATTCAGTAATTATACCCGTGCAATGCGAATACTTTGCATTGGAGGGTTTAGGAAAGTTATTAAATACTATCAAGATTATTCAAACCCGGCTTAACCCAAAGTTAGAGATTGAAGGTATTTTACTTACACTTTATGATTCCCGCACATCGCTGGGCAACCAGGTAGTAGAAGAAGTACGAACACACTTCAAAAACATTGCCTTTCAAACCATAATCCCCCGAAACGTAAAACTGAGCGAGTCGCCCAGTTTTGGTTTACCAGCCATTGTACACGATGCAGAAAGTAAGGGTGCCATCAGTTACCTGAACCTGGCCCATGAAATTTTAGATAAAAACGGAATTGCGAAATGAGTAAGAAGAAAGCCCTGGGGCGGGGATTAAGTGCGCTGCTGAGCGATACCCCCGAAGATGAAAAATTAGAAGTTGATGTTCCGCATTCCATTACCACAACCAAACAGAATACGGATTCGATCAATGAAATTCCGATTGAGTTTATTGAAACCAACCCGTTTCAACCGCGCGAATACTTTGACCAAACCGCTCTGAATGAATTGGCCGAGTCAATAAAAGTGCACGGTATTATTCAACCGATAACTGTGCGCAGGTTAGCACACAATCAATACCAATTGATTTCAGGTGAACGCAGGTTTCAGGCATCGAAACTGGCGGGACTAAAACAAATACCGGCCTACGTGCGCACAGCCAACGACCAGCAAATGCTGGAAATGGCTTTGATCGAAAACATTCAGCGCGAAAACCTTAACCCAATTGAGATTTCGTTGAGCTACCAACGGTTATTGAGTGAGTGCAATTTAAAGCAGGAAGAACTGGGTGAGCGTGTAGGTAAAAACAGAACAACAGTAACCAACTACTTGCGGCTTCTAAAACTTCCACCCGATATTCAGATTGCATTGCGCGATAACAAGATCTCGATGGGACATGCGCGGGCGATCATCAATATCGAAGATCCCGGTACGCAACTATTCATCTTCAATAAAATTGTTTCTGAAGACCTTTCGGTAAGAAAAGTTGAGGAATTGGCGCGACAGGTTATGAATGGAATTAAACCTAATACAACCGCACCAACCTTAAATCCAACTTCGCAACCCAAAGAAATTGTGCAGGTACAGGGTCGATTGTCATCGCACTTTGGCACGAAAGTTAGTGTGAAGAGCGATGGAAAGAAGGGCGAAATCCGCATTCCGTTCCTTTCCGTAGAAGATCTCAACCGAATTTTAGACATTCTTAAAATCTGATGCGTGCATTTGCACTTTGTGGTTTATTTTTTTTAATCGCTGTGGGTTTGTTTGCACAAGACCCAAAAGCTGACACCATTCTTATCAAAACCCAAACCGATACGGCAACACTCAGCAGCCAACGCGTGGAAAGAATTGAATCGTACGCCAGCAGGTTCGATCCGCGCAAAGCACTTTTATACTCCGCTATTTTTCCGGGTGCTGGTCAACTCTACAATAAGAAGTATTGGAAAATGCCATTAGTGTATGGGGGGTTTTCAGTAACAACCGTGGTGGTTATTTTCTGGGATGACCAACATCGAAAATATAGAAACGAGCTTTTTGGTGTATTGAATGATGGTGGCACCGGTTTAAGCCCAAGCGGCCTGAATGCCGATCAACTACGCAGAGCAATTAATATAAGCCGAAGACAACGGGACTTCTTTATCCTGCTTTCAGGGGTATGGTACCTTTTACAGATGGTAGATGCCCATGTAGATGCGCACCTGAAAGAATTTCAACTCAATCCTAAACTGCAGGTAAAGTGGGAACCGCACCTTGAAAATAGCATGATGTTGGGAAGGCAAGCCGGTTTTAGCTTAACGTTCAGATTTTAAACCTTAAATCCTGACAAGATTTTTTATAGTACATAATCGTGGTTAGATGAAGATTTTATTAATAGGGTATGGTAAAATGGGTAAAACCATTGAACGTATTGCGCTAGAGCGCGGCAATGAAATAGTGGGGCGGATTGATGCCAGTGATAGCTTAGAGTCATTCACTGGCCCGGTTGATGTAGCCATTGAGTTTACACAACCCGAAGCCGCAGTAAACAATCTGAAGACTTGTTTTGATAAAGGCATTCCGGTGGTGTGCGGCACAACAGGTTGGGGAGACCAGCAAACCGAAGTGGAGAACTATTGCAAAAGCAAAAACGGAACACTGTTGTACTCTTCTAACTTTAGCCTGGGTGTAAACATTTTCTTTAAGCTGAATGAGTATTTGGCCCGCATCATGCAAAATTATCCGCAATACGAGGTAAGCATTGACGAAACGCATCATACGCAGAAGAAAGATGCACCCAGCGGCACTGCTATCAGTCTGGCGAATGGTGTACTCAAAAACATGACGCGCAAAAACGAATGGAAGTTGGGCAAAACAGAAAGTTCGAAACAACTTGCTATACATTCCTTTCGGGTTGATCCTGCACCCGGCACCCATGTAGTAAAATACCAATCGGCTATTGATGATATTGAGATTACCCATACCGCACATTCCCGCGAAGGTTTTGCCCTTGGTGCCGTTGTAGTTGCCGAATGGTTAGCTGGAAAAAAGGGAATTTTTACGATGGATGATTTTCTGAAGTTGTAACCTCGCACCAAAAAAATGGTTTTATTTGCCACGTTTTAATTTTACCGGATCGTTATGAATTGGAAGTTTTGGACTAAAAAGGAGAAAGAGCAACCCGAAAAGAAAAAGTCGGCTGTACGCGAATGGTGGGATGCCATCTTATTTGCCGTTGTGGCTGCTACGCTTATTCGTTGGCTCATTATGGAAGCTTATACCATCCCCACTCCTTCCATGGAAAACTCTATGTTGGTGGGCGACTTCCTGTTTGTGAGCAAGTTTCATTATGGAACCCGAACCCCGCGCACGCCTATTCAAATGCCGCTTACCCATCAGAAAATCTGGTTTACTGAAATCCCTTCTTATCTCGATTGGATTCAACTTCCCTCCTATCGTTTGCCCGGTTTTACGCATGTAAAACGAAATGATGTAGTGGTGTTTAACGTACCGCGCATTGAAGAAAATAACTATGGCAACTATAACAAGAATACATGGGTGGATTATCCGGTAGATCTTAAGACCAACTATATAAAACGGTGTGTGGCTGCAGCCGGAGATGTTCTCGAAATCCGCAATCGCCAAATACTTGTTAACGGTACACCCTTCGAAAAACCAGAGGGCCTTCGGTATCAATATTTAGTTGAATCAACGGATGATATTAATGTTCGTAACATTGAAAAGCTGGGGTTGGATGGGGATGATTACACCAATCAGGGCCGGTCTAATCCTGAAAAGCCAAACATGGTTTATTACACCATGTATTTAACCGAAGCCCAGAAAGAACTTGCAAAATCGCAGCCGTATATAAAATCGGTTGAGTTGTATGATTCATTTGAAGCACCACGCTTTCCGTTTTCGAAATACACTGCTACCTGGACAGGCAACGACTATGGCCCACTTACCATTCCCCAAGAAGGTATGACCATCGCCATTAATGACTCCACGCTTTCCATTTATGGAACCACTATTGTGAATTACGACCTTAACAAAAGTGCGGAAATCAAAGACGGAAAACTCATCATAAATGATAAAGAGGTATCAGCCTATACCTTCAACCAAAATTATTATTTTATGATGGGCGATAATCGTGATAACTCACTCGACTCGCGCTATTGGGGTTTTGTACCTGAAGATCACGTAGTAGGTAAAGGATTCTTCATCTGGTTATCGATTGATAAATATGGTTCGTTTCTGGATAAGATCCGGTGGAGCCGATTCTTTAAACCTGTAAAATAAGTAACTGGTTGCTCGTTTCTGGTTGCTGGTATGTTTGGCCAGAAGCCAGAGTCTATCAGCCAGAAACCAATTACCAATCAATCTCTTTCAATCCTTTACTCTTCAGGTACTCGTTGGTTTTGCTGAAGTGTCTATTGCCAAAGAAACCTCGGTCGGCCGAGAAAGGCGAAGGGTGAGCCGACATTAGCACCAGGTGTTTAGTGCGATCAATTATTTCACCTTTCTTTTGCGCGTAAGCACCCCAGAGTAAAAACACCACATTGCTTTTATTGGCTGAGATTGTTTTGATCACAGCATCGGTAAACTGCTCCCAGCCTTTGTTTTGATGTGAGCCGGCTGCAGAAGCCCGCACTGTTAAGGTTGCATTTAATAACAATACACCTTGCTTAGCCCAACGTTCAAGATCGCCACTTGAAGGAATGGGCTTTCCGAGGTCGTTTTGAATTTCCTTAAAAATATTGCGTAATGACGGAGGAAACGTAACCCCATCACGCACCGAAAAACAAAGTCCGTTGGCTTGACCGGCACCGTGGTAGGGGTCTTGCCCAATAATAACCACGAGTACATCCTCAAAATTCGCGCAATCAAAAGCTCTGAAAATTTCGCTACCGGGCGGATAAACCGTTTGAGTTTTATATTCAGTCCGCACAAAATCAATCAATTGCCTGAAATAATCCTTCTTAAATTCCCCGTCAAGGTGATTTTTCCACGAAGGGGCAATTTTTACATCGTCAGCCATAAGGGATTAAATTTCGGTTAGCCGCATGAGGTTGCGGGTTGAAAAATAGAAAAAAATGATATTTTTGACCGGATGATCACAGAAATAACACAAGGAATAAAGGTTACAGTGGAGACAGAGTATCAACCCTCGTACTCCAGCCCCAGCCAGTACCACTATGTGTTTACGTATCGCATCACAATCGAAAATCAAAGTGATTTTACTATTCAACTTTTGCGCAGACATTGGCATATTCATGATGCCGGCTTTTCTACACGCGAAGTAGAAGGTGAAGGAGTAGTAGGCCAGCAACCTGTATTGGAACCAGGCCAAAGTCATCAATACGTTTCGGGTTGCAACCTGAAATCAGGACTTGGAAAAATGGCTGGTACGTACCAGATGGAGCGCGTAGTGGATGGCGCCCGGTTTCGGGTGGCTATTCCGGAGTTTACGATGATCGCCCCGATCAGACTTAATTAAACTTCTTTTGCAGCAATCGCTTTCGCTGAACTTTTTCAAAGCCCAGGCTTACCTCCGTCATTGGCTCGAAGTAGTTGACGAGCATTCCATTCATTCACCTTTTTTCTTTGACTTCTACGAGAAGGTAATCAAACCTAAAAGTTACCTGGGCCAACCTGAACTGGAAGCAGTTAGGGCCAAACTGCTCGTTAGTACCACACAAATTGAAATGGCTGACCTTGGCGCCACATCGCCTCATTTTCAAAGTCAAAACCGGCCTTTGTCTAAAATTGCTGCTACCAGTGCAAGCCCTAAACCGCTTTGCGAGTTGTTACAACGAATTGTTACTTACATACAAGCCCAAAAGATTGTTGAGTTGGGAACATCCGTAGGCCTGACAACACTTTACCTTGCGCACAATCCGGAAAGTACTGTTTTTACCTTTGAAGGCAACAAAGCTTTAGTACAGGTAGCGGTTACACACTTTGAATATTTTAATAAAACCAACATTACCATTGTTACTGGCAACATCGATCAAACCTTGCCCGACTTTATTCAGAACCCGGCTAAAATAGATTTTGCATTAATGGATGCCAACCACCGCTACACACCTACCGTCCGGTACTTCGAATTATTAGCAAAGCGAATTCAAACAAAAGGCGTAATTGTGCTGGATGATATTTACTATTCGCCAGAAATGGCAAAAGCCTGGAACGAACTTAGACAGCACCCGTTGGTTTATGGTAGTGTCGATTTATTTCGGTGTGGTTTGTTGTTCTTCGATCCGGCCCTTAACCGGCAGCATTACGTGTGGTCGATTTAGATCAACTCTGGTTAGTCAATAAAACCTATCTTTACACGTTCAAATACTAAACTTTAAGGCAGCATGAGCACACCCGTTACTCCCACTCCGGCACCAAAAAAATCAAGTAAATCAACTATCATCATTGCTATCCTCAGCATAATTATATTGGTGCAGAGTGTTAAAATTTACCTGGATTATCAGGAAAAAGTAGAAGTTAAAGCCGAGTTGGCTACCACCGAAGAAGACCTGGCCAGTACCATGCAACGGCTAAACGATGTAAAGTTAGAGCTCGATCAAAAAATTGAAGAGATAGCCAAATTGGGAGGCGATGTAACCGAGTTAGAAAAAGCCAAAGCTGAAATAACTGCCGAACTAAAGCGCAGCAACAGCCGCAATTCAAAAGCTATAAAAGAATTGAAAGACCGCCTGGAGGGATACGAACAGTTATTGAAAATTAAGGATGAAGAAATTGAGAAATTACAATCGCTGAACAAAGAACTGTTTACCGAAAACCGAACCCTTAAAACCAAGCAGAATGTTTTAAACGATTCGCTTAACCGGTTAAATAAAAATAAAGAAGAACTTGCCACCAAAGTAGCACTCGCCTCGCAACTTAAAGCGGAAAATATTGTATTGGTTTCTGTAAACGATAAAGGAAGAGAGAAGGAACCACCGTTTCGCAAACGGCAGCTCGAAAAGATTAAAGTGGAATTTACCATTGCCGATAACAAAGTTGCCCCGATTGAAGGGAAAAAAATTCTGATCCGGGTTATCGATCAGAACGGACAACCGATTTTTGATACGACCAAAGGTTCGGGTACTTTTATTTTGAATGGCAAAGAAGAATTTTATACCTCCGCCCAGGAAATTCTGTTTGACAACACTGGCCAAAAACTTTCGTTCGTCTATGACAAAGGTTCGGACTACACGGCAGGGAACTACCTGGTTGAAATCTATACCGATGGGTACCTGATGGGTTCAACGCGGTTTGAGGTGCGGTAAAAAAAGCAGGCAGTCACGATGGAGATTGGCTGCAGGTGCAGTTAGGTTACTGGGGAGTCATCCCGAATTAGGATTTTTGCCTACTTTACTACTAAGTATCATATTTACAGCAAGTTAACGCACTAACAGAAGTCTCGATCGCTAAAACTGACCTGGTTTTGGCTGTTTTAAACGATTTACCTACTTTTGCAGTCCATTTTAAAACCAATAGTTAAATCATGAAAAACTACGAGACGGTATTCATTTTAAATCCCGTTTTGTCTGAAGACCAGGCAAAGGATACTGTCGAGAAATTCGTGAAGGTTTTAACCAAGGCTAAAGCTGAGGTTATTAATGTAGAAAAGTGGGGACTTAAGAAGATGGCTTATGCTATTCAAAACAAGTCAACCGGTTTTTACAATCTGATAGAATTTTCGACTACTTCTTCTGACCTGATTAACACGCTGGAAACAGAATTCAGACGAGACGAATCTGTAATGCGCTTTTTAACGATAGCGCTGGACAAGCATGCGGTTGTATATAACGAACGCAGACGCAAAGGCGAATTTAACCGGAACAAGAAACAAACCACAAGAAAGGAGGAAGTTGCAGCATGACATTGATGAACGAACCCATTAAGCGCGCAGAGAATAAACCTAAGTACTGCCGCTTTAAGAAAAACGGAATCAAGTACATTGATTACAAAGATCCTGATTTCTTATTAAAGTTTATTAACGAGCAGGGCAAGATCCTTCCTCGCAGGCTAACCGGAACCAGTTGGAAGTTTCAGAACAAAGTAGCGCAAGCTGTAAAACGTGCACGCCACATTGCTATTCTTCCGTACCTGGCCGATTCATTGAAATAATCTAAACCCTGTAACACTATGGAAGTAATATTGAAACAAGATGTAGCAGGACTCGGTTATAAAAACGATACTGTAAAAGTAAAGCCGGGCTATGGTAGAAATTACCTGATCCCCACTGGCGTAGCCATTCTTGCGAACGACTCTAATAAGCGCATGATTGCCGAGAACATCCGCCAGGCGGCACACAAGGCTGCCAAAATTAAGCAAGATGCCGAGGCACTGGCTGCCAAGATTGGTGAACTTACCATTGAAGTAGGCACCAAAGCTGGCGAATCGGGCAAAATTTTCGGGGCTGTAACCGCAGTTCAGGTTGCTGAGATTTTGAAAACAAAGGGCTTTGAAGTAGATCGGAAGAAAGTTCACTTTAAAGAACAGCCCAAGCAATTGGGAACTTACACCGTTACGCTTGATCTTCATAAAGAAGTGAAGCATACTATTTCGGTAAACGTAGTTGCTGAATAACTAAAAATAAAATTGAATGATAAAAAACCTGGCGAACGTCAGGTTTTTTTGTTGGCTAAAATTTGAAATAGAACTCGCCAACTATATTTGAGTTGTCCCACGTGTTTTGCCGGTTGCCCGATAATACCATCACATTTTTCCTTACTTCTTTAAACACTTGCTCAATAGTAAGCCCTGGAATTCGCATTGCTTTTAAAACTTCTTGTGTATAGAGTCCATTTCTGCCTGTACCATCAATAGCCACAGAGCCCGGTGCTGTAGCAAACGCAATAAAAGAGCCGCGGGCCTTTTGCATTTCAACCAAGCCTTGATTACCAAGACTTCGTGTAAGGGACGGAAAAGGATTGTTGCGGCAGGCATCTAGTATAACAATATTAAGGCGTGCGTTAGAGCGCTCCATGTTAGCTAACACCATGCGTTGCACCGGAAAACAATACCGCCAAATGTCATCTTCAAATTCTATTTTGGCATCAACAGGAACTAAATAATTCTCCTGATCTTGTCGAAGCCCATGCCCGGCAAAATAAAATAACCCAACCGTTTTGTCGGCTGGGCCAGCTTCCAGTTTCTCTTTAAACTTTTGAAGTTCAGCCCGCATTTGCCCGTAGGTGGCATTGGTTAAAAGCTGAACATCAAAATTGGAAGCCCTTAATTCTGCCGCCATATCAATTGCATCATTAACGGGATTTTTTAATTCGCCCACTTCGCGTGGATATTGGGCGTTACCAATTACAAGCGCAAACCGTTTTTCGTCTTTATATAAATCGGCTAATTGCGTATTTGCTTCGCGTACAGTTGCGTTTGCTTGTGGATTCATCGTAACTCTGAAAGTTTCAACCTCGCTTGCCGAAAATAATTTAAGGTTAGCTTGCACCTGCTCGTTGGTTGGTTGAATTTCATAAGCCCTGTATAAATCGGCATAGGCCAACGGACGTTTTTCCACTTCTATGTAAAGAAGCGATCGTTCGCAGTACAATTTTACAAGATTATCTTTATCGGATGATAAGAGACGGATTGCCTCATCGTAGGCTTTGATAGATTCAAAATGATAGCCCATTTTTGAATTAGCCTTGGCCATAAACCAATAAATATTGCCTTGGTTGGAATGCCCGAGCCCCGCACTTTGCTGAAGGTCGGCTACCGATTGTTTATAATCGCCTAACTTAAAATACGAAAGTCCGCGCAGGTAATAAACTTCAACATCCAACGCCTTCTCGCGACCTGGCTTATTTAAAAATTCCGAAAAACTGGCAGCAGCCTCTTTGTATTTTTGTTGTTTGTAAAGTTCAAAACCCGTTTGGTAAAATTTATATTGAGCCAATACTGTGTTGGCCAGAATTATTATCAGCAAGCAAAGGTGTATTGCCAGATATTTCATTTCAGAATCGATAATTGATGCCCATCCACACCCCTACTGCACTAAAACTTTCTTTAACAAGCGGATAGCGGGCGTTTTTATAGCCTTCTGTTTGCAGGGGTGGATATTCTGCTGTTTTGATATGCGAAACAGGCATTGTATAGCGCAGTACCGGGTAGATAAACAGATTCCAGTTTTCTGGCAATGAAAATTCTATTCCTGTTGAAATTAAAATTCCTCCTGTTGTGGTTGTTTCAGCATCCCAATTCGACCTTCCGGGAGATGCCGCTGTTTCATTAACTGTAACATCGCCTCCACTCCACAACGCAGGTTCATCAAACGGAAACGTGTTGGCATACCATATCTGATACGAAGCTGCCACAGCACCCCGGTGGCTAACAAGTAAGTATGGTTGCAACCCAACGTGCACATTAAATTTCTGTTCCTCCTGAAAAGGAATTAAATTGAAGTTAAACTGAAAGCCAGCCGAAAGTTGGTTAAGATCGCCACCTTGTAACTTAACCACATAAATTTCATACCCTCCGGCTTCTTGAAACAGGTTGTTACCTTTTACATCTCTTTTTCTGTAAGAATCGGTTAATGAATTTTGAAATGAAAACCTGGAAAAAGAAACTGCCGGTCCAACCCTTAAAATTCGGTTTACACGAACCGCGTAGTTTGCCAACACAGAAAAACCACCCGAGTAGTCTGCTTTACCCATACGAAAGAGTGGAGCAACCTGGATACCGGCACTATGTGGCTTTTCAAAGCGTGCCTTGCGCTGAAGTGTGCCTTCATCCTGACACATTACTTCGTGGCAAAGCATTAAAATACTAAAACAAAAAAGTAATGATTTCATACGGGGCAGTTATGCTTAACCAAATTTAGCAAAACTTTCAATTCCCGGGCTTATCCTCAATTTTAGTAACCAGTTCACCGTACCAGGCCTCACCATACTTCCTGATCAATGGCTCTTTTAAAAACTTATAAAGCGGTACTTGCAACGATTGCCCCAGCGCACAGGCTGCAGAACAGATACTCCACTTGTGGTAATTCACGGCTTCAAAACCGTTTTTGTTTTTGGTAATCCGAATGGGGTATAAATGGCAGGAAATTGGTTTTCGGAATTCAACCTTGCCATCCAGATAAGCTTGTTCGATACCGCACTTTAAAACACCTTTCGCATCGTAAAGTGCATACGCACATTCTTTGCCACCAATGGTAGGTGTGGAGTAATCGCCATCTTCGTCCAGAATATAAGGGCCTTGTTCCTTAATAGCGGCCAATCCTGCTTTTGTAAGGTAAGGTTTAATAGCTTTTTGAATGGACTTCATAGTTTCCAATTCATCTTCTTCCAATGGCGCGCCCAAATCACCCTCTACGCAGCATGCACCTTTGCATTTTTCCAGGTTGCAGACAAACTCAACTTCTTTAATGTCATCCGAAACCAATATCTCGCCTACTTGAATCATGCTATTGAAATTAAAACACCAAGTTACTTAAAACCTTCGAGGTCTTTTCGCATTCGTAAAAAGACCTCGAAGGTTTAAGCATTCGATTACTGAAACAACTCAAACTGTATCGCACCAAAAAGACCTCGGAAGTTTTTATTGAAACAACTCAAACTGGGTATGTCCGGCCGCCTCAACTGTATTGCGGATGGATTGCGTGGAGAATTCTTTGGAGAAAAAACCAATCTGGTAAACAGGCACTTCCATTAAACCGGAATCTGCTTTATGTGTTGATAGGGAAAGATTATAGCCCAACGCCAGCATATTGGTTTGATATTGCTGCACCAATCGCTTGTAGAAAGTGCGGTTGTTGCCGGTGCCACGCTCAACCAGTTCAGCACCTTCTTTGGTTAAGTAATTGGAAAGTTTAATGCGCGAATCGCGTAGGTAAAACCGGTAGTTCAGTTTGTCGTTCAGCGCAAAGCAGAAGGGCATCAGAAAGTTTAGTCGCAGGTCGGCCAGTTTTCGTACGGTTTCAAACTCGAGATCGAATGAAAATGAATCGGCCAGGCAAAACACACTGGTACTACCTGCTGTAACCGGTATATAATGACGTAAATTGGTAATTAGCTCTTCGGGCTTACCTTTAAGTAACAACACACTCTTTCCCCGAAAATATTTATTCACCCGAATTTTCAGAATGTTTAGCTGCTCCTGATCGGCCGCACAAAAAATGTAACGGGTAATGGGTAAATCGAGCGAAAGAGTAAGTAATGCCGGTGCAGCAAATAATTCGTGGCGCGCACCTAGCGAATAAAGTCCGTTGCCTGCAAACAAATCAATAAAAACCAGGTCGCGAACTTTTCCGGCATGCAGGTTTACATACGACTGAACATATTGCGCAATTACCGAAGTCTTTTCTTTAATCCAGGGTTCGGCCGCTGTAACAGCAAAGCCATCGTCAGTAAACCGGAAAGGAGGTAGTATTGCCAACGTTGAAAATTATAGCGAAAGATAAGGCTAATCAAAAAAAATCAAAATCAGCCGTGCTTTTGTGGAATAAACCAGTAACCCGATAAGAATCAGGTATGTTATTCACCTATGGGAACAATAGCTTTAAGTTGTTAAAAAAAATTTGAAATTGAAGGATTACGGAAAGGTTTCGGCATTGGAATTCACCTGCCTATATTGCGAACTTTTATGAACGACTATTTACAAACCCTGAACGAACCACAGCGCGAAGGGGTATTGAATACCGAAGGGCCAACTATGATTATTGCGGGTGCAGGCTCGGGAAAAACCCGGGTACTTACGTTTCGCATAGCCCATCTTATCCAAAGCAAAAATGTTGATCCGTTCAATATCATGGCGTTAACCTTTACCAACAAGGCGGCCAAAGAAATGCGCGAGCGGATTGAAAAAATGGTAGGTGGCGATGCCCGCAACCTGTGGATGGGTACCTTTCACTCGGTATTTGCGCGCATACTTCGGGCCGAAGCGCATCATTTAGGTTATCCTAATAATTTCACCATTTATGATACCGATGATTCCAAGTCGCTATTACGAAGTGTAATTAAAGAGATGGGGCTTGACGAAACCCAATACAAAGCCAATACGGTTTACAATCGCATTTCATCGGCCAAGAACAGGCTTATCTCGTGGCAGGATTACATTGCCAATCCCATTTTTGCTGCCGATGATGCTGCCAACATGCGGCCCGAAATTGGAAACATTTTTAAAGCCTATTCCTTACGCTGCTTCAAATCGGGGGCAATGGATTTCGATGATTTGCTTTTCAATACCGATAAATTATTCAAAGAACATTTAGAAGTATTGAATAAATACCAGCACCGGTTTCATTACATGCTGGTGGATGAGTTTCAGGATACCAACCTATGCCAGTATTTTATTATTCGTAAACTCGCGTCAGTTCGCGAAAATATTTGCGTAGTAGGCGATGATGCCCAAAGTATTTATGCTTTTCGCGGTGCGGATATTACCAACATTCTCAACTTCGAAAAAGATTATCCGGAAGCACGCATCATTAAACTGGAGCAAAATTACCGGTCAACCCAAACCATTGTAGAAGCAGCCAATTCGGTAATCGCCAAAAACAAAGCTCAACTTCCTAAAAAAGTATGGACTGAAAATGAAGAGGGCAACCTGATTGAGTTAATCAAAGCGGTATCGGATAACGAAGAAGGAAAACTGGTTGCTTCTTCCATCTTTGAGGAGAAGATGCAACACCAATACAAGTTCAGCGATTTTGTGATCTTGTATCGTACCAACAGCCAGAGCCGTGCTATCGAAGAAGCATTGCGCAGGATGAATATCAAATACAAAGTTGTAGGTGGTCTCTCCTTCTATCAACGCAAGGAGATAAAAGACATGTTGGCTTATTTGCGATATTCGTTAAATCAGCAAGATGAGGCTTCTTTTAAAAGAATCATTAATCTGCCCAAACGGGGCATTGGCGACACCACCATTGACAAAATAATTGTTGCTGCAAACGATCACGGCATTTCTATCTGGGAAGTATTGGAAAACATCCCTTCCTTTTTGGGAAGCGGAAGATCAGTTTATGCGATTGAAGACTTTGTAACCAAGATTAAACGCTTCGGTATCGAAATTCAAAACAAAGATGCCTACGAAGCGGCTGCTGAAATTGCGAAGGCGAGCGGATTGCTGAAAGAATTGTATGAGGACAAAACCGTAGAAGGTTTGAGCCGGTATGAAAACGTGCAGGAATTACTGAACGCCATTAAAGAGTACGTTGACGATCCTGAAAAAGAAGATAAAAGTTTAAATGCATTCTTACAGGAAGTATCATTGCTCACCGGTCAGGATGAAGATAAAGATCAGGATCCGGACAAGGTAACCCTGATGACGATACACATGGCGAAAGGGCTTGAGTTTAAGAATGTGTATATCGTTGGCATGGAAGAAGATTTGTTTCCATCGCAACTGATGTTGAGTAGCCGCTCGGAATTAGAAGAAGAACGCAGGTTGTTTTATGTAGCCATTACACGCGCTCAAAAAAAACTCTACCTCTCCTACGCGCTAACACGCTATCGGTTTGGTCGCTTGAAGAACTGCGAGCCCAGTCGCTTTCTCGATGATATAAACAGTAAGTTTATAAAAGTGAGCACTAAATTTGGCGGTGTTGATTCGGTAGCCCCCAACCCCAACTTTGCAAAAAGTTTTGTGAGTGGCATGAAGAAGACAGTAAGTTCGCAGCCCGTTGCCAAACCAACTTCTTATAAGCCTCCTGCCGATTTTAAACCCAGCGATACCAGTGCATTGAAAGAAGGCATGAAAGTAGAACACCCTAAATTTGGCTTTGGAACAGTAACAAAAATGGAAGAAGTGGGTGCCGAACGCAAAGCCCGCATTCAGTTTACTGATTTTGGTGAGAAGACCTTATTGCTTAGTTTTGCTAAATTGAAAATACACGAAAATTGAAGACAATCGGAGAATACAACACTTCGCGTGAAGCCATTATCCTGAAAGAGTATGGCCGCAACGTACAAAAGCTGGTAAATTACATTCGCACTATACCCGATAAGGAAAAGCGTACACAAATGGCTACCACCCTTATTGAATTGATAAAACAATTGGCACCGGTAGCAAAAGAAGCACAGGAAAATCCACAGCGCATGTGGGACGATCTGTACATCATGGCCGATTTTAACCTCGATGTAAATAATCCGTTCTCCACCCCCGATCGTACCATTCTTTTTAAGAAGCCTCGTAAAATGGAATACCCGCAAAACGATGTGCGGTTTCGCCACTATGGAAAAAATATCGAACGCCTGGTGTTGGAGGCCACCAAAAAGGAAGACCCAAAAGAACGCGAAGAAGCCGCCATTTACATTGGCAAGTTGATGAAAACGTTCTATGGTGCCTGGAACAAAGAAACATTGGATGATTCAGTAATTGTTAAAGACATCAGCCTGCTTTCTAAAGGAAAACTAAGTTTAAGCTTAGATAAAGTTCGCGAAGAAAACCTGTTCGAAAAATTATACCGCGAACAGCGTAAGAACACTGGCCCGCAAGGAAACGATAAACGCGACAATCGTAATTCGCGAAACAACCGTCCGTTCAAAAAGAACCGTCATCAACACCGCAGAAGAGATCAATGAGTTCTTTTAAAATAAAGGGTGGAGTTAAGCTGAAAGGTGAAATTATTCCACAAGGTGCCAAGAACGAAGCACTACAGGTTTTATGTGCACCATTGTTAACAGCACAACCCGTAACCATTCACAACATACCCGACATTGTAGATGTAAACAAATTAATTGAACTGATTGGCGAACTCGGTTGTAAAGTTGAAAAGCTTAGCAAGGGCTCCTATCGGTTTACGGCCGCCTCTATACATACAGCCTATCTCGAAACACCTGAATACAGAAAGAAAGCCGCTGCTTTGCGCGGATCGGTAATGTTGTTAGGCCCCATTCTGGCGCGATATGGAAAAGCCAGTATTCCCAAACCCGGAGGCGATAAAATTGGCAGACGAAAATTAGATACCCACTTTATCGGGTTTCAAAACCTGGGCGCACGATTTAAATATGAAACAAACGATAACCTGTTTCATATTGATGCCTCGCAATTACAAGGCAAATACATGTTGCTGGATGAAGCTTCCGTTACCGGAACCGCCAACATTGTAATGGCCGCAGTTTTAGCAAAAGGAACTACTACTATTTACAATGCTGCCTGCGAACCTTATTTGCAACAACTTTGCTCCATGCTCAATCGCATGGGTGCCAAGATTAGTGGCATTGGTTCAAATCTATTAGTGATTGAAGGCGTTGAGAAACTGAACGGTACCGATCATACCATTCTACCGGACATGATTGAGATTGGAAGTTTCATCGGGCTTGCCGCGATGACGCAATCTGAAATCACCATCAAGAATTGTCGTATTGATATGTTGGGAATTATTCCCGAAATATTCAGACGGTTAGGTGTGAAGATGGAATTCAGAGGTGATGATATTCATATTCCACAACAAGAGCGATACGAAATTGAAACGTTTATTGATGGTTCAATCTTAACCGTAGCCGATGCCCCCTGGCCAGGCTTTACACCGGACTTAATCAGTATTGTGCTGGTGGTAGCTATTCAAGCAAAAGGTACTGTGCTTATCCACCAGAAAATGTTTGAGAGCAGATTGTTTTTTGTTGATAAGCTGATTGATATGGGTGCACAGATAATTCTGAACGACCCGCATCGCGCCACTGTAATTGGACTTGATCGAAAAAACCCTTTGCGCGGAATTAAAATGTCATCGCCCGATATTCGTGCCGGTGTTGCCCTGTTGATTGCTGCCTTATCTGCGCAGGGCGAAAGTGAGATTTCGAATGTAGAACAGATTGACAGGGGCTATCAGGATATTGAAGAACGGTTGAGAAAATTGGGGGCCCAGATTGAGCGGATTTAGGTTTACTGTAGGTGCTGGTTATAGTAATTAAAAATCTGAATAAGGTCTCTTTGTTTGGAAATTGATAAATCTTTTTCAATCATATACGATTGAACTTGTTTTTCCTTACCCGTAAAAATTTTTGTAAAGTTCCGCTTACCGGGAATATCAAAAACCTTACCATTGGCCAGGTAATAGAATTTTTCAGTCTTAACGAGTCTCACATCTTTGCTACCCACATTAAGGGCCGGATGGTAATCAGGTTGTTTTACAATTATTTCAGAGCGCTTCAACAAGGTAAGATTACCCTCTGCCAACAGCTCATAAAAACCATCAACGGGTGTATTGGAGTCCGTATCCCATTCTTTTGCGTTTACAAAATTGCTTTGGAAATGCGTTAGCGAGTCTATCGATACAAAACTCTTTACCAGGTTTCCTTTTAGCACCCGCACACCTTGTGGCGTTATCAAATCAAACTCATTTTGTTTCAGGTCTAGTTTGGCAAGGTATCCTTCTACAATTTTATCGCCATCAAAAAGTTGAAGTACTACTTTATTAAAGGTTTTACTAAGATATACATCGCCTTTAATACCACCCGGAGGCCCCGGTATGGTAGGAACCGAATTGGTTTGGCCCAGGTTGCCACCCATGCGTTCGAGGGAATATACATTATGAATATAGTTGCCGGTATTTTGCGCCTGACAGTACGTTACCATCGCCAGCAAAAAGAAACAAATTAACCCTTTCATAGTTATTCTGACTGAAGTGCTGGGGAAGTTACTTTATTTTTTCTAAAACTCAATTCTTAACCCTACGGGGCAATGATCTGAGCCGTGATATTCATTGTAGATATAGGCATCCCGCACATTAGGCATTAATGTAGGAGGCACCAGGAAATGATCAATACGCCAACCCACATTTTTGGCGCGGCCATTCGTAACAAAATTCCAATACGAATATTTCACCTCCTCAGGGTAAAAATGCCGGAATGTATCCACCAGACCTGCATTTAAAAGTCTGTCAAAGCCATCGATTTCTTGCTGCGTATAACCTGCCGATTTATTATAATTCGGTTTGGGGTGTGCGAGATCGATGGGTTTGTGAGCCACATTAAAATCGCCACATACAATTACCGGTTTTCTGCGATTAAGCCATAGGATATACTCCCGAAAGGCATGGTCCCACGTTTGCCTGTAATCCAATCGCACCAAGCCCTCGCCCGCATTGGGTGTGTAAACAGTAACAAAGAAATAATTTGGAAACTCTGCTGCAATCACTCGCCCCTCCTGGTCGTGTTCATCAATACCCATGTCGTAGGTAACATCCAGTGGCTCTGTCTTGGTTAAAATGGCAGTACCGGAATAACCTTTGCGCGCCTTCGATGAGTTTGCATACACTTTATATTCAGGTAAAAGCTCTAAGGTAGAAAGTGTTTCTTCTTTGGCGGCTTTGGTTTCCTGCAAACCCATTACATCGGGAGCCATTGCCCGCACATTGGCTACAAACTCTTTTTTAATGATTGCTCTAATTCCGTTTACGTTCCACGATACTAAATGCATAATCGTTACTGGTTGCTCGTTACTGGTTCTGCTTCTGGTTAGGAGAAACCAGCGACCAGAAGCCAGCAACATTATTTAAAAATGGTATCTCACAAACGCTTCAATCGCTTCGTATTCGGCTAAGCCCAGTAAGTTATAGGCTTCGGCTGTAGCATGATTGCGATCTTCGGCCCGTACCCAGAACTCGCGCTTATCGCTGCCCGGAAACACGGCACTATCTTTCTGCGATTGATGTTTAAAGATGGCTCTGCGCTTGCGCAACAATTCATCCGGACTTAACGGCACGGCCATTTCAATCTGATCAATATCCCACTCCTGCCAAGCACCACGATATAACCACACGTAACAATCTTTCATGTACTCTTTGTGTTTCAATCGATCGACAGCTTGATAAATAGCAGCAAGGCAAACGCGGTGTGTACCGTGTGGATCGGAAAGATCACCGGCTGCATAAATCTGATGTGGTTTTATCTGTTCAATCAGATCAACAATAATTTTTATATCCTGCTCACCAATTGGCTTCTTCTTCACGGTGCCGGTTTCATAAAATGGCATATCTAAAAAATGTGCCTGTGTATCGGGAATACCGGTATAACGACAACCGGCTTTGGCTTCGCCTCTGCGAATCAAACCTTTTATCTTCATTACTTCCGGACTATCTACGGCACCGGGTTTTTTTTCTTTAATATCGCGCACAATTTTTTCGTAGAACTTTTCGCCATCGGCTTTACTCAAACCAAAAGATTGGTTGAAGTCGCGCACGAAATCGGCAAAGCGGATTGCATCATCATCAAACACCGCTATGTTACCCGAAGTTTGGTATGCCACATGCACTTCGTGGCCCTGATCTACCAACCGGATAAACGTACCGCCCATTGAAATTACATCATCATCGGGGTGCGGACTGAAGATAATAACACGTTTTGGAAATGGTTTTGCGCGCTCGGGCCGGTGCGAGTCATCGGCATTGGGTTTACCTCCGGGCCAACCGGTTATGGTATGTTGCAGGGCATTAAAAATTTTGATGTTCACCTGATAAGCCGATCCAAACTCAGTAATGATATCGCCCATGCCATGTTCCATGTAATCATGGTTGGTAAGCTTTAGTACGGGCTTCTTTAATTGCAATCCCAACCACACCACTGCTTTTTGAATGAGGTTCTCATTCCAATCCACGCTATCCACCAACCACGGTGTTTTAATGCGGGTAAGTTTAGATGAAGCAGCATCATCTAATATAACTTGAGTATTACTGTGATTTTGTAAAAACGTAGATGGTATCTGGTCGGTAACCGGACCTTCCACTGCTTTTTGTACGATAGGGGCTTTGCCTTCGCCCCAGGCCATCATGATGATTCGCTTGGATTTGAGAATAGAGCCCACACCCATCGTAATGGCTTTACGAGGAACATTCTCTTCACCAAAAAAATCGCTGGCGGCATCAATGCGTGTTACCTGATCGAGGGTGATCATGCGTGTGGGTGATTTCTCAGAAGAGCCTGGTTCATTAAATCCAATATGACCTGTGCGACCAATACCCAGAATTTGCAAATCGATACCTCCCAAGGAATCAATTTTTGCATCGTACTGTTTACAAAACTCAGCTACTTTATCTTTCGCCAGGGTGCCATCCGGAATGTTGATGTTTGCTTTTGGAATATCAATTGAGTCGAATAAATGTTCGTTCATAAACCGCACATAGCTCTGCAGCGAAGTAGGTTCGATGGGATAATATTCGTCCAGGTTAAACGTAATTACATTTTTAAAACTAAGACCTTGCTTGTGAAGCTTCACCAACTCGGCATACACACGGGTTGGTGTTGAACCTGTGGCTAAACCAAGCACGCAGGATTTGCCCTCTGCCTGCTTCTGGCGGATAAGACTTGCAATTTCGTTGGCTACATAAACAGAGGCTTCTTCGGAGGTTTTAAAAATCTGTGTTGGAATGTGTTCAGTTACAGCTATATGACTCATAGGGTTTTGAGGTAGATGAATATCAAAAATAGAATGGTTTCAGGATCATTCCAGTAGGAATGACTATTTTTTTAACCAGGCGTCCACAGCTTTTTTTACCGATCCGTGTTGTAACAACATGGCGTGTGCCTGTTCATAGTCGGTAAGGCCGGTGTTATCCATTACCATTTTCACACCACGGTCAACCAACTTGTCGTTAGTGAGTTGCATGTTCACCATCTTATTGTCCTCTACCCTACCCAACCGAATCATTACAGCAGTGGAAATCATATTGAGCACCAGTTTTTGCGCGGTGCCACTTTTCATGCGGGTACTGCCCGTAACAAACTCCGGCCCTACCACCACTTCAATCGGGTAATCGGCTTCATGGCTTACCGGTGCCCCGGGATTACAAGAAATACTGCCGGTTACAATTCCGCTTTCGCGACATTTTTTTAGTGCACCGATCACGTAAGGAGTACGACCGCTTGCCGCAATGCCTACCACTACATCTTGCGAACTGATGTTATGCGCTTCCAAATCTTTCCAGCCCTGCTCCATACTATCTTCTGCAAACTCTACCGCTTGCGTTATGGCTTTTGTACCACCTGCTATCAACCCGATTACCAAACCATAGGGCACACCATATGTAGGCGGACATTCGCTGGCGTCCACCACGCCTAACCTACCACTGGTTCCGGCACCTATGTAAAACAATCTGCCACCAGCCATCATTTTGTCTGTTATTGCTTGTACCAACTTTTCAATTTGTGGAATTACTTTCTCCACTGCCAACGGCACCGTCTTATCCTCTTTGTTGATGTTGGTTAGAATCTCGTTTACTGACATCTTTTCGAGATGACGGTAATGAGAAGGTTGCTCGGTTATTTTTTTAAAGTCGTTCATATGTTTTTATTTAATCCCTCACCCCGCCTGCGTGCCTCAGACACCCCTCTCCCAAGAAGAGGGGCCGGGGGTGAGGGGTCTATCTACCAAATGAAATCTTGCCCATCGACACCGATGGTATTTTAGATCGCTTACCAAAATCAGTTTTACCACCGGCCAATGCTTCATTGGCCAGGATCGCAAAAAGCACTGCCTCTTTGGCATCGCCCGGAATTCCCAATGCATCCATTTTATGAAATGAAACCTGTGGCAACAATTTGGTAAGCCACTGCATCATTAACGGGTTATGCGCTCCACCCCCACTCGTAAACAAATCGAATTTCTTTTTTCCGATCACACGGTTAATAGCATCGGCCATTGTAACTGAACTAAAATAGGTTAGCGTTGACAGTAAATCATGCAAAGCGATTCCATTCGTGTTGCTTTTTTCTTGTGCTGCCTTAACATACTCTAAATTAAACAACTCCGGCCCGATTGTCTTGGGAAATTTTTGTTTGAAAAAAGAATGCGATCTTAATGCCGTAAGCAATGTATGATTTACGGTACCCTTGCTTGCTAATTGTGCATCGCGATCAAAAGCCTGACTAGGCAAATAAAACCGGATGGTTTGATCGATTAATGTGTTAGCTGGCCCGGTATCCGTTACAAAAACATCGTTGGCCTTAGCCGAAGCTGGCAAATAAGTAAAGTTGCCAATGCCGCCAGCATTCAATAAAATTCTATTCGCACCTTTTTTAGAAAACAGCAAATAATCGCCATACACAGCCAACGGTGCGCCTTCGCCACCACCGGCCACATGCTTTTGCCTGAAATCACTCAGTGTTGTAATTCCGGTTTCAACAGCGATGTGATCGCCATCGCCAATCTGTAAGGTAGAATCGTGGTTTGCCTTTGGATATAAAAATTTGGGCGCATGAAACACCGTTTGGCCGTGCGAAGCAATTGCATCAACCTGCTGTGGTTTAACTTTCCATTTTTTCAATGACTTTAAGACCAGTTGGCCGTGCGTGCGACCAATAACTGCGTTTAGTTCTGTTAACTTTTGAAAATCAACCTGAGGTTTGGCGAATACTTCCAGGATGCGATCCTTAAACACCGGTTGATATGGCCAGGTATGAAAAGCTTCTAATTTTACTTTTGTTTGCAAGCCGCTTCCGCTGATGCGACACAGGGCAACATCCAATCCATCCAACGAAGTGCCTGACATTAACCCAATAATCAATCTCGACTTTTTCGATGCAATCCGATGGAGGTCAGCGATATTTTTGTTCATAAATCGATCGTGAATAGAATGTGATTAAAAGTATCGTAGTAACTTTCAATCCGATTCTAAAAGTATCCAAAATTAAGATGAATACGTTTCGAACGGAAATAAATTGTTCGCCTTCGAGCCCCATTGGGCTGGATCATAAAATTTTTACCATTGGCTCTTGCTTTGCCGATCAATTTGGTCAATGGCTCATCAATAATAAGTTTACGGTACTTGCGAATCCATTCGGTACAGCCTACAACCCAATCTCTATTCATAATCTGCTGTTGGATGCTCTTCATAATTATGTTGATTCTAACCTGTTTACCGAACATAACGGATTATGGTTTCATCACAATTGGCATTCGCAGTTTACCGTAAACTCACAGGCAGAACTATTAGCTGAACTGCAACGTGTGCAAAAACAAATTCGTACTTTTTTACAGGAAGTAGATGTAGTTATTATTACGTATGGAACGGCCTGGGTATATGAACTGCTTGCTACAAACCAATTGGTAAATAATTGCCACAAAGTACCAGCAACCCATTTTCGCAAAAGACTTTTATCGGCAGCAGAAATTGAAACTTCATTTAGATCACTCATTCAAACCCTAAAGTCAATCCGACCCAATTTACGAGTTATCTGCACGGTGAGTCCCGTGCGTCATCTCAAGGATACGTTTGAACTTAATCAAGTAAGCAAATCTGCTTTGCGATTAGCTTGTTATCAAATTGAACAAGAAAAACTTGCCGCGTACTTTCCGGCTTATGAAATTATGATGGATGATTTGCGCGACTATCGGTTTTATGAGCGTGACATGATTCATCCTTCCGCGGAAGCGCGTGAATACATTAATCAGAAATTCAGTGATCGCTATTTCACACCCGATACCTTGCGACTCCTTCAAACGCTGAAAGAAATTCAAAAAGCATTGGCGCATAAACCCTTTCAACTGACCTCTGTTGCTCATCAGAACTTTTTAAAAGATACCTTGCGTAAACTAGAATCCATTCAACATCAACTGCCCGTCACCTCCGAAATAGAATCTGTACGCGCACAACTCATTCATCATGCCTAATCGTCTCATTCACGCCACTTCGCCTTACCTGCTGCAACATGCACACAACCCGGTTGATTGGTATGAGTGGAGTACCGAAGCACTGCAAAAAGCCAAAGCCGAAGACAAACCCATATTGGTGAGCATTGGCTATTCCAGTTGCCATTGGTGCCATGTGATGGAACACGAAAGTTTTGAAAATGCAGCCATCGCTGATTTGATGAACGAACACTTTGTGTGCATAAAAGTTGATCGCGAAGAGCGGCCGGATATTGACCAGGTTTATATGGAGGCCGTACAGGCCATGCAACAAAATGGTGGCTGGCCACTCAATGTCTTCTTAACGCCCGATCAAAAACCTTTTTACGGTGGCACCTATTTTCCACCTCAAAACTGGTCGCAGTTGTTGAAACAAATTGACCATACGTTTAAAGTTAAGCGCAAAGAGATAGACGAATCGGCAAACGATCTGGCACAACATTTACAAACCAGCGATCTCAAACGCTTTGCGCAGTCAAACGATGCTACCTTCAAGCAAGAGCAGTTAGATACGATGTATCAGATTCTATTGAAGCGTTACGATACGGTGTGGGGTGGCATTGAAAAAGCTCCGAAGTTTGTTATGCCTTCCATCTGGTTGTTCCTGCTGCGCTATTATGCTTCTACACAAAATAAACAGGCGTTGGAAATGGTTACGCACACGTTGCGTCAACTTACATTTGGTGGAATCTACGATCAGTTAGGCGGTGGCTTTGCGCGCTACTCGGTAGATGGTGAATGGTTTGCGCCACACTTTGAAAAAATGTTGTACGACAATGCGCAATTATTATCGCTTTACGCTGAAGCCTATAGCATTACCAAAGATCCAATCTTTAAAGAAACGGTTTACGAAACTGTTAGGTGGTTAGCGCGCGAGATGACGCATCCGGCCGGTGGTTTTTATTCGGCATTGGATGCCGACAGCGAGGGCGTTGAAGGGAAATTTTATACATGGACAGAAACAGAACTTCGAGCCGTGTTGGGCAATGACACTGAAAAACTGATGCAATTTTATCAGGCTACAGCCGAAGGCAATTGGGAACACGGTCGTAATATTTTAAGACGCGATCCACAAACTACGATTGCAGAATCGGATGAAATCAAAAAGTTGAAAGCTAAGTTATTAGTCGCGCGTAACAAACGCATTCGTCCGGGTTTAGATGATAAAATACTTACGGGCTGGAATGCTATGACCATTCAGGGTTTGGTGGATTGCTATAAAGCATTTAACGATGAACATTTTTTACAACTGGCACTGGGTGCGATTTCATTTCTGGAAGCGGATGTAATCGATGATAAAGTGCATCGCGCCTGGAAAGGCAAACGATCAGCGACTGAAGGCTTTCTGGAAGACTATGCTTTTCTTATTCAGGCTTACACCTCGCTTTATCAAGTAACGTTTAACGAAGGTTGGTTGTATAAAGCAAAAACCTGGTGCGAGTATGTGTTACAACACTTTATGGATTCAGAAGAAGGATTCTTCTTTTATTCATCCAATACAGCCGAAACTTTGATTGCCCGCAAGAAAGAAATTTTCGATAATGTAATTCCAGGATCGAATGCTGTGATGGCTCGAAATCTCTATCACTTGGGAATACTGCTTGATCGTGAAGATTGGAAAGTCCAAGCCCGCACTATGACAACGAAGTTGTTACACCTCATTACCGCTGAGCCCGTTTACACGTGCCATTGGGCTGTGTTGCTGAGTGAATTAATTCATGAACCTGCGGAAGTAGTTATTTCTGGAAGTGAGGCCTTAACACTGCGAACCGAATTACATCAGCATTACCTGCCTTTTGCCATTACTGCCGGAAGTACAGGCGAAAGCACATTACCCCTATTGGAAAACCGACTCCCAAAAAGCGGTACGTTAATTTATGTTTGCAGAAATAAAACGTGCCAACTGCCGGTGAATGAAGTTGCCACTGCATTGAATCAAATCAGGAATTTTAAATCATGAATCTTGAATTAAGTATTTAACTTTCGTTATGAAATCAATTCATCTTCTACTTATTGCATTGGTTGTGCTATCTAATTGCACATCAAAAGAAACACCACCACCGGCTCCTCTCCTTCCTGTTCCGGCCGCCAATCAGTTAGCGTGGCATCAAATGGAGTTAAATGCATTTGTTCACTTCACCACCAACACCTTTACGGGAAAAGAATGGGGCTATGGCGATGAAAGTCCTAACATCTTTAACCCAACCGATTACAATGCCGATCAATGGGTACAAACATTTAAGCAGGCCGGCTTTAAAGGTGTAATCCTTACGTGCAAACACCACGATGGTTTTTGTTTGTGGCCCAGTAAATACACCGAACATTCTGTTAAGAATAGTCTGTGGCGCGAGGGCAAAGGTGATGTTGTCCGCGATGTGATGCGGGCCTGCAAAAAGTATGAATTGAAGTTTGGCATTTACCTCTCTCCGTGGGATCGCAACCATGCCGATTACGGCACGCCACCTTACCTTGATTATTACCGCAACCAGTTGAATGAATTGTTCACCACTTACGGACCCGTATTTGAAATGTGGTTTGATGGTGCCAATGGAGGCGATGGTTATTATGGTGGCAAACGCGAGAAGCGAAGCATTCAAGGGTCCACGTATTACGATTGGCCAACCACATTAAACTTAGTGCGCGAACTGGAACCCGAGATTTTATTTTTCAGCGATGCAGGGCCGGGTGTTCGCTGGGTGGGTAACGAACGCGGTGTAGCCAGTGAAACCAATTGGAATACTATTACGCCCGATACATTGTATGCAGGCAAAGGTGGTATTGAACAGTTACTAAATACCGGAGCTGAAAACGGTACGCATTGGATTCCAGCCGAAGTAGATGTATCCATCCGCAAAGGTTGGTTTTACCATGCAGAAGAAGATATGTTGGTGAAAACACCAGAACAATTGTTTGATATCTACCTCACTTCCATTGGAAGAGGTTCTACGCTGCTGCTCAACATTCCGCCCGACAGACGCGGTCGTGTACACGAAATAGATTCGGCTTCTTTGATGGGTTTTAGGGCATTGCTTGATTCAACATTTAAGCATGATCTGGCCTTGCATAAACCGGTGCAGGTAAGTTCATTCCGGGGGTCAGATAAAAAATTTAGTGGTACAAATCTTACCGATGGTAATCCGGAAAACTATTGGGCAACCGATGATGGTACGACCACCGGCTCATTTGAAATTGATCTTGGCAAAACCCAACCGTTAAACTTTATTGAAGTGCAGGAATACATTCCATTAGGACAACGCGTTAAAAGTTTTACCATTGAAGCCCGTGTTAACAATGCGTGGCAACAAATTGCAGTGGGTACAACCATTGGTTACAAACGAATTTTAAAACTGAATAGCATTCAAGCCGATGCTGTTCGTTTTTCCATTTTAGATTCCAAAGCCTGTCCGCTTATTTCAAAGGTATCGGTTTTTTAGAATTGATAAACAGTTTTGATTAGTTACCACCCAGAAAAAACTGTTGGCGACCAACACCTGACTACATCGATCAAACTCAATCAGCATAAATCAAAGGCAAAGATACGATTACGAAATTCAAATAATAAATACGTTCATCCCATGCAGATTGAAGCACCCCAACTCCTCCACTGGCTCCATCACTTCTATGGATACGGATCGTGGCAGGCGCGGTTCTGGTTTATTGGTAATGAAGAACCCGGTGGCGATATACCCGAAGAAGTGGCCGACAAATTCAATTATTTTTCTACGCACCATGCAGAAGCAAAACCTACGCTCTGCAATATCCGCGAGCTTTACCAATATGTATCAGTAGGTACTGAAGATCCAAAAGCAGAAAAGTTTACCACACGCTATGACTATCGGTTTGGTACAACGGCCATTCCAAGTACGGTATGGAAAAACCTGACTGCCTTTGAATATGGCTACGACAACCAACCCGTACCCGATTTGTTTCACTACCAAAAAGAAAAATTTGCACAAGCTGGTTTGAAGCGCGAAGCTATAATTCCGTTGTATCCGCTGCCCGGCTCGCATACACACTCATGGCATTACAACTGGCTGAACCTAACCGGTTGCGATTTTCTGAAAAGTCGGCAGCGGTATGAAGAACATATCTATCCGCAACGTATTCACACCATCCTTTCCAACCTGCGCGAACACAAACCAGCAGTAGTGCTGATGTTTGGAATGAAGAATATCAGCGGACTAAAAAAATCAATTCAAGAATTTTTTGGAACCGTACAGTTTTCCACGGGCAAAGGCATCAAACTACAAATACCCCAACATCATCACGCGGATATTAACGGAACCAAATTGATTATCACCACACAAATTCCGGCCTTACGCCATGGAAGAATTGAGACGGGTTTTGACTGGGAGGAGTTTGGGAGAAGGGTTAGAGCCTCACCCCACTAAGTTCTGACTAACTTAGTGTATTAGGTTGCCCCTCTCCACAGGAGAGGGGTGATCAAGATTGGATTGTTTTAGATATACATACATACCATAAGATTTATGCATTAATTTTGAACCACTCCAATTTGCGTAAGACTTTTTTTACCCCTCTCCTGTGGAGAGGATTGCAACAAAGTTTTGATGACTGATAAGTCCAGTTGGGGTGAGGCATAAACACCATGATTGAAATAACCAACAACCCTATTAACACCTCCAAAATAATTGCTGCTGCATCCGCACAACAAGCCGGGGCAGTAAATGTATTTATCGGAACGGTACGCAACCAAACGGCTGGCAAGGCAGTAACAAAACTGGAGTACGAAGCCTACGAACCGATGGCCGTTTCCGAAATTCAAAAAGTAATAGATGCTGCTAAAATAAAGTGGAGTCTCTCCGGCTGGGCTATCAGTCACAGAACCGGAACCTTAATGCCAGGCGAAGTAGCCGTAGTGGTGGCTGTCTCCACCCCACACCGAAAAGATTCGTTTGAAGCGTGTCAGTTTATAATCGACACCCTAAAAAAAACTGTCCCCATCTGGAAAAAAGAATTTTTCCAGGATGGGGACCAGTGGGTATCAGCTCATCCTTAGAGCTGACTCACAATCATCACTGCCAAGGTGATAATTGCTACTGCAATTACAAGCGCTGAACCTACTACCAGCAACAAGTCGCGGTTAATAGGATTCAGAAGAAAGTTTCTGTCAATGAATTTCATAGCCAACTTTATTTTAGACACAACAAAGATAACCTGTAGCGTGTGAAAAAAGTTTTATCAAACATTAAAATGTTTATGGATAGTAATGTTTCACCCGTTTGCGGAAATCCACACTTCACAAAATACTTAACCCAAAAGGTTGTAAGTGATTAATAAATTGAAACTTAAGATTTGAGTTGAGATCAGATGTGTCTCAACCAGATTACAAAAAGATTTAAAAGCTGTTACTTTTTCCTGATAAAATCCCGCTTGCCTCCGCTTTTAGCCATCAACCTTACCGTTTCAATAACAATATTATGCGACAGGGCCTTGCACATATCATACACGGTAAGTGCCGCTACCGAAGCAGCTGTAAGTGCTTCCATTTCCACCCCAGTTTTACCGGTAACAGTTGCTGTTGTAGTGATTACCACTTTCTTTTTAACCACTTCAATGTGCACCTGGCAATCTTCTAATGCCAATGGGTGGCAGAACGGAATCAGGTCATGCGTTTTTTTGGCGGCCATTACTCCTGCAATAATGGCTGTTTGAAAGACAGGTCCTTTTTTGGTGATCAACTCGTTGTTTTTGATTTGCGCTAAGATTTCTTTGCCCAAAATCACTAAGGCCTGCGCCTTGGCCACGCGTTTGGTTACCTGCTTTTCGGATACATCTACCATTTTAGGGTTGCCCGATGCATCAATATGTGTAAATTGTTTTTTCATTTTGATTTAGTTATCGATGAATCAAAAGTCTAACCTATTTGGAATGTCATTCCGGCCTTGTGCCGGAATCCCGTTTCAGCATATACTCATGAAGATCGCGGAATAAATTCGCGATGACGGAAGACTTTTGATTCATCTCAGTGTAAAAGATACTTAATAAACTTAATAGTATTCAAAAATAACAAATGATCACCGTATCCGAAGCCACCGCCATCATTCTCTCCCACTCCATCGAAACAGGTGTGGAAGAAGTTTCTATTCAGGATGCTTGTGGTCGCGTACTGAAAGAAACTGTGCGGGCCGATCGCGACTTTCCGCCCTTTGATCGCGTAAGCATGGACGGCATTGCGATTGCCTTTGATGCATGGCACAAAGGTGAACGCACTTTTACCATCGAAGGCATTCAGGCAGCGGGGCAGCAACAGAAACAACTTACAACTTCCACATCGTGTTTAGAAGTAATGACTGGCGCCATGTTGCCGCTGGGTACCGACACAGTTATTCCCTATGAAAATCTGGAAATAAAAGATGGGAAGGTGCGCATCACCACAGAAAAAATTGAACAGGGTGAGAACATTCACCGGCAAGGTATGGATGCGCAGATGCAAGATGAGTTGCTTATACCCGGCATAAAAATTTCGCCAGCCGAAGTAGCATTGATGGCGGCAGTTGGTAAAAAGAAAATTTCAGTTGCCGCTTTTCCAAAAACTGCCATCATCTCCACAGGCGATGAATTGATCCCGGTTGATCTGATTCCACTGCCCTACCAAATCCGCAGATCGAACAGTTACGCCTTGCAAGCTGCTTTGCGCGAGTTAGGTTGCGTGGCCGATCAGTTTCATTTACCCGATCAACCCGAGATTTTAGAAGCGGAGGTGAAAAAAATTCTCCAACATTATTCGCTCATTATTTTTTCAGGTGGCGTTTCAAAAGGCAAGTACGATTACATTCCGCAAACGCTGGAACACAACGGTATTCAAAAACGATTTCATCAGGTTAGTCAGCGACCCGGTAAACCACTTTGGTTTGGCACTTCGGCTAAGCATGTGGTGTTTGCCCTTCCGGGGAATCCGGTTTCTACCTACATGTGCTTTTACCGTTACATTAAACCATGGTTAATGAAAAGTCTGGGCGTAGAAACACAACCACAACAAGTGGTGCTGGCACAGAACTTTTCATTTAAACCTGCGCTTACTTATTTTTTACAAGTGAAAGTGAAAAACGAAATGAGTCAACTGAAAGCCTGGCCCGATACTGGTGGGGGCTCTGGTGATTTCGCCAACCTGAAAGATGTTGATGGGTTTATTGAACTACCAGCTGACGCTACCGAGTTCAAGGCTGGTCAAGTATTTCGTTATTATCCGTTTCGCAGTTCATGATTCAGGTTAGTGTTGCCTTACTGATTTCGATTGCTGCTCTCATTGCTGTTTCGCGTTACTTTAAACTACACGCGTTCTTTGCTTTATTGTTGGCTGCAGTGTTGTTTGGATTAATTATGGGCAAACCCTTTCTGGAAATTTTTACAAGCATGCAAAGTGGTTTTGGCTTATTGTTGCAACAGATCGGGTTTCTGGTTGCGATAGGTTCGTGCCTCGGTACTGTGATGGAAAAAACCGGAGCCATGGCCACGCTCGGAAATAAAATTATTACAGCATTTGAAACATCGCGTACTAGGTTAGCGATGGCCGTAACTGGTTTGCTGGTGGGTATTCCGGTTTTCTGCGATTCAGGATTTATTATTTTATCGCGATTAATACCCGCACTGGCTTCTTCAGCAGCAACACCCGCACAACTTTCACTGGCGCTTTCCACTTCGCTCTACACATCGCACACACTCATCCCTCCTACACCGGGGCCGCTTGCAGCAGCCGCTAACCTGGGTGCAACCTCCCATCTTGGTTTGGTTATGCTGGTTGGTTTGATTGGTTCAATACCCGTTACTGGAGTAGCTTACCTCTTATCGCGCAAGTTGGGTTTGCAAATTGCAACCACCACACCCGCTATTGAACCCCCCGAAGTGCATGCGCACTCCACTATCCTCATTTTCATACCCTTGGTAATTCCGATTGTACTCATAGCATTAGCATCTTTGCCTACTTTAATTCCGGCACTGCAATCGTGGTCGATCCTTCAGGTAATCGGTAATCCTGCTGTGGCTTTACTAATAGGTTTAAATTTTTCTTTCCTGCTCATTCGCGGCAAGCAAAAACAAACCTGGCCTGGTTGGATCTCAGAAGCATTGAAAGATGCTGGAATTATTTTATTGATTACCGGTGCGGGTGGTGCGTTTGGTACCGTGATTAAATCCAGTGGCCTTGATCTGATCCTCAAAGATGTGCTTGCTGATTCACAGGCGGGTGGAATAATTTTTATATTGATCGCGTTTACACTTGCTGCAATTTTAAAAACCGCGCAAGGTTCATCTACATCGGCCATCATCATAGCCAGCTCATTACTCGCACCGCTTACTATTGGCGCAGGATTTTCTCAGCCGCTCGATCTTGCTACACTGGTATTAGCCATTGGAGGTGGTGCCATGACGGTTTCTCACGCCAACGACTCTTTCTTTTGGGTGGTTACACAATTTAGCGGTATTGGCGAACGCGATGCGTATAAAAGTTATACACTCATAACACTGGCACAAGGATTAACTGCCCTACTCGTATCAATTATAATTTACCTGCTGTGAAAGTTTTGATCGCACCCGATAAGTTTAAAGGCTCGCTATCAGCACAGGAAGTAAGTGCTGCAATTGGTACTGCGCTATTGAAATTAGATCCAACAATTCAGTTGCAACCCATAGCAATGGCCGATGGTGGCGAAGGCACAGCTCAACTTTTAACCACACACACTAACGGAAGTTGGATAAACTGCTCGGTACACGATCCATTATTCCGAAAAGCAGAGGCCGGGTTTGGAATTTCAGGTGATGGTAAAACAGCGTTTATTGAAATGGCTTCTGCTTCGGGATTGCAACTGCTTACCCCATGGGAACACGATCCATTGAAAACAACCACAGTGGGAACAGGTGAACTCATCGCGCAAGCATTACAACACGAAGTAAAAAAAATTGTGTTGGCCATTGGCGGCAGTGCCACGAACGATGCCGGTATAGGCATGGCTCAGGCATTAGGGTATAAATTTTTTGATCAGCAAGACAACGAATTGATTCCCATAGGAGAAAATCTCGAATACCTACACCGGGTGGACACTACAGCCGTGCATCCGCGCTTGCGCAGTACAGAATTTATTGTGTTGTGTGATGTAACCAATCCGCTTTATGGTAAACAAGGTGCGGCTTATGTGTTTGGTCCACAAAAAGGCGCAAACCAACAAGATGTTTTACAGTTGGATAAAGGCTTGCAACATTTTGCCAACATTGCTCACGCCCAACTAAACGCATCAACTGAGTTTGCGGGTGCCGGTGCAGCTGGCGGACTCGGTGCCGGTGCAAAAGTTTTTCTGCATGCCACCATGCAGCGTGGTATTGATTACGTGATGGAAGCGCTACAGGTTGAAACTGCAATGGCTCATGCCGATTTGGTTATTACCGGAGAAGGTAAAATGGATTTGCAAACCTTAAGCGGTAAAGTAGTAGCAGGTATAACTTCAATTGCTACACGGCTAAACAAACCCGTAATTGCTGTGGTGGGAAAAAATGAATTGACCGAAACAAAGTGGAGGCAAGCTGGAATCATTCAAGTTATTAGCTTGGTTGATGAAACCACCACAGTTGAAGTTGCCCTTAGCAAAACCCATGAATTGATACAAAAGAGAATTGAAGCGCAGATTAATCTGAAACATTTTTCGGGGTAGTTTCAAATAAAGCTTAACTGTAGGATAAAATTCTTAATATCTTCTAACTAATGCATCACCAAAAGACAACATTATTTAAGGTCAACACTAGCACGTCCCGTAGGGACAGAAATGTTTGTAGAAATAGGTTATATATATAACACCGTCCCGTAGGTACGGAATGTTTTCATTCCAAGGCTTTAAAAATGTATCTCTCGTCAAAAGAAATTTCGAACTTCTCCAATAACTCCCGATACTCATCTAAAAACGGTTTTGTTTGATGATGTTGTTTCTGATTCATCACATAGTCATAAACTTGCTTAACCTGACTATGACCATACGAAAATGCTCCGTAACCCTCTTGCCACTGAAATTTACCTGGTACAAACCGCTTTTTGTTAATCCATTCTGAGGATTCTCCTTTTACTTGCTGCATCAATTCTGATATCGCTTGTGTGGGATGCAGACCTACAAAAAGGTGAACATGATCAGGCATGCCATTGATCGCAAGCACTTTGTGTTTGCAATTTTTTACAATACCTGTGATGTATTTGTAAAGTTCTTCTTCCCACGAAGCTTGTATGAGACTTGCACGATTTTGAACCGCAAACACGAACTGAATATGTAATTGGGTGTAGGTGTTTGGCATAATCACTTGACTTTAAAGTTAACATTCCGTCCCTACGGGACGGAGTTCATTTTTTACCATTCCCCTACAAAGATAGCGTCCCTAACGGGACGGGCCTGCTGCGCCATCAAAATGATGCATCACTTAGGGAAGGTTCCCCCAACCCCTTCTAACTAATGAATCATCAAAAGACAAAATTACCTAAGCTCCACACTTTCACGTCCCGTAGGGACAGAAATGTTTGTAGGAATAGGTTGTATAAAACACCGTCCCATAGGGACGGAATGTTTTGATTGCGGGATGGAGTTCATTTTTTACCACTCCTATACAAAGATACCGGCCTAAAGGGACGCACCTGCTGCGCCATCAAAATGATGCGTTTCCTGGTAAGGTTTCTTAATACCGGCAACTAATGAATCGCCAAAATACAAATTACAATAGCACGTCCCGTAGGGACAGAAATGTTTGTAGGAATAGATTGTATATAACACCGTACCGTAGGTACGGAATGTTTTCATTGCGGGATGGGGTTCATTTTTTACCACTCCTATACAAAGATACCGGCCTAAAGGGACGCACCTGCTGCGCCATCAAAATAATGCATCACATTGGGGAAGGTTTCTTTAATACCCTGCAACTAATGAATCATCAAAAAACAAAATTATCTCCGCACTTGCACGTCCCGTAGGGACAGAAATGTTCGTAGGAATAGGTTGTATAAAACACCGTCCCATAGGGACGGAATGTTTTGATTGCGGGATGGAGTTCATTTTTTATCATTCCTCTACAAAGATAACGCCCTTACGGGACGCGCCTGCTTCGCCATCAAGATTATGCATCCCATTTGAGAAGGTTCTTTAATACCTTCTAAATAATAAATCAACAAAAGACAAAATTATCTAAGCTCAACACTAGTACGTCCCGTAGGGACAAAAATATTTGTAGAAATGGGTGCATATAATAACACCGTCCCGTAGGGATGGAATGTTCTCATCCCAGGACTGGGGTTTATTCTTTATCATTCCTCTACAAAGATAACGCCCTTACGGGACGCGCCTGCTTCGCCATCAGGATATTTCATCACTTTGGAAAGGTTTCTATTAATTCCGCACGCCTAATGAATCGCAAAGAACAAAATCAATTTAAAATCAAGAATCTACTTCTTACGCTCAAATAAATAATCCATCGACTTGCCATTTCCAGAAATCGTAGCCTTCAGCTTAATGCCATCCAATTGATAGCTAATCTTTTTAGGGAATTCATGCTGTGGATTTTCGCAGGTAAAAGAGGTCGGTGTAACTTCTGTAATCAAAAAATACGTTGACTCTCTGTTTTGAGGCACATCGGCTACATAATATAGTTTACTGCCTTTTATTACAATCCGAAGCTTCTCAACAAAAGTTGTATCAGTGTCATTCATATTTACACCCCAACCTTGCAACCCTTCTGCGGTTTTTATCCAACGTTCATGTGCACTTCGACCAGCTTTTACATTAGTACGATTCCAGGTACCGGTAAGCCATTCAATTTCTTTTAGAGATTGCGCATTCGCAGAAACGCTAAACGCAAGAAGTAATAGTAAGAGCAAAGCTTTCATAAATCTTTTTTCCCGAAAAGTAAGTCAGCCGCATTTCGTTATATTGTACAAACCCGACAATCAGGTGCGTTTCATAAAAAAGTTAGCCAACGTTTCTTCCTCAAACAAATAAGCTGAAGGATCTTCACCTGTAAACGCTTTGAAGTTGCGGATAAAATGCGATTGGTCATAATAACCTGATTCCAATGCCATCTCAACCCACGAAGAATCATTTTGTTCCATCAAACTAAAAATACGACTGAAGCGAATTATCCGACAATAAAACTTGGGTGGCAATCCAACATACTTATTAAACAGTCGTTGTAACTGGCGCTCGGTAATGGCGAGCTGATCCAATAATTCATTTACCTCTATATTGCCATTACATTCAAAAATCAAATCGAGAGCGCGCTCAATTTTTTGGGCCTCCCCATTACGCAGAGGCACGATTAAACCAAGTTCGTGATCGAGTAGCTTTGCAAACTCAAGTGGCTTCAGAGGATCACTCATTGATTCAATAGTACCGGCAAACGCTTTGCGGGTAATACGCGGTAGCGGAATAACCTGATTGGTATAATCAGACATATTCAATTCAAACAGTTGTGCCAGGACAGCAGGTTTAAATTTTATTCCAACCATTCCGGAAGCTCCGGTATTTTCCAAATAAAAGAAGTTACGGATTTGTCCGGCCAGCAGATTTTTACCTTGTTGCTTCCATGCACCTGAAATATTGATGCGGTACGGGTCACGATAATGAAAAATGATTTCCGGAAAGCCATCTGGAATAATTTTCTTCTTTTCGCGAATCGCGTTGGTGCTTTCCGCAAACCAGTAACAATCCACCCACGGGTTCAGCTTTTCATCCGGTTCAATGCGTTGGTAATTCATTTGCGACTTGAATAAACAAAAATAAATTTACCTTTAACAATCAACTACTACTTATGGATTTGACCGAAACCGAAAAACATGTTCTTCAAAGTTTGGTAAAGAAAGGAAGCATGGGTAACGTAATGGAATTTCTAAACTGGCCGGCTGCTGAGTTTGACCGCGGCTTTGAGTTTGCCAACAACCTGCAGAATAAAGATTTGGTAAAGTTGCTTTATTCTAATTTTAACAAAAATCTGATTGTGGTTGAATTAACTTTGGAAGGCATAAAGCATGGAAGCTAAACTCAACCCAACAAACTCGCGCAGAAAATTTCTGAAAGGCTTTGCCTTTTCTTCCGCGTACCTGATTACCGGTGGACAATTTATTTCGGCAGCCGATATTTTAAGCAACCAAAAAAATGTTGTGTTGCGATTTGCAGTGGGTAGCGATAGTCATTATGGTCAACCCGATACCGACTTCGATAAGTTCGTCAACGATTTTGTATCGCACATAAACAATTTTCACAAAGAACTTCCACTGGATGCTTGTGTTGTGAACGGAGACCTGATTCACGATCAACCGGAATTAATGCCACAACTTAAACCGCATCTGGAAAAGCTAGTTGTTCCATACTGTGTAACGCAAGGCAATCATGATCGCGTAAGCGCAACCCAGTGGCAGGAAACGTGGGGAGTACCGCTCAATTATGAAAAAATCTTCCGCAAGCAGGTTTTTCTGATGATGTCCACATCGAATGAAAAAGGCGAATACCTTTCACCTGATCTGAATTGGCTGGAGAAAAAGCTAAAGCAACATCGTAAGAAAAATATTTTTCTATTTCTACATATCGGTCAGCAAAAATGGACGCCCAACAGCATTGACAATCCGGCTTATGCCGATTTAATTCAAAAGTACCCGAATGTAAAAGCAGTTTTTCATGGCCATGATCACGATCAAGATGGCGAAAAAATGCTGGGTTCCATTCCACACCTGTACGACTCGCACATTGGCGGTAGCTGGGGCACCGCTTACAAAGGTTTTCGGATTGTAGAGTTATTGAAAGACAACAGCGTGCAGACGTATGTGATGAATCCGGTGGAGAAATTTGATAAGGTCTATTATAAATAAGATAATCTATAATTCAAAAAGAACTCATTCAGAAAAAAAATAGAAGAAAGTAATTGCATTATTTGGAATCATTTCTTTTTCATAGTGTTGCAATTTTTAGTCCGACTTCACATACTGTTTACTGGTGCCGTTGAGATAAACCACATAGTGGCCATTGGGTAATCCGTCTAAAATCTGCTTGGTAGCTTCTCCGCCTTCTTCAAGCATACCTTGCTTTACTACCTTTGAATTGGTAAAATCTACCACTGCAAACTCATTACCAGCCATTAAAGACGAACCCCTGCAAAAGGCAAGTTGAGATTGAAATTCGCACTAATGTGTACTAAAAGGGCTCAGTTATCGTATATAAAAGTGCATAAGAGCCGCCAATACTTACGGTCTCATCATTTATTAATACCTGGGTACTGAAGGTTCCGCTTATTAGGTAAGTGGTAGAATATTTTGTATCATCAATGACAAAGTAATTCCAAATACTGATTCCGGCAAGCGTACTATTTGAAATATCTGGGGAAAAAATGTTGGTATTTTTTACAACTTGATACTCAACACCACAACGATCCTTCAAAACAAATGATGGCTGAAAAAAGTTAAAAGCTGTTTGCATCAATGAATCAGGAGTTAAAAGCGCCCGTTGTTCATTTAAGCTTGAGAAGAGGTCACTACTACGTTGCAATGATTTTAATTTGAACTCAAAAAAATCATTTTTATTTACTTTTACACACTTTTCATTCTCGCATTGAAACCATTGTTCAATCCTATCATCTCTAAAATCATAAACCGTTCCTCTGAAGGAAAATTTGAAAAAACATTCCTGACAGGTAGATGTACTTGTATCTAATGAGGATTCATCTGTTGAGATGATAAAATCGCAGGGATCCCGTACCGCAGAAAGCTCTTCGTTACATGAAGCAAATAGCGCAAGCGAAGAAAAAATAAATATCTGGGCACTAAGCCTTATTATTCGAGCAGCTTTATTATACATAACTGTTGCAATTTTAGTCCGACTTCACATACTGTGTACTGGTGCCATTGAGATAACCCACATAGTGCCCCTTGGGTAGTCCATCTAAGATTTGCTCAGTTTCTTCAATACCTTCCTCAAGTTGGCCGCGCTTTACAATTGTTGAATTACTTAAATTCAAAACAACAAATTTCATTACCCCCATCAAAGAGGAGCTCAGGCAAAAGGTAAACGTAAGACCACAAATCATATCGCTTACTGCTTACAATGCATGTTAGAACAGCTCAGTTATAGTATATAAAAGCGCATATGAACCCCCAATGCTCTCCAATCTGTCTTCAACTAGTATTTGAGTACTAAAGGTTCCGTTAATTAAGTAATTGGTTGAATATCGTAGCGGATTAACACCATCATTTATTACGCTGAAATTCCAAACGCTTATCGATGTAATAGTGTTCCTTGACACATCTGGAAAAAAAATATTAGTATTTCTAGCAACTTGATATTCAACACCACACCTATCTTTAATTTGAAATGACGGTTGAAGAAAACTAAAATCAGTTAGCATAAGAGAATCAAGTGTTAGAAGTGCCCTTTGCTCTTTCAAACTTGAGAAAAGGTCACTACTTCGATTTAATGACTTAAATTTGAAATCAAATAATGCATTCTTATAAGTGATCAAACACTTTTCTTCCTCCTCACATCCGAACAAGGATTCAAACCTTTCATCTCGGAAATCATAAACCCTTCCTTGAAAGGAAAACTTAAAGAAACATTCATGACATGCTGTGCTTATGTCAAGAGAAACCTCATCAACTGACCGGATAAAATCACAAGGATCGCGTACATCTGGTACATCTTCGTTACAAGACGCAAGTAGGGCCATAGAAGATAAGGTAAGCATCTGTAAAATAAGCCTTGCTATTTGAGTTACTTTTTTACTCATAAACATTTCAAATTTTAATCCGACTTCACATACTGCTTGCTAGTGCCATTACTGTAAACTACATAGTGCCCCTTGGGTAGTCCCTCTAAAATCTGGTTGCTTTCTTCCACACCTTATAGAAGTCCTTTCTTTACAATTTTTGAATTTGTTAAATCAAAAAAAAACAAATTGATTATTGCCCATTAATAACGGACCCCAAGCAAAGGTAAGTCATGAATTAAAGCGGTTCAACAATGTCAAAAAGTAATGAAAAAGAACCACCAATACTCTCAGATTTATTACCAATTAGGATTTGAGTACTAAAGGTTCCGCTAATCAAATAATCTGTAACATATCGAGGTGGATTAACTCCATCATTGATGATCAAAAAACTCCAGACACTGATGCTTGTAATCGTGCTGTTTGAAACATCCGGAGAAAAAACATTAGTATTCTTTGAAACTTGATACTCAACACCACAACGGTCTTTCAACAAAAATGATTGCTGAAAGAAGTTAATATCGGTTTGCATCAATGAATCGGGAGTTAAAAGTGCCCGCTGCTAATTCAAGCTTGAGAATAGGTCACTACTCCGTTGTAATGATTTTAATCTAAACTCAAAAAAATTATTCTTAGCTGTGATTGTACACTTTCCTTCCTCGCAACCAAACCATTTTTCAATCCTATCGTCTCTAAAATCATAAACCTTTCCTCTGAAAGAAAATTTGAAAAAACATTCCTGACAGGTAGATGTACTTGTATCTAAAGAGGATTCTTCTGTTGAGATAATAAAATCACAAGGATCCCGCACCGCTGGCATATCATCGTTGCACGAAGCAAGGGAACCAAGAAATAATATAAAAATTGCCGATAGAAACGTTTTTTTTATCGAAGGCATCTCTTTTAACATAGTCGTTTCAATTTTAATCTGACTTCATGTACTGCTTGCTGGTGCCATTGAAATAAACCACGTAATGGCCATTAGGCAGCCCGTCTAAAATCCACTTGGTTTCTTCCACACCTTCTTCGAGCAGTCCTTGCTTCACAATCTTTGAATTACTAAAACCTAAACGATAAATTTAAAGAGGCTCCTCGATTTTATAAAGCAACAAATAAGAACCTCCAATGCTATTGGGTTTATTTTCAATCATCACTTGAGTGCTAAAGATTCCACTGATGAGGTAATGTGTAGAATATCGTAGAGGATTGACACCATCATCAATAATGTTGAAATTCCAAACACTAATTCCGGTAACAGTGCTGTGCGAAATATCTGGAGAAAAAATACTAGTGTTCTTTGCAACTTGATATTCTCCACCACAACGGTCTTTCAACAAAAACGATTGCTGAAAGAAACTAAAATCAGTTTGGATAAGCGAATCGGGTGTTAAAAGTGCTCGCTGTTTATTCAAGCTTGAGAACAGGTCGCTACTTCGATTTAATGATTTTACGTTGAATTCAAAAAAAACATTTTTATAAGTAATTACGCACTTTCCATCCTCACACCCAAACCATTCTCCAAACCTTTCATCTCGAAAATCATAGACCCTACCCTGGAATGAAAACTTAAAAAAACATTCATTACAGGCAGTACTTATGTCTAATGAAGCCTCATCAACCGAGCGAATAAAATCGCATGGATCGCGTACCTCGGGCATATCTTCGTTGCACGAAGTAAGGAAAGCAAGCGAAGAAAAAATAAATATCTGGGCACTAAGCCTTATTATTCGAACAGCTTTATTATACATAACTGTTGCAAGTTAGTCCGACTTCACATACTGCGTACTGGTGCCATTGAGATAAACCACGTAGTGGCCTTTTGGCAGCCCATCTAAAAGGCTCTTGGTATCTTCCGCATCTTCAAGCTGCCCTTCCTTCACAACCTTTGAATTAATTATATCGAATACAACAAACGTATTATCGCCCATCAAAAACGAGCCCTTGCAAAAGGTAAACGTAAGGTTGCAACTGGCATTGTAGGCATTAAAAGTTGAACACCCTGAGTTGATGGAAAAAGTCATGTTTTTGCCGCCATTGCTGGTGCTGCCCGATGTTTTTACCCACGTCCAGGAGCTTAAATACATCTCTACCTGGTTTGATCCGCCCGGAACCGTGTTAAATGTGTACAGCGGCCCCTGATTTAAAATACCGGTACAGTTTGGAAGCACCTGTACTGATTTGATCTTGTAATTGGTACTATTGCCGTTGCAGCCAGACCGTAAATTATAAGTAACATCAGACGTGCCAGTTAAGGATTCGGCCTTTAATGTAATAGATGTACTCGTGCTGCTAATTTTTGTGAAATAATTGAGATTGAAAAACCACCGTTCCTCATCCAACTGAAGATAAGACGGCAATGCTTGCCCGTTATTGGTTAGGGTCAGGGTAATATTCTGGCCCTGGTTTACCTGCGAGCCCCCGGAAACAGCTATGTTGGGAATGGCATCGTAGTATTGTTCATCGCCATCGCAGGCTAATGAGCCGGCATCGGCATAATAAGAGGTTTCCACATAGGGATACTGATCGAAGGTAAAGGCAAACCGCCCATCGTTAAGTTTTATTGCAGCATGCCCGGCTTCTAAAAATGCAACGGCCTTAGCCTGGCTAAGTGAACAAACCCTAATAAAATTCTGGTCGCCTATTATAGTTGAACCTGTATAGCCAGGAAAATTTCCTTCGTTTGAAGGAAAACCCGATGATAAATTCACATTGTTATGGAGTAATGCCGCACGGGTATATTGGTAGCAGTTGTAGTTGATATTGAGTGGTTTTGTGTGCAGGTATGACCCCGGTGGATTCGCGCATCTTCTTTTAACATCTACGTTTACTGCGCTCATTAATAAAACGAGCAAAAGCAACCATGCAAAACCCTTGAACCATTGATAACTCATAATGAAATATACCACTTTTTATTTCAAAAACAATCGTTTATCACCAGTGGCCATAGCTACTTATTTCTATTATAACTATGGCCTCTATAGTTAGCGTTTTGAAATCCCTTTAGTATTTAAAACTAATTAAATTACTGAAATCACCGTTTTCGGGATACGTTTTAACCCATTAACTTTGCGGCCTCATAATTTAACATCTCATGTTCGATAGTTTAAGTCTGAAGCTGGATAAGGCCTTTCAAACCCTGAAGGGCCAGGGAAGAATCACCGAAATCAACATTGCCACTACGGTAAAGGAAATCCGCAAAGCGCTGATTGATGCGGACGTTAACTATAAAGTAGCCAAAGAGGTAACAGACGAAATCCGCGAAAAAGCGCTGGGCCAGAACGTGCTTACTTCCATTTCGCCCGGCCAGTTGCTTACCAAAATAACCAACGATGAGCTTACCCTGCTGATGGGTGGCGAAAGTGAAGACATAAAAATTGAGGGCAACCCTGCCATTATTCTGATTGCCGGTTTGCAGGGCTCGGGTAAAACTACTTTCTCGGGCAAATTGGCCAACTACCTGAAACGCCAGGGCCGCCAGGTTTTATTAACAGCTTGCGATATTTATCGTCCCGCTGCGATTGACCAATTAAAAATTTTGGGCGAGCAGGTAGGCGTGGAAGTATATGCCGAACCTGAAAACAAAGACGCAGTAAAAATTGCGAAAGCTGCACTTGAACACGCTAAGAAAAATAATCATCGCGTAGTTATTGTCGATACAGCCGGTCGTTTGGCTGTGGATGAAGAGATGATGAACGAAATTGCCCGGTTGAAAGAAGCGCTTAAACCTTCTGAAACGTTGTTTGTGGTTGATGCCATGACAGGACAAGATGCAGTGAACACTGCCAAAGCATTTAACGAACGCCTGAATTTTAATGGTGTAGTACTTACCAAAATGGATGGCGATACCCGTGGTGGTGCAGCTTTATCTATTCGCAGGGTAGTTGAGAAACCCATTAAGTTTATCAGCTCGGGCGAAAAGATGGAAGCCATCGATCGCTTTTACCCTGATCGTATGGCCAGCCGGATTTTGGGCATGGGCGATGTGGTGAGTTTGGTTGAAAAGGCACAACAAACTTTTGATGAAGAAGAAGCGCGCAGGCTGAATGCCAAGATGCGCAAGAACCAGTTCGACTTCAACGATTTTTTATCGCAACTGGATCAGATCAAAAAAATGGGTAATATGAAAGACCTGTTGGGCATGATACCCGGTATGGGCAAGGCTATAAAAGATGTGGACATTGATGATAATTCCTTCAAACCCATTGAGGCGATTATTCGCTCCATGACTTTGGATGAAAGACAAAATCCGGATAAGCTTAACTCCAGTCGCAAAACCAGAATTGCAAAAGGAAGTGGTACTACTATTCAACAAGTAAACCAACTGTTGAAACAGTTTGAAGATATGCGCAAGATGATGAAGACCATGAACAAGATGGGTGGCGGTAAGCGCGCATTGAATGCGTTGAATCCTTTTGGAAGGTAAGTCTTTTTTTAATAGAGTTTTATGTCAACCAAAAGGAAAAAATTATTTGAATATAAGCTTGCTAAATTAGAACTGTTGCCGGCTCTAAAAGAAATAGAATTAATTGAGAACGGAAAGTTGAAGGCAAAGACATTAAAAGAGTTCCTTACCTCACTATAAAGGAATCAAGTTCAAATATTATTACTCAAGCCCAAAGAAATCAAGCATGAAACTAACCGCTCGTAACACCCACCGCGACATCGCGTATTTCTATTTTGGTTTAATCATCGCTTTTTCTTTCTCAGGAATTTTTTTGAACCACCGCCAGGTGTGGCATCCACGCAGGTACACCTACAACGCGCAGGAAATTCAGTTAAAGCAAACTGTGGTAAAAGATTCGGTCAACGATAAATTCATTGCCGCCTTCACGCAAGAATATAAAATTGACGATCAACTGAGGCGCTTTTCGGTAGATGGCAACACCTTAAAAGTTTCGTATGTAAACAACGATGTGCAGGTTGATCTCACCTCCGGCAAGGGAAAAATTGAAAGCTATCGCACCACACCTGTGCTTGGTCAAATGACTAAACTACACATAGACACCAGCAAGTGGTGGATCTATTATTCGGATGTATTTGGTGTTGCTATGTTGATTATTGCCTTTACAGGAATGTTTATTCAAAAAGGAGAAAATAGCTTCTGGGGTCGCGGGTGGAAACTGGCTTTGGTCGGCATCATCTTTCCACTGATCTTTTTGTTTCTTTTATCATAGTATCATCGTATAAATGGCAAAAGGAAGTTTTTCGGAAATAATCAGCAGCGAAGTACCTACTCTGGTAGATTTTTCTGCCGAATGGTGTGGGCCTTGCAAAATGATGGCTCCCATTCTGGAAGAACTAAAAGGAAAAGTGGGCGATAAGGTTCGCATAGTAAAAATTGATGTCGATCGTAATCCGGCCCTGGCCCAGAGTTACCAGGTTCAAGGCGTTCCAACTCTAATCATCTTTAAAAACAGCGAAGCAAAGTGGCGCCAGTCGGGTGTGGTACCTGCCGAATACCTGAAGCGGGAGTTGGATAAATTAGCATAACGTTAACAAAAGTCGATTTTTTTTAGTGGTGCCGTTCGTATAGTTTCGTGAACAAATCTCCATAGGAGACCGTTTCAACCATTGTTCAAACACTAACTAAACTCAATACGCATGAAGCATTTAAAATTTCTGTTAGCTATTCTTTTGATAGCTGGAGCATTCGAAACTATTGCACAAAAATTACCAGGCCTGGATCCTAGCCCGGCTGATATTGCTTACTTCCGCCCCAATGGGCGCAACGCGGCACCTGTAGCTAAAGTTGTGTATGGCAGGCCATCAAAAAAAGGACGCACCATGTTAGGTGGTACCGAAGCTTTTGGCAAAGTGTGGAGATTGGGCGCCAACGAAGCAACCGAAATTAAACTTTACCAGGATGTTACCTTTGGTGATAAGCTGGTTAAAGCCGGTACCTATACCATGTATGCCATTCCCGACAAAACAGAGTGGACTATTATCTTCAATACAAAATTAGATACCTGGGGCGCTTACGAATACGAAGAATCAAAAGATGTGGCGCGTGTGAAAGTAGCGGTAAGCAAACCAGAAAACGAAGTAGAAACTTTTACTATAATGTTTGATGGCAAAGATGCAACCGCATCCATGATTATAGCCTGGGAAACAACCTTAGTAAAGGTACCTTTGAAATATTAAGTTTTTTTAACTTCACAAAAAGCCCTGTTAATCGGGGCTTTTTTATTTTCAAAATTCTGTATAGCTTAAATTATGTTAATCCTTGGCCGGTCTGATCGTGTGGATTTACCCAAACTGGGTTTGCACAACATTCATGCAAAAATTGATACAGGTGCCTACACTTGCAGTTTGCATTGCTCGCAGGTAGAAGTGATAGACGGAAATTTGGAGTTTGTATTATTAGATGAAGAACATCCGGAGTTTACCGGTATGAAATATACATTTAAAAAATTCAAACAACGTGAAATCAAAAACTCATTTGGAGAAGCCGAATTACGTTATGTAATTAAGACCACAATAAAAATTTATCATCATTTAATCCGGGCCGAATTTTCTTTAAGTAATCGGGGCAACCTGAAATTTCCCGTATTGTTAGGGCGCAAGATTTTACGCAACCGCTTTTTGATTGACGTCACTAAAAAAGATTTATCTTACCAACATAAAACCCAGGGCACATGAATATTGCCATACTCTCCAGAGATCCGAAGTTGTATTCTACCAAACGACTGAAGGAAGCAGGTGAAAAGCGGGGACATAAGGTAGAAATCATCGATCACATGAAATGTGTATTGTTGATTGAAAAGAAAAACCCGATGGTGTGGTATAACGGGCGCAGATTAGATTATTTCGATGCCATTATTCCGCGTATTGGGGCATCGGTAACCTTTTACGGTGCCGCTGTGGTTCGGCAATTTGAAATGATGAAAGTATTTACTGCGGTTGAATCGCAAGCGCTAATTCGCTCGCGCGATAAACTAAGGAGTTTACAAATACTTTCCCGTGCCGGGTTGGGTTTGCCCAAAACCATTTTCATGGATTATAGTCGCGATACAGAAGGTGTGATTGAAGCCGTGGGTGGCGCACCGGTTGTAATTAAATTACTGGAAGGCACGCAAGGCCTTGGTGTGGTGTTAGCCGAAAATAAAAAAGCTGCGCAATCTGTAATTGAAGCCTTTCATGGTGTGAAGACAAGAATTATTGTTCAGGAATTTATCAAAGAAGCCAAAGGCTCAGACATTCGTGCATTTGTAGTGAATGGTGAAGTAGTAGGTGCCATGAAACGCCAGGCCACCCGCGAAGGTGAATTTCGTTCCAATTTACATCGTGGTGGGGTTGCCACGGTTGTGAAATTAGATCGGCACGAAAAACATGCAGCCATTGAAGCAACAAAAAAAATGGGGCTCGGTGTTGCCGGTGTGGATATGCTGCCCTCTAAACGCGGTCCACTTATTATTGAAGTAAACTCCTCACCCGGCCTGGAAGGTATTGAAGGTGCCACCAAAGTTGACATTGCCGGAAAGATTTATCAGTACTTAGAAAAACATGCCGGGAAGAAGAAAATTCAGAAGGATAAAGTAAATGCATAATTATCAATAGTCGATGGTTGTTTAGTCCATAGTCGATAGCAACCTAACTATGGACTATCGACCATCGACCAATTAAAGTAAAGATGAAAGACGTAACCATTGCAGGTCAACACATACGGCCAGGCGAATTCAAAGAGATTATTATCAATATTGCACGGCTGCCTTCGCGTACACAAATCGACACCCCTATATATGCCTTTCGGGGATTGGAACCCGGACCGGTGCTTGCACTTACAGCCGGTATGCATGGTGATGAAATTAACGGGATGGAAATTGTGCGCAGAATTTTAGATCTGGGTTATAATCGCGTGAAGCGCGGCACCGTAATCTGCATGCCTATCATTAACATTTATGGATTCTTAAATTACTCACGCGAAGTACCCGATGGCAAAGATGTAAACCGTTCCTTTCCGGGAAGTAAAAATGGTTCGCTCGCCTCGCGTGTAGCGTATCACATTACGCACGATATTATTCCATACATCGATTATGGTATTGACTTTCATACCGGTGGCGCCATGCGCACTAACTATCCTCAGATCAGATGCGTGATGGCCGATGAAAAAAATGTGGAATTAGCGAATGCTTTTCACGCTCCTTTTACTATCGATTCACCATTCAGACCTCACTCTATTCGCCAGCAGGCAGCCAAGTTGAATAAAAACATAATTGTGTACGAAGGTGGTGAATCATTACGCTTCGATCAGCAAGCCATTGAAGAAGGAATTAATGGTACCCTCCGGTTGATGAAGCATTTAAACATGATTGACGAAGCCCCCGAACCGAAAGAAGCCAATAAAATCATCTGGAACTCTTCGTGGGCCCGTGCACAACATGCAGGGTTATTTCAGTCCACCATTAAGAGTGGCGACTTTGTAAATAAAAATCAGATGATAGGTACCATTACCGATCCGTTTGGTGAGTTTAAAGAAACTGTTAAATCACCTTCAAGCGGTTATGTAGTTGGATTAAATAATCATCCGGTTGTAAACGCAGGCGATGCACTACTGCACATAGGCATGGATAATTTCTGCAAGATTGATGGTGGAGAAGAGTGAATCGGTTGCAGGTTACCAGTTTTATCAAGTTAGCCGGTGTCTGGCTTCTAGTTGCTGGTTGTTCGCGTTCTAAGATAATTACGGATTACTTTTAAGGTTGAGATTGTTGATGCAATCATTAACAATCCAATTGGCAGATGTTTGTCAGGCTGAAAACCACTCTTGAAGAAGTCGGTCATCGCCAAAAGAATCAACGTATTTCCAATCAACCAAATGGAAACAAAAATCACCACAACCTTAAAGGAAGGATTTGTGTACCAAAACTCCGGTTGTCTTTTCATTTTATTCCTGAAACATAATTACCACAATACTTACTACCAGAAACAAGTAACCAGCTACCAGTTCTAAAAATCCGGGCACGGAATCATCAGCTTATCTTTAGGTGGCTTGCGTGGGTTGCGGGTGGACCAGGAATACACTAAACTAAACTCGTGTGCACCACCACTGGCCGGGCCTAATTGTGAAATGGTATAATCATAACTATACCCGATATTCATAATATCTTTTGCTCCGCGTTTGGTAAACCCAAGCGATAATACAACCGATTCATTATTGGTAAACCCATTTACTTTTTTGAAGGGCACACCCCTATACCAGGTACCAATAATCAACGGCTCGAATGTAAAATAAAAACCCACGTCCATCTGATCAAACTCGCCCTGATGCCGATACTGAATGGCTGGCGCAATGCTGCGTTCACGCGGGCGGCTATAAAATCCATCGCCCATTTCGCCAGGTTTAAAATAAAATTTTAAACCTGCATGGGCTGATAGCTTGCGTGGCAACCGGCTCTCCTCGCCTATTAAAGATTGATTGGGTTCAGTTAAATGATGAGCTGCAAAGCCCAGCCAGGCCCGCTTGCTGTACAGTAAACCTCCAAATGAAAGATCGGGAAAGAACTTACTTTGTCCTGTATTCAGTTCTTCGGCCGATGCTCCCGGTATTAAATTACCCGTTACCGGATCAATCTGGTCGCCAAATACCAATCTATTGAAATTAATGGAGCGATTGTAAACTGCAACCTGAACTCCTGGCCGAAAAGATAAACCTTCAATAAGTTTTAGATCATACGAATACTGAAATGCAAGACTCATGGATTGCAAGCCAAATACACCCTCGCGATCGCGTGTTAACAAAACGCCCACTCCGCTGTTTTTATCTTCTATATAGGTGTCGTAAAATGCTGAAATGGTATTAAAATTTGCATCGATAGAGGGCCATTGATTACGGTAATTAATACCTACACGCTTTTGCCCGGTAGAACCTGCAAATGCAGGATTAAGGTAAAGCGGTGCGGCATAAAATTGCGAGTACTGCGGATCCTGCGCAGTTACCAAACCCACTACCATCTGCATACAAAAACAAGTAAGAAGAAAAACGCGAAACATCAACACGGTTTTAAGTAAGCGCAATCAAGGCAAATTAAATTCTTTCAGAACACTAAAAAAAACATTTACCGACAAATAGGGCACTTTGCACGGATAAACGAAATTTTAGAGCAAATTGTATTACTTTAGTGTAGTTTGACGTTTTAATTTTCGATTCAGAATTACATCATGGAGCTTGTTATGAGGGTGAACGAATACAAAGTTATCAAACCACGAAAAAAATGGTTCTTGCTGCTGCTCCTGCCGCTACAGGTTTTTGCACAAGATCTTTCAAACCATAATTGGTACTTTGGAAACTCCGTTAATGGTATCCGCTTTAACCGTGGTACCCATGTAGCACAAGCTGTTACCAATCAGGCCACACCGTTTGCGCAAGGCGGAGCAGCCGTAGCAACTGATCCGGCAACAGCCAACTTATTATTTTATACCGATGGCATTCGGGTTTACGATGCCACCCATACATTAATGCCAAATGGTACAGGCTTAGTTGGTCAACCCAATTCTAATCAGCCAGTGGCCATATCGCCCATGCCCGGCCAGACTAACCGCTGGTTTATATTTACCAATACGGCAAGTTTTACAACCGGAGGAACCATTAGCCGATCGGCTGTAGATATGAATCAATTTGGTAATGCTGTGTTTCCTGCACCTGCATTGGGTGTTGTAGAGGCGGCCAAGAATGTGCCTCTGCCCGTGTTAACAAACCGATCGGAAGGGATGATTATTGTACCCCATGCCAACAAAACCGACTTCTGGTTGATTACACACGAAAATGGTACTCAAACATATTCCGCAACCCGCATTGATGCTTCAGCCACTTTTCCAACCATCAACTCATCTGGTTTAGGGTTCCCCATGTCGGTAGCTAATTTTTCATATCACGAAGCTTCAGGTAAACTTGCCGTAGCACCGCAATCCAATAATGTTGATGCGCTTATACTCAATTTCGATAACACAAACGGGCTTTTCAGTTTCGATCGATTAATCATTAACTCGGCCGTAACCGGTGCTACTAACAATCAGGCCATTTACGATATTGAATGGAACAATCAGGGCCGATACTTGTACTTGTCGCGCCATGGCGATACCGGCATTAATGCCAATGTATTTCAATACGATTATCTCAACCCAAGCATAACGCTGGCTCCCGTAATTACTCCGGCCATCTTCAGAAGCTATGGTTTACAAATGGCTCCTGATAGTGCTATTTATCACCTGTATCAGGCTACAGCCGGAGGGCCATTCCTTGCCGGCCGACTTACCAACACCGATACTGTAGCTGCTGCCGTTATCAATACGCAAGCTTTGTTTGGCGGATTAAATTTTAACGGCACACAATTTCCGGCCTTCAAACCCCGCGATAGCGTAGCGATACAAGTTTCATTTATTGCACAGGGCACTTGCCAGAATTCTCCTACCAGTTTCTTTCCCACCGTATTACCCAATGCCGATAGTTTGCGTTGGGATTTTGGCGATGGTTCCGGATCGGGTAATTGGTCGCCCGTTTATACATACGAAACAGCCGGAACCTTTAATGTTACCTTGCGGGCTTTTTATCGGGGGCAAACACAATCCGTTACCCAACCCGTTACGATTAATCCCTTTGCATTGCAACTACAATTGGTGCAAGATACAACCGCTTGCCGCGATGAGTTTCCACCACCGCGCGGATCGGCCACGGCCGCCACACAATTCAGAGTACGCGTAAACGTACAAGGCGGTACTCCCGCTTCCATCGTTTGGTCTAATGGCGATTTGGGTGATACGTTAACTCCTGATTCGGCCGGGTATTATTATGTGGTAGTTACAGATGCCACCGGGTGTTCTGCCTATGCTGGTGTAAATGTTAAAGAGTATGGTTTACAAGACCAGCGATCGAACGTCTGGTATTTTGGTAACAGAGCCGGTATTGATTTTAACGAAGCCCCACCGGTAGCGCTTAATAACAGTGCCATGGATGCACCCGAAGGTTGTGCGATTGTGTGCGATCGGAATGGTGATGTAATTTTTTATACCGATGGCGATAAAGTTTTTGATAAAACCGATACGGAAATAGACAACGGTATAGGAGGCGATCCGGCTGCCTCCCAATCAGCCATTATTGTACCGGTACCAGGCGATGAAACCTTATATTATATTTTCACTACACAGGCTGTAACCGGTACGGGCCTTTTTGAAGTTCGCTATTCACTTTTTGATTTAAAACTCAACGCAGGCAATGGTGCGTTACAACAAAAAAATGTGTTGTTGTTTTCACGAAGCACCGAACGCATTACGGCTAATGAACGTTGGCTGATTGTGCACGAGTATGGCAACAACGTATTTCGGTCATACCCTATTTCAGCCGAAGGTATTGGCCAACCGGTGTATTCAGAAGTTGGCTCTGTTCATTCCTTTCAATCGGCAGTTAATGCCGAAGGATATATGAAACTGGGGCCACGTAATAATGTAGCCGTTGCACTCTCCACACCCGGCACCAGTAACCTGGTAGAATTATTTACACTCGTTGACAGTACAGGCCGGTTAACTAACTTTCGGCAGATTAATTTGAACGAACCCAACGGCCAGGTTTACGGAGTTGAATTTTCGCCCGGTGGTAGCAAACTTTTCGCCACCGTTAAAGGGTCGCCAACCCCATCGCAAATTTTTGAGTACTTTCTGGATTCGTTAGACAGACCTTTCTTCAAGCAACGCATCAACCAGAATCTGGAATTGGGCGCCATTCAGCGTGCACCCGACAATCAGCTTTATGTAGCCATTAATGGCAGCAACGTGTTGGGCACCATTCTGGCCAACGAAGATACCACGCAGTTATCTTCCTTTAATCCATCGGGTTTTACATTGGCAGCAGGTACTAATAGCCGGTTGGGCTTACCCAACTTCATTCAGTTTCAAGGTAATGCTTTTGGTGGCCCCGGATTTACCTTTGCGGGAGTTTGCGTAGGCGATTCCACCCAATTTACAGGCACCGCTACCGATCCCATTGATAATTTTCTTTGGTCATTTGGCGATGGTGGCAGCAGCACTGAAGCATCGCCCGCCCACTTGTATGCAGCAGCCGGAACTTATACCGTCTCTATGCGATTAACCAACCGGTGCGGATTAGATACAACTATCGTTCAACAGGTGCGAATATTTAATCCACCAGCGCCTCCTTCCATTCCAGGAGCTATTGCATTGTGTACCGGTGCGGTAACATTAGATGCAAATGTTCCCAATACTCCGGGGTTAACGCATCAATGGTCGAATGGCGAAACCACGCAAATTGTTGTAATTAACAACCCCGCTTTTATTTCCGTTGTAAATACCGATGTAAATGGTTGCACATCGACAGCCCAAAGTATTGTAGTGGATAATCGGCCGCAGATTAACCTGGGGCCCGACCTCACCATCTGCGAAGACAATGCCACACCAACGTTAGATGCGTTAAATCCGGGAGCCACCTATCAATGGCGTATTAACGGAGTAAACGCAGGCACTACACAAGTGCAGGGTGTAGATACTTCAGCTCCAGGAGTATTTACCTACGAAGTTACCGTAACCGATCCGTTTACCACTTGTTTTACAGTTGAGGATAAAGTTTACACTATAAATGTTTCGCCTGCTTTTGTGCTTACTGGAACCAACCCTACAACGTGTGGTACCCCCGATGGTACCATCACCTTACAACTCAATGCCTCTACACCTGCAGGTGGTCCGCTTTACTCCTACTTCTTAACCGGGCCTAACAGTTTTAATCAACAAGGTATCGATCAAAGTGCACCTTCCACCATCGGCCCAATTGGCGGCCAACGGGCGGGTACTTTCTCGGCTATTGTTACCGATCAGATTTCGGGTTGCACATTATCCAGTTCATTTGCATTAACCGATGTAGCGTTAACAATTACTCCGGTTGTAACCGATCCATGTATTGTAGCTTATTCGGTAACAGTAGCAGATGGAACTGGCCCTTACCAGTTTACACTCACCAATACTGCTACTAACCAGGTGTTTGGCCCTTCCCTTCCCGCCACGTCACCATTTTTAACCACCACCATCGCTCCGACATTGCTGGCCGGAAATTACATTTTAGAAGTAGAAGATGCTGGTGGCTGCATTGATACACGAACTATTGCCGTTGCGCCCAACCCACCCGTGGCATTTACAATCGATGCAAGCGACCTTTGCGATGCATCACCTTCGCTTACTGCATCGGGAACTGCCACCGCTTACTCGTGGGTGGCAAGTGTGCCCGGTAGTATTGTGGGCCCTGCTACCGGAGCTACTATTCAATTACAACCAGGGGCCGGAGTAGTTACGTTTACCGTTACCGGATCGGGTGCAGCTGGTTGCCCGTCCACACAAACTATTACTGTTAATATCACCAATGTTATTACACCCACCTTTACCCAAAGCGATGCGTGTGCCGATCAGGTAATATTAGCAGCACAACCAACCGGCACGTTTACCTACCGGTGGTATGTAAATGGAAGTGCAACCCCGTCAGCACTGGGGCAGCAAATAAGTCTTACAACGGCAAATAACGGCAGCTCGTATGTGTTAGAAGTACTTAACACCCTTAATGGTTGTGTTACACGTTCAGCACCACAAACCGTAAACATAATTGGTGCAATTACGGCAGCCTTAGCGGGCACACCTGCTTGCGATGATAATCAACCCTTTACACTTACTGCTACTACCAATGCAACAGGTGTTGCCTATGCCTGGTTCCGGAATAATACCCCGCTGGCTGGTCAATCGGCAGCTACCATTAACCAAACCGATGCAGGTATATACAGAGTGGAGATCAGCAAGAACGGTTGTATGACGCCAGCCGAAATACAGGTAATTAAATTACCCGTACCACAAGGCGATCTTCCTGACCGGGTAATTATTTGTAACGATCCGGATAATACCGATCCTGAAACATCAACTGTTGATCTTGATCCAGGAGTATTTCAAACATACAATTGGTTTAAGAATGAGCTTACGCTCGGTTATACAAACCGGGTATTAACAGCAGACAGTGAAGGTTTTTACGATGTGGATATTACCAACTCGTTTGGTTGCGTTTCGCGCGATCGCACCGAAGTAATCAATGATTGTATTCCCAAACTGGTAGCTCCCAACGCCTTTCGGCCTACCAGCGGAATAAGCGATAACAAAAACTTTTTTGTTTATACGTTTTTCATTACCGACAATTTCCAGGTGCTGATTTACAATCGTTGGGGCGAACTCGTATTCGAATCGAAAGACAAGAATTTTCAATGGAACGGAGGCTATAACAACAATGCCGGTCAACCGTTACCACCTGGCACGTATGCCTATGTATTCCGGTATGTAAGTTCATTCCGGCCGGAAAAAGGAATTCAGGAAAAGCGTGGTGGCGTGGTGTTGATCCGGTAGATAAATCATTTACTTTTTTAATCAGACCTTCCAGGTCTTTAACATTAATGCTTTAAGACCTGGAAGGTCTTGCTTTCCTTTTTAAATTGGTTTGTGTAACTATGTAGTATAATATTTGAAATATGAAAAAGATATTTTTACTAAGTGCCGTTGTGGTTTTAGCACTTGTATTTACCGAGGCATCGGCCCAACTTTTTAATACCTCGCTAACCATTACCGTGCGCGATGAAACCGGTAACCTCGTAGCAGGTGCTGAAGTAAAACTTTTTAAGTCGGAACAGGATTATCTGAAAGAGCAGCATGTAGTAATGGAAGGAGTCTCCGATGCAAAGGGATTAGTAAAGCTCAAAAAGATGGAAGCACTTTCCTATTATGTAATTGTGCGTAAGGATGATAAAGACAATTCGGGTGGCGGAGAAATAATTGGTAAATTGGAAGAAGGTAAATTCAACAAAGTAACCATTGTAATTCAATAGCATGGCTCAAACCCGTGCTGCGCTTATTCAATTTTTATCCGCATATAAAAGTACCTATCCGGAAGAATCGTTATTCCCTGCCGACTTTCTAAAATTATTAACTGCGCCTGCCTGTTACGATCGCACCCATTTACCGGGCCATATTACCGGTTCGGCCTGGATTGTAACCCCTGAGCGGGATTTTGTTTTATTGGTACACCATGGCAAATTAAACCGCTGGCTACAACCCGGTGGCCATGCCGATGGTGATGAGAACGTGTTGCGTGTTGCACTGCGCGAAGCAGAAGAAGAAACCGGGTTAACAAATTTTAGAATTGTAAGTAGCCTTCCATTCGATGTGGACATACATCCCATACCCGAACGAAAAGATTTTCCGGCACATCTACATTACGATGTCCGGTTTTTAATAGAAGCTTCACGCGAAGAAAAGATTATTATAAGTGAAGAATCGCACGATGTAAAATGGATTGCGCTTTCAGAATTAGAACACTACACGCATGAGCAATCGGTACTGCGCATGAAAGCCAAATTACTTCGAACTGATTAGCATTATCGCGAACGCTATTACCACAATCCAGAATTTATAAACGGCAATAGCCGGTATTAAAATAATGTGCAATTCCATTAATACAGCCAGTAATACCAGCAGTACTGCGATAGCTTTTAATATCGAACGGGTTTTGTTACTCATGACAATGGTTTTAGTGCAACTTACAGGGTTTGCTAAACCGTAGCAAATAAAATTTTAGTTTTGCAGTGCAAACTTTTTCTGGCATCATCTCTCGCCTCACAAAGGTGCAGAGTCAAATAAGTGTTTTAAAACTATTTCGGATCTAATAAAAACAATACTTATCAAACCTTGTATCTACCGCAACGAAAATGGCTGATATCGGTAAAGACATACATCGCGCAAAGCAACTTCTTACGGAAGGCAAACTAGTGGCTATTCCAACCGAAACCGTGTATGGCCTTGCGGCCAATGCATTGAATGAAAAAGCAGTGCTTGAAATTTTTAAAGCGAAGAACCGGCCTCATTTCGATCCGCTGATTGTGCATATGGCAAACCTTGCCCAGGCTGAAACATTAGCTTATGCGTTTCCAGAAAAGGCAAAACTGCTTGCCCAAAAATTCTGGCCAGGACCACTTACCTTACTGGTTCCCAAAAAAGAAATTGTACCCGACCTTGTTACTTCAGGATTAAACACCGTAGGCTTGCGCTGTCCGGATCATGCCCTCACGCTGCAACTTTTACAAAACCTTCCATTTTCATTAGCGGCACCCAGTGCCAACCCGTTCGGGTATGTTAGTCCTACTACTCCCCAGCACGTTAATGAACAATTAGGTGATAAAGTAGCTTACATTTTAGATGGTGGCGAATGCCGCGTAGGAATTGAATCTACCATACTGGGTTTTGATAACGAACAGGCTACAGTGTTCCGGCTGGGCGGATTAGCCATCGAACAACTTGAGCCTATTACCGGCCCTCTGCATATTCAGCTACACTCATCCTCCAACCCCCATGCTCCGGGCCAGTTACAAAGCCATTATGCACCGGTCAAAAAAATCATCTTAGGAACACAACTGTATTTGCAAGCTTATTCAAAGCTGCATGCCGGCACAATTATGTTTCAAAAAGCACTGCCAGGCATTCCGGCCAACAGGCAAATTATACTTTCGGAAAAGGGTGATTTGGAAGAAGCGGCCCAAAATTTATTTGCGGCTTTACGCGCCCTCGACAAAACTTCGATTGATATTATCTTAGCCGAATTAGTGCCTGAGGTAGGCCTGGGGCGCGCTATAAACGATCGGTTACGAAGAGCCGCTCATTAAAAAAAAGTTGTACGCTCTCAAATTATTAATTTACTTGTTTGAATTTTCTACCCCACTATGAAAATACTTGTACTTACCGGAGGTGGCGATGCCCCCGGCCTGAATGCAGTTATACGAGGAGTTTGTAAACGTGCTCGCAAAGAGAGTTTACACAGTGAGCCTTGGGAAGTGTATGGAAGCATAGAAGCTTTTAATGGTGTACTCAACGAGCCGCAGGAAATCATTAAACTTACCGGTAAAAAGACCGCTGGAATTCATGTTAAAGGTGGTACCATTTTAAAAACTACCAATAAAGCAAATCCAATTAAGTTTCCGGTGGTGCAACCGGATGGCTCAACTCAGTTTTTCGATCGTTCGGATGAGTTGGTTAAAAAATTAAAAGCACTAAAGTTTGATGCCATCATTAACATTGGTGGCGATGGCTCGCAGAAAATTTCAAAGACACTTTTTGATAAGGGCTTACCCATGATCGGTGTACCCAAAACCATCGATAATGATTTATCGGCTACGGATATTACGTTTGGATTTCAGACAGCCGTGCAAATTGCTACCGATAGTTTTGATAAACTGGTTACCACAGCCGAGAGCCACCACCGGGTAATGATTATGGAAGTTATGGGCCGCGATGCGGGTTGGATTGCCTTGCACACAGCCATTGCCGGTGGAGCAGAGATTTGTTTGATTCCTGAAATCCCTTATGATATAAACAAACTTGTAAAGAAGATCGGAGCCCGTTATAAAAACGGTCGGGGGTTTGTAAACATTGTGATAGCAGAGGGTGCGAAGCCCAAAGCCGGTTCTATTACTGCCTCGGCAGGCGAGAAAGGATCGGAGCACGTGCGGTTAGGTGGTGTGGCTTATCAACTTTCAAAACAACTAAAAGACGCAGGTTGCCAGGCTGAAATTCGCGAAACAGTATTAGGCCATGTACAACGCGGAGGAACACCCACCGCATTCGATCGGGTGTTGGCCTCATTGTTTGGAGTAAAAGCTTTTGAACTGGCTTTGAATAAACAATTTGGCCGCATGGTTGCGTTTAAAAACAACAGCATTACATCGGTAAGTTTAGAAGAAGCTACTGCTGAGTATAACTTTTTGAGTAAAGACTCTTACCTTGTACAAGCATCCAAAGGACTTGGAATTAGTTTTGGAGATTAACTTCTACCTCGCGTTATGACCAAAATAGAATTATCTACCCACATTCAGGCACCCATTGCCCGCTGTTTTGATCTGGCCCGGAGCCTGGAGCTAAACACCATGCCAATTGTCAACAACATTGAACACAAGCTAACGCGAGGCTTGCTGCAAGCCGGCCAACGCGTGCAACGGGTAACCTCTTACCTCGGCTTTCAATACCAGTCAGAAATTGAGCTAAAGCGTTGTGCCGAACCTTATTACTTCAGCGATGAAATGAAAGTGGGGCCATTTCACACATTTGTTCACGATCATTTTTTTTATGAGTTTCCTCATGAAACTGTTATGATTGACAATGTGTATTTTCAATCTCCGTGGGGTATCTTAGGCGAAACAGTTGACACCCTTTTAATCAGGCGCCAAGTATTGCAAATGCTTAAAAGACGGAATAAAATAATTAAGCAATATGCCGAAGGTGATACCTGGCAATTATTAATTGATGATCGCGTACAGCGTTTAGAAGCTGAACTTAGTTTTCAGGCTTAGCGTTCAATTTATTAGCTCACCCTTTAATCTCACTATGTCATATAAACTAACATGACTAATTAAACTCTATCTTACTAAAGGCTATAGAAGTTTAACCAGCATGCTAATAAGTGAAATCAAAAAATACCGTCCTCAACTTTTAGAGTTTTTAATCTCAATCACTTTTCAGTCTTTTTCTTATCTTGTGCGACTTAAAAAATTCATTTCATCAATATGAAAACTGTTACCGACATCAACTTTAAAGAAAAACGTGCCCTTATCCGGGTAGATTTTAATGTACCATTAGATAAGTCATTCAAAGTAACAGATGATAATCGTATTCGTGCTACTATCCCTACGCTTAAAAAAATTCTGACCGATGGTGGTAGTTTAGTTTTGATGAGCCACCTCGGGCGACCAAAAGAAGGCCCAGAAGAAAAATATTCACTGAAGCATACCATCAAAGCTACAGAAGCTTTATTAGGTACACCCGTAAAATTTGCTGGCGATTGCATTGGCGATGATGCTTATAAACTTTCTGCTTCACTAAAACCGGGAGAAGTATTGTTGCTCGAAAACCTGCGCTTTTACAAGCAGGAAGAAAAAGGTGATGTGGCCTTTGCTGAAAAACTCTCCAAACATGGCGATGTATATGTTAACGATGCTTTTGGTACAGCGCACCGTGCCCACGCATCTACAACAATCGTAGCCCGGTTCTTTCAAACCAAATGTGCCGGTGTTGTAATGACTGCCGAACTGGAAAACGCTAAAAAAGTTTTAGAGAACGCAGCAAAACCTTTTACAGCAATAATGGGTGGCGCTAAAATCTCAGACAAGATTTTAATTATTGAAAAACTATTAGACAAGGTAAATCACCTGATTATTGGTGGTGGGATGGCCTATACTTTCTTTAAAGCATTGGGTGGCAATATTGGTAACTCGTTAGTAGAAGCCGATAAGTTAGACCTTGCCAAGGAGTTGATTCAAAAAGCGAAAGCCAAAGGTGTAGAACTGCATTTACCAATCGACTCCGTTGTAGCCGATAAGTTTGATTCGAATGCCAACACACAAACTGCCAGCAACAACAGTATTCCCGATGGTTGGATGGGATTGGACATTGGCCCGCAAGCCATTGCTGTGTTTAGCAAAGTAGTAGAAGATTCCAAAACCATTTTATGGAATGGCCCGATGGGTGTATTTGAAATGCAAAAATTTGAAGCCGGCACCAAAGCCATTGCCGAAGCCGTAGTACGTGCTACAGGCAAAGGTGCCTTCTCGCTTATTGGTGGTGGCGACTCAGCCGCGGCCGTGGCGCAGTTTGGCTTCGAAGAAAAAGTAAGTTATGTATCCACCGGTGGCGGTGCCTTGCTGGAATATTTTGAAGGAAAAGTTTTACCCGGTGTAAAAGCGTTGGAGTAAAATCAAAATTGTTATTAATGAACTTCCAAAGCCCTGTTGCCAGGGCTTTTGTCTTTATAAGACCGCTTACAAAACCATTGTTGAATATGACAAACTACCTGTTTGTGATAAACTAACTACTTTTAGAAGTTCTCAATGTTAGTCAATGATAAACTCGAACCAACTGCTTACTTCCCTCCAACACAATCTCATCAGTCAATGACTCTTCCTTTTCGTTAACTAAAATTTTCTTTGCACCCCTTACATTTACAAACAGCTTCCAATCCATTTGAAATTGCTGAATCTGGTATTCTACGTAATCGGAGCTACGCCTTATTTTTAAGTTGAGTACATTCTCCCCCACTTTAACTTTTTCAATTGCAACATCATTCCAACCATCAGGCAAATGGGGAGCAATCTTAATTTGCTTTTCCATTGCATTGGGTTCAATTCCAAAAAAAGATTGGATAATCGGTACCGCTACACCATAAATGTTCCAGGCCTGTACTACCATTCCAAAATCGGGTGAGACTTCATACATCGAGCCCGGTAACGCATAGCTGAAAGATTGCTGTAACTTTTTAATGTAACCCAACGCTTCATTGGTCTGACCGTAGTTGGCTGCCGCCACAGCCTGCACACCGGTAGGTAACGTCATTACAGCACCCGTATAAGAAAATGTTTTCTTACGGGATTTTAAAACCACACTGTCGGGTTCATCGCTGCGATCAATGCCGGTAACATATACACCAAAAGGATTCTCATATTTAGTTGCCGTTTTAAGCGCAGCCAATGCTTTAGATTTATCTGCTACACCAGTTTCCATGGGCGTGTTCACCACCCAGTTGTGATAGACCACAAACGGAAATTGTTTACCAGCTGAATAGGTTTTCATTTTCTGCTCGGTAGCTTTCAACTCTTTCATCGCCCACGGTTTGCCCAAGGTATCGGCACGTACCAACGCAGCGGCCACAATGGGCTTGGCTTCGGCTACCGTACTTCTGAAATCTCCAAACGATTGCTCTTGTTCATTCCACCATTCAGAATTGATCTTAATTTTCAACACATCAGCTTTGCGCTGATAGGTTATCGCCAGTTCTTTCTCCCCAACCCATGCGGCTAACTGCGCAGCACTTGCCAATGCCTGCTGTGTATAAGCTACTACATCAATCATCTCTGTATCCAACCCATGTATTTCCATCATGCCATTACCATTGGGATAACCATTTCCATCTTCATCCATTGTTTCGGTTAGCCATTCAATACCTTGCACTACAGTTGGAAAAAATTCGGTGATCAATTCTTTATCGCCTGTCCAGTCGGCATACAATTTTAACATAGTAATGTATTGTGCTGTTTCATTAACGTTGCCCGGATTAAACACCGCACCATTGGTAGAAACTTCATGAATGATTCTTCCATTGTCGTTGGTCCTTTTAGAAAGATAACTGAGTAACTGAATAGAGTTTTTAGCCAATGCATGATTACCCGTTGCGAGTACACCTTGTAATGTATAAGTCATATCGGCCCCGAACCACCACGGATAATCGGGCAACCCGGCAGATACCGCACTACCTTGTTCGGGCACGGTGCGCACCAACCATTCGGTATTATACTTAAGCCACTCGTACATTTGGGTAATATCTTTATCGGGTATAATCAGATTAGATGTTTCTTTAATCTGCTTGTAGTGCTCAATCTTTTTATCAAATTCTATTGACCCCATGCTTTTCAAAAATGAAAATGTTTCGCGAGCTGCAGTTTCTGATTTGTAAGAGCCGGCAATGAAGAACTGAATAACTTCCATTGACCCAGGCTGAAGAAACAACTCGTACATCAACGATCCATCGACACCTAAACCTGTTCGTTCTGTTTTACAGATACTTGCCGAAGAAAGAGCATCAGTATTCAAAGAACCGCCAAACACTACATACCAGGGATTATTTTTATCCTTTGCCACCACAGCCGAAAGTTTTTCATCGAATGAAATTTCATCTTCGGCATCAAGCATGTTGGTACGTTCGCCCAACCAGGTAGGGCGCAAGTCAACCAAACCTGTAAATGAAAAATCAAACTGCTTGGTAACGGCACTGTTGTTAGCAATAGTGTATTCCACAATCATTCCTTCCCAACCATCAGGTACAAATTGAAAGCGTTGTACTTCAATTTCTTCTTCCTTCCACATAAAGTGATGTTTATTACCTACCGGGTAATTGATGAAGCCATCTGCCCTATCAAGACAATATGAATTTCCAGATCGCTTTTCTGTAAGCGTTGCATTAAAACCATCCATCAATTTGATGGGATGATTCCAGATGCCACCCATCTCACCCGTAACATGCCAACCGAGATCGGGAAATGAACCATCCTGATGGCCTACCATGTACACCCGATCGCCTGCCGTAACAAATGGTGATTGCAGGTATTGCTGTTTACCGGTAAAAGATGGTTGCCCTGTAGTTAACAAGTAATACTGTTGGGGTTTGGGCGTAGAGCAGTAGAACAACACGAACAAGATAAATGTAATGGCAATTTGCTTCATATTAAATGAAGGTAATACTTATTGAGGTATTAAAAAATTAATACAGGCCTACGTGTGATACTTGCGTCTGTCGCTCCATACAAAAAAACACAAGTAAGTTATTCGCTTCGCAACGCTCCTATCGGATTTTGCATGGCAGCTTTGATCGATTGATAGCTTACCGTTATCCAGGCAATGAGTAACGATGCCGCACCCGCAGCCATAAAAATCCACACGCTAATGGTAATCCGATAAGCAAAATTTTGCAGCCACCAGGTTTCCATTACATACCACGAAATGGGCACAGCCAGCACAAGGGCAATCAGAATCATGCGTGTGAAATCCTTCGATAGCAACAGTACTACACCACCCACTGATGAACCCAGTACTTTGCGTACGCCAATTTCTTTGGTGCGCAAACTTGTAACATAAGCAGAGAGGGCAAACAGCCCGATGCAAGAAACAAAAATGGCCAAGCCTGAAAACACTGCAAATAATTTTCCTGATTGTTGTTCGCTTTTGTATTGTGCATTCAGGTTTTGATCGAGAAATGAAAATTTAAAATTTTGTTCAGGTGCCAACTCTTTCCATTTAGCCTCTATGGATTTTATAGCTTGTGGCGCCTGACCTGATTTTACACGCACTGCAATAAACTGACTTACCCCTCCATACGATTCATTACTCTGCAATACCAATGGTGTAACCTGATCGCGCAGCGACATAAAGTTAAAGTCGCGTACAATACCAATAACTTTACCTGCTACAGAAACATTTCCATTTGGTGTTTGGCGTACTTCCATTAAAGTACGTCCAATAGGATTTTCAAGTCCCATAACTTTTACGGCAGCTTCGTTTAATATCAAATGCAGCGAGTCGTTGGTTTCTTGAGTAAACCATCTTCCATCCATCAATTCCATGCCCATCACTTCGGTTAGGCCATCCGCAACTACCATCGATTTGGTTGTTAATATTTCAGACGAACCTTCAGGCTGAAACTGGATTCCAAAAAAATCGTCTTCATCGCCAGGCATGGCGAAAGAGCCCGCGGCACCCATTACTTCCGGTAATCGTTTAAACTCTTCAATCATAGTGCGCGCTACAGGGCCTAATCCGAACGCACGTTCCACCACCAATACCTGCTCGCGGTCAAAGCCAAGTGATTTCTGCGACATAAAATTCATTTGTTGATAAATGACCAACGTACCAATCATCAACACAATCGAAATCCAAAATTGAAAAATCACTAAGCCATTCCGAATCCATTTACCGTGTGCACTACCCGTAAACTTTCCCTTCAACACCACTACCGGGTTAAATGACGATAACACAAACGAAGGATAACTTCCTGCCAGCAACCCAACAACGGCAGCCAATAATATAAGCCCGCCAACAGTAGTGGCTGTAATGGGCAACGACAATTGTTTTTCGGTTAGATTGTTGAAAAACGGCAAAGCAATATAAATGATGCCCGTTGCCAGCAACATTCCACAAACACTTAATATAAATGATTCCGCGAGAAACTGATTTACCAGTTGTTGGCGAAATGAACCCATCACCTTGCGCACACCTACTTCTTTGGCACGTTCTGCCGAACGTGCAGTAGCAAGATTCATAAAGTTGATGCAGGCAATAACCAGTATCAGTATAGCAACTGCTGTCATAATGTAAACCGATGTACGATTACCGGATGGTTTAAGCTGTGCCTCCAGATGGGTAGGGTCCAGGTGGATGGAAGTAAGCGGTTGCAAAAAATACCGGTAGCCATTCCCTTCCTTTGTATAATCAGCCCACGATTTACCGAGATTGTGTTCAATCTGTGCAGCAGCATATGTGTTTACCACTGCTGGCATCTTTGCTTCTACCGCGGCTGGGTTAGCACCAGGGTATAACTTTAGAAAGGTGTAAGTTGCAAAACTCGTAAAGTTTTCGGTTGTTGTGAAAGGATAGGTACTAACTGATAAAACTGCACTAAATTTAAAATGCGAGTTAGGTGGAATATCTTGCAATACCCCCACCACTTTAAACTCCTGTTCACCTGCTGTTAAAATTTTTCCCAACGGCTCCTCTTCACCAAAATAGCGAGCTGCCATTTCTTCTGTAACCAATATTTCGTTTGCTCCACCCAGTGCAGTTGTGCGGTTTCCTTTTTGCAACTCGAAACTGAACATTCGTAAAAATGCTGTATCGCTCAGCAATACATTTTCTTCATCAAACTGATTAATTTCATCGCGTTGATTTTTATATGATAAGGTAAAATTATTGAAGCCAAACAAATTAGTAGTTTGCTCAACTTCTGGAAATTCCCGCTTAATAACACCTTCAAAAGATTGCGGGATAATAGCATAAAAAGTAGAGTGATTGGGATACTTGCGTTCTAATACCATCCGGTAAATACGATCGTGATCTTGAAAAAAGCGGTCGTACGAAAATTCATGCTGCACATACAGCACAATTAGCAAACAACTGGCAATACCTACTGCCAATCCTGCCATGTTAATAACACTATATCCTTTTTGCCGGAGCAGGTTGCGCAAGGCTACTTTTAAGTTATTTCTAAACATGGGCTTTGTAATTGGATATTTGAAAATACTTACTTGGCATGAGATGGTTACCTCATATCTAAAGTTTTATTTGACTGGTTAGTTATGTATTTAAAAAAGGTAATTTAGGGCACTTTCAAAATATGGCTTTGATGAAATTTCGGGTTGATGGTTTTGTGCTCGCTATAATGATTACAATTGTTATAGCTTATTTCTTACCGCAAATAGACCAAACGCTACCCCTATCAGCAATAAGCCAGATTGGCGTATCTTTTATTTTCTTCTTTTATGGATTAAAACTCAGCCCCGATAAATTAAAAGCCGGACTCAAAAACTGGAAACTCCATGTACTGGTGCAAACTTCAACATTTGTGATTTTTCCGCTATTGTTGCTGTTGCTCTACCCCCTTTCACAAAATAAAGAGCAACCAACTCTTTGGTTGGCCTTTATGTTTCTTGCGGCATTACCCTCTACGGTCTCATCATCCGTGGTTATGGTATCGATGGCGAAAGGGAATGTACCAGCAGCCATTTTTAATGCAAGTATTTCTGGTTTGCTCGGTATTGTAATTACTCCATTGTGGATGAGAAGTTTCATTCCTTCCTCTACACATGTCTTTGACCTTTGGAGTGTTTATGGTGATTTAGTTACCCAGATACTAGTGCCCGTAGTAATTGGAATTTTTCTGCATCGCTACCTGGGCCATTATGCTCAACAGTATTCCAAACAACTTTCGTTTTTCGATAAATCGATTATTCTACTCATCATTTACAAAAGTTTTTCCGCATCATTTGAGGGCCAGGTCTTTAACACAATAAGCGTGGTGGATATTGTACTTATAGCTGGTGGTGCAACTATCCTTTTTTTTAGTGTCTATTTCTTAACGGGCTACCTCGGCAAACTGTTTAACTTTAATGAAGCCGACAAAATAACGTTGCAATTCTGTGGTACCAAAAAATCGTTGGTGCATGGTACGGTGTTTTCCAAAATTCTTTTTCAAAATTCCGCTGCTATCGGTATCATCCTACTACCAATTATGCTTTTTCATGCCATCCAGATTTTGATTGTGAGTATAATCGCTGGCAGACTGGCCACGCGCACAAAAGATTAAGCGATTCGCAGATGCTTATTAAGTGTAGAATCAAGTATATCGCTCCGGACTAAACAAGTCTAACTTTATTTCTGGCGCTCGTCCTGAAACCAAATCTGCCATAATTCTTCCCGTACCAGGGCCAAGGCTTAAGCCCATCATGGCATGACCCGTTGCAAAAATTAAATTCTTAATCTTCTGCGAGCGACCAATATAAGGCAAACCATCAGGCGAGCAAGGTCTTAATCCATGCCAAACATTTTCAATTGCCGGCATAGCTACTTTCATCTCTGGATAGTAACGAGGTATCGAATCCACAATACCTTTTACCCGATTCATACTAATGCTATGATCAACACCCGTTATCTCCATCGTTCCACCAAAACGCAAATCGCTACCCATTGGAGTTATTGCAACGCGTGCTTCTAAAAAGATGGAAGGAATGCGAACATTTTTATCCACGTCTTTCAATAGGAAACTATAACCTTTGCCTGCCTGCATGGGCAGATTCAGTTTTAATTTTGTAGCCAGTGCTCCCGACCATGAGCCGGTAGCCAGAACAACTTCATCCAGTTTTAATTCACCCAATGAGGTTGTAATTGAATTAATTTTTCCGTTCGTTAAATCAAAGTCTTGTACTTCTGCATTCGATAAAATAGTTACACCCTTCGATTTAAGATACGGAATTAACTGACTCATTAAATTTTGTGGCGTCAGGTGCGCATCGCCAGGAAAGTAAACACCGCCTCGTACAGAAACTTTTACATCGGGCTCTAACTTCTGAACTTCCGCAGCAGAAAGCATCTCTGCTTTTACTCCATGTGCATTAGCGATGGCTGCTGTCTCAGCTTCCTCGTGCTCTGTTTCGGCTGTTTGGTACAACATTAACAAACCACTTTCGGCATATCCAAAATCAAAAGGCAATTCTTTTACTAATTGCTGATACTGAGCCTTGCTATAAAAACTTAGTTCCTTTAGTGCTGGAATTGCTGCCTGTACATGGCGTTCGTTTGCGTGTTTATAAAACTGGTAACCCCATTTCAATAAATCTGCATTCAGCCGTGGCTTTACATAAAACGGACTGGTGGAATTAAACATCCAGCGAATACCTTTGGCAATCATGCCCGGAGCGGCCAGAGGAATGATATGACTTGGCACAATCATACCCGCATTGCCGTGCGAACAGCCATCTAACAAATCACCTTTGTCGATAATAGTAACTTCGTGCCCGGCCTTATTCAGGTAATAAGCTGAGCTTAATCCAATAATGCCACCTCCTATAATGCCAATTCTCATATCTCATTTTTTTAAACCACATAGAAACATAGATCACAAAGATTTTGCCTAACCGGTAATCTATGTGCCTATGTGGTTAGATAACCTGAAACCCATACGCATACGGATCATCTTCCGGATCAATGGTTATGGTGTTATGTCCATAAATTTTTGCCCAACCTTCCACACTTGGAATAATGGCGGCCTTACCATACAATTCTGTTTCCTCTTCAATCCTTCCGATAAATTTTGAACCGATTATACTTTCGTGGATGAAGTCTTCACCTTTCCGCAGTTTACCTTTCGCATACCATTGTGCTAAACGCGCTGATGTTCCGGTACCACAAGGTGAACGATCAATGGCTTTATCACCATAAAATACAGCATTGCGTGCAGTGGAAGTTGGATCGATCACTTTACCTGTCCATAAAATGTGACTGCAACCATTAATGGTTGGATTATCAGGATGCACGAAGGTGTACTTCGCATTAATATTTTTCCGCAACGCGCGACTCCAGCTAATCAATTGATCGGCTGTATAATTTTCCAACCCCGGAAAGTTTTTCTGCACATCTACGATCGCATAAAAATTTCCGCCATACGAAACGTCCAGCATAAGTTCGCCCAAATCAGGACAATCAACTGTCAGGTTTTCCGCTGCGAGGTAAGCTTTCACATTCCGGATTTTTACGGACTTTACTTTGTTACCTTCCTGTTTGTATTCAATGCGAACCAATCCTGCCGGAACTTCTAAGTTTAGTACACCAGCAGTTTTAGGTTTCACCAAACCTTCTTCAATAGCAATGGTAACCGTACCAATCGTTCCATGGCCACACATTGGTAAGCAACCACTGGTTTCAATAAACAACACGCCTACATCGTTGGCCGGATCGGATGGTGGATACAAAATACTGCCACTCATCATATCATGACCACGTGGTTCAAACATTAAACCCTTACGAATCCAATCGTACTCGCGCAGAAAGTGTTGGCGTTTCTCGCTCATGTTGTTCCCAATCAAGTGGGGTCCACCTTCGGCTACTACCCGCACCGGATTACCACAAGTGTGTGCGTCTATGCATTTGAATGTATATACCATATCTTAAAAGTTGGCAGTAAGCAGTTGCCAGTATGCAGTCGAGAAGGTTGAAACTTTCTGCCTACTCATTTCTTAAACTCGCCATTAAAAATCCTCCAAATACCCAATGGGTTCTCACTCTTTAATTCGTCTGGTAGCAACGATTCAGGAAAATTCTGAAATGCTACGGGTCGAACAAATCGTTTGATTGCATCGGTGCCTACTGCAGTAAACCGCGAATCAGTTGTAGCCGGAAACGGCCCACCATGCATTTGCGAAGGACAAACCTCCACACCGGTAGGAACTCCGTTTATTATCAAACGACCGGCTTTTTCAATCAACACATTGATCAACACTTTGTGCTTGTTGATTTCTGCTTCATCGCCAATGATAGTAGCGGTAAGCTGGCCATGACTACGACTTACTACTTTTGTTAGTTCTTCTAAATTTTTACACTTCACAATCAATGAAAACGGGCCGAATACTTCTTCGGATAAAGTCGGGTTTTGTAAAAATATATCTGCTGAAACAGAAGCAACCAACGGAGTGCCTTGCGCATTATTTCCCTGTGTAGTTGTTTGGCCTTCGGTCTTCACGCCCTTCTGCGCAAGCGTTTGGGTTAATCGTTTGGAATAATTATCAGCAATGCCTTGATGCAACATGGTACCTGGTACAACTTTTTGAATTTCGGTTGCCAGTGCATGAACGAATGAATTTAATGCTTCATCTTCGATCGCAATGATCAAACCGGGATTGGTACAAAACTGCCCAACACCTAACGTGATGGAAGCTGCCAAACTACTCGCGGTTTTAGCCGCATCCCGCAAAAGCGTTTCTGGCAATAAGATTACCGGATTGATACTACTCATTTCAGCAAACACCGGAATCGGTTCTGGCCGTTGATTGGCCAAATCGAACAATGCCTTACCGCCTGCCAGTGAACCCGTAAACCCAACTGCTTTCGTAAACGGATGCTTCACCAACGCTTGCCCTATTTCAAAACCCTCGCCATGCACATGTTGAAAGACACCTTGCGGCATTCCGGTTTTGATAGCTGCTTTCTCAATAGCAGCAGCAACCAACTTCGATGTTTCGAGATGCGCTGGATGTGCTTTAACAATTACCGGGCAACCCGCAGCCAAAGCAGAAGCTGTATCGCCACCCGCAGTTGAATACGCCAACGGGAAATTAGCAGCACCAAACACTACTACTGGTCCGATGGGAACCAACATCTTTCGCATATCCGGTTTGGGTGCAGGCATTCGATTAGGTAAAGCTGTATCTACGCGGGCATCTACCCACGAACCTTCTTCCACTAAATCAGCAAACATGCGACAATGACCGGTGGTGCGACCGCGCTCATTAATAATCCTCGCCTCCGGTAAGTTGGTTTCACGCATTGCGGTGCTTACCAATGCAGCACCGAGAGCTTCTATCTCATCGGCAATAGCCCGAAGAAATGCAGCCTTCTTCTTTCCTGAAAAATTCTTATACGATAGGAAAGCTACATGTGCCTTATTCAATGCTTCATCAATAATTTCCATAGTCAAGTTTATTTTACGTCACTGGTGAGGCTGTCTCAAAAGTCGAACTAAATGTGGAATGTCATTCCGGCCTTGTGCCGGAATCCCGTTGAGTACCTCGAAAACTGGGATCGCGGAACAAGTCCGCGATGACAGAACGACTTTTGAGACAGCCTCGCTTCTTGTTACTGGTTTGTCTGATTTAACTTACCAGACTAGAGACCAGAAACGAGCAGCGAGTTACAAGTTAGGTCTGTTCTTAATTCCTTCACGGATGATTTTCAAAATTCGATCCCGTTCCTCTCCTTCTAATGTTAAGCGTGGTGCACGCACAATTTCAGAACCCAAGCCAACTTCTTGTTCAGCAAGTTTAATGTACTGAACAAGTTTGGGATGAATGTCTAACTCCAGCAGTGGTAAAAACCACCGGTAAATTTTTAAGGCTTCATCAATCTTACCGGCTTTGGTAAGTTTATAAATGGCTACCGTTTCTTTAGGGAATGCACATACCAATCCAGCCACTACGCCACTGGCACCCAGCATCAATTCTTCCATGGTAATGGTATCCACACCACAAAGAATTTTAAACCGATCGCCAAACCGATTGATCATGCGGGTTACGTTGCTCACATCGCGGGTGGATTCTTTTACAGCTTGAATATTTTTTACCTCAGCCAACTCGGCAAACATATCCAGTGTTACTTCAATTTTATAATCAACCGGATTGTTGTAAATCATAATCGGCAACTCGGTTGATTGAGCTACCGTTTTAAAATACGTAACTGTTTCGCGATGATCGGATTTATAACGCATAGGTGGCAACATCATTAAACCCGAAGCACCGTTCTTCTCAGCTTCAGCAGCTTGTTTCAATGCTTCGCGGGTGCTGCCTTCGGCAATGTTCATTACAACAGGCACTTTACCCGCTACCTTCTCCACCGTAAAACGTACCAGTTCAAATTTTTCGTCATTGCTCAATACACTCGCTTCACCTAACGTGCCACCGAGTATTACGCCTTCTACACCGGCATCCAGTTGTGCCTTCAGGTTTTTTTCGAATAATGGAAAATCCAACTTATCGTCAGATGTAAACTTGGTTGTAAGAGCCGGGTAAATACCTTGCCATGAAACTGTCATAGTAAATTAATTTTACCTCAAAGGTAAGGTATGTGTACCAATCGGAATTTCAACGTTGATAACGGATTCTGATACTATTTTGACTAATATTGAGCTCGATCAATTGAAAATCAAGTCAAAATTAAACCGACATGAAGGTTATACCCTTTCAGGTTCCGAAAACACGGCAGGAAGCATTTCGTTTGCAGGTTGATCACTTGCCGTATTTTTACGATCGCCTGCATCAGCATTCCGAAACCCAGATTATGCTAATTGAACAAGGCGAAGGCACTTTGATTGCGGGAGATTATGTAGGCCGATTTTCTGCGGGTGAGATTTATATTATTGGCAGTGGGCAACCGCATGTGTTTCGGTGCGATGAGAGCTATTATCGCAACCGAAGTAAAAAAAATGTGCGGGCTACTGCACTTTATTTTGATGAGCATTATGCGGGCAAAAACTTCTGGCAGCTTTATGAATTAAAAGACATTCAACAGTTTTTAGCTAAAGTGGGTATTATACGGGTTGATAGTAAAACTGTAAAAGAAGTTACTGCGCTTATGGATCAACTTACGCAAACACAAAAAACAATCAAACTCATTCTCTTTTTACAATTGCTTCATGTATTGGCACACGCCAAAAATCTGAAACGCCTTTCGGTTGCACCGGTTCAGCGCTCGGTACCGGATGAAGATAAGCGTATGAATGAGGTGCTGCAGTTCACGTTCACGCAAAGTAATCGTAAAATAAAGATCAGCGAAGTTGCCTCAGTTGCCAATCTTTCCAGCGAAGCATTTTGTCGCTATTTTAAAATCCGCACCCGTAAAACTTATACTAATTTTTTAAATGAAGTTCGCATTAGCAATGCGTGTAAACTTTTAATTGAAGGCGAGCCAAATATACAATTGGTCTGTTATCAAGTAGGCTTCCAGAATTTATCGCACTTTAACCGGCAGTTTAAAAAGGTTACCGGAAAGACGCCTTCACAATATAAACAACAGGTACAGTAATGTTGCTGACAAAAGTAGCCCTACATTTTCTGATTACGCTATTGCTCACTAACTTACCTGTATTTGGCATTTCACTACCAAAGCGTTTTAGTCATGGTTAAATTTTTATGCTGTTTTATTTTAACAACCGTTACCTCACTGGCAACTTTTTCGCAAGAAATTTGTACAAATCTGATTGATGATGATGGTGATGGATTAGTGGATTGTCAGGATCCGGATTGTGGTGGTACCAGTGCTTGTTTTATTGCTCCCAGTTGCGATCAACCCTATATCTATTATATGCCTCCTGTATTTGGAGACAAAAGTACCGTTTGCAGTGTATTTGGTACTGACGATATTGTATTAACGACACTAAACAGACAAGCCCGCGTAACTATTCGGCAAGGCAATGGTACCATAATTCAAAATGTGGTATTACCCGTTGCCAATCCGGTTAATGTGTCTTTCCCGGTATCCGGTGTTGGCAGCGATCAGGTACTCCGACAAAATCTAAATACTATCCTTAACGATGCTGGTTTGATTATCACATCCGATCAGCCCATTCAGGCATCGTATAGAATTCTTTCCCGTGCCGGATGTGCCACCCATAATGAAGAAATTCTGCAAATACACGGTAACCCAGCACTGGGCTATGCATTTTTTGTTGGGTCGCAAACAGATGTTAACGGCCTGCTTTATGAAGGCGGCACTTTAGAAAAACATTTTGCCTCGGTAATGGCTACGGAAGATAACACCCAAATAACCTTTACCGTGCCCAGTACAGTGTTTATGGAAGGTTCCGCTAATGCAACTCTCAACAACTTAGCCGATTGGAACGGTAGCCGATCGGTTACGCTTAACAGGGGTCAAAGCTATATAATTGGTACCCGCAACGAAGACCCCAATCGTACCATTTCCGGAACCCGAATAGTTGCCAGTAAACCCATTATCGTAAATGGTGGCTCGCATCATTCCAGAAACTCGCAAAGTGGCAATGCTGATGCCGGCCTTGCACAACTTATTCCAACCTCTGCGCTGTTTACCCGCTATTCCTTGGTAGATGGAGGTAATCCGTCCGCCATAAAAGATTACCTGATTATTATCGGGGTTAAAAACAATACGTCATTTACGGTAAATGGTGTAAGCGGAGCAATAGACTCAAGAGGCAATACTATGCCCACAACCTTAAACAGTGGTAGTGTGGCAACGTACTATCTGGGCGATACACCTTTTGCACCCTATACAATTGATGCAAGCGAACCTGTATATGTCTATCATGTAAGTTCACAAACAGAAGGTGAGTTTGGTCTGGAAATTCTTCCGGCATTAGATCCCTGCCTCGGCACCAGAAAGGTTGACTTCAGCAAACCGGGTGCCCAGGCTCGTGCCATTGCCTATGTTCCAAACAATGGTTTGTCGAGTTTAACGTTCAATGGCCAGCATTATACTTCTGTGGCCGCCATTATTAATGGTAACCGGGCCAATCCTATACCCGGTACAGACTATTCTTTTGTTGTATTTCAAAACGCCCAAATACTACCAACCGGAAACAACCGCATAGCATGCGATAAGAAAATGCAGGTTGCCGTAATGGCTTATACGGTAGGCACAGGAAATTACGCTTACTACTCTGATTACCTGAAGAACGTTGAAGTATATGATCCGGTAACGCAACTGCCTACTGCAGCTTATGTAGCCGGAACGGCAACACCAGGCACACCCATCAGCCACTGTTTAAGCATGGGCGGATGCGGAGCCGATAATGCAATTATTTCAGCAGTTGCCGGAGGCGGAGGCACCGTTACAATAAACAGCAATCGCACCTGCATTACTTATACCATGAATAACAATACCCCGTGCTTCTCCGAAAAAGTAACGCTGCGGGTTACCAACGAATTTGGTATTCTAAGTACAGTGTGTTTACAATTCAACAGTTCAATTACCAACATCAGCACACCCGCTGGCCAAATACAACCGGTAACACAGGTTTGCACCGGCACCAATCTCGCCATTAACGGAACTTCAACAAGTCCGGCCGGAATAAATAACCCCAATGGGTATGTGTGGAGTACACCCTCAGGTTTTGAAATTATAGGGCCGATATTAACCATCAACAACATTCAACTCAACCAGTCCGGAACATACCAATTAACCATTACCGATCTGGCCGGCTGCGAAAAAACCTATACCACAATTGTATCGGTTCTTAATTGTACCGATAACGATAACGATGGTGTAAATAACCTGCTTGATCCAGACGATGATAACGATGGAATTCTGGACATAAACGAACCCGGAGGTAACGCATTAGCCGATCATGATGGCGATGGAACACCCAACTATCTTGACCCTGATTATTGCAGCACCCATAGCGGCACATTAGTTAATGGTATCTGCTCTTTATTTGATGCCGATAGCGATGGCATCATTAATCAGTTTGATCTTGATTCGGATAACGATGGTATTCCAGATGTAATAGAAGTTGGCGGAGCGGATCAAAATGGAGATGGAATTCTGGATGGAGCGGATGCCAACAACGATGGCTTACGCGATAACGTTGCACCTGGTGGCTTAGCCTCAATCAATAGCGATGCAGACGGACGACCTAACATTATTGATCTGGATAGTGATAATGATGGAATACCCGACATTCGTGAAGTGGGCGGACCCGATATTAACAACGATGGCCGCGTAGATGGATTTACCGATACCGGCAATGGATTTGCGGATGCCTACGACACCAGCCAGAACGGATCGCCTTTAATTGTAACGGGACCCGATGCAAACAACAACGGCCGGGCCGATAATTACCCGGTGGACAATCAGGACAAAGATGCAGTTCCAAATTTTTTAGATGTTGACTCCGACAACGATGGGCTTACCGATACCCGTGAAGCCGGTGGCACCGATGCCAATGGCGATGGTCGCATAGATGGCTTTGTTGACACCACCAACAATGGTTGGGCCGATCCTTTAACCACCACACCATTACCCATACGCGATTTGGATAACGATGGATTACCCAACTACCTGGATCTCGATAGCGACAATGACGGACTTCCAGATATAACAGAAATGGGTGGTAATGACCCGAATGGTGACGCTATGATTGGCAACCTGCCTTTTACCGATACCGATGGTGATGGACTCTCTAATCTGGTTGATACCAATAATGGCGGCACTCCACTACCCGGGCGCGATACAGATAGTGATGGGCGCGAAGACTATGTAGATCGCGACAGCGATAACGATGGTATTCCGGATGTACTGGAAGCAGGTTTGCCCGATACAAATGGCGATGGCTCCATTGACAATTTTACTGATAACGATGCAGATGGCCTGGCCGATGTGGTAGATAATACTACCGGTGGAACACCATTAACTAATCTGGATAAAGATGGAGACGGAAGACCAAACTATCGCGATCTGGACTCCGACAACGATGGCTTACCAGATGTAATTGAAGGCGGAGGAACAGATACCGATAATAACGGACGCATAGGTACCGGCCCGATAGCTGACACCGATGGCGATGGCTGGAGCAACCTTACCGATGCCACCGATGGCGGCACCGCGTTGCCCGTACCCAATACCGATGGAGACAGTGTGCCCGATTACCTGGATGTAGATGCTGATAACGATGGAATTACGGATGCCTCTGAAGCAAGTTTTGGATCAATTCTTTCCGACCCGCAAAATGATGGTATAATCGGATCAGGAGTATTTGTTGATACAAACAATAACGGTTGGCCCGATAGTGCCGATCCCACAAATGGTGGCATTGCCTTACCAAACCCAGATACGGATGGCGATGGTAAACCCAACTACCTCGATCTGGACAGCGATGCCGATGGTATTCCCGACAACTTCGAAGCAGCATTTTATATTCCTGATGGCGAGAACGATGGTATAATTGGAACGGGTGCTATTACCGATACTGATGGAGATGGACTTTCCGATTTGAATGATCCCACACAACTCGGAAGTGTAAATGTGTTGTTTAATCAAGACAGAGATGGCGATGGTCGGCCAAACTATGTTGATATAGATTCTGATAACGATGGTATAATTGATAATACCGAAGGGCTTCCAACCTCAGCCTATGTACCCCCAACAGGTTTGGATACAGATGGCGATGGAATAGATGATGCCTATGACGTAAACAATGGTGGTGTAGCCAGTGGTTATTCCAACATCGATGGCGGAAGTGCGCCAGATTATGTGGATACCGATACCGATGGAGATGCGCTGTCCGATCTGGCCGAAAATTTCTTCGGGCCGGTAGGTTCATTGCATCCATCCGAAGTAGATGCCAACAACGATGGCATGCTGGATATTGCTGCATTTGCCGATGCCGACAACGATGGTCTCGCCAACATCTTCGATCTTGACAATGGCAATATTCATAGTTCAGGTTATGCTACCAATGGTGGACAAACTCCAAACTCGCAACCCGATACCCAAGCCGGTAGCGATAGAGACTGGCGCCAGGCAACTGATAAGGATGGTGATGGTGTTCCTGACATTATTGACGTAGATGATGATAACGATGGTATCCTTGATACAGACGAAGGCACAGACGATGCCGATCAGGATGGGCTCCCCAATCATCGTGACCTGGATTCTGATAACGATGGTATTCCGGATATTATTGAAGCGGGTGGTTCCGATCCGGATGGAAATGGATTTCCTGGAACAGGACTTATCGGTACCAACGTAGATGCAAACGGATTGCCTTCTATTCTGGCTGGCATACCCATCAGCATCAATGATGTACAAGATGACTTTGATGGCGATGGCGTTAAAAACTTTCTGGATACAGATAGCGACAACGATGGCGTGTTTGATGCCATTGAAGCCGGAGGCACAGATGCCAATGGTGATGGTCGCGTAGGCCCCGGTGTAGCCAACGACATTGATGCCGATGGCTTCCCTGATAGTGTTGATCCTGTTAACAATACCAGCGGTACAGCATTAGGTACACGTTTACCTAACCTGAATTCCGATGGCGCGCAACTTCCAAACTACCTTGATCTTGATTCTGATGATGATGGAATTCCAGATGTACTTGAAGCTGGTGGAAGCGATCCTGACAACAATGGTATAATTGGTACTGGTGCTATTACCGATACCGATGGTGATGGAGCCTCTGATCTTGTGGACATTAACAACGGTGGCACTGCATTGATAAACGGAGACATTGATGGTGATGGCATTCCGAACACCATGGATCTGGATAGCGATGGCGATGGTATTCGCGATGTGATTGAAGCCGGTGGTATTGACAATGATGGCGATGGTCGCATTGGTTCTGGTGCTATAACCGATACAAACGGAAACGGCTGGAGTAACATTACCGATCCCGCCAACGGAGGCACACCGTTGCTAATACCCAACACCGATGGAACCGGTGGCGCCAACTTCCTGGATATTGATAGTGACAATGATGGCATTGTAGATATTATCGAAGCGCAGACTACCGCTGGCTATCTGGCCCCGTTAGGGTTAGATACAGATGGCGATGGAATTGACAATCGTTTTGATATTCATAATGGTGGCACCGCACTCATCCCCGTTAATACCGATAGTACCGACAATCCGGATTATACCGACAGCGATACCGACAACGATACCTACCCCGATCAACTAGAAGGTTACGATACCAATAATAACGGAGTTGCCAACACACTACCATCCGGCAACGATTCGGATAGCGATGGGTTAGATGATGCTTTTGATGCAGATGGTACATTATCACAAAATACAAGTGGTGCAACCAACAACGGTCAAACGCCCGCTTCATTTCCCGACCTGGATAACCCTGGTGGAGATCGCGATTGGCGCCAGGCAATGGATAGCGATGGTGATGGCATCGCAGATATTACCGATCTGGATGATGACAATGATGGCATCCCCGACACGGTAGAAGGTAATAGCGATGCCGATGCCGATGGAATCCCTAATCGCTTGGATCGCGACAGTGATAATGACGGCATTACCGATACCCTTGAAGCCGGTGGAGCCGATGCAAATGGCGATGGCATAATTGACGGTTTTACCGATACAAATGGAAATGGTCTTGCAAACTCAGTTGATCCTGCCAGTGGTGGTACACCACTACCGGCAAACGATTCAGACGGAGATGGTCTTAGTAATTTCGCAGATCTGGATAGCGACAACGATGGCATACCCGATATATACGAAGCACGTGGTACGGACATTAACCGCGATGGAAAAACTGATAACTTCCTTGACATTAATCGGAATGGAATTCCGGATGTGGTTGATCCTTCGCAAGGCGGCACACACCTTACACCACCCGATACCGATGGAGACGGCAAATCAGATTATATCGATCGCGACAGCGACAACGATGGTATTCCCGACACCCTTGAAGCTGGTGCTACAGATGCAGCCAAAGATGGCGTTGCAGATAATTTTCTTGACACCGACAACGATGGATTTAATGATAACATCGATTCGGAAACCCAGGGCACACCACTTGCCATGCCCGATGCAGACAGTGATGGAAAGCCAGATCATCTGGATCTGGATAGTGATAATGATGGAATACCCGATGTAACCGAGGCGGGTGGCACCGATCCGGATAAAGATGGCCGGATTGGCACTGGCCCAATTGCCGATACCGATGCCGATGGCCTTGGTAATACTGTTGACCCTACCAATGGCGGCACACCGCTACCTGTTTCTGATACTGATCTTGACACCGTACCAGATTATCGAGATCGCGACAGCGACAACGATGGTATTGCGGATGTTAGCGAAGCGGGTGGTATTGATGTTAACGGAGATGGTGTAATAGATGGGTTTACCGATACAAATGGAAATGGTTTAGCCGATGGAATTGATAACACAACCGGTGGAACACCATTGTTAATACCCGATACTGATAACGACCTCCGTGCCGATTATAAAGATCGTGACAGCGATAATGATGGCATTACCGATACGCGCGAAGCGGGTGGACCCGATGCCAACAACGATGGAGTAATCGATGGATTTACCGATACCGATGGTGATGGCCTTGCCGATGCGGTGGATGGAACACGTTTACCATTACCCGATACTGATAGCGATGGAATTAAGAATTATATCGATCGCGACAGCGATAACGATGGTATTACCGATATTATAGAAGCAGGGGGAACCGACACCAATAACGATGGTGCTATCGACAACTTTACCGATGCCGACCATGACGGGCTTGCAGATAATGTAGATACCGGAACCGGAACACCGTTGCCAGTTACCAACTCCGATCATGATATACTTCCTGATTACCTTGATCTTGATAGCGATAACGATGGGATTGCCGATATAATTGAAGCCGGTGGTGTTGATACCGACCACAATGGACGTCTGGATAATTTAACAGATACCGACCAGGATGGCATTCCCGATTCAGCAGATGTTACAACAGGAGGCAATGCCTTGCCCGTACCCGATACCGACCAGGATGGCAAACCGAATTATAAAGATATTGACAGCGATAACGATGGTATTGTGGATATAATTGAAGGCCAGGCAACGGTTAGCTATCAGGCACCAACCGGTACCGATACTGACAACGATGGTATTGATAATCGTTTTGATGTAACCGGAGGTACTCCGTTGGTTCCGGTTGATACCGATGGTGATGGCATACCCGATTATTTGGATAGCGATAGCGATAGCGATGTGTACAGCGATGCCTTAGAAGGTTACGATACCAATAATGATAAGATTGCGAATGTAACCCCCACTCAATCAGACGGAGATGGTGATGGGTTGGACGATGCCTATGACCTGGTTATTGGTATGACACAGGCACAGAATGCTACTAACACACAGACACCACTCTCCTTCCCCGATCTGGATAAGCCCGGTGGCGATCGTGATTGGCGCGAAGGATTTGATTCAGACGGTGATGGAATCCCTAACAATTTTGATCTGGACGATGACAACGATGGAATACCCGATGCAGTTGAGGGTGCTGATGACGTTGACAGCGATGGTATTCCTAACCTGCTTGATCTGGATAGCGATGGTGATGGCATTCCTGATGTAACGGAAGGTGGTGGTAGCGATCCGGATAACGATGGTAAAATCGGAACGGGTACTATTACCGATGCGAATGGCAATGGCTTACACGATGGTGTTGACCCTGCAGCCGGAGGCATTGCGTTGCCAGTACCCGATACCGATGGCGATAACCATCAGGACTTTCTGGATCTGGATAGCGACAACGATGGCTTGTGGGATGTACTGGAAGCCGGAGGTGAAGATCCAGATCAAAACGGAAAACCCGGAACACAAGCCGATACCAATCAAAACGGTTGGGTTGATGTTGTTGAAACAAACCCATTACCGGTGCCCGATACCGATGGCGATGGCACAAACGATTATCGCGACTTTGATTCGGACAATGATGGCCTGGCCGATGTAATTGAAATCGGGTTAGAAGATGTTAACAATGACAACCAGGTGGATGGTTTTACCGACAACAATCATGACGGCTGGGATGACAACCTGAAGCCGGAATTCCCATTGCCTGATTGCGATAAAGACAATACCCCGAATGTGTTAGACCCAGACCCGTGCGAGGTAATTGTGCCTGAAGGATTCTCACCCAATAACGATGGTATAGGCGATGTATTTGAAATTGAAAACCCGAACCGGAGTGTGATTTATTTATTGGTGTATAACCGCTGGGGAAGTTTGGTGTACGAATCCGATAATTACCAGAACAACTGGGATGGCAAGGCTAATCGTGGAATTGTAGTAGGCAGCGATTTGCCAGATGGCACTTACTATTACATTATCCGTGTAAACGGCAAAGAGTATAAACCGAAATTCATAACCATTAAGCGATAAACAACTATGACATCATCAATAAAAATATTGATTAGTACCATATTGCTGATGGTTGCCGCGTACACCAAAGCCATGGCGCAACAAGACGCCATGTATTCGCAATACATGTTTAATTACTTGCTGGTTAACCCTGGTTATGCGGGCAGCCGCGATGTGCTGAGTATGACAGGCATGTATCGCAGGCAGTGGATTAATGTAGAGGGTGCACCCAGCACCATGACTTTTTCGGCTGATATGCCATTAGCAAATGAAAAGATGGGGGTTGGCTTAACCGTATTTAAAGATAAACTGGGAGTAGAAGCCAACACGGGTGTATATGCATCTTACGCATATCGGGTTCGGCTATCACAAAAAGGAACGCTATCGTTTGGAGCCAATGCCGGGTTTACCCAATACAGTGCTAATCTGGCTGATGTTAATCAACCCAATAACGATCCGGCCTTCAGTGCAAACGTACGGGAGATTAATCCCAACTTTGGTTTTGGCATGTTTTATTCAACAGATAAATTTTATGCATCGCTTGCATTGCCCCATATGTTGAATAACAAATTAACTAACCTCGAAGCATTAAGCTCACGCATGAAGCGACATTACTTTTTGGGTATGGGATATGTGGTTGGTGTTAGTCCGAATGTAAAACTAAAACCTTCGTTCCTGTTAAAAATGGTAGATGGCGCACCCCTGCAAACAGACTTTAATCTTAACATTTGGTATTTGGATAAACTCGGTATTGGCGGTTCTTACCGAACAGGCGATGCGGTAGTGGCACTACTTGAATTTCAGGCAACCACCGGTTTGCGCTTTGGCTATGCGTATGACATTACTACCTCTGAATTGGCCCGGTATGCCTCGGGCACGCACGAAGTAATGATACGTTACGAGTTTGCCACGCTCAGAAAAAAAATTATTACTCCGCGTCATTTTTAAATTTCTATGAATAGCATTTTAAAATACGGGTTGCTTTTTGCGTTGCTGGGATTAGCCGCACCCGCTTTCGCACAACTTATTGTGAAGCGTGCCGACAAAGAATATAAGCAAATGCATTTTGCTACTGCCGCAACATTATACGAAGAAGCAGTTATGAGTGGCGCTGGCACTGATGCCGTTTATCTGAAAGTTGCCGATTGTTATTATAAAATAAAAGACTGGCGCAATGCTGAGAAATACTACGCCAAAGCAGCCGATACAAAAAAAGACGAAAACGACTGGTTTCAGTATATACAATGTTTACTTCAAAATGGAAAATCAGAAACAGCCTTAGCGCATGCCCAACAATTTAGCACAACATCGGCTCGTATAGCCAATATAGCAGCTACACCCCGGGCTAAAATTTTAGCTGATACCGTGGTGAATGTTGTTCACTTTATGGAATTCAATACCCCCTTCTCAGATTTTTCACCCGTTGCCTATAAGCAAGGTTTGGTATTTGTTTCTTCGCGTCACAAAGGCAATCTGCACAAGCATGTATTTGGATGGAACAATACACCGTTCCTTAATCATTACTTTATTGACACCACCGGCCTGAGTAAGTATTTACACGATCACGACTTTAAACGCGAAGACCATGTTACCTACGATGATCCTAATCTGTATGCATACGGAGAACGCCTGCATACGGATGAAACCCGCACAACCAGTAACGATACACGCACTACAGGTTACTACAGTACTTATTTTAGAAAACGAACTGATCCCTTATACTTTGGAAAAGAAGTTGAACCCTTTGGTGCGTTTAATACAAAAATTCATGAAGGCCCACTTACCTTTAATAGTACACAAGATCTGGTAGTATTTACACGAAATCATACCATTAAAAGCAGTACAGGGGTTACCAACCTCAATCTCTTACTTTCGCGCTGGACAGGAAATGCCTGGAGTGATACTAAACCATTACCTTTTAATGATGTTAACTATTCGGTTGCACATCCGGCATTTAATGAAACCACAACATACCTTTATTTCGCTTCTGATATGCCCGGTGGCTTGGGTGGTACCGATCTTTATCGGGTTGCTTACAACAATGGCCAATGGGGAACACCCGAAAATCTGGGCGAACCTATTAATACAAACGGTAACGAACAATTTCCTTTTGTAAGCAATAACATACTTTACTTTGCATCCGATGGACACGGGGGCCTGGGGGGATTAGATATTTTTGCTGCTAATCTTAAGAACCCCGCTCAACTTAAGAACATGGGCTACCCTATTAACACCAATAAAGATGATTTCGGTTTTATTGTTAACACAAGCGGCACTGCTGGCTTTTTCAGTTCTAACCGGCATCGCACCGGTTTAGACGATGATATTTACAGTTTTATAAGAACACGGCCTATAACATTCACAACACCTGTTACAATTGTGGTTGCAGATCGGGTTACTGAAAAAATAATTCCAGGTGCAATAGTTAAACCTGCTGCAAACCTGCGCCCCTGCACTACTGATGAAAGGGGGCTTTGTGTTTACGAAATAGAACCTGGTAACTATACGTTTACAGCATCAAAAGAAAAATACCTGGAAGGCAGCGAAGTGTTGGTTTTACAGGAAGATATGCCGGAAACTACCATTAAGATTTATCTCACCGAGTTTGGTAATAACTTGTTTTGCAGAGTAGATGATCGGGTTACAGAACTTCCCATTCAGGATGTAACGATCACTGTGCGCGATAAAAAAACAGGGCGGACCTTTATTACCGACAACACCTCGCTGAAAGGTGAGATCAGAAAAAAATTAGAGAATACTAAAATAGGAGATGTACTTCACTATACCCTCCGCCTGGAGCGAGCTGGTTATTTAACAAAAACAATAGACTTTAAATTTACAATCACCAAGCCTGGCGAAATTGCCGTACACGAACTGATGGATATTAAGATGGATAAAATAGACCTCGGCATGGACATTGGTAAAGTTATTCACATTAACCCCATTTATTTCGATTTAGGTAAAGCCAGTATCCGCAAAGATGCTGCTGCTGAATTAGATAAAATTGTGCAGGTAATGAACGATAACCCGAACATGATTATTGAGCTGGGTTCGCATACCGATTGCCGCAGCAGCGCACAATACAACCTTACACTTTCTGATAAACGCGCCAAAGCCTCGGCCGAGTATGTTATATCCAAAGGCATTGCCCGGTCACGCATCTCCGGCAAAGGTTATGGTGAATCAAAACTTGTAAATGATTGTGCATGCGAAGGAACAGTTAAGTCAGCTTGCAGCGAAACAGAACACCAGGCTAACAGACGCACCGAATTCATAATTGTTAAGTACTGATTCGGTTCGAATTCCAATTGTGAAATAGACCACGTTTTTTGACATTTGTCAAACAAGCGATAGTAGGTATTTACCTAGTTTTGACGCATTACAATTAACCCATGTCAGACTCAAACAAACTGGACGACCTGCATCAAAAGCTACAGGCTGCCGAAATGCGACAGCAACAATTAGCCTTCGATATTCAACAACTGCGCAAGCAAGTACAAGGTTTACAACCAAAAGAACAACCGGAAGCAATACCCGTTGAGCCGGTAGTAGGCCCGGCTATTATTCATGAACCTACTGTTCCACCAACTTCATCTAAACCTGCCAAACCCAAACAAAATACTGCGTGGGAAGATTTTATCGGCACCAACCTGTTGAATAAAATCGGAATTGCGGTATTGGTTATCGGTATCAGCTTTGGTGTAAAGTACGCTATCGATCACCAAATGCTTAACCCGCTTACGCGGATTATTCTCGGTTATGTAGCCGGTGTAATCCTGATGGTGATCGCCATCCGACTTAAGAAAAATTACACTGCCTTCAGTGCGGTGTTGTTGAGTGGTGGCATCGCCAGTTTATATTTTATTACCTATGCGGCTTACGATTTCTACCAGTTTATTCCTCAACTGATAGCATTTGTGCTGATGGTATTGTTCACGGCCTTCACTGTATTTGCGGCACTTCAATATAAACAGCAAGCCATTGCTGTAATTGGTTTGGTGGGTGCTTATGCCGTTCCGTTTCTATTAAGCGATGGTTCAGGGCGTGTGGTTGTGCTTCTTACGTATGTTGGCATTATCAATACCGGTATTTTATTCATTGCGTTTAAACAAGACTGGCGCGGACTGTTCCGGTTTGCATTTGTACTTACCTGGCTGATCGTATTTGCATGGATGGTAACCGATTACCGAGCTGAAGATCATTTGTGGATCAGCCTTGCTTTTACATTAATCTACTTCATTCAGTTTTACCTAGCCTTCGTTGTTTCTAAATTTATCAGCACTCAAAAACTTGGCATTGGCGACATTGCCCTGATCTTAAGTAACAGTTTTATTTTCTACGGGCTTGGATATGGTGCCATTAGCGATTATCCGGATGGCGATTATTTTCTCGGTCTGTTTACCGCATTCAATGCTATCCTGCATTTTTCTGTATGCTTAGTATTATTTTATAAACTCCGGCAAGCCAAAGATATTTTCTACTTCGTAACCGGCTTGGTACTAACTTTTCTTACTCTGGCTGTACCCGTGCAACTGGAAGGCAACTGGGTTACTGCAATTTGGGCATTTGAAGCTGTATTGCTATTCTGGATTGGTCGCACTAAAAAATTTCCGGTGTATGAAATTCTATCCTACCCACTGTTAATGCTGGCTTTATTTAGTTTACTGCACGATTGGAGCGAACTCAGTTTCCTTTACAACGATTATTTTTATTACGATGCACCTGAAATTACATTCGCGCCATTTATCAATGTGTTTTTCCTTACGGGATTGATTGTTGCATTCATGTTTGGAACAAATTACCAGCTTTCTATTAAAACACTGCACGACTCCACCAACCAATGGTTGAACCGCACGGTGCCCATTATGCAATACGCCCTTCCGGCCGGATTTCTTGTTATTCTGTTCACCTCCATCCTCAAAGAAATAAGTTTGTATTTCAACCAACACTATTACCTCACAGCTATCAAACAGGAAGGTGGCAACAACTACAACTACGATTGGCTTTCGTTTAAAACCGTATGGTTGATTAATTACAGTGCATTTTTTGTCTTTGCCGTGTGGTTCATCAACGAGCGCATTACCAAAAATAGTTTATTGAAATACATAGCTGCTGGTGCCGGAGCGTTAATCGTTATCATTTACCTATCGGGTGGATTGATTGAGTTGGAGTTATTACGCAATGCGTATCTATCAGAAGATGCGTACTTTGAACACGGCTTCTGGAATATTGGTGTGCGCTATATCAGTTATATTTTTATAACTGCATTATTATTGATTAACTACCGCGTGATTAAAACAGAAGCCAGGGCTGCGCTTTTTAAAATTGAACGACTGTTCTTTCATTTCACATTGCTTACACTTTTAAGTTCAGAATTATTGGCGTGGCTGGCACTAACACAAGTACACAATGGTTCACGTTTGGCACTTAGTATTTTGTGGGGCACTTATGCACTTTACCTGATTGTGTGGGGCCTTGCAAAAGACTTTGCATTTTTACGCATGAGTGGAATTGTACTTTTTGGAATTACATTAGCCAAGCTTTTCCTGTACGACCTTACGGGGATGAGTACCATAGGAAAAACAATTGTATTGATGATTTTGGGTGTGCTGTTGCTCATCGCATCGTTTATCTATAACAAGCGAAAGAAATACCATACAAATGCAGATGAATCGGATGATTAAGCTGTTGCTGCTGTTAACACTCAGCACCACCTGTTTTGCTCAATTTACCTACGAGCGAAAAATTTCAGATGTTACCCACCCGGGTTGGTATCAGCTTACCTTGCCAGGTGCCATGTTTTCAAAGATAAGACCTGACCTTGCTGACATTCGCATTTATGCCAGCAACGACACCACCGAAATACCTTACCTGCTAAAAATTGCCGAAGACGAAGTTACCCAAACTTCCATCGCACTTGAACCATTTAACCAATCCCGCAAGGACAATGCATTTTACTTTACCGTAAAACTTAACCGAACCGAACCTGTTAACACTGCCACGTTGGAGTTTGAGCAGGAGAACTATGATTCGGAAATTGTGGTGGAGGGAAGTAACAACCAGCAAGAGTGGTTTAAACTTCATAGCAGCCGGATTATATCCATTTCAAACCCACCGGTTAGCTATCGGTACAACCATGTTCACTTTCCCAATACAGAATTTACCTTCCTCCGCTTCACCATTGTAAAAGGTACAACACTGAAACTTAATTCAGTAAAATTTTATCAGATTAAAACCATAAGAGGGATATTTACGGAAGCAGCCAATACATTACGTTCAAACACAATTGGTAAACGAAGTGAATTTTACCTGACCTTTAATCAACCGGTATTGCTTTCGCGATTGAGTATCGAGCCAGCTCCTGCACAACAGTTTTACCGTTCTATTCAAATTGATTGGTTAGCCGATAGTATAACCTCCGAAAAAGGAGTACACTACAATTATCAAACATTATATACAGGTGTAATCAGTTCTTTTCAACAAGATACTATTCAGTTTACACCACAGGTGGTTCATAAAGTCCGTATCACAATTTACAACCAGGATAACCCACCCATCCAAGTTACAAAAGTTACGGGCTGGACACCGCAGGTAACATTGGTTACACGGTTGCAACCCGGTGCTTATAGCCTAAAGTATGGTACCGCCAATGTGTTCCATCCCAATTACGATATTGATCACTTTATAAAAGACATTCCGGATACTGTACCCGAACTACAACTGAGTAGTGAACTAAAATCGCAACAAAACACCGTAGATGAACCGAACCCGTGGTTTAAAAATAAAATCTGGATGTGGGCTGCCATAGGAATAATAGTGGCCATACTGGGATTTTTTACTATGCGCATGATGCGCGAGCAATAGAGAGTAGTCGAACCCTTTATTTAAAGGTACTGAGTTCAAAAATGCATTCAAAACTGACTTAACACCAGCAAAATCGCTTTGTTTGAAAGTGCTTCAAACTCCAGGTGTGTGCAGTCCGGAATACTCAATGCATCGTGAGTATGCAACAACCGGTGTTGCACTTCAAATACTCCTTCTAACACAAATATAAAATGATTGGCATTGGGTAAACTCAGACTTCCTTCGCCCCTACCTTCAAACATACCGGCCCGAATTGCAATGCGTTGGTCGTTTGCGCTACCTTTAAAAATCCGAACCAGCTTTCCCAAATTCAAATTCAAATCAAAACCCGGAAAAGCAGTAGCTTCAGTTGCATCACCATTAATCTCCCATACAATAAACCTGATCCACTCGCCTACATAGGGATTTCTGATTTGTACTTCATCATCTTTTTTAACGTGTGTAATGTATAAATCGCCTACATCAATTGTATGGATATTACCATGACTTACTTTGCATGCACCCACCACCGGCAACAAAAAGAAAATACCCGTTTGTTGTATTTTTTGTTTCATCATACAACCCGGTTTCAACACCACTTCATCAAAGTAATTCAAAAGGCCAAATGGTTCGGGTAAACAATGTTTGCTTTGATGTACCGGACTTTGCGAACAGCCACGCCAATCGCTTAACAGAATTTTTACCGGAACTATACTTACTTTATCCATTTACAACAATTGTATGCGTAAGCGTGTAACCATCATTTACGCTTCCGCTGATGGACGCCAGTTCAGTAGAAACACCATCGCTAAATACATTGTCGTTGCTATTATAGGTATAGCCACTCATACCTTTTGTATAACCTTTTGCAGAGGCTGCGTTAACTAATGCTACAGCGCTTGTGTTTCCTTCCGGGAAAGCAATTTGTGTTACCAGCAACGATGTGCCGGACGGGCTATAAATGTGTACGTGTATATGCGTTGCCCTACCATTGTACCAACCCGGAAAAATCGTAGTAAACCCCACTTTGCCAACGCTATCCGTAACCTGCCGGCCTCTTAAAAAATGTACCGAAGAAAATGAACTGTACTCTGAATAGTTACCATCTTTATCGCAGTGCCAGATATCTACAATGGCACCCTGCAACGGGGCACAACTTGTATTTTTATTTAGAATCGTAAGCTCTACTGATAGATATACACCTGTTCTATCCGAGCGAATATCCACCATTTGTAGGCCGGATGGATTTTTGGTTGGGTATGGCCCTGCAGTTTCGGAGTTGGTAGTAGTGCACGTACCTGCTGTTCCAATGTTAGCAGCATCGCTGTTCAGTAATTCTTCACCAGTTGAATCGCAAGCCAGCAATACCGGTGCTACCAGTGTACTAAAGCCTAATCGTTTTAAAAACTCGTTGCGTTGCATAATTAATTATTTAAGCTTGATTTGAACCTGTAAACGAAAGTAAGTGCACAATAGCAGATAAGTTTACACCTTTGAGGTAAAGGCAAGATATTTACCGGTAAAAACTGGTTGAAGCTTTAATTTTTTGGTAACCTTGACGAACCAATGACATGCCGCTGTGTTTTTTTGTTAATTGTAATAGGCTGTATAACGTGCTCGTTTACTTATGCCCAGGAATCAACCGGTATATTTGCAATTATTAAATTGGATAAGAAATACAAGACCAAAGGATATGGTCGCAAGGTTTACACGCGCAATAATCGTGAGCGTTTTTTAATTCCAGACCAGGCCCTTATAGGCAGCGCCCAGTTCATCGCCATCCGGCCTATGGAACACGACTTGCGCGCACTTATCAGTTACTTTGATATTATTGTATCGGCAGAAGGAATGATGCGTTTGCGCAACACCATTACAGCCCTGCCCGATACAGAACTTATTTTATTGATAGACAATACCGTGTTTGGACGCATTAGCACCCGTAGCGAAGAAGATTTTAAGTTAAACAAAATTACCATTGCCAGCCCCATTAAGGATATTGATTTGCAATGGGCACACACACAATTAGAAGAAATTATTAAAGCCCGCGAAAAATAAGAATCTGAACCTGATATTATTTTTACCAGATGGCCGAAGGCACACTTTTTAGTTCCAACCTATCCACCTTATTTGCCGAAGTTGCATTACCGGTTCCGATTGACAAACTATTCACCTATCGCGTTCCTGCTGCAATAGCCGATCGGGTAAAACGCGGACAGCGCGTAATTGTACCATTCGGTCAAAAAAAAATACTTACCGGTATTATTGCAACCCTGCACACCAAACCACCCAAAGAATACGAGGCAAAGCCCATACTGGAATTATTGGATGAAACTGAAATTATCTACGATCATCAGTTTAGCTTATACGAATGGATTGCTCAATACTACATGTGCACGTTGGGCGAAGTACTACAGGCTGCGCTACCATCCGGCCTGAAACTTTCCAGCGAATCAATGATTCAATTACGGCCCGACTTTGTATTAGAAAATTCCAGCTTTGATTTCTCTGAAAAAGAAAGGTTGCTTTTAGATCGGCTTAAAGCCGAAGTGCTTTCTTATACCGAAGCAGCCAAATTGCTGGAGGCCCGATCTATCTATCATATACTGAAATCGCTTTCATCGAAGGAAGCCATTATTCTGTTTGAAGAAGTTAAGGAAAAGTATAAACCCAAAACTGAAAGGCGCATTCGGCTGCATAAAAACTATGCAGATAAGAAAGCGTTGGAAACCCTGTTTGAGAAACTTGCGGCAAAGCCAAAACAGGAAGCCGTTGTATTGCATTACCTGCAACACGTACCGGTATTCAATAATCAAAAACTAAACGAACAAGGCTTGCGCAAGTTGTTATTGTTGAAAAGCGATGTGTCCGAGTCATCGATAAACACCCTTGTTAAACAAAAAATTCTGGAAGAATTTGAAGTGATTGTACCCCGGTTTGGCTTCCCCGATTCGCACCACCTGCCACCGGTAATGTTAAACGAAGCCCAGGAAGCAGCTCGTAATCAAATACTGGCTGCATTTCAAAACCAGGAGGTTGTGTTGTTGCATGGTGTAACCGGTAGCGGTAAAACCGAAATTTATATTGATTTGGTTCGAAAGGCTTTAGAAGGTGGCTCGCAGGCTTTATTGTTGTTACCCGAAATTGCTATTACTACCCAAATTGTACTTCGCCTAAAAAAAATGTTTGGCAGCGAGATGGGCGTTTATCACTCGCGTTTTTCTGATAACGAACGTGTAGAGGTATGGAACGGAGTGCTTACCGGCAAATTCCGCTTTGTAGTGGGTGTGCGCTCTGCTGTTTTCTTACCATTCGATAACCTGGGGCTGATAATTGTGGATGAAGAACACGATGCCTCCTACAAACAGCAAGACCCGGCCCCGCGCTACCAGGCGCGCGATGTTGCGCAGGTAATTGCACGGCAGCATCATGCCAAGGTGGTGTTGGGCAGTGCTACCCCATCTTTGGAATCTTATTACCACGCCTTACAAGGGCGTTATGGTTATGTTCAGCTAACACAACGCTTTGGAAATGCACAACTACCTGCTATTGTATTTGCCGATGTTACCCAGGAACGAAAAAGTAAAACCATAAAAGGTGATTTCACCGCTACACTAATTCGCAGCATAAATGCCACGTTAGAAAAAAGTGAACAGGTAATTCTCTTTCAAAACCGCAGGGGCTATTCGCCCTTAGTACAATGCGAAGATTGCCAATGGGTGCCCAAGTGTATCAACTGTGCCGTAAGCTTAACGTATCACCAATACCGCCATGCGTTGGTTTGCCACTATTGCGGCTACCGGGAAGACCTACCCACACAATGCCCCACCTGCAGTTCAAAGCGAATTCTTACGTTAGGGTATGGAACCGAAAAATTAGAAGAAGAATTAAAATTTCACTTCCCGAATGCACAGGTTCAGCGAATGGATTTGGATACAACCCGCTCGCGAAGTGGTTACGAAACAATTATTGAAGCCTTTGAAAAAGGAGAAACTCAAATATTAGTGGGCACCCAAATGGTAACCAAAGGCCTCGACTTTGATCGCGTAAGTCTGGTGGGCGTTTTTGATACCGACAGGATGATACACTTTCCTGATTTTAGAAGTTATGAACGGGCCTTTCAATTAATTATGCAGGTAAGTGGCCGCGCAGGGCGCAGAGAAACTACCGGCACCGTAATTCTGCAAACCGCTAACCCCAAGCACGAATTATTCCGATACATAGCCACAAACAATGTAACAGGCTTTTTAAACGATCAGTTGCACGATCGGCAAACACACCTCTACCCTCCCTTTACCCGACTAATTGATATAACCTTAAAACATACCGATAAAAAAGTGGTGACCGCTGCGGCCACTCAATTAGTAAATGTTTTACGAAAAGAACTGCCTGCCACAAAAATTATGGGCCCGGGCGAACCCATGATCTCTAAAATCCGCAATGAGTTTTTAATGCTGGTTTTACTGAAGATCAAACGCGACCAAGGGAAACTACCCGAAGTAAAACAGATTATCCTTCAAACTGCTGCCCGCCTTCAACAGGTTAAGGAATACAGAAGTGTTAAGGTAGTATTTGATGTGGACCCGGTTTAAGTAAAAAAATGTTAGTTGAAAAGCAGCCTTGAATGCGACAAATTTGAAATTCCTTAACCTAATTTATGAAGTAGTTCTAACAAAAGCCCCTGTAACTCGTATAGAAGAATCATTCGCATTATAAAAATTTATGCAAGACATTCTGTTTGACTTTATATCAAAATACGTTTCTCTTACTGATGATGAGAAGCATGCGTTACTTTCGTTGCAACTGTTTCACTCCGTAAAGAAAGGCACGGTCTTACTCAAAGCAGGACAGAAATCGCAAGAGAGTTATTTTGTATTAAAAGGTTGTATTCGTGTTTATTACATGATAGACGGGGAAGAAAAAACAACCGCATTTTATACAGAGTTAGACGCCTTAACTCCGCATCGTGTTCCGGAGAATGCCCCTTCTGATTATTTTATTAGTTGTGTTGAAGACAGCATGCTGCTGATTTCAACAAGTGACATGGAAATGGAAATAAACAGTAAATTTCCCAAGTTCGAAATCATGTGCCGAATGTTGTCGGAAGAATTGTTAGCCAAACAACAAATAGACTTTGACGAGTTTAAAACTTCTTCACCCGAACAGCGATACCTGAACTTATTACAAAAAAGACCAGACCTTATTCAGCGCGTTCCACAGCACCAGTTAGCAAGTTATTTGGGCATCAAACCACAGTCATTAAGCAGGCTACGAGCAAGAATTTTGGAAAAAAGCAAGGCGTAATTTCATTTCTTCACTTAAGTGAACGAGTTATCGTAACTCGCCTATCCACTTTTGCAGCATCGTTTTTGAATAATTAAAAGGGATAGGGACATGCAAAAGAAAATTTTACTTGCCATAATGTTGGCAAGCAGTTTACAAGCGAATGCACAAAATGCAAACCAAGATAGTGTTTACAAAAGATGGTTTGTTGGGAGTTCACTCCTGATGTTAGGGAATTTTATTCCGAATGATCCAAATCCACCAGAGTATGTACAATTAAATGTTGGTTATAGAATAACACCTAAAGATGTTGTTTCCTTCAGATTTAAAAGATCTATTTATTCCTGGCCAATCGGCATTCCTTTTGGGCCATCATTTGATAAACCAGGACTGAACTATCCGGGACACGCACGCATACTTGCACCAACAATAGGATACCAGCGGTTTTGGTGGAAAGGAGTCTATACATCCGCTTATGCGTTGAATGCTTTTGAAAAATACATGGATGAGAATAGAAAAAAGATTGGAAATGGATACACGGTTTATCTGGACTTCTATTTGGGTTACCAGTTTAAGTTTTTCAAAAACCGGTTCTTTTTTGAACCCTCTATAGGGTGTAGCTATTGGCCGGTAAGAACTAATGTTCCGGAGGCATTTAAAGCAGTGGAAAAAAAATGGCCTAACTACTTTATTCAACCGGGGCTTGACTTTGGGTTTAACTTTTAGCCTCCAACGAATTTTAAAGAAGTAAGCGTTAAGTTTCTTTATTAACTTAAGTGAACGAGTTATTATATCACGCCAATCCACTTTTGGCAGCATCATTTAAACATGAAAAGAAATGCAAAAGAAAGTTTTATTCATTGGGTTGGTCTTGATTATGACAAGTACGCTCCACCTCAAAGCTCAATACGCCAAAACAGACAGCACGTACAAAAAGTGGTTTGTTGGGAGCACGATTTTTTTATTGGGCAACTTGGCTCCCGTTAATCCACCTGACTTCGCTCAACTTAATTTGGGTTATAGGTTTACAGGAAAAGATGTAATTACGTTAGAACCCAAAACCTGGAAGTATGCGTGGCCAAATGGTATTCATCCCTTTTTTAACAAATCATACGGAAAGGAACAAGAAAAATTTCCGGGTTATGTGCGTGAGTATGGAGTATCAGTAGTGTACCAACGATTTTTCTGGAAAGGCTTGTATGCTGAATTGAATGTGATGCCAACTTTGCAAAAATTTGTGCATGATAACGGTAAGAAGGCTGATAATGGATTTCAGATTTTTAATACTTACCGTGTTGGTTATCACATCAAATTTTTCAAAGACAGATTTTTCATTCAACCATCCATTGCCGTTACGCACCGTGCCTATCATACCAAACTACCGGATGGATTTAAGCAGCAGGATGATAAATGGTCGAAATTTATTTTTGGAGAACCTGGATTTCATTTTGGTTTTAATATTTAGTTGACATGCATGCAGAAAATACAGCAAAACAGTAAGGCTAATGTAAGCGTGAAGCTCGCCACGCTTTGGGCAGGTTTTATGTTTCTATATATCTATGTGGATTATTTCGCGTTGTATATGCCTGGTAAAGTAGATGCCATTTTGAAAGGCAAAATATTTGTATTTGATATTACACAAGGATTTCTGTTAGCAGCACTGGCATCGGTAACCATTCCGGCTCTGATGATTTTTCTTTCGGTTGCCTTGCCTGAAAAAGTAAATCGTTGTACCAACATGATAATTGCCACCATGTATATTCCCTATTCATTATTCAATTTGGCCGGGGAAGCGTGGATGCACATGGTGTTTGGTGCCGCTGTTGAAGTTGTTCTTCTTTGCCTGATTATTCGTTATGCATGGAAATGGCGTTGCACACAAGGTTCCTGAGCTTTACTTTATATCTATGGATTATCTCTACCAATAAATCTGTTTTTGCCACTCAAAAAACCAATCGCTTTTTCAATATTCTTCGTTATACTCGCTTCCGATTTTAAAGAAGATATGTATCGCATTATCTCCTTTTGCGCTGACGGAGGTAGATTGTCGAATACTCTCTTCACCTTTTTATTTGAATTCAGGGCTTTGATAAGCCTCGGATGGGGCTTGATAGTTCGGTCACTCTTATCAAATCCAATCGTCATACTTACAGTTTCGCCAATTCGTTTCGGAGAATTTGGCAACATGGTGGTGTTTATATACAGGCGCCATTGACCGTTATATTTCACCAAGGTTTGCACATAATTCTTACCGTTAATGGTTCCGTAAATCGGAATATGCCCTTTACTCTTTTTTGCTTCTTTGAAAATTAATGCCAGAATTTCTCCGGGAACGAATACGAAGGGATTAATTCCGATAATTTCTATTGTTGCTTTAAAAACTTGCATGTCAATTTACGATGCGAATACGGATACCAGGATATACAAAGGAGGCTTTATTGCAAAAACTAATATCCTCGCTTAAAATACAATTTAAAAGATTACAATATTTCTGATTTTTGTAAAAAACAAAATTGTTAGTTTAACAATACATCAATAAAAAAAGGTTTCTTAACAGCAATTTACTACAAGTATGATAAAGAAACATAACTTAAAACCATTAAGTCTGTATGAATATCTGAAACATCAGAATAACCACGATTTTAACTTACCCTTTTTTCTGGCCAACAACAACACATACAAAAACGCTCGTGTTAGCTTCCCGTTTAGAACATTCACCTACGGCCTTGGTATTACTTATACTTCTGCCAGCTTTGATAAAGTAAAAATTGGCAACATCGACTATGAGATTAAAGGTGGTTGCCTTACCACCATAGGGCCTGGCTTGGTTTGCACATGGATGAGCAATTATTCAGCAGTGCATGATACAGTCTATTTCACAGAGGAGCTGTTTAACGGCTATAGCAATAGTGCCTTTCTGCGATCATTGGATTTCTTTTCGCATGGGGGCCGACATGTAATTTCCCTCACCAAAGAACAGCTAAAAAAAGTATCCACGCTATTTGGTTCCATCAAGGAATTGAAAGATGACGCGCATGCCATTCCTGGTCTTGTTCACGCACTCCTAATGCTGGTCAAGTCCATACATAAAGAATTAGATGACAAGTCTCAAACTAAAACAACTTCTGCCAGAGAACGAGTTATAGTGCAGTTCAGAAAATTGATAGCCGAATACTATACTGAGCACAAAGAGGTGGCCTTTTATGCTTCACGATTGCATATAACTCCCAAATATCTGAGCGAAGTGCTTCAAAGCGAACTGGGTAAAAATGGCAAGAAGTTTATTGACGAGTTTGTATTAATGGAAGCCAAAAGCTTGTTGAAGCAGACCGCCATGTCAATTCAGGAAATCAGCAATTTTTTAGGATATAAAGATGCTTCTTCGTTTACCAAAATATTCAAGAAACTGAACAGAATAACTCCCACAGACTATCGCGCAGAAAAGTATTGAGCCGCTTTTGATTTTATGCAGAAAGAAACCGAAATTTTAACCACGCAAACCGAAATTCTGCCACCTGCGTGGCATGGGTCTTCAATATCTTTGTAATGGCTAAATGCCGACCAGGATAAACATAAATTTGTGATAGCATGCCTTCACAACTAATCTATCAACCCCACATAGCGTTAAAATCGCTCGTCAGGTATTACTGGACATTGGACATTCAATTATGCGATGAGTCAATGTTAAACATTCATGTAATGGCCGACAGGTTTCCGCGAATAGTTATTCAATGCCTGAATGGAAAAAACGCACTTCATAGCGCTATTTATGAAAATGTGTATGCCGCTAGCTTAAAAGGTATAGCATCAAAACCTGCATTGGTTAAAATGGAGCCAACTTATTCGCACATAGCCATTTCTTTTTTTCCACATGGTATAAAGGCATTGTTCGGGATTGACGGCCGTGAGACTACTGATGCCGTTTTAGATTTACATCATTTTTTTCCTCGCGATGTTATTCAGCAAATTATGGAGGTAAGTCACAATTATACGCGAATTTCACTTTTAGAGACCTACTTGTTGAAGCGACTCAGTGCGATGAAGGCAGTCGATTGGCGGATAGTAAATTTTTTACACCAATGCCCCCTCACCCCTTATGGCCGTCAGTTGAAATACTACCAAATAAGTGAACGACAGTTTGAACGAAAATTTTTACAGTCTATCGGATTTACGCCATCGTATTATAAAAGAGTTTTGCGATTTGAAAATGCGCTTAACAGACTTCAGCATAGTTACTACAAGTCGCTTGCAAACCTTGCTTATGAGTTGGGGTATGCAGATCAATCGCACTTTAACCGGGAATTTAAGCAGTTTTCTAATTTGACACCCATAGAGTTAATCACAAAAAATGAACTCGTAAAGGAGAGCGGGTCCATCGTGGCTGAATAGATGTCGGATTTGTTCTATACTTCTTTTGAATAGTTGTGGATTCTTGCAGACTAAAATCATGTTAATGATTTCCTGCAAAAAAATGTGCAATGAAATACACTTCACTCATTCTACTATCGCTCATTTTGAGTACCAAAACGTCTTATTCACAAACAAGCAAAAGCAACATGAAAAATGTAACAGAATTTAAGGTTGATATCCCACAGTCCGATTTAAATGACTTAAAAGCCCGATTGAAAAACATGCGCTGGCCGGGGGAAGCAGAGGGCTCGGACTGGAATTTTGGAACCAGCGAAGCCTATTTGAAAAACCTGGTGAGCTATTGGGCAACAAACTATGACTGGAGAAAACAGGAAGCATTGCTAAACAAGTACCCACAGTACATGGCAGCGGTAGATGGCATTAAAATTCACTTTCAATACATCAAAGGGAATGGCAAAAACAGCAAGCCATTAATACTTACACACGGCTGGCCTGATAGTTACTATCGTTTCCATAAACTAATCCCTTTGTTGACAACAGGAGAGCAAAGTTTTGATTTAGTCATTCCTTCCATTCCGGGTTTTGGGTTTTCGGAGAAAAAAGCACTAACAAGTGAGGCTGTTGCCGGCCTCTGGAAGAAGCTGATGACGGAGAATCTTGGCTATTTAAAATTTTATGCAGCCGGAGGTGATGTAGGGACGAATGTTACCAAAGCATTGGCTTCAAAATATCCTGATGTAGTGGCAGGTGTACATTTTACCGATATCGGTTATCCAACCGGTCAGGAAGATTTCAGTACGATGACTGAAGCAGAAAAACAATTTGCACAATATGTACAACAATGGTGGTATAGCGAGGGGGCTTATGCAATGGTGCAGGCTACCAAGCCTCAGTCTCTGGCGTATGCGCTCAATGAATCGCCAGTAGGCCTGGCTGCATGGATAGTGAGTTTTGGAACAGCAGGCGCCAGCCCTGACCAACTTGAAAAAGCGTTCGGTGGAAGAGATGAAATGCTCACCAATATTATGATATACTGGTTTTCTCAAACCATAGCTACCTCAATGAAGATGTATAAAATGGATGCAATAGCACAGTGGGGAGGTTCAGCGCCATTAGCGAAGACCCATGTGCCCGCAGGTGTTACATTGTTTGCAAGAGAAGCACAATTTCCCAAAGAATGGGCAGAGCGGTTTGTGAATGTGGTTAGTTTTAATAAAATAGAAGAAGGCGGGCATTTCGCTGCCTTGGAGGTACCTGAACTATTCGCGGACGAATTAAGGAAGTTCTTTTTTAGTTTGAAATAGTCCTTTATCACCTGACTGGAAGGAATGCTGACCTTGCTATTGAATAAAGTAAGGTTAGCATTGTTAGCTGCCGGTATAAAACAAACGGCTTTTGGTAACTTTATTACCAGCGTAAATGGGTTGGCGGCAAAGCCAAAAACCCTAACTAATCAACAAACTATATTTTCAAATGGATTTTACAATAACTGGTGAATTAAACGAGAAGCAAAAACATGAAATAGTCAAGCTTTGGAACAATGAATATCCAAAGGAGCTATCGCACTCTAATTTGTCGGATTTTGACCAATACCTACAGAGTCTTTCCGATTTGAATCACATATTGCTTTGTGATGAAAACGAAAACGTTAAGGGTTGGCTTATTTATTTCATACGAGATAATGAAAAATGTTTTGCAATGCTTCTTGATTCTTCTCTGCAAGGACAAGGATGGGGGACTAAATTATTAAATATCGCAAAGGAGCGTAACAATGAACTGAACGGATGGGTCATTGACAATGACATTGAACCTAAACAAAATGGAGAAAAATATAAATCACCAATTGAATTTTATCGTAAGAACGGTTTTGAAATAAAAATGGATATTCGGCTAAAAAAGAAGAATATTAATGGTGTTAAAGTAACATGGAAATCAAGAAAAAATTGAGATGGGAAAAATTGTATTAGACTTAGCTGTAACATTAGACGGATACATTTCAGGCCCAAACGGAGAAATTGACTGGCTTGTAAAAGATGTAGAAAAAGACTTTGGTGATATTCTTGCTGAAATACTCGTAGGGATTGATGCGATTTTTTATGGACGAGTAAGTTACGACCTCTGGGGAAATTATCAGCCTGATGACAAAGCAAGTCTAAAACTTAAAGAATCTTATAAGTTGTTACATAGTAAAACAAAATATGTGTTCTCAAAAACAAAGAATAATGATGAGGGTAAAGCAATTTTCATCAATTCGGATTTAGAGAAAAATATATTAGCAATTAAGCAAGAAGTCAGAGGAGATATATGGCTTTACGGAGGAGGAAAACTGATTACAGCAGTAATGAATTTAGGCATGGTAGACATTTACAGGCTTGCCGTTCATCCTGTAATAATCGGAAATGGAATTCCGCTCTTTAGTAACATCAAGAATAGCATTCGCCTAAATTTGATAAGCACAGAGAAATCAAAATCAGGAATAGTATTGCTCAGTTATGAGACAAAAGGCAATGGACAAAAACAGTAAATCAAAACTCTGGTATGTCAAAGATTGACCTCTAATAGACAAGGCCTATAAACAAAAAATAGTAAATATGCCAACAGAAAAACTTATCGTAAAAGACCAAATTGAAATTAACGCTTCCAAAGAAAGAGTTTGGGAAGTGTTGACAAATCCGGTTTTCATTAAGCAATGGGACGACATTCCGGAAAGTTATGCGGGTAGACATTTGAATTTAGGAAGTGTGATTGAATGGGAAGGGTATTCAAAATTGACTGTTACACAATTTGATATCGGCAATAACCTAACTCTTGAAATGTACTTGCCTAAAGTTAATTTAGCCCCAACAGCGTACGATGTAAAATATAAATACGCGTTGACCGAAGCAAACGGAATGACAATCCTGAATTTTGAAATTGGGGACTTCTCACAACTTCCAAAACCAGAAGACTATTATGATGCTACTTTGGAGTGGGTGCATACAGCAAAACTGAAAATAAAAGAACTAGCAGAAAATAACAATTAAAGTAGAAACTCAACCCCCAACACATGTATAGACTGTCATCAAGTTTATTAGTCGCTGTTACTTTTTTAGTATCGTTCGCGGATGGGGAAGCTCAAGTGGACTTCCCCAACCCGAGCCCATTGCAAATAATAGTTCAAAACTTTGGTATGTCAAAGATTCAGCTCCAATACTCAAGGCCGGGAGTAAAAGGCAGAAAAATGATTGGGTATATCGAACCATTTGATTCTGTATGGCGAACAGGTGCGAACGCGCCAACTAAAATTACGTTTTATGATCCGGTGGAAATTCAAGGTACTAAAATTGACACTGGCACTTACGTTATTTATACTATCCCTGGAAAGAAAATCTGGACAGTTATTCTAAATAGAGGCATCCAAAACTGGGGATCAGATGGTTATAAAAAGAATGACGATGTATGTCGATTTCAGACTGTGAAGCAACGCTCAAAACAATTCAAGGAAACGCTCACCTTCGAGTTTAGCAATGTTAAACCAGAAAGTTGCGACCTCATGCTGAGCTGGGAAGATTGGGCCATCACTATACCCATTAAAGCAAATTTTAAAGACCGCCTTAGAAGCCAGATAGAAGCCAACGTCAAGGGCTCGAATCCAAATTATTGGTATGCTGCCCAGTTTTATTATGAGTACGACAACAATCTTCAAGTAGCACTGGAAATGATTAATAATGCAATCAGTGCATGGGAGAAAGTAAATGGCAAACCGTACTGGCAGCATTATTATAAAGCTAAAATATTAAAAGACTTGGGAAGAAAGTCAGAAGCTTTGGAGTGCACCACGTTATCGATAAAGCAAGCAACGGAACACGGCAACCGGAACAATTACCTGAAGTTGAACCAGGAGTTAATCAAGTCTTTAAAATAAATTTATAAGCAACGATTTACGCAAATAACAAACACATGAGCACCGATATGAAAGACTACATTACCAGTAGCGAACAGGAAGACTGGAAGCCATTAGTAGAGGATGGTGTTAATACGCGTGGCATTTTTGTTAAAGTGCTGCGCTACGATAAAGCGACCAAAAGAGCACTAACATTTTTGCTAAAGTTTGAAGCCGGTGCATCCTATCCATACCACAATCATCCGGCCGGAGAAGAAGCATTGGTAATGGATGGAGAAGTTTACTTTAACGAACAAAAATTAATGAAAGGTGATTATTTATATACACCCCCAACATTCAAACATTCGGTAAAGACCGATACCGGTTGTACTATTTTATTCATAGTTCCGCAGGAAGTTGAGATTTTATAATCAATCAAGCAGATGAGTAAAAAACAGTACAACTAATAACCCTTATAGAGTAAGAAAATAAAAAAAACTATATCTTCGCATCGTATAAAAAGGGAAATGGTGTTCTTCCTTACCCAACCGCTGTAAAAAGCTGATGACGCCTGATTAACTTAAGTGTGTAACAATTTAATCAGGAGCGTTATGTCCAAGAATAAACAAAAGCATATCAGCAAAAAGTTAGGGTTTATTATTAAACTTTTTTTCAGAAAGTATCCTTCGCTTCCTTATGTTCTTAAATGGACATTTATCTGTTCGTTTATCGGCATATTGATTGGCTCCGCCTCGGCAGGATTTTTACAATCGTTAAACTGGGCAACCGATTTTCGAGAAAACAATCTATGGCTTATTGCGCTTTTACCTATGGGTGGGTTTCTGATCGGTTTACTCTACTGCCAGTATGGTAAAGAGGCCGAAGCCGGGAATAATTTATTGATTGACACCATCCACGAACCCAAACAAATCATTCCGTTCAGAATGGCTCCATTTGTTTACATCGGAACCATTGCCACACATTTTTTTGGAGGCTCAGCAGGACGTGAAGGCACAGCCTTACAAATGGCCGGTTCCATTGCCGATCAATTCAGTAAACCTTTTAAACTTTCAGCATCCGATAGAAAAGTTTTAATCATTGCAGCCGTTGCTGGCGGTTTTGGTTCTGTATTCGGTACACCCCTTGCAGGTGCTATTTTTGCAATGGAGTTTTTCCTCATTGGTCGCATTCGATATAATGCCCTGCTTCCTGCTTTCATTACAGCCATTGTTGCCTACATTGTTACCAACCTTTGGCAAACACCACATACACATTATCATATCAATTCAATTCCTGACGTTTCGTTTCTAACTATTCTTTATGCGCTTATTGCAGGAGTATTTTTCGGACTATGCGCCTCAGTTTTTAGCAAACTAATGCACAAGGCCGCAACTTTTTTTAAAGCAACTATTTCGTATCCACCGTTGCGTCCGGTTGTGGGTGGCATAGTAGTAGCGTGTGCTGTGTGGGCACTCGGAACAACTAAATATATCGGCTTGGGCATCCCTACCATTGTTCAATCTTTCGAACAACAATTACCGGCTTATGATTTTGCTCTAAAAATCGCCTTAACCATCATTACACTTTCAGCCGGTTTTAAGGGAGGCGAAGTAACACCACTTTTCTTTATAGGAGCTACATTTGGAAATGCGCTAAGCCTTTTTATTCCTTTACCAACCGCACTTTTAGCAGGTATGGGCTTTGTTGCTGTATTTGCCGGTGCAACCAATACACCTATTGCCTGCAGCATCATGGCAATTGAGTTGTTTGGCGTGGAGTGTGGCGTTTACGTTTCAATTGCCTGTATAGTATCTTATTTACTTTCAGGACACAGCAGCATTTATAGCCGACAGATAATTGGAGAAGCTAAACATCAACGATTCTCAAACCAGGAAGGAAAGCGGCTAAACGAAATTTAGATTCATGTGAGCTGATTATATTTTTTAAACTCTACGAGGTAGCAATCCCTGTTACACAACATGTTAGAAGCCATATCAAAAATGCCTTAACACACAAGATCAAACTGGTCCATCTTATTTTTTTAATGACTAATCGCGATTAAATTGTAGTTAACTTTATCCTTTGCACAACCATCATTGTAAGTTAATTCCCAAAATTTAGAATTATCTATTACTTTACAACGATTAAGGTAGCTATGAATCCGATTATTGCAGGCATACAACAAGTTGGTATTGGAATACCCGATGTACACGAAGCTTTTACGTGGTACCGCAAACTCTTTGGTATGGATATTAAAGTGTTTGATGATGAGGCCGAAGCCAATTTAATGCTGCCTTACACCGGTGGTATGCCACACAAACGGCATGCAATTCTTGCCCTTAACATAAGGGGTGGTGGCGGGTTTGAAATATGGCAATACAAAAGCCGTGAGCCGGTTTTGCCCAACTTCGAAATTCAAGTAGGCGATACCGGAATTTTTGCAACACGCATGAAATCATCTGACGTTTTAAAGACTTACAATTTTATTAAAACCACCAATGCCGAAATTTTAGGTGATGTTAGCCTGGCTCCGGATGGTACCGAACATTTTTTTGTTCGCGATCCGTACGGCAATATTTTTGAAGTTGTTGAGGCAACCGATTGGTTTGGCAATGCAAACTCACATACAGGCGGGCCAGGTGGTTGTATGATTGGTGTTACCAATATTGAGCAAGCATTAAAGTTTTATGCCACGGTGTTAGGATACGATACTGTGCTGTATGATAAAACCGGAGTATTTAATGACCTGGCCTGTTTACCGGGCGGCCAATCGAATGTAAGGCGAGTATTGATTGAGCATTCAAAGCCGCGAGCCGGATGTTTTTCGAAGTTGTTGGGCAGCAGTAAACTGGAATTGATTTCAGTGCAAGACAGAGCTTGCAGAAAAATCTATGAGAACCGGTACTGGGGCGACCGGGGGTTTATTCATTTATGTTTCGATATAAATGGTATGGCGCGCATGAAATCACTTTGTGAAAAAAATGGCTATCCGTTTACGGTAGATAGTTCAGGCAGTTTTGATATGGGCGAAGCAGCCGGATATTTTAGTTATGTAGAAGATCCTGACGGAACCCTTATTGAGTTTGTAGAAACACATCGCATACCCATTCTAAAAAAAATAGGCTGGTACCTCGATTTGCGAAAACGCGATCCTCAAAAATCCCTCCCCAACTGGATGCTTAAAGCACTCTCACTTAATCGTGTAAGAGATTAGGTAAGTTGGCACGAATAATAACCTCCTAATTTTAAATTTATAGTCCGCCTAATGAATAATCCACTCCGGAAGGCAAAGCCAATAACCGCAGAGTTGAATTTATTAAAACCAATTAATACACCGTAAGCCTACCTCAAAATTACTCTTTTGAGGTGGGGCTATTGCCACTTTTTAAAAATCATCGCAACCGTTTTAATCGCACATAAAGCTTACTTGCCTAACAAGCGGCAGCATGCTGCCGGCACTATATCAACAAGTTCCTCGCGTAAAAAGTAACTATTTCCGGTTGTTATCGTAAGTTTGCAGGTAGAAACTGTGGAATCAGGCATTACAAGTGCTCCCTTAACCAAGTAAATGCAATCAATCAAACATCTTAAAAATTTTGTAGCAGCAAGTTTACCTGCACTGCTTATCGGATTGTTTGCAATTAGTACACTAAGTTTTGCCGAAAGTTTTGATTCAAATTCCATAACTCGGGGTGTTCAGAAAAATGATTTATCGGAGGAGCACCTTACAATAGCCCCTGCTCCGGTTCAACACAGGCAAGCATCCTTACCGGATCAAACAGAACCTAAAACAGAAGAAGAAGAAAAGGAAAGCGAAGACAAAAACGAAAAGCATCTTGATGCTGTAAACGTACCGAACGTTGTCCCCTTCATTGTAAGAAATAGTAGTGCCTGGTTACAAAATGGCCAGCTACTTTCATGGGTTGCAGGCTCCACGCAACTGTACATGCTTTATCATTCCTGGAAAATTTTTCATTAAAAAAATATTGACAGCACTTTTCTGCTAAGGCACGTGCTCTGGATTGATTTGCCGTTTCGAGCTGTCAATCTGTTCTTTTCACTCAATATTTTTTAAAGTAGTTTCTGTACAAGAATGAAAAACATAATTTTAGCAAGTTGTCTTGCGACTTTAATATTGCTTAGTTGCGGACAACACAAACAACACAACCCCGAAGCAACCACTTTTGTAGTAACCCAGCCCGTAAAAACCGATACGGTACTTCACCAATCCTACGTATGCCAGATTCGGTCTATCCAACATATTGAACTGAGGGCATTAGAGAAGGGCTATTTGCAACATATTTTTGTGGATGAAGGTAAGCTGGTAAAGAAGGGACAATTGTTGTTTCAGATTTTGCCGGTTGTTTACCAGGCCGAAGCCCAAAAAGCTCATGCCGAAGTAAGCTTTGCCGATATTGAATACCTGAACACGAAAGCACTTGCCGACAGTAACATTGTTTCGAAAAATGAACTGGCGCTGGCAAAAGCAAAATTAGAAAAAGCACAAGCCGACTTTCAATTAGCCAAAGCACACCTGAGTTTTACGGAAATACGGGCTCCGTTTGATGGAATTGTCGGTCGCTTTAATGATGTGCGCGTTGGAAGCCTGCTGGATGAAGGTGAACTTCTCACCACCTTATCTGATAACAACAAGATGTGGGTTTACTTTAATGTACCCGAAGCAGAGTATATTAATTATACTACCCAACACAACACTGAAGCACCTGCACGGGTACGGTTGCAAATGGCCAACAACCAATTATTTGAACAAGATGGCATTATTGAAACAATAGAAGCCGACTTTAATAATGAAACGGGTAACATCGCTTTTCGGGCAACTTTCAACAACCCCACTCGCCTGCTGCGCCATGGTGAAACGGGTAACATTTTTATGTACACACCCATTAATAATGCGATACTCATACCGCAGTCGGCAACGTATGAAGTGCTGGATAAAAAATTTGTATTTGTGGTGAAGGACGACAACACGGTGCAGGCAAAAGAGATCAGGATTCAAAACGAAATGCCACACGTGTACATCGTATCGGGTGGCCTTAGTCCTGCTGATAAAATTTTAGTAGAAGGAATAAGAAAGGTTAAGAACGGAGACAAGATCAACTTTATCCAAAAACCGTTCTATGCTATTCTACACCAAATGCAGAACCTGAAAGCTGAATAAGTAACGCTAAACCAACTTATAAAATGTTTAGTAAATTCATTCAACGCCCGGTTTTGGCTATTAGCATTTCGTTGGCGATTGTTTTTTTGGGAATACTTGCCATCAAAACAAGACCTATTTCTCAGTTTCCTGATATTGCACCTCCACGTGTAAACATTTTTATTGCTTACCCCGGTGCCAGTGCACAGATTTTAGTTGAATCAACATTAATCCCACTTGAACGGGCTATTAATGGCGTACAAGGTATGCTATACCTTACCTCTGATGCAACCAGTGCCGGTGAAGCTACGGTGCAAATAATTTTCGAGCCCGGTACCGATCCGAATGCAGCAGTTGTAAACGTGAAAACACGTGTAGATGCAATCATGAATAACCTGCCGCCCTTGGTGCAGCGCGAAGGCATCATCATCACACCCATACAACCCAGTATGCTGATGTATGTAAATCTTTTCAGCACCGACAAAAATGCAGATGAAAAGTTTTTATACAACTACTCCAACGTACACATTATACCCGAACTGCAACGCATAAAGGGTATGGGCCGTGCCCAGATTCTGGGAAGCCGCACCTTTGCCATGCGCATCTGGTTAAAGCCCGATCGTATGCGGGCCTACAATGTGGCTACCGAAGAAGTGATGAAGGCAATGGAAGATCAAAGCCTGATCGGGCGGCCTGGAAGGTTAGGACAAGCCTCGGGTAAAACAGCGCAATCGCTGGAATATACGTTGAGCTACAAAGGCCGCTTTAATAAACCCGAAGAGTATGAAAACATCATCATACGTGCCAATGCCGAAGGTGAAATTCTAAAACTAAAAGATATTGCCGAAGTAGAATTAGGCAGCGAGTTTTTTGATATCTATTCCAACAAAGATGGGTATGCCTCTGCTTCCATTGTTCTAAAACAAAATTTTGGCACAAACGCCAGCGATGTAATTGCCAAAACAAAAGACAAACTGGAAGAACTCAGAAAAGATTTCCCGCCCGGCATGGATTACGAAATAAACTACGATGTATCGAAATTTGTAAATGCATCTATCGACAAGGTAATTCACACCTTGGTTGAAGCGTTCATTCTGGTAGCGCTGGTGGTGTTTATTTTTCTGGGCGATTGGCGCTCGACCCTCATTCCCATCATTGCCGTGCCGGTATCATTAATTGGTGCATTCATTTTTATGCAGATGCTGGGTTTAACCATTAACCTGATTACGCTTTTTGCATTGGTATTAGCCATTGGCATTGTTGTGGACGATGCGATCGTAGTAGTAGAAGCCGTACACGCCAAAATGCAAGAAGAAAATCTTTCATCGTTTAGCGCGGTAAAAAAAGTATTGGGCGAGATAAGCGGAGCTGTAATTGCCATTACGTTGATTATGACAGCCGTATTTGTGCCCATTGCATTTATGACCGGCCCCGTAGGTGTATTTTATCGCCAGTTCTCTATTACCATGGCTAGTTCCATTATTCTATCGGGTATTGTAGCACTTACGTTAACACCTGTACTGTGTGCTATGATTCTTAAAAATCATCATGGCAAAAAGAAGCGAACTCCGGTGCAGATTTTTATCGATTGGTTTAACCGAATGTTTGAAAAGGTTACAGGTAAATACACCAATCTCTTGCAACTAATTGTAAATCGCAGGCTGGTTACGTTTGGATTGCTGGCTTTATTTGCTTTTGGAATTGTGGGTATAAACCGGCAATTACCGTCAGGATTTATTCCAAATGAAGACCAGGGACAAATCTATGCCATTATTCAAACCCCGCCCGGCAGTACGTTAGAACGCACCAACGATGTATCGCATCAGCTGCAAGCTATTGCCGAAGAAATTGAAGATATCGAATCTGTAACTTCCTTAGCCGGATATGAAATTTTAACCGAAGGTCGTGGTTCCAATGCCGGAACATGCTTGATCAACTTAAAAGATTGGGAACATCGCAAGCATTCAGTAAAAGAAGTTATTGAAGAGCTGGAAGAAAAAACACAAAACCTGGGTGCCGTAGTGGAATACTTTGAGCCTCCGGCCGTTCCAGGCTACGGATCGTCCGATGGTTTTTCGTTGCGCATGCTCGATAAAAACAGCACCATCGACTATCATGAGTTTGATAAGATTAACACCGAATTTATGGAGGCACTCAAAAAAAGAAAAGAACTAACGGGGCTCTTCACATTTTATGCAGCTAATTATCCGCAATATGAAATTGTAATTGATAATGAAAAGGCCATGCAGAAAGGTGTTTCGATTGGAGCGGCCATGGAAAACCTCAATATTCTGATTGGCAGTACGTACGAACAAGGCTTTACACGATTTAATACCTTCTTTAAAGTTTATACACAAGCCGCACCGGAATACCGCAGGCTGCCGAGCGATATCTTGAATCTGTTTGTAAAAAACGATCGGGATGAAATGGTGCCCTACTCTTCATTTGTAACCTTGGTAAAAAAACAAGGGCCGAATGAAATCACCCGTTTTAATCTTTATACATCATCCGCCATTCGTGGGCTGCCGGCACCCGGTTATACTACCGGTGATGCCATTGACGCCATCAAAGAAGTAGCACAACAAACGTTACCTAATGGTTACGATATTGCATGGGAAGGTTTATCGTACGATGAAGCTCACCGCGGTAACGAAGCATTGTATATCTTCATTATCGTTATAATTTTCGTTTACCTGGTGCTTGCCTCGCAGTACGAAAGTTTCATCATACCATTTGCTGTACTCTTATCCCTACCGGCAGGAATTTTCGGGGCATTTTTGCTATTAAAACTAATGGGCCTTGCTAACGACATCTATGCGCAAATCGGGTTGATAATGTTAGTAGGGTTGCTCGGCAAAAATGCTGTGTTAATTGTAGAGTTTGCCGTTCAAAAACAAAATCAGGGAACCAGCATCGCGTTGGCAGCCATTGAAGGTGCTAAAGTTCGCTTCCGCCCTATCTTAATGACATCCTTTGCGTTTATTGCCGGATTAATTCCTTTGGTACGAGCCACCGGTGCCGGTGCTGTAGGCAACCGAACCATTGGTGCTTCAGCTTTGGGTGGAATGCTAATGGGAACCTTGTTTGGGGTAATTATCGTGCCCGGCTTGTATTACATCTTCGCTAAACTTGCCGAAGGCAAAAAGTTAATTAAGGACGAAGACTTGATACCCTTTACCGAAGAGTTAATTGAGCACCACACACACGCAACCATGCTTAAGAAAATTCAAAAACTACAGCTACTGCTTAAAGTAGCCAGACGTAAAAAAGAAACAAAATGAAATTCATTTCGATAGTTAAAACAGCCGGAGTCATTTTCGTGCTCTCGGTTGTGTGGAGTTGTAATACATTAAAACCCACCACCCGGTTGGAGAATAAATTTACACCTGCGCAGTACAACAACAAGCAGGATACAACAACCATTGCTAAACTAAATTGGCAAACCTACTTCGCTGACAAGAATCTGGTAGCATTGATTGATACGGCCCTCCGGAAAAACCAGGAACTACATATTTTTTTGCAGGAAATTGAAATCAGTAAAAATGAAGTGCGGGCCCGAAAAGGTGAATACCTGCCTTTTATTAATCTGGCAACCGGAGCCGCGGTCGAAAAGGCTGGTCATTACACTACCACGGGTGCCGTAGAAGAACAATTGGAAGTTAAACCCGGCACACGATTCCCAGAACCCTTGCGCGATTATGTGTTAGGAGCAACTGCTACCTGGGAAGTGGACATCTGGAAGAAGTTACGGAATGCACGCAAAGCAGCCGCTATGAACTATTTAGCAAGCATAGAAGGAAAAAACTTTCTGGTTACAAATCTGATTGGTGAAATTGCCGATGCCTATTACGAGTTAATGGCGCTTGATAATTTACTGGACATTATCAATCGTAACATTGAACTACAATCCAGCGCACTTCAGGTTGTTACCCAGCAGAAAGAATCGGCAAAAGTTACCCAGTTGGGTGTAAACCGATTTGAAGCGCAATTACTCAACACAAAAAATCTACAATACGATGTGAAGCAACGTATTGTAGAAATAGAAAACCGCATACACTTCCTTACTGGAAATTTTTCGGAGCCAATTACACGCAGCTCAGCTGATTTTTTATCCATTCAGGTAGATTCTATTCAGGCAGGTGTACCTGCGCAGTTGCTCCTTTACCGCCCCGATATACGGCAAGCAGAGTTTGAATTGGAAGCAAGTAAACTAAATGTAAAAGTGGCTCGCACTAACTTTTATCCATCTCTTGGCATTCACGGGGGGGTAGGCTTTCAGGCCTTCAAGGTGGGTTACCTGATCAATCCGGAATCTATGATGTATAACCTTACGGGCGATTTGCTTGCACCGCTGGTTAACCGCAATGCTATAAAAGCTGCTTACAAAAATGCAAATGCCAAACAACTTCAGGCAGTTTATAATTACGAACGGAGCATTTTAAATGGGTACCTCGATGTGCGTAACCAGCTTTCTAAGATGGATAACTATCATCAAAGTTTTGAAACCAAAAGTAAAGAGGTGGAGATTCTCACAAGGTCAATTACCATTGCTAATAACTTGTTTAATTCGGCCCGTGCTGATTATGCCGAAGTTTTGCTTACACAACGCGAAGCACTCCAATCAAAAGTAGAATTGGTTGAAATAAAGAAGAAACAACTCAATGCGAAGGTTAACATTTACCGGGCATTGGGTGGCGGATGGCGCTAAGTGCAAATAGGTTCATTAATTCTTTAGCCCTGGCATACAGTGCCGGGGCTTTTATTTTATTATAAGTTACATGCAATCTTTGTTATTATTGCATCCTACTCAAACAAATGAAAAATCCGAAAGTCGTAAAATTTAACCATCGTGACTTTGATCCCATCAAAGCCATTGCACTTACGTTTCCGGGTGCGGAAGAAAGCATTTCGCACGAAGGTACACCGTCAATAAAGGTTCGGGGTAAGTTAATGTGCCGTTTACACGATAATGGTGAGTTTATTCCAATCCGCTTGGATTTTCATTTGCGCGATGCATACTTAGAAAAATATCCGGAGTTATTTCGGGTTCCAGCCCACTTCAAGGCCTATCCGTACATTTGCATGAATACCAGCGGTTACACCAAAAAATTATTGCAGGAGATACTTGAACTAAGCTGGCGCGGATTGGCTAGTAAGAAACAGGTAACTGAATTTGAGATAAGGAATAGACAACAGGTTTAACAGCATCAATCGCTCATCTCATCCCAAAATCTCCCACTCTTCATTCAATACCGGAATAGCCGAGTGCGCGGTAAGATCAAACTGGCACGGCACTACCGATACATAGTTGTTGGCAATAGCCCACTCATCGTTGTCTTCGCCTTTGTCGAAGTTTACAAAGTTGCCCGTCATCCAATAATATTTTCTGCCGTTCGGATCTATACGCTCTACAAACTCCTCCACCCACTTGGCATTGGCTTGCCGGCACACGCGAATTCCTTTTATTGCTTCGTTGCGTTTGGGTGGAATATTTACATTCAACGCAACTCCCTTCCGAAGACCTTTGTCCAACACTTGTTTGGTAATTCGTTTTACAATTTCAGCCGTGTGCGAGAAGTCGGCCTTGTGGCTGTAATCGCACAATGAAAAACCAATGGCCGGTGTTCCTTCAATAGCACCTTCAATTGCTGCCGACATGGTGCCTGAATACAATACACTGATGGAGGTATTGCTGCCGTGATTGATTCCGCTTACCACAATATCGGGCTGGCGACTGTTCTTGCACACAAAGTGCCGCGCCATCTTTACACAGTCAGCCGGGGTACCGCTGCATTCATACGCACGCACACCTTCAAAAATATTCGATTCGGTTAAGCGTAACGTATCGCCTACGGTAATGGCATGACCCATTCCGCTTTGCGGGCCATCGGGTGCTACTACCAATACATCACCCAACTCTTTCATTACCTGAACCAGATTGGAAATTCCACGGGCGGTGATGCCATCATCGTTGGTCACAAATATTAACGGTTTACTCATAGTACTGATTAGCGTTTGCCGAATTGCGAATTATAAAATTCGATTATTCGCGAAAGATCGTATTTATCATCAAAACTCAACCGATTTTTCTTTGCAAAGCGTTCCACTTCTTCGGCTTTGCCCGGCATATTCTCAAGCCAATCGTTTTTTTTACCCCTAAACTCTTCAATGTTTCCGTTTTCTTTCAATATGTAATACTTGTTTATCAACACCAACCGGGTATAATTTCCGTAGAAATAATAGGGCGAGCTGGTGGTACGGTATTCCAGGTTTTCGCGCGTAAGTACGGTTAGTTTCCCTTCCTGCAACAGTTCAAAAAATACAGGGGTTTTATATTGGCCTGTATGCGAATAAGGCAACGAATAGAAATTCCTATACCGCCTTACCGTTTCATCAAAAATTTCAAACAACAAAATTTTTCGGGCTGTATAGCTTTCTAACCTGTTGTTGCTGTTAAGTTGAATTATATCGTTTTGCAAGTCGTACTTAATAAGCCCGCGCAGGGTATCGCCAGTATCTAAAATCATTTTACCGGTGTGCCACATTTCGAACGACCATTGTTGGGCATGTGCACCTGTGCCAATCAACAATCCAAAGCAAATAGCTATTATTCTTACTGCGTTCATTTTTGTTTTAATATTGAATGCCCCAGTTTATCGCGTTTGGTTTGTAAATATTTTTCGTTGTGCGGATTGGGTGCAATTTCGATTGGAATGTTTTCTACTATCTCCAAACCATACCCAATCAATCCTACCCGCTTCTTGGGGTTGTTGGTAATCAGTTTTAATTTCGAAATCCCTAAATCGTGCAATATTTGGGCACCAATTCCGTAGTCGCGGTTATCCATATCAAAACCTAACTGCAGGTTGGCCTCTACCGTATCCAATCCGTCTTCCTGTAGTTTGTAGGCTTTTAGTTTATTCAACAACCCAATGCCCCGGCCTTCTTGTTTCATATACAGCACCACCCCTTTGCCTTCTTTCTCAACCATACTCATAGCGTTGTGTAGTTGGGGGCCACAATCGCAGCGGCACGATCCAAAAATATCGCCCGTTACACAACTGGAATGTACGCGCACCAACACCGGCTCTTCTTTTTTCCATTCACCTTTTATTAACGCCATGTGTACCTCGTTCGTATCTACCTGTTCGTATGCAACCAATTTAAAATCGCCATAGGCTGTGGGCATATTTACGGCTACCTGCTTGCGCACCTGGCTTTCCTGCTTCATCCGGTAAGCAATCAGGTCTTTAATAGTTACCAGCTTCAGCCCGAACTTATCTGCTACTTTTCGCAAATCGGGCAGGCGGGCCATGGTGCCATCTTCGTTCATAATTTCAACCAACACTCCGGCTGGTCTGAATCCGGCTAAACGGGCAAAATCAATTGCGGCTTCTGTGTGGCCCGATCTGCGCAACACGCCTTCTTTTTTTGCTTTGAGTGGAAAAATGTGTCCGGGTTTACCCAACTCATCAGGATTTGTTTCCGGATCGACCAATGCTTTAATGGTTTTAAACCGATCGTGAGCCGAAATGCCGGTGGTACAACCATGCCCTATTAAATCGACTGAAACCGTAAAGGGTGTTTCAAAAACGGCTGTATTTTTACCTACCATTAATTCAAGGCCCAACTCTTCGCAGCGGTCTTCAATTAGCGGGGCGCAGATTAACCCCCTGCCGTGCGTGGCCATAAAGTTTACAATGGCGGGTGTAATGCATTCTGCAGCACATATAAAATCACCCTCATTTTCGCGGTCTTCGTCATCCACCACCACTATTACTTTGCCATTTTTAATGTCTTCAATGGCTTCTTCTATTGTATCAATCTTAATTGTGCTCATGTGGAATTTTTGATGCAGCTAAATAAACAAAAAATACGGTACTACAGTTCTTACCGTGCTATTACAATACCCAGTAGTTTGGCCAGTTCTTGTTCGGCCTCTTTCAGGTCGGTTTGGGTGGTTAAGGCGGCTTCAAGTTCATCCCACGAACCACCCGATTCTGCCAATTTTACTTTTTGCAGGTTGTCTTCCAGCATCTTTTGTACTACGCGAAATTTTAATCGCAACACATTGCTAAAGGCAAGTTGATTAACTACATCCTTTTCTTTGGGAAAATAAATATGATACTTATCGCTCCAGTGTTTGCTGGTATCGTAACGCGGAGTAATTAAGCCGGTAACGGCATTTTTAATTTCGGCTGAACCTTGATGAATAAAGTAGTGGCTATCCGGAACGGTGCCGGTTTCAACACCTTGCTTAAAAGCTTCATAAATTTGCCGGTACACCGGATTCAAAAACTCCACATCTTCCAACTCGCGCAATACAAAATCAGATAGCGATTGATTATCGACCGATTGATCGGCATAATTCAATAATAACCGGATTGTTTCCTGCTCTTGTCGCTCCACCATAGTTTGAGCATCCACTTTGGATGGCGCAACCTCCACAATCGGTTCAACCGGAATTTGGGTTTCATCACCCTGCCGGAATTTGTCTTTCTCGGTTTTGCGCTTATCACTGATCAGTATTTTGTTCAGCTCACTCAGCAATACACTTTCCTGAATTTTTAATAGCGAGCTTGTTTCCTGAATATAAACCGAACGTTTTACCGGATCAGGAATCTGAGCAATACTGGTCACAATTTCTTTTATTGATTCAGCACGCTTAATCGGATCATTTGATTCTTTCGCATACAACCCAGCTTTAAACGATACAAAATCCTGCGTATGTTCTTTTAAGAATTTTTGAAACTCGGTAGTACCCACTTTGCGCGAATAGCTGTCGGGATCTTCGTTATCCGGAAACAACAACACGCGCACATTCAGGCCGCCTTTCAGAATCATATCGATACCACGCAATGCAGCTTTAATACCAGCCGAATCGCCATCGAACAACACCGTTATGTTTTCGGTAAACCTGCGGATGAGTTTGATCTGATTTTCGGTAAGAGCCGTACCCGATGAGGCAACCACATTCTGCACATCGGCCTGGTGCATGGAGATAACATCGGTATAACCCTCCACCAGGTAACACACATCGTGCTGGCGAATGGCATTCTTGCCCTGGTACAATCCATACAACACATCACTCTTGTGATAGATTTCTGTTTCGGGTGAGTTGATGTATTTGGGTTGGTTCTTATCCTTACCCAACATGCGGGCGCCAAAGGCAATTACCTTACCGGTAATGTTGTGCACCGGAAAAATCACTCTTCCGCGAAAGCGATCGTACGTGCTGCCATCGTCTTTCTTAACAACTAATCCGGTTTTCTCTAAAAGTTCTTTGTTGTAACCACTTCCAATCGCTTCTTTGCTGAAGTTCTCCCAACCTTCCAGTGCATACCCTAACTCAAATTTTTCGATGGTGCGATCATTAAAACCTCGTTCGCGGAAATAACTCAACCCAATACTAATGCCTTCTTCGCTGCCGGTAAGTTGTTTGCGGTAAAACTCCTTGGCGAAGTTCATAAGAATATAGAGCCCTTCGCGTTCGCTTTGCACGGCTTTACTTTCATCCGACAGCCGATCTTCCTTTATCTCAACGCCATATTTTTTAGCGAGGTAGCGTAGCGCTTCGGTATAGGTGAATTTTTCATGCTCCATTACAAACGTAATGGCATCACCACCTTTGCCGCTGCTGAAATCCTTGAAAATACCCTTGCCTGGAACGACAAAGAATGAAGGTGTTTTTTCGTTAGCGAATGGACTGAGCGCTTTGTAATTCTGCCCTGATTTTTTGAGCGACACAAAATCGCTGATCACATCGACAATGTCCATGCGGTTGCGGATTTCTTCAATAGTATCGCGGGAAATCATGAAAAGGCTATAAAATCAAGCGGCAAGATAGGCCGGAGAACCGGAAGTTTATCCACTCTTAGTCCACAGATTTGATAACATCATTACAACCGAAAGACCAAAAACCAATTTTTAAACTAAATTTGACTTATGGTTTTAGTTTCCCTTTTTAAAGATAGAAGCGATTTCATTGACTTATGTAAAAAACATAAAGTCAAGAATCTGTTTGTTTTCGGATCGGCCACTTCCAACCAATTTGATCAATCAAAAAGCGACATCGATCTCATTGTTGATCTAGACTTAACCGATCCAATCGAGTATGGTGAAACTTTCTTAGCATTTTGGGATGCACTTGAACAATACTTTGACAGAAAGGTGGATTTACTTACTGAAGAATCCATTACCAACCCATACTTGAAGAAGAGTGTAGAAGCGTCTAAAAAGTTGATTTATGACGGACATAGCAAAGAAATACTTGTCTGAAATACTCCGCTCGATTGACCATATTCAATCTTTTACCAGCGACATCACCTCCTTTGAACAATACAAGAAAAATTTCCTCATCAAAGGTGCTGTAGAACGTCATTTAGGAATTATTGGTGAAGCTGTTAATAAATTTCTGAAGCTATCCTCAGAAAACAATCTTGTGCAGGCGCGACAAATAATCAGTTTAAGAAATAGATTAGTTCATTCATATGATAATATTGATGACCGCGTTATCTGGTCAATTATAAAGCGGCATCTGGTACCACTAAAGGAAGAAGTGCAAGATTTACTGAAGCAGTGATTGCCTACTCAAAAAAACCAACCGCCACAGTATTATTGGTAAACTCATCGATTAAGATAAATGTGCCGTTTGCCGGATTATCGTGATATACATCTACCGGTAAGGGCTTGGCTGTTTTAAGGTTTACTTGCGCGATCTCATTCATTTTTAATCCTTCTGAAGGTGCCAACTGCTGTAGCGAAGCGGTGTCTTGCACGAAATTTACTTGTGTAACCTTGGCTTTTATACGCTGGGTGCCATGCTGTATCAGGTACGATTTCACCGTGTCGAGCAAGTGACTGTCCATCCAACAGATAAAAGCTTTATGTTCTGTCTTTAACGTTGGTTCCTCTCCTGTTCGCACCAACATATCGCCACGACTAATATCAATGTTATCGGCAATGGTAATGGTTACCGATTCGCGATCAGTGGCTGTGGATTGCTCCTGACCATTTTTATGAATACCGGTAACTTTTGAACTTCGGCCCGAAGGTAAAACCGTTACTGCATCACCAACATTTATCTTACCACTTGAGACTCTACCGGCATACCCACGAAAATCATGATGACTTTCATTGCGTGGACGGATAGCTAGCTGCACAGGCATTCTAAACGAACCACGCGCAGCCGGAACAGGTAATGATTCCAATAAGGTTAACAAGGGTTCACCTGTATACCATGGCATGTTTTGAGAACGTGTAGTCAGGTTATCTCCGTGCAAAGACGAAACCGGGATTACCACAATCTGTTGTTGCGTGTTGGGTAAGCTGGCCGAAAGTTTTAAGAAATCATTTTTGATTTTGGTAAAAACTTCTTCCGAATAGTTTACCAGGTCCATCTTATTAACACAAACAATCACATACGGAATACGCAACAGGTTGGCGATAAAATAATGCCGGTGCGTTTGTTCAATTATCCCCTTGCGGGCGTCCACCAGAATTACGGAAGTTTGGGCGCGCGAAGCTCCCGTAATCATGTTGCGCGTATATTCCACATGCCCGGGCGAATCGGCAATAATAAATTTTCGTTTGGGCGTATTGAAATAAATATGCGCTACATCAATGGTGATACCTTGCTCACGTTCGGCTACCAACCCATCGGTTAATAATGATAAGTCTAAAAAACCAATTCCTTTCCGTTGGCTGGCGCGTTCAATCGCTTCCAGTTTATCGGTAGTGATGGAATTGGTTTCGTAAAGTAAACGCCCGATTAATGTGCTCTTTCCATCATCTACACTGCCGGCTGTTGCTATTCTGAATACATCCATAACTATGATTAAACTCCGAATGAAAATCTGTTTATTTAAAATTCATTATTCCTATTCATTAAAGGAATTGATGAATGTGATTCTCCTGATAAATTATACCCACATTCATTGAAAGAAATATAAGGCGTAACAATCATGTCAATCATATTAATCAGTAATTGGTAAAGCAGCAAAACATAGAGGCTTCAGATATTTCATAACTACTTATCACAGTTTAAAAATACCCCACCGCTTTACGAGCTTCCATCGCAGCCTCACTGCGCTGATCGTCCAATCTACTGCCACGCTCAGATACAGAAGTACCAATCACTTCTTCAATAATTTGCTCTACTGTATTGGCTGTTGATGCCAACGCAGCTGTACAACTCATATCACCCACCGTTCTAAAGCGAACGGTTTTTGTTTGCACAACTTCATCTGCATCTTTAAAAATAAAATCCGAATAGGGCCACAACACTCCGTTACGTTCTATTACTTCACGCTCGTGCGAATAATAAATAGAAGGAATCTCTAATTTTTCTTCACGAATGTAATTCCACACATCCAACTCCGTCCAGTTGCTAATAGGGAACACGCGCACGTTTTCACCCGGACGAATGCGACCGTTAAGATAATCGAACAACTCTGGTCGTTGGTTCTTCGCATCCCATTGCCCGAAATCATCGCGTACGGAAAATACACGTTCTTTCGCGCGGGCTTTTTCTTCATCACGTCTTGCGCCACCCAAACAGGCATCGAGTTTAAGCGATTCGATGGTACGCAACAGTGTAGTAGTTTGAAGAATATTTCTACTCGCAAACTTTCCGGTTTCTTCTGCTACGCGTTTGGCGTCAATATCATCTTGCACTAAACCTACAATCAATTCAAGTCCGGTTTCGGCAACCAGCTTATCGCGAAAGGTAATTGTTTCGGGGAAGTTGTGACCGGTATCAATATGTACCAATGGAAACGGAACCTTACCGGGATAAAATGCTTTTTGTGCCAGGCGCACCAACGTGATAGAATCTTTTCCGCCACTAAATAAAATCGCAGGCCGCTCAAACTGGGCGGCAGCTTCGCGAATAATGTAAATCGCTTCATCTTCCATCTCGCGTGGAAACTCTTTCAGGTAATCTTTCTTCATGCGTTTTGTTTTATTACAGTGGCATGCAAGCCGCATTCTTTGGCTGAACTCTCCCACCACCAGCGACCGGCACGCGCATCTTCACCCGGCAGTACTGCGCGGGTACACGGTGCACAGCCAATACTAGGAAATCCTTTCTTGTGCAGTGTGTTTACCGGAATCTTATTAGCACCAATAAATTCATGCAACTGATCATCACTCCAATCAAAAATCGGATTGTATTTTATAAGTTTATATTCATTATCCCATACGGCCCGTTGCATCGTACCACGATTAGCCGATTGCGATTGGCGCAACCCTGTAATCCAAACCTCAGCACCTTGCAACGCTCTTTTTAACGGAACCACTTTGCGGATGTGACAGCATTGCTTTCTATTCTCAACAGAATCATAAAATCCATTAACACCATTTTGCTGCACATAGTCCTCCACTTGCGTGTTATTGGGAAAATAAACCTGCACCGGGATTTTATAGTGCAGGCGCGTAAGGTGCAGCAGATCGTAGGTCTCCTGAAACATGCGGCCCGTATCCAAAGTAAAAATAGAAATGGGTAACTGTTTGGCGGCAATCAAATGGGTAATGGCTTGATCTTCTTCACCCAACGAGGTAGAAAACCGCACCTTCGTAAACCTGCGGCTAACCCATTCCAGTCCGGCAGTGGCACTGAGCGAATTTAAATGCGCAAGTTCTTCCATTTGGTAAAAAGTGAACCGCAAATATAAGTACTAAACTACTTTGCAGATAGACTTACAGAATTAAGCCGGGGCATTTTTCGAAAATCGCTATGAAAGCGCAACGGGCATCTGTAATTTTGAGGTTTTAAGGGAAATTATACAAGCTACCGAACTGTTGGTTGGCTGAAGTTGTTTTTACCGAAACCGATTTAGAATGAAGGTTACTACAGAAGATATTTTAAAAGCACTGAGCACTGTTAACGACCCCGACCTGAAAAAAGACCTGGTTACGCTGGGTATGGTGAAGGATGTTATTGTAAAAGAAGATGTGGTTGAATTTACGGTAGTACTTACCACACCGGCCTGCCCGTTAAAAGAAAAAATCCGGCAGGATTGTGAAAATGCTGTGCAGGCTGTTATTGGTGAAGATACCAAGCTGATTATCAACATGACTTCATCGGTAACATCTGGTCGTGGCAATGCACCTACCCTTCCAAAAGTGAAGAACATTATTGCCATAGCTTCTGGTAAAGGAGGTGTAGGCAAATCAACTGTTACCAGCAACCTGGCGGTGGCGTTGGCACAAGCCGGTGCCCGTGTGGGGCTTATCGATGCCGATATTTACGGCCCCTCCATGCCCGTAATGTTTAATTGCGAACGCGAGCAGCCGGAAGTAAAAGTAATAGATGGTAAAAATTACATTTTGCCGTTGGAACAGTACGGAGTAAAGTTGGTTTCAATTGGGTTTCTTACACCTGCCGATAGTGCTATTGTATGGCGGGGGCCTATGGCTTCGGCAGCACTCAAGCAATTTATTGGCGATGTAATCTGGGGCGAATTAGATTATCTGCTGATTGACTTGCCGCCTGGCACCAGCGATATACACCTTACTTTGGTACAATCAGTGCCCGTTACCGGAGCAGTAATTGTTACTACCCCTCAAAAAGTTGCATTGGCCGATGCCACCAAAGGATTGGCGATGTTTAAGCAGCCACAAATTAATGTGCCCGTTTTAGGTGTAGTCGAAAACATGGCGTGGTTTACACCCGAAGAATTACCCGATAATAAATATCATATCTTCGGTAAGGATGGTGGAAAAAATCTGGCTGAAAAATACAACGTACCGCTATTAGGCCAGGTGCCCCTCGTGCAAAGCATCCGCGAAAGCGGAGACAGCGGCCTGCCTGCCGTAATGAAGGAAGGCGTACTGGGAGAAACCTTCAAAACGATAGCCGAAAACGTAGCGCGACAGGTTGCCATAAGAAATGCTACCTTTGCCGAAACCAAACGAGTTGAGCTTACTGTTTAACCATCAACCTAACACATCGCGTGACGAAAGAAGAAATTACTAACCGGGTTGAATCTGCCTTAGATGGCATTCGCCCTTACTTGGAGGCCGATGGCGGCAACGTGCGCATTTTAGATTTAGATACGGATAATATCCTGAAGCTGGAATTCGTTGGAGCTTGCGGCAATTGCCCCATGAGTACCATGACCTTTAAAGCCGGTGTGGAAGAAGCGATTAAGCGCGCTGTTCCCGAAATAAAAATTATAGAGGTTGTTAACCTTACCACGGCCTGATACGCGGTTACTCAGCGGCTGCTGCCTGAGATTAATACTGAACAATTTTAAAGGTAATGTTTACAAGAGGTCTGGTGTTCTTTTTTTTGTTAACCTCCTTTGCCGGTGCCGCTCAAACTTCTCGTCCACCCCTCTTGGAGCGATGCGGTACCACTAAATACGAAACTCTTCAACTTCAACTAAATCCTAACCGCGAGCGTAACACCCAGTTCGAAAACTGGATGCAGCAGAAGCTTACCACCAAACGCTTCGAAAATCAACGCACACACGGCACACAGACAAGTTATACTATTCCGGTGGTGGTGCACATTATACACAATGGCGAGCCTATTGGTACCGGAACCAATATCTCCAACAATCAGGTGCTTTCGCAGATCAATGCCATGAACAAAGACTATCAGCGATTAAACTCAGATGCAGCCAATACACCGGTTGAGTTTCAATCCGTAGCCGGTAGTTTTGATATTGAATTCGTGTTGGCAAAGCAAGATCCATTCGGAGCACCCACCAACGGAATTAACCGGGTGCAAGGAACTAAAACGGTTTGGACAATAAACGACAACGCAACATTCAAAGCATTGAGTTATTGGCCAGCCGAAGATTACCTCAACATCTGGGTTATTAACATTCCTTCCTATCTCGGCTTTGCCCAGTTTCCGATTTCTTCCCTGCCGGGATTAGAAGATTCATCTAACGACAGGCTTACCGATGGTGTAGTAATTGATTACTCCGTATTCGGATCGAACTTTGAAGGACTTGGCACCTTTAACCTCGATACCAAATACAACCGCGGCCGTACCTGCACGCACGAAGTGGGGCACTTCTTTGGACTTAAGCACATTTGGGGCGATGATGGCTCGGCATGCACCGGTACCGATTATGTGGACGATACACCCAATCAGGGTGGAAATTATGTAGGTCAATGCCCCACCGGTACCCGCAACTCCTGTAGCAGCAACGACATGTACATGAATTACATGGACTATACCGATGATGCGTGTATGAACCTCTACACACAAGGCCAGGTAGCCCGCATGACGGTTGTAGTAGAGAACAGCCCGCGCAGATTTAGTTTATTAAATTCCAATGGAGCCAACGACCCGCCACCATTGGCAAACGATCTTGCCATTACACAACTAAACGCACCTGCACCAGGGTTTTGCGGAGGTGTATTCACCCCAATGCTTACCGTACAAAACATTGGTACCAGCACGGTAATAACGGCACGGGTTCAACTAAAAGTGAATAATACTGTAGTAGAAACAAAAGACTTTACGCCTAACCTGGTTAATCTCGCCACCACTACTTTCACTTTTAACCCGCTAACCCAAAACTCAGGTACCGTAAATTATGCGTTTGAGGTATTGTTGGTTAATGGTGTTACCGATCAACGGCCCGATAATAGTTTACGCACCGTTAGCACCACTGTGCCTGTTAATGCTACACTTCCGTTAGCAGAGGTGTTTAACTCCATTCCATCGAACTGGAAAATTTATAACCCCGATGGTGGCGTGCAATGGAGTTTGCGCAACACCCCAACTAATGGCAACGCCATGTACGTAAATTGCTACGATTATGAAATTGAAGGAGCCATTGACAGGCTGATTACGCCCATGCTTGATTTAACTACTGCTTCAACAGCCTACCTGCGGTTCGACCGGGCCTATGCCTTGTTCAGTGCTTCTTATCCGGAGCGGCTTCGGGTTTTGGTTTCAACTACCTGCGATTTTACGAACACATTTACCGAAGTATTAAACTTAGAAGGAAGTGCACTGGCCACTGCTCCTGCCACTACTTCTTCGTTTGTACCGGCCAACAGTGCACAGTGGCAAAACACAACTGTTTCGTTACAAGATTTTATTGGAAATAAAATTCAGGTTGCATTTGAAGTAACGAATGCATACGGCAACAACGTTTACATCGATAATATTACCATTTCTACTGACAATTCAACCGATATTGCACTGCTTGCTATTGAAAGCCCGGGGCCTGTTACCTGTGTGGCGCAACCAGCCCCGGTTATTCGGGTAAAAAACATGGGCTCGGTTACAATACAATCGTTTAACGTACAACCTCAACTAAATGGAATCGTATTAGCAACCCAAGCATTTAGCAATCAAAACATAAACCCGGGAGGCGAAGCCACCTTTACACTGGCTGCATTACCTTATACTACTGGTCACAATTCTCTTACCCTAACTGTAACCGATCCAAATGGGTTATTTGATTCTACCCCTGATAACAATGTTGTTTCGCTCCATTCCATTATCAACAACCGCCAGCAAACCATTCCGCTACGCGAAAATTTTGATGGCGCATTTGACGACTGGTCGGTAATAAGCCAGGGCCAGGCCGATGTATGGAGTTCGTTGGCAACCAATAAAGTAAGCTCACTTGCATACCAGGCATTTACCAACCCAAACCGGGGCGAAGAAACCTGGCTTGCTACACCGGTTTTGGATTTTTCGCGCACCAATAAAGCCAGTGTATTTTTTGATGTAAGTTATGCCACACAAAATAACGGCAACGAGCGTCTGCGTGTGTTAGCCTCTACCGATTGCGGTCAAACCTATCCGATTACTTTGTACGATCAGGCCGGTGAATCCTTATCCAGTGTTGCGTCAACTACCAATTGGATTCCATCTGCAAATGGAGACTGGAACCGGGAATCGATAATTTTAAATGCCCTCGTTGGCAATACTCAAACACGGCTTGCATTTGTAGCTACAGCAGATAACGGTAATAATTTGTTTATCGACAATATTGAATTTTTTATTAGCGATAATATTACACCTCTTAACATTGACGATGCCTTTAAAGTGTATGGGTCCGGTACACAAGTGTTTGTAACCTTTAACCTTGCCGAAAAATCAAATGCCTTGCTACGCATTTACAATGCTGTGGGGCAATTAGTGCTTTCCAACCACCTGAGTGAGGTGCTTAACCAAACGTATGAGGTAACACTTAACCAGGGCTCTGGAATTTACATTGTGCAGGTGCAGGCCGGAAATCTGCTTGGTGCCGAGCGCGTATGGTTAAGTAATCGGTAAAGGAGTTTAGTTACCATGCTACTCAGAAAAAGCAAGACGCCCCATAAAGGTTGTCAACCTAAAGTAATTTAAACATCTTTGAGTTTTTGATTTAACATGAGTAAAATACGTATTGCCATTTTGTACGGAGGCCGTTCGGTAGAGCACGGTGTATCCATCAATTCAGCGCGCAATATTTTTCAATACATTGATAAAAACCGCTTTGAACCTATTCCCATTGGCATTGCACTTAATGGAGCGTGGTACAAAACGGAAGGTGTAAATAAAGAAATTGAAAAAGGTGAGCCGCTTACGTTAAAGCTTAACCCTGCTGCACGTGCATTTACAACTTCAACCGGCCAATCATTTTCGGTTGACCTTGTATTTCCGGTGCTGCATGGAACCGATGGTGAAGATGGCAGCATACAAGGTTTGCTAAAGGCGATGGATATGCCCATGGTTGGAACGGGTGTGGGTGGTTCGGCTATGTCGATGAGCAAACTGGTAGCCAAACGTTTGCTGAAAGAGGCCGGGTTACCGGTAAACAGATTTCTGGTTTCTTATTTTTCAGATTCAAAGCAATATTCGTTTGAAGAAATTGTATGTGAAATAGGCTTGCCTTTTATGGTTAAGGCTTCCAACCTCGGCTCATCGGTAGGGGTATCGAAAGTAAAAACGAAAGCTGATTTTGAAACGGCTGTAAAAGACTCGTATCAGTATGATGACTGTATTCTCTTTGAAGAGTTTATTGCCGGTAGAGAAATAGAATGTGCCATATTGGGTAACGATCCTGCGGAAGCTTCTTTACCGGGTGAAATCATCATCAGCAAGCACTATGAGTTTTATACGTTCGATGCCAAGTATGTGGATGGGGATGCTGTAGCAATTGAGGTGCCTGCCAAGCTGGACACTACCATAGCAGAGCGCATCCGCCAAGTTTCAATTAAAGCATACCAGGCCTTGAACTGCGAAGATTTTTCGCGTGTGGATTTATTTCTTACACCCGATGGTAAAGTTTATGTAAACGAAATCAATACAATTCCTGGTTTCACCAACTCCAGCATGTTTCCTATGATGTGGAAAGAGCGTGGTATTTCTTTTACAGATTTGATTAGTAAATTAGCTGATCTGGCGCTTACACGTTATGCTAAGTCAAAACGTGTGGATCGGAATTTTCAATCGGCATTAAAATTTTAAAATGAAGGTTAAGCAATTATTAAAACGAGGTACAGTGGGTGGGTTACTGCTATCACTTGTTCTTCCGCTGGGTATTCTGCTGCTTACAGGCGTGTTGTATTTTTATATTTATCTGCCGGCAGTTACCAACCATGGCGAATCTATTACCGTACCCGATGTTACCGGCATACATATTGATGAACTGGAAGCCTTCTTAACCAGGCATGAACTTCGGTTTGCCGTAAACGACTCCTCCTATTCAGCCGAACATCCACCGCTTGCCGTGCTTCGTCAATTTCCGCAGCCGGGTTCGTTGGTAAAACAAAACCGGGTTGTTTATGTATCGCTAAACAGGGTATTACCACCTTCGCTTCCACTACCTGAACTTGAAGTAAGGTCGTTGGTTAATGCAGAAGTGGTATTAAAAAGTCTTGAGCTAAAGCGGGGCAAAATATTTTACAAACCCAGCCCGTTTCGCAACCTGGTATTGGAAGTTAGAATGGACGGCCAGGAGATTAAACCCGGCACACGCATAACCAAAGGGTCGGTTATTGATTTGGTTGTGGGCGATGGTAATGGCCCGGCTGATTTTACCATTGGCAATTTGGTTGGCGATGCTTTTGAGACAGCTAAATTTAAATTAATGGGTTGGAACCTGCACCTGGGTAGTGTGCAAATCCCCGCCACGGTAGATACTACCGGCATTGACATTTTCGTTTTCAAGCAATATCCGGCCGCTGGCGATTCCGTTCGCGTAGGTGATCCGGTTGATCTTTGGATTGGCCCAAAAGGCTACTCAGAATCTGAAGAGGAAAGTGATGAAACAGAGGATAATCTTGAATAGTTAACTTATCAACAGGTAAAGAATTATTAGATTCAATTTAGTAACGTGAGGCATTTCGCCCTTTTTGCATTGATTACCCTTACCGCCACTGCCAATGGTCAACTGGTGTTAACACCAATTCTGAAAGAACCAACCAAACTAAAATCCGCGCAGGCGAGAACGCAAGACATTACACCGTTATCACTTCCTTTCTGGGATGACTTTGCGACCATAAAAACCGGAGTAGCTAACCCCAATTTATGGCAATATGCAAACTCGGTATGGATTAACTCAGGCTTGGGTATTAACCCGCCATCTTTAAACGTAGCCACATTCGATGGGCTGGATAGCCTGGGCCGACCTTATAGTGTGAACGACATATTGGCCAAAGGTTTTGCCGACAAAATGGTATCGGCACCTTTGCGTTTGGATGAAGTAGCCAGTACCAACCGCACCAATGTGGCCATAACATTCTTTTATCAATTTAAAGGACGAGGAGAGGCACCCGATGCCGGAGATATACTAAGCTTACACTTTAAGAATAATGCCGGTATATGGACGCAAGTATGGGCCATTGAAAATGATGGTACATTAGCTGCCGATGAATTTGTGCGCGTAACAATACCCATTGCAGGCGATGCTTACTTTCACGATGCGTTTCAGTTTCGGTTTCAAAACTTCGCCCGGTTATCAGGCCCGTATGATACGTGGCATGTAGATTATGTGTATGTGAATAATGGAAAAGCACAGATTGCTCCTGTTTTTCCATTATTTCCAGATCGTACGATTTCGCAACCACTTACTTCACTCTTTCAGAATTATCGTGCAGTACCTATTAAACATTTTTTTAATGACCCTGCCACTATACTCAAGCAGCCGATCCTTACCCTTACCACTTTGCGCACCGATCAGGTACCGCCATCAGGTCAGCCCGTGGATTATTCCTCTGAAGTAAAAGTTACATCGTACAAAGAAGAGCTTCCACCGGTTATTAATAATTTAACCTTAGATACTGATGCGGAGGTTTCAAATGCCCTTTCATATCAAACCTTCTCGCCAATAACATTACAAACTTTGCCTGCCGCAGCTTCATTAGATGCAACAGCAGACTCCATATTCTTAAGGCTAAAAGTAATTGTGGATTCGGGCGATGACATAGCCAAACCTACACCCGAGGCCGATTATGATGCCGGAGTTTTCAGTCCGATAAGCTTTCGGTCTAATGATAGTACCAGTGCCACTTTTGCCCTCTCCAACTACTATGCATACGATGATGGTGAAGCCGAATACGGTGCAGGTTTAAATAAGGCTGGTGCACAAGTAGCGTATCGGTTTGATATGCTTACCGATGAAGCGGATACAATCGTAGCGGTTGATTTATATTTTCCCCGCTTTGGCGATGAATCCAGTCAGAGTATTCAACTTCAAATCTGGAAAAATCTTTCAAACAATATAGCCGACATACTTTATTCCGGAACAGTTACAATTCAACGCAATTCCTTTAATAAATTCTGGCGTGTAAAATTACCTGAGCCTATTACTGTGCGCGATTATTTTCATGTAGGCTGGCGCCAGATTACATCAGCACTTATTGCTATTGGGTTGGATAAAAATACAGTTGTGGCTGATAAAATTTTCGTAAACCTGGATGGAGCCTGGCAGCCCGATAACCTGGCCGGAAGTTTAATGATGCGCCCCGTGTTTGGAAAAGGTAACGGCAATAACAATGAAGACCCTGTTACGGGTATCGAGAATAAGAAGGATTTCGTTTATCCCAACCCCAATGCGGGTGTATTTTATTTACATGCTGGTTTGCAGCAAATTCAGGTGTTGGATCTTACCGGCCAACCGGTACCAATTCAAACTGAAACTTCTTTTGACAAAACAAGGATTTCATTTTTAAATCCGGTTGCCGGTATCTACGTGTTGCGTGCGCGGCAAGGTAACCAACTATTTACGCAAAAAATTATAGTTCGGTAAACCAGGCTGTTTGTGCAGCTTCATTCGTAGGCTCAATGATCAACAATTCAAGCGGCTGGGGTGTAAAGCACAGTATAAAAATCAAAAACGCAATTATTCCCAACACAACACGCATAGGTGTAAGCGGTTCTTCAACTTCAGATGGTGGATGCGCCACCTTTACAAATTTTCCAATCAGAAACGCAAATAACAACCAACCCGGATACCCTTTTATCATGGGGAAGAATGAAACCAATGCATATTGAATGGTAAATATAAGTACGGCATACATCCACCGATCACGAGTAGAAAGTTGCAATCCTTCCAGTGCTAAAAACATAAAACCAATAAAAAGCGGAATTTCATACCACAATACGTCCCAACCTGATTTGGGATGGATATAACCCAACCCGGCATAAAACAGAAACGCAATAAAAATTACCGATGCAATACGTTTATGCCATTTGTAACCCACCAATCCATACAACACATGGCCACCATCTAATTGCCCGATGGGAAGAAGATTGATAGCTGTAAATACAAGTGATAAAAACCCGGCAAACAAAAACGGATAATGCACCAACTCGTACATGTTGGGAATACGTGCCGGATCGGCCACAAATTTTTCGAAGAATAGAAAAAGTAAATTTTTTCCAGTAATGGTAATTAAACCACCTTGTTCATAAAAGCCGGTGTTATATACATGGTTGGCATAGTCCAACCCAAATTGTTCATACTCCGGATGAATTGTAAAAATATACTCGGGTGGTGGCAGATGTGTAAAGCCATACCACAACAAACCAAAAGCTATTACAAAACCTGCCAACGGTCCGGCAATACCAATATCAAAACTCTGGGTGTTTGTTTTAACCCGCTGCCGTAAGCGGATTAAAGCACCCAATGTTCCCAGCATTAAAGGAATGGGTGGCAATGGAATAAAATACGGTAACGAAGACCGCACACGGTGATACATGGCTGTGAAGTAATGGCCAAACTCGTGCACGGTAAGCACACCCAAAAAAGTAAGCGAGTAGGGTAACCCACCCGTAAAATCCTGCCACGTATATCCACCAGCTAATATCGACTTACCGTTAGTCCACTCGGCACCCGCCAATGTGGTGGTAATAAAGGTTACAATAAACAGCGAACTATGAATAAGAACTGTCTTGAGTTTTGGATTCATGCAAAAAAATCAAAAATCTGGTTAGGGTGCTGCACATGAAATGTCTGAAGTCCGGCCATTGCCGCACCTGCAATATTATCTGCATTATCGTCCAGAAAAACAGTTTCGTGTGGCAATAGGTTTTGTTCGTTCAGCACATATTTATAAATGGCTACATCGGGCTTACTAAGCTTAAGCACATGCGAAAAATAAGCATAGTGAAAATAATAATCGATGCTAAGTTTACCCGAAGTTTGCAATACAATATTGTTAAAAAATTGCCGGTGAATCTCGTTGGTATTGCTAAGCAAAAACACCCGATGAGTTTGTTTGAGTTGTTCCAACAACGTAAACCGCTCGGTGGGAATATCCAGCAACATGGCATTCCATGCTTTATCCAATTCAGTATCTGAAATTTGAAGTTGCAAAGATTGCCGCAGGTGATTGCGGAATTCGGCATCCGAAATCAGGCCCCGTTCATACGCATGAAAATACTTACCGTGATGCACTCGGTCTTTAATCTCCTCAAGAGGTAATCCGCTGAGGCGCGCAAATTCGCGATGGGTGTTTTCAACGGCAAGGTTTAAAATTACCCCGCCCAAATCGAAAATGATGTTTTTAATTCCTGCTTTCAAATACTTTGGGTATTAACGCTCAAATATGTAAAATTGCGCTCTCAAATTACTACAATAGAACCAGATGTGGTTTTGAAGTTTTAAGGGCCCATAGCTCAGCTGGTTAGAGCACTTGACTCATAATCAAGGGGTCGCTGGATCGTGCCCAGCTGGGCCCACAAAAAAAGCCTCCTTTCGGGAGGTTTTTTTTATTCAGGAGTTAAGGTTACGCTTACCTCCCCAAAAGATTCTGAAGCGCGGATTCTATTTCAAGCATCAAAGCCGACCCCGGCTTTAAATTCGCCTGCTTATTACCCACCACAACCAGCCCGCTGGTTTTAATCCGATCAGGAATTTGTTGATCGGGCTGTGCTATCGCCATTTCAAATAGGCTTCTTAACCGGTTGTACTGCTCCTCATTTAAGCCTACCTGTGCTGGCTGGCCTCCGCTGTATGTACCGGTAGAACTTTCTTCTGGCTTTATTGGAAGATACCGGAGTTCTCGGGTAGAAATTTCGTACCGGTTAGCACTGCCATCGGCATAAGTTAGATTCGGTTGCTTACTCATACATGCGGTAATAAATAAAAGGGGGATGAAGCGAAGCATACCCTAAAGTATGCATAATTTAAATTCCTAACGGAAATTTCACAAAGTCAAAATCAGCCCATAGCTTCTGCTCTGACTGAAAATAATGTTCTATGGGTTTGAATCCGATTCCAGTTTTTCTTTCTTCCGCTGTTCGCGGATAAGTTGAGTTCCAAAGGTTAATTTCTTCGCCAAGGGCATTTTGGAATCAATCACGCGCCAGAAAGGAGTGATTCTTCCTATTGACTTTCCTTGTTCAAATTGTTCATGGGCTGCCTCTGCTACAATACGCAGAAAAATTCCGGTAGTTACCGGGCAGGTAACATCGGCATGATGTTCAATGGCCAGATCATTACGCATCGTTTTTAGATCTGTGGATTTTCCTTTTGGAATGTTGCGAACGTAGGCGTCAATTGTTTTGGGATTAGAGATGTACATCAAGCTTCCCGCTTTCATATCGGCAAAATCTTTGTCTAATTTTTTAACAACTGAATGATCCTGATCCATTCTGTCGGCCCAGGATTTTTTCGGTGGCGATTGTTTAATCATTCCGGACGTTTTTACCATAACTTTAGTTTATTATCAACACAAGCTAAAGATCATAAATTTTGCGGTGCATACTTCAAAGAAACAAGCCCGGTATTATACGCTTTACTCTCCGTGAGTTTAAGTTGCTTTCTTTCGAAAATATCGTGAAATAAAGGTTTGCCCGAACCCAGAATGATGGGATGCACCGAAAGCCAGTATTCATCAATCAGATTATGATTGATAAATTGAGTGGTAAGGTCGGCTCCACCAAACAACCAGATATTTTTACCTTCAACTTGTTTTAGTTGATTCATTACCGTTGGTAAATCTCCTTTCAGTACTTCAACACTCGCGGTAGCTGACAGTGTATTTGAAAAAACATACGTACGCGCATGACTCCACGAATTAGGGCCATCGTAGCCCTTCATCATGTCATAGGTTTTACGCCCCATTGCCAATGCATCGATGCCTTTTGAAAATTCGGTTAGTCCATAATCCTGATCGGTGAAGCACCAATCATATTCTCCGTTGGGGCCTTCGATAAAACCATCCAAACTTACGGCTAGTCCTAAAATTACTTTTCTCATAATCTGCCTTTTAATGTTTATTCTAACTCCTCACAATCAAAACCATTTTTGGCGAGCACCTGAATCGCTTCCTGTGCTTTCACCGTTGGCGAAATAATACGCAGAATGCGATCACAATCATCCAATGCAAAATTCCATTTATTAAATCCGGCCAACGTATTTAGCACAGGTGTTAGCTTATGAACGCTCTCTGGCGATTGAACCGATGTTTTAAAAACTAAAACTTCCATAACCAAATAGTATTATGTACAACGATAATAGTGCAATTATAAATCCAGCCAATAAGATGCATAACCGTGTGCGACTCATTGTATTCCCATCTGAATTTCTGTGGTGTTGGCCTCCGGAAAATTAAAGTCCACATTTACATACAACTCACGATTGACTCCCACCGGTTGTAACTTTTGCTCATCTGCAACCTGCATCAACTTTTGATAACTCATAGGAATCTCCAGCCAGTTGCCCTCATGAGTAGCTGTAAGGCATTTGAATTCACTGGTGCGTTTAAAATGAAGCCGACCATCGTAATCGGCCAACACCTCTCCTACCGGCAAGGCAATTTCCAATGTAAACGGCTTGGCCAAATCGGTAAAGCCGATGTAATGCCAATGAACCGGACCAGTAATCGTTAGCTTGCTGAGTACCGCTTCCCTGAAAAGTTCAGGAGCTACCCAAAACAAGGTATTCAGTTTATCTACTGTTGTTTCGGTGCGATAAAATAAAAAACTGATGGGCTTGATGGTTTTAACAATAGGTGCTGATGTTTGCATGGCAATTAATTTTTATGCTAATCAACCTTGCTCGAATGACAACCCTATGTCACCAGAAAAAAGAAATTTTAGTTTTTTTGAATTTACTGACAGCAGTATGTCAGGAGGGATTAAGAATTAACCTTTTGAGCGTAATGCCCATATAACTCTTCCGCTAATTCGGCCACGCGTTCGCGTAAACTATCGGGTGATTCTATTTGCACCCCTTTGCCATACATCAACAACCAGCGGGCAATAAAATCGATATTATCCATTACAAACTCGGCCCGGATACGATCACCCAAATCGGTTTGTGTAGTAGTTGAACTCAACGATCGGCCATTCAAAGCCTTTTTATCAAAAATGACTACGGCTGGTGCCAGGTTTTCATTGGCAGCATATATAGCTTTAAAGTATTCTTTGAGTGAAACGGTGTTTCGCTCGGCAAATACTTCGCCCGTATTAGTCAGATTCTTAATCCGGTCGGACCGGAAATCGCGATAGCCATTGCGCAGGCGGCACCAACCAATCAGGTGCCAAGCCAAACTGTAAAAGAAAATACCGGCTGGCTCCACCAACCGTTGCGACACTTCACCGGCCTGATTTACATAGTCGAGCTTTAATACTTGTTTACGAGCCACGGCCCGCTGAATCTCCGTCATAAAATGATCTGGAAATGCATGATCTGTATTTTGATTGGTACGACCGCGGAAATAAACCTGAATGTTGGAATCCAAATTTTCAACACCGTCTTTATCATCATCGCTCAACACCGATTTAATTTTGTAGAGTGCGGAGCTAAAAGCCTGGCGCACCGATTTATCGGCAATCTGCTCTACTAATTTACCAGCCAGAATCATGGAGTTGGCTTCGTCCTGTGTAAACATAACCGGAGGCAGGTGAAACCCATCCACAATAAAATAACCTTTACCAGCTTCTGAACCAATTGGCACTCCAGCTTCCATCAACGCTTTTACATCGCGGTAAACCGTGCGCAGACTCATACCAAAACGCTCGGCAATCTCTTCAGCCTTCACCACGCGTTTGGTTTGCAAGTGAATGAGAATAGCAGTAAGACGATCGATGCGGTTCAACGTGGTAAGATTAATGCTTTAAAATAATATTATCTACTACGTAGATAACACCATTATTATCTTTTAAAACGTTTCTGGGGTATAAATCAGATACAGTGTATTCGCTGTTTGAAAAACTAGTATCGGTGATTCTTACAAAATTTAACGACTCCATAAAGTCTATTATCTCTTGTGTACTGGCTTGTATAGCTTCTTTGACTAAATCCTGTCTTAAAATCACTTCAATGTAAGGCGCCCTTTTTTTTCCATTATCAAATCCAGTAAAGCCAACCAAATCATATTGAGTCTCGGGAAACAATTGATTATGAGCTTTGACTTGATTTAGCAGGTTTGAAATCAAAAACTTTACATTGGAAAGGTCGTTAACCTTAATAACAAAATTAAGTGAAGGATCTACCAAAATTGTACTCTCGTTACCCTTTAATCCTGTTGGATTGCCAAGTGAATAGATGTCATCTACCCACAGATTATTCGCTTTAGCAAAATCAAGAACGTAAGAATTTTCTATTTCACGCTGTTCATGTTGAGATAGTTTTTGTCCTTTGCGTTTTCCCTCATTTGCTTCAACAATTTCTCGTAATCGGTTGGAGATTTCTTCCATACTTGGATTTGCTTTATTGCCGCTTCTGAATTTTTGCGATGTGCCTCAGATAAATAAATATTTATCATTTTTAATACAGTTGATGATGAATGAATAATTCGCGAAAATTAACAAACTCCAATTAAAACCTGATCTACCAGAACGTATAATACAATACTGCAAGGGCAATCAATACAATTATGGCACCGATCGCAAAACCTGGCGAAGTCTTAAACATTTTTACATCCACCTCAAGTGTATTGGTTGGCCGCTTATGTGCCGGTGTTGCTAAACTAATCAGGATCATTCCGATTACACAGATCACAAACACAAAGCCCATTCTATCCAGAAAAGGAATTTCAACAATACCAGTAGCCGGGTTTAGTGCCGCAAAACCAATTGGTTGCAAGAATGAAACATCCACATAATCGGGCAAAATTTTAAAGATTACAGAACAGATAAATCCACCAATAATAGCAAACATGGCTGCCGCAGATGTCGTGCGTTTCCAGAAGAACCCGAAAATAAACATGGCAAAAATACCAGGCGAAACAAAGCCGGTGTACTCCTGAATAAATTCAAAACCACCTTTCTTATCAATTCCCAAAAAGGGCGCGATGATTAAAGCTAAGATCATTGAAACCACTACGGCAATCCGACCAACCCAAACCAGATTTTTCTCTGAAGCATTTTTGTTGATTGTGTTCTTATAAATATCCAACGTAAAAATGGTAGAGATACTATTGGCTTTTCCGGCAAGTGAAGCCACCACCGCAGCGGTAAGTGCTGCAAACGAAAGACCTTTCAAACCAGCCGGTAAAAGGTTAAGCAATACCGGGTACGCATTATCCTGCATTAACTCACCATCTTTCAGCATTTCAGTTTGAAACATTCCATTTTTCCAAAGTACGTAAGCTGCTATACCCGGTAGTACCACAATTACAGGCATTAACATTTTTAGATAAGCTGCAAACAAAAGTCCGTTGCGCGCAGTATTTAAATCAGCACCCAATGCTCGTTGGGTAATGTATTGATTACAGCCCCAATAGTTCAGGTTAACAATCCACATCCCACCCAACATAATCGTAATACCAGGCAAACTGATGAAGTTTGGATTCTCTTGTGTAAATACCATGTCAAAATGGTCGGATGCTTTTTCTGTAAGCAATGAAAGTCCGTTCCATACACCGGTAGTTCCAAATTGCTCCGACACGAGGTTAAGCGCCAGGTAAGTTGTAGCCAAACCACCGAGTATCAGGAAGAAAACCTGGATTACATCGGTGTAACCAATCACCTTCATCCCGCCAAGCGTAATGATGATGGCAAATCCCGCCAGAAACAACATGGCCAACGTAAAGTTGATACCTGATACTGTGCTGATTGCCAAGGCCCCTAAAAACAAAATGGAAGTAAGGTTTACAATAATATAAAGCGATAACCAAAAGATAGCCATGATGTTGGCCACCTGCGGATTGTACCGCTGTCTCAAAAACTGAGGCATGGTGTAAATCTTATTCTTCAGGTAAATAGGAAGGAAAAATACCCCTACAACAATTAAGGTTGCCGCAGCCATCCACTCGTAAGTAGCAATGGCAAGCCCCATACTAAATCCATTTCCCGACATACCGATCATCTGCTCGGCCGAGATGTTGGAGGCAATCAGCGAGGCACCAATGGCCCACCAGGTAAGGGAGCCTTCGGCCAGAAAGAAATCTTTGGAATCAGCAGTAACTTTCTTTTTTCGTTGATAAATCCAGTACCCATACCCTGCAACGATTATAAAATAAATAACAAAAACGATGTAGTCATTAAGTTCCATGAACGAGGTATAGGTTTAAGTGAATGATATGAACTTACCCCGCTGCCTTCCGCAACGGTTTTCTGAATAAAAATCAGGTTCTTTTTTGAAAGTAGCAACACTGGTGGCTTAACTACCGGTTATTATTTTTTAAATGGCTGCAACCCTTAACCCGTCTTTTGATTAACACTTGTAAGCCTTTTAGCCCGCCCGCTGGCGGACGGTTGCATAACCGAAGTGGACACAGTAGAAAATCAAAAGTTCGTAACCCGTATAAATTCAATCAATTAGGTGCTGGTATAGCCTTTGAATCTGTATGCAACAAATACCAACCTATGATCCGCAATTACGTGGTGCTCTTTCTTCGCAGTCTAAGCCGCCAAAAACTTTTTAGTATTATTAACCTGCTTGGCTTAACCGTAAGTATTTCCAGCGCGGTACTGATTTACCTGTATGTGCGGCACGAAATAAGCTACGACAGCTTTCACAACCATGCCGAACGCATTTACCGGATTAATCAAACTTTTATCTGGGGCGAGAACGACAACAATCAGTTTTCATCTACCGGGCCAGGTGTGGCCACCGCCCTGCGGGCAGAACTTCCGGAGGCCGAGTTGCTAACCAGCATCCACACACCAGGCAATTTTATTATCAGTTATACCAATGCCAAAGGCGAAGTACTGGTATTTGAAGAAGATAAAATTCTGGCTGCCGACACTAACTTTTTTGCCCTGTTCAACTTTCCGTTAATTCATGGCGAACCAAACCACGTATTGAAGCAAGCCAATACTATGGTGATGAGCGAATCCACAGCCAAAAAATATTTTGGTGATGAGAATCCAATCGGCAAATTAGTGCGATTGGGTACGTTCGATAATCAACAAACCTATGAAGTTACTGGCATAGCAAAAGATACACCCGATAATTCTTACATCGAGTTTGATGTGTTGCTATCCATGAGCAGCTTTCCAACCATTGCCCGATTACATTGGAGCTGGGTGTTTACCCAACTTGAAACCTATGTGCGCTTGCGCGAAGGAACTGATTTTGCAAACACACAAACCAAGCTGGCCACTATTCCACGCAAGTATGCAGAAGAAACGCTACAGCGTATTATGAACGTTTCGTATGATGAATACATCAAATCCGGAAAGAAGTGGGATTTGTTTCTGCAACCGATGTTAAGCATTCATTTACCTGAACAAGTAGTTTATAATCGGTTGAATGAACCCGGCAATAAAAAGATGGTATATGCCATGATGGGCATTGCCGTTTTTATTCTGCTGCTGGCGTGCATCAACTTTATGAATCTATCTACAGCTCAGTTTACGCGCAGAGTTAAAGAAGCAAGCATTCGAAAAATATTGGGCTTAGGCCGAAAAGAATTAAGTCTTAACTATTTTCTGGAAGCACTCGCCTTTTGTGGCATAGCTCTGGTTACTGCGCTCGCACTTATTCAGTTGGCCATGCCTGCATTTAACATGCTAACCGGTCAACAGATTTCTTTCAATCTGTTTAGCGATGGCGGACTGGGACTTTCCATTGCTGCGCTTGTGGTTATTATGGCTATTGTGGCCAGCAGTTATCCCACTTATTTCCTTACGGGATTTCATCCGGTGGAAGGCATGAAAGGAAAACTGAAAGCCGGTACCAAGGGTAAAGCATTTCGTAATGGATTGGTTGTATTTCAATTCAGTGTATCAATTATACTAGTGGCGTGTACGGCTATTGTGTTTCAGCAATTGAATTATGTAACTGAAAAAGAACTTGGCTTCGATAAAGAAAACTTACTGGTGTTGAACCATGTAAACCTGGTTAAAGATCCGGAAACTCTTGTAAAAGCGACTGAACAGGTAAGTGGTGTTATAAATGCGAGTGTTTGTACTTCGGTACCACCACGTGTATGGGGTGGCGATAAGTTTAGTGCCGATGGCATGAACAGCCAAACGTTTGCCCTTAACTATACCAGTGGCGATGAAGCCTTCATTCCCACTATGAGTATTAAGATGAAATACGGTCGCAATTTTATTCCCGATAATGGTGGCGACTTTGAACGTGTTATCTTAAACGAAACGGCTGTAAAAAGGATTGGCTGGGCCGTAGATGAAACTGCCATTGGCAAAAAGATTGAAGCACCAGGAGGCAAAATAAAATTTGAAGTGATCGGTATTATGGCCGATTTCAATTTCTGGTCGTTAGAGAGCCCGATAGAACCCATGGCTGTATTCCATAACAAATCGGCTAACCTGTTTGGCCTGGGCAATAAAAAATACATTGTATTGCGAATTAATCCACAAGGCACTGATAGCTGGGATAAAACATTTGCCGAATTAAGTACGCTCTGGAAAGTGCATGCTGGCGATACGCCCCTGCAATATGAATTTGTGGACGATGCCTTTGCCGAAACTTTTAAAACGCAACAACGCTTTGGCGGCATTCTTACTGTAATGGCAACGCTTGCTATTTTAATTGCCGCATTAGGTTTACTGGGTATGATTGTTTACACATTAGAACAACGCACCAAAGAAATCGGGATCCGGAAAGTTTCTGGTGCTAGTGTGTTGGATATACTTACCCTCATTACCCGAAATTTTACGATGCTGGTGATTATGGCTTTTATAATCGGAGCGCCAATCGCCTATTGGCTGATGGAACAATGGTTGCAGGATTTTGCCTATCGCATTACACCTTCGGTATGGATATTCTTTGGTGTAGGCCTTGGCACATTACTTATCGCGATACTGATTACCAGTTATCATTCGGTAAAAGCTGCGCTTACCAATCCGGTTAAAGTGTTGAAGGATGAGTGATTCAGAAAAAACAATCGCTTAATTTACTATCTTTATCGAACGGTAAGCCATGCGAACACTTACAATCGATAAAACAAAAGAATGGACTATTGAAGATTATCTTCTATTAGGAGAAACCAATATGCCCTGCCAGTTGATTAACGGTGAATTAATTATGAGTCCAGCCCCAACCCCCAAGCATCAGCGTGTTGCCCGTAATATTTTTAAGGCATTTGATCAACTATTGAGCAATAAGGGTGAGGTTTTCTTTTCACCAATTGATCTCTATGTAGATAGTCGTAATGTTTTTCAACCGGATTTAATCTTTATCGCTAATCAAAATAAAAATGTTATTTCTGAGCGAGGCATTGAAGGACCTGTAGAGGTGGTTGTTGAAATTATTTCACCTTCCAACAGTTACACCGATCGTAATCAGAAAAAAGATTTGTATTTAAAATTTAAAGTAGGTGAGTATTGGATAGTTGATCCCGGAAATAAAACCATCGAAATCTATACACCTGAAAGTGGCCCAGCTGTGCCAGCTTTTTTCGTTTCCCAAGAAGGTGAAGTAAAGTCAACCCTATATCCAGAACTGACTATTAACCTGAAACAAGTCTTTGGCTAACCTCTGGTCGCTTCAAACTCCAACCAACTGATCCCAGCACAACCAACAATAGCAACCACCCGGAAGCCATTGTTATTTTGTTGCCAATTGTAAAAGGTTTAGGTTCAAACTTAAACTCAATAGTGTGTTTACCTGCAGGCACTTCCAACGCACGCAACGCGTAGTTTGCCCGAAGCAATGGCACTTCATTACCATCAATAAATGCATGCCAACCTTTTGGATAATAAATTTCAGAAAATACGGCCAGCCCAGCTAAAGCTGATTCTGACTCGTACTTCAAATATGGCGGAGTGCGCTCAACCAATTTAATATTTGCGATGGTATCGATAGTGGATTGACCGTATTCCACTTTTAAGTTTGCATTAACCACAGCAACTTCTTTGGTATTGGTAAGGCTTGTTAACCGAAGTTCTTCGGCTGGTGAGTTTGCTTTGAGTATTTCTTTCACAAACCAAGCCGGGCCATTGGCTGCCGGATTAAGAATTACGTTATCACGATCAGGCCCGTAGGTAAAGTATTTCGCGTTCAGCATATTCAGCACATGGTATTGTGCAAACTTGGGTGTACCCGCCTGAAAATCCTCAAATAGTTTTTGTGTGTCTTTGGCAATGGCTGAATCATACAGATCCTGATAGCGCCTGAGTTTGGCACCATGATACCCACCCAACGAATTATGAAAATACGAAGTACGGGCCTCGGCCATTGCACCTTGTAAATTATACACGCGGTAATAATCCTTGTCTTGCAGAATAACTTCATCGGCTGCTGTTGCAACTTGTACAATATTATCGCGCTTACGCACGTAATTGTCTTTGGTGAAATAACGACTATTTACCAAAGCCAGATCGGCCCAGATTAAAACAATCAGTACAGCATAAATGATAGCTGGCTTCAGGAAATTTTTGAGCAAGGCAAAAATTCCGAATGAGAAGATCAAAAACATCCACAATGCACGCCACGCGTCTGCACGTAAGAGCGCAATCCGATCTTTCTTCAAAGCAATCTTAAACCAATCGGGTAATTGATTTTCTTCTGGTTTAAGATACGAACCAAAGTTCCCGATAAAAATAAAAATAAAAATAAGACCTAATACAATTGCAAAAGGCCAGATTAACTTTTTTTGAGTGACTTTATTCCAGCCTTCGGTTAAAAGTTTTTCCAGGCCAATCAATCCCAACAAAGGCATTGAAAATAAAATGATTACTAAAGCAAAGTTTACCGAGCGAAATTTATTGTAGCCTGGAAAATAATCGAACATAAAATAATTAAAGGTGGAGAAACTATCGCCCCAACTCAGCATTAAACTCAATACACTTAAAGGTACCAACCACCACACATATTTTTTATCCGCGAATACAATTCCTAATATAAACAAGAAACAAACCAGCACACCGGCATAATACGGACCAACTGTAAAATCCTGCGGCCCCCAATAGGCCGAGGTATAATTGGCTAACTGATTTGCGGTTTCATTATTTGCTGACTGTACAAGTGCTTTGTATGATTCGCTGTTTTGATCCTGCACAAAAAACTGGCGACTGCTCCCTCCATAAAAATTAGGTAGGAACAAGGTCATGGGTTCCCAAACTCCATACTTATAGGCAAATGCATATTCTTTCGATAAACCCGAAACATCAGCATTTGTTTTTGTCGCAATCTCGGAAGGCCCACGAATAGAATAGCGTGTGTATTCACTTATCGACCAGAATTGTCCGAAGAAAGTACCCACAGCAATTACTACAGCCGGGACAAGAATTGCTAAAGTCTTGAAGAACTCTGCTATCTGCTTTGCGCGTATGGCAATTATCACTTGCATCAGGCCGTAACCCACTACAATCAACACCAGGTAATAGGTAATCTGCAAGTGATTTTCGCGCAAGTGCAGCGCCAAACCTGCTGCCGTAACACCAAACCCTAAAATGCGCTTACCGGAAAAAGCCAGATGAATACCAGCCAATACCAACGGCATGTAAGCAATAGCACCAATGCGCGCATTATGCCCGGCCGATAAGCCTATAATTACATAACTCGACAAACCAAATGCTAATGCACCCCCTATTGCCAACCACGGCCGCACCCGAAATGAAAGCAGCAAAATATAATAGCAGATAAAGGCCAGAAAAATATGCGATACCGGATGCGGTAGAAAAAATGATAATACTTTTTTCATGCCCAGCACAATACCATCGCTCCAATTAATATTTACCAGGTAAGCTGGCATACCCGAAAACATAGCACCCGCCCACAACCCCTCTTCACCAGTTTTATCGCGGTAATCGCGCAGTTCTTTCGAGGAGCCGCTCCATTGTTGAATATCGCCTTGCTGAATTGATTTATTTTCAAAGAAAACAGGTCTGAAAAAAAGTATGGTTACCAACAGAAACACACACACGGCAAGTACATGTGGCAATACGTGTTGAGAGAAATTAATTTGTCGCATTTCCGAAATAATTTGAGGTGCAAAATAGGAAGGTTTTGCCAAAAGGCTACCAAACTTTACTTGCGAAGCTGTAAAAGGTTATCAACCTTTATAAAATGAAATACCTAATACCATTTGCATTTATTGGGCTTGCTGCCTGCACGCCTAAAGAAAGCCTTGACCCGACTGCGGAATCAAAAATCCGCGAGGTGTTAACCCAACAACAAACTGCCTGGAACGAAGGTAGTCTTGAAAAATTTATGGAAGGTTATTGGAAATCAGATTCGTTGCAGTTTATAGGGTCTTCTATTCGCTACGGCTGGCAACCAACATTAGATAATTACAAAAAGAATTATTCCACACGCGAACTGATGGGGCGGTTGCAGTTCGACATCTGGCAGATTGTGCCCTTAGCGCCCGATGCTTATTTATTAACCGGCCAATACACCCTCTTCCGCGAAAGCGACCAACCCAGCGGACCGTTTACTTTAATCTTTAGAAAGAAGAACAACGAATGGGTGATTGTGTATGATCATACGAGTTGATTGAGAAATTAGGAATTGGGCATTAGGCATTGGTGCCAAGTAAGTTGAAGTGCATTTAGAATTTTAAAGCAGCATAACCTTTTAGCTGGTAGGTAGTGAGTGTAGTGAGCATGGAGGTTGCGATTTTTACCTGCGGCACCATTTTATTCCGATCAATGTTTCGGGCGATGAGGGATTGACCACAAACATAAATCTTTACACCGGCTGCACTTAACTCCTGATAAAGTTTCAGGTTAGGATTATCTACACCATACTTCGCGCGATGGGTTTCATTATTCATTACGGTATAAGCGGCACCACCATGTATGGCAAGCACCACGTGTAGTTTCTCTTTCGGTACACCACCCGAAACATGCAGGTTGAGTAAGCGCGCCACATTGTTCAACGCCCAACTCAATGTATCGGGTTTTTCGCTGGCACGTTCTATCTCAATTACGATGTTATACGTCAGGTTAGGATCAGGCTTTTCAACTGCATCGGGAACCGGAAAAATACCACCATAATTTTTAATAACCGGATTAACACGGGTTTGCGCAAAGACAGTTGTTGCAAATACAAGCAGACCAACGGTGATTAGAAACTTCATAAGAATAAAAATTTTACAAATGATCTCTTAAAATATTGATAGACGCAATCAATATTATGACTGCCGTAATTCTTCGAATGTAAAGCGCATTAAACACCTGCGAACCCAACCGCGAACCAATTTGTCCGCCAACAAAAACTGCTACCAGCAAAGGCAAGGCAAATCGCCAGTCAACTGCGCGGCCACCTGCCGAAAAATGACCTGTCAGTCCACTGATGGAGTTAACCAAAATAAATGCGCTGGCCAATGCAGAAATCTTCTTTGCGGTTGACCAATTCATTAAATGCAAAACAGGCGATAAAAAAATTCCACCGCCAATACTTACCAGACCGGAAAGCAAACCAATTCCACCGCCCAGGCCGGCCTGTTGTAGAACAGATAATTCTTTTGCTGTGGATGATTTAGGTTTTATCCAAAGAAACCCGGCTGCAAATAAAAGTGTAAAACCCAGTAAAATAAAAAAGGTGCTTTCTTTCAGTTGCCAATAACCACCCAGAAAAGCTGCCGGAACACTGAGCACGAGAAATGGCCAGATCTCTTTCCATTTTAATTCCCCTTGCCGATAGAAAACAATTGTTCCACCCGTAACCACTACAATATTGCAAAGCAAGGCAACTGGTTTAATCGTCTCGGGTAACAGGGCAAAGAAAGGTTGCGCCAACAATGCGAGGTAACTGGAGCCACCGCCAAAACCTACCGAAGAATACACCAACGCAATAATAAAAAATGCCGAGATGAGCATGTACGACTCCATGAATCAGTTGGCGCGCTTGATTTTAATTTTGGTAACTATATATCCCAATGTACTTAAATTTTCAGGCCAAGCTATGAAGTCGCAAAGAAAACACAAAGTTAACTGGATTACCCACCAATTGTGGACATAGACTCATGGACGGATTTGTTTTTTCGCTGCAACTCGGCTTCAAAGCCATCTTTAGGACGTGCAGCAAAAGCTTTTTGTAATTCAAACTTAATAGCTTCATCTGATACACCGGAACGCATCAGTTCTTTTATATTCAACACACCATCATCGTACAAACAGGTTTTTAAAACGCCCTGTGCGGTAACGCGTATGCGGTTACACGTTCCGCAAAACGTACGACTAAACGCAGCAATCACGCCTACATCACCCTGAAAGCCGGGCACTTTGTATGAATAAGAAGTAGTATGCGGCTCGTCTTTCATCTTTTCGAGATTAGGATAGTGCTGCTGAATCCACGACAATATTTTTTTATATGTCCATGTTAATTGTGGATAATGATTCCCTTCGCCATTGAACGGCATCTCTTCGATAAAGCGAACCGAAATGGGATGATGCCGGGTTAACTCTACCATTGGAATGAGATCGTCTGTATTCTTGCCTTCCATTACCACCGCATTAATCTTTACCGGAATCTTGCTGGCGATTAACTGTTGCAACGTTTGCCATGTAGCGTCAAATTCATCCCTGCGCGTGATGATCTTAAAGCGCTCCCGATCTAATGTATCCAGACTTAAATTGATGGACGCAATGCCCAGTTCTTTCAACTCCGTAATATGCGGTACTGTTAAAATTCCATTTGTGGTGAGATGCAAACTTTTGATACCCTCGGTAGCGACAATTTTACGGATTAACTGCATTAAATCGGTGCGTACAAAAGGCTCGCCACCCGTTAACCGGATTTTGGAAATCCCCAACGAGGCCACAATCCGAATCAACCGCTCAATTTCTTCAAAGGTGAGCAACTCTTTCTTAGGCAAATAATGAATACCTTCTTCGGGCATGCAATAAAAACAACGCAGGTTACACCGATCGGTAACAGCCAAGCGCAGGTAGTTGATAGGGCGATTATGGTTGTCGTATAGTGCTTTCACAATTTCCATTCACTGCAAGTTAACTTCAATTGGCCCAGGACTTAAATTACCCACAAGCAGTTGCTTCACTTTCTCCATTAAGGGTTTTAATGTTTGGTAACGATTATCTGAAGCCGTTAACACCAGCACTGAGATTGAGTAACGTTTAAAATTTTGCTGATATTGAAGATTCTTATCAAATGTTAGCAAGGCATCAAAACTATTGGCTACAAGTAACTCTAACAACTTACCATTGGTAACACCCGCCCAGTTCATTTCGGCACTTGTATATACCTCATGATTCATTAAATCTGACTTCAAACGTTTCGGAAGATTTTCGTCAAGCAGCAGTTTCATATAGCTGCTCAATATTTTTGGAAGTCAGAATTTTTCCTGCAATTTCAAGTACACCAACAACCTGCTCTCGCTTAACTGTTGGAAAGTCCAGTAAAAATTCCTCCAGCGAAACCCCATGTTCCAGATGATCAAAGAGGGTTTGTACAGGCACACGTGTGCCTTTAAACACCGGATTGCCCGACAATATCTCCTTATCAATTGTTATATAATCCTTAACGTGATTCATCAAATCAAATTTACTAAGTTTTGGTGTATTCTCGATTCGCTTTCAGGACTATATTTGTTAAATGATTCTAAAAGTAAAAACATTTGGTATCTCGCGCGATATTCTTGGTGGCCGTGAAGTTGAACTGGTGTTGAACGGTAATTCGGTGGGCGATTTGCGCCAGCATCTTTATACTACTTATCCCGAGCTTCAAAAACTCAACTCACTTTTTATTGCTATCAATCTTGAATACGCTGCAGATGAGCACGTGCTTACGGAAAAAGATGAAGTGGCTTTGATTCCGCCTGTAAGTGGTGGGTGAGCCTTCTCCAAATTTAACCGCTAAGTACGCGAAGAGCCGCAAAGAATCTCAAGTGCCGTACTTGAAAATAAAAATCTTAGTTATCATCATCAGGCATCTCCGGATCAAATGGTATGTCATCATCTGGATCTTTATCGAACGGACTTACTCCGGGAGGATTAAATAATCCCCAACGATCCGTTATATAATTCCATTGATCAAAACTTGCCACCCAATCGATAAAGAGCAATCTATACTCTTCCAATAATCCTCGTACAATCTCAAAATACGCGACATCTTTAAAGTCAAACATCTCCAACGAGTGGTTGGTGACCATCAGATCTCTTGCAGCTTTACGAATGATAGCTGCCGCTTCCATCCTTATATCGTACAAATCTCCACTGCAAGCTCCGGCAACCTTTACAGTAAGGAGTGCTGCATCCGAAATCATATTAGCCTTAATGTGTTGCAAAGGTGAATCATCGTCATTCGGGATTAACTCTGCAATTTTATGTACAACATCAAAAATTTCTTTTCCCTTTCTAAAAAGAGGTACAGCTGTAGGATCAAGGTATTCTTCAGGGTTTCGCATTACTCATTCATTGGAAATGAAACAGCAGTAAGATTCATTAATGCCATTAAAAGTTTTTCTTGTTCAGCCACATCATCGGCCAAAGTATTATACGACCTTTCTTTTTGATGAAAGAAATACCGGCCGCTTACTTTCATTGATTGATCTTCACTTACCGCTAACCAGGTTTGCGTTTCGTAGCCTTTGGTTAAATCATCGGGTGCGTTTTTTCCACCCATCTTTGTGGGCACCCAACCCGGATCAACCGCATTCGCATAAACACCCGACCATTTACGGGCAATAATCTTAGTCAACATTACTACATGCAACTTCGAGTCTGAATAGCTGATATTTCCGTTATTGATGCCATTAAGATTTACCGAGCCTTGCTTATGCAAACCTGAACTAAGGTAGATCAAGCGCTGGGGTTTCTGAATCAAACATGAAAGTATATAAGGCGCAATTGTATTTATGGTTAGAATTTCCCTGCCTGAAGCCTGGTACACTCCGGCATTATGGATAATGCTATCAAACCTTCCGAGTTGATTTACTTTTGCAGCTAAGGCTTTTATTTCTTCCAGTACTGAAAGATCAGCTGTTACTACTGCTTCCGCACCGGGTGTTCTTATCAATGCGTCTTTACCGCGGTTTTCATTGCGCGCATGCAGCACTACCCGATGACCTTGTTTAATCAGCCATTGCGCGGATAATTGTCCTAAGCCGTCTGCTGAACCGGTAATAAAGATGCGTGCCATTTTCTAACTTGATAAAAATCTCAAAATAACAGAGCTGGATTCATTTTTAGTAACTCCTGCCAAGGCACTCCGCCATTACCAACAAGTAATACCTTATCGGGTTCATGTTGTTTTTTAAATGCCGCCATGCCGGGGGCTTTTTGTATAGCTCCACTTTTCACCTCAAGCCCAATTACTTTTCCTTTTCGCTCCAGCACAAAATCTATCTCATCATTTCTGTTTCGCCAATAATGAACAGTATAACCTTCGCTCAGTTGATTATTTATTAAATGAGCTCCTATAGCTGCCTCAACCCATCGACCCCAAACTTCAGGTTTTACTAAAACTTCCTTCAGACTTGCTGCTTGCTGAGCCGTTAACAAAGCTGTATTGTAAACTTGAAACTTGGGGCTTGATGATCGTTGACGCAATTGTTCACCCGAATATTTTTCAATTCCACCCAAAAGCCCGGCTGTATCAAGTAATTGTAAGTAGTGCGCCAAGGTTGTAGTATTTCCTGCATCCTGTAGTTGACCCACGATTTTTGTGTAAGAAAGTATTTGCCCGGAATACAAACATCCTAGTTCGAAAAGCTTTCTTAATAATGCTGGCTTATCCACACGGGTGAGCATGAGAATATCTTTTGAGATACTGGTTTCAATGAGTGCATCGTTCACATATTTTTTCCAACGATCTTCATCTGTAATCAAACCAGCAGCACCTGGATAACCACCAAACCAAACATATTCTTCAGCGGTAACACCAAAGGCTGTTTGCATCTCAGCCAACGACCAATGCCCTAAGTAGGTTGTTTCAAAACGACCGGCTAACGATTCGGTTAACCCTTGTTGCAAGAGCAAGCGGGAAGAACCTAAGAGAATTACTTTGATAGCTTGCTTGGTGCGGGTATCCTCATCCCACAACTTTTTAACTACCTCACTCCAATTGTTTAACTTTTGAATTTCGTCAACAGCTAAAATAAATTCCTTTGCCCCGGAGGCCTTCAACTGCAAGCGGGCCGTTTGCCATTGTTGCTCTAACCAAACTTCTCCGGCATTGGCAACAGCATCTGCTGAAACAAAAAGATATGGGGTGTTAAGCTTTGCCAAAACTTGCCCGGTAAGGGTACTTTTTCCTACCTGGCGCGGCCCCATAAGCACCTGGATAAAGCTTCTTGGCTCTTTCAAACGCTGCGTAAGTTGCTGAATGTAAGACCTTTCAAACATGAATTACAAATTACTCAATGTATTGAGTAAATATACTCAATAACTGTTAAGCTACAAAGATGAAGTGGGCCAGATTCGGCCTCGTGAGTGTTGGGTAAAGCCTTACTATTTAACCGCGGAGTACGCTAAGAGACGCAAAGAATTTAATAGTCAATAGACTTCGTGATTCTCCGCGATCGCTGTAGTTAAACTTCGCATCACAACGTAATCCCTGCACCCAAATATTGCTGAGCTAATTAAATATCGTCTCTCAAAGAGTACGGTGCGAAAAAAAAGCATCGTCCCGAAACAGAGACGATGCTTGAATAATAACTCTGCGAAACACTGCGCCCTCTGCGGTTAAGTATTCTCACCCCAACGTTATCCCCGCGCCCAAATACGGTTGTTGATAATGACGTTTGCCGGTTGCTTTATACAATGCATTCGCCAACGCACCAATTACCGGTGGGAATGGTGGCTCACCCAACCCGGTTGGATCCACATCGCTTTCCACAAAGTGAACATCAATGGCTTTAGGTGCTTCCTTGTGCCGGATTAAGCGATACTTGTCAAAATTAATTTGATCGGGAGTTCCATTGGTAAACGTGAGGCCACTGTACATCGCATGACCAATACCATCTACTGAACCGCCTTCCACCAGGTTAATAGCCGCAATCGGGTTTACTACAATCCCACAGTCCACCGCACAATGCACTTTCTCAACACGCGGTTTGCCATTGTCAACTTTCAAATCAATAACATGGGCCACATAACTATCATGACAGAAGTAGGCCGACACACCCCGATGTATCTCAGGAATATCTTGGCCCCAGTTCGATTTACTTCTTACGAGTTCAAGTACACCAATCAATCGCTTGGCTTCATAATCATTTTTTTCGCCAACCGGGTTGCTTACAACGCGGTTCAACAAATCAATACGAAACTGAATCGGATCTTTGCCGGCTGCTTCAGCCACTTCATCTAAAAACGATTGCTCAGCACCTGCAATAAAGTTGGAAGCCGGTGCACGGAAGGCACCCACACTGATGTTCGATTCTGCTGTCCACGATTCTGCCAAGTAGTTATCAACAGCACCAGCCGGAAAACGATTGGCAAACAACGGACTCTCCGGAATACCACCGGCTTTTACATGAAATGCAATTAGATTATTGTTCTCATCCAAAGCCGCACGATACAAGGCATGATACGCAGGGCGATAAACCCCAAAAGACATATCGTCTTCGCGGGTATAAATTAATTTGATTGGTGCCTTTACTTGTTGCGAGATCAGAGCAGCTTCTACCAGAAAGTGTCCATACAATCTTCTTCCGAAGCCTCCACCCTGTCGCGTCATTTGAATATCAATTTTCTCCAAGGGCAAATTGAGTCGGGCGGCAACACTTTTCTCCATAAACTCTGGAGTTTGAATCGGGCCCACCAACTCGGCTTTCTCATCGGTAACATGCGCGAAGAAGTTCATGGGCTCCATAGTGTTGTGCGCGAGGAACGGAGCGGTATAAGAACGTTCTATTACTTTAGCAGCTTTCTTGAATACCGCTTCGGGATTGCCGTCTTTGCGAACAACTTTTCCGGCCTTGGCCGAAAGATCGTTCATTACTTTAGCATGTTGCGCACTGTTCTCTAAACCACCCGGTACTTTTATTTTAACTGTCGTTCCCCAGAAGGTAGAGGATGAAATTTCATGATCGGTAAATTGTTCCCATTCCAACTTCAAAGCTTTGCGCGCATTCATAACTTCCCATGTGGTATTTCCAACTACTACAACCAACTCCGGAAAGGAATCTACATCGCACCATTGTTGTGCGTAATCTTCCGGATAGGTTTTAATGGTGAATACATCTTTGATGCCCGGCATACTTCGTGCCTGTACATCGTCCACACTTTTTAATTTCATACCAAAGGCCGGTGGATGTGCAATCATGGCAATCAACATGCCTTCCTTGCGATAATCCAATCCATAAAGCGGCTGACCGGTTACTATCTTTTGTCCGTCAACATTGTTGCGCGAGGTACCGATGATTTTAAAGTCGCTGTTATTTTTTAATTCCACTTCTTTAGGCACTTCTATGTTGGCTGCTGCCGATGCCATTTCACCATAGCTTGCTGACTTACCACTGGCTTTGTGATACAACATGCTCGCTTCGGTTGTTATTTCATCTACCGGAACCTGCCACGCTTTCGCTGCGGCTTCGCGCAACATCCTTCTTGCGGTGGCACCAGCCATTCGTAAACTCTTCCAACCCTGACTGATGGATTGACTTCCGCCCGCCAATTGTCGCGTGAACACAGTTGTATTAAGCGGTGCTTGTTCTACGATTACATTCTTCCAGTCCACGTCCAACTCTTCTGCCACCAGCATGGGCATAGAGGTTTTTACATTCTGGCCAATCTCAGGGTTTGGCGACATAATGGTAACCAAACCATTATCACCAATTTTTAAATAGCCGTTTAACTCAAACCATTCCTTGGGAAGTTCCACCATATCGGGTGTGGGCTTGCAACCCGCCAGCCAACTGAAGCTGAGCATCATTCCACCACCTGCCAATGCCGAAGTCTTTAGAAATGAACGTCTGCCAATTGAAGTCTTTATTGCTGTCATAACCTTAGGCGTTTAAATTTTGAGAAGCTGTTTTAATAGCGGCTTTGATGCGCACATACGTACCACACCGGCAGATGTTGCCATTCATGGCGGTTTCAATCTGCTCATCGGTAGGATTAGGATTTTCTTTGAGTAAAGCAGCCGCACTCATTATTTGTCCGGCCTGGCAATAGCCACACTGCGGCACATCGTGTTCCAGCCATGCTTTCTGTACGGGGTGATCGCCCTTTTCAGATAGACCTTCTATTGTTGTAATTCTCTGATCGCCCACAGAAGATACAGGAAGCATACACGAGCGGGTAGCGCTACCATTTACATGAATGGTACAGGCGCCACATTGTGCCATGCCACAACCAAACTTAGTACCCACCAGGTTTAAATGATCGCGCAACACCCAAAGTACAGGCGTTGCCGGATCGGCTTCTACTGTTTGTTTTTTACCGTTAACGGTGAGATTGAATGTTGCCATTTTTTAAGTAGTTAAGATTGCTTATTGTAAGAATAAAACGCTTCAGGACATCGAAAGTAAAGAATATTAAGCTTAGAACCATTATAAAAATCAAACATCATTTTGTCTTATCAATTTTTTAACAAACAAAACCATAGGCTGGATACCAGTTATGTTTCAGATAATTTTTCAAACCCGATATCGTTTTGTCGATACATTTCTGGCATTAATCTAAAATGTGATTTTTAGTTAACCGGGCCTGCGAGGCTTTGTTGTAAATTTGAAGCTATGATAAAGCGGTTTGTTGTTTTAGTAATTGCCTGCTTGTTGATGGTTGAGGTGTATAGCCAGGAATCCGGTACGCAGGAAGGTGTTTCTTTTGATCCTACTTTTTGGGCCCATGAGTTGCGTTTGGATGCTGAGCAACGCAATAAGATAGAGGCCATTAATGCCGAATTTTATGAGCACCTGAAAGCCAGGCCATCACTTGCGCAATTACACGCATACCTGGAAGAAAGGCAGGAGTTAATACTGGGAACTTTTCATCCCCGCCAAAAACGGAAATGGGAAAAAATAGTAAGTTCTCTTTAGAATTACCTGTTTAGCTTACCTGCGATCCTGGTACAACATCTCCGGAAGGAGAAAGCAGTTTAAGCGAACCATCTTTGTCTGAAGCCATCAGAATCATACCCTGCGATTCTACACCCATTATTTTTCGTGGTGCCAGGTTAACCAGCAACGTAACCTGCTTACCAAGAATATCCTCAGGAGCAAAGTGCTCGGCAATTCCACTCATTACCGTACGCACATCTATGCCGGTATCAACCTGAAGTTTTAATAACTTTTTTGATTTTTCAACCCGTTCGGCTTTCAGGATTTTACCAATCCGAATATCCATTTTCGAAAAATCATCAAAAGAAATTTCAGCTTTGGCTGGTTCAACCGGCTGTTGCGAAAGTTCAACTGCTCGTTTAGTATCCATTAATTTTTTTATCTGCTGATCAATTACGCTATCTTCAATTTTTTCAAATAACAAAGGTGCTTCCTGCAACTTGGCACCTGCGGGTATCAGATCGGAATTACCAGCAATGCTCCAGGTCATATCGCCAACATTTAGTATGTTCTTTAGCTTACGCGATGTAAACGGTAAAAATGGTTCTGAAACAATTGCCAATGTTCCGGCAATCTGTAAAGCAATATTAAGAATTGTCCCTACCCTATCCAGATCCGTCTTGGCCAGCTTCCAGGGTTCTGTTTCAGCAAGGTATTTATTTCCAACACGGGCTAAGTCCATCAGGTTGGCTGTTGCTTCGCGGAACCGGAATGTTTCAATCGAATCGCCAATTAATGCGGGGTATTGTTTCAGTTCAGCTAATGCCTTTCCATCAACATCTGTTAAAGCTTTACGGGTTGGTAGCACCCCATCAAAATACTTTTGGGTAAGCACTACAGCACGATTTACAAAATTGCCAAGAATGGCTACCAGTTCATTGTTATTCTTCGCCTGAAAATCCTTCCAGGTAAACTCACTATCCTTTGCTTCTGGCAGATTGGTAAGCAATGCATAGCGCAGCACATCGGGTTTATCCGGAAAATCGGCCAGGTACTCGTGCATTTCAATAGACCATCCTCTGCTAGTGGACATCTTATCGCCTTCCAGATTCATGAACTCATTGGCCGGCACGTTATCGGGTACAATAAATTCGCCTGCAGCATGCAACATTACCGGAAAAATAATGCAATGAAAAACGATATTGTCTTTACCAATAAAGTGGATGAGGCGGGTATCTTCTGCCTGCCAGTATTTTTTCCAATCTGCTGGCTTAACGTTTGTAAAATTTCTGTGCGGTGTTGCGTATTTTAAGTTTCCGGTTGCTACTTCTTCAAAAAGTGCGCGGGTAGCAGAGATATACCCAATGGGCGCATCGAACCAAACGTATAAAACTTTTCCCGCTGCATCGGGCAAGGGTACCTTTATTCCCCAATCCAAATCGCGGGTCATGGCGCGGGGTTGCAAGCCGGCCTCAATCCACGATTTGCATTGCCCATATACATTGGGTTTCCAATCCTGCTGGTGCGATTTCAAAATCCAATCTCGTAGCCAGGGTTCGTATTTCTCCAAAGGCAAGTACCAGTGTTTGGTTTCTTTTAATACTGGTGCTTTGCCGCTAAGAGTTGATTTGGGATTTATTAACTCGCGTGGGCTTAGAGTAGAGCCGCATTTTTCGCACTGATCGCCAAATGCATTCGTATGTCCACACTTGGGGCATGTACCTACTATGTAGCGATCGGCTAAGAAAACTTTTGCTTCGTCATCAAAGTACTGTTCGGATACTTCCTCTGTTAGCAAACCCTTATTGTACAGGGTTAGGAAAATTTCCTGCGAGGTTTGATGGTGAATGGTTTCGCTGGTACGATGGTAAATATCAAACGACATCCCGAGCTTACCGAAGCAATCGCGTATCAGGCTATCGTACTTATCAATTATCGCTTTTGGCGTTGTGTTTTCTTTCAGAGCCTGATTGGGAATAGCTGTACCGTGTTCATCGCTGCCACAAACAAAAACCACATCGTTACCGGTAAGCCGCAAGTATCGAACATACACATCGGCAGGTATATAGGCGCCAGCTAAATGGCCAATGTGTTTGGGGCCGTTGGCATAGGGTAAGGCAGCAGTAACTGTATAGCGGTTGTATTGTTTTGCGATCATGCAGACTGTTTAAAAACAGGGCACAAAGATGCAAAAATGAATTCGAAAAAAGATCATTTACCCAGCCGCCTGGATGAATAGTAACGATCCAATGCATCTTTTCCTTCAGATTCCTGTGAGGCCTTTTCGCGCATTTCTTTTACTACAATACGCTCGCGTTCATCTGCACTTCGCTTGTCCAATATGGGTTGTATATCAACCGGAAATAATACCAGAAACTTGGTACCCTTATCGGATGTATTCATCAGAAAAATCTCACCACCTAATTTATGAGCCGAAAGCTTAGCAAGGTAAAGCCCGATACCTCCGTTTTCGGAACGTTCTGATGCGCGCACAAATAAATGAAACACCCGCTCACGATAATCCGGAGCAATGCCAATACCATTATCCTCTATCGATACCATTACATGATCGGCATCGTATTTACCAATTACCAGTTTTACAAATGGATTAACACTGTGTAAGTCGTTATAAAATTTAATGGCATTACTTACCAGATTTTCAAGTACAATGGCCACTAATTCCGGGTCTGAATAAAGTGCTACATGTTCTTCAATCTGATACTCAATTTTCATACGTGGAGGAAGTTCCTTGAACTTCTCCAGCACCGTTTGCATAATAGGGTTAAAGTCAACCGACTGAGCCACAATCACTGCATGGTTGATGCGACTTACAAGCAATAGCCGGGTTAGAATGGTATTTAACTTATCTGCTGTAAGGTCTAATCTGTCGAAATATTCCAGGGCCAGTGCATCTTTCACATCTATTTTTGCCACATTGCAAACACCTTTTAAGGTTACTAGTGGGCCACGTATATCGTGTGCAGTACGGTAGATATAATTATCCAGTTCTTCGTTCACATCTTGTAGTATAGCATTTACGTTTACCAAATCAATTGTTTTTTCCCGCACCCGCAAGTCCAGTTCTTCATTGGTTTTAACAAGTTCTTTATTCTGTGTTTCGATAATACGTTTCGCTTCGCTTAATGCGGTGTTGTGCTTCTGCTGCCGCCTGTTGGCCCACACCAATACTCCGGCCAGTGTAGCAATTAAGATAGTAACCAGCACTACAAACAAATATTGAATGCGCTGGCGCTGTATCTGCTCATCTTTTAATTTAATGTTTTCATTAATGAGTCGGATTGTTTTCAGGTTCTCGCGTTCGTCATAATTGGTTTGAATAATCGGCAGGTTTTTAAGAAGGTTTTCACTGTAGATACTATCCTTCAATTCGATGTAGCGGGTTTGAAACAAGGCTTCGTTTTTAAAATCGTTTGTGAGGCGGTAATTCTTAAACGATTCCTTATAAATATCCAATAGTAATTCAGCAAAACCCGATCCTTGCGCAAGGGTATAGGCTTCATTTAGTAATGCAAGACTTAATTCGTAACCATTTCGTCTATTTTCAACTTTAGCAAGGCCAATTAAATTCTCAATTATATATCTAGAATCATTTTGTTGCCTTGCTATTTCAAGTGAAATACTTAAGAACCGTGTTGCATTGTCTAAATTATTATTATCAAGGTAACTAATGCCAAAAACAAAGTTTGCTTCTTTCAATACGTTCTTTGTACATTTCTCACCACAAAAATTTAGTGCCCGTTTTACAGAATTAATTGCCTCGTTTGGCATCTTAAGTTGATTATAACAAAGTCCGATATTAGTAAGAATACGCTCAATGTCTGTCCCGTCTTTTAATTCATCTTTAATATTTAACGCCCTAAGGTAATGATCCAAAGCACGCTGGTAATTTCGTAGTTTAAAATATACCAAGCCGATGTTGTTATGCGAATTACCGATAGCCCTGCTATCACCTTCTTCTTCGCGCAATTCTAACGATTTGAAATGATAGCTAAGGGCTGAGTCATAATTACCCTTGTACATATAGGCGATGCCTGCATTATTGAGAATTAGTTTAAGCTGCGGTTTCAGAACGGGATACCGGCCCACATTTCTGCGCGCTGTTCCCAATACCCGGTTCAGCATTGCAATCACTTCATCGTTTCGACCTAAGTCATCCAACGAATAGGCCACCATTCGGCCACTCTCTACAATTTTTACACTATCACCCAAAGCTTCTGCCTGGTGCATGGCGGCTGTGGCATAGTCCAAAGCTTTTTGATACTCCGGGCGATACGCATAATGCAATTGCACCAATACTTTATAACGTGTTGTATCGCGCAACTTGGGAAGCAATCGCTCCAATGAATCTTTGAGTGAGGTTTGATTTTGTGCGTGTGAAGGAATGAATCCGGACAACCAGCCGCAGGTTAAGCACAATATAAAATACTTAATGAAGTTACGGCACATACGTAAGTTGAATTGTCAAAATAAAAAAATAATAATGTAAACAACCTCCACCTTTGTATCACCTAAACGGAAGAAATTCATTTCTAAAAATTTATCTAACCTTTTTAAAATTTAAACTTATGAAAAAAATTCTTGCTATTCTTTTATTAGTTTCTTTTTCAACAATCGCCTTCACGTCTTGTACTGAGGAGGAAGTTCAGCCAAGCGGTTTCGAATCTAACAACCAGGGCGGCTCTCCAATCAAAGAAGGCTAAATCAAATCCTAACTAAATTCTTCAACCCACTAATTTATATCAATCATGAAAAAAATTCTTGCTATTCTCTTATTGGTTTCTTTTTCAACAATCGCCTTCACGTCTTGTACTGAGGAGGAAGTCCAGCCAAGCGGTTTCGAATCTAACAACCAGGGCGGCTCTCCGATCAAAGAAGGCTAACCAACCAATTATTGAAATTAAACACTAATTAACGCGTTATGAAAACTAAATCAATCATTATTTTGGCTGCAGCGGCTATTTCAGTGTCGGCTCTGGTGGCTTTTAAATCAGTTAATACCAAGCCTGTAGTTCAGAAAGAGGTAATCTCTTCTCATAGCGGAGGATTTGCTTTGAAGGATTAGAATTAAAATTCAAAGAACGGCTTTATTAAGTCGGTTACTAAGGTAACCAGTTTTCAGCTACTAAAAACCGGCATATCATGCGCTATGTGAGGGAACCAGCAATTGTGTAAAAATTATTGCTGAGTCTAACACCTGTTTTCAGGTATCTGCACTTGGTAGTTAGGTGTTAAACCGGCCAAAATTATTTTTACCGGTGGTGTGTTATGCTGTTCATTTTTTAAATAAAATACCCTGTTTTTAACAAATCAGGGGTAAAACCTTACATCTAAGATTTGGTCATTTTATGGCTAATTTGAAAGGCATGCGGGCCTGTGCTCCTTGCATATTTTTCAACTTTTTAACCTGTTGGTAGGATTCATAGAAAGGGCCAAGTTCTTGTTGAAGCACCTGTGCCTGGGTATTTTCTTCCATACCACCCAACCAGGTCTGGAAAAAGTTTTTGGGTATCGGATAATATCTGAGTTTATAATCATCCGCTACATTTGCTGCCGTTGCAGCTATTTTTACTGCCTCCTCAAAATTTCCAAGTACATCTACCAAACCTTTTTCCTTGGCTTGGGTTCCCGTCCAAACCCGACCCGAAGCAACTGCTTTGAGTTGACTAACAGGCATATCTCTTCCAGCGGCTGCCTTACTGGTAAAGCCTTCATAAATCTGTTCGGTTCTCTTTTGCCAAATATTTTTTTCAGCAGTAGTGAGGGGTCGTGTTACGGTTATTAACTCGCCTACATCGCCTGTTTTTACCTCTTCGAAGGTTATGCCCAGTTTGTTATCTAAAAAACTACTCATATCAAATAACACACTAAAAACACCAATAGAACCGGTAATGGTGGTGGGCTGAGCCACAATGGTATCGCACGCCATGGCCAGGTAATAACCACCCGATGCAGCGTAATCGGACATAGAAGCAATTACAGGCTTGACTTCCGTTGCCAGTTTTATTTCGCGCCACATAACATCCGATGCCAGCGCACTGCCGCCAGGTGAATTTATTCTTAAAACAATTGCCTTAACACAATTGTTGGTTCGTGCTTTCCGCAACTCTTCAGCAAAGGTATCTGAGCCAATTTCGCCCTGTTGAGCCTTTCCTGGATAGATTTCTCCATCGGCCACAATTACGGCAATCTCATTTTTAGAAGTACTGGTGGCATTAACACTGCGCTTGTACTTATTGTATTTTATAAAGTTAATTTTTGCTTCCGATGTTAAACGCAACCGGTTTCTCAATTCCTGCTGAACCTGATCGAAGTAAAACAATGAATCGACAAGGCCATGCTCACGGGCCGATCGGGTATCCACCACCAGCATTTTATCGGCTATCTCGCGCAAGCGTTGCGCTGCTATATTGCGCGATGCCGCCACATCCTGAATAATGGTACTATGCAGGTCGGTAATTAATTCGTTTAACTGAAGTTTATTCTCGGTGCTCATGTGGTCGAGCATGAATGGCTCTACTGCGCTTTTAAAATCGCCCACCCTGAATATCTGCGGTTTAATGTCCAGTTTGTCAAAGAGTTTTTTGAAGAACGTTACCTCAACAGAAAGTCCGTTAAATTCCAAATCTCCTTCCGGATTTAAATAAACCTTGTCGGCTGCGGAAGCAACATAGTACGCAGCTTCACTATAGTATTCGCTATAAGCTACCACCCATTTACCCGATTGTTTAAAATCTTCTATTGCCTGCCGAAGTTCGCGTGCCACTCCATACCCACCCATTAGTATATTAAGTTCCAAGTAAATGCCTTCAATTTTAGGGTCGGCCGCAGCATGTTGAATTGCTTTTTTAAGTGGAAGCAGGCCGGTTGCCGATACTGCACCCGGTATGGGCAAATCCTCAAACGGATCTTCAACTTCATTTTCGGTTATGGGACCATCTAATTTAAGATGCAAGACCGATTGATTTTTAACTATTACCTGCTCGTTGCTATTGGAAATACTGGCCACCATGCCTACCAATAGAATAAACACAATGCCTACCAATACAATTAATGCTATGAGCGACCCCAGGCAGGAAGCTAAGAATGTTTTGAAAAAATTCATGGATGGGAGATTAAAGGCCGAAAATTACAGAAAGAAGTACGGGATTTAAAACTGCATTTTAATCTTGATTAAGTATTAAATAGATTTGAATTTAGCTGATGATTATTCGAAGTATAATTTATTTAACCTTGGCGGTTGGGCTCCTTTCCTAAAACCACAAACCGGTAGCTAAAACATGATAATCAAATAATCAGTGAAAAAAGAACTATGCGAGGTCAAAACTGTTCTGATTAAGGTATCCTCAATAGATAATCCCGGTTTAACTTTCGCCCCAAATGAAAAACCTGTTGGTATTATTGCTGGGTAGTAATGAAGGCGATAGCCTAAACAATCTGAATAAAGCCCGTTTATTATTACAATCCACGCTGGGAGAAATTCAAATTTCTTCATCGGTTTACCGAACCCAAGCCTGGGGAAAAACGAACCAGCCCGACTTTTTAAATCAAGTTGTGATTATGAATTATACAGGCAAAGCGAACGAGGCGCTTGAAGTTATACTCACAATCGAAAGCAACTTGGGGAGAAAACGAAATGAAAAGTGGGGACCGCGCGTAATAGACATCGACATACTTTATTTCGGAAGTAAAATTTACAACAGTGTGGAGTTAACGGTACCGCACCCGGCCTTGCATGTAAGGCGATTTACGTTAGTGCCACTGGTTGAGATTATACCTGAATTTATTCATCCGGTACTCAACAAATCGCAACAACAATTACTTGATGTTTGTACTGATACCTTGGAGGTTACGAAATTGCTGTAGGAATACCTGAGGTTATAAACTTAATACCTCTGCCTGTGGCGCAATTTTCTTAACCAGACCTTGCAGTACTTTACCGGGGCCACACTCGGCAAAACGGACTCCTCCATCTTTCACCATGTTTTGAACGGATTGTGTCCATCGTACGGGTGCAGTTAATTGATCAATCAGGTTTTTCTTAATAACCGTAACATCTGTTGATGGCAACGCATTTACATTTTGATACACCGCGCACACCGGCTTGTTGAAATGTGTTGCTTCTATTGCCGCAGCTAATTCTTCGCGGGCCGGTTCCATTAATGGCGAGTGAAAGGCCCCGCCCACCTGCAACGGCATGGCACGTTTGGCTCCGGCCGCTTTAAGTTTTTCGCAGGCAATTTCAATTCCTTTTAATGATCCTGAAATAACTAACTGACCGGGGCAATTATAATTTGCCGCTACTACAATTTCATCGGTTATGGAAGCACATACAGCCTCCACAGTTGCATCATCTAATCCAAGAATGGCAGCCATAGTAGATGGATTTGCTTCGCATGCGCGCTGCATGGCCATGGCCCGCTTATACACCAGCTTCAATCCATCTTCATACGAAAGTGTTTGATTTGCCACCAATGCCGAAAACTCCCCCAAAGAATGCCCGGCCACCATGTTAGGCTGTGTATCCTGCGCAAGGGCCGCTGCCACCGAATGAATGAAAACAGCCGGTTGGGTAACACGGGTTTGTTTCAGGGCTTCGGCCGAACCAGTAAACATGATGTCGGTTATATTAAATCCCAGCGTGGCATTGGCCTGTTCAAATAATGATTTTACAATCGGATTAGAATCATAAAGTTCTTTACCCATACCGGTAAACTGTGCTCCTTGTCCTGGAAAAATAAAAGCAGTCATGTGTGTGAAATTTAAACGCAGTTTACTGGAAGCTGCGTTAAGTTCAAAATTCTAATATTCCACAAACCTTGATTTCAGGCTGGCTGTTGGAATCATGCAGGCATTCTGGCGGCCAAACCATCGGTAACGATTTTTTGCAATCCAATCATAAACCCAGTTGCGTACAAAAGGTGGTATTATAATCAAAGCGTAGAGCAAGGGCCACACACCGGTAAGGTGTCGGGCAATTTTTAATGCGGCTGTACTCTTTTCAAATATCCTGTTGTTTTCCATCAGCAGAATACTATTCAATTGGGAATTATTTAACTCAAATTGCTGCATTTTTGCCTGGCCGAAGTTGGATTGCAGGGAAGCAAACCGAAACCTGGCTGTTGGATCGCGCCTGATGATGAATAGGACTGAACTATTGCACAGATTGCAAACTCCATCGAAAAGTATAACGGGGTGCTCTACCGCACCAGGTGCACCCATCCTTTCAATGTTTTATTCTGACGAGCCGGGTCAATCATATCGAATGTTACATCGGCACTATAGAAATAAAATCCGGTAGTTAACTCACTACCATTGTTATCGCGGCCATCCCAATCTATGTAAATAGAGCGTTCGCCTCCCGAAACATACCGATATACTTCTTTACCCCACCGGTTGTAAACTTTAAAGTCAACCTTTTGCACAAACCGCGCACATCGCTTTCGCAAGTCGGAAATATCCTGTCCACAAGGGCCAATACCGCTTTCACCAATTACAAGCCCTATTCTATCACTGTAGGCACTAAATACATCGTTACACTCATCGGCATTGGGTGTAAACACATTGGGCAATTCATAATACGGGCAGTTATCGAAGCAAAATACATCGCTGGCTACGCTTTCATTACCTGCTCTATCTACTGCAATTATTTTATAGCATGCAGCAAACGAGGGCAGGTTGGCATGCACAAAAAACGTATCCGCTACAATTGCTATTTCTGTAAATTCTTCTGTAAGCCTGTTGGCCATCAACACCCGGTAACTACGAATATCATCGCGGCAGGCTAAGTCCAACGGGCGTTGCCACGATAGGGTGTTGCTGTACAGGTTAACCCCACACGATGACGAATCAATAAATTCCTGGCAATCGCGGGCCGTCATTGTAAATTCAGGTTTGCAAGGTGGCACATCATCATTCGGAGTAGCACAAATTATCTGCGAAAAGTTTTCAAGAGGGGCTGCTATTTTGGGATTACCGTATGTACCCCGCGTACGCACCCGGTAGCAATACTCTTGTGTTTCAACCAATGGCTGGTTGTTAAACTGACCTTCATCTGAATAATTGAAGGCCGACTGCGTTACATTCACTACATCTATCAGCACCAATTGGGCCTCGGTTGCATTTTCGGGGCCCCGGTAAATATCGTGTAGCGGAAAACTTTGCGAGTTATTAGACCAGGGAACATCGGCAACCCATGAAAGATCAATTTGCTTGAATTTAGACGCAGCTTCTAACCTTACGGCCGATGCTGTTGCCGATTCACCTACTTTAGTATTGTTATTATCGTAGGCGGTAACCCTGTAATTATAAATCAAATCTTTAGTGTTGAGTTGCGTATCCACAAATGTGGTATCGGTTCTGCGGCCTGGAAAAGCAGGTGTAAGATTGATGGTACCCGAAAAACCTTCGGCCCGGTGTAATTCATACGTGTAGGGTGGTGGAAACTGAACCGGATCGGCCTCGAAGGGGCGTGTCCATTTTACCAAAATTTGGCCATCGGTACGGCTCGTTACTTCAACAGAAACATTGGTAATTGCTGGTAAATCGGCCAGTATGGGTGGCAAACAAACTTCTTGCGATACAAGGCTTTCGCCACCACCGGGTTGTGGAAACAATGCAACTAACCGATAACAATACTTGGCACCCGATGCCAGCCCCGCCCCGCCATTATTGTCATTAAAGGTTGTAGTGCTTATTGGCACTGTACCAATAAGTGAAAAACCCAGAAAGTCGGGCATACCTGTAACACATTCGGGTGTAAAGGTGGAGGAATCTACCCTGCGCCAAACTTGCATGGTTACGGCCTGATTGCGGCACTGGTAATTTTGCCACGTAATCTGAGCCGATCGTGTTGCCAGATTTAACGAGGGTGCGTTTAAGACCGGAGGTGGACCCACCACCCGGATATTTACAGTTTTAAACTGCACCAAAGATGGTCGGCCCTTGTCGGTAATCTTAAAATTTATCTGGTAAGGTTGATCTTTTATGTGATCGCAGGTGGTTTCCCACATCAGTGTTTGCCTGGCTTTTATACCGGGGGCCGTACGTTGAAATCTAATGGGCGCAGGTGTAAATGTTGCCGGAGATGGGTTGATTGAAAATATTTGCGAGAAGGCTTCAATTTTTACGCTATCATAATTCGGGTCAGTTCCAAAAACATCAAAGGTGATTGTTTCTCCGGCAACCACGCAAAAGTCAGAAGGCACTTCTAACTCAGGGCGTTGGTTATTGCAGTCTTCAACAATAATCTGCATGTCGCGAACTACATAGCCCTGATTAATCCATACACCATTAATTTTTCGCCACTCGATTATCTTGAATGCGATGTTGTATTCGCCAGGAGCTCCGGGTGCATCCCACGTAATGGTGCCGGTTACAGGATTGATGGTAAATATAGGCGCACCCGTACCAGCCTCGTTGGCTGTTCCGTAGTTCAAACCAATTTTATCGTAAAAACTTTTATGGTTAGGATCAAAGTAAGCGTTTGCGTTAGAATTTTTATCCTTTTTAGGAATGGTAAACTCGTATGAAAGGCTATCACCATCAGGATCGTAAGCTCCGGGGTTATGAAAAAAAGCAACTCCTGTACAAGCCTTGTCCACCGGTGGAATTAATAGCACCGGAGTATTGCTACAACCCAGAAATGGATCGATGATGATTTGAGTTTCGATGTAAAAGGTGGTGTTTACAGAATTGGCGATATTCAATACGCCTTCGTTGCGGTTTGCTTCCAGGTAACTGATGGTATAGCGGCCGGGGCCGGGAAATGTATGTTGAATCGAAAAGGTTACAAACCCCACCTCGGCAGGAAGACCAGGCGGAAAAGTATTGGGCCGCTCTGGTGTGCGAACAGGGTCGCTACCATCGCCAAAGCGCAAATCGCCATCGCCAAATTTAATGGGCGAACCGGTATCGGTGTACATGTTAATGGTAACCAGAAAGGTTAACGAAGTGCAATCTATCCTTCGTAATGTAATCTCCCCGGCACGAATGTGGGTACTCCAGGCTAACATAGGAAAGCTTACTAAAAAAATCCCCAACCCTAATATCCTCATCGATCTGCTAAACATGTTGATGTTTGATTTCTTTTTATAACCATCCAACCACACGCTAAGTTACAAGAAACAACCAATACTTAGCCTAACCCCATGTTGATTATTCAAACGCTGAAACCTTAAAAAATATTGAATGAAGGCCTTAAAAGTTTATGGCCTTAACTTATTTGATGTTTGAAGGGTATAAGAGACCAATTTTTAAATACCCTGCCATCGCTTACACCTTGTTGAAAGGCTGCATTATTCCTGCGGATAATTTCTCTAATTTTAACAATTTAGTGGTATGCGTATTATTAAAGAACTTCTGAAGGGCGACATTAAGATTACCCTGTACTATTGGAACAACCGCTACCTTTTAAAATTAGAGTGGGGATTTTTTGAGCAGACTTTTAAAATACACGAATGGGATGTAACCAGCGAAGCTGATATAGACGAAATTCTGAACGATGAATTTTTGGCTGCTGCAACCTCCCGCTTTAACGAAATGGCGGCAGCGTTGGGCAAAGCATTGAACGGTATTTCCTAAGCGTTTGCTATTGCCCCAATTGCCATTAACTTTACCACCCGCATTTTTTAACCGGCATGGAATTACTGGAGGAAAAGAAAAATAAAAACCGAAAATACGAACCCATTCTACATGGGATACCCGATTGGCCTGTATATCAACTTAGCAAAAACCGTAAGGAGTTTGTAGAACTGGTAACCCGGCAAGCGGTTGAACGAATCAAAATTCTTAGGCCAACCCGAAAGCAATTAATTGACGAACTGGAAGCAACTGCGTACCGTGAACAAAACCGGATTAAACGCAACCGGTGGCGTGTAGATCCAAAAGACGATAGCCGCTTTTGGCTTTCGGTAAAAAACGAATTGATTGAATTAAGTGCCAAAGACCCCGAAACAACAGGAACAGTAGTAGATACATTATTAGAAAAAATTGTTAGCCGCTATGCCAATGAAATTGCCGGCAACTTTAAACCCAACTCCTATCGCTTTACACGCGAAGTGGTGAAGTTCTGGTTTCAACGGTTATTGAATGGTGCCCGGGTAAAAAAATTCGGAGCTTTTTTTAGAAACCAATATACCCTGCGCGATAAGATACAGATAGTAGGGAAAGTAAACATGTTACGCGACCTGGCTCGGAAAGGAACGGTGGTAATGGTGCCCACACACTTCAGTAACCTGGATTCTATTTTGATAGGATGGGTAATACATGCCGTGGGCTTACCAGCATTTATTTATGGTGCCGGGCTCAACCTGTTCAACATTAAAATATTTGCCTACTTTATGAACAGCCTGGGGGCTTATAAGGTTGACAGAAGAAAAAAAAACCTGCCTTATCTGGAAACACTAAAGATGTATTCCAACCTTGCCATTCAAAAAGGAGCACACAGTTTATTCTTTCCCGGTGGAACTCGCTCCCGATCGGGCTTAATTGAAAAACAACTTAAGTTAGGATTACTCAGCACCGCAATAGAAGCCCAGCGCAACCTTTACCAGCAAACACCCGAAGGCGAAGTGCGTAAAATCTTTGTTGTACCGGTTACACTCAACTACAACTTTGTATTAGAAGCTCCCGATCTGATTGAAGATTACCTGCAGGTAAAAGGGCAGGATAAATATTTTCCGGAGCAGGACAAATACGGCAGCATTGAATTAATCCGGTTCATGTTTAAGTTCTTTACCAAAGGATCTAACATTTCCGTATCCATTGGCCGGGGGTTGGATGTAATGGGTAACTATGTAGATGATGCCGGCAACAGCCTTGACCCGCAAGGGCGTGTAATTGATACGCGTGGGTATTTTATTTCCAACGGCAGCATAACAGACGATAAACAGCGCGAAGATGAATACACCCGCATGCTTAGCCAGCGCATTGTTTCAGAATATCATCGCATTAACCGGGTTTTTGCCAGCCACCTGGCCGCATTTGTTGCTTTCGAAATGTGGCAAAAAAAATATCCTAAACTGGATTTGTTTAGCTTACTGCGGTTGCCCGAAGAAGACCTGGAATTAGACTACCATGAGTTTCGTCAAAATTTTAAACGCGTTCGAAAAAAGATCTACGAGTTGAAAGAAGCCGGTAAGGTTTACCACGCCACCCACCTGAAAGGTAAGGTAGATCAGGTAATTACGCTAGGTATCGAAAATGTGGGCATTTTTCATTTAAAGCGTCCGCTACTTAAAAACAAAAAAGGCAACATTATTACCAAAGACCTTACGGTACTGTATTATTACCATAACCGCCTGGTAGGCTACAACCTTGAGCAATACATCTGAAAAACCGGTAGGTGTAATTGGTGCCGGCAATTTCGGAACCGTAATTGCCAATATACTGGCACTTAACCGTAAGGTTTTGTTATATACCCGCGATGAGCAAACGGCTTCGCGCATAAAATCCGAGAACCAAAACCGGGGTTACGCGCTTCACGCAAATGTAGAGCCTGTGCACGATCTGGAACAGGTAGCGCGCAACTGCGATGTATTGTTTCCAATGGTACCCTCCGCGCACTTTCGTGCTATGATGCGGCAGCTCTCGCCCTACCTGCAACCGTACCACATCCTCATTCATGGCACAAAAGGTTTTGATATCACTCTTCCTCAAGATCAATCACTCGAAACACTCACCAAACTTTCGCGCCAGCAGGTAAAAACCATGAGCGAGGTTATTCAGGAAGAGAGTGTAGTCGTACGCGTAGGTTGTTTGGCAGGGCCGAATCTTGCAAAAGAACTGGCACAACGGCAGCCGGGTGCAACCGTGGTTGCAAGCCATTTTAATGAAGTGATACAAATAGGCAAACGCCTGCTGCGCAACGATCGTTTTCAGGTTTATGAGAATAATGATATTGTTGGCGTTGAGATTGCCGGGGTTTTAAAAAATATTATCGCAATTGCATCGGGTGCTTTGAGTGGATTGGGCTATGGCGAAAATGCAAAAGGGCTTTTGATTAGTCGCGGGGCTGTGGAAATGGTTTACTTAGGGCGTGCATTGGGTGGCGATTTAAAAGCTTTTTTAGGTGTTGCCGGTATTGGCGATTTAGTTACAACCTGCAACAGCCCGATGAGTCGCAACTTCACTGTTGGGTATCGACTGGCCAAAGGCGAAAAATTACCGGATATATTAGCCGACATGACTGAAGTGGCAGAAGGTATTAACACCGTACGCATCGCCAAGAAGTGTGCCGATCATTATAAGATTCGGGCTCTTATTACCGATCGCCTCTACAAGGTGTTGTTTGAAGGTATGACAGTGGAAGAAGCACTTGAATTTTTAATGCGGTATCCCCTTAATGCCGATATTGATTTTATATGATCCGGCTAATCCAGATTTGCTTTAATACGATCGGCCACAGCTTGCATAGTTTCGGCAGGCAGCTTAAGCTTAGGCATTGTAAAGTTTATATCGTTCATCGAGTTTAACGGAACCAGGTGCACGTGTGTATGGGGTACTTCCAAACCAATTACAGCTACACCTATACGCTTACACGAAACTGATTTTTTTACGGCTTTGGCTACCCGTTGTGCAAAAACCATCAGGTTGGCAAGTGTAGTGGCATCCAAATCAAAAATATAATCAACTTCTGCTTTTGGTACTACCAGGGTGTGGCCTTCTACCAATGGCATTACATCTAAAAATGCAATAAAGTGCTCGTTCTCGGCAACAATGTAAGCCGGTATTTCTCTGTTTATTATTTTGGTAAAGATGGATGGCATCAGGCTCCGATGTTTACAACTTCAAATTCCATTTCACCGGCCGGGGTTTTGATTAGCGCGGTATCACCTTTTTTCTTTCCCAACAACCCTTTACCAATTGGCGATTGCGTAGAAATTTTTCCAGCTTTCAAATCGGCTTCTTCTTCCGATACCAGCATGTATGTAACCGAGGCTCCGTTCTTTTTGTTTTTAATGGTAACCTTAGAAAGAATGGAGACAACACTGGTGTCTATTTTTGTTTCGTCCAACAAACGTGCGTTGCTTAACAAATCTTCTAACTGGGCAATCTTGGCTTCTAAATGACCTTGCGCATCTTTGGCAGCATCATACTCTGCATTCTCACTCAAGTCGCCTTTATCGCGCGCTTCCGCTATTTGCTTGGCTATGTCGGCACGGCCTTTTGTTTTAAGCGTGCTTAATTCGAGTGTAAGTTTATCTAAGCCTTCTTTGGTGTAATATGAAATTTTCTTACTCATAAATCATTCGTTTTAGTTTTAGCAGGCTCATTGCGAACCCGACAAAAAAAGAACAACGGCTTTACCGTTGGGGAAAGCCGTTGCTTGAATTACAATTCAAAAGTATTCTTTTAATTCACCAAAACAAAATCAGGCATCTACTAACTCAGGCAGGGTAAGTTTTATCTGTTCCAGAATTTCATCATCAAATTTTGCCAGGTACAGGGTTTTGGCTTTAGTAAGTTGTTCAACGGTTAGTCCTTTTACACCGCGTAAATCTGCCTTATACAAACTGGCGTTTTCAAAATCGGCTCCCATCAGGTAGCTGCCCGCAAGGTTAGCTTCCATTAAGAATGCGTTTTTAAAATTTGTTTTAATCAAAAACGCATTTTCGAACTGAGCTTTTATCAGAAACGCATCCTTAAAATTGGCACCACTGGCATAGGCTCCCTTTAACATAGCCTGATTTAAATTTGCGTTCTCAAAATTTGTTTGATTGAGGCGGGTATTTTCCAAATTGGTTTCTATTAAGGAAGAACTGGAGAAGTTGGCCGAGTTCATATTGGAGCCTTTCAGGTTTACATAGTTTAAGTTGGTTCGGGCAAGGTGGCAGTTTACCAGATTTATTTCGTAAATCTTATGCCGGTTTAAACGTTTGATATTTCCGACTGTCCGGAAAGCCGCCTCATCCGATTCCCACAACCGGAAGTCATCAATCTCATCCTTATAGGTGCGAATGCGTTGCCGGGTCTCGCCATTTTGGTTTAACCAGAATATAAGAATACCAATAATGGCAATATCGAAAATCATACCGTGTGCCTCTACCAGAATCTGCTCCCAAAAATTTTCGAAGTCGTGCAGGTAATAGTTTAAGCTCAGACTAAGTACCAGTACTGCAACACCCGTTAACACAATGGTAGAGGTAAGAAGCGGTTTTTCGATTATCGTATTAAAACGCTCTACAAGAGTATGTTTAAATTTTTCGAAGTGGGGCATAGCAAAATGTCGGTAGTCAGGTTATCCTTGTTACCAAATTCAATTAAAAATAAAAAGGTTTTACTTATTCTAACAAATTGCCGCTAAAATCATTTGCGGCATCTTAAAACTGGTAAACCTCTTTTTAAGCGTGAGAAGTTACAACAAAAGATGGATAGTAAGAAAATAAACACCTAACCCTAACAAATCGTTGGTGGTGGTTATAAATGGGCCTGAGGCAAGGGCAGGATTAAATCCAAACCGGTTTAATACAATGGGGGTAATAGTGCCAATAAAGGATGCAAACACCACAACAAAAAATAATGCCAGGGATACAACCAAATTGAGCGGGTTGTTACCAAATACCAACCAGTTTACGCCAAAAACAATTAGTCCTAAAAAAAATCCATTCAGCAGTGCTACGCTAAATACTTTTAGCAAACGCTTCCACAAACCTTCATCTACAAAACCGGGGTTTACCAGGCTTTGCACTACCAGCGATGATGTTTGAATACCTACGTTACCACCGGTTGCCTGAATCAGTGGCACAAAAAAAGCGATGGCCGTAATCTGAGCAATTTCACGTTCAAAAAAGCCCATAAAGCGGGCACTTATTAAACCTCCTAAAATACCAATCAACAGCCAGGGTAATCGTGCCCGTGTGTTACGCCACACGCTATCATCTTCTTCTACATCTTCGGTAATACCCGCCATCAACTGCCGGTCTTCCTCGGCTTGTTCGGTAATAACGTCCACCACATCATCAATTGTAATACGCCCTACCAATTGCCCGTGTACATTAACTACCGGTACTGATTCAAGATCATACTTACTCATTATTTCGGCCACTTCACGATCTTCCAGATAGGTTTCTACCGAAACAACATCTTCGTCTAATATTTCTTTAACTGTTGTGCGCGGATCGGTTAGAATAAGTTTTTGCAACGAAACCTTTCCTAATAACCGATCGGTATCGTCAACTACATACACCGTATAAAACTTGGTTACATTTTCGGCTTGCTTGCGGATTTCTTCTACGCACTGCACTACATTCCAATCGGCCCGGGCTTTGATTAATTCTTTTGCCATCAACCCCCCGGCCACGTTTTCATCGTAGCGCAACAAATCAATAACCTGCGATTTTAAATCGGGTTCCAGGCCCGCGATTATCTCTTCGCTGGTTTTAATGGGCAGTTCATTCAGAATATCGGCCGCATCGTCTGAATCGAGTTGATTTACAACTTCGGTAATCTCGGCTGCAGTGTAATTAGTTAGGAAGTTTTTGCGTGTGTCGCTATCCAAATCGTTAATGATTTTGGAGCGAACTTCAATGGATAACAGATCCAGCACGTACTTGGATTCCTCACCATTAAATTCATACAACAGTGCAGTAATATCTGCCGGATTGATTTCGTCCAGCGTGGTACGAATAAACTCGCTATCGTGTGCATCGAGTGCTTGCTGGAAGCGATCCCGGAACTCTTTATTCAACTCAAATTCGATGTGCTTCACGGTGCTGTTCCAGTTGGCGGGTTAAAAAAATAAATTGTACTACATCTAATTGTTCGGCTCGCTTATCCATAAGCGGATGCGCCAACAACAAGGCCGGCAAATTTAAAATTTTAAGTGCGTTGCGCAAGGTCTTGCGCCTGTTTTGAAATGCTTGCTTTACAACCGCTTTAAATAATACCTCATCGCAATCCAACTGCACCCGATTGTTTCGGGTTAAGCGGATTACTGCCGACATTACTTTGGGTGGTGGAAAAAAAACTCCGGGTGGTACTTTAAACAAATACGTAACATCGTAATAAGCTTGCAGTAACACACTTAATATTCCATACGTTTTGCTTCCCGGCTTTTCCGCAATCCGATCGGCCACTTCTTTTTGCAACATACACACCACTTGTGTTACCTGGTTTCGATGCTCCAATATTTTAAAAAATATCTGCGATGAAATGTTGTATGGAAAATTACCGATAATGAAGAGCGGAGATTGATAGACCTTATCCAATTGAAGTTCCAGAAAGTCGCCACCGGTAATCTTACCGGCAAGTTGCGGGTAATGTTCGTTTAAATATGTAACCGATTCGCGATCTATTTCAACCAGGTGTAAATCAACCAAAGGCTTTGTAACTAAATACTGTGTAAGCACACCCGTACCCGGGCCAATCTCCACAACTTGTTGAGTTGAATCGGGCAACTGCAGTGCCGCCACAATTCGTTCGGCTACACTTTTATCCTTTAAAAAATGCTGCCCCAAAAATTTTTTCGGACGTACACTCATAAGCTTACACGAATCGTTTGCAAACTACACACTATAAATTCAAAACAATAAATTTAGCTTAACTTGCAAGCCACACTCTTTTAAAAATTATGAATCCTTCATCCGATAAACCCCGCATCGGCATTACCATTGGCGATTTAAATGGTATTGGTGCCGAGGTGATTATAAAAGCTCTTACTGATAACCGGTTGCTCAATCTTTTTACACCCGTTGTGTATGGTTCTACCAAAGTGCTTTCGTTTTACCGCAAGCAAATGGGGCTGGAAGAATTCAACTATTCGCAGGTAAAATCCAAAGGTCAATACTTTCATAAGTCAATTAATGTAGTGAATTGCTGGGAAGATGTGATAGAAATTAATCCGGGGCAGGCATCCAGGCAAACTGCCCAAGCAGCTTTGCTAAGTTTAAAGCGGGCAGTTGAAGAATTGAAAGAAGGCCACCTGGATGGTATTGTTACCGGCCCCATTGACAAGAACACGATGCATAGCGAAGCATTCCCGTTTCAAGGGCACACCGAATATCTTACACAAGAATTTGGTGCTGGCGAAAGTCTGATGTTGATGGTGGGCGAAGAACTGCGCGTAGGCCTGGTTACGGAACATATTCCGGTAAAAGATATACCAACCTTTATTACGAAAGAACGGGCGGAACTCAAGATTCGATTAATGGAGCTTTCGCTCAAGCAAGATTTTTTGATTACGAAACCTAAAATTGCCGTGCTCGGGTTAAATCCACATGCTGGCGATGAAGGTTTGTTGGGTAAAGAAGAACAAGAGATAATAAAACCCGTTATCAACGATCTTAAAACGAAAGGCAAACTCATCTTCGGTCCATTTCCGGCCGATGGTTTTTTTGCAACCGGCCAACATCGCAAATACGATGGTATTGTAGCCATGTATCACGATCAGGGCCTGGTAGCATTTAAAACCTTATCGTTCGAATCAGGTATAAACTACACGGCAGGTTTACCATATGTGCGCACTTCGCCCGATCATGGCACTGCTTACAACCTGGCCGGCAAAAATCTGGCTAGCGAAGGTTCTATGCGGCAAGCCATGTATGTTGCATGCGATATTATTAAAAACCGCATGCAACAAACGGTAGAAAAATAAGAAACCTTACATCGTTTTTAGGCCCTTTAACCAATCGCATGTGGATACCTCACAATAACTACTTACATTGAACACAAACATGCGAAACGGAGCGAATGGACATTGTTACTAAAAAGAAACTCAATATTCTAATTCAACTGGCCGAGGCCGATAAACACTTTGCGCGTGCAGAGCGCGAAATGATTCTAAAAATTGCCAGCGATAGAAAATTTCCAGAAGAAGAAGTAAATCAGTTAGTACGCAACCCTGAGCCCATTGATACTCTGGGCGCCTTATCAAACGATCAGAAATTCGATTACCTGATGGACTGCATCGAGTTGATTTTTGCCGATCAGAAAGTGTTTGAAAGTGAAGTTATTTTTACAAAAAGTATAGCCATAAAGCTGGGATTTAAGAAAAATGTGGTTGACTTTTTAATAGAAAATTCGGGCAAAAAGCCACATGCAGAATTAAAAACCACAGTTTTCGCAGAATACTGGTAATTACAACTGCTGCCTAAAACAGGCGTTATAAAATCCTCAAAAAAGGAGCTTCAAAAGGCGTAAATCCAATAAATACTAATAAATTTGCCCGCTCATTTTAAAAACCTTCGGGTTTGAGAGAATTCGCTGTCAATATTATTGGCCTTACAAAAAAGGCGCATCTTTTCAACTTTCGCCTCGAAAAAGGCTTTTTTGAAAAATATGGGTCGGATGCAGTTGCTGATGGCCGGTTTGATGTTGAAGTGGTTCTCGACAAGAAAGAGACGTTCATTGAAGTGGAGTTTAAAATTTCGGGGAAGGCGGCTTTGGTATGCGATCGCACACTGGAACCGTTTGATTTTCCGGTAAACGAAACCCATAAAGTGGTTTTTAAATACGGAGACGAAGCCCAAGAGCTAACCGATGAAATTGTAATTATTACCCGCGATCAGGACAGCATCGACCTCGGGCAATTTTTTTATGAGTTTATCGCCCTGGCAATACCCATGAAAAAATTGCACCCCCGTTTCGCCAACGAAGCTGAAGACGATCAACTCATGGTTTACTCCACTGCACAAAATGAAACTGAAACAGAGCAAGATGAAAATGATTCAATCGACCCCCGCTGGGAGAAATTGAAAAAACTAAAATAGAACACGTAAAATTTTTAATTGAATAGGTTATGCCAAATCCAAAACGTAAGACCTCGAAAACCAGAAGAGATAAAAGAAGAACGCATTACAAAGCCACACCTAAGCAAATGGCTGTGTGCCCCACTACTGGCGAAAGTCACCTGCCTCACCGCGCTTTCTGGCACGAAGGCAAGCTGTACTTTAAGGGTAATGTGGTAATGGAGAAAGAAGTTCTGGCTTAATACGCCCTCGTGTTCTGCGAAAGCAAAACCCGTTTACTTCTCCATCAGCTTCTCGAAATCACGAAAAGCACAAGTAAAGTACGTATTGTTAATGCCCGGTTAATTAAACCGGGCCTTTGTTTTTATAGACAGTCAAGCTACGCAACCATAAATTATGAGTAAAATCAAAGCGGCCATTACCGGAGTTGGTGGATATGTTCCGGACTACATTCTTACCAACAAGGAGTTGGAAACAATGGTAGAAACAAACGATGAGTGGATTACCTCCCGCACCGGCATTAAAGAAAGGCGCATTCTGAAAGGTGAAAGCCAGGGCGTTTCGGTAATGGGTATTGCCGCAGCTAAAGATATGCTGGCTAAAACCAAAACCGATCCTAAAGAAATTGATGCCATCATTTTTGCAACCGTAACCCCCGATATGACCTTTCCGGCAACTGCTAACCTGGTGGCTACCGCCATCGGGGCAACCAATGCTTTTAGTTTTGATATGGGTGCCGCTTGTTCTGGTTTTATTTATGCATTGGCAACGGGTGCCAGTTACATTCAATCGGGCATGTATAAAAAAGTAATTGTAATTGGGGGCGATAAAATGTCGTCCATTATCGATTATACCGATCGTACCACCTGCATCATTTTTGGCGATGGTGCGGGCTGTGTTTTGCTTGAACCTACTACCGAAGATGTTGGCGTAATGGATTGGGAATTACGCAGCGATGGCAGTGGCGAACAATTTTTGCACATGAAAGCCGGTGGTAGTCGTAACCCTGCTTCTACCGAAACAATAGCTAAGCGCGAGCATTACGTGTATCAGGCCGGTTCGGCTGTGTTTAAGTTTGCTGTAACCAACATGGCCGATATCTCTGCGCAAGTTGCTGAACGCAACAACCTGAATGCCGAAAACATTACCTGGCTGGCCCCTCACCAGGCCAACAAACGTATTATCGATGCAACAGCACAACGCGTAGGCATTAGCGATGAAAAAGTAATGATGAATATTGAACGCTATGGTAACACTACTGCTGGCACTATTCCTCTTTTATTGTGGGATTACGAAAAGCAACTTAAGAAAGGCGATAATATTTTAATGGCTGCTTTTGGCGGAGGCTTTACCTGGGGTGCCGTTTATGTAAAATGGGCTTATAATGGCTAATATCCCACAACCATACACACTCTAAAATTGACATTAACCATTTCATTTGTAAATTAAAGTTTGATTTTTCTATGGCAACTATTTCTGATCTAAGCAAAGGAAACTACATACGCTACAATGGCGAGGTGGTACAGGTTGAAGAACTGATACACCGTACGCCCGGCAACCTGCGTGCATTCTACCAGGTAAAAATGCGCAGCGTACGCACCGGCAAAATTGTTGAAAACCGCTTTCGTCCGGGCGATGCTGTAGATCAACTACGTGTAGAAACCAAAGAGTATCAATACCTGTATGCCGATGGCGATAGTTTGGTTTGTATGGATAACGATACCTTTGAACAAGTCTATATCGATAAAGTATTGTTAGGCCAATCGGTAAACTACATTAAAGAGGGTGTTACATTATTAATTGCATTTGAAAACGGAACCAATCCCATTACGGCCGAGCCACCCCAACATGTGGTGGTAAATGTAACCTATACCGAGCCGGGCCTGGCGGGCGATACTGCCACCCGAACCCTGAAAACAGCAACCATCGAAACCGGTGCCGAAATTCGGGTACCGTTGTTTGTAAATACAGGCGATAATATCAAGATTAAAGCCGACACTGGCGAATATGTTGAACGTGTGAAAGAATAAAATCATGGCAACAAAAAAAACTACTGCTGCAACAAAAAGTGCAAGCATAAACGAACCCACCAAAAAAGCTGAAATGAAAACTTCTGAAATCCGTGATCTTATCGACTTCATTGCCCACTCAGGCTTAAACGAAGTAGATATTGAAACCAAAGAACTAAAACTTCATGTAAAGCGCGAGCCCGATCAAAAAGTAATCAAGTCTTCGGCTCCGGTAATCGCTGCTCCGGTATCGGTAGCACCACCAGCCGTTACTACACCGGCTACTGTAACGCAAACACCAGCTAAAGTAGAAAAGCCTGCTGCCGCTGGTAAAAATACAGTAGAGATTAAATCACCCATGATTGGTACTTTCTACCGGTCGGCAAATCCTGATTCACCAGCGTTTGCTTCGGTAGGCGATAAAATTTCGAAAGGACAAACTGTGTGTATCATAGAAGCCATGAAACTGTTCAACGAAATTGAATCTGAATTTTCGGGCACCGTTGTTAAAGTAATGGTGGAAAACTCTTCACCGGTTGAATACGACCAGGTGTTGTTTGTAGTTGAATTAGATTAATTCCGGATTTCAAATTTGAGATTCAAGATTGTTACGGAGTATTTCCGGTGCACGAATCTTGAAATCAGGAATTTTAAATTTTGAATCTAACATATGTTTAAAAAAATATTAATAGCTAACCGGGGCGAAATTGCCTTACGCGTAATTCGCACCTGTAAGGAAATGGACATTAAAACAGTGGCCGTTTACTCCACTGCCGATCGCGAAAGCCTGCACGTGCGCTTTGCTGACGAAGCCGTGTGTATTGGCGCTCCGCCCAGCAAAGAATCGTACCTCAACATACCGCGCATTATTTCCGCAGCCGAAATTACCAATGCCGATGCTATTCATCCCGGCTATGGTTTCCTTTCGGAGAATGCAGAGTTCTCGGCTGTATGCCACGAGTATGGAATAAAATTTATTGGTCCCACACCCGACATGATTCGTGCGATGGGCGATAAAGCCACAGCCAAAGCAACCATGATTAAAGCCGGTGTACCCTGTATTCCCGGTTCGGATGGTTTGCTCGATTCAATGGAACAGGGCCTGAAGATCGCCAAAGAAATCAAGTACCCCGTAATTGTAAAAGCAACAGCCGGTGGTGGCGGTAAAGGTATGCGCATTATCAACGATGAATCGGAGTTTAAAAAAGCGTGGGACGATGCCAAGCGCGAAGCCGGTGCTGCTTTTGGCAACGATGGCTTGTACCTCGAAAAATTTGTAGAAGAACCGCGCCACATCGAAATACAAGTAGTGGGCGATCAATACGGAAAAGTATGTCACCTGTCGGAGCGCGATTGCTCCATACAACGCAGACACCAGAAGTTGGTAGAAGAAACTCCAAGCCCCATCATAAGCCAGGAGCTGCGCGAAAAAATGGGCGAAGCTGCCATTAAAGGTGCCAAGGCCATTAACTACGAAGGAGCCGGCACCATCGAGTTTCTGGTTGATAAGCATGGCGACTTCTACTTTATGGAAATGAACACGCGTATTCAGGTAGAGCACCCGATTACCGAAGAAGTGACCAACTACGATTTGATTAAAGAACAGATTAAAGTAGCAGCCGGTGTACCGATCAGCGGTACCAATTACTACCCCATGTTGTACTCGATGGAGTGCCGCATTAATGCGGAAGATCCGGCCAATGGCTTCCGGCCTTCACCGGGTAAAATTATTAACCTGCACAAACCAGGCGGCCATGGTGTGCGTGTAGATAGCCACGTGTATGCGGGCTATACCATTCCACCCAATTACGATAGCATGATTGGTAAGTTAATTGTTACCGGCCAATCGCGCGAGGAAGTAATTACGCGCATGAAGCGTGCGCTGAGCGAGTTTGTGATTGAAGGTGTAAAGACAACCATTCCCTTTCACTTAAAGTTGATGGACAATCCTATCTTCCGTTCCGGTAAGTTTACCACCAAGTTTTTAGAAACCAGTTTTGATTTCTCGGACCTGAAGTAAAACCGGTTGCGTTTAAAATTTTTGAATCCCTTGCTTGGAAACAGGCGGGGGATTTTTTGTTTGGATAATCTATTGGTAGCTGATCTACGGTGGTAAGAACTGATTTTTTACTATTTTAACCATTTGATATTCATCATTGAAAAACGAAAAGCTGACACGGAAGGAAATCATTGACCAGCGATTAAAACAGGCTGGATGGAATATTACTGACCGGACTCAGGTAATCGAGGAGTTTGACATTCACTTGACCGTTGTTGAAGAACCGACAACTCCATATGCTGGACATCAATTCAGCGACTATGTTCTACTCGGCAAGGACGGAAAACCACTCGCAGTAGTTGAAGCTAAAAAGACTGCGGTTGATGCTGCCATCGGTCGAGAGCAAGCCAAACAATATTGTTACAACATTCAGACAACACAAGGCGGAGAATTGCCATTCTGTTTCTATACAAACGGACACGATATCTTTTTCTGGGACTTAGATAACTACCCACCTAAAAAAGTTTACGGATTTCCAACCCGTGACGACCTTGAACGATACGCTTACATTCGCAGAGCAAGAAAGACTTTAGCGGGTGAACTTATCAATACCAAAATTGCAGGACGTAATTATCAGGTAGCTTCAATCCGTGCTGTGATGGAAGCCGTTGAAAAACGAAAACGAAAGTTTTTATTGGTAATGGCAACCGGAACTGGCAAGACACGAACGTGTATTGCCTTAGTGGATGCACTCATGCGAGCAGGTTGGGCAGAAAGAGTTTTATTCCTTGTTGACAGAATTGCATTGCGCGACCAAACACTGGAAGCATTCAAAGAACATTTGCCAAACGAACCACGCTGGCCAAAGCAAGGTGAAAAGGAAATTGCCACAGACAGACGAATTTATGTTTCAACTTATCCAACAATGTTGAATGTAATTCGCCATGAAGAAAAATCATTGAGTCCTCACTTCTTTGACTTGATTGTAGTGGATGAAAGTCACCGAAGCATTTATAACACCTATCAGGAAATTCTTGATTACTTCAATACCATCACGCTTGGATTGACAGCAACGCCAACGGATGTAATTGACCATAATACTTTTCAGCTATTCGAAACGGAAGATGGCGTTCCCACATTTGCCTATTCGTATGAAGAAGCTGTAAATCACATCCCTCCTTTCTTGTGTAATTTTCAGGTAATGAAAATCAAGACTAAGTTTCAGGAGGAAGGAATTAGCAAACGAACTATCTCATTGGAAGACCAACAGAAACTAATGTTGGAAGGAAAAGAGATTGAAGAAATCAACTATGAAGGAACCGACATTGAAAAGAAAGTAATCAATAAAGGAACCAATGCGCTGATAGTTCGGGAGTTCATGGAAGAATGCATTAAAGATGCAAATGGAGTGTTGCCCGGAAAAACTATTTTCTTTTGCGCGACAAAAGCACACGCAAGACGGATGGAAGAAATATTTGATTCACTTTATCCGGAATACAAAGGTGAATTAGCAAAAGTCTTAGTCAGTGAAGACCCGCGTGTTTATGGCAAAGGTGGATTGCTCGACCAATTTACCAACAACGATATGCCGCGAGTGGCTATTAGTGTTGACATGCTGGACACTGGTATTGATGTTCGCGAGTTAGTGAATCTTGTATTTGCAAAACCGGTTTACAGCTACACCAAATTCTGGCAGATGATTGGCCGCGGAACTCGCTTACTCGAAAAAGAAAAAATAAAACCTTGGTGCACAGAGAAAGATACTTTCTTGATTCTCGATTGTTGGGACAACTTTGAATATTTCAAACTCAATCCAAGAGGTAAAGAACTAAAAGCACAAATCCCTTTGCCCGTTCGGTTGTTTGGTGTTCGGTTAGAGAAAATTCAAGAGGCACAGAATCAGGGCAAGAGTGAAATCGCACAAAAGGAAATTCAGAAAATCAGAAAACAAGTTGAAGGACTTCCAAAAAATTCAGTCGTTATCCTTGATGCCAAACATGAATTACAACGACTGGAAGATGCAAACTTCTGGAACAACCTGACTTCTGATAAAATAGAATTTCTAGAAGGCGTAGTAAAACCACTTTTCAGAACGGTTGCCGATGCTGATTTCAAAGCCATGCGTTTTGAGAAGGATATTGTGGAAGCATCTCTCGCGCATTTAGCTGAAGAGAAAGAAAAATTTGAAACGTTAAAAGAAAGTATCGTTGAGGAAATTGGTGAGTTGCCGTTAAGTGTAAACATTGTAGCCAAGGAAGAACAACTTGTAAAGCAAGCGCAATCAAACCATTTCTGGTCAACCGTTACGGATGAAAAACTGGATGAGTTGATTAACAAACTTTCTCCGCTTATGAAATTCCGAGAAGCGGTTATTCCATTAGCGCCAGCTAAGTTCAACTTCAAAGATTTGGTAAGTGAAAAAGAGTTTGTTGAGTTCGGCCCACAGCATGAGGCCTTAAGTGTTGCCAAGTATCGCGAGTTGGTGGAGCAAAAGGTAAATGAGTTAGTTTCAAGTAGTCCTATCCTGCAAAAGGTAAAACAAGGCTTGGACATCACAGCCGATGAAGCCGAACAACTGGCAGGAGAACTACACAACGAACATCCACACATTACCATTGGATTGCTTCGAAAGGTTTACAACCATCGTAAAGCAGAGTTGGTGCAATTCATTAAGCACATCTTGGGTATTCAGACTTTGGAGACCTTTGCTGAAACAGTAACCAAATCGTTTGACGATTTTATAAACAAGCACAGCTACCTAACCAGTCGCCAATTACAATTTCTGGATTTGCTCAAGAACTTTGTGTTGGAGAAAGGTGAGATAAGTAAACGCAACCTGATTGAATCTCCCTTCACGATGATTCATCCGGAAGGCATAAGAGGAATTTTTAATACGAAGGAGATTGATGAAATTATTGAACTGACCAATAAAGTATTGGCTGCCTGAGTTGTCCTAAAAAAACGGACAACTGAAATAGAAATTGAAACCGTGACGGATTGTCACGGGTTGAAAAGAACTGAAAACCAGCGAAATAAATGGAAAAACAGAATGAAATTAAGGTTTTTGAGGATAAGCAGGTAAGGTCTGTTTGGGATGCTGAACAAGAGAAATGGTACATCTCCATTGTGGATGTGATTACCGTGCTAACCGAAAGTGTTGACCCCGCAGCGTATTGGAGAAAACTGAAACAAAGACTTAAGGAAGAAGGAAGTGAACTGTCCCAAAAAATCGGACAGTTGAAAATGGAAGCCCCGGACGGAAAAATGCGCTTAACCGATGTTGCCGATACCGAACAACTTTTCCGCCTCATTCAATCTATTCCATCACCAAAAGCAGAACCCTTTAAACTTTGGCTGGCGCAAGTAGCTTCGGAAAGATTAGATGAAATGCAAGACCCTGAATTGTCTATTGACCGTGCGTTACAACAATACCTGAATCTTGGCTATTCCGAAAACTGGATTAACCAACGACTGAAAAGTATTGAGGTTCGGAAAGAGCTTACCAACGAATGGAAGAAACGTGGGCTGAAAGAAGGCGTTCACTTCGCAACACTTACCGACATCATTACCAAAGCATGGTCAGACAAAACCACGAAAGAATATAAAATCCTGAAAGGGTTGAAAAAGGAAAACCTGCGCGACAACATGACCAACACCGAACTGATTTTAAATATGTTAGCCGAGGCATCCGCGAAAGACATTTCGGAAGTGGTAAATCCAAAAACATTTGATGAAAGTAAAGTGGTGGCTAAACAAGGCGGCACAGTTGCGCGAAAAGCAAGATTGGAACTGGAAGCACGAACAGGCAAAAAAGTTGTAAGTTCCCTCAATGCCAAAAAACTGTCTGAATCAGGATTGAAAGGATTAAAGGATACCCAGGATAAGAAGAAATCACGTAAGAAAAGAAACAAGCGAAAGTAATCGAATGAGGGAAGACGATATTACATATAAAATTATTGGCTGTGCCATGAAAGTGCATAATACACTGGGTAATGGCTTTCAGGAGGTAATCTATCAAAGATGTCTAGCGATTGAATTAGAGCGATCAGGTCTTAGCTTTGGACGCGAAATAGAACAAAGTATTTTTTATGAAGGCATTGATGTGGGCACAAGAAGAGCTGACTTTGTAGTGGAAGAAAAAGTAATCGTTGAATTAAAGGCTATCATCAACTTAGAAGATGTTCATTTGGCGCAGGCTAAAAATTATGTTGTAGCCTACGACTTTCCTACTGGGCTTTTAATCAATTTCGGTTCTACAAGTTTACAATACAAAAAAGTGTTTAATCCTAAGTACAACGCAGAAAGAAATCCTGCCAATCCTCAAATCAAGTAAATCCTGATTCAGACAATGCTACAGAATAACGCAACATTAAAATCGCTCATTGATAAACTCTGGCAGAATTTCTGGGAAGGCGGTATTGCCAATCCGCTCACGGCCATTGAACAAATTACGTACCTCATTTTTATGAAACGTTTGGACGACCTGGAAGCCAAACGCGAACGCGATGCCGAGTTTACCGGAGAAAAATATGCTTCACGCTTTAAAGGCAAGTTCACCGTGCCGGGAAGCAATGAAAAAATTGATAAGAATGAATTGCGCTGGAGTGTTTTCAAACACAAACCGGCTGACGAAATGTTGCTGCACGTGCAAACCAAAGTGTTTCCGTTTTTAAAAGACTTGAATGGTGAAACCTCTCCGTTCACCAAGCACATGGCCAATGCCGTGTTCATTATGCCCAAAGCAAGTTTGTTGGTTTCGGCCATCAATATTGTGGAAGACATTTTTAAAGAAATTGAAAAAGATGCTACCGAAGGCGGCCACGCATTTCAGGACATACAAGGCGATGTGTATGAAATGCTGTTAAGTGAAATTGCTACTGCAGGAAAAAACGGACAGTTTAGAACACCGCGTCACATCATTAAACTGATGGCCGAGTTAGTGGCTCCACAGTTAGGCCAGCGCATTGCCGACCCCGCGTGTGGAACAGGCGGTTTCTTGTTGGGAGCTTACCAATACATTCTCACCGACCTCGTGCGCAAATCACATAAAAGTTCTTCTCCCCTCTCCTCCGGAGAGGGGCCGGGGGTGAGGTTAGATGAAGATGGTTTTGAACGTGCCGCCATTAGTGCCGTGCTTACGCAGAAAATAAAATCAATTCTCGACAAGAGTTTTGTGGGTTACGACATTGACACTACCATGGTGCGGTTGGGATTGATGAACATGATGATGCACGGCATTGACGAGCCGAAGATTGATTACAAAGACACGCTCAGCAAAACCTACAACGAGAATAGCCAGTTCGACATCATTATGGCAAACCCGCCCTTTACGGGAAACATAGACAAAGGCGACATTAACGAAAGCCTGCAATTGCCCACCACCAAAACAGAATTACTTTTTGTAGAGCGCATTTATAACATGCTGAAAATGGGTGGAACGGCAGCAGTGATTGTGCCCAGCGGTGTGATACAAAACAGCGGCAAAGCATTTGAAACCTTGCGCAAACTGATTATTGAACAAGCCGAACTGAAAGCCGTGATTGCCGTGCCCAGCGGAGTGTTTAAGCCCTATGCCGGAGTAAGCACAGCCATTTTGATATTTACCAAGGGTGGAGAAACCAATCACGTTTGGTTTTACGATATGCAAGCCGATGGCTACACACTGGATGACAAGCGAAACAAAATTGCCGAAAGTGATTTGCCTGATATTGTAAAGCGTTATAAAGAGCGTGTCACCCTGAGCGTAGCCGAAGGGGACCGGAAGCAGAAATACTTTATGGTGCCGAAAAAGGAAATTGTAGAAAACAGCTACGATTTGAATTTGAGCACTTATAAAGTAGAGGAGTATGAAGAGGTGCAATATGAAAAACCAAAAGTAATTTTTAAGAAACTTGAAAGTCTTGAGAAGAGTATTCAATCTGGATTGTTAGAGTTAAAAGAATTGGTGCAATGAAGTTTGAGAGACTTGGAAATATTATTGAAATAAGAAAAGGAAAGAAACCTTCTTTTGTTGCCACCCCAGATAAAAATTCTGTGCGCGTACTTCAAATTGATGATTTAAGGAATGACAACGCCTTAAAATATACAAATGAGCAAGACGGTGTTTTTGCAAACGAGGATGATGTTCTTATTGCTTGGGACGGTGCAAATGCCGGAACCATTGGCTTTGGTAAATCAGGTTTTATTGGAAGCACTATTGCATTGCTAAGAAAAAAGCAACCAGAATTATACTCAACATCATTTCTTGGTGTATTCCTTCAATCGCAATACGATTATCTAAGAGATAAAAGTACAGGAGCTACAATTCCGCACATTAGCCGAAAAGCATTGGAGGAATTAAAAATTCCGGTCATTGATATTGCCCAACAAAATCACATTGCCAACCTATTAAGCAAAGCCGAGAACCTGATAACCCAACGCAAAGAAAGCATTGCCCTTTTGGATGAATTTTTGAAAAGCACTTTTTTGGAAATGTTTGGTGACCCGATGAGGAATGAAAAGGGGTGGGATAAGGTTCAATGTAATCGGATATTAGAAGTTCGAGGAAGGGTTGGCTGGAAAGGCTACAAAAAAACTGATTTAAGACAAAATGGTCCGTATGTTTTAGGTGCAACTCATTTAACTGATAGTGGTGAATTAGATTTAAACAGTCCAGTCCACATTTCTATGGAGAAGTACATTGAATCACCAGAAATCGTTGTTCAGAAGGGAGATTTACTTATTGTTCAACGTGGCAACACAGTCGGCAAAGTTGGTTTAGTGAAAGAAGATATTGGTGAGGCAACAATTAATCCATGTATTTTAATTCTTAGACCAAAATCCATAAACTACTTTTATCTAAAGCATTACTTTTTACAGGATAAAATTCAGCAATTACTCTGGAAGATGAATACTGGTTCAGCCCAACCAATGATTACCCAAGGGCAGCTAAGAGCCTTTGAAATTTTATTTCCATCTGAAAAATTACAATTACAATTTTCCCAAATCGTAGAAAAAATAGAAACCCTTAAAACCCAATACCAACAAAGCTCGCAGGAGTTGGAAAATTTGTATGGTAGTTTGAGTCAAAGGGCGTTTAAGGGTGAGTTAAGAATGAAGAATGAAGTGAATTTGCCGATTCCTGCTGAGATGGTGGTCACACATAGAAAGGAGTCTGCAATTCCAGAAAGTAAGAAGGGATTTGCCAAGCAGGTGTTGGGAGGAAAGATTGTTTCCCTGTTTAAGGATGACAAAAACTTCACGCACATCAAATTCCAAAAACTTCAATACTTAGCCGAACATATTGTTGAAGAAGATTTATTATGGAACTATTACAGACAGCAAGCTGGCCCTTACGATAATAAGTTTATGCACAACGTGGCCAACAAGCTGAAACAAAATAAATGGTTTGAGGAGAAGAAGTTTAAGTTTCATCCACTTCAAAAGGTTAATGACATTGAGCGTTATTACGGTAATTATTTTGGAAGCAAGCAGGAAAAACTTAATGAACTATTCAGGCTGCTAAAAAATGCTTCGGAAAAAGTGTGCGAGGCCATTGCCACCATCTATGCCGTTTGGAACAACCATATTATTCTAAAGCAAGGATTTGATAAAGACAAAATCAAAACCGAATTCTTTGAGTGGAGCACCCGAAAAGAAAACGTGTTTACTGAAAAAGAATTTGAAAAGGCGTTGGCCTGGATGCAACAGCATAACATTACGCCAACGGGGTTTGGTCAACTAATCAAACAAAAACAATTATAATATCTTTCGTATCTAAACATAAAAATTTGACCAAACCCGAACTAACCACCACCCTACTCACCAACCACCACGAGTTTCAGAATTACCTGGCTGGTTTGAGTTCAGAACAATTGGTGGTCAGCCATAACAACAAGTGGACGGCTGTTCAGCAACTGGAACACATTTGTTTATCGGTGCAGCCGGTAAGGCTTGCTTTTATCCTGCCTAAATTTTTACTGCGACTGGTGTTTGGTAAAGCAAACCGGGCCAGCAAAACGTACGATCAACTGATTGAAAAATATAAATCAAAATTGCAAGCTGGCGGTCGTGCAAGTGGCCGCTTTGTACCGGCAACCAGCGCAGCTAAAAAGTATCAACAACTAAACTCGTGGTTAACAACTGAAGTGAATACACTCTCCGGCAAAATCAATCGCTTCTCCGAGGCTGAATTAGATGCGTACATTTTACCCCATCCGCTATTGGGTAAACTCACCCTGCGCGAAATGATTTACTTTACATGTTACCACGTGCAGCACCACCACGAACTCACAAAACAAAATCTAGCCTAAGGTACAAGGCGTCAAGACGGCTTGAAGGCAAAAGCCAACAGCCGTCAAACGCCTTACACTTACAAGTTCATAACACCCTCACTACAACGCTGTCATTCCGGTCGGGCAACCGGTAACTTTTAATTAACTCTGCACTACAAACCCGTACCGGAATCCCGTACTATTCAGGTGATTCAACTATGAAACGCATTTCATAAACCACTTATCAGTCCTCCACTGGATTCCGGAATTCGCCAGACGTTAAACTTAAACCGAACTTTCTTAATCAAGTCAGTTACCTACTTAATCTCATTTGCTCCTCCGGAATGACAGGCCTAAAATAAGTTCATCTGAAAACTCTCAAAGCCCATCATAAAAACCATTTTAAATCTCATTTAAAATTCTCACTTTAGGTGCCTTCTACCATGAGATTTTTACTTGGGATTTGCTGTGTTTTAACTTCACTCCTGCTGGTTGATTGCCAGCAAAGCGGATCCATTACGGGTGTGCGCGATTCAGTAGATTACAACCTGCACATCCGCCCTATTCTATCCGATCGGTGTTTTAAATGCCACGGTCCGGATGCGAATCAGCGCAAAGCCAACCTGCGATTAGATACACCTGAAGGTGCGCTGGCCGCATTGAAAGACAATCCTGCCGCTCATGCCATCACTCCCGGCGAACCGGATCAATCGGAAGTGTTCTTACGCATTTCAACATCCGATACCTCGGTATTGATGCCGCCACCCAACTCCAACCTTTCGCTGAATGCAGCCGAAATTGTATTAATCAAAAAATGGATTGAACAAGGTGCCAAGTATAAACCGCATTGGGCATTCATTCCACCAAAAAAACATCCGTTACCGGAAGTGGATGAATCGTGGCCAAAGAATGAAATCGACTATTTCATTCTTGAAAAAATGGAAGCAGCCGGTTTGCAACCCAATGCCGAAGCCGACAAGGCGAGATTATTAAAACGCGTAAGTCTTGACCTTACCGGACTGCCACCTTCACCAGAATTGCAAGCTCGCTTTCTTGCCGATAATTCAGAAGATGCTTACGAAAAAATGGTAGACGAATTATTAGCGCAACCACAGTATGGCGAAAAGATGGCCGTGCATTGGATGGATGTAGCCCGCTATGCCGATTCGCACGGCTACCAGGATGATGGCTTGCGCACCATGTGGCCGTGGCGCGATTGGGTGATTCATGCCTTCAATCAAAATTATGCATACGACAAATTTGTTACTTGGCAACTCGCAGGGGATCTGTTGCCCGATCCAACCAAAGAACAATTGCTGGCCACGGGTTTTAACCGCAATCACAAGATAACACAAGAAGGCGGTGTAATTGATGAAGAGTACCGCATTGAATATGTAACCGACCGAACCAACACCTTTGCAAAAGCATTTCTCGCCCTTACGTTTGAGTGCGCGCATTGCCACGATCATAAGTACGATCCCATTTCGCAGAAAGATTATTACCGCACCTTTGCCTTTTTTAATCGTGTACCCGAAAAAGGTTTGCTGGGCGATATTCAATTGGCTTCATTGGCCGATCCACCCAAAATAAAAATCACAAGTCAAGAAGTAGCGAACATCCTCACCTTCATCAATAAAAAAGATACTACACCGGTTGAAGTAATGGTGATGAAAGATTCTACCTGGAAACGTCCTACACATATTCTTGTTCGCGGGGTGTATGATGCGCCCGGAGAAGTAGTGGACATTGGTGTTCCCGATGCTATACTGCCATTTGATTCTTCAAGGTTTGGTAATAATCGGCTTGCATTGGCGAAATGGTTGCTGCATGAAAAAAATCCGTTAACAGCCCGTGTATTTATAAACCGTATGTGGCAGGAATTATTCGGGCGTGGATTGGTAAAAACCAGTGGCGACTTTGGTATGCAGGGCGAGTTACCCTCACACCCGGAGTTATTGGATTGGCTTGCTGTTGACTTTCGTGAAAACGGTTGGAACATAAAACGATTAATGAAACAACTGGTGATGTCAGCCACGTATCAGCAATCATCAGCAGTAAGTAAAAAGCAACTTGAAAAAGATCCGGATAATATTTTACTCTCGCATGCACCGCGCATCCGGCTTACAGCCGAAAGTATGCGCGACCTGGCTCTGGCCAGCAGCGGGTTGCTGGTAAAAGAAATTGGTGGTCCCAGCATGAAGGTATATCAACCGAAAGGCATTTGGGAGTCTTCTACTTCGGGCCGCGGTGTGTTGGCGCGTTATGTACAAGATCATGGCGATAAATTATACCGCAGAGGTTTGTATTCGTTTATCAAACGTACAGTGCCTCCACCCGGCATGTTGATAATGGATGGCAGCAACCGCGATCAATGCGAAGTGAAACGCGGAGTAACCAACACCCCTTTACAAGCATTGTTATTATTGAACGAACCCTTGATGCTGGAAGCTTCGCGGGTATTGGCCGAGCGATTGATGTTAGAGAAATCTTCGGAAGAAGAAAAAATCAAAAAAGCATTTTTGTTGATTGTTTGTCGCGGAAGCAAAAACGAAGAATTAAGTTTACTTACCGCCTACTACAAATCCGAAAAGGAAAAATTCCAGCAAAGTCCGGAGAAAGCAAAGAAGTTTATTGAAGCTGGTGAATATCCACATCAAGAAATTAAAGACACGGTTTCGCTTGCTGCCTTGATGCAGGTGATTCAAACCATTTATAACATGGATGAAGCTATTACCAAAACCTGAGGCCATGAGTAAAGAATTCATTGATCATCGCAAGCATGTTACGCGCAGACACTTTCTGGGTAAGCTCAGCCTCGGGCTTGGCTCGGCTGCATTGGGTTCGCTTTTAATCCCCGATTTATTTTCAAAATCGGAATTGCCACTTGCTTCGCTTGGACTTCCACACTTCGCGCCCAAAGCCAAACGCATCATCTATTTATTTCAGAATGGTGCACCCTCGCAATTGGAAAGTTTTGATTACAAACCGTTACTTAATAAAATGGCCGGACAAGAACTTCCGGCCTCCATCCGCATGGGCCAGCGTTTAACGGGCATGACTTCCGGTCAATCGAAGTTTCCATTAGTGGGTTCGCATTTTATGTTCAACCAATATGGCAAATCCGGTGCGTGGGTAAGTGAATTATTTCCCAACATAGCCAAAGTGGTGGACGATATCTGCTTCATTAAAACCATGCACACAGAAGCAATCAATCACGACCCGGCCCTTACGTTTATGCAGACGGGTGCACAACAAGGCAATCGGCCCAGCATGGGCTCGTGGCTGAGTTATGGATTGGGTAGTGAAAACAAAAATCTTCCAGCCTTTTGTGTGTTGTTATCGCGCGGCCGCGGAAACGGGCAAGGCGTATATTCAAAATTATGGACAAACGGATTTTTAGATAGCGTTCATCAGGGTGTGCAATTCAGCAGCAGCGAAGAGCGGGTTTTGTATTTGAAAGATCCGGAAGGCAGAGATCGGGCCGATCGAAGAAATATGTTGGATCAACTCTCGAAGTTGAACGATTTGAACTATCAGGAATTTGGTGATCCTGAAATTCAGGCACGGGTACAACAATATGAAATGGCGTATCGCATGCAAACTGCGGTGCCCGAGTTAACCGATCTCTCGAAAGAGCCCGACAACATAATTAAAATGTATGGAGCCGATTGTTTAGTACCCGGAACATATGCGGCCAATTGTTTGCTGGCGCGAAAACTTTCGGAAGCCGGAGTTAGATTTGTCCAGTTATATCATCAGGGTTGGGATCAGCATGGAAACATGGTTGGGGAAATGCCCTTGCAAGCACAAGACACCGATCGTTCTACGGCTGCATTGATTATGGATTTAAAGCAACGCGGCTTGTTAGATGAAACGTTGGTAATCTGGGGAACTGAGTTTGGTCGCACGAATTATTGCCAGGGCGATCTTTCGAAAGATAACTATGGTCGCGATCACCACCCGCGTTGTTATACCATGTGGATGGCCGGTGGTGGTGTAAAAGCTGGAACTACCTATGGTGAGACCGATGAATTTGGTTACAACATTGTGCGCGATCCGGTTCACGTAAATGATTTTCATGCTACGGTTTTGCACCTGATGGGAATGAATCATGAACAGCTTACCTACAAACATCTGGGACGGTATTACCGGCTTACCGATGTAGCCGGCAATGTTGTGCCGGGTTTAATCGCTTAATATTTTAGCAGGTGAAGCAAGACCAAGTCAACAATTCACAACCTATTGGTTTTCTGAAAAGCCTTACACTATTTATTCTCTTCCTGACTACGTTTCTATTTGCTTTTGAAAGCAGAATCGAGTTGCCCGTGTGGTTACAGGTTACCGGAAGGTTGCATCCACTCTTGTTACACGTTCCTATTGGCATTATTGTACTGGCGGTATTGCTTCTACTGCTGCGCGCACAATTCAAGAGCAAACAATTTGTGCTGCTGCTTACCTACTTACTTTTATTTATAACACTCAGCGCTGCCTTTACAGCCTTGTTCGGTTTACTTTTAGCCATTGGTGGCGATTATGGTGCCAACAACTTAGAACAACACAAAGTAAGCGGGCTTATTCTGGCCTGGTTAAGTTATATAGTGTTGTGGTTTTATCAATCCTCTTCTGAAATTGTTACTTTAAAACATGCTGGCATTGTTTTGCTACTGGGTGTAGTTGTGTTTGTAGGGCACACCGGGGCCGGAATCACGCATGGTGAAAATTTTATTTGGGAGCCACTGCAAAAATCACAACCCGAACTTGATCCACAATCTGTTTCACTCTATCAACTTGCGGTAATGCCGGTGTTGGATAAAAAATGTTTCTCATGCCACAACGAAAAGAAATCGAAAGGAAAACTGATAATGACTGTTGCCGCTAAATTTAAACAAGGTGGCGAAAGCGGAGCCGCCTTTATTCCGGGCAATCCGGATTCCAGTCGGATGATTCAGTTTATTCATTTGCCACCAAAACACGATGACCACATGCCACCTTATGGCAAACCACAATTAACTCAACCAGAGATTCAGCTATTAAAAGCGTGGATAAAATCGGGTGCCGACTTTGATAAAAAAATAAGTGAGTACAAACCAAACGATACACTTGTTTTACTTGCAAGCCAAAACACTTCATTCAATGTTGCGCCTGCCTATACCTTCAAGGCCGCTTCCGCGGATGTAATCGAAAAATTGAACACACCGTTTCGAACAGTGTTTCCGTTACACATGAACAGTCCAGCTTTGAAAGCAGAATTTTTTGTGAAGGAATATTTTGAAATCAAAGCCCTCGAAGAGTTAAGACAAATTGAAGATCAATTGGTTTCGTTAAGTCTTTCTAAAATGCCAGTTACGGATACTGACCTGAAACTACTTTCCGGATTCAGCAATCTGGAAATACTGAATCTCAATTCAACAACCATAGACGGTTCGGGACTTGAAAAGCTTGCTTCGTGCAAAAACTTAAAATCGATTTCTTTATCTGGCACAAAAGTTACAAGCGAAACACTAAAATCAATTTTAACCTTACCACAACTCAAAACTGTTTACATCTGGAATACCGCAATTGACACTTCGGGTAAAGCTGAACTGGAAAAAACTTATCCGCATATCACATTCGTGCATAATCTCTTTACAGATGAAAGTACACTGGCCTTGAGCAAACCTATTCTGGTGAATGAAGGAATTCTGAAAGCCACCGACAAGATTGAATTAAAACATACCATGCCGGAAGTAACCATTCGCTATACATTAGATGGCACCCAACCCGATAGTATAAGCGGCCTGTTATATGAAGAACCCATTACCATTGTTGAAACAGTAAAGCTGAAAGCGATAGCCTGTAAACCCGGTTGGTTTTGTAGTCCGTTGTTTGAGGCCAGCATTTACCAGGAAGGTTACAAACCCTTGCAAGCCGAATTACTTGCGCCAGCCGATAAACAATACCGGGGCGAAGGCGCAACTTCATTAACCGATGGGCGTAAAGGGTTTGTGGATATTTTTAAAGAGCCCGCCTGGCTTGGTTTCAGAGATAATAATTTCGAAGCAGGATTTGATTTCGGAGCCAAACCACCTGGCCTTACCAAAGTTGTATTGAGTTATGGCGATAACCTGGGTGCTTATATTTTTCCACCCACCGAAATACAGGTTTGGGGTGGCAATAGTAAGGACAATCTTAAATTATTGATGACACAGAAATTCAGCGAACCCAAAGGCTATCGCACACCACACATGAGTTTTGTAACTATTAATTGGGAGACCTCTAATTATACCTATTATAAAATTATAGCTAAGCCCATCAGCAAACTTCCGCTATGGCATGGTGGCAAAGGCCAAAAAGGTTGGTTCTTTGTGGATGAGGTTTTCTTTTATTGATTAGAAGATACAATCAGCAATCCCGCTCGACTTTCTAATTCACAGAAGCGTTGTATCTGAAAATGGAGATGTTGGCCTTCAACGAATAAGATAGACAGGAAAATAGCTGGATCGAATCGCTAAGCACTTTCCGTAGCGAAGCAAGACGATTTCTTTTAAGATAATCTATATATAAGTTGAACTAAAGTTTAAACGACAAACCGATCGTAAAAGTGCGGGCTGGAAAATAATTACCCATGCGGTCAATCCCAGGGGCTAATACATCACCTTCCCAAAAGTCTCTGTTAAATAAAGATGGTTCAGGATCAACACCCGTATATTTTGTGATAGTGAACAGTCTCTGAGCTGCGCCATATACTTTAATAAAACTTTGATCTCTGCCCAGTTTCAGTGGCAGTGTATATTCCAGAATAAGGTTATCCAGCATTAAAAAATCAGCCCGCTCTACATATAGGGAGCTATAGACCGAGTTAGTTAAGCCCGAAACCGCTTTGTTCGTGCGTATCCAATTGAATGTGCTTAGTGCGCCTTGGTCCTCCGGCTCATGTGCCATTCGCGCTGAATTAATTAAACTATGACCAAAGGCTCCTCTAAAAAAGGCACTTAATTGAAAATTTTTAAAAACAAATCTGTTATTCCAACCCAGTTCCCATACAGGAAATGCATTTCCAACATCTGTAAAATCAGTATTAGCAGCAAATGCAGCTCCGGAATTTACCTCCAAAGTTCCATTGCCATTTACATCTTTCATTATTGGATACCCTGACGCATTTACTCCTGCATAAACAGGGCTCCACATCTGACCAATTTTTTCTCCAACGGCAGTTCTTATCAACAATGTACCACATCCGCAACGCTCTCCTTGACCACGCAATTCTTGCTTTTCCGGATACTTTTCAACTATCACTCTATTGGTGCTCAGCATCAACATAGGGTACCAAAGAAGGCCATTCTTCTGCCCAACTTTGTAACCCAGAGAAAACTCAAGTCCACGACCAGAAAGATCTGCCGCATTCAAGTATTGAATTTTATCGGTCTGAGCTACATACCTGAGTTGAATCAAGTCGCTTACTTTTCTTGTGTAGGCATCAATCGAAAAAGAAAGATTATACCACCCTAAATCAAATCCTGTATTAATTTCTTTCTTAAGCTCCCATCTTAAGTTTGGATTACCGGAATGTATTTTTGTAGAATCATTTGTAACAACCGAATACTGGTAATAATCCTGAGCCCAACCGGACCCTGTCGGAATAGATCCTGTTGTTCCATAATTCAATCTGAAATTAAAGAAACTGAAATTCGTTTGTTTGAAGTATGCCAATAGGTCAATGTTCATTCCCAGCGAACCAAACATCCCGGCTTTCGCATTTTCACCAAGTTTACTTGAGCCCTCCTGACGAAGTGTACTAAAAAGATTTACTCCCGAACCAATTTGCCAGTGCGTTCGAATGAACCCGGCAATAGTCCGATTATCAGCCGAGTTCCTTCTAAATATACGGGTCAAGCCGGGTTGGGCAAAAAGTTCGTCATAAGAATAACCCAATACCTTGTATCCCGTTGCATCAGTTTCAAAGTTTGTGACCGATGCGCCAAAACTACGTACACGGTCTTCCTGATAAGCATATCCCCCCACAATATTGAATTTTACATTTTCACGGTCGTGATTATAGGTCAGATAACTTTCGGCATAAGTAAAAGAGGCTTCGTCCTGATACTTTTCGGCAAGTCCATTATTAATCATGCCTTTGTAAAATGATTTTTTTGAAAAAAACTGGCCTCTATAGTTGGTAGTTTGCTGATGTGCTACCTGCAAGGATGCGGTAAGGTTTTTAAAAATATCCCAGTCTATTTTACCGTTTAACGTAGTAGCCTGCTTCTTTCCTTCATCCGTGTTCAACTCAAGCAATGCCATCGGATTGTAACTATCAAACAATATTGCCTGGTAAAATTCACCTGTTGAAAAACGAATGGGTGCCGATGGATTAAATCTAATCGCATATTTAAACGCTTCCGGAAAAGAATAATTAATATTCCGGTTCGAAAAGGAGGCATTAAAATTAAAGCGAAGGCGGTTATCCAATGCCTGATGTGTAATATTTATTCGCGTATTTGACTGATCAAATCCTGAGTGCAACAATATTCCATTAACCGAACGTAAATGGGTAGATACCCTAAACGAAGATTTGTCAGTTGCACCTGAAACGGCCAAGTGATATTCTTGATTGGCCCCCATTTGGGTTATTTCACGTTGCCAATTTGTGCTACTCCCCAAATCACTACCTCCGACTTGAATATGTTGGCTTGATGTAAGCACTGGCTGTTCCTTCGACAAGGATGCGACCGATCCTTGTGCGCTCAATGAAACAGAAAGCCCACTTTTCATAGTGGCCTTTTTTGTTGTTATCAGAATAACCCCGCCTGAACCCCGAATGCCATAGATTGATGCTGAGGCACCATCTTTCAGTATTGTAACACTGGCTACGTCCTGCGGATCGAGATTAATAAAACTAGCCATTGGAACACCATCAATTACGATGAGTGGTTGTGCTTTTGAATCAAATGAACTCAATCCTCGGATTCTTATAGTACTTTCTACATTAGGATCACCACCCCTATTACTAATATTCAGGCCTGGAATTCTACCTTGCAAAAGCATAGCCGGATCATAGACATTTCCTTGATTAAAATTATTTTCACCTAAATACCCAACTGCATCAGAAAATTTATTCCTGTGTAAAGAATAATAACCAACATCTGCAACATTACGGTTGAGCAACAGATCTTCATTCATGGATATATTAAGCACCTCTTCAGCTTGCATTTCAATACTAGTATAACCTGCCTTGGAAAAAACAAGCATTGCCCCCTTATGAACATTAACCTGATAGTTACCTTCGGAATCTGTAAATGTCGCTTGAAATTTCCCTTGCTCCTTAATAGCTACTTGAAACAAAGGCAAATTCTTAAAATCAGTAACTCTTCCGGTTACTCGCACTAATTGAGAATAGGCTCCATTCATCCACAAAAAGGTAAAAATCACGGTCACATAGAAGCTCCTCATAGCCATGCAATATTGTAAATGAAGATATGAATTTAATGATCTAATCAAAAATGATTTTACAAACCACTATGTTATAAAAAAAGGCTGCCCTAAGGCAGCCTCTACATTCAAATTAAATAGGAACTTATGACTTTTTCCCCTCCTCTTTTTTAACCGCCTCACTCAATTGACTTTGTTTAGTTTTTACTTCCTCAGCCATTTTCTGCAATTCTGTTGCCGATTTTCCCTTCAGGTATTCGGGTAATTCCATTCCGGCCATGTTGAAGATTTCCTGCAGAGGAGGAACTGATTTATATAAGCCTGAAATAAAGTTGGCCGTAGAAGTTTTACCATCGGCATTTCCGCCATTGCCACCTTCCCAAACCGTGAGTTTATCGATCTTAATATTTTTAATTGCTTCGGTTTGCAGGCGCACCAACTCAGGCAGTTTATCTACAATCAACAACAACACAGCATCGCGGGCATTATCGCCAGAGGCGTGTACAATCTGTTGCAAGCCTTGCGCCTGCTTGGTTAAAATTTCAAACATACCCCGTGCTTCGGCTTCCAGTTTGGCATAAATAGCATCGGCCTCACCTTTCGCACGCTCGCGCAGCTTCTCCGCTTCGGCTTGTGCTTCAATGATGGCTTTCTGCTTTTGAATTTCAGCAGCCACCACAATGTTAGCATTCTGCGAAGCCCGGTCGCGTTCGGCACGCGCCTGTTCTGCTTTTTGTTCCGCCAGGTACGCTTCTTCCAATGCTTTAGCAGCCTGCACTTTTTCTGCGGCAATCGCTTTCTTCAAAGCTTCTGCTTCCCGCTCTCTGCGTTGCGCATCGGAATTAGCAATCGCAATCTTCGATTGGTTTTCACCGGTCACCGCCAAGGCATTCGCTTCCGCGGATTTGATACGCGTATCGCGTTCAGCTTCTACTTTACCAATCTGCTCATCGCGCTTGGCACCCGCAATCAAAATCTCTTTATCTTTTATCGTAACCGCTACCTGCGTATCGCGATCACGTACCATTTCTGATACTTTAATATCGCGTTCCTTTTCAGCTTCGGTTTTACCGATATCTCCATGACGTTCCTGATCAGCTACACGAATTTTTGCTTCGTTAATTGCTTTCGCAGCAGCTTCTTTACCCAGCGCAGCAATGTAGCCGCTCTCGTCTTTAATATCGGTAATGTTTACGTTAATCAGCTTCAAGCCAATTTTTTTCAACTCAACCTCTACGTTATGCGAAACGTTCAATAAAAACTTATCGCGGTTAGTATTGATCTCTTCAATATCCATCATCGCTACTACCAAACGCATCTGGCCTACAATTATGTCGTGAGCCAATGCATGTACATCCTGGCGTTGCAAACCTAATAGCCGCTCGGCTGCATTTTCCATTACCCCCGATTCGGTTGAAATACCTACCGTAAACTTAGAGGGCACATCCACTCGAATGTTTTGCTTACTCAACGAGTTGGTAAGGTTTACTTCAATGGAGATTGGAGTCAGATCCATGAAGGAATAATCCTGAAATACCGGCCAGATAAACGCGGCTCCACCATGAATACATTTGGCTGAACCTCCACCGCCTACTTTACCGTACACCACCAGAATCCGATCGGACGGGCACCGCTTGTACCTGCGCAGCATGGTGGTAATCACAATAAAAATGAAGAGACCTACAATGGCGATAATGGGGAGTGTTAGCATACAAAAATTAGTTGGAGGTTACTAAAAGGATATTATCATTTACAATTTGAACTACGCGTGCCAATTGCCCGGTAGCAATTGGTTCATCATCGTCTGTCATAGCATCTAACGTACGTACAGCACCGCTTACTTTTACCTGTACTTTTCCAATACTCTTTCGGTTGGCCTGAATGGTTAAATAAACTTCACCGGTTTGCCCTACTGCATGTTGAATTTTCATGGTACCATCGGCACCCGATTTTGTCATCAGGTAAAACATGCCGGCCATCAAACTCATCATCATCAACCCGGCAATAGTGGCTATTATTAAAGATGTTGTATTGGAATACCCAGCTTCAATGCAGGCAATACCGGTCCATGAAAAAATGGTAAAGAATCCAATCAGATTCTTAAGTGTGAGAAACTGGAACGGAATTCCGTGGTCGGCATCTATCTCGGCATCGGGTAAATCATCGGGCGATTCGGCTCCGAAAAAAGAAAGGATTAACTGCAAAACAAAGAATAAGGTAAAAGGAACTGCAATGCTCCAGAAAACTTTCAGAATCGGGGTTAACCCTTCCCACCAGGTGCCAAATGCTTCCATAAACAATTTTTGATAAGATAAATCAGAAATTGATGAATTACAAGAGTGGAAAGTAACCGAACCCAAGGGCCATAAAAAGCAAAACCGCTAATGGCGGTTTTAATATCTACGTTAAATTACCTGATTCAGTTAAACATATTGGTTCAGCATAACCGGCATTACCAACATCAGAATATCCTCGGCCTTGTCTTTTTCGGCTGGAAGAATTAAGCCCGCTTTATTAGGAGCCGACATATTTAGTTTGATCTGATCAGTATCCAGGTTAGTGAGCATTTCAATCAAAAACTTGGCATTGAATCCAATTTCAATATCATCACCTTCGTGCTCGCATGAAAGGCGTTCGTTTGCTTCGTTCGAGAAGTCAAGATCTTCAGCCGATACCTGCAACTCGCTGCCTGTAATTTTTAAACGAACCTGATGTGTTGTTTTATTGGCGTAAATGGAAATACGTTTCAATGAACTTAACAAATCCGTGCGACTGATCGTCATCTTAATCGGGTTTTGCGAAGGGATTACATTTTCGTAATCCGGAAAACGCTCGTCAATCAAGCGGCAGATCATGCGTATGTTTCCAAACTTGAAGAATGCATTAGACATGTTGAAGTCGATGGTAACATCGGTATTCTCGGTAGGCAACGTTGCTTTTAACAAGTTTAGCGCTTTGCGCGGAATAATTATGGCATTACCATTGTCGGACTTAATGTCTGTTCTGCGATAGCGCACCAAGCGGTGGCCATCGGTAGCAACAAACGTGGTATTCTTTTCGCCCAGGTTAACATAAACACCTGTCATGGCCGGGCGCAATTCATCGCTGCTGGTAGCAAAAATGGTATTGTTAACGGCACGGGCTAAAACCTCGGAAGAGATGTTGGCCGAAAAATCGTTCGATACGGAAGGTACTTTTGGAAAATCGGTTGCATTTTCGCCCGATAATTTATATCGGCCATTATCTGAACTAATCTCTATGCTGTAAGTAGATTCGTCAATCGAAAAAGTTACTGGTTGATCGGGCAGGTTTTTCAATGTATCCAGAAGAATACGTGCGGGCACTGCAATGTTTCCTTTCTCTTTGGATTCAATTCCAAGTTCGGTAATCATGGAAGTCTGCAAATCGGAAGCAGTTACCGTTAAAGTGCTTTTGTTTATTTCGAAAAGAAAATTTTCTAAGATTGGCACTACCGGGTTGGTAGTGATTACGCCATTGATATTGGAAAGCTGTTTGAGCAGATAGCTCGAGTTAACAATAAACTTCATTGTAAATCAGTGGTTTGTGGTTTTACGAGGCGGTAAAGTTAGAAAGAAAAACCAATCAGAAAAATGAATGCATAACCTGGTTTAGAACTCGAAATAACTCCTTTTTCGGGCGATTGTAGCAATTTGGGTGGGGTTAAATAATGCCGGCAACTCGGAATTAACCCGGCCCAGAATAAGCTGCTCATCCTTTAGTTGAGGAAACACCTCCAACTGGTACTGCCGGTTAGCAATATCCTTTATTGAAATGGAATAAATAGGAGTAGTTGCAAGCAGACTGTCATACTTACCTGAAACAGAAAGAAATTGATCGGCCTGAAGGTTAAAGACCGATTCAAGATAGTGGCTCAACTTGGTAGTGTCTGCAACAGCTACTTCATTAATAACAAATAGCTGGTTGGCAACAGAAATAGTAAAACCCTGGTTTGATTGCTGCGAAAAATGAGTTTCTAAACTTTTAAAGTTCTGCCAGTTGAAATTAAAAATGCGTTTGTCGCGCCAATCGTTGGCCGCCAGTTCAAAAACCGAAGCAATGTAGAGCCTGTAACCGGGCACCTGCACAATGTAGGGAACATCATCGGGCAATTGAAACCATGTTTCTGTTTTACGATCATTACCCCCAACCCAAAACTGCTTTACCAGGTTGTTGCCGGCATAAAGTTCTACCTCCTGGCCGGTAGTGCGTATGTAATTGCTGATAGAATCCTGAATCGTTGCTGTTACCGGGCGCCTCGGTTCGGTTTGAAGCAAGGTGGCAAACAGAATTTTTATCATCTGCTGATCGGCATCGTACGTATTATTAACGCGCCAGCGGCCGCCTTCAAAGCCCAGTTCAACTTGCTGGCCTTGCGCAGGTTTGATCACCACTTTATTAATTTCGGTTTGATCTTCAACCTGAAAAAGTTTTTTGTCTATTACATCAAAATTTTCGCGGGCGCTTATGTAAACAACAACGATCAGCGCAAGCGAGGAAATCACCAACCCGATCAATAAGCGTATGTTTCGTTTCTCTTGCATCAGAATCGTGAATATTTAACTCTACGCCAGTATGCTTTTCCAATTCCAAAACCAATCAAAAGTACAACCGGTAGTATCAGGTTTATCGCCTGCCAATAGCTGCGCTCGTTTTTGATTTTTACTTTATCTAAGGGTCGCACTTTTACTTCTTTATTGCGGGCTTTTATCAAGCCGTTTTCATCCAGCATATAGGCTACGGTATTCAGTAAAAAATCCTGGTTGGCAAACGTGTATTGCGTAAACGGATCGAGGCCTAGTGGCTGGGGGTTGCCATCGCGTGGGTTAACATCGTTACGTGCCAGATCGCCATCGGCAATTACAACTAGTTTGGTTGGCAAACTTTCTTCTCTGAAGCCTTCTGTTGTAACACCTTCTGGTGCAAATCTGTTTTTGTAGAGCGATGAAAACTTTCCCTCCAATAAATAACCCATAGCAATGGGGCCGTTTGTAAAAGTTTCATCGCGCATTTGTCTGCGCAAATCGTTTACCGTTACTTTAACAGGTGCGGTAATTTTTCGGGCATATACCGATGATAACACCAAAGGCGTTTTGGTAATACCTGTTGCTTTAACGCTATCCATGCTACTGGCGAACCTGAACAAAGTTGCATCCAGATTACGCGTAATAGGATGCTGTGCATATTGATTGGCTAATGGAAAGAAAGGCCACTCCAATTGCATGATTTGCGGTTGGTTACGATCGCCACCTACCACAATCGGATACCGGCCTGAAACCCGATCTTGAATTAAATCGGGATTGATGCGCACGCCATACTTAAACAAAAGGTCTTCCAGATTAAGATCGTATGGAAACGCCAGGTAATCTTCTTCGGAGGCGCGGTTCATATCGGCATCTAACCGATCGAGTAGAAATAATACGCTGCCTCCATTCATGATGTACTGATCAAGTTTGTATTTATCGGCTTCCGAAAATGCCCGGGTGGGTTTGGCAACAACCAGCAAATCGTAGCCGGTTACAGTTTTTTTGCGGCTAAGCGTTACCTCAAACACATCGTACTGCTCCAGCAAAGCATTGTTAAAACTGGCAAAGACCAAACTATCCAATTCGCCATGCCCGCGTACCAACCCTACGCGCTTGCGATTAGTGTTGCTCAGTTTGTGAATGGCGTTGGCTAATTCAAATTCAATTTCTTCTATGGATTGATTAATGCTTTGAGCCCGATTGCCCCGCAGCAACATTACACCGGTTTCAAAACCCTGGTATGAAACAAGCGCTCCGGGAAACACGAATTTTTCAACTCGTTCGCCATTGCGGGTTTCTATAACATTACGCGGGCTAACCCCGCGGGCGTTTAAGTCGGTAATAAATTCGTTGCGTGCCCGCTGGTTGTTGGCTTGCAATGGATCGGTAAATGTAAACTTTACTTTGTTGCGCGAATAAATTCTGAATTCGTCCAAGGTTTCGCGAATGGTTTTTTGCAAGCGCTTGAATTCAGGATTCAGGTCGGTACCTTCTAAAAATACTTCTACAAACACATCATCTTTCAGCGATTGCAGCAAGGCGCGGGTTTGCGGTTGAATGGTATAGCGTTTCTCATCGGTAAGGTCAACTCTAAAAAAGTAGAATGAAGCCAGTACATTCAACAAAACCACCCACACCAACACATTGGCCAGCAGCAACCAATCGCCTACCTGTTTACTATTTTTCCATGTTACCATTGCCTGCTGCCAATTACGGTTTTGGTTATAACCAGCATGAATGCAGTAACACTCATGAAATAAATTACATCGCGACTATCAATCAATCCTTTGCTAAGTGAATCGTAATGATATAAAATACCGAGTTGCTTAATCAACAGCGCGTTGTTGCCGAATGTAGCCAACGAATCGAAGCCGGTGTAAATCAGAAAGCATAAAAATGCTGCCAGAATAAATGAAACAATCTGGTTGGTAGTAAGCGATGAGGCCAGCAGCCCGATGGCACAAAAAATCATGGCCAGCAAGGCAAGGCCGATATATGAACCCCACACACCAGCCGAATCGATATTACCAATCGGGTTGCCCAATTTGTAGATACTTACATAGTAGATGGTGGTGGGTGCAAGCGCCAACAATACTAACGCAAATGCTGCTAAAAATTTTCCAAGCACTACATCCCAATCGCTTAAGGGCTTGGTAAGTAATAACTCCAGCGTGCCCAGTTTTTTTTCTTCTGCAAAACTTTTCATGGTAATAGCCGGCACCAGAAAAATAAAAACATACGGGCCCATCGAGAACAATGTGTCCATATCCGCAAAGCCATACTCGAGTACCGATGTATCGGGAAATACCCACATTAACAAACCTATTCCCGTTAAGAAAACACCAATCACCATGTAGGCAATTAACGAATTGAGGAAGCTATTAAACTCTTTTGCAAAAACCTGAATCATTACGTTGAAGTTTTTGCGGTTAATGATCTGAAAATTTCTTCCAGCGAAAGCTGCTCTTGTTTTAAACCTACAAGCGACAAGTTATGCTCGGCTGCAAAACGAAATACTTCGGGCCGTAAATCAACACCGGGTGCTACCGTAAGTTTATATACGCCCGGTGAAACGGCAATTAGTTGTTCCACCCCATGCAGCGCAGCTAACTTTTGTTCTTCAATGGGCGCATCAAACTCTACAACAAGTTGCATTTGTGGTTGCGACTTTAATAAAGCTGCCACCGGTGCATCTGCTACCAGTTCGCCCTGGTTTATAACAATTACCCGGTTGCAGATGGCTTGCACTTCCTGCATGATGTGCGTTGAGAAAATTACCGTTTTGCTGGCGCTGATTTCTTTTATCAGTTTCCTGATTTCTAAAATCTGGTTGGGATCGAGGCCGGTGGTGGGTTCATCTAACACCAGCACCTGCGGGTTATGAATTAACGCCTGCGCCAAACCTACCCGTTGCCGGTAGCCTTTTGAAAGTTGTTCTATCTTTTTATTCTGCTCACGCTCCAAGCCGCAAAGGGCCACAATCTCACCCACTCTGCTTTTCAACTCCCGATTGGCCAACTGAAATACCTTGCCTACAAAACGCAGATACTCGTGTACATACATATCCAGATAAAGTGGATTATGCTCGGGTAGATAACCCATTACCTGGCGCACTTGCAGCGATTGTGTGGTAACATCCAGCCCATTCACCAACACTTGCCCCGATGTGGGCGGCACGTAGCCGGTACTTATTTTCATGGTGGTAGATTTACCGGCACCATTGGGGCCCAAAAAGCCAACAATCTCACCCGGTTGCACCGAGAATGAAATATTGTTAACGGCCTTTTGTTGTCCGTAAATTTTAGTGAGATTGGAAACCTGTAGCGACATTTTTTAGCGCTGCAAAAGTAATTTTAAAAGTTGAGAGTGCATAAGCCCGGGCCACTACTTACCAAACTACTTACTGGCCCATTAATTGCGTGATTAACATTGATTTGAGAATTTTGAAACGTAAAAAATCTGTTAACGAAAAATGAGAAGCTGGATTGTATTGAGTTGCCTGTTGCTTTCAACAGTTGCCTGGGCGCAAAAAGGTTACAAACTGGATTTTACAGTGAAAGGCTGGAAAGATACAACGGCTTACCTGGGCTCTTACTATGGCGAACAAACCCGGTTAAACGATACAGCACGCGTAAATAGTGCCGGCAATTTCACGTTCGACAATGCTAAGCCATTGCCACAGGGAGTTTATTTTATTGTACTGAATAAATCGAAAATTTTTGATTTTGTAATCGGTGCCGTTCAACACTTTTCTATCGAAACTTCGGCCGATGATTTTTCGAAGGCAGTTGTTAAAGGCGATCCGGACAATAAACTTTTCTTTGAGAACCTGCAGAACAACATGGTGCGGGGCAAAGAAGCAGACCCCTACATTACCATCCTACGCGACAGCACCCTGAAAGAAGATCAGAAAAAAGAAGCCCGCGAAAAATTTTCTAAAATAAGCGATCAGGTAATGGCTTATCAAAGGCAATTAATTGCCAACAACCCCGGTACGATGACAGCCCGGCTACTGAAGTCATCACAAACTATTGAGATTCCACCGGCACCTAAAAAAGCCGATGGTACTATTGATTCAACCTTTCAGTTGCGATACTACCGCACCCACTTCTTCGATAATTTTGATCTGGCTGATGATGCTCTGATTCGCTTACCGCGCCCCACTTATCAGGAAAAAGTAAAAGAATATCTTGAAAAACTTTATGCACCGGTACCTGATACCATTATGATGGCGATTGACGGTCTGGTTGCTAAGGCAAAGAAAAACCCGGAAACCTATAAATACCTGGTTTGGAATTGCATGTTCCTCTATCAAAACCCGGAGATAATGGGGCTGGATGAAGTGTTTGTACGGCTATTCGATAAATACTTTGCCACAGGCGAAATGGATTACTGGATTGCAGCCTCCATGAAAAAAAGCGTGAAGGAGTATGCCGATAAACTGCGCACTAGTTTAGTTGGCAAAACGGGAGCAAACCTGATTATGCAGGACATTAACCTGCAACCCAAGTCGATGTACGATATAAAAAATAAATATACTATCCTGTGGATTTATGATCCTGATTGCGGCCATTGCAAAGAAGAAACCCCCAGGCTGGTAGAGTTTTACAATAAGAACCGTGCAAAATTTGATATCCAGGTATTTGCTGTTGCTTCTGATACTTCGCTGCAAAAAATGCGCACCTTTATTAAAACAATGAAAACCGAGCCGTGGGTAAATGTAAACGGCCCCCGTACCTACCTACCCCAACATTATTCAAAGTTGTATTATGCCGAGTCCACCCCATCGCTTTATATCCTGGACCGCGATCATAAAATAATTGCCAAAAAATTACCTGTAAAACAATTAGAAGACTTCTTTACGCGCCACGAAAAGTTTGTTCAGAATCGTAAAACCGGAGTTCAGAAAAATGGGCAATAGATAGCCGAAAAACGATAGGAGGATGTTTCAATGTTAGTTCGCTACCTATCATATTGGCAATGAAATCGCGTTTCACTACAATAATTTGAGGTTTTAGCCAAAAAATCGGTAAACCAATGCAACTATTTACCTGGAAGGGAGTATCTAAGGTATAAATCAGAACCTATACAACGTTTATGGCCTTGCTCGACTCACTATTCGGTAAAAAGAAAAAAGAATTCAAAGCCTCTTGCCAGATTACAAAAGAACCCATCGAAAAAGGTTTTGGGTACTTACTCACCACAGCTCAGGTGGTAACCTCCAAAAAATATTGGGATATGATTATGACCGAACCGGAAACACTTTCCTACACGGTATCGCACTTTAAAAATCAAGCGAGCGGAACTCAAATGCGCTCTATGATTTTTGATAAATATGCAACCATCGCCAAGGCCTGGATTATAAGCGACTCCATCATTAACTACTTCGATGTTGATAAAACTACCGCCCGCGAGCACGCCAAAAAGTGGTGGGCATCGGAAGGGAGTTTTACACCTGAAAATATAGGACCTGCCGAACAAGTACTGGAAGCAACCGAGTACACCCATCTTAAAGATTATGCTATTCTGGAAGCAGGACGCAGCCGGGTAGCAATTTAGCTCTTGCGTTCGATCGTAAACTGAACCAGATCAATCAAAGAAGTTTTGTAGGTTGATGCAGGCAACGGTTCTAAAATGGTAAGCGCTTGTTGGTGGTATTCTTCCATTTTGGCTTTTGCATATTCAATCCCGCCTGATTTCTTCACAAAATCAATAACCGATTTGATTTTGCTTTGATCTTCGGAGCCACTTTTTACCAAACTTATAATCTTACGTTTTTCCAACCACCCTGCTTTGGATAATGCATGAATGAGAGGCAACGTCATTTTTTTTTCTTTGATATCAATACCCACCGGCTTCCCGATTTCTTCATCGCCATAATCAAACAAGTCATCTTTAATCTGGAATGCCATACCCACACACTCGCCAAATTTTTTCATGTGGGCAATAGCAGTACTATCAGCACCAGCCGAACTGGCCCCCACAGCACAGCAGGAGGCAATTAAGGAAGCTGTTTTTTGGCGTATGATTTCGTAGTACACATCTTCCTGAATATCCAGGCGCCTGGCTTTTTCCATTTGCAGCAATTCGCCTTCACTCATTTCCTGTACCGATGTATTCACAATCCGGAGTAGGTTAAACTCATCGTGTTCCAGCGATAAGGCCATACCACGTGAGAGCAGGAAATCGCCTACCAACACAGCAATTTTATTTTTCCAGAGTGCATTTACCGAAAAAAAACCCCTGCGGTAATCCGAAGCATCTACTACATCATCATGCACCAGCGAGGCGGTGTGCAATAATTCTATCAAGGCTGCACCCCGATAGGTAGATTCGCCAATGGTGCCTGTAGCACCTGCACTTAAAAACACAAACAGCGGTCGCATTTGCTTGCCTTTGCGCTTTACAATGTAGGTCATGATTTTGTCTAACAGCATTACGCGGGTTTTCATAGAAGCCCTGAACTTATGTTCGAACTCTTCCATTTCGCGGGCCACCGGAGCCTTAATGCTATCGAGCTTTTTGGACATGCGCTGCAATAATACGCAATCGTTGCCTTGTCATAAAATAACTTTTGCAACCTTATACTTTTACATACTTGCTACATATTATGTACTTTCGGAGCCATGAAGTGGATTGATGAACGCTGGGAACAGGTATTTTTTATATTGGCTGTTCTGGCCGCAGCCTTTATTTTATCAAGAATACTGCGTATGCTCATTGGCCGGTTTATACGCAGCGCGGCCACCAAATTAAAAGTAGATCCAACCCGCTATAACTTTTTCAAAAACGCAGTTGATTTTATCATATTTCTAACTGCTGCCATTATCATATTCCGATCCATACCCTATTTCCGGTCGGTTGGAACTACGTTGCTTACCGGAGCTGGTGTACTGGCTGCCATTGTAGGGTTTGCCTCTCAATCGGCATTCTCAAATATTATAAGCGGATTTTTTCTGGTTATTTTTAAGCCCTTTAGCGTGGGCGATCGGGTGCGGATAGGCCAACTTTACCAGGGCGATGTAGAAGATATTACCCTGCGCCATACCGTAATTAAGGATTTTGAAAACCGAAGAATCGTAATTCCCAACAGTGTTATCAGCAACGAAACCATTGTTAACTCTACCCTTACCGATGAGAAGACCTGTATTTTTATTGAGGTGCCCGTAACTTTTCAGGCTCCCCTCAGCAAGGCAATTCAAATTATACAGGAGGCCTGCCTGCAACATCCGTATTGCATCGATAACCGATCGCCCGAAGAGTTAACCAAAGGCGAAGCACCTGTGGTTGTGCGGGTTATAACTTATGGTGATTTCGGGCTGCAGCTTCGCGGTTATGCCTGGGCCCACACGCCCGCTCTTGCATTCGAGCTAAAGTGCGATGTTTTAAAAGCTGTACAGGAAAAGTTCTTAATCGAGAAAATTGAATTTGGCTATCCGGGCCGTATTATGATCTCCAAATCTTAATTTTTAGTTATTCAGAGATTTAAAGTTAATAGACGATCAATAAAATATGCGATTACTGTTAACTCTTTGCTTTCGAAACTGTGTTTGAAATGCATTTGAAGCAGTAACCCACCAATTGTTATAAACAATGAAAGGAACTAAAACAAAAAGAAAAGCCGCTCTTAAGCATTTGAACGAACACCTGACGGAACACGTGCACAAGGCCGGCAACGAAGGTATATTAGAATTAATTTGTTACAACGAAACTTCCATTACCTTTCACAACAATATTCCCATAGAGGAACTGCTTTTAAAATGCGATGAGGACCAAACAAGCTGGATCAATGTAGATGGCCTTACCGATGAAGGTTTGATTCAAAAAATAAGTAAACACTTCAACCTGCACTACCTGCTGGTAGAGGATGTGCTGAATACCGACCATCAACCCAAAGCCGATGAATTTGAAGATCATCTTTTCTTTACGCTAAAAATGCTGTACCGCATTGAAGGCGAAAGTATTGATTACGAGCACATCAGTTTTGTATTGGGTAAAAACTATCTGTTATCCTTTCAGGAAAAAGAGGGCGATATTTTTGATAACCTGCGCAGCAGGCTTAAACAAGATAACGGAATAATACGCAAGCGGGGTGCTGATTACCTGCTGTACCGCCTCATCGATTCTATTGTGGATAGTTATTATTCCATTTTAGACAGTATCGGCCAACGAATTGAAGCTATTGAAGATAATATTTCCAAAAGTGCCACAGAGTTAGACTTTATTGAAATACAAAAGCTTCGAAAGGAGTTTATTTACCTGCGCAAAGTAGTTTATCCATTGCGCGAGGCCTTAAACAAAGTAATTAAAAATGAAGAAGGCTTTATTGAAGAACGCAATGAAAAATACTTCTCGGATGTGTACGATCACGTAATTCATTTGATCGACTCACTGGATACTTACAAAGACCTTACTTCTACCCTGATGGATTTATACATGAATACCATTAATTACCGGATGAACGAGGTAATGAAACTACTAACCGTTATAACCACCATCTTCATTCCATTATCCTTTATTGCCGGTGTATATGGTATGAACTTCCACAATATGCCCGAACTTGAAATGCACTACGGTTATTATTGGATACTGGGAATAATGGGTGCAATCTTTTTGGCTATGATTGGCTATTTTAAGTATAAAAAGTGGTTTTAGCAGGCGGATAATTATAGTTAACCCTTTAATTAATCTTGCGGGGTTTCGTCCTGCAATCTCACCTCCACCTGTTCGGGCAGGGTTTGGTTAATTTTGAGCACTTTAATTTTGTAATTAAACAATACAAACTCGTCCCCTTCTTTTATAGCAGGACGCTCGTATGTTATAAGCCCGGCCAGCGTTTCGTATTCTTCTGATTCCGGAAAGGGTACTTCCAGTAATTTGTTGATATCGTGCAACGATGATTGGGCGGCAATTAAGAAAGTTTGTTTTTCAATTGGTACTACTATCTGCTGTTCCTGATCATGTTCGTCCTGAATTTCACCTACCAACTCTTCCAATATATCCTCTAATGTTACCAACCCGATAATGCCTCCAAACTCGCTTACCACAAATGCCATTTGCGCTTTGGTGCGTTGAAAATCGCGCAGCAATACATCAATTGGTTTTGTTTCGGGTATAAAATGTACCGGCCGCATTATATCTTTTAATGTTTTGCCATTGTTTTGAATAAAGGTTGATACAATATCCTTGGAGTGTACAACACCAATAATCTCATCGCGGTTAACTTCGTAAATAGGATACCGCGAGTACCCCTCCTTTAACAAAATATCCAGTGCTCCGGCAATGGTAGTGTCTGATTTTATCATACTCATTTTTACACGCGGCACCATTACTTGCCGGGCTACGCGATTATCAAAATCAAACACGTTTTGTATCAACTCCCGTTCAGAAGTTTCAATGGCGCCACCTTCTTCGCTTTCGGCTATAATCAGTTTTAGTTCTTCTTCGGAGTGTATTTCAATTTCGCTCATCGGCTTAATGCCAAATATTTTTAGAATAAGGTTGGCGAAACCATTCAACAACCAGATAAATGGCCTGAACACAAAGTAGAAAACACGTAAGGCAATAGATACCCGCAAGGTGGTAGTGGCCGGGTAGCGAATAGCAATTGACTTGGGGGCTAATTCGCCAAAAACAATGTGTAACACGGTAAGCACAAAAAATGCTACCGGCATGGCTACGCGGTGGGCAGCAGCTTCGCTTAGGTTAATACCCATACCATGCATGGCACTTAACACTAATTCTGAAACCACATCTTCACCCACCCAGCCTAAGCCCAAACTGGCCAGGGTTATACCCAATTGCGTGGCAGCCAGAAATCCATCCAGGTTGTTAACAATTACTTTTGCTGCTTCTTTAGAGAGAGTTCCTTTTTCGAGTGCTATTTGAGAGGAACGAACTTTAACAATGGCAAATTCTGCTGCAACAAAGAACCCATTCAAAAAAACAAGAAAGAGTGTAATAAAAAGCTCGAACGTCATTGACTTAGCCAAACCACAAATCTAACAAGAAACCCCGTTTTTATGCACCTAATTTTTTGAATGTACCTTTTAGTTCGATAAGTGAAAAAATCTATATTTAGGAATCCCTAAACCAAACGCTATGTTATTGACGGTTACCCTGTTACTTCTTGGATTTGTAATTCTTATAAAAGGGGCAGATTTTCTGGTAAATGGTGCTTCTTCGGTTGCCAAAAAATTTAATATCTCCTCAATTGCTATTGGCCTTACCGTAGTGGCTTTTGGTACCTCTACCCCCGAGTTATTGGTAAGCATAACTTCATCGCTTAAGAATTATAATGCCGCAGCGTTTGGTAATATAATCGGGAGTAACAACTTTAATATTTTGTTCATTTTAGGGGTTGCCGGGCTTATTTTTCCTTTGGCCGTTTTGCGCAATACCATACGATACGAAATACCCGTTTCGCTGGCTGCTGTTGGTGTAGTGTATTTACTGGTAAACGACCGGCATCTCTTTGGCACCGAAAGCAATTTGTTAACCCGAGTTGATGCCCTGGTGCTGTTAATACTTTTTGGCTTGTTTATGCTCTACGTTTATAAAAGCATTGCCCATAGCCAGGATATGGATCAGGATTCTATTAAGATTTATTCAGGCTGGGTATCGGCCTTATTAATTACAGCCGGGTTGTGTATGCTGGTAGGCGGTGGCACACTGGTAGTGGATAATGCTATTACACTCGCACACTATTTTAACCTGAGCGATAAACTAATCGGATTAACCATTTTGGCTATTGGTACCTCACTACCAGAGTTGGCCACATCGGCTGTAGCCGCATACCGCAAAAACACGGATATTGCCATAGGCAATGTTATTGGTTCTAATTTATTCAACCTCCTTTTTATACTCCCCATTACCGCCCTTATAAGGCCACTGCCTTTTAACCCGGCTCTTAATTTTGATTTGCTGGTATTAGCTGTGGCTACCGGGCTACTTATTGTTTTTATGTTTACGCTTACAGCTCGCAAGCTGGATCGCTTTGAAGCCTTTCTAATGCTGGCTGCTTATTTCGCTTATACCATTTACCTGATACAAATTGATTAACATGGAAATGATCATTACGACACATGCACCAATTTGATAATTCAGCCCCCTGTACTAGCATGCCAAACTATACTATGCAGGAATGCTGTCTTAAATAAAAATATAGTAACACATGAAACCCGTACTTGCTTTGTGCATTTTATTATTTGGCAGTTGTGCCGGGTTTAAAAATTCTCCAAAATATCAACTACAAAACGATTTTTATCTTTTTCACCAGCCCGGCCAAAAGCCAACGCGTGTGTATGTAAATGTTAAAGAGGACTCCATTGTAGTAACCCGGGTTGACCAAACTGTTGACGTGGTAAGGGGTACTGATGAATTTTTTAAAAAGCGTACGCTGGATATTGATGTGATGAGTATTGCCTTCAAGTACCGCCCCACAGTTTTTGATTTTCCGCGGCAGTTAAACACCAACTTTAACGGAAACATTTTTATAGGCTATCGGGTAGATAGATTTTGGCTTGATTTTAAACAAACACCTGCCGGCACTTCAAAGCAACTTTCGCACCGGGCTATTACAGTAGGTGCCTTTGGTGGCATTGGTAATACCTTTGTGAGCCCGTGGACAACCGGCAACCGTATTGCAGACGAATATGACGGATTTATCCTTTCGCGGGGATTTGCAACCATGGTTGGATTAAATAACCTGACGGTAGGTATTGGGTTAGGTTGGGATTACCTCACCGATCGGGATAAATCAGTTTGGATTTATCAGAACAAACCGTGGGTAGGCTTAGCAGTTGGCTTAAACATCAATTAAGCCTTGATTAAATCTGTTAGAAAGAATTTGAATGTTGATTGGGATTGAAAGCACTGTGTTGGAAAAGAATAACGCAGGTGATTGCTTACTTGCTTCGGGTAGTTGTAAGGGCTCCATTGCTGAAATGGATAAACGGAACCACACCATTATCGTGCGTAGGTTGCAGCATATACCCGGCACCCAGGTGGCCGGGTATGGTTTCGCCTGGTGGTAATAATTCCAAAAAACGGGCACCATACTTGTTAAAAAACTGGCCCACCGTCATAATAACTTCGTAGCCAAGTGTTGCATATTCTCCTGGCAACCGGCTATGCTTCTGAATAAACTTTTTTCTGAATTCTGTATAAGGTGAGCTATTCAACGCCCGGTAATTCGGAGCTGCCATATTTACCTGTGTTCGTTCAAATTTAGAATAGTCTATTGAAGTATCGGTAAGCCAGGTTTCCTGCCCTATTACCGTAATTGAATCGCCTCTTGTTTCCACTCCATTCACAACTTTAGAGTAGAGCAATTCATTATCAGATGCTACAAAAATACTTCCCAGGCTATCCTTTTTTAATTTAAACTGTAAGGGTTTCTTCCACTCATCAAACTCAGTTGCCGTAACCAGGTTTGCAAGAATGGTGGCTGAGTTTTCTTTGCGTACTCTTTCAACAGCCACAACCTTTACCCCTAACTCTTGCGCTTTTTTAACATACGCAAATGCCAGTACCGAGTCTTTGGTTGTTTCGCCATAGTACACCAAAGCGTTTTTTCTGCGTACCCGTTGCGCTACCCACTCGGCCGAACGCACTCCCAATGTTTCGTTGCTGGGTTGAAAAAGAAATGAATACAGATGTGGTGCAAAATCGATTGTGTTGGAAGCCGGGTTAATTAAAACGTTAATCTTGTTAGCCTGTGCAAACTCCAAAACAGGCCTGGCCTCTTCGGGAAAGAGCGGCCCTATAATCAGATCGGCCGACTTAAGTTCTTCTTTTGCTAAAATTTTGCGGGTTGCTTCGGCAGATCGCTCGGTATCATAAGCTAAAATTTCCAGATTAACTCCCTGCCTTCTCAAACTATCAGCAGCAAGCTTAATGCCCTCATACATATCCAACACAAACTGATTGCGTTTTACTACGGGCGATGGATCTAAAGTAGCGGCCAGAAAAGGCATTAGTAAAGCTACGCGATAAGAATCTTTAAAAACCGGCTTGGGAGTTTCTACCGCCACAAGTTTTTCGCGGGGGAGATTAAATTTTGTAATCAGTAATTCCATCATGGCTTTTTCCTGCAAGTGATACGGTTGCTTCCCTAATACTTTAAGCAAGGCCCGGCCAGCTTCGCGTTCGTCCGGAAATTCTTCCAACACCATTTTAAGTGTTTCGGCATCATCAACTTTGTTAAGATAATATCGCTTCAGCTCGGAAAGACCAGTTTGAAACGAGGGATTGGTAATTTTAGCGGCAACTTTTAGTGCCTGAAATATATCGCCCTGATCGAAATACAATTTACACAACCAATACTCTACTTCAGGTAATTGATCCCATTTAGGGTAAAGAGTCTTTATCTGAAGAAACATATCTTTTGCTACCGAACCATACCCCAACTGCTGGGCCGAGAGGGCATAATAAAAGGAGGCATATTCCGGAAAAGGATTGGCTTGATCGTAAACAGTAAGCGGTTTGAAGGCAGCCATGGCCGCACTGTATTGCTTGCCTTCATATAAATCTTTTGCCTGCCGGAATTGCTTTCGGAAATCCTGTGCCTCCGATAGCAGGCTAACAAAAAACAAAATGAGTAAGAAATGTTTACGCATGCACATTACTTTATCGCAACCGTTGGCCAATATAAGGAATCAAAAATTAAGCCGCTATTCCCACTCGATGGTTGCCGGTGGTTTGGAGCTGATATCATATACCACCCGATTAACGCCCTTCACTTTGTTAATAATATCAGAAGAGACTTCACTTAAAAACTCATGCGGCAAATGGGCCCAGTCGGCCGTCATACCATCTACACTTATTACCGCACGCAAGGCTGTAACCTGCTCGTAAGTTCGTTCATCGCCCATAACACCTACCGAATACACCGGTAATAACACAGCCCCCGCCTGCCACACTTTTTCATATAAACCATGCGAACGCAACGCACCAATGAAAATTGCATCCACTTCCTGCAGTACTTTTACTTTATCGGCCGTAATCTCGCCCAATATGCGAATTCCTAAACCCGGACCCGGAAACGGATGACGTCCTAAAATCAAAGAATCAATGCCTAACGTTTTACCGACCAGCCGAACTTCATCTTTAAATAAAGTATTTAAAGGTTCTACTACTTTCATCTTCATCTTTTCGGGTAAGCCACCCACGTTGTGATGCGATTTAATAGTTGCTGATGGCCCTTTTACCGAAACCGATTCAATTACATCGGGATAGATAGTGCCCTGCCCTAACCACTTTACATCCGTAAGGGCGTGCGCTTCTTCATCAAACACATCAATAAAAGTTTTACCGATAGCTTTGCGTTTGGCTTCGGGTTCGGCCAATCCCTTTAAAGCTGAATAGAATTTTTCTTTTGCATCAACACCTTTTATGTTAAGGCCCATACCCTGGTACGACTGCAATACTTGCGCAAATTCATCTTTGCGCAACAATCCATTATCAACAAAAATGCAATACAGATTTTTGCCAATAGCTTTATGGATAAGCATGGCCGCCACCGTAGAATCTACACCACCCGATAAAGCCATTACTATTTTATCAGTACCTAATTTCTTCTTCAGATCTGCCACGGTTGTTTCCACAAACTGATCGGGTGTCCAATCTTGTGCGCAACCACAAATATGAACCACAAAATTGCGCAACAGATTTTTGCCTTCCAGCGAATGTGTTACCTCGGGATGAAACTGGATACCGTATAACTTTTCACCTTTTAAATGGAAAGCTGCAACTTTTACAGAAGGCGTGCTGGCAATAATTTCAAACTGATCGGGAATAGAAGTAATGGTGTCTGCATGCGACATCCACACTTGAGAGTCGAGCGAGATTTCTTTTAATAACTCGTTGTGGTGATTAACAGTAGTAAGTTTGGCACGACCATATTCACGAATCTGTGAAGGGGCTACCGATCCGCCATTTTTGTGGGCAATCAATTGCGCACCGTAACAAACACCCAATACCGGAATTTTTCCAAACTGTTTCAAGTCCACATCGGGCGAACCGGCATCGCGCACCGAACACGGGCTTCCCGAAAGAATCACACCTTTAATATCGGGTGTAATAGCAGGTATGTGATTGAAGGGATGAATCTCGCAATACACATTTAACTCGCGCACCCTGCGCGCAATGAGTTGCGTGTATTGCGAACCAAAATCGAGAATGAGAATTTGTTGTGCCATAGGCTCTACTAGTTATAACCCTTGCGGGATTATTTTAACACCTCGTAACAATATTGTTTCAGGTAATCGGCCGCATCATCAAAACCCTGATAAAAAACTTTATTCAGGCAGCGGCACCCTTCTTCTTCGCGTTTCAATTCAACCAAGGCTATACCTTTGTAAAATAAAGCTTGCAAATTTTCGGCATCAAGGCGAAGCGCAACATCCAGAAATTTCACAGCCTGTTCGTATTGTTCCAACTCAAGCGAAAAGGCACCACCATAGTAATAAGCCGGAGCGTAGGCCCCATCTAATTGAATTGCCCGATTAACCGCTATCAGTGCACTATCGAGGTTTTGCATGGAGTAATGTACCAACGCCAGGTTCATTTCAAGCTCAGGATCATCTTGTATTTCAATGATCTGTTTGAAATCTTTTTTGGCAAGCTGGTATTCTTCTTTTTCCATGAATAAACTTCCGCGCCAGCGAAGCAACTGCGGATCGGGGCCTGCCAATTCGATAGCCGATTCAATATCGGTTAATTGCTTGTTGGTATCATCTAATTCGCGGTAAACCAAAGCCCGTAAAATAAGTGCCTGGTAGCTTTGCGGAAATTCGGGTATAAATTTATTCATATCGGCAATAGCCGGTTGCCATTGGCCCGAACTGTAGTAGGCTACCGCTCTTTTGTAAAGTGTGCGGTAGTTTTCTTTCTGCTTTAGGCCGGAGGCCTTAATGATTTTAGAATAGAGCTTGATTGCCTTCTTAAAATCTTCGTGGCTCATTAATGTATCGGCTTCCGTTTCCCAGGCTGTCCACTTTGGGTTTTGTGCAAAACCCGAAATGAACATCGCCACGATGAAAAAAACCGTAAGCCAACTTTTATGCATTCGATCCGGCCTTGTTACGTTCGCGCTTACGATCGTTTTCGTTCAGATAGATTTTGCGTAAGCGAATTGATTTTGGTGTAACCTCCACATACTCATCGGCCTGAATATATTCCAGTGCTTCTTCCAAAGTATGTTTCAGCGGGGGTGCTATTTTCATTTTTTCATCGGCCCCGGAAGCGCGCATGTTAGTAAGCTTTTTGGTTTTGGTAACGTTAATTACCAGATCGCCACTGCGGCTATGTTCGCCAATTACCTGGCCTTCATACACAGGTTCGCCCGGATTGATAAAAAACTTACCCCGGTCTTGCAGGTTGTGTAAGCTGTAAGGAATGGCTTCGCCTTGTTCCATTACAATTAACGAACCGTTAATCCGGCCTGGTATTTCACCTTTATACGGTTGATATTCTTTGAAACGGTGCGTTACTACCGCTTCGCCTGCTGTTACGTTCAATAAATAATTTCGCAAGCCCATGATGCCACGAGAGGGAATAAGGAATTTCAAAATCATCCGATCGGCTTTTGGTTCCATGTTAATCATTTCACCTTTGCGCATTGATACGGTTTCGATTGCTTTACCGGCATCTGCTTCCGGTAAGTCGATGGTTAATTCCTCTACCGGTTCGCACTTTACACCATCAATTTCTTTAAAGATTACCTGTGGTTGCCCTATCTGTAATTCATAACCCTCTCTGCGCATGGTTTCGATTAACACCGATAAGTGTAACACCCCACGCCCAAACACCATAAAGCTATCGGCCGAACCGGTTTCGCCCACGCGCAACGCCAGGTTCTTTTCCAATTCTTTTTCAAGCCGCTCTTTAATATGGCGTGAAGTAACAAACTTACCTTCTTTGGCATAAAAGGGTGAGTTGTTGATGGTAAACAACATGCTCATGGTTGGTTCATCAATCGCAATCGACTTCAATGCTTCTGGTTTATCTACATCGGCAACGGTATCGCCAATTTCAAAACCTTCCAGGCCTACCAACGCACAAATTTCACCGGCATTAACCTGCTCTACTTTTTTCTTTTCAAACCCTTCAAACACGTAAACTTCTTTGATTCGGGATTTTACCACACCCCCACCATCGCGCTTTACAAGTGCAACTTGCTGTCCGGCTTTAACGGAACCACGTTGCACACGGCCAATCGCAATCCGGCCAATGAAAGAAGAATATTCCAACGAGGTAATCAATAGTTGCGTTGAACCTTCATCAATTTTAGGAGCAGGTATGTACTTGATGATACCTTCAATCAACGCGTTAATATCAGTAGTTGGGGTTTTCCAATCGGTACTCATCCAACCTTGCTTGGCCGAACCATAAAAAGCGGGGAAGTCGAGTTGATCTTCATTGGCATCTAATGCAAACATGAGATCAAAAACGGCCTCGTGCACTTCATCGGGTGTACAGTTTTTCTTATCTACTTTGTTAATTACCACAATCGGCTTTAAGCCAAGTTGCAATGCTTTTTGCAATACGAAACGGGTTTGCGGCATGGGGCCTTCAAAAGCATCTACCAGCAGCAAACATCCATCGGCCATGTTTAAAACCCGTTCTACCTCGCCACCAAAATCGCTGTGGCCCGGGGTATCAATTACATTGATCTTATAATCTTTATATCGTACCGAAACGTTTTTGGCAAGGATGGTAATGCCCCGTTCACGCTCCAGGTCGTTGCTATCCATGATTAATTCGCCTGGATTTTCGTGGTCTTTAAACAGATGGCCGGCATGTAACAATTTGTCAACCAACGTTGTTTTTCCATGGTCAACGTGGGCAATAATGGCAATATTCCTGATCTTACTAACTTCCATAAATAGTGGTTTCCGCTTCGGTTTTCAACTTTAAGGCCGCAAAGATAGCGTTATTTAGGGATTTTACCGGTGGCCATCCGGAATATTCCGAAAGGTTAACAGCGGGGTTATTTCAATCGATTTTATTGGTTGCTTTGTTCTTCTCGAAGAAGCCATGCAATGCTTCCATGATTGCATCGGGGTCGGTAAAGTAGTGAACGGCAGGATGCCTAAGGTTAAATTTTTCAATCAGGTTGTAATACGTGCTTTCATCGATGTGATGATCTTCCATCATAATTGTTTTTACATCCGGATCGGTTATAACCTGCCGGAATGTTTGCGTGCGGTTGTTCTCTTCAATTACGCGGGTGAGTTTGCGCTTTTCGCGTTCCAGTTTCCAAAAATAGTCGAATGGTGATTCAAACATTTGCACTTTACTGAGTGTTGGCGGTGCCACTTTTGTGCGATCTTCTATTTTGTTTGGATAAAGCCGATGTGATTGAATCGTTATTTCGCGCAACATAATTTTATTTTCACGCAGCAGTATAAACAATGCATCTTCCTGAAACATCAGGGGAAGTTCAACAGCATGATAACCTACAGCTGTAAACACCAGGGTGTCGATAGGCCGGGCTGTAATCAGAAATCCGCCTGCTGAATTGCTCACAACTCCGCGTGTAGTACGCTTTAGAGAAATATGAACACCGGGAAGGTCGGTCATACTAGCTGAATCCACCACAATACCCCGGTAGATTTTTTGGCCCGCTACAAAACCGGGTATTAAACTGAAAAGTAGCATGTAAACCAGGCGTAGCAATGGCAAAATTTTCTGATTGATAGGATGGACAATACTATCAAAAAGTTTGAAATCTAAGTTGTAAATCGAAGAAAGGTACCCATTGGTAAATTTCTTCCGGCAGATGATTTGAGGTAAAACTCGCCATAGTCAGGATTAACATTGGGGAAATGCGATTTTACTACGTTTAATCCCACCAATGCAGATAAGCCCACCGCATACATGGAAAGAATAAAAAAAGATGGTGTTGGCTCTAACAACTGGCTGGCTAAGTAAACCAACTCATTCAGCTTTTCTTGTAAAGTCCACTTCTCCCCTTCCGGTCCGCGACCATACGGTGGCGGATCCATAATAACGCCATTGTATTTATTGCCGCGCTTCACCTCGCGCTTTACAAACTTGAGCGCATCTTCATACACCCAGCGAATATCGTTGAGGCTATTTAATTGCATGTTTTGGTTTGCCCAGTTTAAGCCGGGCCGTGAAGCATCTACATGTGTTACTTCTGCACCAGCCGCCCGGGCTACTACCGATGCAGCACCGGTGTAAGCAAAAAGGTTTAGTACTCTACCTGATTTGCTCCAGGATGAAACGGTATCATAAATAAAATTCCAGTTTGTACCTTGCTCTGGAAATACACCTACATGACCAAAGCCGGTAAGGGCAAGGCGCAACGTTAGGTTTAAAGTTTTATAGTTATACCGTACGTGCCAGCTATCATCCATTTGGTGGAGCTTCTTCCAGCCACCTTTCACTTCTTCGCCAAATCGGTAATTATCTTTTTGTTCGCGGGTAAAATGCGCGTGGGCCTGTTGCTTCCAGGTGGCTTCGCTTCCTACCGGTTGCCAAATGGCCTGGGGTTCGGGTCTTATCAAAACAATTTTTCCAAAACGTTCTAACTTTTCAAAGTTGCCGGAGTCCAGCAATTCGTATTCTTTCCACGATGCAGGGTAATATAAATTCAAGGGTTATTATTTCGATATAAAAATAAGTGAAATCTCTTTCATAAGAATTTGAAGCAAATTAAACGACAATCGTTTCGATGCAACCTTTATTTTAATTGCAACACAACTACAGCGTGTTTGGGTAAAGTTGCTTTTAGTATGCCATCTTTCAATGAAGCACTTTTAAATATAACCGGTTTAATCTGATCTGGCTTTTGAAACGAGTTGTAATCTTGCAGGTTGGTGCTTGTTAAAATGCGTCCGGTAACCGAAGTAAATTTACCACCACGCAAATCGATGGTTATTTCCTGTTGCGCTTTTGCATCAATATTTACTAAAGAAATATGCACCAAACCAGAAGCATCTTTGGAGGCTGATGCCGATACGGCCGGTAGTTTCTCGCCATCTAATTCGTAGTTGTTGGTAGTAATATCCAACGGCAGGTAAGTAGCATCTTGATGAACGTTATACATTTCCATTACATGATAGGTTGGAGTAAGTATCATTTTCTCCTCCTCGGTAAGTATTACAGCTTGCAGCACATTTACAGTTTGTGCCAGGTTGGCCATGCGAACCCGCTCGCAATGCTTGTGAAAAATATTTAAAGTGGCACCTGCCAACACCGCATCGCGTATGGTATTTTGTTGAAACAAAAATCCGGGGTTAGTTCCTGGTTCTACTTCGTACCAACCGCCCCACTCATCAACCACCAAAGCAACTTTCTTTTTAGGATCGTATTTATCCATGATGGTACTGTGGCGTTGTATCGCTTCGTCCATAAAAAGTGCACGCTGCATGGTTTTAAAATATTGTTTTTCGGTAAAGGTGGTTGAAGGGCCTTTGTTACTCCAATCAATTACCGAGTAATGATGCAGTGCAATTCCTTCTAACATGTTGTGGGGAATATCGCGCATCAACACTTCTGTCCAATGAAAATCATCGGAGTTTGCACCCGAAGCAATTTTGAAAAGTTTACCATTCATAAAGGTGGCGTATTGGCGATAAATGTTGGTGTAGTACTCTACCGTCATGTTACCTCCGCAACCCCATGTTTCATTACCAACACCCCAAAATTTTACATTCCAGGGTTTATCACGGCCATTTTCTTTCCTCCATTTAGACATGGGACTTATGCCATCAAAGTTTACGTACTGCACCCACTCGGTTAATTCTTGTACAGTACCACTGCCTACGTTGGCAGCCAGATAAGGCTCAGCACCAATTAACTCGCACATATTTAAAAAATCGTGCGTACCAAAACTATTATCTTCCGTAACGTTACCCCACCAGGTATTTACAATGGTAGGGCGGTTTGCTTTGGGGCCCACTCCATCTTTCCAATGATACGTATCGGCAAAGCAACCACCGGGCCACCGCAGGTTAGGTACTTTTAATTTTTTTAAAGCGTCCACCACATCATTTCTTACCCCAACCGTGTTTGGAATTTTAGTATTGCCTTCGCCCACATAAAAGCCTCCGTAAATGCACCTGCCCAGGTGTTCGGAAAAATGACCATAGATGTGCTTGTCAATTTTTAGTTTTCCCTGGTCGGTGTGCAGAATTACTTTGTTTTGAGCGAATGATGTGCTAATCAAAAAAACTAAGAGAAGTGCGGAGTAAATTTTCATATACTAAATATTTATGTTACCAATTACCGGTAGAGAAGCAGATTTAAGCTGAGTTTCTGGCTGCGTTGATTATTCCAAACATACATCGTATTATCAACTTGCGGTAGCGTTGTTCATACATTTTAGTTGAATCATTCAGATTGCGGATATTCATTAACGCATATTGTTGGATGGCAATAAGCGGCAGCACAATGCGCTCGCGCAACTTTACTGAATCACGAATGTTTGGATTGTTTTCCATTAAGCCTGTTAAGCCTGAAACCTGAAGCACTTTTTGAATGGAAAGTTCATATTCGGCAAACATCTTTTTCCAAAAATCGCCAAACTCGGTATCGGCTGCCAGATAAGTTGTAGCCTTATAGTACGATTTTGTTAGCGACATCATACTATTGCCCAGCAGGGTGCGAAAGAAGAGTGAGTCCTGATAAAAGGTCTTTAACTTATTCATACCGTATTTGGTGGTTATTGCAGACAGTGCGGAACCCACTCCGTAAAATCCGGGAATATTTTGTTTCATCATAGCCCACGAACCTACAAACGGAATGGCCCGCAAATCTTCAAACTTTAAACTTTCAGAAGCACTGCGTTTAACAGGCCGCGAACCGATGTTGGTATCGCCAAAAAATGATAGCGGGGTAACCTTCTCTAAGTAGGGAACAAATTTTTCGTGGTGTTTCAAACTCAGGTAAGCCTTGTAACCTTCATCGGCCAGGTCGTCTAATATTTTCTTTTGTTCCTCGGTAAGTTGGCTCTCATCGCGCTTAAATAAATCACCTTCCAACCCTGCTGAAATCAATTGCTCGAGGTTATACTTACAAGAAGCAACTCTGCCAAAGTTAGAACTGATTGTCTGGCCTTGAATAGTAATTTGCACTTCTTCATTCTCAATGGTATCGCCCAGCGAGGCATAAAAATCGTGGGTGTTTCCGCCACCGCGTGCCGGTGGGCCACCGCGGCCATCAAAAAACAAAGCCTTTAAACCATGCTTGCGCGAAATGGCTGTTAGGTTTTCTTTCGCGCGGAAGATAGACCAGTTTGCGCGCAGATAGCCACCATCTTTGGTCCCATCTGAAAAACCAAGCATGATGGTTTGGTGCGATTTGCGCCTGGTTAAATGTTCGCGATAAGCGTTGATCTGATACAACGTATCCATTATTTGCGGGGCACGGGCCAGGTCGTCTATTGTTTCAAACAATGGTACCACATCCAACGCAAGGCCGGCAGGCGTACCCAACAACAACTTGCCTAACACAAATACTTCTATAATATGCAGGGCACTTTGGCAATTGCTTATTACATAGCGATGACTGCCCGAGGTTCCATTACTGTTTTGTATTTCGCCAATTACCCGAATGCTATTAAGGGTTTCTTTTACAAAGTCATCGGTAATTTCAATTGCCTGTAAATCCAGTTGTAGCGAAAGCAAATAATTAATTTGTTCGGGTTGCGAAAGTTTTTGAAATGCTTCGGCTGAAATGGTCATTCCGGTCTTAGCTCCGCACTCAAGAATATGATTCCAGACAAAATCATGTTTGCGGCTATCTTGCCGTACATCCAGGCTCGCAAAATGAAACCCGAACAACTTTACTTTTAATAAAAACACATCGAGCAAATCCAGAAATAAACCATCGTGGTCTTCTACCAGTCTTTTTCGTATCTGGTTCAGATCATGTACAAGTTCTTCTACCTGGTTATAACCCCGGTTAGTGCCGTAAGCCCAATTATAAATTTTTCGCTCTACTTCGGTAACCAATTTATCAACACCTCTGAAGGTTAGCCTTCTTCGTAAAGCACGTAAGTCGCGGGCATAACATTTCAAAATGCTATCCTGAAGTTTGGCAGCAACTTTTCTGGTAATTTCACTTGTTACAAACGGGTTTCCATCTCTATCGCCACCAGGCCAAAATCCAATTACCACCAACCGGTCATTTTTCCAATCGGACAATGGCATGTTAAGACCGGCACACAACTGTTGTATAATTTCGGGTATTGATTGATAAAAAACGTTTTCAAGGAACCAGCACAAACTCACTGCCTCATCGTATGGCGATGGTTTATCCTGATTGATGAATCCTGTTTTACCCAATTGTTGCAACAATAAGTTGATATGCTGCAGGTGGCTATCGCGAATAGATTTTTCCAAGTCGGTAAGGATTCCCAATACATAACCGGGATAAAATTGCGTAGGGTGTGCGGTGAGTACCGTTCTTAGACTAAAATTCTCCAGCCGCTCTTGCAACTCTTTCTCTTTCCGCTCGAAGCGAGTGCGCTGAATAAGTGATGCCACCGTGCCTTTGCCGGTTACATCATTGATTTGCTCAAATGCCGAGTCTTCTACTGAATCGAAAAGAGCAACCTGCCGCTCCACATACTGAATAAATTTAAACAGCAGCGCAAATTGTTCTTCGGGTTTTGCGTGCGGTACCAAATCGTTAAAAAACTGGCTCAATATTTCAGTAGCCGGCTTACCTTGTTCAAATGCTTCTTCGCAATATTGTTGTAAAAATGGCAATAAGGTACCCGTGCGTTGAATATCCTGAAAAGGCAAATTCAAAAACAAGCTATTGTAGATATGATACCGGGCTCCAACCGTTTGTTCATACTTGGAAGTCATTCTTTGCTGCTTAAAATTTTTCCTGAAAATAAGGCGAAACCTCTTATTGTTTCAATTTTGTAAGTCATTTAGTTCGATTTAGCTGAACATACCTGCAAAAGAAATACATCTGGCTTGCACAGCCTTGTAAAATACCTTACCTTTTTGCTATCAAACCTCTACTTATGCGCAAAATTTATCTGCTCGCCTTATTGCCGGTTTTGTTGGGTTCATGCCTGGGCTACAAGGAATTACCCGTTGAATACGATTATAGCTATCGTGGCAATTTTAAAAAGTACAGAAGCTTTGACATTATGCGCCCGATGGGCATCAATGATTCAACAATGGTAAACGACATCGTTGAAAAGTCGATTGTTTCGCGCATGAAATTTTTAGGGTACAAACAAACTGAAACCCGGCCCCATTTAATCATAGGTTTTAAAATGTACACCGATAGTTTACGATTTAATGGGTACGATCAACCCGATATTGAAGAATGGGTACGTGCTCAAAAAGAAGATGAACGCTACGATGCAAAAAAAATCAATCTCAGAACGGGTACGTTGCTGATTCAATTTTTTGACAGACGCCAGAACCGGTCTATCTGGCAAGGTTATGCCACCACATTATATGGAAGCATTAATTTTAATAATGAGCGCCACCTGCGCAATGCTGTAATTTCAATTCTGGACAAATATAGGTTTATGGCCGAAGGGTTTGCAGAAACGGGTGTTGCGGCCCAAGCCGATGACCTGGAGTAACCACCGCTTAAAATCCCTAAAAAAACACTGAATTCCGGGCTTTCAGTTCTCGAAATTGTTCCTACATTTGCACCTCAAATTTTTGATTTGAAGGCATTGTCCTATGGTGTAATGGTAACACAGCAGATTTTGATTCTGCTTTTCTAGGTTCGAATCCTAGTAGGACAACTCAAAAATCCTGGGCAAGCCAGGATTTAATTTTTAAAGGCATGGCTGTTAAAATCTTTTCCGGAAGGGCAACTACCTACTTGGCAGACAAAATTGCGCATGCCTATGGTGAGCCATTGGGCCGCGTAGATTATCAACAGTTTAGCGATGGCGAGATGTCGCCATTTATTGGCGAATCAGTTCGTGGGCACGATGTATTTATTGTACAATCCACCTTTGCTCCTGCAGAAAACTTTATGGAGCTACTGCTGATGATTGATGCCGCCAAAAGAGCCAGCGCTTCAAATGTAAATGTAATTATACCCTATTTTGGATACGCCCGGCAGGATAGAAAAGATAAACCACGCGTTGCCATTGCCGCTAAACTGATTGCCAATTTGCTTTCCGCAGCCGGTGCCCATCGTATTATGACGTGCGATTTACATGCCGATCAGATTCAAGGCTTCTTTGATATTCCGGTAGATCATTTAGATGGCAACTATATTTTTGTTCCTTACCTCAAATCGCTCAACCTGGAGAATATCATGTTTGCTTCACCCGATGTGGGCGGAATTAAACGTGCACGCAGTTTTGCAAAATTTTTTAATGCAGAATTAGCCGTGTGCGATAAATACCGCAAAGAAGCTAACAAGATTGAGTCCATGCGATTGATTGGCGATGTAGAGGGCAAAGATGTTATATTGGTGGATGACCTGGTGGATACAGCCGGAACCATTTGCAAAGCTGCTGCACTGTTGAAAGAAAAAGGTGCTACCACTGTACGTGCTATATGCACCCACCCGGTTTTATCAGGCAATGCCTACGATAATATTCAAAATTCTGCTTTAGAAGAATTGGTTGTTACCGACACCATTCCATTAAAACAGAAGACTACTAAAATAAAAGTATTAAGTGTATCGGATCTGTTTGCCAAAGCCATTCGTAAGATTCACGATCACGAGTCAATCAGTTCATTATTTATCCGCTTATAATTCCAATCAATTTAATTTAAACCAAAACAATCATGAAAACCATCGAGATTATAGGGTATCGAAGAGCAAATCTCGGCAAGAATGATGCTCAGAAAATCCGGCAAGAAGGTAACGTACCTTGCGTACTTTACGGAGGTAACGAACAAGTGCATTTTTATGCGCCTGTTATTTTGTTCCGCGATTTGATTTACACTAACGAAGCCCACTTTGTGCACCTGAACATTGAAGGTGAAGAGTGCCAGGCAATTATGCAGGAAGTTCAGTTTCACCCGGTAAGTGAAATTATTCTGCACGTAGATTTTCTTCGCATTAGCGAGGATAGAAAAATTAAAATGGACATTCCAACTCGTTTGGTTGGCCAGGCTCCGGGTGTTGCAAAAGGAGGAGCCTTGGTGCGCAAGCGTGCTTCATTAAAAGTATATGCTTTCCCCAAAGATATGCCCGATCATATTGATGTGGATTGCTCTGCACTTGATTTTCACCATTCGGTAAAAGTAGGCGATCTTAAGTTTGCAGGTTTGGAATTTCTGGATCCCAAGCAAGCCTCTATTGCAGTGGTGGAAGTACCACGTGCTGCTAAACTTGCTGAAGAAACTGCCGCTGCTACTCCGGCTGCAGGTGCTCCGGCCGCAGGTGCTGTACCAGCCGCTGATGCCAAAAAAACAGAGGCACCTAAGAAAGACGAGAAGAAAAAATAATTTCTTGTTTGATAGTTTTAATCCCGCCTGGCAAACACCGGGCGGGATTTTTATTTACTTCGCTTTTTCAAAACTGTGGAACTGAATTGAAGCCAATTAATATGTATGAAATACCTGATAGCCGGTCTTGGAAATCCTGGCGGTGAATATGAACTAACCCGTCATAATATTGGCTTTCTGGTTTTAGACCGATTGGCCGATGTACACAAAATTGATTATTCAACCACTCGCCTGGCCGATAAAGCCGAGTTGAAATTTAAAGGCCGTCAACTCCACCTTATTAAGCCTAATACCTTCATGAACCTGAGTGGTAAAGCCATCAGTTTCTGGCTTCAGGAATTAAAAATCCCAAAAGAAAACCTGTTGGTTATTGTAGATGATCTTGCTCTGCCATTTGGTTCGTTGCGTTTACGAACCAAGGGAAGTTCAGCCGGGCACAACGGACTGAAAAATATTGAGCAACTGCTTGGGGGGCAGGAATACGCACGGCTTCGGTGCGGTATCGGTAACGATTTTGCCAAAGGGCAACAAGCTGATTTTGTATTGAGCAACTTTACACAACCTGAATTTGATGCGCTGCCAGCCATCATGGATAAAGCCGCTGAGATGATTTTTTCGTTTTGCACGGCTGGGGCCGAACGTACCATGGCCCAATTCAATCAGTAACAAGGGCCCGGTTATTTCTCATTAACTATTATACTGCTTAATAAAAAAGCAAGTATTTATAATTTAGGGATAAAACCTTACAACCTATTTTTAACCAGAAAATCTCGATTTTGCTTATAAAAACGTAAAATCACGTACGAAGTACCCTGAATTTATTCACCAAATAAGCCATGCCTTACTTTGGTTTACGAGTGTAGGATTTAACTCCTTTTCAATCTAATTATCTGCGCTTGATCTGCCACCTTTGAATAGTATAAACTGAAAAATTATGGCTACGAAGGGACTGTCTAATATCAGTGTAAACACACGCATGAAGCAATTATTGTTACTCATCGCATTAATTATGGTTGGAATTTTAGTTGCAATGGTTTCTGCTGATGGCGAACCATCTGTAAAGATAGACTCGCTGAAAAGCGATGTGCGATCGCCCCGAAGCTAAGCTATTTATAAAGATAGGGTGTTTGGTAAAGCCTCTGCGGGAAACTGTGGGGGTTTTCCTTTTTTGGAGCATGGCATTTTGGTGTAGCTTTGCTTCGCATGGACTTTTCGCACGATGTATTTATTCACCGCCTGGCACAAACATCTGCCAATCCGTTTTTGCTTTCAATTGAACGCGCAGAAGGTGTTTACCTCTATTCGCCCGATGGCAACGCATACATGGATATGATTTCAGGAATTGGCGTAAGTGCAATCGGTCACCGGCATCCACATGTTATTAAAGCTATTAAAGAACAATTGGATAAACACCTGCATGTAATGGTGTATGGCGAATACATTCAATCGCCCTCTAACCGGTTGGCTGCCAAGCTTACGGCACTCCTGCCCCGCCACCTTAACTGTGCTTACTTTGTTAACTCGGGTACTGAAGCCAACGAAGCAGCGCTAAAACTGGCCAAGCGGGTAACTGGTCGCACGGAAATAATTTCCTTTCGCAAATCGTACCACGGCAGCACGCATGGTTCTCTAAGTGTATCCGGAAATGAAGTTAAGAAGCAAGCGTTTCGGCCACTACTACCCCATGTGCGTTTCATTACGTTTAACAATCCAGATGATCTGAAACACATTACCACTCAAACAGCTTGCGTTATTATGGAAACCATACAAGGCGATGCCGGGGTGCGTGTGCCTGATAAAACCTACATGCAGGCGTTGAGAAAACGATGCACCGAAACGGGTACACTATTGATTCTGGATGAAATACAATGCGGCATGGGACGCACCGGGAAATGGTTTGCGTTTGAACACTTTGACATAGCTCCGGATATACTAACCATCGCGAAAGCTTTTGGTGGTGGCTTACCCATCGGGGCCTTTATTTCTTCGGAGGAATACATGCACGAGTTAACTCACAACCCCATGTTGGGCCACATTACTACGTTTGGTGGTAACCCCGTTTGTTGTGCAAGTGCACTCGCCACATTGGAAGTTATAGAAACTGAAAAGCTATTAGAGCAAGTTGAAGGGAAGGGCAGATTAATTGAAACCTTACTTCAGCATCCAAAAATAAAAGCTATACGAAGAATTGGGATGCTATTTGCATTTGATTTTGAGAACGATGAAATGGTGAACCGGATTGTAAATTATGCAAAAGAGCATGGTGTAATCTGTTACTGGTTTTTGTCGCATCCGCACAGTTTCCGAATTGCACCACCACTTACAATAACTGAATTAGAAATACGAAAAGCCTGCCAGGCAATTTTACAAGCAATAGACCACGCCTGATTATGAATACCGGAAAACACACATTCGATCGACTGGACTACACTTTTAAACTAATGGTGGTGGTTGCGTTGATTATTACTGCAACCATTCTGGCGAAGGATATTGTAATCCCCATTCTGATCTCGTGCATTTTCGCCATCGTATTGTTACCCATTATTAAGCGGTTGGAGAAGCGCATGTCATCGGTTTTAGCGATCACGGTTACGCTTACATTCAGCTTTCTGGTGTTTGCAGCTTTGGCCTGGTTAACCATCAGCCAAATGAGTGCTCTTGTTAAAGATTTACCCAACCTCGAATCAAAATTCAATTTATTGGTTGATCAGGTAAGCAGTACGCTTCAGGACTTGTTTAATATGAGTGCCCGCGAACAAAATCAATTATTAAAAAACAGTTTATCCAATTTGGGTAGCTATGCTACCGATTTGTTTACCGCCACCACCAACATTATCTCGTTGTTGATTCAGGTGCCTATCTATGTTTTTCTGTTTCTGATTTACCGCGATAAGTTTAAAGCCTTTGTATTGGCCTTTCTGGCAAACGAATCGGAAATAACCTGGAAAGGCGAAGTAGAAGGTGTCGTGCAGGGTTATATCTCTGGTTTACTTTTAGTAACAGCCATTATTTCTGTACTGAACAGCGTGGGGTTACTCATTCTTGGTATCGATCACGCAATCTTTTTTGGCGTACTGTCGGGTGTGCTTACCATTATTCCCTACGTTGGTATTTTTATTGGAGCCACCTTTCCTGTATTAATGGCATTGCTTACCAAAGACAGTTTGTGGTATGCAATTGGTGTAGTGATAATTTTTTCAATTGTTCAATTTCTGGAAGGTAATTTCATTACACCGCGCATTACCGGTTCGAAAGTAAGTATCAACGCGCTTGCAGCAATCATTGCTTTGTTAATTGGTGGAAAAATACTGGGTATTGCAGGAATGATTCTGGCAATACCGGCTTTGGGAATTCTAAAAATTATTCTTTCGCATACGCGCTATCTTAAACCATTCGTAATTCTTATTGAAGATAATAACCCGAAAGCCGAACCCAACCCGGATGCAGAACAGAAACAAGTATAGATCTTATTGAGTTTATAAACTTTCAACCACCAGATTGTGGTTGGTATAAATACAAATATCGGCTGCAATATTCAGACTTTCGTGCACCATTTCTTCGGCTGTTAAGTGTGAAGCATGTTTTTTCAGAGCCAACGCAGCTGATTGCGCATACATGGCTCCTGAACCTATTGCAGCCACCTGGTTGTCGGGTTCCAACACATCGCCAGTACCGGAGATAACCAATATCTCTTCTTTGTTTACAGCAATGAGCATAGCTTCCAACCTGCGCAAGTACCGATCCATGCGCCAGTCTTTTGCCAGTTCAATAGCTGCACGCTTCATATTACCACCATAGCTGTTCAGTTTTTCTTCAAATCGATCGAGCAGTGTAAATGCATCAGCTGTAGAGCCGGCAAAGCCGGCTACTACTTTACCTTCGTGCAGCTTGCGAATTTTTTTAACGTTGCTTTTGGCAATGGTATTACCCATGGTAGCCTGACCATCGCCACCAATGGCCACTTTACCATTGTGAAGAATTGCCAGTATAGTTGTTGCGTGAATAGGTTGCATTTAAATCAGATTAGTATTATCGTAAATTTCAAGCAAAGGAATTGTGATGTTCAACGAAGTGACGAAAAGATTTTGGTCAATTGATTGATACTCCTCCAGTTCCCAGTGATTTGCCGAATTTAATCTGAAATTCTCAACGCACAACGCTTCAGAATCGACCATGATGTATTCTTGTAACGTGGGTATATCCCGATATAATTTGAATTTTCGGCCACGGTCGTAATCTCTCGTGCTTTCCGATAAAATTTCAATTATCACCGTAGGGTCTTGCGATACTTTATTAGCACTTTCAAATGGGGATTGCCCTTTACAATAAATGGAAATGTCTGGATAAGTGTAAAGGTTATTCTGCGGTATTTTCATCCGCTTATCGCTACCATAAGGTCTACACGTTTTGCCTTTTAATTGGGTGGCTAATATTCCGAATAGATTCGTAAAAATTTCATTGTGCTGGTCGCCAGCTCCAGCCATGGCAAAAACTTCGCCTTGAAAATATTCATGCTTTTGTTCGGATGCATCTTCAAAAACCAGATACTCCTGCTCCGTCATGAACCGCCTATGATAAGCGGCTTTGGGGTCTTCTAGGTTTCGGAACTCATCTTCGTTCATAGAAAAAATTTTGCCCTGACATAATTCATGATTTTCAGGAGAATTATTTTCAAATTCTAAACTCTCAGCTTCCGTAAAGTTGCTTTTGCCATTGATCACAACCGGCAGCTGTTCCTTCCGCATGATGCGATCATCAAATCAAAATCCTTACGGGATCTTCTAACAGGCCTTTCAATGTTTTTAAGAATGCTGCGCCAGTAGCGCCATCTACCACCCGGTGATCGCACGAAAGTGTAACTTTCATAATATTACCAGCAGCCAATTGGCCATTTTTTACGATAGCTGTTTCTTTAATGCCCCCCACTGCCAGAATGCAGGCATCGGGCGTGTTGATAATGGCCGTAAATTCTTCTACCCCAAACATGCCGAGGTTAGAGATGGTAAACGTACTTCCCTCCCAATCGGCTGGTTGAAGTTTTTTATCGTGTGCGCGTTGGGCAAGGTCTTTCACTTCGGTAGCGATATGCGAAAGTGATTTGTTATCGGCAAACCGGATTACAGGAACCAACAAACCATCTTTTACTGCCACAGCCACACCAATGTGTATGTGATGGTTCTTCCTGATTTTATCGCCCAACCAACTGGCGTTAATATCCGGATGCTGACGCAGGGCTGCAGCCGTAGCCTTTAGCACCATATCATTAAAGGAAATTTTAACCGGAGAAATTTCATTGATGCTCTTACGGGCCTCTACGGCTTTGTCCATGTTAATTTCCATGGTAACATAGAAATGTGGTGCCGTAAACTTGCTTTCCGAAAGTCTGCGGGCAATGGTTTTACGCATTTGCGATACCGCCACTTCTTCAAAACTTTCCTTACCTACCACTTGAGGTAATACCACCGCGGCACTCTTGCCATCCGTTTTTGCAACTGGAGCAGCAGCAGGTTTGTAGGATTCCACATCGTACTTGGTAACACGCCCCCCCTCGCCTGTGCCTTGAATTTTGCCAATATCGAAGCCCAGCTCTTTAGCCATTTTTTTTGCCAAAGGCGAAGCTTTTAACCTTCCATTTGCAGTTGATCCGTTTGATTCTGTTGTTGAAGTAGTTTGTTCAACTGGTTTTGCTTCGGTTGCAAGTGTTGAAGTTTTGGTTGGTGCACTTCCTTTTGATTGATGCGCCTTGAGCAGTGTTTGCCAATCGGCATCTTTTTCGCCAATAATTGCCAACACACCGTTTACCGCTACTGCCTCCTTCTCTTTTGCACCAATGTATAAAAGTGTACCTGTGTTATACGATTCGTACTCCATAGTAGCCTTGTCGGTTTCCACTTCGGCTAACAACTCGCCCGACTTCACACTATCGCCCACTTTTTTATGCCAGGCTGCAATTACACCTTCATTCATGGTGTCGCTCATCTTGGGCATTAACACAATTTCGGCTTTAATATTGGAAGTATCGATAGCCTCCGCTACCGCAGTTGCTGTTTCTGTTTTTACAGATTCTGCTTTTCCGCCCGATGCAGCTGTTGCCGTTGAAGTAGCACCACCGGCAAGCAGAGCAGCGAAGTCTTCACCTTTATTTCCTACAATGGCCAGCACATCGTTTACTTTAACCGCCTCGCCTTCTTTAGCACCCAGGTAAAGTATAGTGCCCGAGTTGAATGATTCGTAGTCCATTGTGGCTTTATCGGTTTCGATTTCGGCCATCAATTCGCCAGACTTCACAGTATCTCCAACTTTTTTATGCCATTTGGCGATTACCCCCTCGGTCATCGTGTCGCTCATTTTGGGCATCCGTATTAGCTCTGCCATGTGTAGGTTCGTTTTGTCTTAGTTGAGGGTCAAAAATACCCCAATTTGCTTGATTTTCAAGCATTGAATCTGGATCGTTTTGCTTAAAAATTGAGTGTTCCCAACAGCACTTCGAAGCGCGTTACCGCTGGATTAATTCCATAGGAATAGCGGAAGCCAATATCCAACTGGGGTAACAAACGCAGAATATTAATATCGAATTTTACTTCAGCTCCGGTACTGAGGTATGCAGTTGTATCGGGTTGCCTATTACTGAGCGTTGTACTTCCAAAACCATAATCCATAAAGGTATTCAACCTTACCCGTTGAATATTCAAGAGCGGGCCAACATGTATATCCGGATACCAGACTGGTAATGTATAGTTAACAGACATTGAATAGAAATCTTCAAAGCGTCTTATTCCCAATCCGCGCGGCAGCGGAATCCGATTTCGAAATTGATAGTTATCGAGGCCTTGTTCGCCAGGGCCAGCTTCAACTGTTTTTCGTTTTTGATAAGCCCAGTAACCCCACAATGAATGATGTTTAAATAAACCCGGAAAGAATAATTGGCTATAGAATGAAAACTGACTACCTGAAAAATCGCCACCATAGGGTGTTCCATAAACGCTTAGAAATATTGTTTGGCCCCATTTCGGGTTAATATCGCGCCTGCTTTGCTTTTGCAGGCGGTATGCAGTTACGTTAAAATGGTTGTAGATTAAATTACCGTTGCCTACGTAATTAAAGAAGTTGTAATAGCCTATACGCCTTCTGGCTACATCGTTTCCATTTTGATTAACAGTATCATACACAATAAGCCCCGGAATCTGGCGGTCGCTATTCTGACCATTAAAAAAGTCTGTAACCTGAGTGTAACCCATGTAATTACTAATGCTAACCAGACTTAGAAACCGACCGCTTGTGGCAAGCAACGGCACACGGAGCCCGGCTTCTACACTTTTTTCTGCCCACGTAAATTTTAAATTGCGAACAGATGATGTTTTTGTAGTATCGTTCTGTTTATTGATTCGCCATTCTTCAACATTTACTTCTCCCTCGTTAACGGATCTGGTAGCACTTGCAACATTTACATCTAAAATCGGATATGCTCCCTGATAACTTAGCCCGGCTCGCCAACTTCCGGTGCGTTCATTTATATCGAATAAATACCCGGCATTAAGGGATAAAGTACTCAACACATCCCGCGAAGTAATGCCAACATCCACCTGCGTTAAGGAATTATCGACATACGCACCCCAACTGTAAGGATTAATTAAGTGTGCGGCCCGTGAGTACTTCTTTAATTCATATTGATTGTGCGGCACATTAGCCAGCAGGTTAGTTTGTTCTGTGTCATAATAAACTGCTCCAGCTTGCCAGCTATTTTGTTGTTTCCAATTAGCGGGGCTTAGTGTAGTTCGAACTACATCAAATCCATCGCGGCCTTGTTCGTTGTAGTAGAGATATTGTCCATCTGCACTTATGGCGGGATTGTATGCCCCATAGCGACTATCAGTTACCTGATAATGGCTATTTGTATCGCCATCCCATACAAAAATATTATCGATACCATTTACGGGCGCATTATAAAAAACATAATTGCCCGAGGGCACAGGATGTCCGAGATTTTCGTTGGTGGGTTGTGTAAGATTGCTTCGCACACCCGTTTTAGTATTGTATTCAATAAGTGCTTTGCCATTTTTATTTGTGGCTAATGCCACCACCACTGCTCCCTTTTTATCCCAGCGGGGCATGGCAATAAAATCATTCTCTACGTTTTCAAAAGTTTTAATTACTGAACCGGTTTCATAATCAAGAACAACCAGGTTGGTTTGATAATCGACACCGGTTTGTATGGTAGCCACTTGTTTTCCATCGGGCGAAAGCGCTGCGGATGCATAGCGGCTTTGGCGGGTAATTTGTTTGCGCATTTTTGTTTTTAAATCATAGGCTACAATTACCGAGTAAGTTTTTATGCGCCACCGCGGATCGAACCGATATTCATTCCAAACAATTCTTCCATTTGCTGCCGATAACATTCCGGTTTGGTTATAGGGCCCGAGGGTAAGCAGTTTTTTTTCACCTGCCGGAGTTAGTAAAGTTAGTTCCTCCACATCACCAATGCCTGATTTGATTGCTACAATCGAATCGACTCCTACTACTTGCGGAAACTTATAATCGGTATAGGCAGTAGATTTTCTTTGGTGAACGGATTGGAAAGAAGTGAGTTGTTGAGTTTGTTGTTGCGCCTGCCATTCTTTTTGCAGATCGCGAGCCATTGTTGCATATAAGTCTTTTACATAAAACCCAGACTCTTTCTTAATAGCACTTGAAAATGCAAATGGAACAAATGGTACACTCCAGGCTTTACGTGTAATGTTATCCCAGCTCTCTTCGCTACCGGTTCGCTTGCTCAGATAGTTAACCATGTGATAGCCGAGCACATAGTGATCGGGAATATTGTGCTTATAGGAGCGCAGGTATTGTTTATTATAATTAAAGGTGCGGCCTTCCTGCAAATTGGTTCGAAATAACAAATCAAAATTAGGAATCCGGCCGCGGCCGGAGTTGGTAAACGCTGTTTCTGTAACAACTGCATCGCCCTCCCAAAACCATTGGGGCACTGCCAGGTAACTCATGGCAGCAAGCGTGTTGGCTCCAAACAAATAATATAAAGCCTTATTAAAACCACGGTTGGCCTGATTGAATTGAACAATGTGCCGGTACTCGTGCGTTGCCAAAAGATCGAGCCAATCAAGGTTACCTTGAAAATTATAATTCTGCGAAGGCATACCATAAAACTCTGACCTGCGTGGTGTAATGGAAACAAACCCATTGCTGATAGCCGATTGATTTTGAAGTACGATGGAAACTTTACGTGGAGCTCCGCCCAGTGTTTTTGATTCTGGTATGCGAATGTGTTCCAACGTATTGGCCATCCGCTGCGCCTGCACTTCAAAGCCTTCCGGAAAAATTACGTTGAAATTGGGAGACTTAATTTGTTTCCATTTCAGGTTGGGATTATTCTCCAACACCGTGGCGGATTGACTGAATGCTGAAAAATAAATCAACACAGCAGCGGAAACCAGAAGCAACTTTACGCGCATAATTCCGTCTAAAATGGAAAGCTACATTAGCAAAAGGAATTTTACTAAGTTATTTAAGAGTTGTCTTAAAAGTCGTTCAGCCATCGCGGATTTTATTATGTGATCCCGTCTCAGCGGTGCTAAAGGTGATTCCGGCAAACGGCCGGAATGACGCACGCTGTTAATTCGACTTTTGAGACAACCTGATTTTATACAAACCTTAAAGACCTGGAAAGGCTTTACTCGGTTACATCATCCAGGCTGTTAAACTTGCGGCCCAGGCCTGATACTGCACCTACATTAAAAAAGCCCACTACTTTAGACCCATTAGTATTGGTATTACGAATGTTACTCGACACATTAGCCAGCGGGGTTGAAAACAATTCTCCAAATCCACCGGGCCGGTTGGTTTGAATACTTACTTCATTTAAAAAATTAAATGCAGCTTCGGTTACCGCGTGTATCTGCACCGATACCGAATCGCCAACCTGATAAGGCGAAAGGAGCCGATCATTTTCATCTGTATCAAACGGATTAATGGCTCTTCGAATGGGCGGTATAAATTCCACACCGCTAAAATTTCCACCTTTAGAAAATCCGGCATCGTAGGCAGTTATAATTTCGCTGGGCTTGTTTTGGGGGATTCCATTTTTATAGAATTTAATCCAGTATGCATCACCTGATTCAGGCGGGTCTTTCGCCCAGAATTCGGCCTGGTATAAATCATCTATAAACTGATTGCCCTCTTGCTTAAAAAAGGTAATGCTGTCCACAACCGGTACACGCCCCATGCGCGATTCTGCCACGAAGGTTTCATTATTTACCTGAACAATAAGCAAATAGTTCAAGCCAACTTCTCCAAATACATCGGTGCCTGAAGGTACCCAAACATACTCGCCTGGATTACTCTCTGTAAACGTAAAAACCACACCGTTCTCATCGGTAATGGTTACGGTAGCTCCGGCTACAGCCGGAGGTACAATATTTTCGAAGTAAGGTTGTGTGCGTGTTAACTTAATGGTTTGTGTTTGAGGTAAATTATTGATCCAGGCATCCACCACCAACACCGGCTCTGCGCGCTCCAACTTCGGATTAATTACATCTTCGCACGAAGAAAAAATTACAACAACAGCCAGCAAACAAATTATTACAATACGACTCATGATTTAAAATTTGAAGTTGTAAGAAACAGATGGAATGAACGTTCCAATAATAGCTAACTGGCGTGCTTCGCTGTTGATGGGGCTGCCTGCCGCTACACGCTCATCGCCTTGCGTAAAGTAGATTGAAAAAGGATTTCTGCGTCCATATAAATTATATACACCAAATACCCAGTAATCAGAATTTTTACGCGGACTTCCGTTTTTCTTAACTGTTTTTCCTTCTAACCTGAACGAAACATCTAAACGGTGATAAGCTGGCAATCTTACATTGTTGCGGCTATCGTACGCATTGTAGGGTATAAGAATACCTTGCATTACAAAACGCGAAGTAGGAAAAGTTGCGGGTGTTCCGCTTACAAAAGTAAAATTGGCTGCTGCCGACCAGCGTTTATTAATATCATAAAAGCCACTGAGTTTCAGGTTGTGTGTTTGATCGTAACGCGCTGCATACCACGCACCCTTATTAATACCATTTACCTTCAGTTCCGTGCGCGCCAGGGTATAAGCAGCCCAGCCTGTAAACCGGCCTACTCTTTTTTGCAGGTAAAACTCAAGTCCATAAGCTCTGCCGATGCCGCTTAATAAGTCGCCTTCCAGAAATTGGTTAATCAACAAATCGGCACCATCAATGTAGTCAATCTGATTTTGGGTTGACCGATAATAAGCCTCTACCGAAAACTCAAACATATTGTCTTTACCAAAGTCGTGAAAGTAACCTACTGCATATTGATCACCTATTTCGGGTTTAATATTATTGGTACTGGGGGTCCACACATCTAAAGGATTAGAAGCAGTTGTGTTGGAGATAAGATGCACATACTGCGCCATGCGCGTGTAGCTTGCTTTAAGCGAACTTTGTTCACTCAATTGCCCTTTAATGGAAAACCGAGGCTCCAGATTTTGATACGTAATCATTTTTTCGCCCTGCGAAAAGGTGCGCTCCGAAATAGGTGTTCGTCTTATACCGGGAACGGTATCGTTGTAAATAAATTGCGAACCAGCCCCTAAGCCAGCAAAATGTGAAAAACGCAAACCGTATTCAATTGCAATTGCTTGCGATACTTTCTGGCTGTTGCCGAGGTAGAAGGCTGTTTCGAGGTTGTACTTTTCCGGAAGGCTTACATCGATGCGGGTGCCGTTGGAAGTGCCGTATGCGTTGGCCGGTTCGAATGAGTAATAGTTCACTTCGGCACCAAATGAAATTTCATTATTAGTATTTACAAAGTAACTGAATGTAGGCTTGAATGTAATGTTGCGTACCGATGAATTCCATCGGAAATTATCGCGCTCGTTTTCACCAAATTGGAGGGAATAGTCGTAGCGACTAAACACACCCGAAAAGTTTGCAAACAGCCGGTCGTTAAAAATTTTGTTCCAGCGTATGGTGCCGGTATTGTTTCCCCACGAAAAACCCTGGTTTTTATCAAAGAAAAATTTATCGCGCCCGGTATATCCGGAAATGAAAATTCTGTTTCGTTCGTTAATGTTATAGTTTGCTTTTCCGGTGAGATCGTAAAAATTTAAAGCGGCACCATCTTGCAACAAATCCACAAAAGGACGCGCCAAAATATCAGCATACGATCTGCGACCCGCCACAATAAACGATCCTTTGCTGTCGAACAACGGACCTTCTACCGCTGCACGACTAAAAATAGTACCGATACCACCATTCACTTCATGCTTTTTATTGTTACCCTCTTTCATCCTCACATCTAATAAAGAAGCAATACGCCCACCAAACTGAGCGGGTATTGCACCCTTGTAAAGTTTAGTATCTTTTACGGCATCGGGGTTAAATACAGAAAAGAAACCCAACAAATGCGATGAGTTATAAACAGTAGCCTCATCTAACAAGATCAGGTTTTGACCAACACTTCCTCCGCGTACATTGAAACCCGAAGCACCTTCGCCCACCGTAGAAACACCTGGTAATTGCTGAAGGCTTTTGATAAGGTCTGGTTCGCCTAAAAAAGCCGGGATGCGGGTAATTGTTTTGATGTCGAGCCGGTTTACACTCATCTCCAACGATTTTGATCCCGACTCTTCTTTTTCGGAGCTCACAACCACTTCTTCCAATTGAGTACCTTCCGGCATCAGTTCAAGGTCAAACCGTATGTTACCTGTGAGGGCAATGGTTTTTAATTGAGTTGCGTACCCAATGTAGCTGAACGAAACTTCGTAAGTGCCAGGATCAAGCGTAAGGGAATAAAAGCCGTAAACGTTTGAAGTAGCCCCCGTACTCAATGATTTAATATAGATGGTTGCACCAATCAAGGCTTCGCCATTGGAAGCATCTTTCAGATAGCCGCTTAATGTGGCCCGGCTTTGTGCAAATAAAAGTGATGGTAACAACAGGAGTAGTAAAATGCGCATAGAATTATTAATACTTGCTTATAAACAGGATTAACACAATAAGTGTTGCAAAAAAATCTGATTAAATATGGTGCAAGGATGCCTGTTTCATAATCCGGCAAACGCATAACACTGCCTTCAACTTTTAGTAACTTGCCAGCCATTATGAAAAAGTTATTAGAACTTTATCAGCGTTACAAAGCCTACGTGCGTGTGGACTTGGTTATGTACGCTGTAATGCTGCTGTTGATTGTGCTTTATTTTATTTATTCCGTTGCTACCGGTTGACCAGTCAGAAGGATTTCCCGAACGTTCTCTTTAATTTTTTCAGCTAACTCATCGGTAGGTAAATCGTTAATATCTTTTCCGAAAGGATCTTCTATTTCTTCGGCAATCAGCTCAACACTTAACAAAACAAATGTGATCAGCATGACAATCGGCACGGTGTAATACCCTGAGGTAGTAACAAATGCAAACGGCAGTGTTGTTAAATAAATGAATATAAACTGTTTGATGTACATACTGTAATTATAGGGTATAGGCGTATTCTTAATCCGCTCGCAAGCGCCAAGAATATCGGCAAATTCCTTTAGTTCTTTATCTACTAAAAATAGCTGTTCGCCTGTCAGGTTGCCCGCTTTATATAAGTTGTTAATGCGCACATACATGAGTGATGCTATTCGATTGGGTACATGCTTTACACTGCGCAGGTTGGGTAACAGGTTGGCGTCCACAATGTCAAACTCATTAAAGTTTACCGTGTTGCGCAAATGCTCTTTGGTAGCAAAAACAAAATTAGGAATCATGCCGGCAAACCAGAGGCGGTTCTCACGATCGGCTTCAGGAAACATAGCGTTTAATTTATGCGCGAGATTACGGGTATTGTTAACCATACTTCCCCATAACTTGCGGCCTTCCCACCACCTGTCGTACGATGAATTGGTTCGAAACACCAAAAACAAACCCAACACGATACCCAACAGCGAGTGCATGGAAATAGTGGTGTGGAAATCTTCTTCATGAAACCGCAAAACATCTAACAGCAGGTAACACAAACCGATCGAAAAAATGCCCATAAAAATAACGGCCGGAGTAAGCGTACGCATCACTCCACGGCTGTAGGCGTGAAAAATGAGTGAAAACCACTGTTTGGGATTGTATTTTACCATAAACGCGAAAAAGCCCACCAATAAACCGATTCAAAAAAAGATTTCAAAATCGCAACCCCTTTACTGAATTTCCGTTACTTTTATCAAAATAATATCATTTTAATATCACTCTTATGAATACCGAAAAATCCTACTCCCCGCTTTCCGGCTACCTGATGGTGCTGGTTGTATTGGTTTTTATTCTGGCTGGCAGCGTTGGCGTGCTGGTTGCCCGAAACTTTCATTTGTTTTGGTTTCTGGGTATTGGGTTGTTTTTAACGTTTGGTTTTTTCTTTGTTAACCCAAACGATTCGGTTGTGTTGGTTCTTTTTGGCGATTACAAAGGCACTGTTAAAGCAAACGGTTTTTATTGGGTGAACCCGTTTTTTAGTCGCAAGAAAATTTCATTGCGGGCCCGGAATTTTGATAGTGAGAAAATCAAGGTAAACGATAAGGTTGGTAACCCGATACAGATTGGAGTAATTCTAGTGTGGCAGGTTAAAGACACCTTTAAAGCAGCTTTTGAAGTAGATAACTACGAAAACTTTGTGCGCATTCAAAGCGATTCGGCTGTGCGCACGCTTGCCGGCACCTATCCATACGATAACTTTGATACGGATGATGAAGTAACCTTACGCTCGGGCCATACCGAAGTAAACCACGCACTGGAAGAAAACCTGAAAAACAGATTGGAAATTGCCGGCATTCATGTAATTGAAGCCCGCATTGGCTACTTAGCCTATGCCTCAGAAATTGCCGGGGCTATGCTGCGCAGACAACAAGCAGCCGCGGTAGTAGCCGCCCGATATAAAATTGTAGAAGGAGCCGTAAGTATGGTACACATGGCGCTTGATCATCTTGCAAAAGAAAATGTTATTCATTTAGATGAAGAACGAAAAGCGGCTATGGTTAGTAACCTGATGGTGGTGTTGTGTGGCGATAAAGATGTAAGCCCTGTTGTAAATACCGGTACGTTGCATAATTAACATGGCCGATAAAAAACCTTTTGTATTGCGGCTCGACCCTGAGCTTCTGAAGGCCGTAGAAAAATGGGCCAGCGATGAATTCAGAAGTACAAACGGCCAGTTGGAGTGGATTATTAGCAAAGCACTAAAGGAAGCCGGGCGCTTAAAGCAAAAATAGCACTTGTCCGTAATGTGGTTATTGTCGTATTTGGCAACTCTAAAATCTTACAAACCATGTTACGGACATTGTTAGTGTTGATGGTGCTTCCGGTTGTCTGCAGCGCGCAAACCGACTATGTAATTACCACCAAAGCCGATACCCTGCGGGGTGAAATTCGGTTGCTTACTTACGATAACATTGACCGGATACAAATAAATACCGGCAAAAAAAAAGAAATGCTTACCGCCTTGCAGGTACTTGCAGTCTATCACGAAGAAAAATTTTATAAACCAATTCAATACGACAAGCGCGTGCTCATGATGCAGCAAATTAAAAACGGGTACCTGAGTTTACTGGCGTTTCGTATGCCCAACCAAACCACTTTTGATGGTCGCTTTCTTTTTCGATTGGATGGTAAGCACATGGAAGTACCCAACCTGGCATTTAAAAAAATAATGGCCACCTACCTGGAAGGCTGCGCAGACGTGAGCACGAAAGTTAAAAATGGGGAATTGGGCAAAAAGGAATTGGAACAAATACTGGATGAATATAATACCTGTATGGCATCGACTAAACCTACCGAGCCTGAACCCTCGCCTAAACTAGTTGTAAACGATCTGGTAATCGCCATTCAAAACCTGAAACAAAAGCTTACCGCGCAGGAATTTACCAGCAAGAAAGATGCACTTGATTTATTAACCGATCTGGAACAAAAAGCCGGGCGCAACGAAGTTATACCTAATTACCTGCTGGAAGGATTAAAATCTTATCTCGCTCCGGTGGCATCGGCTCAAGTTGAGTTGGAAACCGTTTTGCAATTACTGAAGAAATGAGGGCAAGAACTTCCGTAAAACGGTCGGTATAGTTTGTCTGCTTTTCCAAAAGGAATAAAGCGTACAGATTAAAACAATAAGCGCATAAATAAAAAGTTGTCCGCCATCGCCCTGCACTTCAATACCCAGCAAGGTTACGTGCATACCTAATGCACCAACCATTAGCCCGATACCAAGGATTGACCCAAGCCAGATAGTTGCCGGAATAAATAACATTACCGAAGCCACCAATTCCAGAAAACCTACCAGCCAACGGCCCCAGGGTTCGATACCCACAGTGGAAAATATAAACACCGACTCCGGTGCAGCACTAAACTTAAAGTAAAGTGTTTGTACTAAAATAACGGCCGCCACAATACGGGCTATCCAAAACAAAACGGATGTTTTCATTTATTTAAAATTAATAAAGCTATTTACGGGTAGCTATGCGAAAAGATTGTCAACTGTAAGACAAGTCACAAACCTTTCTGTTTATTTTTGAAGTTGTTCAAAAGTAAGATGAAGAAAATTGCAGTAATAGGTGCCACCGGTATGTTGGGTTGGCCGGTGGCAAAGGCTTTGGCCGATGCCGGTTTTGCTGTTACCGCGCTAAGCCGAAATCTGAAATCAAATCGTAAACATCCAAATGTAAACTGGATGTCGGGCGATTTAAATAATCCAGATTCTATTCGAAAACTTTTAGAAGGCAACGATGCCGTACACCTCAACCTTTCTGTAAAACAGCATGAAAAGCAAACAGATTGGCATGCTGAAGAGCACGGTTTGGAAAATCTTTTACGAATTGCACAGGAAGTCAACCTCAAACACGTTTCTTACCTATCGTCTTTAATTATGAACTACCAGGGTGTGAATGGTTTTGATTGGTGGGTTTTTCGGTTGAAGCAACGCGCGGTGGAAAACATTCGCCATTCAGGGATAAGTGCCTCCATCTTCTATCCCTCCACATTTATGGAAACCCTGGTGCATCAATATAAAGCCGGGCCATTTATGTTGTTAGCTGGTGAATCGAAACACAAACAATACTTTATTGCTGCTGATGATTACGCACAACAAGTTGTTCAATCGTACAGGCAGTTGAATACAGGTTTCCGAGAATACATCATTCAAGGGCCACAAGCCCTTACTACCGATGAGGCTGTAACTATCTTTAAGCAAAACACAGCCGCTAAACTAATAACCTTACGGGCCCCACTAGGGTTGATAAAGTTCTATGGTCGCTTTATTCAAAAAATGAATTATGGTTATCACATTCTGGAAGCGTTAAATAATTACCCGGAAAAATTCGAGGGCGAAAACACCTGGCAACAATTGGGTAAACCAAAAATTACTATTGAAGCATTCAGTAAGCGTAATTAATTGTTGGATGGTCTGATCATTTCGAATAATTCAGGATTTAAAAGCACTACGATTACTCCCACAATAATTCCAATAATCGTAAATGTTATTTGCGCCAAAATATAAATTCCTAACCCTTTTAGGAAGGCCTTAATTCTATTTTGATATGTGAACATATCGGCATAAGCAAAACCAAAATAACCGAAGCTGACAACTAACTGAATCCACGCTGGAATAAATTTTCCCAAAATAGAATAGGATAGTAAGCTCAGAATGCTAATCCAATAAATGTGACCAAGTGTATAAAAAGGAAGTACCGTATGCTCAATAAAATTAAGATTGCTTTTTCTGAAAAAAAGATACCGCGAATAAAAAGCCTGAATGGGAACAATTGCAAACGAAACCAATTTCATGTTCTCTGAAACAACTTTCATCAACTCTTCCATAAATTTCTCCTGGCCGGTACCCGGCTTAGGTGGTGCTTGCATACTTGCTCCTGCCGAGTTTTTCATAAAGTCAACCATATTAACACCCAGCAAACTTGCAATCAGGTACATGAGGGTTATGGTTAAAAAGAAATACCCCACCGGGCCGTAGTAAGCAACCCGGTTACGTTCAATGAATTTTAGCGAAGCCTTTCCCGGCCGGATAGTTAAATCGCGCAGCGTGCGCGGAAACATTCCATCGAAGCCATAGATGCGGGCCCAGAAATCGTTCCAGCCTTCGCGCAACGTTAAACGCTTTACCGTGGCACGCTGGCCGCAATTTGAACAATAAGCACCGGTAACATCGGCACCACAGTTTACGCAAGGCATAGGTTAGGATTGTAAGCCGGTGGAAATATCGAAGTAAGTTTCTACTTATCCAACCAGTCCTTAAATTCTTGTACGCGTTCGCGGGCTACAATTACATCATCGTCATCGCTTGTTTTAAGAACCAGTTTAATCCGGCTATTGGTGTGGCTGATCATATCTTTAATGGCATCAACCCTCACAATGTATTTACGATTGATCCGAAAATACCGGGTCGGATCGAGCAGACCATCCAGTTGGTCGAGAGTAAAATCAAGAATGTGTTTTCGTCCGTCTGTGGTTTGGGCAAAGGTTGTTTTCTCCAGACTGAAGAAAAATAAAATCACTCCTACTTCAATAGATTTTAAATGCTCCCCTACTTTCACCACAAACCGTTCTTTATATTTTTTGGTCAGCATCTGCATAGCATAGCTTATGCTTTCCATCATTTTATCAGGCGAAGGTTTACCGGTTAGGTTTTCGTATTTGTTAAATGCGGCCCGCAATTCATCGGCAGCAATAGGTTTTAATAAATATTCAATGCTGTTTACTTTAAAAGCTTTCAGTGCATACTCGTTGTAAGCGGTTGTAAAAATTACCGGAGCGTTAACTGTAATCTTTTCAAAAATCTGAAAACTCAATCCATCGGCTAATTGAATATCCATAAAGATTATATCCGGGGTTGGGTTTTTACTAAGCCACTCTACACTGCGTGTAATCGTATCAAACTGGCCCACGATGGTAACCTGCCGTTGTTCTTTCACTAACGAAATTAATCGTTCGGCTGCGTGCGGTTCGTCTTCAATAACCAGGATATTCACAAAAACTAATTTGGTATGATAGGTATAATAACTTTAAATGTATGTGTACTTTCTTCTACCCGCACTGCCATTGAACTTAGAAAGCCATAACGTCTTTTAATATTTTCTAAACCTGCTCCGGTGGATTCATCAGTTGGAATAGCTCTTTTCTGCAAGTTGTTTGCTACCACCAAACAGGCTTCTTCTTTATAAATCCGAATGGTGAGCGGTTGCTCCTCGGCTATTATATTATGTTTGATAGCATTTTCAACCAACATCTGTAGTACCAGTGGCGCTACCAGTCCATCGGAATTTACATCTACCTGCAGTTTCAGCTTTTCGCCAAACCGAATTTGTTGCAGAAATAAATAAGCATGCAAAAACTCAAGTTCTTCTGCCAGCGGAACCAATTCTTTATCGCGCGTGCTGAGTACATAGCGATATACCGCAGAAAGTTGTTTAATGAATTTTACTGCCTTATCCTGATCTTGATAAACAAGATTGGTTAACGCATTCAGGCTATTAAACAGAAAGTGCGGATTAACCTGGCTGCGCAAACTATTAAACTGCGCTTCCATATTTTCTTTTTTCAACCGTTCCGCTTCCACGGCACTCGCACGCCAGTTTAATAAGAACGAGCGGCCCGTCATAAACATGGTAATAATTAAAGTGATAACAATGGTTGAATAGAAGGTGCCGTTCATCATATCGCCCAGTTGAAAACCAAAAGCATAATGAAACGTGTAGATTATAGCGAGTACTGCCGCGATGGTATAAAGCGTCATGCCAATCAATCCGGCAAGTAAACGTTTTACAGGTTGTTGGTGCCATGAAAACAGATTGTCCAACCATTGCGACACAAATGCATTACCAAACCACAATGCAACCCAAATGCTTCCGGTAAAAGCACTGATCCAGAAATAAGCACTTACCCGTTGGCAACAACCCCGCCATATAAACCAACTCATAACAAAACCTGCCACCACCACTCCCACTAAGGTGCGTAGATTCTTTTTAATGAAAGTACGAAGGGATGGAATGTGCAGGTTCATGCTAAAGTTTGCTTAAATATAAGTTGATCATAACAGTTTGCAATCAACCCATCATTCTATTTACACTGTTTGAGTAGTTCCATGGTCATCTCTTTACCCCAAACAGGTGCTAATGGGTTATCGGATTTATGTGTATCAAATTGCTGCAGTGCCTTGTTAGCTAACCCGCAAGCTTCGGTTGTGGGAGATCCAAAAAATTGCGCGGTACCAAATTGCATTTGGGCCATCAAAGCTTGTGCCCGTGGGTTATTCGGATTGATGCCCAATGCTTTTCCAAAACTCTGGAATGCCATACCGGAATATTGTTGACCGCGTGTTGCCGGATCGACCGTTATGCGGATCATGTGCACGAAACCCTCCAGCGCAATTAATTCCGATTCGGTAGGTGCAATAGCCTTTCCTTTTTCAACGGCTGCCAATGCCAGGTTCAGGTAGCTATCTTTTTTACCTCCATCGTTTTCGTTTGTAGCCAGCATCAAATTCCCGAATGCACTGTAGTAGTAAGGTTCCCATTTTGTTTTTTCTGCAAGCGCAATCCGATCCAATGCATTGATGGCTGCCTGATACTCTTCGGTAGTTTTAGCCGTATAAACCGTGTGAATGTGTTTGGTCATTTGCTCCGTGTATTTGTCGGAAGCAAATGTTGAAGCTGAAATAAGAAGTGCGCAAAGGAAGGTTAGTGTTTTCATGATTTTTGTTTTTAGTTTCATTGAATTTAGAATTTGGAGCGAGGTATTGACTCAGAGATTAGGTAATTGATTAACTGATTTATTTTTACTTAGCGTGATAAACACACCTATAAATAAAAACCGATTGGCGGCTTGGCGAACAGCCCTGCTTTCGTAATGGCCTTGAGCATTGGTTGAAGTACTATACTGATACCCGAAAATATTATCGCGCCCCAGCAAGTTGGTGCATGACATGTAAACAATCAGGTTGTTCTTGGGCAGGTAGGCAAGGTTTGCACTTAAATCATGATAGGCCGGTGTGCGGTCTTTATGAAACTCACCTACGGCTCGGTTTGGATTGTGGTAGGGCCTGCCGCTGGCAAAACTATAGGTAAGACCAACCTGCGATTTCATCTTACTAAGAAAATGTTTATACACTGCCGAAAAATTATGAGCCGATGCAAATGCCGGAGTTGCTACGAAAGGAAAATTGAGGTAGGAACGTTTGGTATCCAGAAAAGAATACGAAAGCCAATAATCTGCATTCTTTATAGTCTCACTATCGCGCCAGAAAAGTTCTATGCCGCGTGCAAAGCCAGTACCTGAATTTGAAATGAGTTGTGGATTAGCAGTATCAAACTTCACCAAATTGCGGTATTCTTTCTGATATGCTTCAATGCGAAATGTTTTACGGTTTGTAATTACCTGGTAGTTTATAATATAATGTTGTGCCGTTTCCGGATTCATTTGTGTATTCATGCGCAGGTATTGGTTCTGTGCCGATTGTGTAAACGATCCGTAGGCTATTGAAAACTGACCTTGCTTGCCGGGTTTGTAAGCAAGTGAAAGTCGAGGACTTAAGGTGGCGGATTGATTCAGATTCACATATTCAAATCGGCCACCTGCCTTTGCTACAACTTTGTTGCTGATATAGTATTCACCTTCGGCAAATGTAGCCGACAACATTTCGCTAAACGAAAGTTCTTCGCTGCCGCCCAACACTTCGTTGTAACGGGCAGCTTCGTAGTGACGATGAATGATTTCGCTACCGATTCTGATTTCGAGTTGATCGGATACAGAATGCTCAGCCACAAGTTTTGTATGAATACCAGTTTCTGTTTCGCCCATCGGTTTATCATCAACGCGTACATCATTTTGATTGTACGAATACGAAGCCCCGCCCCGCAACGTCCATGTACCAAGCGCTTGCTGATACGAGGCATTACCATACCGATAGCGGTTGATGAGATCAAATTTTTGTTTGACAATTGGATTTAGAATATCGTGATTGAACAACGAGAATGAAGATTGATTGAAGTTGACGAAGAATTTGAACATACCGGTTTTGCCCACCTGCTGCCGATACGCGGCACTGCTCTCGAAAGATTCCGGTGCTTTAGTCCAATCTACAAGTTGATTGATTAGCCCGAAGTAAGGTTGAACATTGGTGTATTGCACTTTACCCGAAACCGAAGCCCGATCCCAAACCTGAGTATGCGCTACATCGGCACCCACCGAAAAAATGCCAATGTCAGTTTGATTCATCTCGGCTTTGTCTTTCGATGTAAGTACCAATGCCGATGAAAGCGCCTGGCCATATTCAGCCGAATAGCCACCCGTACTAAAGCTTGTGCCTTTAAACATGAAAGGAAGAAATCTTCCGCGCGAAGGTGTATTGGGTGCTGCCGGCCCATACGCATCCAACACCACCATGCCATCGATAAACGTGCGTGCTTCAGAGCCATCGCCACCGCGTACAAAAAGGCGACCGCTCTCACCCACTTTTTGTGTACCGGGCAATGTGTTTAATGCTCCGGCAATGTCGGCAGTAGCTCCGGCCGTCATGGCAATATCAACTGGTTTTAAAATGGTTCTGCGTTTTTCTTCACCAGCAGTAAACGAACCAGCCGAAATCACCACACCATCCAGTTGATTGATTTCTTCTTTTAGTGTGGCTACTATGGTAATGTCTTTGCCTGAAAGTTCAACCACTTGTTCAAAGTGTTTGAACCCCACGAACGTGATGAGCAATGTTTGCGGGCCCTTCTCTTCCGACACAAACGAAAATGTACCGTCCACTCCTGAGCTCGTGCCATCATACGAATCTTTAATCAGTACATTGGCTCCGGGAATTGGTTCACCAGTTGCATCGGTAACCTTGCCGGTAATTCGGGTTTGACTGAAAGCCGGAATCAGGATAGCGAAAAGAACAAGAGTGGTTAGTGCCTTCATAACTTTTTTTGTGCGATTACACGGTAAAAGTGAAGGCTTAAGGCAGGATTATATAAAAGGAGTTACCGAACTGTAGCGTTAGCCGGATGAGCTGTTGAGGGCTGCCAACTGACCGATTTGATGGTTTTTGGTTTTATGTGTTATCTTTAAAAATGCAACAATCAGCCGCCACCGCACTCTTTCTTCCCATTGCTCTGGGCATTATTATGCTAGGGCTCGGACTTTCGCTTACGCTGGAAGATTTTAAACGGGTAACCAAATATCCAAAAGCAATAACCATCGCGTTGGTTTGCCAGATGGTGTTACTCCCAGCACTTTGTTTTGCAATTGCCATCTTCAGTAATCTTAGTCCGGTGCTAAGTGTGGGTTTGGTTTTGTTAGCCGCATCGCCTGGCGGACCAACCGCCAATTTGTATAGTCACCTTTCCAAAGGCGATGTAGCCTTGAATATTACACTCACTGCTGTGAATAGTGTGCTTACGCTTTTCACCCTTCCGTTTGTGGTAAATCTGGGTATGGAATATTTTCTGGGTGCGGGGCAATACATTCCCTTACCCTTTGCTAAAGTAATTGAAGTTTTTGTGGTGGTGTTGGTGCCTGTAGCTATTGGCATGTTGATTAAAAGTAAAGCTCCCGGCTTTGCTGATAAAATGAATAAGCCCGTAAAAATTATTTCGGCACTATTACTGATAATCATAATCGTGTCGGTAACCCTTCGCGAAAAGCAAGTACTTACGGATAACTTTGCTGAGTTGGGAATACCCGTGCTGCTTTTTAATATCGTAAGTCTGGCTGTCGGTTATTTTTTACCTATCCTTTTCAAAGTGGAAAAGAAGCAAGCCATTGCCATTGGAATGGAAATAGGTATTCATAATGGTACGCTGGCCATTTACATCGCCTTGAATGTGCTGAACAATTCAACTATGAGTATACCTCCGGCTATTTATAGTTTACTCATGTTCTTTACCGCAGCTGCGTTTGGGTTTATTGTCAATCTTGGTCGTAAGCAAACATTCTGACATTACTTCCCTCTAAAGCTTAAGGAATTGTTTGGGAAGACATGAGGTCATCCCTACGGGATTACGATTTTTAAATTAACGTACTTTTCTACCATATGAATCGCCCCGCTGGGGCTTACAAATCCATATAAGAACAATCAATAGTTTGTAAAATAGATTAGCAAAAGTCCCAGTTGACGATTTCTCCTATCACGTGGATTTACCCTAAGCTTATGAGTCCTGTAAGGACGAACCTATGGTAGATTTGTATAACGGAATAAAAAAATAAGCTCCAGAGGAGCGGCCTTATTTATGGTGTAAGAATTTTAAATGGCTATTAATTTTTCTGCAACAAACATTTGTTTTACTATGTTTGGGCCATGAAACAGTTCACATTCCTTTTGGTTGCCTGTGCAAGTGTCACCTTTGGCCAACCCGTTAACAAACACATTACAGAAGCCAATGTAACCCGCGTAATAAAAACGCTGGCAGCCGATGACATGATGGGCCGCTCAGCCACACGCCCGGAACACATTGATAAAGCAGCCGCATTTATCGCCAATGAGTTTAAAACCATCGGGCTTGCACCGCTGCAAGGCTTAAAAACATTCCGGCAGGAATTCAAAAAAGATATGATCGCGCCTCAGACTTTAGAGGTGGTGATTAACGGCCAGAAGATACCCTCCGAAAATGCGTTGCTCGTTACAGAGAACACTTCGGTAAACCTGACAAAAAACGTGGGCGTAATTATTATACCGTACGATACCGCCATTAAAAACACACGCCAGTATTTACTAAGTAAAGCTTTCAACTTAACCCGCGATACCACTACTGCCTTTGTGTTGGTCGCTCCCGAGTACAAGGAAAATTTTAAAGAACTGAAAGGCTATTTCGGTAAACGTTTTACCAGCGGCCGTAAAACCAACAAGATTTTTGTGTTGGGTGTTACCTCAGTACTTAATTATTCCGTAAAGGCTACTCAAAAAATTGAACCCATTACCATGAACAACGTGGTGGGCATTATACCCGGTAAAACAAAACCTAATGAATATGTTGTATTCTCCGGTCATTACGATCACATTGGTATTCGTCCGGCTATTGAAGGCGATTCTATTTCCAACGGTGCCGATGATGATGCTTCGGGTACAACTGCTGTGATTGAGTTGGCGCGCTATTTCAAAAAAATCAAAAACAATAACCGCACATTAATTTTTGTTGCCTTTACGGCTGAAGAAATTGGTGGTTATGGTTCGCACTATTTCTCGGAGCAATTAAATCCCGATCAGGTAGTAGCCATGTTCAACATCGAAATGATTGGCAAGCCATCCAAGTGGGGACAAAATTCTGCTTTTATTACCGGTTACGAGCGTTCCGATTTTGGTGAGATTCTGCAAAAGAATCTGAAGGGCACCCAATTTCAGTTTCATCCTGATCCATATCCGCAACAAAATCTGTTCTATCGTTCCGACAATGCTACGCTTGCGCGATTAGGCGTTCCGGCACACACCATCTCTACCGATGAAATTGACATTGATAAATTTTATCACACCGTAAATGATGAAGTAGAGACATTGAACATGGCAAACATTACCAGTACGATCCGTGCCATTGCATTGAGCTCACAATCGATAGTAGCCGGAACGGATACACCAAAAAGAATTGATAAGAGTACGGTGCGTTGATTAAGATAACCTATTCAAAAGTGCATCAGGCAAATAACCTGATGCGCTTTTTTATTCATGCCTACCTGAGTTTGCTCCACACAAACAAAATAGCCGGCCTGATCAGTTTGTGAATAATGACAGCCGCTAAAATCAATATAGAGCCAATCAATATCGGCAGTACGCCACCAAAAGTGTAGATCAAACCCAAAACAAATCCCAGTAAATATTCCGATCGATAAACCGGAAAAAAGAAAGCCATCACAAAAACAGATAGCATCATGTAACCCGGTAAACCTGAAACACGAAAAGCGAAAGAAACGGATAACAGAATACCGAACAACAGCGCAGCTAAAAATGGAAGCCAGATATTCCGAGGCACTTCAATAACTGGATGAATAGCTTCGCGCGTTAACCGCTTTTGAATTCTGAACGTAAGAAACCAGATTAAAACCGGAATCAAAACTCCACCCCACCAATTAGAAATTGAAGGCATGTCTTCGCGAGCCAGAATATGATGACTAGGCACACCGCCATGAAAATAATCCCAGATCAATAAACCCCATACAAAAAGAGTTATAAGCAGTGTAACGTAAATCCGCGTTTTAAAAAGTTTGTCAGTCATTTGGATAAGGTTGCTCTTACAGACGGAGTCGGAGGCTTCCTTGTTGCGTTTTTAATAATCTTATTCGGTAAAACTGATTATTGCCAATTGCTTACTTTTGTAGTTCAGACTACACAGAACTGCACGAAAATGGCCGAATACACGAAAGACGAGATCAAGAAAATTGAAGAAAAATGGCGTAAGACCTGGATTGAAAAAGAAGTTTATAAGGTTTCCAACAATACAGACAAGCCCAAATGCTATGTGCTGGATATGTTTCCCTACCCTTCAGGGGCCGGCCTACATGTAGGCCACCCGCTGGGTTACATCGCGTCTGATATCTACGCCCGCTTTAAGCGCATTAAAGGCTTTAATGTGCTGCACCCGATGGGCTTTGATGCTTTCGGTCTTCCGGCTGAACAATATGCATTGGAGCATGGCATTCATCCCGCTGTTTCTACAGCCGATAACATCAACAACTTCAAACGACAGTTAGGGAGTATTGGCTTTTCATACGATTGGAGTCGCGAGGTGCAGACCTGTGACCCAAAATATTACCGCTGGACGCAGTGGATTTTCTTACAGATTTTCGATAGCTGGTTCAATCGCAAGAAACAAAAAGCCGAGCGCATCAGCGAACTGATTAAAATTTTTGAGATGGAGGGAAATGCTAATCACGCTGTTCCCAATCCAAAATCCGAAATCCGAAATTTTAGTAGTTCTGACTGGAAAGCATTTTCAGAGAAAGAGCAACAAAGTATTCTTATGGAATACAGGTTAGCCTACCTCGCCTACACCGATGTAAACTGGTGCGAAGCATTAGGCACCGTGCTGGCCAACGATGAAGTAATTAATGGCGTAAGCTACCGCGGTGGTTTTTCGGTGGTGAAAAGACAAATGCGCCAATGGAGTTTACGTATCACCGAATATGCTGATCGTTTACTAAAAGGTTTAGACGAAATCGACTTTAGTGATTCGATGAAAGAAATTCAGCGGAACTGGATTGGCAAGAGTGTGGGGGCGGAAATCGAATTCGAAATTCAAAATTCGAAATTCAAAATTAATGTATTTACCACTCGTCCCGATACCATCTTCGGAGTTGATTTCATGGTGCTTGCTCCCGAACACGATCTCGTAAAACAAATCACCACTGCTGCACAAAAAGAAGAAATTGAAAAATACCTGAAGTATGTAGAAAGTCGTTCGGAAGTGGATCGCATGGCTGAAGTAAAAAAGATTACCGGTGCGTTTACCGGAGCCTATGCCATCAATCCATTTAATGGAAAACAAATTCCGGTGTGGATTAGTGAGTATGTGTTAGCCGGTTATGGAACCGGAGCCATTATGGCGGTGCCGTGTGGCGATGAACGCGATCATAAATTTGCGAAACATTTCAACATTCCGATCACCAACATCATCGGTTCGCATTACAATGGTACCGTAGCCAACCCAACCAAAGAAGCCGTCTTGGAAAACTCAGGCTTCCTGAATGGTATGGTGATGCACAAAGCCATTGATGTAGCCATTGCAGAAATTGAAAAGCGTGGTATTGGTAAGCGACAAGTGAATTACAAAATGCGCGATGCCGGCTGGAGCCGACAGCGCTATTGGGGTGAACCTTTTCCTGTTTATTTTAAAGATGATGTACCATATGCAATGAACGAAAGTGAGTTGCCTTTGGAACTACCACCATCCAACAACTTTAAACCATCCGGTAATGGCGAAGGCCCGCTGGCCAACCTGCCCGACTGGATAAATTTTTCACCAAACGCAAAACGCGATAGCAACACCATGCCTACCCATGCTGGTGCTGCGTGGTATTTTTTACGCTACATGGATCCGCACAATACCCACGCTTTTGCTGATAAGAAGGCGCTGGATTATTGGAACCAGGTGGATGTGTACATAGGAGGCTCGGAGCATGCCGTAGCGCATTTGCTGTATGCACGCTTGTGGACAAAAGTACTGCACGATTTAGGCTACCTGAATTTTGATGAGCCGTTCAAGAAGTTGATTAATCAAGGTAAGATTACAGGAGATTCGAGGTTTGTGTATAGGTTATCTACTACTTATAAAGCAACCTATCACAAAAGCTATCAGCAATTACCTGCAATTTTTATATCTGCAGGCATCGCAAAAAAGATTGAAACTAAATCCTTGACAAGCGATGATTCAAAATTCCTTCAGTCTGAAATTTCCAAAATCAATAAAAATATAATTTTAAAATACCCAGGATGGGATTTTCAATTCAGAGAAAATCAAGAAGAACTTACTACTCAAGCACTTCATGTAGATATCAGTATTGTAAATGGATTGGAATTGGAAACCGAAACATTTAAAAAATGGAAGCCTGATTTTGCCAACGCAGAATTTATCTTAGAAGATGGTAAATACATCTGCGGTTCGGCTATTGAAAAAATGAGTAAGTCCTACTTCAACGTAGTCAACCCCGATCAGATCATTGCTGATTACGGAGCCGACACGCTGCGCATGTATGAAATGTTTCTCGGGCCATTGGAAGCCAGCAAACCTTGGAGTACACAAGGCATTGATGGCGTATTTAAATTCTTACGCAGATTCTGGAACCTGTTTCACGATAACACCGGTAAATTCAAAATCACCGATGCCGAAGCTACCCGCGATGAGTTAAAAGTGCTGCACAAAACTCTAAAGAAAGTTGAGTATGACATTGAAAACTTTTCGTTCAATACTTCTGTAAGTGAGTTTATGATTTGCGCCAATGAGCTTTCATCACTTAAGTGCAACAAACGCGCGGTGTTGGAACCATTAGTCATTGTCCTCTCTCCTTTCGCGCCACACATTGCAGAAGAGTTATGGTCGTTACTCGGTCACAAGGATACGGTGTTAAACGCATCCTTCCCGAAATACGATGAGCAATACTTAACTGAAAGTTCGCATAACTACCCTATCTCTATTAACGGCAAAGTGCGTGCGCAAATGAACTTTGCGTTGGACGTACCCAAGGAAGAAATCGAGAAGCAAGTACTGGCTTCCGAGATCGTATTGAAATGGAGCGAAGGCAAACCACCAAAAAAAGTGATTGTAGTGCCGGGCAAGATTGTGAATGTGGTGCTCTAAGAGATTGAAATATTTCTTGAATTCCAAGAAATATTATTAAATATTTTCTTGAATTTCAGGCAATTCAATTACCTTTGGCTGATGCGTCAGGTAATAAAAGATATTTTATCCGACTTCCACGCAACCCCGCTGGAGCCGGTAACGCCTCGTGAATTAGAGCTTCCGCTCAATTCAGGCAAGGCGATATCGCTAATAGGCCCAAGACGAAGTGGCAAAAGCTATTACTTCATCCACCTGATGCACCAATTGGTTAAAAGTGGAGTTGACAAAACGAAAATTCTATACCTTAATTTTGAGGATGAGCGCCTTAACTTAAAGGCCGAAGATTTAGATGCCGTCTTAAAAGCCTACCAGGAATTATATCCCGAAACAGTTTGGAAAAACTGTTACTTCTTCTTTGATGAAATCCAGAACATAAGCAACTGGGAAAAATTCGCACGAAGATGTTATGACTCGTTCACTAAGAACATTTTCCTAACAGGCTCCAATGCCAATTTGCTTAGCATGGAAATAGCTACAGCAATGCGTGGCCGAACGCTTACTTTTGAGATTCTGCCACTGTCATTTAAAGAATACCTTACCTTTAAGAAAGTAAACTACACCAAACAAGACACAAGTACTAAAGCGAAAATTAATAAACTCTTTACGAGCTATTTGGAAGAAGGTGGTTACCCTGAAGTAGTATTACTACCCGATCATCTTAAGACACAAGCCCTACAAGAGTATTTTGATGTGATGACTTATCGGGATCTTGTAGAGCGTTATCAATTTACCAACTTGTCGGTTGTAAAGTATTTTCTAAAAAGATTAGCCTCTACAACAGGATCTTACCTTTCATTGAATAAACTTTATAATGAATTACGTTCGCAAGGTTATAAACTTGATAAAAACTTTTTATACGAAGCCAACGAGGCTGCCAAAGCAGTTTACCTCTCCATTCCGGTTTCCAAATTTGATTTCTCAGAGTTAAAAAGAACCAACAGCGACAAAAAAAATTACTTCATCGACAATGGATTACTAAATGCCATAACATTTAAATTTAGTAAAGATTACGGTAAACTATTAGAAAACCTTTGCTACTTGGAATTGAGGCGGCAAAAAAAAGAAATCTATTATTATAAAGACACAAAAGAGTGCGACTTTGTCCTGTTCGAAAAAGAAAAACCATTACCCGTACAAATAGCGCATACTCTTACCGATCCAGACACATTAAATCGTGAATTAAATGGTCTGTATCATGCTTGTAAAAAACTGAAAACGAAGAAGGGAATAATCATCACCACAACACCGCGAAAGGATGAAATCGTGGCTGGAATAAACGTAAAGTATCTTTCTGCTGTTGAGTTTGTCCTAAACACAAGCAGAGTTTAGTAAGAAACCAAATTACATTTTAGTAATCCCTAACACACATTAGTCTTTCCGTAACATTTCCTTAATTTTAGTGCGCATTTAACACACTTCTATGCGCTACTCCAAAATTGTTGGTCTCGGCCATCACATTCCTGAAACTGTTATTACAAATCAGTATCTGTCTACCATCATGGATACTACGGACGAATGGATTATAGAACGCACCGGTATTAAGGAACGCAGGTGGATTGATCCCGCCAAGGACACCGTAGCCAACATGGCTGCCAAAGCAACAAGACTTGCCTTGCAACGCGCCAACCTCACCGAAAAAGACATCGACTTTATTGTTTTCGCTACTATTACCCCGGATTACTTTTTTCCTGGCTCCGGGGTTTTACTCCAACGCGAGCTTGGTTTGGAAAGCATTGGCGCATTGGACATCCGCAATGCGTGTTCGGGGTTTATCTACGCACTTTCGGTAGCTGATCAGTTTATCAAATCGGGCATGTATAAAACCATATTGGTGGTAGGTGCCGAAATTCAATCAACTGCCATTGATGCCACCACCCGTGGAAGAAACACCGCTGTAATTTTTGCTGATGGTGCCGGGGCTGCTATCCTTCAGCCATCCGATAAGCCTGGGATTCTTTCTACACATTTACATTCCGATGGCCGGTTTGCAGAAGAACTTTATGTGCGCGATCCGGGCAGCAGTCGCAAACGGGAAGAGCGCCAGCCTGAACAAATTTTAGATACCACACATTTTAAAGTAGTGATGAATGGCAGCCAGGTTTTTAAACACGCGGTTGTTCGATTTATGGAAGTGATCAACGAAGCCCTAACTGCTAACGGTATAAAAAAAGAAGAAATCGATTTATTGGTACCGCATCAGGCTAACCTTAGGATAAGTCAATTCATTCAACAAAAAATGGAATTGCCCGACTCGAAAGTTTATAATAATATTATGCGGTATGGAAATACCACCGCAGCCTCTATTCCAATTGCGATGAGTGAAGCCTGGGCAGAAGGTAAAATCAAAGAAAATGACGTTATTTGTTTAGCTGCTTTTGGTAGTGGATTTACCTGGGCATCTGCTTTGATTCGTTGGTAATCCGAATCATAAATATTAAATCCGAAATTTTGAATCGAACTAATGAAGACAACTGCTTATAACCCCAGCTCACTTGAAGTAGATTTTGCCAACGCTTTGTTTATCCTTCAAAAAGAAATTCAAAAGCATCTGCAAGACAATGAAATCATTCACGTAGAACCCAATCTAAACCGCGATAACCCCACCGTAACATTTAATCTGTTAGACAAAGATGGCGATCCGCATGAGATTGTTGTTCGTATAGTTCAAATTCCCGATAAGTTCTAAATCCGCACCATGTCCATACTCATCATTGTAGTATGTATTGCACTATTGGTAGTACTTATTTCACATTTTAAAGTAAACGCATTCCTTTCATTCCTTATCGTTTCTATTCTAGCAGGTTTACTGTTGGGCATAGAAGTCTCTAAAATCAGCAGCTCGGTACAAAAAGGCGTGGGCGATATGCTCGGCTCGCTGGTAATTGTAGTAATTGCCGGAGCCATGCTGGGTAAATTGGTTGCTGATAGCGGTGCCGCACAACGCATCTCTTCCGGGCTGACAAAAATCTTTGGCGAAAAGAATCTGCAATGGGCTTTAATGACAACCGGTTTTGTAATCGGTATTCCGTTGTTTTATAATGTGGGATTTGTTTTGGTGTTCCCGCTCATCGCATCAATCGTGTATCGGTATAAACTGCCGGCTGTGTATATCGGATTACCCATGATGGCCGCACTATCAGTAACACATGGTTTTTTACCACCACATCCCTCGCCAACTGCCTTGGTCGCTCAGTTCAATGCACACATGGGCACTACTTTATTATATGGATTTGCAATTGCTATACCTACTGTGTTGATTGCCGGTTTACTCTATTCCAAAACCTTAAAAGGAATTAATACCAACCTGATTAAAACATTTCAATCGGAAGGTTTGCCAGAAGATAAACTACCCAGCTTAGGAAATAGTTTATTCTCGGCTTTGCTGCCGGTAATTTTTCTTACCACCACCACATTATTGAATCCCTATGTAGGCGAAAGTTCTTCTGTTAAACCTGTACTTACTTTTTTAAGTGATCCGGCTATTGTTATGCTCATCTCGTTGGTGGTAGCCACGTTCTCATTGGGCATTTTGCGCGGCACACAAATGAAACACATCATGAACTCGTATGGCGATGCCGTAAAAGATGTGAGTATGATTCTGTTGATTATGGGTGGTGCCGGTGGCTTAAAACAGGTGTTAATGGACAGCGGTATCAGCAACGAAATTGCATCATTGCTGGATGGCATCAATGCGCATCCTTTGGTAGTGGGTTGGATAATCGCCTGCATCATTCGGGTATGTGTCGGTTCAGCTACCGTGGCCGGACTTACTGCTGCAGGTATTATGATGCCATTCATCGGTCGCCCCGATGTTGATCCTAATTTAATGGTACTCTCCATTGGTGCCGGAAGTTTAATGTTCTCGCATGTAAATGATGCCGGCTTTTGGTTATTTAAAGAATATTTTAATCTCAGCATCCGCGATACGGTAAGATCATGGTCGGTAATGGAAACCATTGTTGCCGTGTGCGGATTGATTGGTGTGATGGTGATAAATACTTTTCTGAATTAACTTTTATATGGATAATCTTACTCCCGATCAACGCTTTGCGCAGCTAAACCTAACACTACCACCAGCCCCAACTCCACTTGGTGTATATAAACCATTCCTGATTGTAGATAAGTTTGTTTATGTATCGGGGCATGGCACAGTGAAGGAAGATAAAAGTTTAATCATTGGAAAAGTGGGCGTTGACTTTAATGCCGATGAAGCGAAACTTGCTGCGCAACAAGTAGGACTTGCCATTCTGGCAACACTTAAAGCAAACCTTGGAAGCTTAAATAAAATCAAACGTGTAATAAAAGTTTTAGGAATGGTGAATGCCGTGCAGGAATTTGAACGCCATCCATTTGTTATTAACGGTTGCAGCGAGTTATTCGCCAAAGTATGGGGGCCAGAAAATGGTGTAGGTGTACGCAGTGCAGTGGGCATGGGTTCGTTACCCGATAATATTCCGGTAGAAATTGAAGCGATGTTTGAATTAGTGTAAAACCAAGTCCATAGTCGACAGTCCATAGTTATAACTGCTATCGACCATAAAACTATGGACTATCGACCAAAAGACTATGAACAATTCTTACTTAATAAAGAACATAACCGAACTAGACTCCCCTGCTCTCGCAGTTTATCCTGATCGTATAAAACAGAACATTAAAATCCTGCAACAGTTCGTGCCCGATGTAAACCAGTTGCGGCCACACGTAAAAACCAACAAGACTCCCGAAGTTTGTCAACTAATGATGGATGCCGGAATCCGAAAATTTAAATGTGCCACCATTGCTGAAGCCGAAATGCTGACTACGATTGGTGCGCCAGATGTATTGCTGGCCTATCAACCGGTTGGACCACGGGGTGTACGCTTTGTACAACTCATTAAAAAATTTACGGCTACACAATTTTCCTGCTTGATTGATAATGAAGCTACCGCTCAAGAACTATCTACGGTCGCCCAGGTCAATGATCTCACCATTCGTATCTTTCTTGATTTGAATGTGGGCATGAGTCGCACGGGAATTCTCCCGGAAAACGCCTTGCAACTTTTTGTGTTCTGTAAATCATTAAAAGGATTAACCCCAGTTGGCTTGCATGCATACGATGGGCATCATCGAGATGCAGATATGGAAGTAAGGACAAAAGGTTGCGATGCCGGTTTTGAGCGAGTCTTAAATCTGAAAGAAACCATTGCCGCACAAACCGGAATTGATGCAACCATTGTTACCAGTGGTAATACCACTATCTCCATTCATAGCAAACGAAAAAATATTGAAGTAAGCCCGGGCACATTTATTTTCTGGGATTACGGTTATCACAAACAATTTGCAGAACAACCCTTTGTGTTTGCCGCTTTGTTAATTACGCGTATCATTTCAAAACCTGATGATGAAACGCTTTGTATTGATCTTGGGCATAAAGCAGTAGCTTCAGAAAACCCATTGAACAATAGAGTGTATTTTATCAACGCGCCAGAACTACAAGCATTTGGTCATAGCGAAGAACACTTGATCCTTAAAGCACCAAAAGGCAATACATACAAAGTTGGCGATGTTTTATATGGTGTTCCCTTTCACATTTGCCCTACTGTTGCCTTGCACGAAACCTTAGCTGTGGTTGAAAATAATACAGTAACGAAGCATTGGAATGTGGTGGCGAGGAAAAGAAAAATTACTGTTTGATAACTATTCTATAGTCCATGGTCAATAGTCGATAGCAAATCACCGCTATGGACTATCGACTAAGACTATGAACTATTAAACCAACAAAAGAATGTCAACTTTCATTGTCGATGCCCACCTTGATCTTAGTATGAATGCGATGGAATGGAATCGCGATTTACGCAAACCCATATCAGAAATCCGCCAACGCGAAAAAAATCTTACCGATAAACCCGATCGTGGTAACGGTGTGGTTAGCTTTGAAGCACTTCGCAAAGGAAATATAGGACTGATTGTAGCTACTCAAATTGCTCGCTATGTAGCTCCCGATAATCCACTTCCAGGCTGGCATTCGCCCGAACAAGCGTGGGCACATACACAGGCGCAACGCGCATGGTATGCCGAGATGGAAAAAGTTGGCGAACTAAAAGCCATTACTGATCTCGCTTCACTTGAAGCACATCTTAAAGATTGGTCGCCAGAAAAACCGATTGGTTATATCTTAAGTTTGGAAGGCGCAGATTCGTTGGTTACGCTAAGACATTTAGAGACCGCATATGAATATGGACTTCGAGCTATCGGTCCAGCACATTACGGGCCTGGTCGCTATGCACAAGGTACCGATGCTACAGGCGGAATCGGATCAAAAGGAAAAGAGTTGTTGAAAGAAATGGAGCGACTCAACATCATTCTGGATGCAACACACTTGTGCGATGATTCCTTCTGGGAAGCAATGGATAATTTTAATGGTGCCATTTGGGCCAGCCATAACAACTGCCGTGTGTTGGTAAATCACAATCGCCAGTTTAGCGATGAGCAACTTAAAGAATTAATTATGCGTGGAGCTGTAATTGGTGGTGTGTTGGATGCGTGGATGTTGGTGCCCAACTGGGTGCGAGGTAAATCAACACCACAAAATATGAATTGTACGTTGGAAAAATTAATAGACAACTATGATCATATTTGCCAGTTGGCGGGTAATTCCCTTCACATTGGTATTGGATCTGACCTAGATGGTGCATTTGGTAAAGAACAATGCCCTACCGATATAGAAACCATTGCCGATCTGCAAAAAATTTCCACCCTGCTATCGCAACGAGGGTATAAAAAGCAAGACATTGAAAATGTAATGCATGGCAATTGGTTGCGGTTTTTGAGAAAGGTTTGGAGTAAATAACACGCTTTAAACCTGGCCGCCAAGCCACATAATTTCACATAATATTCTTAACCCGCACGCGCTAGTTTTCGTACCTTTCAATGTTGAACCGTGCGTCTATGAAAATCTGGAAGAAAAAATTGGTGGTAGCTGCATTGATTTTGGGTGGTGCTGTAGCATTCTCATTTACATCACCAGCAGAGCGCTATTTCGAAATAGCTAAAAATCTCGACATTTTTGCCTCTCTCTTCAAGGAGGTGAATGCCTTGTATGTAGATGAGGTAAATCCCAACAAAACCATTCGCACCGGCATTGATGCCATGCTGGAGTCGCTCGATCCATACACTAATTTTATTTCAGAAGATGAAGTGGAAGATTTCCGCACGTTAAATACAGGCCAGTATGGCGGCATTGGTGCTGTTACCCGGCCCATTGGTAAACGAACGGTGGTAACAATGGTGTATGAAAACTACCCTGCCTATAAAAGCGGTTTACGGATAGGCGATGAAGTACTTAAGATAAACGGTATAGAGTTAGCCCGGCTCACATCCGAAGAAGCTAACCACATTATGCGTGGCCAGGTGGGTACGCTTGTTAACCTAACAGTAAAAAGAATTGGTGTTGACAAACCGCTTGAGCTGGAGTTTAAACGTGAAAAAATAAAAATCAGTAACGTACCATACTTCGGCATGCTGGCAGCAGATGTGGGTTACATCCAACTTACAGAATTTACACCCGATGCCGGTAAGGAAGTGAAGAATGCCTTGGTTAGTCTGAAAGAAAAAGGTGCTAAGTATTTAATACTCGATCTGCGCAACAACGGTGGTGGCTTGTTGCATGAGGCCGTTAATATCTGCAACCTCTTCATCCCGAAAGGAAAAAAAGTGGTTGATACCAAAGGCAAAGTTGTAGAAAATAATATCACGTATGAAACACTTAACCCTCCGGTTGACCTGGATATTCCGGTTACAGTGTTGATTAACCGCGGCAGTGCTTCGGCTTCCGAGATTGTAGCCGGCACCCTTCAGGATTATGATCGGGGTGTAATTATTGGCGAACGTTCTTATGGAAAAGGATTGGTGCAGGTACCGCGTTTATTGTCATACAATTCGCAAGTTAAAATTACCACCGCCAAATATTATACACCTACAGGCCGTTGCATTCAGGTGTTGGATTATACACACCGCAGAGAAGATGGCAGCGTTGCCTCTATTCCCGATTCACTCAAAAAAGAATTTCGCACCACCCATGGTCGTAAAGTATATGATGGTGGCGGTATTGATCCTGACATTACAATTGCCGTTGCCGATGATGCTGCTATTACCAAAGTTGTTTACCTGAACGGATTTATTTTTGATTATGCCACCGTGTATGCACATCAACACCCCACGCTGGCAGAGCCGCGCACCTTTTCGCTTACGGATAAAGAGTATTCTGATTTTGTAAGTTGGATGAAAACCAAAGACTACTCCTTTCAATCGCCTGTGGAGACAGAATTGGAGGAACTGATTGCCGAGGCCACCAAAGAAAAATCGTATGATGAATTGAAACCCAACATCGATCAAATTCAAACACGCCTGAAAGAGTTACGCAAAAACGAATTAGTGAATCATAAAGATGCGATCAAAGCGCTGTTGGAACGCGAAATTGCCTCGCGCTACTATTTTGAACGCGGGGCTGCAGAAACAGGCTTTAAGTCCGACAAAGAGATTAAAGCCGCTATGGATATAATGCGCAATCAGGCAGAGTACAAACGCATTCTTAAAATCTGATGCTGATAAATCACTTTCGAAAAAAAAATTTGCGGCCACTGATTTTTGTGGCCGTTCTTTTTGGAATCACCTTTGTGTTGGATTCGTGCATGCAATTCAGAATGAGTAAATCTGAAATTGACAAATACTTTGAAAACAAAATTCCCAAAGCCGAACTTAAAAGCTATAACATTGGCAAGCGTAAGCAAACCTACCTGATTAATGGCGATTCACTTAAACCGTTGGTGATTTTTGTTCACGGTTCGCCAGGTTCGCTCAGTGCGTTTATAGATTTTCTGGCCGATACATCCCTGCTGAAATCGGTTCGAATGATAAGTGTTGATAGACCCGGTTTTGGTAGCGCCAACTTTGGAAATGCCGAACCATCGTTGGCGAAACAAGCCGAATTATTAAAACCCGTTTTACTCGCACATAAAAACAATCGCCCTGTATTTTTAGTCGGGCATTCACTTGGTGGGCCACTCATTGCACAAATGGCGTTGGACTACCCCGAATTAGTTGATGGTTTAATTATGGTTGCGCCATCTATTGCACCCGAACTTGAGCCTAACGAATGGTTTCGGGCACCTTTGGCCACACCCTTTCTAAAGTGGATGCTTCCACGATCATTGCGAGCATCTAACGATGAAATTTATAAACTAAAACCCCAACTGGAAGCGTTACTTCCACGCTGGAAAGAAGTTCAAACGCCTGTGATTGTAATACAGGGTGGAAAAGATTCATTGGTTCATCCGGATAATGCCGTTTTTGCTAAGCGCATGATGACCAACACAACGGTGGAGGTTCTTTTTGTAGAGACGATGGATCACTTTGTTCCCTGGAGTAATCCAGAACTAATACGGGAGGCAGTGGTTAAGATGGTTGGCTGGTAGTTTACCTTCGTGCTTTTGAAACAAAAACAAAATCACTTAACCTTTCATCATCACCAAATGCACCAAAGCGCGGCAGGGTTTTTAGTTTTTCCATTGCCGCCTGAATCTCGGTAAGCGTAAGCACAAAATCATCACCACCATTGGTTCGTAACGATTCTAAAAATTTCGCAGCAAATGGGGAATGGCTGCCGGCAACACCATCACTCACATATTCTTTGCCGCCTGAAGTAAGGTATTTTCTTGTTTTATAGGATAATTTTCTGGCAAGCATTTCCCGCTCAGTAACTTCATCGGCTGCACTCCGGGCTCGGGCTATTACCGGATCCAAGGTTCCTCCAAAGCATACGTCCATCATTAGCAGCACATGCTGGCATGGAATGTTATTAACTATACCCCTTAAGCGCGCATGCGCTATATAACTCGTTCTGCTTTTATCATCGGCCAGCGAGTTCTTCGCTACTACATAACCTTCGCCAAAGGCATCATCAAAAAGTCCATGCCCGGCAAAAAATATTAATAGCTGATCTTGTGGCTTAAATTTTTTCAGGTTGTATTCTCTTATTTTTTCAAATACTTCCTCGGTAGTTGCATTTGTTATTACTTCTGTCTCAAAGTTATACTTTTCCTTCAGCTCGCGTGCAATTGTTTGGCCATCGTTGATCGGGTTTACCAGATCATCCCAATGATCATAATTATCGGTTGCAAAAATTAAAGCAACATCCTTTCGATCTGCCGAGATGTAGTCCAAGGCGTCCTCTCCAACAATTAACGTGCGTTTACTGGAAACTTTTACACCCTGTATGTTTTCAGTTGTGATTTCAATGTAGCGGGTACCTTCTTTTAAGTTAACATTCATGTTAACTGAAAATGTATTGCCTGAAACTGATTCAAACGTTTTTCCACCGTCCACTTCGCCAGTGGTTGAATTACCAATGCTAAGTGTCACTGATTTTAAACCAACATTATCCTGAACATTTGCTTCAACGGCAACTCTTGTTTCCTGGCTGCTGCTATAATCTAACGCGGGTTTAACCCATGTTATATAAGGTGTACTACTTGCTGATTTTGGTTCTTTAAAATTCAGATGAACGTCATTACTCGTCCATGTTAAGGTTTGAGCCTTCAAAAAGCCGAACGAAAGGAAACATAAAATTAATGCAGCTAATTTTTTCATAAGCTAATTTCCGGGTGGTGTACCTAAGGGATCTAAAATATCTGAAGGTCTTTCTGGCTCATTCGAAGTAAGAATACCAGATGCAAATACACCCCCAATCGCTAAAAACGGTAATGCCTTTACCAAAAACGGAACCCTGGGTTTAACTACAAATGGCATCGTCTGAATGGCCAGATCTTTATTCTTACTTTCTACAATTTTCAAAGTATAACCTTTACCCTTTTTAACACTTGATGGTATTACTAATTGCGTATGCCCGGCATTAGGCACATTGGGTATGGTTAACACCCGCTCGCCTTTACGCCACAACTCAAAGTTTAAAACATGTTGCGGAGTGCCTCCACGCCAGGTTACTTGAGTTGGCTTGCCACGTTTAATTTTAGTAAATGAATCAAATCGCAAAAATGGAATGTAAACCTTTGCCCGAAGTTCAATAGCTATTTTATCATCAAATGATGCACCCAACTCTTGCTTAGCGTTCCATACAACTTTGCGTTCCACTCCGGGCTTAATATCCATACCTGTATCGCCTGAAACATGTACAAGTGGATTTACAAAATTATCGAGGGAGGAATAAAGATTTACAGTGTAGGTTCGGCCTGCCAAACTATCCAGTAATGAAAAGTGTAAGATGATGTTATCCCCATTCAGCTCCATTCGTTTAACATTTAATTGCTGAGCTGTTAATGCCCGGCCACCCAGCAAGCATAAACACATCACTAAAAATTTTGAACCAGCTCTCATGTTAAAGTTTGATGATTTTACCCTGACTACTAATTGTACCTGAACCGGTTTGATAGATGATTTTATAGATATACAAACCAGCGGGAACAAATTCATGTTTAAGATTAAGGCCCCACCATTCCGGTTGAATTAAACCTTGTTGTTCCGTTTGCAGATGTTGATGATACACTTCCTCACCCGCCATATTCAGAATTTTAATTTCTATCGCAGTACTCTTTCCATTTGCATTGAAGTATGCTGGCAAGTTAACATGCTCATTAAAAGGATTGGGGTAAGGTCTGTTCAAATCACCAATCAGATTTTCAAATCCATTTCGGGAATAAATTACCTGTAACTCTCGTCTGGTTCCATTAGGTAATAAATACTTATTTGATTTCCCCATATCGGTTAATACACCGCCAACGGGATCGTATAAAAGTAACTGAGCCTTACTACCTTCTATACCTGAGTTATCCCAACTTATTTCAACAGCCTCATTGCGGCTTGCCTCAAAATTGAGTGTCCACATATAACTTTCCTGTTGCGGAACTATATCGCGCGAAAAATAGGGTGCGAAAAATTCACCATGATGAGATGTTAATTCAACATAGTCAAGAAATCCGGGAAGTGCTATGCGATCAAATTTATCTTTACTCAGATTTGCATCCGGATGCATACCAATTGCTGAACGGGTATTCTCAATTGTTCCTTGTTTTAATTTGAGCGGTACTAACCAATTCTTCGCATCAATATCCGATTGAAAATCATTCACCGCACGTTTTCTTCCTCCTGCCGTATTTTTTAATGTTACCGGAATTTCAAGGGTAGTTGCGTTAGCGGCAAACACAAAACCGCCTTCGAAGGGTTTCAGGCTATTACTTTCATCATACCCTCGCTTTATTGGATTAAATACATAATATTCATCATCAACCTGTACACTTGGGTTCGCATCTATCACATCACTCCAATCAATAACAAATGGATACGGTGTGGCGATCATGTTCCAACCTTGCCTAAGCGTTAAATTAAATGGTGCCGTTTGATTGTTTTGCGAAACTGTACCCTCCCCAAGTTCTATTGTAGGCTTATTTCTTGAATTGAACCAATATCCTCTACCTACAACTACACTTGGTGGATTATCCTGGTATGGTAAGGAGCCATTATATTCTAGCAAACGCCACTGTTTCCTATATTCACCTAAACCGGAAAAAACTATAGAAGTGCTTTTAATCGTGAGGTTATATGGTATGGAAATGATTCGATAATCTTTTTCTTGTCCACCAAATGAAAGACCTGGGATAACTGTTTCAGGATTAATGCTTCTGTAAATAAATCGACTAGTTGAGTTTGTAGTAGTTGAGGCATCTTGTGCACGCACAAAAAACTCAATTCCTAGTTCGTCTGCACCTGCAACAGGCAAATTGAAAGTGTAAGTATTACCACTGGTGCTGGTTGGAACAACGGGAGTACCAAAAGCGGTTGCTGTAATTGCTCGTTGAAGAATCTCTACATTTTTATTGCCATTACCACCCGCTATTTCCACAGTAACAGGAACTGTTGCAACACCGTTAGCTAAAAGAGAATTAAAATTAATCTGGCTAATGGTTAAGGGGGTGCTAACCTGAGATGCTTGTGTAGTAATAATCTGTATCTCTGAATTCGCAGAACTTCCACTTTCATTAATTGCTCTTATTCGGCAATAGTATTGTGTATTTTGTTGCAACCCGTTAACTCCTATAACATTTCCACTGGTAATTATCTTTGGGTTATATTCCGAGATCAAATTAACACTTTCAAATCCATCGCTCAAAGAAACTTCAAGTTCATAACGAATTGCACTTGCAACAGGAGTCCAGGTAGCCGTAAAATTTGATGTAGTGGGATCAGAAAGAGATAAAGTTGGTGTTGCAGGCAATGTAAACTTATTAGAAGATAAAGGATTTACCGTAAGATAATTTATGAACTGTCCATTGCCGTTATATGCAAATACTGTGTAAAAATATTGAGTCCCTGCTAGTAGACCCGAACTGGCAAAGCTTGTGCTGCTACCATTATGCACTACTGTGCTTGTCCCATAGGTTCCGGTGTACTGAGAGCCATCGATGGGAACTTCAGACGGTGATGATCCAACTTTACGCAGGACTAAATAACCGGTGGGTGATCCAGTAGCTGCTGTAAATGATACATTCATTGATGCAGTTGCGATTGAAGAAAACTGAAGAGAGGTTGGTTGGCTGGAAGGTTGAGAAGCAAGTATTGTTAGTGTTTGTTGTACGCTTGTGGCAGCATTAAAATTTACATTGCCCGCTTGAGAAGCAGTTATTACCGTTGTTCCATTTCCTAAAATTGATACTGTGTTACCTGCAATAGTCGCAATCGATGGTGCACTACTTGAATACGTTATTGGTAAACCAGACGAGGTTGATGCGTTTAAGGCAAACGGTGCATCGCCTTGTTGTTTAACAGGCAAAGTATTAAATGTAATTGTCTGATTTGCTTTATTAACTGTAACTATGCGAGCCTCCCCAATTGCCGGATGGTAGTCTGAATTACCTGTTTGTGTGGCAGAAATTACCGCAGAACCCACGCCTGTTACAGTAATATTACCCCCGGATACATTCGCAACAGCGGTGTTACTACTCGTGTACGTTATCGGTAAACCCGATGAAGTTGAAGCTGGAATAAAGGCTGGATCGCCATAGGTTTTAGGTGTAATCTCAGAAAAGGTTAACAATTGAAATACTTTCCCTCCGATAACACGGGCAATTCTGTTTGCTCCAATTCCTGAATATGAAGAAAACTCCCCTCCAACTATGAAATTACCATCTGATTGGGCTGCAAGAGCATTGATATTTGCATTTGCGCCTGGATTAGGATTAAAACTTGAATCAAGAGTTCCATTAGCATTAAGCCTTGCGATCCTATGCCTAATAATTCCATTAAATTGAGTAAAGGTTCCTGCAATTAAAATTTTACCATCAGGTTGAAATGCCATTGCTTTGACATCTCCGTTGGCGCCCGTTCCTGCCGCATAGAAACTGTTTTGACCTGTTTGGTCTAAAAACTCAACTCCGCCAAACATTGTACCTCCAATTACATTAAGTCCGGCATTTGTATATCCTACTGATGATACATGCCAATTTGATGTTACTGAATAATTAAAGTCTTGATTCAAAGATCCATCGGAGTTTAACAAGACAACATTTCCACGAAAATCACTCTCTATATTGAAATATCCACCAATCAAAACTTTTCCATCAGGCTTCACTTTAACAGAGGAGAAGTATTGATCTGATGAACTAATATTAGTGTTAATAAAATTCAATTGCGGAACAAATCCAGAATCTACAGTTCCATCAATAAAAATCTTTACTATTGGCTTGCATGCTACACCTCGATACTGCGTAAACTTTCCTGCCAGATATATTCCACCATCAGAATCAACTGTGATCGCGTTGACTACATTATTACATCCAGCCCCAACGTTGAAGGATGTATATAAACTACCATCTTGATTTAAGCCAGCAACTCTATTTCGTGACACCCCATTGTACGTGGTAAAATCACCTGCAATAATTATTTTATCACCCATTAGGGCTACTGCATTAATTTCACCATTTGCGCCTGTTCCCGGATTGAAACTATTATCAATTGCCCCGTTTGATAGTAATCTGACAATCCGATTTCTGGCAATACCATTAAAAGTTGTAAAGCTACCAGCTACTATTATTTTTCCATCAGACTGAATTGCTAATGCTTTAACATTTCCGTTGAGACCAGTGCCTATTCTCAGACCAGAATCTATATGGCCATCGTTATTTAATCGGGCAATGTTGTTTACACTTACTGCATCATAAAGATTGAAAGTTCCTCCTATTAAAACCCGACCATCTGGTTGTGTGGTTATTGCATTAACAATACCAGAAGTTGAGAACCCAGAATTGTAACTTTCATTTAGACTACCATCTTGGTTTAATTGCGCCAACCCAACCCTATCAATGTTATTATAACTATAAAATTCACCCCCAATTAGTATCTTACCATCAATCAGAATTTTAATAGACCTAACCGCATAAGAATCCACTCCACTCCCTGAATTAAAACTTTCATCAGTAGTGCCATTTGGGTTTAGTCTTATAATATTATTCGGATTACCATAGTCCTGAAAAAAATCCCCTCCGGCTATAATTTTACCATCTGGCTGTATAGCAATTGTATATACTGTACTTACTTCAAAATCCGTTCCTCCGATAATAGAAGATAAAAAACCTGCATCGTGGCTACCGTCTTGGTTAAGTCGCTGAATACCTGAATACATTTCTCCTCCTATCAAAATTCTTCGATCTGGCTGAATTACAATTGATTGTACAGATGTACTTAGAAATACTTTATTGAATGATATATCAAGACTTCCATCTGAATTTAAGCGGGCTATATTATTTCGGGCAATCAAATTATACTCACTAAAACCACCTCCTATCAAAATTTTACCATCTGTTTGAATAGCAATTGTTTTAACGTAGGCATTTGTACCATTACCGGGATTAAACGAAGTATCTAAACTACCGTCAACATTCAACCGTGCTATTCGATTACGGGAAGTTCCGTTATAGCTTGTAAAGCAACCACCAATAATAATCTTGCCGTCTGATTGCAGTGCAATGGCATTAATAAGGCAATTTGCGCCAGAACCAGGATTAAAACTATTGTCAATACTGCCATCAGCATTTAATCGAGCGATATAATTCCTGCTTACCCCATTGTAAGTTGTAAAATATCCGCCTATTAGTATTTTCCCATCTGTCTGAACAACAATTGAGCTTACAGTACTGTTAGCTCCCAAACCAGAGGAAAAAGCTGAACTGTTGAAATCGATTGATCCTGGAACAGGAAATTGACCTTTTGATGAAATGGAGTAAAAAAGTAATGACAAGGAAATGATTAAGAAATTCTTCATTTTAAAACTTAGCATTAAACTTAGTTACTTTTCAAAAGTATAGGGGAGAATAAACCCTGGCAATAGCTAAAAATAGCTATTCTAACCCCAAGGCCACTTGCCTTAAACCATACTTTCAATTATTTTAGTAAGGTCTATGGCCCAATCTATCCCCAATTCCTATCAAGACTTGCTTGTGCAAGCCAGCCTCTTCGAAAACCAGCCGGTTTTTCCACCCATTGATTCTTTGCTGCAAAATTTTGGCATGGAACCGAAAGGCGTACAAGTTCAGACCCCATTATACTATGTGTTGGATTATGTGAATAAAAGATACCTGCACATCGCACCATCGGTAGCCTCTATCTTAGGTTACACCAATACCCAACTTTTAGAATCCGGTCCGGGCTTTTACATGAATCTCTGGCATCCAGATGACTTAGCGGTTTACAGTAATAAGGTAGTGCCTGCTACCATTAAATTCCTTAAGGAAAAATCAAACAGCACAAGGGAACTTTACGCGGTAAGCCATAACCATCGCCTTAAAAATGCATTTGGGAACTGGCTGATGTTCTTACAACGAAGTTCGTATATCTGGACTGATACCGGAGAAATAATTGGCGCTTTTGGTTTCTCAATTGATATTACACATTTCAAGGAAAGTTTATCGATTATTCATACGATAGAAAGAATAGATGGAAATTTTAACCCTACCGAACAAGAGCCTTGTTACAAAATGACCTATTATCCTACTAACGGCATTTTTAGTTTACGCGAAATACAGGTATTGAAAGAAATTTACAAGGGACTAAGTAGCAAACAAATTGCTACCGGGCTAAAGATTAGCCAACATACCGTTCATAATCACAGAAAAAATTTACTCGAAAAATCTAATTGCGTTAATACAGCTGAGTTGATACGGTTTGCAGTAAGTCACCAATTACTATAAATAATCTGACAAGTAACCGCGAAGCAGTGAGTTGAACTCACTGGGGTTATCGATATTGACAAAATGATTTCCGCTTATTTTAACAATCTCTTTATTCCAAACTATAAGTTTTGCCTCATCCAGATAATCTATATTTACGGCCTGTTCATTTTTTCCAAATACTATTAATAGACATCCATTAAAACCACTGATAAGTTTGATCTCATCACTAAATTTGTTTTGCGCAACTGAAATTCCTAAGGATGATCTAAATGGAGATTTTACCTGATAGTATTCATTAATGCATTGCTGTCTTTCGGCCGGATCGTTAATAATTGATGTGTAACCTGCTTCTACCCTACTTTCATCTGATTGATCTGTAAATAAAAAACTCAGATCAATCTCAGTTTTAAAGATTTTATCAATCGTCAATTCATCGCCTGTAATACAACTTGATATTAACACAATTCCCTTCGGTGAAATCTCTTTATAAGCCAGCATCTCGGCAATGATGTTGGTTCCCAGTGAAAGTCCTGCCAAAACATAACTACTGCCTGCTGGCGCAATAGTACTTACTGCATTAGCCATAATACGGCCCAATCCTATCAAACTATAATCTTCTGCCGGATTAGGCGCAGCATCCGATTCGCCATGAGCAGGCAAATCAAATGCAATCAGCCGATAGCCTTGCAGCGATTCATCTTCGTATTGCTTGTGCCAATACCTTGCTGAGCCAGAGTTACCATGTATAAAAAAAATAATATTGGCAGAATCGGCCTCATTATCCAGATAGGATAATCTTATACCCTGTACTTTAATAAATTTTCTATTCATTAATACAAGATAAGAATAAAAACAAAACGCAGACCTGCCAAGATCTGCGCTTTTTAAAGAGTTATTTCTGACTCACTTATCTCAAAAACAGCAACTCTCTGTATTTAACCAACGGCCAGTCTTCATCATCAACTAACAACTCCAGTTTATCTACTGCATCGCGGATTTTCTCAAAGTATTTCTCTTTAACATCATCGCAATAGCCGAAGGCACGCTTGTGGGTATCGGTTAATTTGTTCAGGCGTTTGCGTTCCTCCACCATTTCGCGTACGCTTACCTTAATGGTTTCGATGTGCCCCGAAATCTCCTTAATGGTTTGAGTAACAGCTGTGTTATCAATACCCAACCCTTTTAAACCGTTAGCATTGTTGATTAACTTGTTTTGGTATGCAATGGCTGTTGGTATAATGTGGTTCATAGCCAGATCACCAATTACACGTGCTTCAATCTGCACGCGTTTAATATAACTCTCTAACTTAATTTCGTTGCGCGCTTCTACTTCTTTGTTGCTCATTACCCCATGTTTTTCGAATAAAGCCAACGATTTTTTAGAAACATAAGCCTCAATGGCCCGCGGCATATTTTTGATATTACTCAAGCCCCGCTTTTCTGCTTCTTTCACCCATTCATCCGAGTAGCCATCGCCTTCAAAACGAATGGCTTTTGATTCTTTGATATACTTGCGTAGTACATTCACAAGGGCCAATCGCTTCTCTTCACCTTTTTCAATTTCGGCCGAAACAGTTTCAAACAATTGTGTGAGTTGTTCTGCCACAATCAGATTGAGGGCAGCCATAGGTGTAGCACAGTTATCAGACCCCCCAACAGCCCGAAACTCAAATTTATTACCGGTAAAAGCAAATGGCGATGTGCGGTTACGATCAGTAGCATCCAGAATAATTTCCGGAATCTGATCGATACCCAACTTCATGTACATGTTATCGCCTTTCTCAATTTTTACATTTCCGTTCTTCTCCAATTCATCCAACACGGCTGTCATTTGAGACCCAATGAACACAGACATGATCGCCGGAGGAGCTTCGTTGGCACCCAAACGAAAATCGTTACCGGCAGTGGCAATACTAGCCCTTAATAAATCGGCATATTCATGCACCGCCTTGATGGTGGTTACAAAGAAAGTAAGGAAGAGTAAGTTATCGCGCGCTGAGCTGGAGGGTGCATATAAGTTTACTCCGCTATCGGTTATCAGCGACCAGTTATTGTGTTTACCACTACCATTTAAACCGGCAAATGGTTTTTCATGAAAAAGTATTTTTAGTTCATGCTTATCAGCCACACGGCTCATCACATCCATCATAAGTTGGTTATGATCGTTGGCCACATTTACTTCTTCAAATAACGGGGCTACCTCAAACTGACTTGGCGCCACTTCATTATGACGGGTACGAACGGGAATACCCAACTTCCAGCATTCAATTTCAAAATCGCGCATAAAATCATAAACGCGACCGGGGATAGCTCCAAAATAATGATCTTCCAATTGCTGTCCACGAGCCGGAGCATGACCAAAAACCGTGCGACCAGCCATTACCAGATCGGGCCGGGCATTAAACAATGCTTTATCTACTGCAAAATACTCCTGCTCGGGGCCTAATGAGGCAACTACGTGCTGAATGTCTTTATCGAATAACTGGCAAACTTTAGTGGCGGCAATATCAACTGCCTTTAATGCTTTTAATAATGGCGATTTAGTATCCAATGTTTCGCCTGTATAGGAAACAAAAATGGTGGGGATACTTAACGTTTTACCATATAAAAACATGGGCGAGGTTGGATCCCAGGCTGTATAACCCCGCGCTTCGAATGTGCTGCGGATACCACCGCTGGGGAATGATGAAGCATCGGGTTCTTGCTGAACAAGCTCACTGCCTTTAAATTTTTCAATCCCCGAAAGGGCATCGAAAAATGAATCATGCTTTTCGGCAGTTCCGCCCGTCATGGGTTGAAACCAATGTGTAAAATGCGTAGCCCCTTTTGCAATAGCCCACGATTTTGCCGCAGAAGCAACGGCATCGGCAGTAGCTTCATCTATCTTTTCGTGGTTCTTGATTGCGTGACTAACTTTTTTAAAAACGGCTGGTGCCAGTGTGCTCCGCATTTGTTCCATACCAAACACATTCTCGCCAAAAAATTGCGAAATGTGCGGGGTGGTGGGTTCAACGTGCACCTTAGCTCGTTCATTTAATTTTTTCAGGGCTTCAAATCGTAGTTGCGCCATAGTGTGGTTGTTTTAAGGTAGATGGGAGTCAAAAATATATGATTTCGGTAAATCAATGGTTGCATATTACCTTATTTTAAAAAAATTATTACCGCATTCGATAGCAGGATGGTAAAAATTAACCCTAACAGGAATTAGTTATAAGAAATTGTTCATTCACCCCGATTGTGGCAGGAGGCTGCGTAAGGCACACCATAAACATAGCGCAACCCTGATTTCACCAGTTATGCAAACCGTTTCGGGCGAAAGGGGATCAAATTTTTTTATTCAATACAAACTAAAACGCTATTTTTTACGTCTAACCGATTAGCAAATTATTAAAATCTACAGGGTATGATTAATGCAGCATTTATCCAGCCCAACTTCGGCAATACCAAAACAGTGGGTTCTTATTTAAAGAGCTTTAACCTGGCCTTGGTAAACTGGGAACTAAACCGAAAGGAAGATGGCCAACGTGTAAAACGTATGCGCAAAGGAAAATAAAAAAGATCGGGCAGAACGTCCGATCTTTCTTTGTTTTAGTTAGCGAGCACTTTCTTAACCGACCCTCCGCTGCTGGAATTGGTATTGGTTTTTTCCGGACTGCCCCGATAACGGATGCTGCCCCCGCTGCTTGCACGGGCAAGCAATTCTTTTGAAACAGAAAATTTTGCAGTTCCTGCACTACTGGCACCCGCCTGCACAACTTCAGCATCCAACGAGTAGGCGTCCACTTCGCCTGCGCTGCTCACATCAACATCCAAATTTTTGGCTTTACCTTCTAATACCACATCGCCAGCACTGGAAGCCTCGGCCGAAATGGAACCAACATCAATTGAGATTTCGATAGAGGCAGCACTGGAAGCACTTACATCTAACCTGCCGGTTTTTATTACTCCTTCTGAAAATATGTTGGCAGCAGAACTGGCGTGAATTTTTGTAAGGTTTATATACGTTACATAAACTTTTACACTTTTGTTTTTATGGCGGCCATCGCGCATGTGAATACGCAGGTAGCCACCAGCCACCTCGGTTAGCACATTACTGGCATCGGTGCCTGAAACAACTACCCGCACCGATTCTTTATCGCCCTTCTTTAAATAGACATCAATGGCCTCGCCTGCCTTTACCCCATTAAATGAACCGACTGACCGTACCTCGCCAGGTTGTGCGCCAACCACCAGCGCCATCAATACAACAAATGAGGCAATCAAAAACTTTTTCATTGTACTTCGATTTTACAAATAGACCTTCGGTTTACGAATGGGTTGCGTGTTGAGTACTACCACCTTGCTTTTTTTTATAAATGGTGTAAGAAATAATCAATTTTTGCTCTAAATTTCGATTATTGACATCATACTTTTGCACAAAACTAAAAACTAGTCATGATAAAAGAACAACTGAATGTGCTAATTAACCTTGCTGCCAGCGATCGTAGCGTGGGCGAAAAGGAAGCCAAAGTAATTCATATGATTGGTAAAGCCAATGGCCTGAGCAAAGACGAGGTGGAACAAATGATGAAAACCCCAAAACCCATTGGAGACCTGAGCGCTTTTTCAGAAGACCAAAAATTTGAAAACCTCTACCATCTTATTCAACTCATGAAAAGCGATGGCCAGGTATTTAAAAGCGAAATACACTTCTGCGAGCAGATTGCCGAAAAATTAGGTTACAAGAAGGGTGTAGTAGGCGAATTATCCAGTCGTATTTATGCCGACCCTACCATTACTTCGGATAGAAAATTGCTCTTTGAAAGAGCACACAAATTTTTGAAATAAGCATAATCAATATCTGTACCTCTAAAAAAAAAGCTGCTCCTACGAACAGCCTTTTTTTATTTTTATAAAATTCTACTTTTTCTCATAAAGAATTTTACCTCCTAAAATTGTCATTGCTACCTCGGTGGAAAGTATTTCCGAATCGGGTACTGTAAGTAGATCTTTATTCAAGACTACAAAATCGGCCAACTTACCAACCTTAATTGAGCCTTTGATATTTTCTTCAAATGCTCCGTAGGCTGCATCTAACGTATAAGATCGTAAAGCCTGCATGCGTGTCATTTTTTCAGCAGGTTCATAACCACCTTCCGGTTGGCCTGTTAGCGTTTGGCGCGTTACGGAAGCATAGAACGAAGCTATCGGGTTTATCGGTTCAACGGGAACATCCGTACCATTTACAATTATCGCACCCGACTTTAATAATGATTGCCACATGTAGGCACCTTCTTTAATTCGCTTTTCACCTAACCGATCTATTGCCCACGATCTATCGGACGATAAGTGAATGGCTTGCATGGCAGGTATTACACCCATTTTTCCAAATCGTGGAATATCGTTGGGATGTAAATGCTGTGCATGCTCAATTCGATACCGGTGGTTGATAGCCTTATCGGGATTTTCGGAAAATGCTACTTCATACCGATCCAGAATTTCTTTATTGGCACGATCGCCAATAGCATGCGAACAAACCTGAAACCCGTATCTTAATCCTTCGCGGGAAATTTTTAGAACAGTATCCATCGATAATGTAGCCATACCACTAAAATCCGGTCTGTCGGAATAAGGCTCAAGCAACCAGGCCCCGCGCGAACCCAGGGCCCCATCGCAATTCAATTTAATAGCCCGAATGGTTAACAGATTTGACGCGTCTATTTCAGGGCCTCGCTTAAACCACTCATAGAGCAATTCACTATCAAAACCCGTAAGCATTACATATAAACGGGTGCTTAACTTTCCGGCTGCTTTAAACTTTCGAAACAACTCAATATTCTCGCGCGACACTCCGGCATCGTGAAAACTGGTTATGCCGTTACGTAAGCTCGCAGCAATGGCAAGCTCAAGGGCTTGCTCATCTGTTTCGGCTGTGTTATCAGGTATATATTTTGTTATTAGCGACTGTGCGCGTTCATTAAATAACCCTGTTGGGTTTCCCAACTCATCCAACAGAATTTCTCCGCCCTCGCCTAAGTTTTTACCAAGCTTCTCAACCGAAAGTTGATTTACTCCGGCCAACTGCATGGCTTTGGCATTGGCAAAACCTGCGTGCCCACTGGCATGGCGCAGAAACACCGGGTTGTTGGGCGAAACTTCGCTTAGTAATTGGTGCGTTTGAAACCCTTTAATCAACTTCTCTGGCTTTTTTGTCCATTTATCCTGATGCCAGCCTCTGCCAACAATCCACTGGCCGGGCTGTGCTTTAGCAACTGCCTCTTTCACTTTTTCTACCATCTCTTCGTAGCTGGTAATGTTCATCAGGTCAAGGTTTAATTCGTTATAGCCCAAGCCCATAAAGTGGCCATGCCCTTCAATAAAACCGGGGGTCATTGTTTTTCCTGCCAGATCAATTACTTTGGTTCGTTCGCCTTCGTATTTGGAAAGGCCTGCCAGATCGCCAGCGTAAATAATGGTATCGCCTTTAACTGCAACTGCCTCTACGATTGAAGCCGATTCTACTGTGTAGATGGTTCCGCCTTTAATGATGAGGTCGGCCGGTATTCGCTTGTCGGAGCATTGGATTGTTATGATAGTTAAAGACAGTAGTGTTAAGTAGAGCCATCGGTTCATGTGGAATCAGGATTTTTTTATAAAGGTACATTGAATTTCGAAAGTGCTTTTTGCTGTTTTATCAATGGTTGCATTTGTTCTTTATATAACTTCGCAGCCTGATGCGCGATCGGTTACGATTCTTTGGTTTGTTGGCTCTCTTTTGGATGGCCTTCTTTACAATCGGCCGTATGCTTTTCTTTCTTTACCTTTTTCCGCAAAGTCGCTCCCTCTCTTTTACTGAAATTGCCATGCCGCTGCTGCTGGGCTTGCGCATGGATGCTGCCATGACGGGCTATTGGTTGCTCCTGCCCGGGTTAATATTTGTAGCTTCGGCATTTTTACCAAACCGCTTTACATACGTTTCCACCGGCATACTAACCACCCTGCTGTTGTTGATTTCAACCGGGGTGGTAGTTGCCGATCTTGAGCTTTACAAACATTGGGGCTTCCGCATTAATTCAACACCGCTTATGTACATGGAGCGCGAAGCGGTAAGCAGTGTAAACACCGCGGTATTAATTGGGTTAATAGGAATATTTATTCTGTTAGTAGGAATATTTGTGTGGGTATATGCACGCTGGCTTGGGCCGAAACTACTCGCGCTTAAACCCATTGGAAAAAAACGTGCACTTACCTGGCTGCTGATTACGGGCGCGTTGATCATTCCCATTCGCAGCAGTTTTACAGTTGCCCCATTAAATACCGGGGTTGTTTATTTTCATAAAACAAAATCTTTCCCGAATCATGCCGGAATTAATCCGGTGTGGAATTTTTTCAGAAGTGTTTCTAAAAGTAAAACCATTAAATATCCGGGCGACTTTTATAAATCTGATAACCTGGCTACTGATTTCAAATCCTTAATTCAAACCGGCAGGACTCAACCTATCCTCGATAGCAGCATTCATAATCCCAATATCTTGCTGATTATTTTAGAAGGGTTCACTTCTAAAATTATTGAACCGCTGGGTGGATTACCTCACATTACTCCACAATTCAATGCGTTAACGCAGGAAGGAATTCTCTTCGATAATTTTTATGCGAGTGGTGATCGAACAGACAAAGGCCTTGTATCGATACTCAGTGCTTACCCGGCCCAGCCGCGTACTTCCATTATAAAATTTCCAGAAAAAACACAGCAATTACCGTTCTTATCGAAAGAGTTGGCTCGTGCCGGATATGCCACTTCCTTTATTTATGGTGGCGATATTGGGTTTGCCAACATGGAATCGTATTTAACACTGGCTGGCTTTGGCTCCATTACCGATGAGGATGCCTTTGATAGCGATCTGAATGATTCGAAATGGGGTGTGGCTGATCATTACGTGTTTACGAAAATGCTGAGCGAACTGGATACCACGCATACACCGTTCTTCAAAGTAATGTTAAGCCTTAGCAGCCACGAACCTTTTGAGGTACCCATGAAAACTGTAATAGAAGGAGATGATGAAGGCTCTATGTACCTGAACTCCTGTTATTATACTGATAAAAGTTTGGGCGAGTTTATACGCCAGGCCAAACAAAAACCGTGGTGGAAAAATACCTGGGTGATTATTACAGCCGACCACGGCCATCGGTTTCCGGATGTGCAGGAGTTGAAGGATAAGTCGCGGTTTAAAATTCCCATGCTGTGGCTGGGAGGTGCAATTACAAACCCCGGGCGCATTCATACTTTTGCCGGCCAGCCCGATATTGCCAACACCGTGTTAGCCCAACTTCAAATCCAGCCTCAATCAGAATTTTCATTCAGTAAAAACATACTGTCACAATCCATCAATCCATTTGCTGTGTATGTTTTTAACAATGGTTATGGTTATGTAAGTGCCACACATGAGAGTATTTACGATTTTGATTTGAAAGATTACAGTAGCAAATGGGGCAATGAAAATGAATTAACCCAGGGGCAGGTTTACATGCAAACCTTATTTAATGATTACAACCACAAGTAGCAAATGAAACGATACATACTCATGCTTATGATCAGTCTTGGCAGCTTACAGGTATTTGCACAAGATGTAGGTTTATCCTTTTCTTATTTTATTCCGCGCAACGGATATTTTTCTACACCCATTAGTCCGTTTTCGTTTCGGGGCGTGGGTGTAAACCTGAATCGGTTTATCGCATTGGAAACCGGGGCCTCGCTCTACCGCATGTCGGGAATGAATATGCTTGATCTGCCTTTCGAAACCAAAGATCCATTACTTGGCCCCAACTTTACGGTGTTTGTTCCTGCAGAGTTGGTGCTGGAATTTAAAGGCAAGCAAGCCGAGTTTGATTTAAAAGGTGGTGGCTTTGCCTTTTATGGATTCGATCAGAAATTAAACCTCGGTAATTTTGATCGTGCCATTCGCACATACGAAAGCTGGGATGTAGCCAACTCCGATTTGAGTTTTGAAAACAATCCCGGCTTTGGGTTATTAGCCGGGGTTGAGCTTACCTTTCCGGTAACTCGGCAATTTTCGGTCTCGCTTGAAATAAATTACCTAATGGGCACCGCGAAGTTTCCTCTGCGTGGATCGTACACCGGGGGTACAGCTGCCACCGGATTGGAAACAATAGTTGTAGATTATAAAAACGCTAAGGTTGATTTTACCGGCCTGGAATTTTCAATCGGAATTATTTTCGGATCAGGGCGGTAATTTTATTTCAAAAACTCGTTTACCGTTTTGGTGATTGTCTGTTTAACCGATGTCCATGTTTGTCCCTTCAGGCTTACCGGTTCTTCACTGTCTTCGGCATCGTCAAAATATAGTAATGCTTGTGGTATTGAAATCAATATTAGTTGATTTGGATATTTCCGCTGATGCCACATAATAATTTCATTAAGCGAGTATTTTTTGAAAAGTTCAGCCAAATCCCAAAAATCTTTCTTTTTTCCTCGGCCAAGTATAGCGTTGATTTTCATTGCCGCTATATCTAAATCAGAATATAATCTCAGGCCATTAGGATAAACTTCTGGACTTTGAAGTATCGGATGCGGGTAGTGGATAAGGTCAACTTTAACACTGTTAATGAAACAAAAAATTCCAAACGACTTAAGATTTCCATTAAACTCGAAACCTGTACCAAACTCCCGTTCAAGAGTGGAAACCAACACTGGTTTATCAAATGATTCATTTGAAAAAAGATCAAGGTCTATCGAGATTCTATGTCCAAATTTTAATGACAACGCAGTTCCACCAACCAAAGAGAAACCAGACAACTCTTTAATGCGAAAAAGGTGGTTCAATAAGGAAAGAGTCCCGGGGTCAACTGTCTCAAAGTGTAACATCTGAATTGCTCAATAGGAATATCAAAAAGCACTGCCACAAACTTCAATGTATGGTCGTGTAAAAACTTCGCATGTATTAGTGACTCTTTAACAGTTTCATCACCATAATACCTCCTGCATTGGCGAATGTCTTCCACATCGCCTCGTTCAAATACCCGTTCAATTACAAACTTATACCGCAGATCGTAATCCAGTTTGTCAAAATCAACATCCCAGAAAATGCGTCTGTGAAATATCGGCTTGGGTTTTTCCATTACTCAAAGATAGGGTATTCTGTTTTACTGCACACGCCTTATCATTCGGGCTCGTCTAAAAACCGGCAACGCATGAATCTCAGTCAATACTTGTCGCGCGATTTCAGCATCGTAAAATTTTCCTACATAGCAATTCACTTTCCCTTGTTCATCCGAAACCTGTGTTAGTCCGTAGAATTTGAGTAGTTCATTGCTATTAACCAACGTATCCGCTTCATCAAAAATACCCAGATAGATTGCATACTCAGTCGAATCAGCGGCTTGTGTAAATTTTCGTTCAGCTATCTGCATATTATGTTTGGTGAGTAACGCTCTGGAATCTTTTGCAAACAACTGCATTGCCTCGCGGGCCGGTTTATCTTTTACAAAAACAGTATCGCCTTCAAAGTAGCGCAAAGGCCGCATAACAAACTCATTCGATTTTTGTACCCACGCCAATTCATACTCAGCATTAAGAATGGTGGTATTGGCAATGGTATCTTGTACTACTTTTTGCAAATCCACCCATAATAGCGCACCACCATCGCGGTAACGCGGCCGCTGCCCCGAAATAAAATTACCAAGTGAATACACAATCAACTGATCGCGTTCTTTGTTCCACTCCATGGGTTGCACTACATGCGGATGCGCCCCAATCACCAACCGGGCACCTTCGCGAAATAAAATCTTAGCCAATTTCTTTTGTGTGGAATTGGGTAATGGCTGGTACTCATCGCCCCAGTGCATAAACACAATAATTGCATCTGTTTTTTGTGTGCGCGCTTGGGCCATATCTAATTTTAGCTGCACCGTGTCGATCAGGTTAACAATGTTTGGCCTTGTTACCGGAATACCATTGGTGCCGTAGGTGTAATTCAACAATGAAAGTCGGAAGCCTTTCTTTTCGATGATTAACGGATAGGTGCTTGCCCGTGCAGTTGAATCTACAAATGTACCCGTATGTAAAATCCCCAATGAATCCAGCACCCGAATGGTTCGTTCCACGCCCTTCTTCCTGCGATCAACACTGTGGTTATTGGCCGTAACCAGTACATCAAAACCAATGCGCTTTAATTCAATTGCTAATGCATCGGGTGCACTAAACTGCGGATAACCCTTGTAGGGCGATCCGGCCAATGTAAGCTCCAGGTTGCCAATGGCAAGATCGGCCGTGCGAATAATGGGGGCCACGTACTCAAAGCAAGTTGAATAATCATACCGTTTAGAAACCGGATCGTAAGCAGCAGCAATGTTGGAATCGTGTTGCATGATATCGCCCACAAACACAAACGAAAGCCGCGTAGTATCTTGTGCAAAGCCAAAACCGGCACTAATTAAAGTAAAAAATGTAAGCACAAATTTAGGCATGCGGGTAAGCTATCACTTTGTTTTCTGCAATAACAAAAATTCTATCGTCTTTTTTAGGAACGATGCGGGCCGTTCCGGTAAACGAACCAAAGGCTGGAAGAACACCTTGTTGCTTTGCAAAATAAAAACACGGCAAGGTTACGGATTGCCGCCCGGTACCTCTTAACCGAACTGCAGGATGAATATGGCCACAGATGTTATACGTATCTGGTGGAATACTTGCCAATGGTTCATGCGATAGCAGCAAATTACCCAGCCGGTATGTACCCACATGCAATTGCAGGTTATTGCGTTGATACTGCAATGCACTTAAAATATCATGATTACCCAACACCAACTCAAACGAACAATTAACAAAATGCCTGCGCACCTGGCCCAGCACTTCCCATTCTCCATTGTAATGGCTATGAAATAAGTCGCCTAAAAAGATAATGCGTTCGGGTTTGGTAATTTGTAAAACCGAAATCAGCCGATCGGTATTTTTATGGTTGGCTTGTGGAGGCACCGGAATACCCGACTTTCGAAAATGGTTGATCTTACCTAAATGCAAGTCGGCAAGCAAAACCACATTTTTACTTTTAAGCCACAATGCCTTTTGGGGCATTAACTCTACTACTTCTTCCAGAATTTCAACCTCCATTTTATCGATGTTCAAAACATATTGCAAGTTGTTATATATAAACCAATGATTTATATAATTTTCCGGATGTAGCCAACCTTTGTCTTTTATGACTTTCATGGTTCACCGCAAGGTTTAGGAAACCCATAGTCAGCTAAATCACATCAATCATCCTTTTTCAGGAATAGAAAACTAACTTTCACAACTTCTAAAAGATTCTTACTGCTCAAATCAGGATTTTAAAAAATATAGCGGACTCTGCTAAAATTTTCTTAGTTATTGATAATCATCTATTTGACTGATTTATATGGTTATGATCGGCAGGCAGGCCTGCGAACTTAAAATCTAAATTGGTAACATTACCTTAACAATGGCCTTTAGCCAACCCTGTACCTTTACCGCACCTACATGTAACCTGTATGTTCGATTTAGAGTTCTCCTACACGATCCTCCTTATCATTTGTTTATTGGCCGCTTGCGGATTTGAGTTTGTAAATGGTTTTCACGACACTGCCAATGCCGTTGCCACGGTTATTTACACCAACTCGTTGAAACCCTGGGTAGCCGTTGTGTGGTCGGGTATATGCAATGCTGTTGGTGTATTTTTAGGTGGTATTACTGTTGCCATGGGCATAGTAAACCTGTTGCCTGTGGAGTCGCTGGTAGATCAAAATATAGCACACAGCCTGGCTATGGTAATGGCATTATTGCTAAGTGCTATTTTCTGGAATTTGCTTACATGGTATTTTGGAATTCCCTGCTCAAGCTCGCACACGTTAATCGGTTCCATACTGGGTGTGGGCCTGGCCTACTCGTTGTTGCCCGATGCCAACGAAGCCGCAGTAAATTGGGGCAAGGCTCAGGAAATCGGAGCCTCGTTATTAATCTCACCTCTGTTCGGATTTTCACTTACCATCATCTTAATGTTTTTGTTACGCAACCTTACCAAAAATACGGAGGCCGGCGATGGACTCTTTAAAGAACCCAAAAAGAACCAACCACCACCGTGGTGGATTCGCATCATTCTGATTCTTACATGCACAGCCGTAAGTGGCTTTCATGGTTCTAACGATGGCCAGAAAGGTGTGGGGTTAGTAATGCTGATTCTGATTGGTATTGTGCCAACTTATTTTGCACTCAATCCTACTTTTGAACCTGCCCGACTCAGCGATCCACTTAAGAAAATAGAAATTACAATAAACGCGCTGGATGCCTCGCCCTTAGCGCAATCCGAAAAAATTAAACTGGATAGCGCCAAACTAATGACCACCCGGCTCATTACCCGGTTAGGTGGACTTAAATCCGTTAGCAACATCCCCTCGGGGGAACGATTTGTTGTTCGGAAAGACATCATGTTATTAAACAATAACATTTCAACATTAACCGAAAGCACAGACCTGGCCATGAGTGAAGCGGATAAAAAAACTTTCTCCGATAATTTAAAAGCCGTGCGTAAACTTACCGACTACTCACCGCGTTGGGTAATCGTTATGATTGCGCTATCGCTGGGATTGGGAACTATGATTGGCTGGAAGCGCATTGTAAAAACCATTGGCGAAAAAATAGGTAAGGAACATTTAACGTATGCACAAGGGGCCAGTGCCGAATTGGTTGCTTCTACTACCATCGGACTTTCTACTGCATTTGGTTTACCGGTAAGTACTACGCATGTGTTGTCATCCGGCATTGCCGGCTCCATGGTGGCGAGCAAAGGCATAAAAAATCTACAACCCGATACGGTACGCAATATTTTAATTGCCTGGTTACTTACATTACCGGTAGTAATGGTTATGGCCGGAACATTGTTCTTGATATTCAGAGCTACGTTTTAGATTTATCGATCGCAGTTGATTCAATCATCTAAATCTATATCTCGCCTGTGGAATGCTATTCTACTTATTTCGCAAACGGTCTAAAGTAATGACAATGAATTACTGAAACTCTACCCTCATCCTTCTAATCCTGTCTTCCAATTTCTCTGAAGTCAGTTTTTCTCTTGTGCGATCTACCATAATAGGAAAAGCAAAGGGCGTTGGTTTTTCAGGTTCAGTAATAATAATTTTTTGTTGGGCAATGCGATTCAATGCCTGGCGCAAACGCGCTTCTTCCAATTGAAAATCCATAACTTCTTCAAATGCTTGTTGCAACAACAGGTTGTGCGATTCATACTCATGAAACACATTGAAGAACAATTGCGAAGATGATTGCAGGTGCCGTTCTTTTATTTTTTGGCCGGGCAAGCCTTTAAAAATTAAACCTGAGATGGCGGCAATATCGCGGAATTTTCGTTTCGCCATTTCAGTAGCATTGATACTCGCCTGGATGTGTTTCAACAAATCATCCGCGCCCAACACGTTGGTTTCAATGGCTTCATAAATCGGTATCTCCTGATCGGATAACAATTCAAAACCATAATCATTCATGGCAATGGAAAATGTAATGGGTTGTATTTGCGCGATGCGATACGCTACCAATGCCGCCATACCTTCGTGTACTGCCCGACCTTCAAACGGATACATCAGCACATGATACCCCTCGTTGGTATGAAAGTATTCAACCAGAAACTCATTTTTCTTCGGTAAATGAGAACGGTCGCGCTGCAAATGCATAAGTGGTTGTAAAAACTTCATCTCCGTATCTGATTCCATTCCGGTTGCCGCTTCATCTATCTTTACCCGAATCATTTCACTGAGCTGCGATGACAACGGCATGCGTCCGCCTTGCCACGAAGGCACCTTACCGGTCTTCTTTTTTGATTTGCGCACCTGTGCCTCCATCTCTTTAATGCGCACCAATTCAAGACTTTGACCCGCAAACCAAAACACATCGCCAATCTTTAAGCTGGAGATAAAATATTCTTCAATCGTACCCAGAAATTTTCCGCTAACGTATTTTACGTACAACAAGCTATCGCCTACAATCGCACCAATCGATAAGCGATGCTTAAAAGCAATGCGTTTGTTCTCCACTTTAAACAGTCCATTCTCTACAACTACTTTTCGGTATTCATTGTAAGCAGTTAATGCTTCACCTCCTGTTGTAATAAAATGGAGTAACCAACTCCACTCTTCATCGGTTAAGGAAGCATAACTAACTGTACTGCGCACTTCCTCTAAAATTTCTTCCTGTCGAAATCCATCCGACACGGCCAACGTAATTAAATATTGAATCAACACATCGAACGACCGGAGGTAGGGCAACCGATCTTCTACAATATTCCGATGCATGGCCTCGCGCAAGGCCGCACCCTCGGTTAGCTCAAGCGAGTTGGTGGGAAGAAAATAAATTTTACTAACTGCACCGGGTTGATGTCCGCTTCTGCCCGCGCGTTGTAAAAATCGGGCAACGCCTTTGGGGCTGCCCACTTGTATTACGGTTTCTACCGGGCGAAAATCAACACCGAGATCCAAACTAGAAGTACAAACAACAGCTTTCAGTTTACCGGCATGCAGTTGGTCTTCTACCCAATCGCGAAGTTCCTTGCTGATGGAACCGTGGTGCATGGCAATAACACCTGCCAGTTCGGGTGCGGTATCCAACATTTTCTGATACCAGATTTCGGCAAACGATCGAGTATTGGTGAAGATCAACGTGCTGTTGCTCTGCTTCACAATCGGAATAACTTTATCGAGCAACTGAATACCCAGGTGCCCCGACCACGGCATGCGCTCCACCTCATCGGGAAAGATGGAGACAATTTCAACCTGCTTGCTGATGTTAGCCTTTACAACTTTGATTTTACGTTCAGTAAAAAAATTACCCAACAAAATTTGCATGGACTGTTCCATGTTGCCAATGGTGGCTGAGATACCCCAAATGCGAAGCTGTGATGAAATAGTTTTTAAGCGCGAAAGTGCAAGCTCCATCATTACGCCTCGTTTAGAACCCATCAACTCGTGCCATTCATCTACTACAATAGTGCGCAAATCGGCAAAGTAATCGGCATACCCTTTTTGCGAAATGAGCAGGTGTAAACTTTCTGGCGTGGTGATTAAAAAGTCGGGCGGAGTTTCTTTTTGTTTGGCCCGCTCGCGGGTACTGGTATCGCCACTACGCACGCCCACGCGCCAGGTTGGTTGTAAATCGGTTACCGCGCGGTTGGCCGAGATTTCAATTTCTTTGGCTAATGCCCGGATGGGTGTAATCCAAATTGCTTTGGGGCCCTTTGCCCTTTTTGTTGCCGGCTCCTCCAGCACAATCGGAATCAGCAACGAATAGGTTTTACCACTGCCGGTGGGTGCATTTACAATACCGTGGTAATTAGCCCACAGCGCTTGCCAGGCCTCGGTCTGAAACGGAAATGGTTTCCAGCCACGAGCTTCAAACCAGGTAATACCTCGCTCCAGCTTGCCATTCATTGCCATAAATCAGAGACTTGCAAAAACAATTTGACTGCGGCTTTGTTAATTTGCCAAACTTAAACGGTATGGGTAAGTATTCGATTAAAGAACTGGAAAAACTTTCGGGCATAAAAGCCCATACCATTCGCATTTGGGAAAAACGCCACCAACTTGTAAGTCCGCAGCGTACTCAAACCAATATCCGCTTTTATTCCGATGATGATCTTAAAAAGATTATCAACGTTTCGGTGCTGAATAACCACGGAGTAAAAATCTCCAAGATTGTAGGTTTGAGTCTTCCTGATCTGAACCAGAAAGTATCGGAGCTGAGCGAAGCCCAAAACAGCGTTGAAATTTACATCGATCAATTGGTTTTAGCCATGATCGACATGGAAGAAGAAAAGTTCGAAAAGATACTTTCAAACCTGATTCTGAAGTACGGATTCGAAAAAACCATCGTAGAAATAGTTTACCCGTTTCTGGAGAAGATTGGCGTGCTGTGGCTTACCAACAATATTACTCCCGCGCAGGAACATTTTATCTCTAACCTGGTGCGTCAAAAACTTATAGTGGCCATTGATGGTTTACCACTTGCACCTAAAACTGCTCCCCGCATTTTGTTGTTCCTACCCGAAAACGAATTACACGAACTGGCGCTGCTTTTCTATTATTACCTGGCGAAGCAAGCAGGTTATCGCACGTATTACCTCGGCCAAACCGTACCGTACAAAGATTTGAAATCGGTTTATGAAGAGCATCAGCCACACATGTTGGTAACATCGCTTACCAGTGGGCCATCGCCAGCAACTATGCCCAAGTACCTGGCCCGTTTAAGTGAAGATTTTGCCGCTGCTAAAATTTTGATTTCGGGGGGGGCCTTGAAAAAAGCACGATTTGAACCTGCTTCCAACATTAACTTCTTCTCCAACGCACTGGATTTCAAGCGCTTAATTTAGTAATTTTTTGTTTAATCTTTGATTAAATTATTTAGACAAAATATTTTGATATCAGTTTGTCATCGCTATTTTTGTTTAACAATTCAAACTAAACGTTAAACACAATGACAGCGATAGAATTCAGTAAGCAATTGGCCATGCTTCGGCCTACGCTCAGAACGTTTACACGTAGATTTACTACCGACCGTGATGAAAGCCTGGACCTGGTTCAGGATACTATACTAAAAGCACTGACCTACCGCGACAAGTTTAGGGAAGACACCAACCTGAAAGGTTGGTTATTCACCATCATGCGCAACACTTACATCAACAGCTATCGCAAAAACCAACGTGCAAGAACTTCGCACGATGACACGAAAGAACTATACTATTTGAATGTGGAAGACACGCACACCTTTAACCAACCGGAAGGCAGCGTAGAGTTTAAGGAAGTGTGGAGGAATGTGAACAATCTGAAGGACGAATTATTAATACCCTTCAAAATGCACACAACCGGGTATAAATACCACGAAATTGCCGAGCACCTAAACATTCCAATTGGTACTGTTAAGAACAGAATTTTCCATGCCCGAAAAGAGATCCAAAAAAAATTAACCGGCTATCAGTAACTGCAAGCGAAACCAGGTTTATGAAATCGGGTTTTATGCTTAAACTCACGTAATGAAGAAAGTAGCCGTAATTGGAGCAGGATTTTCGGGGCTGGCTGCAGCAAGTTGTTTGGCAAAAGAAGGTTATGAAGTAACATTGTTTGAAAAGAACAGTTTGCCTGGAGGCCGTGCACGCAAATTTGAAGCAGAAGGTTTTATTTTTGATATGGGCCCGAGTTGGTATTGGATGCCCGATGTGTTCGAGAAGTATTTTGCGCATTTTGGTAAAAAGCCATCTGATTATTATACGCTTGAGCGGCTGAGTCCCTCCTACCGTATTTTTTATGGTAAAGATGATTTCCTCGATATTCCTGCAGGAGTAGAAGCACTTTGCAAGTTGTTTGACGAATTGGAACCCGGAAGCTCAAAACAATTGCTTCAGTTTCTGGAAGAAGGCAAATACAAGTATGATATAGGAATTAATGAACTGGTTTATAAACCTGGAATTTCCCTTAGCGAATTAATGGATGCCCGATTGATAGCTGGAGTTTTTAAACTTCATGTCTTTCAATCCATATCGCAATACGTTCGCAAATTTTTCAAACATCCACGCATCATTCAATTGTTGGAGTTTCCGGTTTTATTTCTCGGAGCCACAGCACGAAAAACTCCTGCACTCTACAGTTTAATGAATTATGCCGATATGGCTTTGGGTACCTGGTACCCAAAAGGCGGAATGTATAAAATTGTAGAGGGCATGACTACACTGGCAAAAGAACAATGCGTAACATTTCAATTCAACAGCGAGGTAACGCAATTCAATTTGTTGAACAATGCCATACACGAGGTGGTTGTAAATGGAGCGGAGTATCAATTTGATTATGTGGTTGCCAGTGCTGATTACAACTTTATCGAACAAAAGCTATTACCACCAACCCATCGCCACTATTCCGAATCATATTGGGAGAATAGAAACATGGCGCCTTCCAGTTTGATTTTTTATTTAGGTCTGAATAAAAAAATTGATGGATTGTTGCATCATACCTTATTCTTTGATGAAGACTTCGGGTTACATGCACGCGAGATTTATGAAAATCCTCGATGGCCAACTGCACCTCAGTTTTATGTTTCGTGCACCTCGCAAACAGATCCAACCGTAGCACCAGCAGGATGCGAGAATATTTTTATACTTGTACCAGTGGCACCCGGCTTACCCGATGATACTGCCACCCGCGAAAAATATTTTAACCTTATACTGGATCGCTTCGAAAACATAATGGGTCAACCTATACGATCGCACATAGTTTTTAAAAGAAGTTATGCCCATACCGACTTTATTGGCGACTATCATGCTTTTAAAGGAAATGCCTATGGGCTTGCCAATACGCTTAAACAAACGGCCAATCTTAAGCCCGGTATCTTAAACAAAAAGGTTTCAAATCTGTTTTATACTGGGCAACTTACCGTGCCGGGACCGGGTGTTCCACCTGCTTTAATATCCGGACAGGTAGTAGCACGCGAATTAATAAAGCGCGATAAAAATTAGATTTTGGTTAATAATGATTGTAAAGCGACAGTTTAATTAAATTGGTGGTTGATCAGCATGAGTAAAAATCTTTACGATTCCGTTTCGCTTACATGTAGTAAGTTAACTACCAGGGCTTACAGCACTTCCTTCTCGCTGGGCATCCAATGCCTGAAAAAAGAATTGCAAGGGCCTATCTATTCTATTTATGGTTTTGTACGCTTTGCCGATGAAATTGTGGATACATTTCACGATTTTGACAAGGCTACTTTGTTAAGCCGATTTCGTGAAGATACCTATCGGGCTTTAGAAGAAGGCATTAGTCTGAATCCTATTTTAAACAGCTACCAGCAAACCGCCAATCACTTTAATTTTGAACGAGCCCTTACCGATCAGTTTCTGAAGAGTATGGAAATGGATTTACATCTTACTTCATACGATCAAAAAGGCATTGAAGATTATATTATGGGTTCGGCAGAAGTAGTAGGGTTAATGTGTTTACGGGTGTTTTGCGAAGGCGATGAAGCACAGTATCAAAAGCTGAAACCAGCGGCCATGAAACTTGGATCAGCATTTCAAAAAATTAATTTTTTACGCGATCTCAATGCCGACTTCAATGGTATGGGGCGCACGTATTTTCCTGGAATTGATTTAACTAATTTTGACGAGGCCAGTAAATCTAAAATTGAAGCCGACATTGCCGAAGATTTTCATGCCGCCTATCTTGGAATTAAGCAGCTACCCCGCACGGCACGTTTTGGTGTTTACGTGGCATATTTGTATTACCTGGCCTTATTTAAAAAAATCAAGAACACGCCAAGCCACGTGGTATTACAAAACAGAATAAGAGTACGCAACCGCCACAAACTTTCCATTCTTGCATACTCATTTGTGAAGCATCAACTAAACATGATTTAATGGAAGAGGTTATTTTAGTTGATGAGCAAGACCGTGAAATCGGAACGATGGAAAAACTGGCTGCACATGAGCAAGGTAAACTTCATCGTGCGTTTTCTATACTGATCTTTAATAGAAAAGGCGAGTTAATGTTGCAACAGCGGGCTCTTGATAAATATCATAGTGGTGGTTTGTGGACCAATACGTGTTGCAGCCATCCGCGACCGGGCGAAACAGCGATTGAAGCCGGCAGAAGAAAATTAATCCAAGAGATGGGATTCGATTGCGAACTGACCTATTCGCATAAGTTTATTTATAAGGTTGAATTGGATAACAACCTGATTGAACATGAATGGGATCATGTATTAATTGGATCGTATAATGGAGAACCGGCCCTGAATCCGGAAGAAGCCTTAAGCTGGAAGTTTATGGCATTAGATGCAATTCAGAAAGATGTGTCCGTTAACCCACAAAACTACACGCAATGGTTTAAAATAATTTTACAACAGCCACAACTTAATAAGCTTCAAATTGCGTGATGTTTAAATTTTTTAAATCTGATCCATTAAAAAAATTAAAAGCACAGCATGCTCGCATGTTAGAAGAAGCCGTACAAATACAACGTTCTGGCGATCTGAAAAAATATGCCTTTCACATGGAGGCCATAGATAAGATTGAAAAACAACTTGAAGACTTACAAAAATCCGGTCGCTGATCTGATCGATTCTTCCACCACAGTATGCTGGTTTAGAAGAGATTTACGATTACAGGATAATGCTGCATTGTATCGTGCTTTAAAGGGTAATAATAGCGTTGTGTGCATCTTTATATTCGACACCAACATACTCGATAAACTAGAAGATAAAACCGATGCGCGGGTTGAGTTTATTCTGGAAGCATTAACCAATATGCAAACACAATTAGTTGAACTCGGAAGTTCATTAGTGGTATTTCGGGGTAACCCCCTTGCTATTTTTAAAGGTATAAATCCGAAAGCTGTTTACACCAACCACGATTACGAACCTTATGCCCACCAACGAGATGAAGCAGTAAAGAAAATTCTGGAGCAAAAAGGTGCAACCTTCCGAACTTTTAAAGACCAGGTAATCTTTGAGAGAGATGAAGTGTTAAAAGATGATGGAAAGCCTTACACCGTTTTTACACCTTATAGTAGAAAATGGAAATCGCTACTCAAACCATTTTACCTTAAATCATATCCAACCGAAAAATACTTCGGCTCCTTTAAAAAGCTAAAACCAGTTGCGCTACCAACGCTTAGCGAAATTGGTTTTGAAACTGCGGGTATTCTGTTTCCGGAGCGGGTGATTAAACAATCGGTTATTGAAAAGTATGATCAGCAACGCAACTTTCCGGCTATAGCCGGCACTACCAAACTAAGTGTGCATTTGCGTTTTGGTACAGTAAGCATTCGCAAGCTGGCCCAGGTTGCTTTAAAAAAGAATGAAGCGTGGTTAAATGAATTAATCTGGCGTGATTTCTATCACATGATTCTCTGGCACTTTCCACAAGTAGAAACCAAAGCCTTTAAAACAGCCTACGATGCTATTGAGTGGCGCAACGATGCCAATGAATTTAAAGCCTGGTGCGAAGGCCGTACCGGCTACCCAATTGTAGATGCCGGCATGCGCGAACTCAACTCAACCGGTTTTATGCACAACCGCGTGCGCATGATTGTAGCCAGCTTTCTTACAAAACATTTATTAATTGATTGGCGCTGGGGCGAAGCCTACTTCGCAAAAAAATTACTTGACTTTGATCTGGCTGCCAACAATGGCGGCTGGCAATGGGCAGCAGGTTCGGGTTGCGATGCGGCCCCATACTTCCGGGTATTTAATCCGGAACTTCAAACTGAAAAATTCGACCCTGAATTTAAGTACATTAAACAGTGGGTGCCGGAGGTTGGTACATCAAAATATCCCAAACCAATTGTTGATCATAAGTTTGCCCGCGATCGGGTACTGAAAGTGTACAAAGAAGCGCTTGGAGGATAATTGCCAAAAACTCTTTGCCACCAAGCCTGTTATTAACTACATGAAGCTTTATACAATTTCGCGAAAGCAATTTTTACCCATATCATTAAACGAGGCGTGGGCATTTTTCTCTACACCTCGGAATCTCGCTAAAATAACACCCGCTGAAATGGGCTTTCATATCCTCTACGTAAGTGGTGGCGAAAAGACTTATGCCGGACAAATTATCCGGTATAAAGTGCAGGTATTTCCCGGCATTAAAATGCATTGGGTTACTGAAATTACACACGTAAACGAACCATTCTATTTTGTAGATGAACAGCGGTTTGGGCCTTATGCGCTGTGGCATCATCAGCATCGCTTCAAAGAAGTACCGGGTGGGGTGGAAATGGTTGATGAAGTAAACTATGCAATACCTTTAGGATTGTTAGGTCGGTTTGCCAATGCACTTTTTGTTGGCCGCGAGGTTAATCGTATTTTTGACTATCGCTTTAAGATTTTAGAAGAATATTTTAAAAAGAAGTGACATGGACTGGAAAGTAATTTTGTTTTGTTCGTTAATAACCATCGGCACTTTTCTATTCTGGGAGTTTGTGGCCTGGTTTACGCATAAATATGTTATGCACGGTTTCTTATGGGTATGGCACAAATCGCATCACACCGTGCACGATCACTCATTGGAAAAAAATGATTGGTTTGCGGTTGTGTTCAGTATTCCTTCAATTGGCATTTTTTATTATTTCAGTTTGGTTAAGTATAATCCCTACATGCTGGCCGTTGGGCTCGGCATTTTTTGCTATGGATTGTTCTACCTGATCTTTCACGATATTATTGTACACCAACGCTTAAAGTGGCGACCTGAAAAAAGAAGCAAGTATTTGCAACGGATGATTCACGCACATTACATTCATCACGCCAAACACACCAAAGAAGACTGCGAAGCATTTGGATTTCTATACGCACCAAAAAAATACGAACCTGGTAAATTCGTGTTCAAACAAAAGCGACAAGAAACGCAATAGAAGTGGTTACTTTAAAGTTTGATTAACCAAAAAAAGATTCGCTTGAAAGATCGTTACGTTTACCTGGCTGTCGATTTTTTCTCCATCATTTTCCCGTTTCTCTTCAGCTTTTATTCGAAAGCAAATTTTTCAAAGAAGTGGCGTTACTTATGGCTGGCGATATTGGCTCCGGCAATATTCTTTATTGTGTGGGATGAATGGTTTACGCAAATGGGCGTGTGGGGATTTACTCCACGGTACTTAACTGGTTTACACATTGGTTCATTGCCTATTGAGGAGATTCTGTTTTTCATTTGTATTCCATATGCCTGTGTTTTTACCTACGAAGCAGTGAATTACCTGATCAAGTGGCGACTTAATCAAAAATACACCAATCTGATTACTGACTTGTTAATCTTCGCCATGCTTTTGGTTGGTGGCATCAATATCGAAAAATGGTACACAAGTGTAACGTTTATTTTATTGGCAATATTTCTTACACTTCATCGCTGGGTATGGAAATCGGACTATCTCGGTAAATTCTATTTCGCTTTTCTATTTATTCTTATCCCCTTCTTTATAACCAATGGGATACTTACCGGTACCGGTATTGAAGAACAAGTAGTGTGGTATAACGATGCCGAGAATTTAGGCATACGCATGGGCACCATACCCGTGGAGGATACTTTTTATGGCATGCTGTTGTTGATGATGAACGTATCCCTCTTTGAATACCTGCAAAGAAAAAGGGGCACGCGGCCCCTTGATTTCTTTTGGAAAGCTTGACTTAGGCTGTAACCAATTCGGCTGCTTTCTTTTCTTTTTTAGCTTTAGGAGCTTTCAGTTTTTTAAGTTCTTTCTTCATTTGTGCGGCAACAACTGCTGCCAAACGCTTTGACGATTTTTCAATTAATCGTTCGGCCTTCTTTTTAGATTTTGATACGCCCAATGTTTGTACAGTCTGGTGCAGCGAATCGGCTAACAGCATCCTGATTTCTTTTTTTCCCTTAAGCACTAGTTTTTCCATAAATACATGAATTTAGAAACCCAAATTATCAGGTTAACTCAGTATTACCAAGCGGTTAAAAAAACTTAACATTGGAATTTAAAAAGTCCAAAATCAAGCAAATATTGCACTTTTTACTCGTAACGCAACGAGTTAATCGGGTTGCTTTGAGCTGCTTTGATAGACTGATACGCCACTGTTAACCAAGCAATGGCGATAGCAGCCAATCCACAACCTACGAAAATCCAGATGCCAATCTCTACCTTATAAGTAAAGTCGCTTAGCCACCAATGCGCTACAAACCAGCCACCAACTAATGCAGGCACGATAGCCAATAACACTAACCGCGTAAATTCTTTTGAAAGCAGTAACGTTAATCCAAACACCGAGGCGCCCAGCGCTTTGCGAACCCCAATTTCCTTGGTGCGTTGCTCGGTTGTAAAAGCAGCTAGTGCAAACAAACCCAAACAAGCAATAACGATTGCCAGACTTGAGAAAGTAATGAAGATGTTACGAAGCTGAAGTTCGGCCCGAAACATCGAATCAAAATTCTGATCCAGAAAATTATACTCAAAGGGTTCGCCTGGAGCCAACTCTTTCCAATGTGATTCAATTACAGCCACTACGTTGGAAGGATCACCATCGTAACGGATCATAAACTGGCGCGATTGATCAGTGAGGCGAATAACTACCGGCCTTACAGTGCTGCGCAACGATTCAAAATTAAAATCGCTAACCACGCCAATTATGCGCACATGTTGTGGTTGCTCTTTGCTAAAATCGGTTAGTTCTTCATTTAATGGATTCTCGAAACCATACTCACGCACCGCAGCTTCATTGATTACAGCGGCAATTGTATCAGAGCCAATATCGCGCGAAAAGAATCTTCCTTCTTTCATTTCGAATTTCATAACCGCAAGATGATCCCAATCTGCATAGTATAAACCTACCAGGTGATCAATTTCCTTTCCCTTCTCGCGGATAACTGTTGTATTGTTAATACCTGGAAAAATATTATTCGTATAACTCGAAACGGTTACTCCACTTTGCGATTCTACCAATTCCTTAAAAGCTTTTCGATTATCGCCTAGGCGCGAAGCATTGTTAACAACAATAACATTCTGCTTATCTAGTCCCAGATTTTTGTTTTGCATGAAATTCAATTGCTTGAACACAATTACAGTGGCCAGAATCAAAAATGTGGAAACAGCAAACTGCACTACCACTAATGAACTACGTACACCTTTACTTTTCAAACCAGCCCTTACTTTACCTTTCAATACTTCTGCCGGATTAAATGATGTTAAGTAAAATGCAGGATAGCTGCCAGCTAAAATTCCTACACACAGAACCAGCAAAAAAGCAACCAGAATAAACCCAGGTGAAAGCAACGCCTGTAAGGTAAGTTGTTTACCCGCCAGCAAGTTAAATTGTGGTAGTAACAGAAAGCAAACTCCGATTGAAATGATCAGCGCAATGATTCCGTAAACAAATGACTCAGACAAAAACTGACCGATCATCTGTGCGCGTTGTGAACCTAATGATTTGCGGAGTCCAACTTCTTTGGCTCGACCTGCTGAACGCGCTGTAGAAAGATTCATAAAATTTATACAAGCCAAAATCAAAATAAAAACTCCGATCCCTGAAAAGATATACACATAGGTAATATTTCCGGAAGGCTCCAGGTCATCCTGAAAAACAGATCGCAAGTGCGTATCTTCTAACGCATAAGCTATATAACTATAAATGCCACCCTGCTTCCGGAATTCATCAAACTTTATTCCGAGTCCTTCCTCCAATTCCTTGCCCACATATTTTTCAACCATGTCTTCCAACTTTGCATTAATCTGCGCTAAAGATGTAGCTGTTGTTTTTTTAAAGTAGGTTTGAATGCTGTTGCCCGTCCACCCCTGGTAAAAAGATTGTTCAACTGTTTGGTACGAGATTACTGCATTGAATTGCAAGTGCGAATTGCCGGGCGACTGTTTTGCAATACCGGTAACCTTTAAGGGTAGTTTATCATTGCCCACCAACAGTGTTTTCCCGATGGCATCAGTAGTTGGGAAGTATTTTTTCGCAGTTGCCTCAGTAAGTACAATGAAATTAGGTTCGCGCAAAACTGTTCGGGCATCGCCTTGCAACAACTCGAAAGTAAAGAATGAGAAAAAGTTAGAATCAGCATACAAAACTTTTTCCTCCATAAATATCCTTTCTTCGTAGCGAACAGGAAGCCCCGTTCCACTGGTGGCTTGAATTAGCCTTAACATTTCTTCCACTCCGGGTATCTCGGTAGCCATGGCCGGGCCAAGAGGAATACATGAATTGGAGGTGTAGATTTCCTGGCCAGCAATTTTTCCGTGCAAGCCTACGCGATAAATATTCTGATAATCTTTATGGAACTTGTCAAAACTCAGTTCATCCTGTACATAAATAAAAATAAACAGGCAGCAGGCCATGCCAATAACTAAGCCAGCAATATTTATAAATGAATAAAATTTGTGCTTCAGAATATTGCGAAGTGCTACAGTGATAAAATTTTTAAACATGGATCAGGGTTTTAACTGTTGGAAGATGCAAAACAGCTTGCAAGGGTTGCATTGCTTTAAAATCTGGAGCTAACATCTTTCGGGAAAAGGCAGGTGGCTTTTAGACGATGCCACCTGCAGGAATGTTACATGGAACAAGTACTATTCGTCTCGTAAGGTTTTGGTAGGATTAAGCATGGCGGTAGAAATAGTCTTGTAGCCTACGGATGCAAGCGCTATAATCAACAACACAAAAGCAGATAAGCCGAGGCTGAGTGCGCCCACTTGTAAATAATACTTCCATATTGAACTCATCAGACCATCGGCCATTACGTAGCCCGCTGCTCCTCCAATAACAGTAGCAATACACAGGTTAATAATAAACTCAAAGTTGATTACCCCGGCAATATTCAATACCGAAGCTCCCAAAACTTTTCGTACTCCAATCTCTTTCATCTTCTTTACAATATTCAACGATACCAGCGAGTACATGCCAATGCCCGTCATCAGCGTAGCGAAAATTGCCAGGAAACCAAACATGGTTACGATGTTTTTATTGATATCGTTAGTTTCCTGCAATTGTTCTTCTACCATCCTGCCATAGTACACTGTATTTGGAAACACTTCCTTCCATTTTTTTTCCATAAACTCATTTACTGAAGAAATTTTAGCAGGATCGGCTTTTACAACTAACTGTTGGTATTGTGCGGGTGCAGCATAGCGGATCATTACCGGGTTGAGAGGATCCCACAAGGCTGCTGGGTAAACATCTTTAATAACACCCACTACAAATAACTGTACGGTATCCATCCAAACCAGGCGCTTACCAATTGGATTATCTGCCCAACCAAACTGCCGAACAAGTTCTTCCGATACCAGTACCGATTCTTTACGATCAGTCTCCGAATCTTTTATAAACTTACGGCCGGTAATTAACGTCATATCCATTGCTTCGAAGTAGTTATCGCCAATATCAAAAATATCTACTTCGCGCTCTATCGATTCAAACTTAACAGGATCGTTATACCAACCATTACCCAGGTGATGGCGGGTACCTGCTATAACCTGGATGTCTTTATTGGAAGCAAGCGCATCGCGGTAGGTATTAAAGCCACCTTCGTTGTTTACCCAAACCGAAATGGCTCCGTGTGTTGCAAAACCTAAATCATAATCGCGTTGAAATGCTCCATTGCGATAGAACGCAACTCCCATAATGATGGAGAGCAATGATATAGCAAACTGGCAACACAACAACACACGTGTAAACCAATTGGTGCCTCCAAACTTTGCTTTGCCCTTTAAAATACTTACTGGTTCGAACGAGGTAACATAAAAGGATGGATAACCACCGGCAATCAATGCAGTTACCAGTAACAAGCCAAACAAGAAAAGTATGAATCCGATATTTTCGGTATAGCTTAATTTTAATTCAAGCCAGGGCCATAGCGAATCGTAAGCCGGAACCAACCACTCTGCCAGCAGCAAACCGGCTGCCAAACCCAACACACAAAGTATCAGGTTTTCACCCATAAACTGAAAAACCAATTGTCTGCGTAAGCCACCCATTACTTTACGAATTCCTATTTCCTTTAGCCTGCGACTGGCTATTGAAATAGATGTATTGGTAAAGTTGAAACAAGCCAGCAACATGAGTAAACCAGCCATTACTGCGGGTAGTGTTATAGCCTGATCGGGGATACCACCGCGTAACCAATCATTGTTTACGCGCGGCTCAGCCCGGTTGCGCTTCATCATCCCTTCAAAATTCTCTAAATAATAACTGGTTATTTTAAAATCCTCGCGAGCCAGGTTTTGTGGTTCTACATATTGTTGAAGTTGCTGCGTTACAATGGCAACATCTGAGGCATCGGGTATTTCGAGGAATAAGGTATTCCAACGTTTCCAACTGGTTTCGCTGTTGTCTTTGTCAAGGTTAACATCCCAGAAATTATCGAAGATGGTTGCAATATCAAACCGAAAGCTGGAGTTCTCTGGCAACTGCTGAAACACCGCACCAATTTCAAACTCCTTGGGTCTGCGTACACCATCCGAACCAAGTATAATTTGTGTAATGGTACGACCCACTACATTTTCATCATTAAAGTACCTGCGGGCAACCTCATCGCTTATAAATACTTTGCTCTTATCATAAAAGTTGGTAAACGATCCGTACTTTAGTTTGTAGGTAAATAAATCAAAGAAGGCAGAGTCCACAAACACCATTTGGGTTCCAAAAACTTCTTCACCAATGCGAATGTCGCTATAGGTAGATTGGTACCGAACTCGATTGGCTACTTCTTTGATATTCTGCTTCACAAAATTACCAAGGGGATTAGGAGCCATTCCATATTTGGTGGTGTTACCTTGAAAATCACGATAGAATTGTACCCGGTAAATTTTAGTTGCATTTACATGACCGGAATCCCACTTGTTGGCAAAATCCCAATTAACATATGCCACCACACAGCAGGCTATGGCTATGCCCATACCAAATACATTAATTAAAATAAAAAGTTTATTCTTAGCGAGGTTACGTAGTGTAATGAGCAGGTAATTCTTAATCATGTTGTTGGGATTTTAATGAGGCAAGGACAGTTGATTAGTATTTGAGGTTGCATGCACAAACCCAACAAATGTGCCAGCATAAATTATTTACTTATTGCAAAAATCAAATACCTGGTATAAGTGCTTGTGTTCAAAATTGTACAATGCGGTGTACGAAAAATAATAAAGCCCATTCCGCGGGGAACAGGCTTTATTCTTAACCTAAACCTAAACTATGAAGAACGAATCAAGGAAACGCGTTCCTTGAAATCTTTAATCAATTTTTAAATATGAAACTGTTCTTTGATGTTTTCAGTAACCACTTTACCATCAAACAGGTTAACAATGCGGTGTGCATAGTTGGCATCGTATGGCGAGTGCGTAACCATAATTACGGTAGTGCCCTCTTCATTCAATTGCGATAACAGTTTCATTACTTCCTCGCCATTGGCTGAGTCCAGGTTACCGGTAGGTTCATCGGCCAGAATTACTTTTGGCTTTGCCACAATAGCACGTGAAATAGCTACACGCTGTTGCTGACCACCCGAAAGTTGTTGCGGAAAGTGATTTCTACGGTGCATAATGTTCATGCGCTCCAACACTTCTTCTACTCGTTTCTTCCGCTCGTCCGAAGGAACTTTCAGATATAATAAGGGCAACTCAACGTTTTCAAATACTGTTAACTCATCAATCAGGTTAAAGCTCTGGAATACAAAGCCGATAGAACCTTTGCGTAGCTGCGCACGCTGGCGTTCAGAATATTTTGCCACTTCGTTTTCACCAAAGTGATATTCGCCACCGGTGGGGTTATCCAGCAAACCCAAAATGTTGAGTAAGGTTGACTTACCGCATCCAGACGGGCCCATAATGGCAACAAATTCTCCGTCTTTTATTTCGAGGTTAATGTTATTAAGGGCGGTGGTTTCTACTTCTTCGGTGGTATAAACCTTCTCTAAGTTTTTTAATTTGATCATGACCGTTTCGGGTTAAGTGTTAGATGTTGTGCGATTGGGTTTAGTTCTATGGAATACTGGTTATTTGTTTAAAAGTTACAGGTTGCTCTAAAATCATTCTATTAGACGCCACCATTTATAAATAGTTGCATTTAGTTCAGAATTAATACTTCATTGTTTCCAAAATTTTCGTACGAAGAAGTGATGACACGGTCGCCCGGCTTCAATCCTTCTAATACTTCAAAGTTCTCGCTGTTCTTACGGCCCAGCTTAATGTTTCTGCGCACGGCCTTGTTGTCGCTCTCCAACACAAATACCCAGTTACCACCGGTATCTTTATAAAATCCACCTACCGGCAACAACAATTCTTCCGAAGCCTGGCCTAACTCAATGCGCATGCGTAACGATTGCCCTCTGCGTATTCCTTGCGGAATTTCACCTTGAAATTCCATGTCCACTTCAAACCTTCCGTTTTGAATAGTTGGATAGATGTAAGTGATGGCAAGCATGTAGTCTTTATTGGCAAAGCTGGTTGAGGCCGGCAACCCAACTGAAATTTTGGGAAGGTATAATTCATCTATCGGTACACGCACTTTGTAGCTGCCTACAATATCAACCTGGCCTAAGCGCTGGCCTTGGGTTACAGCCTGGCCAATTTCCCAGTGTGGTGTTGAAAGCTGGCCATCAATTGGTGCTTTGATTTCCAGGTTATCTAGAATTTTAGAAAGGTTATTCAAACTCACCATCATTTTCTGTTCACTTTCGGCTGTAAACTTTAATTGACGAATGCGATCAACTGAATCAGCTTTATATACCTCGTGTGCAATCCGGTATCGTTCTTTGTTAAACTTGTAGTTTGCTTCTGTTTGTTCAAACTCCTGCTTGGCAATTAATCGTTTTTCAAAAAGTTGCTTTTGCCGCTCGTACTGCGGACCTAATATATCCAATTGGTTTTGAATGGTGGTTAATAACTGGCGTTGCTCCAAATCGTTGCGCATAATATTCAACTTCGTTTCGCGTGCGCGGTTAATACTTTCGTTAAACGATGCCTCCTGTTGTAATACCGATAGCTCCCGGTTTAAATTGGTAAGCTCCAGAATAACATCACCCTTCTTAAGCAACTTACCACTCTCGCTTACAATATTTTTTATGTTTCCACCTTCAATGGCATCTAAGTAAACCGTACGGGCAGGTTCAACTGTACCGGTTTGTGGTATAAATTCTTTGAACTCACCCCGCTGAACTGTGGAGATGGTAAGCTTGTCTTTATCGGTTTTAAAAGTTGATCTGCGATCAGTAAAAAACAACATATAAACTACAAACCCCACAAACAGGGCAATACCACCATAAGTAGCAATTCGCTTAATAGTCCAGGTCTTCTTAGCAATTTTCTTATCCATGCGCTTAAAACAAAGGGTAAAAGTTTTCTGCCTGCTCCTTTGCCAACAAGTGTGCCAACCGGTTTCTGTTACCCAAAAGGGCCTTTTAGCTGTAGTTTATACTTTTTTCAAGTTCAGATGTGAACGGACATGTCCGAATGCGGACGGAGAATTATATCTTTAATGCAGCAAAACTTGTGAAAACGCCATAAACCGGGTTGTTCCGATTTCGGTACTAATATTGCCCACTGGCGGACATGATAACCCAATTAATTGCTTTATGTCTGAATCCAAACATGGAAAAATTCTCATTGTTGACGATAACGAAGACCTTTTAAAGGCCGCCAAAATGTACCTGAAGCGCCATGTGGCGCAGGTGGATATCGAGAAAAACCCCGAAGCTATACCAGCCTTGATGAGCAATGATGATTACGATGTGATTTTGCTCGACATGAACTTTACCAAAGATGTAAGCAGCGGCAGCGAAGGGTATTACTGGCTCGAAAAAATTCTAAGCATCGATCCCTCGGCTGTGGTGGTTTTGATTACGGCTTATGGCGATGTGCAAATGGCGGTACGCGCTATTAAAGCCGGGGCAACCGATTTTGTTTTGAAACCCTGGGAAAATGAAAAGCTGCTGGCCACTATTTACTCATCTATGCGACTACGCGAATCGCGCGATCAGGTGCAGACGCTCAAGACAAAAAATCAAGAGATCAACCAATCCATAAACGATAAGTATGCCGATATCATTGGCCAAAGCCAGGCCATGCACAAAATTTTTCAAACAATAGAACGCGTTGCCCAAACCGATGCCAACGTGTTGATATTAGGCGAAAACGGAACTGGTAAAGAATTGATTGCGCGCGCCATTCATCGCAACTCTGCCCGCAAGAATGAATCGTTTGTTGGGGTTGACCTTGGCTCCATTACCGAAACACTTTTTGAAAGCGAACTTTTTGGACATAAAAAAGGATCGTTTACCGATGCCAAAGAAGATAGAGCCGGGCGTTTTGAGTTAGCCAATCAGGGCACGTTGTTTTTAGATGAGATCGGAAATTTATCAATGCCTTTGCAAGCCAAGTTACTTACCGCGATTCAGAATAAACGAGTAAGTCGGGTTGGGTCAAACAAAGATACTGTTATTGATCTGCGTTTGATTTGTGCTACCAATATGCCGTTGTATGAAATGGTAAAGGAAAATCGTTTCCGCCAGGATTTATTGTACCGCATCAACACCATCGAAATTGAAATTCCACCCCTGCGAGAACGCATTGAAGATATCCCCTTGCTGGCGCAGCACTTTTTAAAACATTATGCTTCGCGCTATGGAAAAAGTGTAAATAAAATAAGCGAAGCCGCCATGACACGCATGAGTAAACATCCGTGGCCGGGAAACATTCGAGAGTTACAACATGCCCTTGAACGAGCGATTATTCTTTGCAACGGAACAGTTTTACAACCTGAAGACTTTAACTTTAACAGTACAACTGCCCGTGAGGGTGATCAGCAAATCAACCTCGACCAGTTTAATCTGGATGAGGTCGAAAAATTACTGATCCGCAAAGTGCTAAAAAAATACAATGGCAATATTACGCAGGCCGCAGCCGAACTTGGGCTTACACGATCTTCACTTTACAGAAGATTGGAAAAGCATGGACTTTAAGAATTTAAAACTTCAGATTTACGAAGTTCGATTAGGCAAAAATTAAATTCGTAATTCGATATTCCAAATTCGTAATTATAATAATGGCTTTCAATGATTTTCGGTTCAGGGTTGCATTCAGGGTTGTGTTGGTGGGCATTACCATGGCCGTGTTTATCTATATGATAACCCGGCCCAACATGATTTTTGCCGCAGGGCTTATTTCGTTTATTATCATAGGTCAGTTGATTGAACTTTATCGGTTTACTTCTCAAACCAACCGGAAACTCACGCGATTTCTAGAGTCGGTGCGCTATTCAGATTTTATTTCGGGCTTTGCACATGATAATAAGTTAGGCAAAAGTTTTCGTGAGTTGAACACCGCTTTTAACGAAGTGCTGGAAGCATTTCGAAAAGCCCGCACCGAAAAAGAAGAACACTGGCAATACCTCAACACCATTGTACAGCAAGTCCGCACCGGTATTATTTCGTTCGATCCGGAAGGCGAAGTACAATTGATTAACCCCATTGCCCGAAAGTTTATCGGCATTAACAACATTAAAAATATTAATGAACTAACAGCCCGCAACCCAAAATTATTCGAAGCCCTGATGGAAGTTGAATCAGGGAAAAGTGTTTTGTACAAAGGCGGAGCCGATGTGTTGCTTACCCTGCAAGCTACCGAGCTGCGCATACGGGGTGGTAATGTGAAACTGGTTACATTGCAAAACATTCAAACAGAATTACAAAAGCAAGAACTGGAAGCGTGGCAAAATCTTACGCGAGTGTTGCGTCATGAAATCATGAATTCGATTACACCTATTTCATCGCTCACTTCTACCTTACGCGAAATTCTGGATTATGATCTCACCAAAAAAGAAACACATTACGAGTTAAAACAAGAAGGTGCAGAAGACCTGCGCGAAGGTTTGGCTACCATTGAAGGCCGCAGCAAAGGCTTAATCAAATTTATTGATGCCTACCGCGAATACACTTCGGTGCCGCAACCCAAACTAAAAACGATTCTACTGAAAGACCTGATCGAAAAAGTCACTCAATTACTAAAACCTGAAATTAAAAAGACTAACATCCGTTTTGAAAGCATTTGCGAATCGGAATACCTTACCATACAGGCTGATGCCGAAATGATTGAACAGGTATTGATTAACCTGGTTAAGAATGCGATGGAAGCAGTTGAAAATAATTCAAATTCGTGCATTACCCTTAAAGGCTTGTATGCAGATAACGCAGTACTGATTGAAGTTATCGACAATGGACCCGGTATAATTCCTGAAGCTATTGAGCGGGTATTTGTTCCTTTTTTCACAACCAAAAAAACCGGATCGGGTATTGGGCTTGCGTTATCGCGGCAAATCATGCAAATGCATAATGGAACACTCACGGTTCAATCCGAACCGGACGTAAAGACTACGTTTACGTTGAGGTTTTAGTTTTTTTTCTATATTTAAATAACATTTTGAACACTTATGAAAAATGAAGAAAAAATCATTGAGCTTTTAGCAGAATACCTCAAAAAGACCGATCAGGCTTTAGAAAGAATTGACAAGGCTTATGAGTCTATAAAAAAGCATTCAGAGCAATTTGATAAGCATTCAGAGCAATTTGATAAACACTGGCAAGAAATAACAGCACTCCGGAAAGAGAGTATGAGAATGCAAATCCAGAACGATGTGTTACTAAAAGAGATTCTCTCTATCTCAAAACGAGTTCAAAATCTAGAAGATCTATAATTATCCCAAATAATCATCCCACTCGGTATGGGTATTATTTCCATCTCGCAGAAATAAAGAGTAAGAAGGCTTATAAGGCTTGCGCCTTAAAGGCATACCCGCTTCTTCTGGTGTAAAATCGCCCTTCTTTGCATTGCACCGTTTACATGCAGTAGTTAAGTTAGTCCAGGTATGCGCACCCCCACGCGAACTGGGTAGAACATGATCGAGCGTTAGGTCTTTATGGGTGCCGCAATACTGGCATTCAAAATTATCGCGCTTAAAAACGTTTTGTCGGGTTAAGCTAACTCCTTTATATGGGGCATTTACATACCGGTTTAGCCGGATAACCGAAGGCATGGGAAACGATTGGGTGATGGAATGAATCCGGTATCCATTGGCAGGGCGTACCAATTCACTTTTGTTCAGGTAAACGAGTACAAAGGCACGTTCCACTGAACAAACCATGAGCGGGGAGTCGTCTTGATTTAATACCAATACCCGATTATTCATAGTGTGAAATATAAACCCAAAGTTTGGGTTTATCAAATAGCAAATGCCATTCAGGCAGCTGCTATAAGCCTACGCAGGCCTACAAGTTGGTGGGTATAAACTTTGGTATCCAATCGCAGAATACCATCTTCATTAAGATAATCAATGCGCACCTTGCCATCCACATGAATAATGCGGTCTTCATCCAGTATAATTCCTGTATGTAAACCGGATTTGGTTGCATTAAAAAAGGCAATATCACCGGGTTTGGCTTCCCCTAGTGACTGAAGCTTATGTCCCTCATTAATTTGTTGCTGGGGCAATCTGCTTAACTGATATCCGGAAATCTTCATTACCATTTGAACAAAGCCGGAAGCATCAATTCCAAACGGACTTTTTCCTCCGGCTACCTGGGGCGCGTTTAGGTATTTTTGAGCAATAGTTTTCACAAACTCAAACTCGCGCTTTTGCCCCAGGCTTTTTGATTCGCCATTAAATGCAAACTGTTCTTCCATTTTAAATAGTTCTGAATTGGAGATTGGTACAATGCTTCCTAACAAAATGGTAAGCGGACTTTTTTTGTATAAAATGCTGCAGGTGAGGTCGGTCGTGATTTTAAAATTAGCAAGGTTAATCTGCTCGAAATAATCTTGCGTAATGCCATGATGATGGCCCGCATCTATCCAACCCTCCATGCCATCCATGTGTATGCGAATGTAAATCCGGCTGTGTTTATCATGCACGCGTAACAATTCGTAATGATCGCCAAAGAGTAACTGTGTTACCTGGGGGGCGTGCTCCTCCGGGCCCATCCGAACTGGTACAAGGGCTAATCTGCAAACACCATAACCCAGTATGTCCATACTATCGTAACTTTATGCGGTTTAGTTCTCGTTTCACATCCCGTTCTTTGATGCTCTCCCGTTTATCATGCGTTTTCTTACCACGTCCTAATCCAATCTCAACTTTAGCTAACCCGCTATCATTTATAAATAACCTGATGGGAATAAGCGTAAGTCCTTTTTCCTCTACTTTTGCCTCCAACTTATTTAGTTCAGCCCGTTTCATTAATAGCTTTCGTTCACGGCCTGCTTCGTGATTATAATGAGTACCCTGCGCATAAGGAGTAATGCTTATTCCTTTTACAAAAATTTCACCCTTGCTAAAATAGCAATATCCGTCTTGTAAATTCACTTTTCCTTCGCGAATGGATTTTATTTCGGTGCCGCGCAGCACAATACCGGCAATAAACTTATCTAACAACTCGTAATTAAAAGTTGCCTGCTTATTGCGTATGTTGATTGTATTTGAAAAACGCTTCTCTGCCATCTATCTGTTTATTAACCTGTATAGTTTTTCCTTCTTCAGCATCTTTTGGCCTGTTCTACCAATGGCTATGATGCGGCCCTGACACGTTGCTTCTATCGTACAAATTAATTCGGTTTCTCTAAGTAATTCCACCGTAGCCGTAATCAAAACTTCCTCACCTACCCGCGCCATTCCTGTATGTTCAATCGAAAGCATGGTTCCCACACCTTCTTCATCAGCTTCTTTCATCTCCAAAAAAAATAATCGCGATGACCATTCAAAGTCGCGGGCTAATGCAAACGTAGCATAGACCGGATGCACTACCGCACCATGAAAAGCAGCGCAATCAGCCTCGGTTACACGCAGCCGGTATTCTTTTGTATCTCCAGGCTTAAATAATGCTTTCACACAAAGAATTTTTATCCGCTAATTACCAGGTTCGCAGCAGGTGCGACTTCCAAAGATGCAAAACGCTTGGCAACAAATTTATAATGTGCAGCTATAGCAATCATAGCTGCGTTATCGGTGCAATATTCAAACTTTGGCATAAACACATTCCAACCCGCTTGATCGGCCTGAATCTGTAAGCTTTTTCGAAGCCCTGAGTTTGCCGCTACGCCTCCGGCAATTGCCACATGGTTAATGCCTGTTTGCTCAACAGCCAGTTTTAGTTTTTCCATAACCATGTTTACCAAATGAGCTTGCAGGCTGGCGCAAATATCGTTTTTATTTATCTCCACAAAACGCGGTTCAGTTTTTTTATTGTCGCGTAAAAAATAAAGAAACGCTGTTTTAATTCCACTAAATGAAAAATCCAAGCCGGGAATAGCTGTATGCGGAAAGGAAAACGCTTTAGGGTTTCCTTCCTTTGCGTATGCATCAATCAGTGGCCCACCGGGATAAGGAAAGTCCATCATCTTGGCGGCCTTATCGAACGCTTCGCCAATGGCATCGTCTCGGGTTTCGCCAATCACCTCCATGGTAAGATAATCGTGCACTACTACCAATTGCGTATGTCCGCCACTTACTGTTAAACACAAAAAAGGAAACGCTGGCCTGGGATCATCAATAAAGTGAGCCAACACGTGTGCTTCCATGTGGTTTACCTCGAGCAATGGTACTTGCAACCCCAATGCCATACCCTTAGCAAATGAAACCCCAACTAAAAGAGAACCCAACAAACCAGGACCACGTGTAAAAGCAATTGCATTTAATTGACGGACTTGCATACCAGCCGATGTAAGGGCCTCGTTTACTACCGAGTAAATCTGCTGTTGATGTGCGCGTGAAGCTAACTCAGGCACCACCCCACCATATTTCTGGTGCACTGTTTGTGAGGCAATTACATTATTAAGTACCTTGCCGGCTTGTATTATCGATGCAGAAGTTTCATCGCACGAAGACTCAATGGCAAGGATTATGGGTTGTGTCATTATTAGGTAAATGAAATTGCAAGTTATTAAAAATCGGGTTTTTATCTGGTTAAAGCGTGTGTTGCTTTACACAACCTACTTCGTGTTGTTAGTGGTAATTGGAAGCTTTTTTATTTTGCAAATACCGGCCGTTCAAAAACGCATTGCACAACGCTTTACAAATAAATTCTCACAAGTATCTGGTTTTGTAATCAACTATTCCCGCTTACACGTAGTTTGGTACGATCGTGTTGAACTAAAAGACCTGACCATAACAGATCCGGCCGGAAACACCATGCTGGGGTCTCGTAAACTCCTGGTTAATTTCAGTTTATCTTCCTTATTAAGCGATAACAACATAAACCTGGATGCAGTTTTTCTGGAAGATGCCGACATTCGATTTTATAAAATCCCCGAACAGGACTCTACACGGGATATCAACATAAATTTATTCATTAACGAAATCAACAAACAATTTTCGGGAGGAGGTGGCGGAGCTGCCAAGCACCTTAACATTGGCGAAATTCTTATTTACCGAACCGGATTTCAACTACACGATGACCAGAAAGATTCTATCAAACATGCCTTCGATTACAACCATATTAATTTTTTTATTGACGAAGCACAGGCGAACAACTTTAAAGTAATTGGCGACACCATTGAACTGAAACTAAACACACTTATTGGCGAAGAAAAGAATTGCTCTCTTCCTGTTCATAATTTTTCTACCTTCTTTAGATTATCACAAACCGGAATGGACTTTTATAACCTGAGTGCGCGTGTGGGTGAAAGTACCTTAAGCGATACCATTCAGTTTTCGTATAAGACACTTGCCGATCTCAATGATTTCAATAACAAAGTTTTACTTAAAGCCTCCCTCCGCAATTGTATTATTAAACCAGCCGATTTGGTGCTGTTTACACCCGGCATTAAACCACTGCCGCAACCTATAGCCGTATCCAGCAAAGTTAGTGGCCGTATTAACCGCCTCACCTTAAATAGTATGGAACTTGCCTTAGGCGAAACTCAGGTTGCTGGTAAGTTGCAATTGGATGGGCTTCCTGTAATAAGTGAAACATTTATTAACCTGGACCTTAAATCGGGCAACATTTTTATTGGCGATTTGGAATTTCTGTTCCCCCGCAATATAAACGCGCTATTGCAGCCCTTGGGGCGCTTCAAGTTTATTGGAAAGTTTACCGGCTTTATTGACGACTTTGTGGCCAACGGAAATTTTAAAGGTGCCTTTGGTCAAATTATATCCGATATCAACCTTAAAGTTGATCCGCAATACATAAATCAATCTACTTATAGTGGTAACCTTACGCTTAACCAGTTAGATCTGGGGCTCATGCTACGCGATACAAGCACGTTTCAAAAAGTAACTTTAAGCGGTCGCATAAAAGGAAAAGGACTTACACAGGAAACAGCAGATTTTAACCTGGCCGGTAAAATTCAATCTATTGGTATTCGCCATTACAATTACACTAATATTATTACCGATGCCCGCTTTGCGAGCGAGCTTGTGAATGGGATAGTATCCATTGACGATCCTAACCTGCAGTTGCGGGCAATTGGTGGTGTTAACATCCGATCAGGCCAGCAGGTAATTAAGGTAAAAGCACAGTTAGACACATTACTTACCAAACCAATAGGCTTAACAAGCGATGAACTTTTTGTAAAATCGAATGTGGACATTGACATTAAGGGGCTTAAACTGGATAGCCTCTTTGGCCGCGCACAATTGGCACGCAGCCACATAGAATTCAATGGCCGATCCATGGATATTGATACCGTATATTTACAATCTTCCGTTAACAATAATATTCGTAACCTAAGTTTGCACAGTTCCTTTGCAGATGCAACCCTAACCGGAGCGTTTTACTTTTCATCACTATTCAGCGATTTACAAAAGCTGAGTCATGAGTTTCAATTAAATCTTCGTAACAATAAAGATGAAATAGAAAGCTACTATTCCAAAAAACCAAAAGCCACCCAGGATTACCAAGTTAACTTCGCCCTCAATCTTAAAAATATTAACCCGCTGCTAAGTTTGATTAATCAACCTGTTTCAGTTTCGAACGAAAGCAATATTGAAGGCTCATTTACCAATGGCTACACATCGCGCCTGGTTGCCTACTCGCGAATTGATTCGGTAACCTACAACGGAAAATATTTCCTCGATAATGAAATTGAATTCTCTGGTTCAAAAATTCGCGATAGCACCAAAGTACTGGCTGTATTGTCGGTTCAATCTCAACGCCAGCAACTCGCTTCAAACTTTTCAACCAAACAACTTTTTGCTGAAGCCGTGTGGGACGAAAACCACATTGATGTAGGTTTAGATTTTGATCAGGAAGGAACGAGTAATTACGTAAGGCTGCAATCAGAAATTGATTTTCTGGCTGATAGTACCCGAATCAAAGTACTACCCTCGCGCCTGCACGTTCTTGAAAAATCGTGGCAAATAGATTCTGAAAACTATACCTTGGTTAAAGGCAGCGAATGGCGAATTCACAACCTCAGGCTATTTAACCAAAACGAATCGGCACTTTTAAACGGCTCCATATCAAGTGATGCCTCCGAGCCCCTGGTGCTCACACTTTCAAATTTTGATTTAACTATTCTTAACTCCATCAGCCCATCAGAATTAGGCGGCATAGTTGATGGCTATATCGAAGTAAAAGGCCTCTACACCGAATTTGCCATGCAAAACAACGTAACCATTAAAAATCTGGAAGTGGATAATTTTTTAGTGGGCGATGTAACAGGCACTACCTTGTGGGATCGTGAAATTGATCAATTCCTGATCGATTTTTATATAGACCGACTTAACCTCAGAACCCTGAACCTTGCCGGAAATTATAATCCGGCCGACAAAAAAAGCCCGCTATTTATTAGTGCTACACTGGAAGAAACCGATTTAAAAATTGTTGAACCGTTTCTGAAAGGAATTTTTTCGAAAATGGGTGGCACGCTAACCGGCAAGTATCAGATTACCGGAAATTTTTCGCAACCGCTTATACAAGGCGAAGGCAAAATTACACGTGGCCAAATCATGATCGACTACCTCAAAACGCTCTATACGTTTGATGGCACCCTGGCCATGACTCCTACTAAAATCATCTTCAACGATTTTACACTTTACGATGGGTTAAAAAACAAAGGTGTGCTGGATGGATTCCTTACCCATCGCAACTATTCCCGTTTCCGAATAAACTTAGATGCTTCCTTCACCAACTTGCAATTGCTGAATACAACCAGTAAAGACAATAGCCTGTTCTATGGCCAGGCTTATGGAACCGGTAACCTGAATATGCTTGGCCCGCTAAACAATATGAAAATTTCGGCTACAGCCCGCACAGCAAAGAACACACGCGTTTTTATTCCAATCAGCGGCTCCGAGTCGGTAGAAAAAAGTGAGTTTATAAATTTTATTCACTTTAAGGATACTGTTCAGCTTGCTGAACAGAAACCGAACCGGCCACCCGACAGCGAGCCCACTGGCATCATACTCGATCTGAACTTAGACATTACACCCGATGCCTACACTGAAATAATATTCGACATTAAAGCCGGTGATATTATTCGCGGATATGGCCGGGGCGATATCAAATTACAAATAGATACCAAAGGTGAGTTTAATATGTTTGGCCTGTATGAGTTTGAACAAGGATACTACAACTTTACTCTATATGATATTATCAATAAAGAATTTACCATTACCAAAGGCAGTCGCATAAGCTGGTATGGCGATCCGTATGCCGGTGTATTGGATCTTAAAGCCAGCTATCGGCAAATGGCTTCGCTTGGGCCGATCTTGCCCGATCAAAGTGAAGAAACCCAAACCTCGGCCCAGGTAAGAAGAAAGTACCCAGTTGAAGTATTACTAACCCTGGATGGCCCCATGCTTTCACCTCAAATTAACTTTGATATTGATGCAAAAAATTTACCCGATAATGTTAGTGCCGATAACGGAACCAATGTGCAACTTAATTTTGCATTTAAAGCATTTAAGGCCAAGCTTGACGAACAGGAACTAAAGCGCCAGGTATTTAGCCTTATCATTCTAAGAAGATTTTCACCACACGATGCCTTTAGCACCAGTGGTTCTATTTCAAACAGTGTAAGCGAGTTGCTCTCCAATCAACTAAGCTATTGGCTTACCCAGGTAGATCAAAACCTTGAAATTGATCTGGACATTGGCGCTATGGATCAGGAGGCTTTTAATACATTTCAGTTACGACTCTCCTATTCGTTTTTGAACGGACGCCTGCGTGTTACACGCGATGGTACCTTTGGTAATCAAACCAACCAATCGGACGTAGCCAATATGATTGGTGATTGGACTATCGATTATATGCTTACACCCGATGGCAAGTTTAAAGTAAAAATGTACAGCCGGTCTAACTTCAATCAACTAACCAACACCCTGGGTACCCAGGCAGCCGTTACCACAGGTGTTAGCTTATTGCACACTCAAAGCTTTAACCACATAAGAGACTTGTTACGCACCACACGCGAACGCAGACGCAAACAACTTAATCTTATCCCTGACGAAGAAAATCCGGATGAATCGGACTAAATTTTTATGGTGTTGTGTGGTGCTTGCACTTGCACAATCTGTGTGTGCACAGGATACTGTACAGTTCAATTTTAAAAAAAGACAACGCATTGTAATACTAGGTTCTACCACAGCCTATACCGGAAGTATGGTAGCTTTAAGTGCTGCCTGGTATAGCCAGAACAGCCGTCAATCGTTTCGCTTTTTTAATGATGCCCGCGAATGGAAGCAGATGGATAAACTGGGACATACGTTTTCAGCCTACCAGGTATCAGCCATTAGCTCTGCCATTTGGCAATGGAGCGGAATCAACAAACAAAAATCAGATCGCATCGGAGCGTTGGTAAGCTTTGGCATTATGTCATCCATCGAAGTGTTGGATGGATTTTCAGAAGGTTATGGAGCTTCTGTATCAGATGTAGCCGCCAATGCAGTTGGCACTGGTTTATACTGGGGCCAGCAAGTGCTTTGGAACGAAACCCGTATTTATCCCAAATTTTCATTTCACAGAACACACTATGCTGCAGTGCGGCCAACATTGTTGGGCAATGGTTTAGCCGAAGAGATATTAAAAGATTACAACGGGCAATCACACTGGTTATCGGTTGATATGAATAAGTTTATACCATTTCCCAAATGGTTAAATCTTGCCATTGGTTATGGAGCCGAAGGTATGGTTTATGCCAACGATGCCAGTAATCAACAAGCCGGCTATTACCCCTATCGCAAATTTTTTCTGGGCCTTGATTTTGATTTAACGGCATTCAAATCCAGAAATAAAACCCTCAATACATTGATTTTTATAGTCAATATGGTACGCTTGCCTGCACCAACATTAGAATTCTCCAATGGCAAGATGCAGGGGCATTGGTTTTATTTCTGATTTCGGTTAGTTTCATTACCTTCGGTTTACCTAACCACGAATATCTATGGACCTTACTGCCTTTATGAAAAAGTATGCCGACCAGATTGGTGGTCAGTTTACACAATACGATCCAAACCACTCCATCATTATCATGCCTGTATCGGGCAACCGGTTTCAAACCGTTATTGGCACTGTAAAAAAGAATGAGTTGTACAACCGGAGTTTAATTGCGCTTACATCAAAAGTGTGCGCACTTAAAACAAACATCGATTACAAAGCACTACTGGAACAAGCTGCTCATTTTAATTATTGCCGGTTTATTGTGAATGAAAATTACCTTCAATTAGAAGCGGTTGCGGCAGTTGAAACCACCACCGAAAATACCTTAACAGAAATGCTGCAGGAGGTTGCCAACCTGGCCGATCAATACGAACATAAACTTACCGATTCAGACATTCATTAAACATTAAGTTGATTTCGGGTTCAATCAGTACCTTTGCAACTGCAAGCCGGCTTATCGTCCCGATAGCTATCGGGAAGGAAAGTCCGGGCAACGCAGAGCATCGTACTTCCTAACAGGAAGGTGTGCCGCCAAGGCATAACAGAAAGTGCCACAGAAAACAAACTACCCGGTTCTGACTTGTCGGGATTGGGAAAAGGTGAAAAGGTGGAGTAAGAGCCCACCGCTTTGATGGCGACATCAAGGGCATGGCAAACCTTACGAGTTGAAAGGCCAAATAGGTCACGTTCACGCAAGTGGTTAGCTGCTCGCTAATAGCGCAAGCTGATGTGATTGGGTAGGCTGCTAGATTCTGATGGCAACATCAGAACCAGATAAATGATAAGCGTTACATCCTGATAACAATCGGGGTGTAATACAGAACCCGGCTTACAGGCTTGCATTTTTTTAAACACATTTATTAGCGATACTAAAACCAACTTACCTGTGCCAAAAGTTTTACTGATTGAAGACGAAGCCAGCATTCGCGCTGTATTAAAAGATATTCTGAAAGACCAAAAAGAACTAAAGTTAGAGGTAGATGAAGCCAAAGATGGCCAGGAAGGGTTATCCATGTTGGAAAACACCGCCTACGATATTGTTTTCTGCGATGTAAAAATGCCTAAAGTAGATGGCATGGAAGTATTGCAACAAGCCAAAGCAAAAGGCAACCCCGCCACCTTCATTATGATTTCAGCACATGGCAGTACCGAACTTGCCGTTGACGCAACCAAACTGGGTGCTTACGATTTTCTGCAAAAACCGCCCGATCTCAACCGGTTATTGATTACACTCCGCAACGCACTTGATAAGAATAATCTTGTAAAGGAGACAAAAATTCTAAAAAAGAAAGTATCAGGTAAATATGAAATTATCGGCAACTCAGCCAGCCTGGCCGAAGTAAAACAAATGATTGAAAAAGTGGCACCAACGGAGGCTCGTGTTTTGATTACGGGGCCAAATGGTGCCGGTAAAGAACTGGTGGCCCGTCAACTTCACGAACAAAGCGCACGCAACCAAGGCCCATTTATCGAGGTAAACTGTGCTGCCATTCCATCGGAATTAATCGAGAGTGAATTGTTCGGACATGAAAAAGGGTCTTTTACATCGGCCATTAAACAAAAGCTGGGAAAATTTGAACAGGCCGAAGGTGGCACATTGTTCCTGGACGAAATAGGTGATATGGGTGCGGCAGCCCAAGCCAAAGTATTGAGGGCCTTACAAGAAAATAAAATTACCCGCGTGGGTGGCGAAAAAGATATTTCAGTAAACGTGCGTGTTGTTGCCGCCACCAATAAAGATTTGAAGAAAGAAATTACTGAAAACCGTTTTCGGGAAGACTTGTATCACAGACTTTCAGTAATTCTCATTAAGGTTCCGGCCCTTAACGATCGCGTTGAAGACATTCCCTTATTAGTTGAAAAATTTCTGACCGATATAGCGCAGGAATACGGCAGCAAGAAAAAAGATATTGATAAAGAAGGCTTGGCCCTGCTAAAAGCACATAATTGGACAGGCAACATTCGCGAATTGCGAAATGTGGTTGAGAGACTAATAATAATGAGTGATGGACCGACTATCAAGTCCAACGAAGTAAAAAAGTACCTGTAGCCTTTAAATACGGCTTTCGGTAGGTTTTTTCACTTCTTTCTTGCTATACGTGGGGCAGGTATATTGGCTGCACGAAGTAAGAAAAGCAAGTAGAGCTGCAAAAGCGAGAATTTTCTTCATAACCAGTGGTTTTAAAGCAACAAAAATATCATTCTTTTAAAATCATCCAAACGGGATGTACCAAAAATGCTGTTTATCGACAAAATCGACTACTCAACTAACAAATTACAACCGCGCATATCGCTATTGTCTATTCGGCCCAGAATCTCAAATTCACCAGGTTCAATCGTTTTCCCCAAGTCCTGAGTCTCTATAAAAGCACAGGTGCTAAAATTGGCCAGGTCCACTACATTTATGCCCCCTGCTTTACCCTTAACATAATTAAACGGGTCGTTTATTTCCCTCACCATTACCCTCATCCACGGGGATAACCTGAAATAACCACTACCGGTGGAATAAGCCTGTGACAAAAGTTCAGTCATCCCGTACTCGGAGTGTATAACTGCAGTATTAAACCTTTGGTTCAAAAAGGTATGCAATTCCTGTCTGGTTATTTCCTGCCTTCGTCCTTTCATACCTCCGGTTTCCATTACCAGTGCCTTGCTCAAATCAAGTTCAAACTTATCGGCAAGATCCAGCAAAGCAAACGACACACCCCACAGCAAAATTTTACGCGAACCAGACTGTAAAGCCTCAATTTTTCGCGCAAGTTCATCGTGGTTGTATAAATAAAATCCGGAATGTTCCGATTCGCTGCCGCGGATAAAGTGGTCAATCATCGTTATAAGCGATGATCCCTTGCGCTCCAAATAAGCCGGTAGTAAAGCCAGAACATGATATTGCTGCAACGGGCCGTAAAACTGTTCAAATGTTTTTACCGTATGCTGCAGGTAAAAGTTAAGGTTGGCAACCAAATGGCGGCTGGTTTGTAACCCTGTTGTTCCACTGCTGCTAAATTCCGTTTCGGCATTCCAGTTACCAGTTTGTATTGTTTGGGTTTTGAAAAAAGCAATAGGGAGAAACGGAACCTGGTTCAGGTGCTTGATGAGGTCTGGTTTTACCTTCAGATTTTTAAGATACTGCTTATAAACCGGGTTATTTTCGGCTTGTAAGCGGAATAAGCGGATTGCAATATCTTCAAAGCTGTTGGCGTTAACAGCGTACAAACCGGCTTCAAAACTTTTGAATATGTTCAGGTGTTGTTTACTTTACAAGTGATAAAGGTAAAAAATGAGAGTAATTAAGTTGGCGTTATTGGCAGGAATCTTGGGTTTGGTTGCATCTTGTTTTACTCCACCGGAATTTCCTGTTGAGCCCCGCATCGAATTTGAAAATATGATCTACAAACGGGTGGATGGAATCGACTCGCTGATTTTTTTCATAAACTTTACGGATGGCGATGGTGATTTGGGGCTGCAAAGTTCCGAAACCCGATGCACGCTAAATTCTGATAACAACCAGATTTGCTTCAACAACAAGATTCATGATCTATATCAGAATACCGAAACGGGCGAGTATGGCATTGTGGATACCGGTGTAGCTTGTAGCAAACCTTCGTTGTGTTTCAATAGTAAGTTTGTAATTCTTAAGCCAGATCGATCGCGCATTACTTATCACGATAAAGTAAACAATCCCAACTATTCGAATTTACCGGCATTCCAAAAACCCTTTAATTGCACCAACTGGGAAATTCTGCGCAATAATGGTGTTGTAGTTGATACTTCCTATTATGAATTAAATTCAAACCACCACAATTTTGACATCGATTTTCTGGTAAAAAATCCAAACGGTACTTTTAGTGAATTTGATTTCACAAAAGAATTTGATTTTCCTAATTGTGGCATTACCTACAATGGCCGGTTCCCGGTGTTGTTCACTGACAGGCCCGGTTCGCCCATGGAAGGGCGCATCCGGTTTGGCATTGGATCACCCGCCTTTCGGGCGCAGTTCAGCCTTAAAACCCTTAAGTTTCGCATTCAGATCACAGACAGAGCACTGAATAAAAGTAACGTAATCGAAACTCCGGAAATAACCTTTTAAGAATGGTTATAAGGCTTTTACTTTAATATAAGTTCGGAAATTTTTCCGGATCACACTCCTGCATTATGGCATAGGCAGCATCAAACACATCCTCCGCGTTAGGCTTCGAAAAATAATCCCCATCAGAACCATACGCTGGCCGATGCTCTTTCGCAGTTAATGTGCGTGGCATGGCATCTAAGAATTGATAGGCACCCTGAACCTCCATTGCCTGTTGCATCATAAACGCAGTGGCTCCTCCGGGTACATCTTCATCGGCAAACAAGACCCGGTTGGTTTTCTTAATCGATTTTAAAGTTGTTTGGGTTAAATCGAAAGGTAATAGTGTTTGTACATCTATCACCTCGCACGAAATACCAACTGCCTCCAATTCACCTGCTGCTTCCATTACAATACGGCACATTGAACCATACGTTACCACGGTTATGTCTGTACCTTGTTTTAGTATTTCCGGTTCGCCTAGCGGCAAGGTAAACTCACCAATATTTGCGGGCAGTTTTTCTTTTAAACGATACCCGTTCAAACACTCTACAACTATGGCCGGATCGTCTGATTGCAGAAGGGTATTATAAAATCCGGCTGCCTGCGTCATGTTGCGGGGTACCAAAATAAACATACCGCGCAGCGAATGCAGCATCATGCCCATAGGTGAACCTGCGTGCCATACACCTTCTAATCTGTGCCCCCGGGTTCGTACAATCAATGGTGCTTTTTGTCCGCCTTTGGTTCTATATTGTAAACAGGCCAGATCATCCGATAGTGTTTGCAGGGCATAGAGTAAGTAATCGAGGTATTGAACTTCGGCAATTGGTCGTAGGCCGCGCAAAGCGGCTCCAATTCCCTGCCCAATAATAGTGCACTCACGAATACCAGTATCCGTTACCCGCAATTCACCAAATTGTTGCTGTAGTCCGGCAAAGCCTTGATTCACATCTCCGATTTTTCCAACATCTTCACCAAACGCTAATACTTTCGGATCGCGTTGTAATGCATTGCGAAAGCAAGCCTGCAGAATTTCGCGACCATCCACTAGTGGTGAATTATCGTTATATACCGGAGCGATTGGATTAACTTTTAATGCAGACCACTGCGATTGACTATGCAGATAAGAACTAAAGCGATCGAAATTTTTTTCTTCTGATGTTTTAATCCACGCCACCAATTTGTTTCGAACTTCTGAAGAACTGTTTCGGAGCAACCGTGCTGCTTTACGCGCAGCTTTCACAGCATCCATTAGCAATGGATTGATTGTTTTACGAAGTTCCAGCAACGTATCTTCTATGGAGGGTTGTTCAATTACAGCTTCGTTTAATATTTGTTCTAGCTCTTTCTGCGCTTTCTGAATATCCTTATTAAAATCTTTCCAAGCGGCTTCTTTAGCTGTGCGTGCCGTTGCTTTGGCACTCTTTTCAATTTCATCCAACTCGTCAGCAGTTGCTGCACCATTTTCAATTAACCATTGACGAAGTTTCCGAATACAATCGAACTCTACCTCCCACGCTAATCGCTCTTTCGACTTATAGCGCTCGTGTGAGCCCGAAGTGGAATGACCTTGTGGCTGCGTCATCTCGGTAATATGCACCAGCACAGGTACATGTTCTTCGCGACATATTTTTTCTGCCTTTTCGTAAGTATTAATTAACGAAAGGTAATCCCACCCTTTAGCCGTAAAAATTTCGTAGCCTTTTTCATTTTTGGTTCGTTGAAAGCCTGCTAAAATTTTTGAGATACTGCCTTTGGTTGTTTGGTATTCGGCCGGAACGGAAATACCATACTCATCATCCCACACCGAAACCAACATGGGTACTTGTAAAACACCCGCTGCATTAATTGCCTCAAAAAAATGACCTTCGGATGTGGAAGCATTTCCTATTGTACCAAATGCTATTTCATTTCCGGCTGTACTTAATTCTGTATAGGCCGCCAGTTCGGGATTATTTCTAAAAAGTTTGGATGCATAAGCAAGACCTACCAGGCGTGGCATCTGCCCGGCCGTTGGCGAAATATCAGAACTACTGTTTTTTATTTGGGCCAGATTTTTGAAAGCACCTTGTTCATCGATCATGCGTGTAGCAAAGTGGCCGTTCATTAATCGGCCTGCTGAGGCAGGATCGGCCTCCACGCTGGTATGTGCATAGAGCTGTGCAAAGTATTGTTGCAGGGTTAACTCACCAATGGCGAGCATAAAGGTTTGATCGCGATAATAACCGGCCCGATGATCGCCCGCCCGAAATACTTTAGCCATCGCAATTTGAGCCAGTTCTTTGCCATCGCCAAAAATTCCAAACTTAGCCTTGCCCATAAAAACTTCTTTGCGACCCAGCAAGCTGGCCTCGCGGCTTTCGCAGGCAAGTCGATAATCAGCAAGAATTGCAGCTACCTTCTTTTCTGATAATCCAGTAACCAAAGTTTTTGTTTGCGCCACCTCGAAATTCCAGTTTGGTTATGGGTAAAAATAGGGAAAAACAAAGGAGGGGACAAAGTCTTAAATTTTTACGGTATAAAATCAGGCTATTTACTTTGTTCGCCAAAGAATGTCACCCAATCGCCACCAATTACTTTAGAATTATTTGCTGGTTGTTTGTATAGATAAATACCAATAAGCTCATTTTTGATTTGAATATCCCGATAGAAATAACCTGCGTTGATTTCAATATCAAAAATTTGTTGGGCAACATCCGGGTTTGTAACCTGCATCACCTCAACCAGAATTTTATTACTCATGTTTTGTGTTTGCACAGCACACGGATAAGGCCCGAGCGAATACAATTCGTAACCAGGCAACCACATACTAAACTTATATTGCAGCTCAGATTCAAACTTTTTATGTAATGCCATGCCCCTGCGCAACGAGCCATAAAAAGCGTACATCGAATTCTTATTCATCTGATCTATTTTCTAAATAATTGATTTCCAATTTATTGATTACGCGCATTTCGCAGAATTTCCACTATCACCAATGGAATGCCCATTGTTAGTTGAGAATCTTAGGCTTCATTTAAGTTGATGGGCATCTCATAGCATTTTGCAATCGTGTACGAATGTTATCTTTGCGAAGCAATTTTAAATTGCATATCTAATAGTACTGAAATATTTAAAAATTACCTGATATGATCATTGGCGTACCAAAAGAAATTAAAAACAACGAAAACCGCGTAGCTGTTACACCTGCCGGAACACAAGAGTTTATACGGAAAGGACATACTGTTTATGTGCAAACCAAAGCGGGCGATGGCAGCGGTTTTTCAGATGAAGAATACAAGGGCGCGGGCGCAAAAATTCTTTCAACAGCTAAAGAAGTTTTTGATATAGCCGAGATGATTATAAAAGTTAAAGAACCCATTGAGCAAGAGTATAGTCTTATCCGCAAAGATCAATTGGTGTTTACTTACTTTCACTTTGCATCGTACGAACCATTGGCGCATGCGATGATTAAAACCGGTGCCATTTGCTTAGCGTATGAAACGGTTGAGCGTCCTGACAGAAGCCTGCCGTTGCTGGTGCCCATGTCGGAAGTAGCAGGCCGCATGGCCATTCAGGAAGGTGCCAAATACTTAGAGAAACCGTTGAAGGGCCGCGGCATTTTATTAGGTGGCGTACCCGGTGTAATGCCAGCCAAAGTTTTGATTTTAGGTGGCGGTGTAGTTGGAACCAATGCTGCTAAAATTGCAGCCGGCATGGGTGCCGATGTAGTTATTACCGATGTAAATTTGAACCGCCTGCGCTACCTTGATGATGTTATGCCAAAAAATGTTCACACCATGGCCTCCAACGATTATGTGCTGCGCGAATTGGTTAAAACTTCCGATTTGATTGTAGGTGGGGTATTGATTCCTGGTGCAAAAGCCCCAAAACTTATTACCCGTGATATGTTAAAAACCATGCGGCCCGGTACTGTACTGGTAGATGTGGCCGTTGATCAGGGTGGATGTATTGAAACCTGCAAACCAACCACACACGAAGATCCAACGTACATTATTGATGATATTGTGCATTACTGCGTAGCAAATATGCCCGGTGCAGTGCCTTATACATCAACACTGGCTTTAACAAATGCTACGTTGCCTTACGCATTAAAACTTGCCAATAATGGGTGGAAAAAAGCATGTAAGGAAAATGATGATTTGTTAAAAGGACTTAATGTGGTGCAAGGAAAAGTTGTTTACAAGGCTGTTGCCGATGCATTCAATCTTCCATATACCAACGTGCAGGAAGTTCTTTAATCTGCAAATTTTGGAAACGCCTGAAGGAACTGAACTTCCGAGCCAGGTTGGGAAGTAGTTTCAAAGCAATAATGGACCATACCGTTGGTAACCGCTGCATAGCGGGCACCAACCGTCATGTTATAAACAGCTACCTGGTTAAATGCTTTTTGGGTTAGTTTAATTTCAGGTGCTTTGCATTCTACCAACATCCAGGGTTTGCCGGTGCGATCGTGAATGATGATATCCGAGCGTTTGTGAAGTTTGTTGTAGGTTAATCCGCGTTCTACTTTAAATAGTGCTTTGGGGTAAGCCAGTTCATTAATCAGATAATGAATGAAATGCTGCCGCACCCATTCTTCAGGGGTTAACACCACATACTTTTTTCGAATGATGTCAAAAATCCAAACTTTTCCCTGTTCTTTGCGCAAGGCGATGTTAAATTCGGGAAGGTTTAATTTATACACGCGTTAAAATTAATTCGTTTGAGTTATTGTTACACACTTCATAATCTACTCCTACTATGAAATCAAAACAGGAAATTGTAGAAAACTGGCTACCCCGCTATACGGGCGTAAAACTGGAAGATTTTGGCCGCTACATCTTGCTTACCAATTTCGATAACTACGTAAAGAAATTTGCCGAGTGGCACGATGTGGAAGTGATGGGAACGGACAGAGCCATGCGCAGTGCTACAGCCGGTGGTATTACCATTATTAACTTTGGAATGGGCAGCCCCAATGCAGCCACAATAATGGATTGTCTTACGGCTATAATGCCCGAGGCATGCCTTTTTTTAGGAAAGTGTGGCGGTCTTAAAAAGAAGAATGATCTGGGCGATTTTATACTGCCTATTGCTGCCATTCGTGGCGAAGGTACCTCAAACGACTACTTCCCGGCAGAAGTACCAGCCCTCCCGGCCTTTGCCTTACAAAAAGCCATTTCAACAACTATTCGTGATAACAACCAAGATTACTGGACGGGTACCGTTTATACCACCAACCGCAGGGTGTGGGAATGGGATGAGGACTTTAAAGATTACCTCATCAAAATCCGGGCTATGGCCATCGACATGGAAACGGCTACTATTTTTTCTACCGGCTTTTATAATGAAATCCCAACCGGGGCATTGTTGCTTGTATCAGACCAACCCATGGTTGTGGAAGGAATTAAAACCGAAGCGAGTGATAAAGTAGTTACTACCAGCTATGTGGACTTACATCTTAAAATCGGAATTGAATCGTTGAAGCAACTGATTAACAACGGCATGACGGTGAAACACCTTCGCTACTGAACTGTACGCGAATGTTTTTTGGCTATTAAAAGAGCCAATAGCCCCAGTACAAAAAAAACTATGAGGGCTAATACCGAGTTTTTCATTCCAAATACTTCATCGATATAGCCGAAACTAAAGATGCCTATAACAATGGCAATCTTTTCGGTTACATCATAAAAACTGAAAAAGGAAGCAGTGTCTTTTGTCTCCGGCATTAATTTACTGTAGGTGCTTCGGCTTAACGATTGAATGCCACCCATCACCAATCCTACAGCCACCGCTAATCCATAAAAATGAAACTCCACGCCAATGCCTGACTCTTTGAGAGTTGCCACCTGGTATGCAGCCACACAAACCAATATCCAAAACAAAACCACTCCCATCAATACCGGTAAGTTACCCGATTTACCCGATAGGTAAGACATTAGCATTGCACCCGGTATAGCTACCAATTGTATCAATACAACTGTAATTATCAATTTATCGGCAGGCAAACCCAGTACCTGGCTACCAAATAAAGTTGCTGCCAGCATAACGGTTTGCACGCCCATGCTGTAAAAGAAAAATGCAACCAAAAACCATTTTAACAGCTTCATGTGCTTCACTTCCTTCCACACTTTTCGCAATTCAATAAAACCTGCTTGTAGTACCTCGCTCAAAGGCTTCTTTTGGGGTGCGGATGTTTCGGGCAAATACCTGAAGGTATATTGCGCAAATCCGACCCACCACAAACCCACCAATAAAAATGTATAGCGCGGCCCCGATGTTTCATCGCCTTGCGCACTAAAGTAGAGCACCAACCCAAAGCCAATTATTTGCAACAATACACTGCCCGCATAGCCCATTGAATAACCACGGGCGCTTATCCAATCGCGGTCTTGGGGTGGTGCTATTTCTGGCAGGTATGAATTATAAAACACCAGGCTGCCTATGTAACCCATGGCTGCCATCATAAAGCAGAATAATCCCCAGCCTACAGATGGCTGCACACCTTTAAACCAGAAAAGCCCAACGCAAGCCAATCCACCTAACCAGGTGAAAAACTGCATAAACTTTTTCTTGTTGCCGCGCGAGTCGGCCACAGATGATAAAACCGGTAACGCTATTGCGATAATAAAATACGCAGTTGCCAATGCATAATCATACAAGGCAGTGTTTTTAAAAGTACGGCCCAACAGAGGCACTGTGTTTTCGCCATAAGCCGATTTGGTAATGCCTGCAAAATAAATTGGGAAAAAGGTAGTGGTTATTACCAGGTTATACACCGAGTTTGCCCAGTCGTACATGCACCAGGCATTGATAAGTTTGGTATTTCGGCTATTTGATTCCTGCATAAAAAAATAGCCTCCTGATTTTTCAGAAGGCTATTATACTGGTTACTTTAAATTTTTAGTTCTGATCGTTATCTTCCAGGGTTGAGTATAAAAGCTTTCGTGCATTTGCTTTTCTCAACTCTGTTTCGATATCGGCAATCAGGCCGCGTTTGGCATCTTTATCAACCTTTAACGACACGGTAATCTGATCGCGCTCTACTTCATCCAACTTTGCTTTCTGTTCATTTACCCAACGTATAATATCCTTGGTATCAATAAACAGATCATCGGCCTGAATTTTAGGCTCTTTACCATATTGCTGCACTTTGGTTGGCTCGCCTACATACAAGTTGGCCACCAGTGACTTGCGCATTAGCTTACGAAGCTGGGTAGCTTTCGGAATTTGCTGCTTAACCTCTAAAGAAGTCTTTCTCATTTCTGTTGTAACCATGAAGAAAAACAACAGCATGAAAACCACATCTGGCATGGAAGAGGTTGGTATATCCTGCTTCACATTCGTCTTTTTCTTAAATTTTGCCATACTCTTTATGAGTTTAAGTTAGTTACCAACTTTGGTTGGATCAGCAATTGAAATATTGAGCGGTATTCCGGCACGTCCTTTCTCGTAGATAGCCTTGTTAGAGGGTATAGACAAGTCTGAAGCTGCCGCTCTGAATTCAGCATTCGAAACACCAGCTTGTTCAGCGTAGATGTCGTAGTAAGCGGCCTGCACAATATCCAATAATTCAATAAACCGTTTATGACTGGTACCTCTATCCGTTTTAAACGAAACAATGGCTTTTTCCGGATTATCAGAACTTGAAGGATCTTTTCCATTGTTTAGTATGAAGGCTTTAATCTCATCTTTTAAAGTCCGGATATCCTCCCGGGGCTCCCCTTCAATCAGGAGGGCATCGGATGAGTTTATCTGAATTTTAAACATGTTGCGCTCCTGAATTTTCACATCTTCCGGAGGGTTTGCTTCCGGTGGTGGTGGTAGCGCAATGCTTAAGCCTTTGTTGTTTGGAATGGTAGTGGTAACCAGAAAGAACGTGAGCAACAAGAAGGCTATATCAGCCATAGATGCATTCGGGATTTCTGGTGTTGATCGTGCCATTACTTAAGTGCTTTATTGATTTCTGAAAATATAACGCCTACAGCGGCTATTATAAAAACTATATAAAATACAGTAAGCCCGGCTCCGATCAGTTTTGAAGAAGACTCATCTACACCTGCCATTACATAACGTGGTGTTACACTCCCATCTGATACCGCATAAGCAATCAGGAATACTACTACCAAAACCACCACGCCAGCCATTGATTTAAGTAAACCTTTGGGTGACTTAAGGGCATTTATTAAGGGTAACACGATTGCTGCTATAACGGCCACTAAGAAGAAGGCGAACATTACGTATAATCCAATATCTATACTATCCATAGTTATGCTTATTTAGATAGTTTGTGCTTAACCAGAATATCCACTAATGCAATAGAAGCATCTTCCATTGAGTTAACCAGGCTGTCGATTTTCGATACCAAGTAGTTATAAAGTGTTTGAAGTACCATACCCACAATCAAACCACCTACTGTTGTGATCAAGGCTGTTTTCATACCACCAGCAACAACCTGAGGCGAAATATCACCGGCTGCTTCAATCGCATCGAAGGCGTTCACCATCCCGATTACAGTACCAAAGAAACCAAGCATGGGGCCGAGTGAAATAAACAACGATACCCAGATAAGACCACGCTCCAAGCGGGCCATTTCCACACCACCATACGAAACAATCGATTTTTCAACCATTTCAATTCCTTCTGATGAGCGCATAAGCCCCTGAGTAAAAATAGAAGCAACTGGGCCACGTGTGTTTTTAGTAACGTCTTTGGCAGCTTCAATTCCACCTTTGGCTAAGGCATCTTCAATTTGCCCCAATAATTTTTTGGTATTGGTGGTGGCCAGGTTAAGGGTAATAATTCTTTCAATAGAAATTGCCAAGCCTAAGATTAAACAGATAAGAATTGGCCACATAAAGGTAGGGCCACCCTCAATAAATTTGTTTTTAATCTGTTGTTGAAATGAGGCTGAGTCACCTGATGCCTCTTCAGTGGTTGCGCCTTGGGAATCCTGGGTGTAAGCCTGTGTGGTGCTGAAAGCAAGCACCCCGATTAACGCAAAAATCGAAAGTAATTTTTTCATGGTTTAAGGTTTAGATAATACTTGAAGTGGCCAAATTTAAAGGTTTTGATTAATCCCAAACAAGATTTTAAAAAAAAAACTAAAATTCTATTCTGTGCCCTTCTGCTTTCTGCCATAGAATTCAAATTACGTCCGTTAGTCACGCAAAATTTGATTTTGTTTAATTCTTGTCTGGCGTTAATTTTTTATTTCTTAAAAGTTACTTGGAAAGGGCTTGAAATCATCTTGCACCGGGGCGTAAATCATTTTATTGGCCATTTCATGTTGGCTTAACATGACAAAACGTTTGGCTGGCAGTATTTGAAAGGGAAAGATTAATCCATTTCTTTGCGGGGCTTTTTTGGAGAGGTGTCCGAGTGGTTGAAGGAGCACGCCTGGAAAGTGTGTTTACCTGAAAGGGTAACGCGGGTTCGAATCCCGCTCTCTCCGCCATTCTTTTATGCCATTTCACCAGCCAGAGAAACTCCGATTCGCGCTCGTGTTCCTTCTATATCATACTCGGCCAGCAGCAACATAAGCTTAGTAATGGCTGCCTCCAAGGTAATATCACCGCCACTTATAACCCCAATATCGGCTAATACCTTGCTGGTTTCGTACCGGCCCTGCTCCACCATGCCGCCAGGGCATTGCGATACGTTTAGCAAAATTAAACCGCGGTTGATTGCTGCCCCCAAACTTTCAACAAACCAACGGGCTGTTGGTGCATTGCCAGAACCAAAAGTTTCGATTATTACAGCCTTCACTCCATTTGTGTTTAAAACGGCTTCTACCATTTGCGGGCTTATTCCCGGAAATAGTTTGAGGATTGAAACCGAAGCATCGAACTTTGATAAAAGCCTGAGTGGCCCGGCAGCCGCAGGTGCGATAGCGGCCAGGTTGTAATCAATTTTAACCCCGGCCTTGGCTAACACCGGATAGTTACCTGATTCAAACGCATCAAAATGCATGCTTTCTACTTTTTTGGCACGATTGCCCCGCAGCAATTGATAATCGAAGTAAATACAAACTTCAGGAACAAGCGGTTTATCATTCAGCTTGGCGGAAGTAATCTCCAATGCGGTAATCAGGTTTTCACGCGCATCGGACCGGGGTTGGCTAATAGGCAACTGGGCTCCTGTAAAAATAACCGGCTTGGCCAGGTTGGGTAACATAAAACTAATGGCCGAAGCTGTAAAGGCCATTGTGTCGGTTCCGTGCAACACCACAAAGCCATCTTGTAAATCGTAATTATCAAAAATAATTTCACCAATTGCTTTCCAATGCTCAGGTGAAATATTAGATGAGTCAACCGGATTAGTAAACGAAACAACTGTAATTTCAAGAAAGAGATTTCGCAAGGCCGGTAGTTGTTCCTTTATCAGAGAGAAGTCGAACGGAATTAATACCCCCGATTCATTGTACGTCATTCCAAATGTACCCCCGGTATAAATAATCATTACGCGCGAGCGGGCTTCGGCTGGTGTAGCCGTGTTAATACTGATGCGTGTGTACTTCATCTCTCAAACAATCTGGTTGCATTAGAATGGGTTTGTTGCATCAATTCTTGCAGCGTTATGTTTCGTAATGCAGCTACCCGGCTTGCAATTAAAGGAATATATTCGGGAGTATTGCGTTTACCGCGATGGGGTGCTGGTGCCAGGTATGGGCTATCGGTTTCCAGCACAATCCGGTTGCCATCAAGCTGCGGAATTACAGTATCTAATCCGCCATTCTTAAATGTAGCCACACCACCTAAGCCCACATAAAAACCAAGATCAAAAATCTTCTTTGCTTGTTCAACCGAGCCGGTGAAGCAATGGAATACACCAGTTAAAGCCGGGCCGGCAAAGGGTTGTAGCAGTGCAATTGTTTCATCAATGGATTGGCGACAATGAATTACCAACGGCAGCTTATATTGCCTGGCCCAGGTTGTTTGTATTTTAAAAGCTTCCTGTTGTTGTTCCCAATAGGTTTTATCCCAATATAAATCGGTACCCATTTCGCCAATTGCAGCAAAACGTTTTTTTTGTAACCAGCTCTCAACCAGATAAAGTTCTTTTTCAAAATCTTTTTTTACCGAACAAGGATGCAGGCCCATCATGGCTATACATTGGTGCGGAAACTTTGCCTCTACCTCTAACATATTATCAATCGAAGTATGATCTACATTAGGCATGTAAATCAGCTCTACTTGTTGTGCTGTGCAACGGGCTAGTACCTCTTGGCGGTCGCCATCAAATTCTTTTGCATAAATGTGTGCGTGGCTGTCGATCCAAAAACTCATGCGGCTAAATTAACAATTCATCCAAAGCCTGCTTTAACTGATTCTTATTTTCGCTTCTTCTAAATCCCAAACAAGCCGGCAGTATCGCGAAAGCTTTTTCCAAATCGATTTCACCTTGCGATTGCACTACCGCTATCTTGTTTTCTTTTACATACTGACCGAGGTATTCCTGTTCGGTTTGGCCCGGGGTTGGAACCAGAATTACCTGTTGTTTTCCTAAACAATACAAATCCATAATAGTGCTGTATCCACTACGTGCTATAATTACCGATGCATTTACCATCAGTTCTTCCAACTCGGCAGCCGGAAGATGATTAATAAGTTCTACGCCATTCTGCACGCGAACATCGGCTGTATGTGTTACCCCCCGCACAATTACAGAAGGGCGCATAAGTTTAGTGAGTTGCGCCAGTAAGGTTTGCTCGAATAACGTTCGTTGATTTTCCGGGCCCGAAACCAGGCCCACTATAAGTGAATCGTTTGTGGCGTTGGCCGGAGTTGCAAACCGGCTAAGCATACCAACAAACCGATGTGGTATTTTTACTCCTGCTGTAAATGGTTGTGTAATTCCGGCAGGCCCGGAATCAGGAATCCAAACAGTATTAAATTTTTCAAGGGCTTTTTTTAGCGTTGCGTTGATGATGGTAGCACCCACATTCCAGACGCCAGAAAACAATAACTGCAATTGATGGGTGATAATAATGGAAGGAATTTTTTCGCTGAAACATCCATACCTGTTATCGGAAATGATATGGGTGAAATGTAACTCGGCTATTAATTCCTGAACCTGTTGATGCTCCTGCCGGATAGTTTTTTGGATGCGTGGTAACTGCATGAGCATATTAAGCATGAGCGAACCATGTGCAGGATAGGTAACTTCATGTGCCGGTAACTGTATAAAACGCAAGGCACTAAACTCTTGCTTCAACAAATGTAAAGCGGCACCATCGCTGCCAATGGTAACCTCGATGTTACGTTGCAATAACTGATTAATAACCGGGATACTGCGCGTGGCATGACCCAGCCCCCAATTCAATACTGCAACAAAAACATGCATATACCTGATATTAGTATGTTAAAGTCTTTCAAAGGTGTAACCTTTTTCGTTCAAAAATTCGAGGTAGCGCGGCAGGGCAAACATCATGTTCCGCTCAGCTTTGTAACTATCATGAAATACTACAATTGAACCTGACCTGGTTGCCCGAATGGTGCCTCGAATGCATACATCCGGAGTTATGCTGTTACGATAATCTTGCGTAAGCACATCCCACATAATGATTTTATATTTTTCTTTCAACGCACTAATCTGGCTATGGGTTATGCGGCCGTACGGTGGGCGAAAGAGTTGGTAATTAGTTGCAGGTAATCGGTGTTCGGTAATTGGTAATCGGTTTTCAGTGGTATGCGGTTGGTTGGAGTGCTGAGATTTAAGTATTGCTTCGCATTTATTAATGTTTTCGATATAGGTTTGCAAAGGAGTTTTCCAACCTTTAAGATGATTGAACGTGTGGTTGCCAATGGCATGACCAGTCGTTAAAATTTTTGCAAATACTTCGGGGTGTTTCTGCACGTTATCGCCAATACAAAAAAAAGTAGCCACTGCCTTATACTGCTTCAATGTTTCCAACACAAAGTCGGTTGCACCGGGAACGGGACCATCATCGAATGTGAGGTAAACTTTTTTCTCGGTTGCCGGCATGCGCCACACCAACTTCGGGTAAAGCCAGGGAAGAAAAAAAGGTGTTTGAAACAGATTCAAAGATTTAAATTTAAAATTACTCCGGATTCAAAATTTTTAAATCTCGAATTCGAAATTTCAAATTATTCTACCCGGCACGAAAGAATCGTGATATCATCGCGGTAACCATTGCGGCCTTTAAACCCATCGAGGTTTACAATAATATCCTGATGCATGGTGCGAATATCTTTATTACGATTATGCTGCAGGTAATCCACCAATGCCTGCACGCCATACTCGGCACCTGCTTCGTTTATCGTTTCGGTAAGGCCATCGGTATAAGCAAAAAGTGTAAACGCACTCAAATCGGTAATGAACCCTTCGTTTAAAAATGGCAATGGATTCATAGCCCCCAACACAGTGCTACCTTCTTCTAACAACCGCACACCACTTTTATCCATCAGTATAGGTGGGTTATGGCCGGCATTTACATACACCATTGTTTTGAGGCTAAGGTCGTAAATAGCACCAAAGAAAGTTATGAACTTTTCGCCTTTGGTGTTTTCCATTACCTGGTAGTTGAGTGCCTCTACAATTTCTTTCAGGTTTGGGGTTTGGCGCAACAATGTTCGTAATGATGCCTGAAAGTTGGACATCATTAATGCGGCAGGAATTCCTTTTCCGCTAACATCGGCCACACAAATCAAAAACTGATTTTTATTTATAGGCACGTAATCGTAGTAGTCGCCACCAATTATATCGTGTGGTAAATAGCTGGCTTCAATCTTTAGTCGATCGGTATAAGGCAGCCTTTCGGGAAATAGAAACTGCTGCACATCGCTGGCAATTTCCAACTCCTTGCGAAATGCTTCTTGTTCTAATTGTTTACGTGCGAGTTTTTTATTTTCAATTGCAACTATAATAATGTTGCTGAGTGCCTGAATAAATTTTATGCTCTCATCCCGGTCGTGCTTGTTAGGATGGAGGCCCCCAACAAACACAAGCGCCAGTGTATCGGATTTGTGTGCGACCGGAATAACCAGGTCGAACTCGTGAAAAACACATTCTTCATCAAATTCATCCATGCGGTGGATGTTTTTGATAAGCTTAAAACGATCGTCCAGCCGGTGCTTTTGAAAATTTGACTGGGTGCCAAAACTAACTTTACAATTCCAGATTTCATCTAACACGAAGAGTGCTAACTTCTTGATGTTGAGATTGGAGCGTAAGGTGAAGTTAAAAATTTTATAGAGCGACTCCTCCGGAACATTGTTATTGATAGATTGGGTTATCTCCAACAACGCGTTGAGTTCCAGCTCTTTTCTTTCGAGAAGTGTTTTTAGCTCCAGTTCGTTCATACACTATAACATGTAAAAATAGCTAAAAGCCAATTCAATTGGCTATACGTTCCGGATAAGCAACTAAGATTAACAAAATATTAAATGTTGGGTGGTGATGAGGCCAAACCAATACATAAGTTTTTGCATCAAAATGATCTTGTGAGGTGAGATTAGAATGGTCTGTGAGGACACAGACCAGACCAGAATTATAGAGGGGCACAGACCAGAATAAAGAAGGTTAGAATGGTCTGTGAGGACACAGACCAGAATAAGAAGAATAAGAATAAAGAAGACCAGGCCAGAGCACAGACTATTTGTAACCCATTAATGCGAATTGTGATCTGGCAAAACCGTACGGCCTTTCCACTTATACCCAACCAGTTGCGATGCCAACGCTACTATCATAACATAAGGTGGATAAAATATTTGCAAAACAACAAAGGCCAACAAACTAAATGGTTGTTGAATTAACGTTGAAGTATAAGCCAATAGCACGCCTTCCAGTACGATTTTCGCCAATACACCAGCCAGTAAAAACGGACTTTGAGTAAAAAGAGCAATTGCCACCATTGGCAACCAAGCAATCTGAAATATAAGAACAAGCACAGCCAGCAACTTCCCTATCGGTGAGTTGGCTCCCCATTTACTTGCCCACCGGATACGTTGCTCAAAAAATTCGTTTACGGATTTTGCTGGCCTTGTTTTGCAACTATTATTTCCAAACCTGATAGCCCGAATGGATTGCGGAAAGCGTTTTGAAATCTTGCGCATCAGAAATTCATCATCGCCTGTGGGAATATGTTCATTGCCTGCATATCCCGCTACTGCTTCAAAAGCCGATTTTTTAAACGCCAGACTTGCACCATTGCACATAATAGGTTTGTTCCAACCCAACATACCCAAACCGGTGGCCATTACACTGGCAAACTCAACCGCCTGCAGCTTACCAAAAAAAACAGGATTGTGTTTTAAACACACACTTCCGGCAACCAATTGTGTTGTTGGCTTAAAGGAGCGCACCATATCCGTAAGCCATTCGCGCGGAAGTTCGCAGTCGGCATCGGTGGTAACAATAATTTCTGCAATTGCTTGCCCAATGCCCGCAGTCAATGCTTGCTTTTTGCCTTTACCAGTTGCCTGCATGATGGTTATTATTAGCTGCGAAAATTTATGCTTCAAAATCTGGGCAACCTGCACCGTGTTGTCTTCCGAATGATCATCTACTAAAATCAATTCCCACTTTCCTTTATAATTCTGATGCGCCAAAGAAGCAATTAAAGTTTCCAGGTTTAGTGCCTCGTTACGCATAGCAACTACCACCGCTACAACTGGGGTTGCGCCTCCTGTCTGTTGATCTTTCCTCCATCGCGCCAAGCCGCTGAAAAGAATCAGCAAAAAAATAAAATAGATTACAAAAATGCTGATCCAGATAACCATTGTTTATCAGTAAGTTTGAGCGCATTTAACTATAGACCTTCCAGGTTGTTATGATAAACTTAAACATCTGGAAGATCGGTCAAAACAAGAATTGAGATGCCTCAAAGTTTTAGATGTGAGCAAAGTTGATAAAAAAGTTATTACCGAAAAGATTATTTTAGGCTTAGACCCTGGCACCAACGTAATGGGTTACGGTGTTATTTTGATCAGAACCGGATCTGTTACGCTGTTACAGTTTGGTGTTATTCAAATGGGTAAAACGGGGGCGCATGCGGGTAAGCTTAAAAAGATTTTTGATAGGGTGTTGGCATTGGTTGATGAATTTAAACCCGATGAAGTTGCATTAGAGGCACCCTTCTTTGGTAAGAATGTGCAGTCGATGCTGAAGTTGGGCCGTGCACAAGGTGTAGCTATGTCGGCCGCGTTGTATCGCGAAGTACCTATTACCGAGTATGCGCCCAAAAAAGTAAAGCAATCTGTTACCGGCAATGGCAATGCATCCAAAGAACAAGTAGCTAAAATGCTGATGCAGATTTTTAATATTAAGGAAATGCCAAAACTTTTCGATGCCTCGGATGCATTGGCCGTTGCAGTGTGCCATCATTACCAACATGGCAGTGTAAAACTTAAAGCAAAAGGCTGGGGCGATTTTCTAAAGACAAATCCTGGAAGGATTTCGGGTGGACGGAAAACCGTGGTCATTGGTCAGTAATCGGTTATGGGTGGTCAGTGGACTGTAAACCAAAAACTGATCACTGAATACCGATTACCCGTTTACTGATTACCGATTCTAACAAGTTCGTGCACAATTCTATCAGCAGTGCGGCCATCCCACAACTGTGGAATCTTTCCAGCTTTCCATTCACCTTTCTTTACTTTATCCAGGGCATTGGTTAACGCACTAAAATCATCACCAATCATTTCGTTGGTTCCTTCTGTAACCGTTTCGGGGCGCTCGGTATTATTGCGCAACGTTAGGCAAGGTATGCCCAGCACGGTGGTTTCTTCTTGCACCCCGCCTGAATCAGTTATTACCGCTTTTGATTCTTTGATCAGGTAGATAAACTCGAGGTAGCTAAGTGGATCGCACGCACGGATGTTTTTGGGTTTCTGCGCAAGCGTTGAAAAATTTTTCATCGTACGTGGATGTACTGGAAATACGATGGGTAGCCCGGTGTCATCTAACACCTGCATCCATTTTGCAAACTTTTCCGGATCGTCCACATTACTGGGTCTATGCAACGTAAGCACAAAATAGTTTTTGGATTGTAGTGCAAACTCATCCCAAAAGCCAGGTTTCAGTGTGCGTGGTAGTTGCGTAAGCAGCGTGTCGATCATTGTGTTGCCCACAAAAAAAATCTGCTCGTTCTTCACTCCCGATCTTTTCAAATTATCATTCGCCACTTGCGATGTAGTAAAAAAGTAATCGGCTACTGAATCTGTTACCAGGCGATTGATTTCTTCGGGCATAGTCATATCGAACGAACGAATGCCACCTTCTACATGGGCTACTTTTGTATGGAGCTTTTTAGCCACTATCGTACAAGCCATAGTGGAAGTTACATCGCCCACTACAATCACCAGATCGGTTGGGTTGGCAAGTAAATCTTTTTCAAACTCAATCATAATGCGGGCCGTTTGTTCGGCTTGTGTGCCGGAACCAGCCCCCAGGTTTACATGCGCTGCTGGTATTTGCAGTTGCTCAAAGAAGATTTTACTCAGCCGGTCGTCATAATGCTGGCCGGTATGCACCAATCGATAGTGAATATCATACCCGTCTGTTTGTGTACGCTCCATGGCCCGGATGATGGGCGCTATCTTCATGAAGTTAGGACGGGCTCCGGCAACGAGAGTGATTTTCATTACAATAAATGGTTTATCCGTTTACATTATCATGGTCTGTGAGTACTTGATCATTATCATTTATTAATAAGTGAATACTCTCGCCAAAATATTTTCAAAGGTAGGCTTACCTAATCGTTGATAAATACTTTTTTACAAAAATTTCTAAACTTACTCTGCGTACACCTTCTTTAGAAAGATAATCAGTTTCAAATGGGGTGATAATAAAGTTGTTTTTCGATTTTAAATCTTCCACTGAGTGATAAAACCCTTTACTTATGTTGATTGATTTGCTATACTTTATCTCAATGGCCGCCTTCACTTCTTCCCCTTTTGCTAAAACCAGGTCACACTCGGCACCTGCGTGAGTCCTATAATAATATCCATCCAGCCGGGTATCCTTAGCGTATAAGATTTGACTAATCACATACCCCTCCCAAGATGCACCAATACTTGGATGGTTGAGCAAATCTTGATCACTGTGAATGTTGAGCAAAAAATGGAGAATACCCGAATCATTGACATAAACTTTAGGTGCTTTAACCAATCTCTTGCGCACGTTAATAAAAAAAGGTGGAAGGCGGTTGATAATAAATGCTCCTTCCAAAAACTCAATATAGCGTTTCAGCGTTGTGCCCGTAATATCAAGGGAGTTACCCAGGTTTTCGGCATTGAGAATGTTACCATGCATGCGCGCCAGCATTTGCCATAGTTTGCGCATAGTAACAGTCGAAAATTTTACATCGAACAGAAAAGGCAAATCTCTTTCAATGTATGTAGTAATGAACGAATCCATCCAATCGCTTCGATTAGCATTTGATTTTAGGGTAAGTGGTACTGGAAACCCTCCGCGCAACCAATGCTTTTTTATGCTAATTGATACCGGTAATTCATGCACTCCGATTGGATTAAGCTGGCAATACATTACCCTGCCGGCCAGGCTTTCAGACGCACCTTTAAGCAATTCTGGCGAAGCAGAACCCGTGATGATAAACCTTGCCGGTATTCTTTTTTCATCAATCAATGATCGCAACAGTGGAAACAACGAGGGCATGCGTTGCACTTCATCAATGATTACACAGTGGTTTATATACGTTGCAAAAAACTCTTCCGGCTCGCGATTAATTGCGGCAAGCGTACTTGGCCGTTCCAGATCAAGGTAGTGAACTGGTTTTTTTAATTTCCCCGTCAATTCTTTCGCCAACGTGGTTTTGCCCACCTGCCTTGCTCCTAAAATAGCAACTGAAGGAAATGATTTTAACGCCCGTACGAGGGTGGTTATGGTAGCTCTTTCAATCATTTTTCAAAGGTAATACCATCCTTGAAAATTTCAAATTGCATTTGACATTTTCAAGGACAGATTAAATCGAATAAATGACTGCTTCAAAGTTTTAATATGGCCATGTTTCGTGATATTGATCTGATCTATGCGGACACAGATGGTTGTATCGACATTATCTCGGTAGTTACATGCTTGAAATTTCAAATTGCATTTAACTATTGGCCGTGAGGACACAGGCCAATAATAAGGGTTTACATGCGCTGCTGGTATTTGCAGTTGCTCAAAGAAGATTTTACTCAACTTATCATCATAATGCTGGCCGGTATGCACCAATCGATAGTGAATATCATACCCGTCTGTTTGTGTACGCTCCATGGCCCGGATGATGGGCGCTATCTTCATGAAGTTAGGACGGGCTCCGGCAACGAGAGTGATTTTCATAAGTAATTATCTTTATTGGCCAGTGGAGAACACAGACTAATAGGTAAGTGAAATAAAAAACGAAGGTGCAAAAATTCAGTTTCCTTTTGAGAAAGCGAAATGATTCGAAAGAAAAGATAAAACCTATTGGTTAGATTGTTGGATATTTGGTTTTTGGAGAACAGTACCATGATGATGGGATTGTATTGGCCTGTGAGGACACAGGACACAGGCCAAGTGAATGAGACACAAGCCAACTTTTTGTTAAGCCTGCTCTTTCAATTGCGATTTAGGTGCAAACAAAGGCACCAATGCCGGTGTGGCTGCCAGAAGCATACATAACGCACCAAAACCTGTTACATTTAAAGGCGAGGCGAATGTGGGTTGTGTGGCATAAATCAACATCACCACCATTACCGAAAATGGCAACGAGCAAGCCAAAATATTCATTGCAAAATCAAGATCGAATGTACCTGTTGATTTTCCATGATTCGCTTCTAATTTGTTTACCACCGCCATGTGGGCATACGGCCAGAAACTACATGCACTTTGTGGGAAGATTACGATCAATAATGCTGTGCTCAAATCGGGAGGTGCGATAACAACCAACAGCACTGCAGAAATCAGAAATGCAACGCCCGACCGGAAAAACAAAAATGCAAGAATGGTGCGTACCTGAGCCCAGGTAAACTTTACCGACATACCGATGAACAACAGCACAAGTGGAGTCATCATTAAGCTAAGCTTGTCAATACCTGACTGAAGGAAGCCCGGGAACGCATCATACCGAATGTCCACCGCCAGCAACAAAATTGCCGTTAGCACAACCAGGTTTACTGGCTCGTTTACCAAAGCCTTCAACACGTCTTTCAGATTCAGTTTGCCCGCGCCTGTAAACTCGCGATTGAATTTATAATACCAGCGCATGGCAATGATATAGGCTATTATCAATACGAAAATTTTATTGCCCAAATCGGCCACAGCTGCCATAGCAAGTGTACCCTCACCGCTGTACTCTAAAATGAATGGGAATACCGAGAGCCCCGGTGCAAGTGAAGGAATAATTAACATTAACGTGCGGTACTGATTCTGCTGAATATTGAATAGCGAATCCAGCGGCAGCTTGCTAATTAAAAAATACATCACAAAATTAAAAGCCAACGCCAACACCGGAACCAACATCAGCTCCAGTGTAAACTCAACTTTTAATAATGCTATAAAAATTGTAGCCGGCAGTGCAATGCTTAAAATTAAGGTGCGCACGCCCTCCCGTTGTTCTTTGCTTTTAATTTTGCTGCTAATGAGTACCCCTACAAAAATCAGCAACAGCAGCGAAACGGTTTTGGTTATCGCTTCCGGCATTTAACTAACGGCATTGAAAGTAGAAACAAACAATTTCATTTCGTCAAGCGTACCAATGCTTACGCGGCCGTAACTCTTACCTGATATTTCAAAACCGCGTACACCTACACCCTTTTCAGCCATTTTTTCAGTAAACTCTTTGGACGGCATCTGAATTGGGAAAAGAATGAAGTTAGTATAAGAAGGTATGGGCGCAGCACCTGCCTTTTGAAGTGCCTTGAAGGTAAACTCGCGGTTTATCTTGATGTTATTGCGGGTAAAATTTTGAAACTCGGTATCCGCCAGGCTGGCCAACGCTCCCGCTAAGGAAGTAACTGACAACGCCATTTCGGTGCGAACGAGTTTTTTAATCATCTTGATACGCTCTGGGTTTGCCACCATATACCCTACCCGCAAGCCAGCCATGCCATGAATTTTTGAAAACGTGCGGCACACAATTATATCGTAGCCTTCACTTACCAAACCAACTGTGGTTTGTGATTCAGGATTGTCCAGCAACTCCAGGTAAGCTTCATCTACAAATACCGGTGTTTTGCTGCTCACTTGCTTGCAAAAATTTTTAAGCTTATCGATTGGTGAGAGCGTACCGGTAGGATTATTGGGATTACAGATGTACACAATCTTGGTTTCCCCATCTATTGCGCTGGCCATTGCATCCACATCATGTGCATAATCGCTGGTAAGCGGAATATTTTTCCAGGTTGCCCCGATGGAAGTAGCGGTTTTAACGAGGGACAGATAAGATGGATCTGCTGAAACTACGTTGCCACCTTTCATGCAAAGGGCGAAGGCCACTTTTTCCAGAATATCGGTTGAGCCTGCTGATAGCAAAATATTTTCTGGCGTTACGCCTTCCTTTTTTGCTAACAACTCCTCCATTTCGCGCGAGCTGTTATATACATACCGGTTTCCTTTTGCAGCGCTTTCTACGATTGCAGCTATCGCTTTTTTAGAAGGGCCCCAGGGATTTTCGTTTGCCGATAACCGAGCTTTAATTTCATTGGCAACAGGTGGAAAAAAATCTTCGCGCAGGCTATAACTACCTTTAAATGGTTTCATCCCAAATGCGGGCTTATCCAATACAGACAATCCGACAAGACTGCCGGCAGCTAATGCACTGGTGCGAAGCCAGTTTCTGCGAGAAAGGTGGTTGGTCATGGCAAGGTGGTTTAGTGTTTGTTAAAGTTGATTTATATCAACTACAGTTTTATATAAAATCATGTTGCCAACGATTGCAAGGGTGATAAGGATTTTGTGTGAGCGGTTGAGTGGTAATTAATAGACTAACAATCATAAACAAGGCAGAGTATCGGTATCGTTTGCATTATTCCGACTTTACTAAAATTCTTCAAGCCGAATTATGTTTCTTTGCAGAAAAATAATCTGTGCCAACAAAAGTTCTCATGCTGCTCAATGCGCCTTATCCGGCCGACATCCGTGTAAAAAAGGAAACGGGAGCATTGTTAAAGGCTGGTCACGAAATTCATTTGCTCTGTCTTAGAAAAAAAGGTCAGGCTATTACTGAGTTTGTTGAGGGAATTCATGTGCATAGGATTGATGCCGGAAAGAATAACTACCAACTTGCCTTCTGGGATGTAATCATGTCATTGACTTTTGAACACCCCAAATTCAAAACAGCCATTCACACCATCATAAGGCGAGAAAAAATCAACCTGGTTCATGTTCATGACTTACCGCTGGCAGGCACTGCCCTTGCCCTTAAAAAAGAACTTGGTTTAAAAGTAATTGTTGACTTACACGAAAATTATCCGGAAGCCCTTCGCACGTGGTTTACCTGGAAAAAAAACCCAATTGCCCGGCTCAAAAATTTTCTATTCATGAATCCCGATCGGTGGACGCGTTGGGAAAAAAAAGCGTGTGAAGAAGCAGACACCATTATTGCCGTGGTTGATGAAATGAAAACACGGTTGCTTTATGAACATCGTTTTGATGCCGATAAAGTAGTTGTCGTTTCAAATACCGAAGAAAAAACATTTATAAACCAATCTGTAGATAATACTGTCTATCAAAATCTGGCAGGCAAGTTTATCGTTATCTATTCTGGTGGCATTGGTCCGCATCGTGGGGTTGATGTGGCGATAAAAGGAATGAGTCATGTGCAGGAACCCGAAAATATTCACTTCGTCATTGTAGGCTTTGGAAGTAATGCAGTTATGCAGAACCTACAAAATTTGGTGAAAGAAAGGGATCTGTGCAACGTTCACTTTTTGGGTTATCAGCCCTTCAGTAAATTTTTCTCTTATTTGTCGCTGGCTGATGTGAATGTAATTCCACATCAATCTAATGGCCATACCGATCACACCATTCCGCACAAGTTATTTCAAGGTATGATGACTGGCAAACCCATGCTGGTTAGCTCAAGTGCTCCGTTGAAGCGAATTGTTGAATCCTGCCAAAGTGGTTTGGTTTTTACAGCAGGTGATGAACATGACTTTGCAAAAAAGGTGAACGAATTATATTGCAGCAAAAAACTTTGTGCAACATTAGGAGCGAATGGAAAAAAAGCAACGCTGGAGGGCAATCTGAACTGGGAGCATGAACAACAAACACTTTTAGATATTTACGGCAACTATTAATGGACTTCACCGAAGCATATAATCTTAACAACCAAGTATTAAGCAGACGTTACAGCAAAACTCTTGCCTTTGTAAAACAAACTTTACCGGTTGGCACAAGTGTATTGGATATTGGAATTGCCAATCCCCTTTCAAGATTGTTCGAGCAAGAAGGATACAATGTAAGCAATACAAAAGGTGAGGATCTGGATGACTTTCCAGAATCAGTAAATCAATTTAAAACAGAAGCTGCTTTTGCTTTTGAAATCCTGGAACATCTGATCAATCCGATGGGAGTTCTAAAAAATATTCAGGCTAATCGATTATACGCAAGCATCCCATTGTCACTCTGGTTTGCCAAAGCCTATCGAAATAAGAACGATCGTTGGGATCAGCATTTTCATGAATTTGAAGATTGGCAGTTTGATTGGTTGTTAGAAAAAAGTGGCTGGAAAATAGTACGTTCAGAAAAATGGACTTCACCAACGGGAGTGGTGGGGATTAGACCTTTATTACGTCATATTACTCCGAGGTACTATATAGTAGAAGCTGTTAAATCATACAGTTCACTCCACCATATTTTCAGGCAAGAGTGAACCTTATTCCAAAATTCTGATTCTGTTAATAAAAATTTAGAACAGAATTTACGCTTGCAACTACTGGCAATCCATTCAATAAACAGTATGTGTAAGGTTATTTTCTCAAAACGGTAATTCAAAAAAAAACAAACGGTTTTTTCAAAACTTATAGTGTAAGTTTATTGTAAGCGATAGTAGAACAGAAGACCTGTTAACCTTTAAAGTATGCCCAATAAAGACTTGTATGTTCGAGTGTTTTTGCGAAGTGGCTTGCTGTCGCATTAGCAAATTCCGGCTTAAATATTTACTTTTTCAGATCATAATCCAAAAAAGTTATAACTTTGCCGGATTATGATCGTCAGAAAGCTTGAAAAGCTGGTAAAATCGCATCTGGGTTCTGGAAAAGCAGTAATTCTTATTGGTGCGCGCCAGGTGGGTAAAACCACGCTCTTGGCAACTATTGCTGCTCAATACGACAGTCCGGCACTATTTATTAATTGCGATGAGCCCGACATGCGGGCACTACTTTTCAACAAAACCTCTACCGAACTAAGGGCCATTATCGGTAACCATAAGTTAGTGATCATTGATGAAGCCCAGCGGGTTAAGAATATAGGTTTAAGTCTAAAGCTAATAACCGATCAGATTAAATCGGTACAACTTATTGTATCCGGCTCTTCTGCGCTGGAGCTGGCCAATGAGATAAATGAGCCCCTTACCGGAAGAAAATGGGAATTCATGATGTACCCGATTTCATCCGAAGAATTAATGCAATTTACTTCTGTTACAGAAGAGAGAAGACTCTTGAATACCCGACTTATTTATGGATTTTATCCGGACGTGGTGAATAACCCCGGATCGGAGAAGAAAATTTTAAAGAGCCTAACAGACAGCTATTTATACAAAGATTTGTTCTCGTTTAAAGATGTGCGCAAACCAGAGGTAATTGAAAAAATTCTTCAAGCATTAAGCCTTCAAATTGGTGCTGAAGTAAGTTATAACGAGATAGCCGATCTGGTTAAATCCGATCCACAAACCGTGAGCCGATACATTGATTTGTTAGAAAAAACCATGGTTGTGTACAGGCTTCCTTCCTTTAGCAGAAATCTCAGAAATGAATTGAAAAAGAGTCGTAAAATTTATTTTTATGATAATGGTGTACGTAATGCCACCATTGCTAATTTTCAACCAATTGAACTTAGAAAAGATGCAGGAGCACTTTGGGAAAACTTCATTATGACCGAACGCCTTAAGTTTACCAGTTATGCCGGAATTTGGAGTAATAAATTTTTCTGGCGTACAAAGCAGCAGCAAGAGATTGATTACATTGAAGAACGTGATGGTAAACTTTATACTTTCGAATTTAAATGGGGTAAAGTAAAAAAGGAAAAAGCACCTCTAACATTTACAAATGCTTATCCAAATAGCGAGCATCGGGTTATCACACCTGAAAATTATCAAACGTTTATTTCATAATGGGCCTCGTCATCCGCCAAAGTATTTACACCACCTTAATATCCTATGCCGGGGCTTCAATTGGTTATCTCAATCTGCTTTATCTATTCCCAAAATTTCTGGAACCCGAACAAGTCGGGTTACTAAGAACTATTCAGGACGCAGCTATCTTGTTAGCCCCGTTTGCCACGTTTGGATTGGCGCAAAGTATTTTCCGGTTTCATCCGCAACTTGTTAAAGACAAAACAACCGAAGCGGGCTTTATAAGCCTCATTACCTTTTTAGCGCTGGTTGGGTTTGCTATTTTTTTTGTTGCTTTCAAACTATTCGAAACATCAATCCTCGCCTACTTTGAAGACAATGCACGGGAAATCATCCAATACGCATCAGTAGTATTATGGCTTACACTGATTTTACTAATTACATCATTGCTGGAGGCTTACTCAAGATCGTTGTTGAAAATGATTTTTCCGAACCTGTTGCGCGAGGTGGTGGTTCGGCTGTTGCTGGCGCTATTGGTGATAAGCTATTTTCAAGGTTACATTTCCTACAACCAATTTATTGTCAACACCGTAATCGCTTATCTTTTTTGCCTGTTGTTGCTAGTGGCTTATCTCAGTTTTCTTAAAAAGATTTCATTCACGTTAAATCTAAGCTCGCTGCAACCGGCTAAAATAAAGTCGCTGGTCGTTTATAGTTCACTCAGTTTTGCCGGCACTGCGGGTATGATTGTGATTGGCAAAGTAGATAGCATGATGGTATCGGGCATGTTGGGGCTGGCAGCCAATGCCGTTTATACTACCGCATTTTACATGGCTACGATCATTGAAATTCCACGAAGGGCCATGAGCCAGGTGGCCATGCCCTTGATAGCGCGCGCGTTTGAAAAAAATGACTTGACCGACATTCAAACAATCTACAGGAAAACAGCCATCAACCAATTTATTATTGGCGCATTGCTCCTGGTTGGAGTCTATATCAATCTGGATAATATATTCGCACTGATGCCGCGACAGGAAGTTTATGAAGTTGGAAAGTGGGTAGTGATTATTGTTGGTATTGGCAAGCTAACCGACATGTTGTTTGGTCCGAGTAGCGAGATTATTGTACTCTCAAAATATTACGCGTTTAATATTTTACTGCTTACATCGCTGGCAGCCGTTGTAATTGTTAGTAACAACATCCTCATCCCGATTTACGGTATAAATGGAGCCGCTATGGGTTCGGCTTTGGCGCTTATCACGTTTAATATCCTGAAGTATTTTTTCATCTGGTATAAATTGAAGATGCAGCCATTTAATCTGGATTCAGTAAAAGTTCTGGTTATAGCTTTAGTGATGATCGGACTAAATCTACTTATCCCAAAATTTCAAACAGTAGTTGCTGATATTGCTATTCGTTCTGTAGCAATCACTATTACTTATTCGGTTCTGATATTCTACTCGCGCGCCACCCCAGATGGGAATTCGTTTCTACTGAAGCAACTTAATCGCGTTGGGCTACTTAAAAAGAATTAACCCACTGTCTCTAACAATACAATCAACTTATCTGTCAGCACCCTGCGGGAATAATTTGTTAGCGTTTTTGAATCTGGCTTAGTACCTGACTTCCAGTTTGTGAAACTTTTCATCAAGGCTGTCTCAAGACCTAACTGGTCGTTAGGCTCATGTACGTTTCCGGCACCAGCATTTTTTATAATCAAAGCTGAATCGCCATCACTCGCCCCCACTCCAATTATTTCGTTACCCGATGCCAGGTACTCAAAAAGTTTTCCCGGAATATTACCTGCTGCATGAGCAGCGTGTGCGAGTACTAACAAAAGCACATCGGTACTTCCATATAATTTCAATAATTCGTTGTGCGGCAGTTGATTAATGAAAGTAACGCAAGCAGCTAACACGTTATCGTCTTCAACAAAACTTTTGAACACGGCATTAACCGAACCAACAAACTCTATATTCAATGCGCTATTAAAATCAGCATGCTTCAAACAAAGTTCTTTAATGGCAAGCATAGCAGGACGAGGATCGCGCAATTCATCAACTCCTCCGATATGTCGAATAGTGAATTTAGAAGTGCGATGATGTTGGATTAATTTAAAGTCATCTTCATCAAAACCGTTGGTAATCAAGTGTACATTTTTTCCGCCCAGTTGTTGAAATTGCTTTAGGTAATAAGGAGTAACCGTTAACACGAGATCAGCCTCTTGTAATACTGATCGTTCCATTTGTTTATGACGATTTCTTGCCCATGTTGAAAGCTGAAGCGTATCCAATAAATCCCACTCACTCCAGGGATCACGAAAATCAGCAACCCATTTTATTGCTGCATTTTTTCTTTTTAATCCCCTACCAATCAGATGCATGCTGTGCGGTGGACCGGTAGTAATTATTCTGTCGATATTATTCCGTTGCACAAAGTCGATCAGGTATTCAACTGATGGTTTTATCCAAAATCTTCTTGCATCGGGGATGAAAAAATTTCCGCGTACCCACATGCCAAATTTCTGAAGGAGTGTTTTCTTACCGGTAGCAACAAAGTCAACTTGTTGCATTTTCTTACCAGAAAAAATTGAAGTGAGCTGATTGAAGATTTTGTATGGCTCCCAGATCGGAAAATGAATTACTTCAACCTGAGACGGTACATCTTTTAACAGCGATGTATCCCAAATAGCTACATGCGGATTTTCAGGAGTGAATACATAAGGTTCCCATCCTTTTTGTGTCAGATACTTTACAAATTTTAGCCAACGTTGCACGCCACTTCCCCCGGAAGGGGGCCAGTAATAGGTTATGATGAGCACTCGCTTATTCATGAAGTAAAAGTAGGCAGTTGGCAGTAGGCAATCGGCAAAGCTTACATTAATTTTTTATTCCCAGTTGAGAATTAATTTCAACAATCTTTTCGGGTTTAAACCATTTGGTGTCTGGATCTTTTTTAAACCACGTTAGTTGCCGCTTGGCATAATGCCTTGAGTTTCGTTTTAGCAATCTAACGGCTTCCGCTTTATCATAAAGCCCATCCATAAATCCAAAAATCTCGCGATAGCCTACCGTTTGTAACGCATTCAGGTGGCGGAGCGGATAAAATTTTTCAGCTTCGGCAAACAACCCTTGCTCAATCATGCCATCCATGCGCATGTCAATGCGGTTATAAAGTTCTTCACGTTCCAACTCAATACCAATCTTTACAATCTGAAACGGATGTTCAGTTTTTTTCTGTTGTCGTAATTCATGCATGGGTTTTTGCCAGGCACGATACAGTTCCAGCGCCCGGATTAACCGATGTGGATTTTGAATATCTACTATTTCAAAATAAGCCGGATCAACTTGTTTTACCTGTGCTTGCAACCAGGTAAGTCCGTTTGCTTCGTATTCTTCAATTATCTGTGCCCTTAATCCTTCCGGGATAGGTGGCATCTCATCAAAACCCTCCAGCACCGCTTTTATGTACAAGCCTGAGCCTCCACAAAGAATAAGATTATCGTATTGCTGAAACAAAAAATGGATCAACGTAAGTGCCTCACGACCATATGCCCCGGCATCGTAGTCATCTTTTATAGAATGTGTATTTATGAAATGGTGCTTAACCTGCATCAGTTCGGCTGGGCTGGGTTTTGCGGTACCAATTTCCAACTCCTTGTAAATCTGGCGCGAGTCGGCCGAAATAATCTCAGTTTGAAGCTGTTGCGCCAACCGGATGGCCAGTGTGGTTTTGCCTACAGCAGTAGGACCCACAATTACAATTAGTCTTTTTGTTGATTTCATTACCGAATTACGAATTACGAATTACTATTGAATACACCAACCAAAATCGTAAATCGCAAATTCGAAATTTAAGCCTTATCTTTCGGACTAAAATTCGCCACTACGAATGATTAAGTACACCAATCAATTTTTAACCAAGCTGGAAGACCTGGTTGCCGAATCGGATTATATTCTTCGGTATGAAAAGGGAAACTTCAAATCGGGCTATTGCCTGCTAAAAGAACAGAAGATCATGATTGTGAACAAGTTCTTTACGGTTGAAGGAAAAATAAATGCATTGTTAGACATTCTGAAAAACCTGGAGCTTGACCCCACACGGTTTTCTGAAAAGAGTAAAAAACTTTATGACGAACTACATGATGTTGAGGTAAAGAGTGAATAAGGCCTTTCGCAACTTTTAGACTATGCAAGAAGCGGTTTTACATCCACCCCGAACACTTTTGGAAGTATTTAAAATGCTACCAGAGGGAACTTGTGCAGAAATAGTTGATAATAGTCTATATATGTCGCCATCACCAACTTTAAATCATCAAAGTGCGATCGGAGGACTGTTTAGCAAAATCTATTCGCACGTTCTCAAAAAGAAATTGGGGAAAGCCTTTGTTGCACCTTTGGATGTTTATCTTTCCAAGACGAATGTATTTCAACCTGATGTGGTTTTTGTCTCAACACAAAATGAAAGTATTTTAAAAAGAGACGGCATTTATGGTGCTCCCGATCTGGTGATTGAAATATTGTCAGCCGGAACTAAAAAATTAGACCTCACCAAGAAAAAAGATGCCTACGAAAAAGCGGGCGTAAAAGAGTATTGGGTGGTTGATCCTGAAACATCTGAAGCTATCGGCTTTCAATTAGTAAAAGGAAAATATCAGGAGTTTAAGCGCCAACAAAATAAAGTCAGTTCGCTTTTACTTAAGCGCACATTCAAGTTTTAGCTTTTGAAAATCACTTTTCTCGGTACCGGAACTTCACAAGGTGTGCCTGTAATTGGGTGCACGTGCGAGGTTTGTCAGTCGCTTGATTATCGCGATAAGCGATTGCGCTCTTCTATTCATTTGCAACTAAATGATCTGAGTTTAGTTATTGATACCGGGCCCGATTTTCGACAGCAGATGTTGCGCGAGCGCATTAACAAACTTGATGCTGTTTTATTTACCCACAGCCATAAAGATCATATTGCCGGGTTGGACGATGTACGGGCTTACAACTATCTGCAAAAAGCCGACATGCCGGTTTACGGAAATGCAGATGTTTTTGCACAACTCAAAAAAGAGTTTTACTACGTATTTGAAAAAAATAAATACCCGGGCATTCCTCAATTAAAACTGCACGAAATTAATCACGCACCATTTTTTATCGGCTCCATAAAAATTTTACCACTACCGGTATTGCATTATCAACTACCGGTGTTGGGTTTTCGCATCGATAATTTCAGTTACATTACCGATGCCAATCAAATTCCGGAATCAACTTTAGCCTTATTAAAGGGCACACACACGCTGGTGTTAAATGCCTTGCAACGCGAAAAACATGTTTCGCATTTTAATCTGGAGGAAGCATTGGCAATGGCGGCTCGCATTGGCGCCCAACAAACCTATTTTATACACATCAGTCATAAACTTGGTTGCCATAAAATTGTAGAACGTGAGTTACCAAATTCAGTAGCTTTGGCTTACGATGGCCTGAGTATTGAGGTTTAACCCGTGCACAATAACTATTACTTTCTAAAACAACTGAGCAAGCACTTGCACCAAAAGCTTTCAGGCTTTTGGGTAGTGGCGTGCTTTAGTCAGAATAAAGATGAGTTGGTGCTGGAATTCAACAACGCACAACAATCGTACTTTATTAAAGCAAGTTTACAATCTGACTTTTGCTGTCTTTCGTTTCCCGATCAATTTAACCGCGCCCGAAAAAACAGCATCGATCTCTTCAACGAGATTATTCTAAAAGCCGTAAAACAGGTTTATCAATTTGAAAACGAACGGTGCATTGCTATTCAACTTGAAGATAATTTCTCGTTACTTTTTAAAATGCATGGCAATAGGGCTAATGTTATTCTCTTTCAAAATGATAGTGCAATAGCTTTATTCCGAAGCCATTTGAAAAGTGATTTATCGCTTACGCTTTCTACACTTAAGCGCACTCTTGATTTCAGTGAGCAAACTTTTCGGGAGCATTTATCTAATCTGCCAGCCTATTATTATACGTTTGGTAAATTGGTTTGGCAATATTGGGATATGAAAATAAAAGGTTTCCCCGATAAAGATTTGTGGCCAGCATTCCAGCAATTAATTCAGGAATTAGAATCACCTAAGTATTACCTGATTGAGCATTCAGATAAACTTCAGCTTTCGCTGGTGCCAACTCACACTATTTTAATAGAGTTTGAGAATCCGGAGGTGGCACTCAATTCATTCTTTATCCAGTATGTTCATCAGCAAGCTTTCAGTTCGCAGAAAGACAAACAACTGAAAACACTACGCGACCAGATCAAAGCCGGCCAAAATTATATTCAAAAAAACAGACAGAAATTAACAGAACTGCAACAAGACACACACTACCAGCTTTGGGGCGATTTGCTGATGGCCAACCTCCATGCACTTACCAACGGAATTAAACACACCACGCTTAGCAGTTTTTACGACAATCAACCCGTGGAGATAAAATTAAAACCCGAACTATCGCCACAAAAAAATGCCGAGGTATTTTATCGCAAGGCTAAGAATCAGCAAATCGAAATCAATCAGCTAAAGAAAGCAATTGAACTTAAAAGCACAGAACTTCAACGATTAACACACCAATTAACAGAAGTTGAAAACACAATTGATCTAAAACAATTAAAGCAAACCGAACCTCAAACCGCTTCCAAACAAAAAAAAGAAATACTTCCTTACTACCAATTTGAGCACAAAGGTTTTCGTATTTGGGTGGGGCGCAATGCCGAAGCCAACGATGAACTTACGTTGAAACTGGCTTACAAAGAAGACTTGTGGTTACATGCAAAAGATGTGGCAGGTTCGCATGTCATTATTAAGCATCAAGCGGGTAAAAATTTTCCTAAAGATGTAATTGAACGTGCAGCCCAATTAGCTGCCTACAACTCCAAACGCAAAACCGATTCGCTATGCCCGGTTATCGTTACACCTAAAAAGTTTGTTCGCAAACGTAAAGGCGATCCTGCCGGAGCCGTTGTGGTGGAGCGAGAGCAGGTGATATTAGTAGAACCTAAACTTGATTAATTTAAATTTTGGATTTAAGATTTCACATTAAGGACAACCTAATTTTGAATCTTAAATCCGAAATCTTAAATCTTTTAACTCACCACATGTACCTTAATCATATTAGAGCGACCACGCTCCTGAATAGGCATGCTGGCTAAAATAATAAAGATATCGCCCGATTGCACGTGGCCATCGCGTTTCAGAATTTTTTCTACATCGGCAATGGTTTCATCGGTGCTGCTGGCTTTATCGTAATGATAGGCGCGGGTGGCCCACACTAAGTTCATGGCATTCAAGATTGAGTCGTTGCTGGTAAACGCAAAGATGTTGGCGTTGGGGCGGTGCGAGGATGCTTTAAAGGCTGCGTAGCCTAACTGCGTCATCCCCACAATAGCTTTGGCATTAACTTCTTTTGCAAGTTTACAAGCAGTAAGAATCAAACTATCATTAAAATAATTAGGCGAATCCGGATCAATATCGCGATAGCGGAAGTAAATATTTCCTTGCTTCTCAACCGAACCAATAGTACGCACCATACTGCGGATAACTTCTACCGGGTATTTACCGGCAGCTGTTTCGGCAGATAGCATTAATGCATCGGCACCATCCATTACAGCATTAGCCACATCGTTGGTTTCGGCACGCGTAGGTCGTGGATTTTCAATCATGCTCTCCATCATTTGCGTGGCCACAATTACCGGCTTGGAGGCGCGATTACATTTTTCAACCAGCATCTTTTGCACCATGGGCACTTCTTCCATCCAGATTTCAACACCCAAATCGCCACGGGCAACCATCACTGCATCCGTGGCTGCAATAATATCATCAATGTTCTCAAGTGCTTCTGGTTTTTCAATCTTGGCAACAATGCGTGTATTGGATTTATGTTCGTTAATAATGTCGCGTAAGGTTTGAATATCCTTGGCTTTGCGCACAAACGACAACGCTACCCAATCCACTCTGTTCTTCAGTCCAAATTTCAGGTCTTCCAAATCCTTTTCGGTTAGTGAAGGAGCCGATACTTTAGAAAACGGCAGGTTAATTCCTTTACGGGATTTGAGCGGCCCTCCGTAAATAATAGTACAGGTTACTTCTACCCCACGCACATCTTTTACGCGCAGTTCAAGTTTACCATCATCAATTAAAATCATATCGCCCACCTTTACATCGTTGGGCAAACCTTCGTACGAGGTGCTAACCAAATGTTTAGTGCCTAAAACTTCTTTGGTGGTAATGGTTATGGTTTCTCCGGCTTTAATTTCAACACCGGGTTCCATTTCGTTTACACGGATTTTAGGGCCTTGCAAATCTTGCAAAATGGCAATGTGGGTACCCAGTTCATCATTAATCTCACGGATGTAGTTAACCACCTTTTGGTGATCTTCATGCTTGCCATGCGAAAAGTTAAGGCGGAACACATCTACCCCTTCGCGGGCTAATGCGGTTAGCATTTCTTTGTTGTTAGAAGCCGGGCCTATTGTGGCAACTATTTTAGTTTTGTTGTACGAAACACGTTGTTCCATGCGCAAGATTGGGTGGGGTTTAGAAAATAAAGTTATCCTTCGATTTTAAAGCGGGTAAAGGTATAAAAGCCGTTAATTGGATGGAAGGAATATTTTTTAAGAGTTCCTGCAAACGATTGCTGGACATATGAGCTTCACCCTGCGTTAGCATAATGTAATCGTAGTGTGGAAATTCCGGCACTAATAAATTTTTAATCTGTTCAGCTTCGTTGGGTTTGTTCCGAAAGAGTTTTAACACATTAACCTCGTTTTCGAAGGCATAATACAGGTGGCTTGCAAAAGAATCATTACCTAATAACACAGTTAAATCGGGTTGGCGGGCAAGCCGGCTACCTAAAATATGATTTACTTCCCAGGCTAACTTATAACCTTTGGCAGATGAAATTATGCCGATTAGCTCAAAATCGAATGAATATTCGATTTCAAGCCGCTTTTTCTTCATTTTTGCCCCGGGTTTGGTATTCACAACACTCGTTTTAAATGTTTTGACAATATTGCACCAAATCTCTTTATTTGCACAGATTTTTGAATCCTCTAAACCTTTAAAAACATGTCTGAAATCGCACAAAAAGTAAAACAGATCATTATCGACAAACTTGGCGTGGAAGAATCTGAAGTTACTCCTGAAGCAAGTTTCACTAACGACCTTGGAGCTGACTCTTTGGACACCGTAGAACTTATTATGGAGTTCGAAAAAGAATTTAACATTTCCATTCCTGACGACCAGGCCGAAAACATTGCCACTGTAGGCCAGGCGATTTCTTACCTCGAAGAGAACGTTAAGAAATAATAGGTTTTGTCAGTTCTTTTGCTCCACTAACGGATTGTGATGACTTTTAAAAGAGTAGTAGTTACAGGTGCAGGTGCATTAACCCCAATCGGGAACAACCTTCCGCAATACTGGGAAGGTTTAAAAGCCGGTAAAAGTGGTGCTGCCCCCATTACACGATTTGACACCTCTCTCTTTAAAACCAAGTTTGCCTGCGAGGTAAAGAACTTCAGGATTGAAGACTTTATGGATCGCAAAGAAGGCCGCAAACTTGATCCCTTTGCACAATATGCCATGGTGGTGGCTGACGAAGCTATAGCAGATGCCAACCTTCCGCTAACTGAACTTAACCGCGACCGCGTTGGGGTAATATGGGGTTCAGGTATCGGAGGGTTGTTTACTTTTCAGGAAGAAGTTAAATCTTTCGCCAAAGGCGATGGCACACCACGGTTCAATCCATTTTTTATTCCGAAAATGATTGCCGATTTAAGTGCCGGCCACATTTCAATTAAGTATGGCTTTCGGGGGCCTAACTTTGTAACCGTATCAGCCTGCGCATCTTCAACCAATGCCATTTACGATGCTTATACCTATTTACGATTAGGCAAAGCCGATGTGATTGTTACCGGTGGATCGGAAGCAGCCGTATGCGAAGCCGGTGTAGGCGGGTTTAATGCCATGAAGGCGTTATCCGAAAGAAACGATGCCCCCGAAACTGCATCAAGACCGTACGATAAAGACCGCGATGGCTTTGTATTAGGCGAGGGTGCCGGAGCCCTGATACTGGAAGAATACGAACACGCTAAAAAACGCGGTGCAAAAATTTATGCAGAAGTAATTGGTGGCGGGCTTTCAGCCGATGCTTACCACATTACAGCACCTCATCCGGAAGGGGCTGGCATTATTAAAGTAATGCAAAACGCACTGGATGAAGCCGGCATCAAACCCGAAGAAGTTGATTATATCAACACGCACGGCACCTCTACCCCATTGGGAGACATAGGAGAAATAAAAGCCATACAGGCAGTATTTGGTGAGCAAGCTTATAAGATGAACATCAGTTCTACCAAATCAATGACAGGCCACTTGCTGGGAGCGGCCGGTGCTATTGAAGCGTTAGCTTGCATTCTGGCACTTAAAGAAGGTGTGGTAGCACCTACCATTAATCACTTTACCGATGACGATGGGCTAGACCCACGCCTGAACCTGACGTTTAATAAAGCACAGAAGCGCGAAGTAAAAGTAGCACTCAGCAACACGTTTGGTTTTGGTGGGCACAATGCTTCCATCATTATGAAGAAAGCAGAGTAAGCACTGTGTGGCACTTACTTACCTTATCTAAACCCAACACCAAAGACGATAAAAAACTAATCACTGCAATTAAAACCATTGCCGGTTTTGCACCGGGCAACCTGGCTTTGTATAAACTGGCTACCCTGCACAGTTCGCGCGGTAAAGAAAAAAATGGCTTTCGCGAGTCAAACGAACGATTGGAATATTTAGGCGATGCTATTTTGGGTGCTGCCGTTGCCGATTACCTCTTCAAAAAATATCCGTTTAAAGACGAAGGCTTCCTTACCGAAATCCGCTCGCGCATTGTAAACCGCGAATCGTTAAATCACCTGGCAAAAAAAGTAGGGGTAGCTTCCATTGTACAATTTGACAGTAAGAATATACAATTACAAAAAGTGATTCTGGGTAATACACTCGAAGCACTGGTAGGTGCCATCTATTTGGATAAAGGCTACCTGCGCACCAAAAAATTCGTCATCGACAAACTTATACAACCTTACTTCGATCTGGAGGTTGTAGTAAACTCAAACTCCAATCATAAAAGTAAGGTGATTGAATGGGCCCAACGCAACAGCAAAGAAATTCGCTTTGAAGTTGAGGAAGTAAAGAAAGGCCGCAACTCGCGTGAGTTTTCGGCTCAGGTTTTTTTAGGCGATGAAGCATTTGGGCAAGGCTTTGGACTAACCAAGAAAAAAGCTGAGCAGGATGCAGCTGAAAAAACCTGCCTGTTGCTGAATATCTAACTCTGAAGTTTATCGCTAATCATTTCTGCTCTAAATACATCTGGTAAATGGTAAATACTCTCCGGAACCAATATCTTTGAAGTAGTTGTTATCTGGCTAAAACCTGTATGAACCTCGCTACCAATCTGATCAATCGTACCTCTTTATTTTGGGAGATAAACCCAAACAGGATTGCCAGCGTACTGGAAGAAAATGACGACTGGGTAATTGTAAGGGTTTTTGAATACGGTACTATCGAAGATATAGCCGAGGTTATTCGTGTGTATGGCAAGGCAAAGGTTATAGAAGTTTTGCGTCAGGAAAAACTGACGCCTATAGCTGCTTCGATGGCCTATTTGTTCCTCCATGTAGATCGTTACGGAAGACACCCATTATGATTCATCTCGAGACTGTAAGCCAACAGTTATTGGAAGTTGTCCAAAAACTATCTTCCGTTCCAGAACTTGGTGCCTTCAGGTTGGTTGGAGGTACTGCCATTGCTCTTCACATAGGCCATAGAAAGTCTGTTGACATAGACTTTTTTTCTAATGAAAGAACCAACAAAAAAGAAATCACAGCAATACTTCGATCGATATTCCCAAATACTGAATTCTTTCTTAACCAACACCGCATTTCTTTTGAAGCTTCAGACATTCGTATAGAATTATTTGATGATTGGTCAACACCATTCTTAGAAAAACCAATCATTGAAAATGAGATTAGATTAGCTTCATTAAACGATCTGGCTGCATTTAAACTGGATGCCATTATTGAGAGGCGCGAAAAGAAAGATTATATCGATCTGTTTGTAATCTTTAAAAAACTTGGAGCAATGCATGTACTACAACAATTTAAATCTTACAATCCTCATGTTTCCGCTAAGTCGGTACTCTTTGCATTAGAGGAAGTACATACCGCACGCAGTAATAAATCGGTTATGCCCGAAATGCTGTTAGCAGTTTCCTGGAGTGATATTGAAAACGCAATGATTGATGCCGCCCGAGAGTATCTTTCCGTTCTTACAACGAATAGGAATAAAAATTAGCCAAAATTATGAGTACAGTAAGAATTGGTGGCGCACCGGTAAATCAAACCCCACTCGATTGGCTTGGTAACAAAACCCATATTACTGATGCCATTGAAGCTGCCAGGCATGAGCAAGTAAAACTACTTTGCTTTCCGGAATTGAGTATTACCGGATATGGCTGCGAAGATTTGTTCTTAAGCGATTGGCTCTGTGAAAAAGCATGGCAAATACTTTTAGAAATTATTCCACACACGCAAGACATTACTATTTGTATTGGCCTTCCCTTGCGCATGAACGGCATAACCTATAACGGTGCTTGTGTAATCAATAATCAAAATATTCTGGGCATTGCGTTAAAACAAAACCTTGCCCGCGATGGTGTACATTACGAACCGCGCTGGTTCGATGCCTGGAAACCAAGCACGGTAATTGAATTAACACGAGACAACTTTACATTTCCGGTTGGTGATTTAGTTTTTGAACTGGAGGACATAAAATTTGGATTTGAAATTTGCGAAGATGCCTGGCGTAAAGAAAAACGACCCGGCTACAGGCTTGCACAACGCGGTGTTAACCTGATCTTAAACCCCAGCGCCAGTCATTTTGCAATGGGTAAAAGTCAATTGCGCGAACAAGAGGTGGTAAAAGACGGATCGCGCCTATTTAACTGCGCTTACCTTTTTGTAAACCTGCTGGGCAATGAAGCCGGGCGCATGATTTACGATGGTGATATAATTTTTGGGGTTAAGGGTGAAATAATTCAACTCAACAATCGTCTTTCCTTAAAGCCATTTAACATGGTGTGGTGTGATGTTGATTTTAAAAATTTAGATAATACCGAAATATATCCGCTTACGGACAGTAAAATCAAGAATGAAGAGTTTGTTAAAGCCACTTCTTTAGCCTTATTCGATTACTTGCGTAAAAGCAAAGCAAAAGGCTATGTACTCAGCTTAAGCGGTGGGGCAGATTCATCGCTATGTGCCATTTTAGTTGCCGAAATGATAAGACGTGGCGTTCAGGAATTAGGACCAGAAAAATTTTGTGAAGCGGTTAACATTCACGCAAGCAACTCACTGAAGGAAATTACAGGCAAGCTACTTACCTGCGCCTATCAGGGCACCCGAAATTCATCGGAGGCAACCTTTACTTCCTCGCAGCAATTAGCACAATCAATCGGGGCCGGCTTTCACCACTGGACGGTTGACGATGAGGTAAAATCATACGAAGGTAAAATTGAAAAAGTATTGGGCCGACCACTTACGTGGGAGCAGGATGATATTGCCCTACAAAACATTCAAGCCCGCAGCCGCTCGCCCATTATCTGGCTATTGGCAAACATTAAACAAGCAGTGTTGCTTACAACCTCAAACCGAAGCGAAGGCGATGTAGGTTACGCCACTATGGATGGCGATACCAGTGGCAGCCTTGCCCCGATTGCCGGAATTGATAAACCCTTTATTCTGCAATGGTTAAAGTGGGCCGAAAAAGAGTTGGGGTATACCGGCCTGAGTTATGTAAACAATCTTACTCCCACTGCCGAACTACGCCCAAGTGAGCGCGATCAAACCGATGAGAAAGATTTAATGCCGTACTCCATTCTGCTGGAAATAGAGCGATTGGCCATACAACAACGCCTGGCACCCGCTCAGGTTTACCTGCAGCTACAAAAGCAACCATTACCCGGTAGCCCGGATACAAGCTTGCTGAAAATGTATGTTCAGAAATTCTTCAGGATGTGGGCTACCAACCAATGGAAACGTGAACGCATCGCTCCTTCTTTTCACCTGGATGAGTGGAACGTGGATCCACGAAGCTGGTGCCGGTTCCCGATTCTTTCGGCCGGGTTTAGGTTTGAACTGGAAGAGCTCGATAAACTTTAAACTAAAATCTTTGAGGTCGTTGTAAAATTATTAAAACCCCTCAAAGCTTTTTCAACAAGAAACACCTGGAAGGTTTTAGCAAATTGCACTTATATTTGCCACTTGCCGGTAATTAGAATCGGCCAAATTAGTTGATCTATGGCATTCTTAAGTTACGTAATCTGGAACACCAGCCCTGAGATTTTTTCGGTTGGATCGTTTGTCTTACGTTGGTACGGATTATTATTCGCTGCAGGCTTTTTAGTAAGCCAGCAAGTACTGTACTACATCTACCGAAAGGAAGGCAAACCTGAAAAAGATGTAGATACCCTTACCATTTATATGGTACTTGCTACCATACTGGGTGCCCGATTGGGGCATGTCATTTTCTATCAACCCGAACTGTTTATTAAAGATCCACTCAACATAATATTGCCCTTTGAATTCTCGCCTTTCCGGTTTACCGGTTTACAAGGTTTGGCCAGCCATGGTGGTGCATTCGGAATTTTATTTGCATTGTGGTTATACAGTCGCAAGAAAAAGCCGGGGCAAAATTATTTGCAGGTATTAGATCGCATCGTAATTGTAGTTGCGCTTACAGGTGCGCTAATTCGGTTGGGTAACTTTTTCAATTCTGAGATTATCGGTTTGCCATCCAACAATCCATTAAGTGTTGTTTTTGTAAATCGTGTAACAGAGAGCCTTACTTCCAAAAAAGACAGCCCCGTGCAATATGTAAAGGTAGAGCGCAACAAAGAACTACCGGAAGGGGCACATGGCCGGGTACCAATTTATATCTATGTGGTTTTTAAACCGGGGGTGGCACAATTAAAAGCCAAGAATTACCTGGAAGGAGATGTTCAATATTACCTCAATTATTTTGATGAGTACATCGATAACCAGGGTTCGCCCTTAAAGTATCAAGGCGATATTGATGGCGATGGTAATTACATTGCCCGCATTAATACATTTGGTATTGCCCGCCACCCGGCACAACTATATGAATCCATTTCCTGCGTTATCCTGTTTATAATTTTATTCCTGATCTGGAATCGCAAAAAAGAAAATACCCCTACCGGTTTAATCTTTGGAGTTTTTATGGTAATACTTTGGGGCTTGCGTTTTGCATACGAATTTCTGAAAGAAGATCAGGTTGCATTTGAAGCCGGTATGACGCTTAATATGGGGCAACTGCTAAGTATTCCGCTGTTCATTGTTGGTATTCTGATTTTAATTTGGGCTTTACGAACTAAACCCGTGGAAGGAATAAAACCTTAAAACCAATTTGGCCAAAAAAGTGGCAACACATGTGGGCATTGATAATTGGTTTGTTTGGATTTACAGCGCAACCCGTTGCCACTGATACACTGCGTCCGTTTAATGATACTACCAATCGTGTTGTAACAGTAAACCGGATTCTGATTATCGGCAACAAGAATACCCGCGAAAACATTATCTCGCGGGAATTAGATGTTAAACCAGGCGATACTATTAGCATTAAAAGGCTTGCTAAACTGGTTGAACAAGACCAGCGCAAAATTTATAATCTCCGGCTCTTTAATACGGTTGAGGTACGGTGGTTGCCCATCAGCTACCAACAAGTGGATATACTGGTAGATGTAAATGAGCGGTGGTACACCTTTCCGGTTCCGATTTTCGAACTATCCGATCGGAATTTTAATGAATGGTGGCAAAATTATAACCACGATTTCAGGCGTGTAAACTATGGGCTACGCTTGTATCAATACAATTTCAGAGGCCGCAATGAAACGTTGCGGCTTACCGCTCAATTTGGTTTTACAAGGCGTTTTGAACTTAGTTACCGTATTCCGTACATCGATCAAAAACAAAAGCACGGTTTAATTTTTGATTTTAGTTACAGCGAACCACGCAACCTTGCTTACTTTACCGATGATCATAAATTAGTGTTTAGAAGCGATCGGCAACGCCTGCGCACTTCTTACATATCAGGCATCTCTTATACTTTTCGTAAAAGTTTTTATCAAACCCATACCTTTCAATTTCAGAACCAACAAAATTCCATTTCCGATTCAATTGCCTACTATAATCCTAACTATTTTGGTGGCGGTAGCAAAACACAATCGTTTAGTACCATTCGTTATCTTTTTAATGCCGACCATCGCGATGTTTTTGCCTATCCGCTTAAAGGATATCAGGTTACAGCTATGGCCTCCAAATCCGGATTGGGTTTTGGCTCTGTAAACTTATGGGAAGTAAGCGCGAGTTATGCCAGTTACATAACATTGGGCCATCACTTCTACGTTTCTAACTACACCTCGGCATATGCGAGCTCGCCCAACAATCAACCCTATTATTTGTACAATGCGTTGGGTTATAAGCGGCAGCTAGTTAAAGGATATGAAGTGTATATAATTGAAGGACCTGTGTTTTTTCTGAACAAAAGTACACTCCGGAAAAAAATCTTTTCGCGCACGTGGGAGTTGGATGGGCTAGCTATTGAACAATTCCGCTATTTCCCGTTGGCCATCTACCTCAAAAGCTATCTCGACATGGGTTATGTTGATAATTATCCGTACTACGAAAGCTTAAATTTAAATACACGATTGTCGAATCGATTACTTGCCGGTGCTGGTGGCGGTATTGATATCGTTACTGCATATGATGCCGTAATCCGATTAGAGTACACTTTTACGCGCGAAAAAACACAAGGCTTCTTTCTGCACATGAAGAAAGAGTTTTGATTACTTCTTATCGAGAAGTTGTTTGATTTTTACGAATATGTGCGTGTTGGGATAAACACCTTTAAACAAATCGGCCCCGGGCCCGTAAGCAAAAACCGGAACGGGAATGCCGCTGTGATCGGTTGTGCTAAAACCACTTTGTACAAAACCGGTTTTTAAATCACCATCAATAAGCGAAAGTCCACCAGTTTCGTGGTCGGCTGTTATAATCAGTAATGTATCATCATCTGCATCCACATACTTCATGGCCTCTGCTGCCGTTTTATCAAAATCCAATACTTCGGTTACAATATAGCCTAAGTTGTTGGCATGCCCGCCCCAATCAATCTGCGCACCCTCTACCATAATAAAAAATTTTTTGCCCTTCCCGGAAAAAACCTGTAAGCTCTTATTCAACGACCGGCTTAAGATTTCACCCCTTCCCTTTTGTATGGGTAGCACCGTCTCGTTATCCAATATCACAAACTTAGAGTTTGTAATGGTATCTAATGCTGCAAAGCGGGTGGCTACGGTATAGCCTTGCTTTTTAAGAGTATCTAAAAGATTTCGGTTGTCTTTCCGTTCCGAAAAATTTTTCACACCACCGCCAATCAAAATATCCACTTTACTTCTAAGAAAGTCATTTGCAATAGGCTCGCTCATACCACGCTCGGGCTGATGCGCATAAAACGATGCTGGCGTAGCTCCGGTAACATCATCGCTGGTGATTAATGCTGTGTGGTAGTTTTGTTGGCGAAGTATCTCAACCAAGGTTGCAACCGGCTGTCCGTTTGCATCAACACCAATGTATCGGTTATTGGTAAGCGTACCGGTAGCTAGGGCTGTTGCTCCGGCTGCTGAATCGGTAATGTAATTATTAGCCGAGGCTGTTACACATAAACCTACTGTTGGAATATTAAAAATGGAAAGGCTACCGTGGTTAGCAGTATAGCCACTATAAAGTTGCGCCAATCCTGTTCCATCACCAATCAGGAGTATTATATTTTGAGGCGTTTTTTTCCATTTAACTTTCGGTGCCGGAACATAAGCTGTATGCGAAACCTCACCCTGATAGGTAGTAAACTCACGATTTTTAAAAAATTGAACACACGCCTCTACGTGATCGGTATTAATAATATCGGCCTTCACAAGCGAAATCAACTTCATCCAGGCGCTGATAAAATCAGGAGCACCCCAAAACCGAACCGGTTTACCAACTGCATGTGCTTTGGAAACTACATCCATTACCCGTTCGTAGTGCTCTTTAACCAATACACCTTTTCCATTCCAATTGGTTAAGGCAGCCATGCCGGTACTAATCATTACCACCCGCTGTAATTGATCGGCTGAATAGGTAATTCCGGGCCGGCCATCAAAGTATAGCCACTGTGGAAATTGATTCCAGGTTTGAGGCGCGGGCATATTACCACTAACGGCAATCCGAAAAGTTTTTGCTTGTAAAAGTTGCGGGTAAGACTCGATCTTTTTTATTAACACCGGTAAGGTAGTGGTAGCTGCTGTTTTAAGATCAATCATTAATGTTAACACCTGCTCACTGTCTTTATAAGCATAGCCGTTATTTTCTATTAATACTTTCTGAATGGGTTTAAGATACAAGTCCTCCAGTAAAGCTGCATTTTTCAATTCGGCTTCGGTATGGGCTACTTTTAACTCATCTGCTACAAGAAAAATATCAGCTTCGATGTAACCTACCTGATTTTGATAAGCTGTATAAAATGGTTTGGCGGTTGCATAATCGTTGTGCGCAAATATCTGCGAGGGTGAGTAGGATTGCCCAAAGCCCTTCAGGGTAAGCAATAACACTATCAGAAGTATGTTAATTTTCATATTGCAAGTGGTGGTGTAAATCATATTGCAGTTGTAATCAAATAATTTGAACCAACAATTCGTAGGTTCATAAATTTAGGGTAACTATATAAGTCCGGAAGTTACGCACGTTCTATACTTCACTTCAATTGGCAACCCGATGCTGTAACCAATACCGGATTGCATTGACTGTACGCACCATCAAAACTAATTTCAAAATCTTTATTAGGACTCAATGACTTTTGGTAATAATCTGTAGAGATTACCTGTGCCCCCGACCGAATTGCGGCTTCAAACCGACTCCTATCTCCGGTTCGTGCTTCACGTGTATCTGCATCAGAGCGGGTGCGTACCATAAAACCCAACTTTACCTTCTCAGCTATATTTTTCTCCTGCTTAACAGGATCATTCATAATTAAGAAAGCAGCGTGATGATTGTTTGAATCGGCATTTGCAAACATGGGTCTTGCATAGGCTTCGTCTCCCGATATGTACAATTCTGTTAACTCTTTTCCTGCGTCCAGTACAAAAAGAATTTTTCCGCGTACTTGATCAAGGGTGGGCCAACCATTTTTAACAATTGCCTGGCGTAGTGTTGTGGCTTTTCCCTTAACCTGCTTTGGTGTAACCAGCTCAGTCGGATTAAAAATTTCAAAAATCTCCGCATCTAATGCATCTAACACTGCTTTATCAAACGGGATTACTTCCGCAAAGCCAGGTTTATCGAGCCCTGAACTTTTTGGATTGATAGTAATTATAATTGGCAAATGATCGGCATGTGATTTTGACCAATCGCGGATTAGGGTTAAACATATTTTAAAGGTGGCACAATGGGTTCTGAAATCAATATCCGGTACGTGCAGCACTTTAAAACCCGGATGCTGCATAACAGTTGCATCGTAAGGTCTGGCTTCAACTCCCTGCGCTTTCAATATATCGAGGCCTTTGGGCTTCGAGAACCGACCGCCATCCGGATCGTAGAGTACATCAATCTCCAGACTTCTAAGCCCTAAATCCAATTGTTGTACTATGGGGATATGTGTATAGTCTAACCCAACTGTTTCCGCACGTTCGGACAAAATGATATCCATCAACGGCTTTTCAATTCCAATTTTGTAACTGTTATGACTGCCTATTACCTGTGTTTCATTCATCTTAAGCACCTGCCCGTGCAGAACGGCTAATGGCGAACAAAAAATTATTATTGCAATAACATTCTTGTATAAATACTTCATCCGATTTAAAACTACTTTATGGGTTATAAGGTATTAGCAGTACAAGATTTAAAAGGTCGAAAGCCCGTAAGGCTTTCGACCTTTGTGATTTAGTTTTTTTGAAAATTTAAAACGCAGAGATTAATACCCTGGATTCTGCGATAAAAATCCTGGCAGGTTTGAAGCACCGTCAATTGCTTTTTGCGGAATGGGAAACAATCTTTTGTTCACATCGTTATCGGTCTTGCCTGTCCAGGTACTTTCATATTTACCAAACCGTATCTGATAGTTTCTTCTAAAGCCTTCCCAGTAAAGTTCGAACCCGGCTTCGCGAAATAAAATATCCAGGTTGATGGAAGTTAATGGAGCGGGTGTTTGTGCAGGTCTTGCATTTCTGGAAGTGCGAAGGGTATTTATATCAGCCAATGCCCCGGCATTATCGCCACTTCTTAATTTAGCTTCCGCCCGCATCAGGTAAATTTCACCCAGACGAATCAAAACGATATCCACGCTGCTGTACGAACAACAATCAGGAGACGTTTTGCTAAACTGATACTTGGAGAACCGGTGGCCTGTATTGTGCAAACTACCTTGGTCGGTAAAGTCAACTTGTTTTACATGATCTACGTAGGCCCGGCTTGCACCGCTGGTTCTGGCATTAATAACGGGATAAATACGAACTTTACCATCAGCACATTTCAGAATATTGCCAGCCGCATCTTTTCTGGGGCCCCAAATTTTGCCCCGAAGTATTCCTCTGTTAATTTGAAAATCCAATGCATTAACACAAAAGTAATGCTCCGCATCATTTGCCGGGGTTACGCCAGTAAGGTCTTTGAGGCTTTCGGGTACAATTGTGTTTTCCTGAAAGAAGCGTGCATCGGCCACGGCAGGATCTACGTTACCGTAGGCATCAACCCAGGTTTGATAAAAATCGGGTGTTAATGCTGCTGCATCCGTGCCCCGTGAGTTAGGCCACTCAGGTCTTGGCACTAAATCACCGGAGATAGACCAATATGCCCACCGGCTATGTTCTGTCTGAAGCACGCCCCGTTGGTCAAGTGAAAATATAACTTCTGGGTTGGTGTTATTATTATCGTTAAACAACGCAAAATACTCGGGCGACAGGGAGTACGGTCCTGCTATAATCTCATTCGTATATTGTATTACCTTTTGCATATCTGCCGGCCTAAAATCGGGCGTTCCATAGGGGTTGCGATATACGGCTGCATTAAGGTAGAGTCGTGCTAACAGTGCTTTCACCGCATCTCGCGAAAATCTTCCACGCCCCTTATCATTACCAATCACATTAACTACCGATAGGAGTTCACTCTCAATATAATCAATAGCATCTTGCCCTTTTAATACCACCGATAGTTGAGAGGCACTTGATTTTTTAAATACAATCCCCCAGCTATCGAGTATTAACAAGTTGAGATATGCCTTCATGGCAACCATTTCATAAAGAGCTTGTTGGGCTTCAGCATTACCTGCTGCTTCTGGTTTCAATCTTTCTTCGGCTGCTACTGCTCTGGATAAGTTAAGTGTTAAGTCAGTCCAGGTATCACCTACCAAAGCATTTCCGGGCGTCATCAAATGTTGATGAACTGCAATAAACTTTCCACCATCAAACCAATCGCTACCACCGCGATAAGGCAGGATGGCTTCATCGGAAGCAATTTCCTGAAGACCGAAATTACGTGTATGCAGCCATACATTGCGAAGATAACCATAAGCGGGGGCTATCGATCCACTTACGGTTTCGGCCTGGCCGGTTCCGGTAAGCGATTCGTCCAGTACTTCCTCTTCCAGGTCGGTACAACTTAGAAGAACCAATAAAAAGGCGAAGATGGGAAACGTCTTATTAAACTTTATATTTTTCATATTGCTCCGTTAGATTTTTTTAAAAGGATTTGTTTGTCTTGATTTAAAAGGTTGCGCTAAGACTGAACAAAAACGTTCTTGCTCGTGGATAGGTAAACCGGTCGATACCAAACGTTTGGATTTCGCCCGAAGTAGTTCCGGTATTTACTTCCGGATCAAATCCGGAGTAATCTGTTACTATAAATAAATTTTGACCGGTTACGGATAGGCGGATATTTTGGAATGTACTACCCAAGCCTATTTTAGATGGTATAAGATTATAACCCAGGGTTGCATTATTCAATCTGAGGAAAGAACCATTTTCTAAATAACGGGTTGACACGGTATTGGAATTACTTGCCGATTCATTGGGATATTGGATAGCAAAATCGGTTGTATTGTTTGATCGTGTTAATTGGGCTTTACTAAACAACGTCATGGTGGTGTGGTTGTAAATTTTGTTTCCGGCAACACCGTTAAAGTTGAAACCCAAATCAAAATTCTTATACTTAAAGTTTGCGTTGAACGCATAGATAAAATCAGGAATCGAATTACCTACCACCCTGCGGTCGTTATCTAATACGGCTCCGTCTCCGTTAGTATCTTTAAATCGATTAAGTCCATCAGCGCCTATCCCATCAAATTCAAGCATATAGAAAGCGCCAATAGCTTCATTATTGATATAGCCATTAATGGTTGCCCCTGTTTGGCCTGAACCCTGGGCTGCTCCTGTGGTTAACACTGTAAAAGGTGAATCTTTTACTTTATTTCTGATAAATGTGATGTTACCACCCACGCTGTAAAATAAGTTGCGTTGTGCATTACCCTTATAGTTCAAGGCTAATTCCACACCATTATTTTGAATAACCATATCGTTGATATTGGTCCAAAATCTGTCGGTAGGCTGTACCGGATCTGCCGGTTGTACTTCCAACAGGATGTTAGTAGATCGTTTATTAAAATAATCGATGGTACCTGTTAACCGGTAGTCGAGCAAAGCAAAATCAATTCCGATGTCCGTTTGGGTAGATACTTCCCATTGAAGATTTGGGTTTGCCAACCGGGTAAAAGTAATTCCGAAAGGATAACCATCAATTGAGTTAGCATTAGGATTAATAGGATAGGTATTGGCACTTGAACCGCCTGTTATTAATCTGGATTCAGAAAAACTTGCTTGCGTAATTTTTGCTGGTATTTCCTGATTACCCGTTTGCCCCCAGCTTGCACGCATTTTTAAGTTTTGTAAAAAAGAGTTAGACATGAACTTCTCGTTAATAATATTCCAGCCTAATGCTACAGATGGGAAGTAACCGTACTTGTTGTTGTTACCAAATTTGGATGATCCATCGGCCCGAAGGGTAGCTGTAACCAAATACCGATCGGCAAATCCATAGTTCACTCTGCCAAAGAAAGACTGCAATTCGTTTTTCTCTGCACTTGAAGTTAATGTGGTGGGGAAGGTACTGCTGCTTGTCTGATCCTGATACTTTGGCTCAATATTGTTGTTAGCGAAACCCCGGAAAGTAACTGATCTGTCTTCGTTTAAAAATTTTTGATAGGAGTGTCCTGCTAACAATGCAACCGAATGAACGCTTTTGTTCCAATTGTAGTTAAGTGTATTCTCAACTAATTCATTGGAGTTTGCACTAACGGTATTAATCAACGATCCATTTGAGATATTTGCTTCGTTTACAACCTGCGGAAACGGTTTGAATTGCACGTCACGGTTTGTTGCCGAATAATCAACACCTAAATTTAATTTATAAACAAGACCCTTTACTAATTCCACCGAAGGTGAAATGGATGCTAAGATGCGATTGTTGGTAGCCAGGTCGCTGTACAGTTCGTTTCGTTTCAGCGGATTCAGTGCATTCGTGTTCAGCAAAGTAGGCTCTCCATTGGTGTAGGCTGGTATGGTTGGGTTTAAATTGAGCATATCACTTATGGTTGGGCTTATTTGCGGACGCAAATTTTCGGTGCGGGAGGCAGTAAGGTTATACTCAATGTTCAATTTATTATTGATTGCCTTTTGCGTCATATTCAATTTTCCGGAATAACGTTTCAGGTTGCTATTCTTTAAAATTCCTTCCTGATCTTGCCGGCCAACAGATGCGAAATATGAAAACTTATCGGAAGCACCACTTAAAGAAAGATTAGCATTTGTAGAAACGCCTGTCTGGCTCAATTCATCTTGCCAGTTTGTATTTCCACCAAAGTCTTGTAATAAACCGCCCTCGGCTACCACCTGACTGCGAAACGTATCGGCATCAAATACATCTATCTTCTTCGACATATAGGAGAAAGCGGTTGAAACGTTTAAGTTCATTTCTGTTTTTCCGGCTTTTCCTTTTTTCGTTGTAATTACCACAACTCCATTCGATGCCCGCGATCCATAAACTGCTGCTGCACTGGCATCCTTTAATACATCAATACTCTCAATATCGCTTGGATTAAGAAAGTTTAATGGGTTGATATCAAAGCCATTGCTCGAATTGTCGAGTAACAAACCATCTACTACATAGAGCGGTTGTGTTCCTGAACGCAAGCTACCAATACCGCGTATAATAACGTTTTGTGCCGCACCTGGCTCACCACTGGTGGTGGTAATATTAACTCCGGCCAATTTGCCTTGCAAAAGTTCACCAGCATTGGCAAATATTCCTTTATTAAATTCATCGCTTTTAACAGATGCAATCGCTCCTGTTACATCCGATCGCTTTTGTGTTCCATAACCCACCACAACAATCTCCGACAGTGTTGCAGCATCTGGTTGCAGTTGAATGGAAATTTCGGTTTGTGTACCCACCCGAACTTCCTGGGTAGCAGTACCCACAAAACTAAACACCAGCACCGACTCTTGCGAAGCTACCGTAAGTTTGTACCTGCCTTCCGCATCGGCCACGGTTCCATTGGTGGTACCCTTTTCAAGAATGTTAACACCCGGAAGCGGGCTTCCTGTATCATCGGTAATCTTACCTGAGATTGAAATTGAATTTTGATCCAGGGGTTCAGGATACGCATGGTTAAATGTAAATACGAAGAGTAATACGGCTGCAAAGCTGAACCATCGAAAGGCGGGGTGTTTCTTTTCTCCGGCACATAACAGGTAATCATTTTTCATAGGCTGAATGTCATTAGTTTATCTTATGCAATAATTGCGATGCAAAACTTGCAAATCGATACTTCCTGAATAACACCTGCCGGTTACCTATTCGTTAATCATGATAGTTTTAAATATGTAGAGATTTAACATTCTGAAAACAATTGCAGTAGTTAGATATTCATATTATAAATATGAATTTGAGTGTTTAGATAAAAGACACCGAAATCAAATCACTAATCCGATTGAAATTATTTTACGCTAACACCTGCATGCGTAACACTGCCTTAATATTTCTTGTAAATTTTTTTCTTCCCTTTCTCATACCGATACCAGGTTCCGGTTTCTTTACCTTGAATATAATTGCCGCTAAACTCAAGCTCTCCGGTGGCGGAATAAAATTTCCATTCACCATCTTCCTTACCATGCACGTAACTACCCTCCTGCAGTAAAATTCCCTTTTCGCTGTAAACCTGAGTGGGGCCTTCGGGCGTTCCAAATATGTAGTTAACCACCCGCTCCACTTTCCCGTTTTCAAAATAATGAACCCACCGGCCGCTGTATTCGCTTTGTTGATACGTACCCTTGCGATGTAATTTACCCGAAGGATGATAGTACCAGGCTGAATCTGTTAAGGCACCTGCGCTCCAATTCTCTCGCCCTTGCAGTTTACCATCGGGATAAAAATAAGTGACGGTTCCATGAAGCAATCCCTTTTCAAAAAACTCAATAGCGCTCTGCTGGCCATTTGGGTAATAATACTTCCATTCACCCACCTTCAGTTCATACTCTTTTACGCCAATAGCTTTTAACTGGCCTGTTGCATAGTATTCCTTTACTTCCTGCGAATAGATTTCTGAGTTTAAAAGGAGAAAAATCCCAAAAAAAATTATCTTGGGTAAATAAACCTTGCCTTGTGAACCGGTTGTTATTGCTACTGCTTTCATTGGGGATTGTAAAGATAGCAAATACCCAAAGTATCTCCACCCAAATGGGGGCGCGTGGCTTGGGTATGGGAAACGCTACCCATGGACTGGTTTACGAATGGGGCTTATTAAACAATGTTGCTTCCATTGGCTTATTAACCGAAGCATCCGGTGCAGCGGCCTATCATATTAATTCGCAACTCCCCCACGCCAACAGAATGGCCTTTGCCGTTAATTGCCCACTAAAGATGGGTGTAGTTGCAGCAAGTGTGTTTCGTTTTGGAGATGATTTGTATAACGAGCAGTTGATTAGTACCGGCTTCGCAAATAAATTCGGCAACACTTCGCTGGGGCTGAAAGCGAACTACATTCAGTATCAGGCGCAAGGTTTTGGCACACACACAACAATGAGTATTGATTTAGGGGGCATCACTCAGCTTACGCCTGTAATCACGATCGCGGCCAGTATCAGCAACCTTACCCAATCCAACCTGCGGGTAGAAGATAAAAAAGAAATATTGCCTACCAGGCTAACTGCCGGCCTTACCTTCAGGCTAAGCGAAAAAGTAATAGCCGCCACCGAACTTGAAAAAGAAATAACCCATACCACCAACTGGCGTACCGGCCTTGAATATAACCTGAAAGAAAAATTTTTTGCCCGCACGGGCTTTAATCTGAATCCTACCAGTGGATTTTTTGGATTAGGTGCGCGCAAAAAATTACTGCAAGTCGATTATGCCGTCCAGTTAAATTCATTAACAGGAGCCAGCCACCAGGCCTCGGTAACCTATCGGCTTTCGGGCAAAAAAGTATGAGAATCATTTTTCTACTGTTATGGATTGCAATAGCCGCACGCTGCATGGGGCAGGAACTTATTCGAAAAGAAGTTGACCTGGAAAGACTGGTGGATGAACTGCTTGCCGGACAAGATGAAGATTTTAATTACGAAGAGTTATATGAAAACCTTGCATTACTATTAGCACAACCTACCGACATCAATCAGATTACAGCTGAGCAGTTGCGCACGCTATTCATCTTAAATGAATTACAAATACAAGCCATTCTGGATTATCGCGAAAAAGCCGGGCCATTCATTTCGCTATACGAACTACAATCCATTCCACAAGTTGATAAGCAAACGTTTGAACGGTTAATTCAATTTGTAACAATTACCGATCAACAAAGCATGCTTAACCGCTCGCTACTTCAGCGAATTTTATCAGAACAGAATAACTATCTCCTGCTACGCTTCGACAGAACACTGGAAGAAAAATCGGGCTATAGTACTTCGGCAACAACTGCCAGCCGGTACAGGGGCTCAGCCGAAAGGCTATACACCCGATTTCGGGTTAGCAGACCGGGCGATTTTAGCATTGGCTTTACAGCCGAAAAAGATGCCGGAGAAAAAATAGAATGGGCACCCGATCGAAAACAATATGGGCCGGGGTTCCTGTCATTTCATGCTCAGGTTTTGAATAAGAAAAAAATCAAGAATCTGATTGTTGGCGATTACCAGGCGCAGTTTGGTCAAGGCCTGGTGTTGGGTTCGGCATTTGGTATCGGTAAAAATGCAGAAGCCGTTTCCACCACGCGCAGAGCTACCATTGGTTTTATGCCTTACACTTCGGCTTACGAAGCTGGCTACCTGAGAGGTATTGCAGCCAGTTACCAGGTAACCAAATCCATTGCGTTGCATGGCTTGCTTTCATCGCGGTGGCGCGATGGAAACCTGATTGCAGACTCAAGCGGAACATCCGGAATCACATCGTTGGGCACTACCGGCTTACACCGCACCGGGCGCGAAATTGCCAATCAAAATACGGTACAGGAAAATAATGCTGCACTTGTTATAGCAGGCAAATACAAACGGCTTGAGGCTGGAATTATCGTGCATCAAACAAAGTTTGATAAACCCCTGCAACGAAACACAACTTTATACAATCAATTTTATTTTCAAGGAAGCTCCAATACCAACAGCAGCCTGTACTTTAATTATAACTATCGCCAGGTAGCAGTTTTTAGCGAAGTTGCCTATTCATGGGGGCATGGTGCCGCGGTAATAGCCGGTAGCATGGTAAGTTTAACCCCGGCATTGGATGTAGCCTTACTGCATCGGAATTTCAGTCGCAACTTTTACTCCTTTTATAGTAACGCCATTAGCGAAAATTCCACCCCACAAAACGAGCAAGCCTGGTACTGGGGTTGGAAATATACCTTCAATAAGAAGTATTCGGCCAGTGGCTACTTCGATTGGTTTCGGTTTAAATGGTTGCGTTACCGCGGATACAGCCCTTCGGAAGGCAATGAATGGCTCCTTCGGCTTTCTTACAGGCACTCGCGCCATGTAAGTTTTTTTGCACAAATGCGCGAAGAGAGTAAAATAAGAAATCAAGCAACCGAAACTAACCTCTACTACACGGCCAATGGCATTAAGCGCAATTATTGGTTAAATGCCGACTACCAGGCAACTCCTTCACTTTCGTTACGCACCCGGGCGCAGTTTAGCAGTTATGATTTTGCTACGCATACACACGGTATGGTCTTGCTTCAGGACGTAAATTTTCAACGCAAAAGACTTACCATAAGCGGCAGGTATGCCTTATTTGAAACTGATAATTATGACAACCGCTTATATGTTTTTGAGAAAGATGTATGGCTGGCATTTGCATTTCCGGCCTATTACGGGGTTGGAATAAGAAGTTACATACTCGTTCAATACCAGGTTACACCCGCTGTAACCCTTTGGCTACGCTGGGCGCGCACCACCTACTCCAACACCGATACTATTGGTTCGGGTAGCGAAACAATACAGGGAAATACGCGGAATGATCTTAAATTTCAGGCCAGATTCCGATTATAACAATCGCATATATGCACGCAGTAAAACTGATTACCCCCATGGTTTTTTTTCTAATGTGTGTGGGGCTGGCTCTCTTCTGGGTTATTTTTCGATACATTTTCAAGAAAAAATAACATCAGCAGGATAAGTTTAACCTCAGGTTAGTCATTTTAGCTGCCTGCCTGTACTTTTACCGAATTATTACTGCTGCAATCCTGAAAGCTTTGCAGTTTGGCATCCCTAACTCCTAAGTACGATGAGAAAGATTAACTTCATTTTTGTAATTATCCTGATTTCATTGGTGCTGCTATCTGTTGCATCCTTCACATTTGCTCAAACCACCAAAAAGACTTTAGAGCTTCCAGAATTCAAAAGCATTTATGTGAACTCTAATTATACTGTTTATGTAAAGCAAACCAACAAGCAGGAGGTTACAGTTGAGGCCCTTACCGAAATTTGGGAACTTACAACTGTTAAAGTTGAAAACGGAGTGCTGCTGGTAAATGTGGAACGTAAGCCCGATAACCCCAACAAAAGTATTTGGGCTAAGATTGATGATATTAAAATCCGCCCTACCATGAAAATTATGGTGAGTGTAAAAAACCTGAACGAACTACAGGTAAACGGAGGTGGCAAAATAATTTCTGAAAATTCGATTGCTGCCGATTACATAAGTCTGGCTGTATCGGGCAGCGGTGGTATTGATCTGGATTTAAAAGGAAATAATGTTAAAACTGAAATCAGTGGTTCGGGCAATGTAACCCTGAAAGGTTATGCAGCTTCCAACGATATTATCATGAGCGGTAGTGGAACCCTGAATGGGTATGCTTGCGAGTTGGAGAATGCCAAAGTTAAAATGAGCGGTTCGGGTGTATGCGAACTTACTGCTTCAGCATCATTAGATGCTACTGTTTTGGGCAGCGGGTCTATTAAACACAAAGGCAATACAAAAAATGTTATCAAAAAGGTTTATGGCTCAGGTGTAGTTGATCGTGCTTATTAAAAGCCTACCCAATTTCAATTACAACATCATCGCTTGCAGGGTGCCCTACGCAGGTAAGTACGTAGCCCTCGGCTCGTTCTGATTGTGATAGCCCTTCTTCTTCGTCTAACTTAACCTGGCCACTAAGTGCTTTACCACGGCAAGCCGTACATAATCCACTTTGGCAAGAATAAGGCAAATCGATTCCATTATCTAAGGCTGTTTCCAAAATGGTGCGGTTGGGCTCCACTACAAATTTAAATTCCTGACCATCGTAACGTATCGTAACTTCGTGTGCACGCGGGCCTCCACCAGTAACGGGTACAGCTTCTTGTTTAATCTCCTTATCGATAGTTCCCTGAACAAAACTTTCTTTAAAAATTTTGTCGGTTGGTATTTGTCGGGCTTCTAATAACGTTTGCACATTTTTCATCATTCCCTCAGGGCCACACATCAGGTAGGTGGTGTTGCCAATGCCCCAATCAGGAATGCGTTCCAAAATTTTGGTAAGCATATCGTGGTTTAGCAAACCCGAATGCCCTTGCCAGTTTACCGGGGCAGTGTCTAACACATAAATTACATGCAGGCGACCTTCGTATTTGGTTTGCAACTGATCCAATGTGCTCTTGAATATGATGCTATCAATATCGCGGTTTGCATACACAAGCGAGCAAATACTTTCTGGTTCTTCCACCAATGTGGTTTTGATAATGGACATGATAGGTGTGATACCCGAACCGCCCGCAAACATTACAAGGTGGCGCTTAGTTGCTTTATTAAATTCGGTAGTGAAGTGGCCCATCGGTTCCATTACTTTCACTGTGCTACCAGCCTTAATGTTATCGGGCAACCAGTTCGACATAAGGCCGCCCTCTACCCGTTTTATAGTTACCGATAAATCAGAATCCGTAACCGGTGAAGAATTGAGCGAATAAGCCCTGCGTACTTCTTTACCACCCACTGTTGCAATAAGTGTAAGAAACTGACCTGCCTTATATACAAACTTTTTTTCAGGTTGTTCAAAAACAATACTGATGGCATCTTTTGTTTCCTGAACTACTTCTTTTACAATCAAGGTGTGATAATGCGGTCCTCCTGTTGGAGTCGGTTCCTTTTTTTCGGTTTTATCGCTCTTCTTAAAAAATCCAAATGCCATACGAAATAATTTCAAGCAAAGGTACTATGCTGAAGGCAATATTCCTTAAGTCTAAGATTTGCAGGAAGCTAAACATTCCAGGCTTTTAAAGCAGAGTGAAAGACCTGCCAGCTTTAACTATAAATTGAGCCAATAGGTGAATTTAAATACCAATGCACGGTTCTTGCTGTGCAGATTTTCGGGTAAGTAGTTCTCGGTATAAACGACAAAGAAATCACTGGCAGGTTTATAGCGCCACTGAAATCGTGCGTTCAGGTTTACATTGTTGGCCAGGTTATTATATTGAACAAATGTGGTAAGAAAGATCTTATCGGTAAATGTGAGATCAATTCGGGGGCCAACCAAAACTAACTTTTCCTTACCGTAGCCATCGGCCAACCGCAAATCATTGTAATCAAATCGTACGGCCACGCTTCCATAAGGTTGGTAGCGGTAATTCATTTCACCAGTAACATTAAAATTACGGCCATTGTAAAAACCTCCATAGCGTGTTTCAAATGCGTAATAAAAAAGCTTTCGCTGATCGGAATTGAATTCAACACCTGCACCATTCCAACTATACTCCTCACCAGATTTAAACTCAATATATTTTTCGCTATCAATCGGATTAAAAGCGTTGGTAAGTTGTTGGTAGGTTTGATAATAATAAATTGTGAGTTCAGCCGTATTCATGAAGTTAAAGCCATAACCCAGATTAATTGATTTATCGGTAATCTTACCACCCGGAATTACATTCATATTAAGCTCGGTACCAACTCCCATAGTTACCAATCGTTTCAGCCTGGAAGGAAACATAATATACTCCCCGCCACCAAAGTAACTCATTACACCGGGATACACATTTCGGCTGGGGACAAAACCGGCTTCGGCATTGTAATTCTTTTGCACGAAAGACTGGCCGCCAAAAAAATTAACCTTGCGCTTGGTATAGCGAATAAAACTTCCACCCGACATTCTTTTTTCTGTTACCAAAGGTGTGATCGAACCGGAATAATAAAAATTAACCGACCAGGTGTTGTTAGCACTACGCATGTCTAAGTCGGCCGTAAACACCCGGTTATATCTGCTAAAGATTGGTATCGTATCGTTACCAGTAATACGATACTTCAATAAGTCTTCATGAAAATATTTCAGCGTGTCGCGATCGTTAACCCCTAACGATTCTTTATTGACATACGATAATGTAAAGTTACTCTGCTTCCAGAAGTTTCGCTGCAAGGCAGCAACTGTATAGTTCTGGGCGGGCAAACCTGCAGCCAGCTTTTCTTTTGTATGCATATTCAGCACACTTAAACGCCAGTTTTCATTTAACGATCCGCTAAGCCGGGCACCGTACAAAATAGGAACGCGTGTGAGGTTACCGCTGCTGTCTTTGGCTATACCAATTCTTCGCGAAAAAAATGGCCGTGCATCCGGAAAGCCGGCACCGGCAAACAAATCGTTGTTCTCCAAAAAAAATTGTCTGCGTTCCGGAAACTGAAACTCGAAGCGCGTGAGGTTAATTACCTGCCGATCAACTTCTACTTGCGAAAAATCGGGGTTAACAGTTAAATCAAGATTAAGGGCTGGTGTTATTCCGATTTTTGCATCGAAGCCTGTTTGTAAATCGTTGTTAGTGGATGCCGGAGTAATTTCATTATCGCGCGAAGCTGCGCCCGCTACAAATGGGATAATGGAAATATTTCCCTTGCTTTTGGGTGGTAGCTCGCTCCATGCTAGTTGACCTGAGTAAGCAAACGAAGCGGGAATAAACTGGATAGGAGTTGCAATCCAACTGGACGCCAGATTTCGTTTCCGATCCCATCGTAAAAAAGTAACATTCCATTCTTCAATACTCTTATAACGAAAACTTTTAAATGGAATAGCCAACTCGGCTGTCCACTTATCTTTTTCGCGCACTACCTTCGAATACCACTTGTTGTCCCACGTATCGTTATAACTTTCATCGCCCGCACCACCGGTGGAAATCACACCCTCGGCTTGTACGCCATAAGGTGTAACCTGAAAATAAAATCCATTAATACGATCGTTGTAAGTACCCATGTAAATGCCTATGTTATCGGTGCGGTCGAAATCAAAATCCCTACGCAAGGATTGCATCAGGTCGGGCGTATCGTCATCATAGCAAACAAACGCTACATAAAGCATGTGTTCATCAAATGCAAGCCGGGCTTCTGTTTGAAAAGGTGCCAGAGCCGTATCGTAGGGGTAGTTCATATAAAAGTTGGTAGCCACGGCAGCATTCTTCCAGGTGTCTTCATCTAACTTGCCATCCAGCACAATGGGTGTTGAAGCCTTTTTTATCGGTAATTGAAGGCCGGGCTTATTCTGGGCCAATAGAAGAAATGGAAGCAGAACCAGAATGGCGGTGCGAAAAAAATGGGGGATCATGTGGGGTATGAGGCAGATTTGGGTTACAGCCTTGTACGGCTGAAGCATTATGAAGTTGTTTGGTTTTTGACGAGCGGTGTTAAAAGGTTGTTAAACTAACTACAAAGTTCTTAAAAAAATTGGATTGTGAATTAAGTCAGCGTGGCTGATCTTTTAATAATAATTTGGTTCTGCTTGATAACGGTAGTACAACTTAACTCCTACGCCTTTAACGGACAATTATGAACACTACACTAAATAAGCACCTTACCGGATAACCTGATTTTTGTATCTTTACACCCTAACAAATTATTCGTGTCCGCTTCCCTTCACGCTCTTTCGCCCCTTGATGGTCGTTATGCTTCGGCAACCCAATCGCTCAGTCCATACTTCTCGGAATATGGATTAATTTTCTACCGTGTAAGGGTTGAAATAGAATACCTGATTGCGCTAACAAACGTACTGCCCGAGCTGAAAAAATTTCCGGCAGCTAAAACCCCCGTGCTTAGAAGTATCTATGAAAATTTTAACGAGGCAGATGCTTTGTCTATAAAAGAAATTGAAAAGACAACTAACCACGATGTAAAAGCCGTTGAATATTTTATCAAAAATAAATTTGACCAACTCGGGTTATCCGATTATAAAGAGTTTATTCATTTTGGGCTTACCTCGCAAGATGTAAACAATACCGCTATACCGCTTTCGCTGAAAGAGGCATTGGAAAAAATTATTTTGCCCAGTTTCGCCACTATTATTACTACCCTTTCTAAACTTGCTGGCGATTGGAAAGACATTTCGATGCTGGCCCGTACACATGGCCAACCAGCATCGCCCACGCGATTAGGAAAAGAGATTCAGGTATTTGTAGTTCGCTTACAAAAGCAGGTTGAGTTGCTTGGTACCATTCCATACTCTGCCAAGTTTGGTGGTGCAACCGGGAACTTCAATGCACATCACATTGCTTATCCGCTAATTAATTGGATTGATTTTGCAGATGCTTTCGTTAACACCCAGTTGGGACTGCATCGCAGTAACCCCACCACACAAATAGAACATTACGATAACCTGGCTGCGTTGTTCGATAACCTGAAACGTATTAACACCATTCTGATCGATTTCAGTCGTGATGTGTGGCAATATGTTTCCATGAACTACTTCAAACAAAAAATAAAAGCTGGTGAAGTTGGTTCCAGTGCCATGCCACATAAGGTTAATCCCATTGATTTTGAAAATGCGGAAGGTAATTTAGGAATTGCTAATGCCTTATACGAACATCTATCAGCCAAACTTCCCATCTCCCGCTTGCAACGCGATCTTACCGATTCAACTGTATTGCGTAATATCGGTGTACCGATCGGTCACACATTGTTAGCACTTAAATCGCTTGAAAAAGGAATTGGGAAATTAGAATTAAATAAAGCGGCCATCGATGCCGACCTGGAAGAAAACTGGGCTGTAGTAGCGGAAGCTATCCAAACCGTTTTACGAAAAGAGAACTATCCCAATCCCTACGAAGCGTTAAAGGAACTTACGCGCACCAACGAAAAAATTACGCAAGCCAGCATCCATAGGTTTATTAATGGTTTGAATGTACAACCGGAATTAAAAGAAAGATTAAAGGCAATCTCACCGTTTAATTATACAGGGATTTAATACACTTTAAACACATAGGCACATAGTTCTTATAGAAATTTCTAACCTATATGTCCTACTGTGCCTATGTGGTTTTGGGGTTTACACTCCGAATTATATCCAGCACAAATCTCACCGTCAGCTCCAGTTTTTTCCAATCCTGTTTATCAAAAACATCTTTCGTAAACAACTGCGATCCCAATCCCACGCAAGTGGCTCCCGCACCAAACCATTCCGAAATACTTTTTTCGGTCGGCTCAACACCTCCGGTAATCATTAACTTAAGATCTGGAACCACCGGCATGATTGACTTAACAAACCCCGGCCCCAGCACTGAACCCGGAAAAAGTTTTATCAACTCGGCTCCCATTTCTTTAGCTGTAACAATTTCAGTCAGCGTGGCACAACCGGGTATCCATAATTTTTCATGCGCATGACACACCGGAGCCATTTCAGGTTTCAGAATGGGTGAGATAATAAAATGAGCCCCAGCCTGAATATATTTTTCGGTAGTGGCAGCATCCATAATGGTACCAATGCCTAGGGTAAGGCCGGGTAATTTTTCTGCAACCTTTAACAAGTGTGTAAACACTTCAAAAGAATTGGGTTGCCGATTGGTGTATTCAAATACGCGCACGCCACCGCGATAGGCCGACTCCATAGCTTGTTGCGCCTGGCTTGCATCGTTGTGCGATAACAAAGGCACAAAACCAGTTTCTTGTACAATGGAAAGTATCTGTTGTTTACTGAAACTCATTACCGTAAAAGTTTTCCTACATTTTCATCGCGCACCAGCGCTTCTATTTCTTCAACCGAACAAAGATTTACATCGCCTTCAATAGCATGCTTTAACGCACAAGAGGCTGTTGCAAATTCCAGGGTATCCACATCGGACATAGCCTGAAGTGCTCCGTAAATCAAACCCGCCATAAAGGCATCGCCTGCCCCTACTCTATCAACAATGTGGGTGAGATCGTATGTCTTGGCTTTAAGTAGTGACTTACCATTAAAAAGTTGAGCTGAAATTTTATTGTGCGATGAGCTGATGGATTCACGCGTGGTAGTAGCTATCTTTTTAACAGCTGGATTAGCCTTCATCACGGTTTTGCATGCCGACTCAAAATCCTTAGCCGAAATTCCTAAACAGTTTTCAAAATCGGTAACACCACCCACAATCATATCGCTCATGCTGATTAATGCGGGCATGATTTCCAAGGGTTGCTTTCCATATTGCCACAGGTTTCTGCGGTAGTTAATGTCGCCAGATACGGGAACATGATGTTTGCGCGCGCTTTCAATTGCCTGAAGACAAACATCGGCAGCACCTTGCGAGAGTGCCGGAGTTATACCCGACCAATGCAACCAGCAAGCTTGTTGCATGATTTCATTCCAATTAATCATCCCCGGCTTTATGAAACTAAAAGCAGAATCAAACCGATCGTACACAATGCGTGAAGCGCGTTGCATCGCACCGTTTTCCAGAAAGTAAACACCCAGTCGTTCAGGGCCATATAAAATATGTGTGGTATCCACACCACTTTTGCGCAGGGCTTCCGTAGCCGCGCGACCAAAATCATTTTCGGGGAATCGCGTAATATGGGCCGAGGGAATTCCCCAACCAGCAAGCGCAGCCGTTACATTCGCTTCCGAACCGGCATAGCGAACCTGGAAGTTTTCAGCTTGGACAAATCTGGCATGTCCGGGAGTAGAAAGGCGCATCATCACATCGCCCAATGAAATAACTTTTTTCATTTGTAGGTAATACGTTCTAAAAATACGTCTTAAACATTAAAACCGGGATTATGCATTGAAAAAATCTTGACTGAGAGACAATTAATCGAGCATACTTTAATTCCTTTCCTGATTTTTTATGATTTTCATGATTTAGTCGCCAGATTTGGAATAATACGAATAAGGTTAATCATTTTTTGCTTAAATAAAATTTCCGATGACACGTGCACTTAAGATAAATCCTGCCGATACCGTGTGGGTTGCATTGACTGATTTACCTGCTGGTGAAAAAATTAATTGCGATGGCGCAGCGCTTACACTTATTCATACTATTCCATCCAAACATAAATTTACTGAACGCACCCTTCAACCTGGTGACGCGATAATAATGTATGGTGTAGTGGTTGGAAAAGCGGTTACTACCATCCCGCAAGGAAGTGCCATTACCACTCAAAATGTAAAACATGAAGCTGCGGCTTATGCCGGAAGAACCAAAACCATGAAATGGCAGGCACCGGATATTAGTCCGTGGAAAGACAAAACCTTTATGGGCTATCACCGGCCTGATGGGCAAGTGGGCACCGCCAATTACTGGATTGTAGTGCCGTTGGTGTTTTGCGAAAACCGAAATGTGAATGTAATCCGTGAAGCATTTGAAGAGGCGCTTGGCTTTGGCAAACACAATACCTATAAAAATTATGTTCAGGAATTAGTTCAGCTTTATCGGAGTGGAGAAGAAAGTAAAATTCCAACTACTTCTTTGCGAACCGTTGAAACACAATCGCAACAGAAACTTTTCCCTAACCTTGATGGCATAAAATTTCTTACGCACGAAGGGGGTTGTGGTGGTACGCGCCAGGATTCGGATGCGTTATGTGCTTTGCTTGCCGGATACATCAACAACGCGAACGTAGCCGGAGCAACTGTGTTGAGTTTAGGTTGCCAGCATGCACAAGCTTCTATTCTTCGCGAAAGTCTAAAGAAACATAATCCGAAATTTGCGAAACCTTTGATTGTGTTGGAACAACAAGCCGAAGGCACCGAACAAGATTTATTGGCGCGCGCGATACGCGAAACATTTTTAGCGTTAACTGAAGTGAACAAACAAACCCGCCAACCTGCACCACTTAGTAAATTGGTGGTGGGCTTAGAGTGCGGTGGCTCCGATGGATTTTCAGGTATCTCTGCCAATCCGGCCATTGGTCATACTTCCGATTTAATTGCTGCACTGGGTGGTGCCACGATACTTTCAGAGTTTCCGGAGCTATGTGGTGTGGAACAAGAACTGATTAACCGCACTGCTTCTGATAAAACCGCCAATAGATTTATAGAATTGATGCGTGCCTATTCTCGCGCAGCCGAATCGGTGGGTTCTGGTTTTGATATGAATCCATCGCCAGGAAACATTAAAGATGGGTTAATAACCGATGCCATGAAATCGGCAGGAGCCGCCAAGAAAGGTGGCACCTCGCCCATTACAGATGTGTTGGATTATGGCGAATATGTAAAAACATCCGGACTCACTTTATTATGTACACCGGGTAACGATGTGGAGAGTACAACTGCAATGGCCGGAGCCGGAGCGAATGTAATGCTATTCACTACGGGCTTAGGTACACCAACCGGAAATCCTGTAGTTCCGATAATTAAACTTTCTTCCAACACAAAGCTTGCCCAAAAGATGCCTGATATAATTGATGTGGATTGCGGCTCAATCATCTCCGGCACAAAATCAATTGAACAATTAGGTGGTGAGATTCTGGATTTTATTATTGAAGTAGCCAGCGGTCGGGTAAAACCCAAAGCGGTTCAATTACAACAAGACGATTTTATTCCATGGAAACGCGGGGTTTCGTTATAGGTTAACCCAACCACTTTTTATATCTTAAGTGGACAAAAGTAATGTATAAGTGAGTCCATTTAAGGTTGTTATCGCATTTCTATTTTTAGCCTTTTTAGGGCTTCTCGCTATTCCGACAATACCCGTGGATCTTTTGCCTACAAGGACCACCCCAATATTTACAATCTCCTATTCATTACCCGATGCTACGCCCGAAGTGGTAGAACGGGAGGCAACATCACCGCTTGAAAATGTGCTTTCACAACTTACTCAGGTTAAAAACATCTACAGTATCTCAGGATACAATAAAGGCACTATCCAACTACTGTTCAACTCAGATGTGAACCCCGATTTTAAAAAATTTGAGCTTTCATCTCTCATCCGTCAATTATATCCAAAACTCAATCAAGGGCTTAGCTATCCAATTGTTGAACAAAGAAGCCGTGAAACTGAAACACAAAAAATTTTGCTTGCTTATAGATTAAATTCAAAACTTGCTCCGTATCAAATTAAAAGAACTGCGGTTGATGTTTTCAAAACTGAACTCTCCAGAATAGCAGCAGTTCAATGTAAGTTCAGAACGCATCTCCAAAACAATCACTGAGGTCTTTCAAACTTCTTTTCCGGGATTTTTCACGACTCAAAATGGACAACGCTTTTCGTTGAAAATTGAGAACAGCTTTGAGAATCTCGATCAACTCTATGGATTGAAAATTAAAACAGATAGTAGTTGGATTTCATTAAAGGATTTAGCCAGGATTTATCTGGAAGAATCGCGGCCAAGTCAATATTTCAGAATCAATGGCGATAATTCGGTATCCATTAATGTTTATGCGGACGAATCCGTTAACCGCATTGCACTAGCTAACCGAATTAAGACAGAATTTAATCGGTTAAGCCCAAATTTACCGAATGGATTTAGTGCTCAATTAGAGTTTGATGACACCGAGTACCTGGTAAAGGAGATCAACAAAAACTTAACCCGATCCGGATTGGCCGTTTTGATTTTATTGGTATTTATAATTGTAGCCTACAGGAGTTGGAAAAATTTATTGATCCTGTTTGGTGCCATTCTTGTTAACTTACTATGCACCTTTTTAATTCTGAAAATAGGTATTGCCATTCATCTCTATACTTTAGCCGGCCTCACAATTTCTTTCGGGCTATTGATTGATAATGCTATAGTGATGTTAGATCACCTTCACAAAAAGCGTAAAAGCAAAATTTCTACGGCTATCATCGGGGCAAGCCTAACCACCGTAATGGCGTTATTATTAGTTTTTTTATTGCCGGAAGAAGATCAACAAAACTTAGCCGAATTTTGTATAGCTGTTGCTACTACACTTATAGTCTCGATTGGAATTGCAATTTTTTTTGTACCGGCATGCCATACATTGTTTCTAAAAAACCAACGTGACGAAACAATAAAATTATCAATCAAGAATCTTCGGGTACGGGCTATTTGGTTCAGTCGATACAACCGGTTGATTACATTTTTAGCGAATTACAAAAAAACTGTTGCCGTTGGACTTGTTATTGCCTTTGGCGTACCTGTCTTTCTTCTACCAGCCAAGTGGGAAGGGCAAAGTTGGTACAATAAAACGATTGGCAGCGATGTATATCAGGAAAAAATCAGGCCTTATACTGATAAATTTCTGGGCGGGGCGCTGCGTTTGTTTGTCCGCAACGTATATGAACGTTCCGGTTATCGCACGTCTGAAAAAACGAGGCTATATGTTAATGCAAGCCTCGCACATGGACATACGTTGGAGGATATGAATCAACTGATTCAAAAAATAGAACATTATCTCAACTCGGTTGAAGGAATTGATAAATACGTTACCCAGGTGGTGTCGGGCGAGCGGGGTTATATTGAAATTACATTTAAAGATGCTTACGAAAATGGTGCATTACCCTATCAATTAAAAAGCAGATTAATTGCGCAATCGCTTGATCTGGGTGGAGCCGAATGGAATATTTACGGGGTTGGTCGGGGCTTTAGCAATAGTACGGGAGAAAGTTTACCCAATTTTAAAGTGGAAATGCGCGGCTACAATTACGCTGAGTTAGAAAAGCAAGCAAACATGCTTGCCGCTGAGTTGCTACAACACAAACGCATACAAAAGGTAAACACGAATGAAAGATTATCGTGGAATGAAAAATCGGCTGATCAACTAACCCTTGAAATTAACCAGTCTTCCTTAGGTACACTCGGCTTAAATCCTCAGCAGAGCGTCATTTCACTTGCAGAAAATACAATGCAGTCTTTCCCCTCCGCCTGGCTCATGCATCAGGATCAACCGTTGCCGGTTTTTATCCAAGCCGCGGATGCAAACCAATTTTCTACTTATCAGCTCTTAAACAACCCATTACAAGTAAATGATATTGCGTTTCGTTTTAAAGATTTTACCAACCTTAC
>JAHBTX010000010.1 GCA_019638395.1 Cyclobacteriaceae bacterium
CCGGCTGCTTTTTTTGTGGATAAGCTGGATAACCGAAGCGGTTACCCACTTACCCACAAAAGTTACGATTACTACGATAAATTATGTTGAAGTAAATCTAAAGGTTGGGGGCAATGCCTTTCGGACAAATGAGACAACTGATTAGCATATTAATAATTTCATGTGGACTCAGTTCGTGTGACCGGACACCAGACGATTTCGGTAAGGTACAATCAATGACATTTTTTAAAGAGTACACAGACAAATTCTTAGAAAGTGAATTATTAAAATATGATTATAACCCAAGGACACAGTATTCACTTTCAATAAACGACACTTTAGTGTATCGCGCACTATTGAGAAAAGAAGACAATCAATTAGTAGGGGTTTTCGGTGACAACGGTTTTGGAGTATTCGCAAGACAATTCAAAATTCCGATTGACACAAATTCAACTTGGGACAGATTGTACTTCGAAACCAATTCGACCCAATACAAATTGGAACTTGAGTTGTTTACCCATCCATCTAAAATTATCAATTCCGACACAGTAAAGGCTGACATTAAAACGACAGGGAATTATTCAATACCTAAAAGCTTAATGAATGACCCAATTCAATATTTCAACGACCTTGACAAGGAAAGAGAGAAATACGGAATAATGGACTTTAGAAAATTAAGAATTGGGGGAATCATTGAAGTTAATTTTTCACCTACTGACTACCTACTCTATTTTCCGACTGACATTAAAATTGAGGAGAAACAATTTCAAGACTTTTGGGACAAGAAAATTAGAGAGGGTGAGAAACTTGACAACAATTGGTACTACTATAAAAGAGAAAGACCATTGGACAACGGATAAAAGGCACATGCCCCCAACAAAATGTTTCTGCAATGGTGCGGTGACGTGTAAGCTATAAGTTTTTATCTTCGTTCAACGTTTAGTTTCGTGGGACAAGACGCGGCTTCGGAAGCGCACCACTGCAGAAACACAAACGTTGTGGGCAATTGCCCTTGGACAATTCATTCAGACAATAAACGATTAATGACGGAATCCGATTTTGATGAAAAAGACAAAATGCTGATTTTAAAAATTATCGGCTTAGGACTATTTTTAGTAATAGGTGTAGCAGTTTTATACAACTATTTTAGAAACAATGAATATCCGGAATTAAGAAAAGAACAGGTATTTACAAAAGAGTGGATTCACAATGTTGATGTTGACAGGGGGCTTTGTTTTGTTGAACTACAAAATGGAATGAAGTTTAGAGCCTGGGCTGAAAATCTTAACTATGAGAACTACTATTCACTTGCAACAATTCTGAGTAGTAGAGCTTTACTTTCAAAGAACTTAAATTCGGACACATTAACAGTTACATATTTGGGCGATGAATATAAATACATACTGGGGCAAGTAATTACAAAAGACTAAGAAAGGGCAACAGCCCACAACAAAATGTATGTGCCATTGCTGGGTTCAGTTTAAGTTTGTAGTTTAGTTTTCAAAATACGTTTGTTGTATGGGACAGATTAGTTTTCAAAAACCAGCAACGTCACATACATAAACGTTGCCGGCAATTGCCAACGACTGACAGACAATGAGACGACTAAAAAAATTTTTGACAATTATTCTTTCGACAGTTCTACTTTCATGTGCGACAACCAAGTCGACTTCAATTCTGTATTCTGACAGTTACGATAAGAACACCGATCGGACTTCTGTAATGATTTTTCCTTATGGTGAAGTTAAAGTTCCAGGAAAGTGGACAAAGACAAGAGAAAATGCAGTAAGCGGACAATACTTCTTTATCGGACAGGACTCCGTTCGAATCGCAATTGCGTTACAGCCGTGGGACAAATATGAATTTTCACATAATAACCCTGAGGTAACGACTGACAACTTTGTGAGAAAGTTTTACGAATGGGACGCAAACTATATGAAAGAACAGACTAATGGACAAATAAGAATTTTGACAGAGAATAAGGAAAAGAGCTATTTGGTTTGGAATCTTAAGAGCGAGCGAAGTGGAAATGACTATTTCTTGTTCGGACTAAAAGGAAAGACAGCTTACAACTTGAACATAAAGACCGACAAGTGGGACGAAGAGAAAAAAGTGAATTTTTTAGAACAACTATTTAGTGAGTGATGGCAACAGCCGGCAACAGCGCGTATAAAAATATGGCGGTTGACGAGTTGCCAATTAAGAGTAAACTTCTAACTTCGTTCAGTAACGTTGGAGAATTAAGTGTTTCAAATCCGCCACATTTTATACGCCAACGTTGTGGGTAATGCCGCCAAGACAGATGAGACTTCGATACGCAATATTACTATTGACTCTTCTGAGTTGTACAGACAAACAGAGAGGTGGGACAAAGACGTTGGACTTTGGGGAGTTTAAGATTGACGTTCCTTCGACATGGCAACCAGTGAGAGCTAAAGGAATTGACTCTTACGTTGGACTAATGACACTTGACCATGGAGACACCGTTTCTTTTGACTTGGGTTGGTACTCGAACCCACTTGAGGAAGAGTACAAATTTATGGTTGAGAATGGTGACTTGTATCTAAAGAAAGAAAATGAATCGACATCTAACTCGGCATTTTTTGAATTCTATGGTAAGGCTGACACTGTTGACATAGAAAAATTTAAAGTCAACAATGTTACTTGGACGACAATAGATGGTAAACGAGCTAAACTTATCCAACCGAAAAACATTGGGACAGGAATGACTGGAATTTACTTTGATAGTCTTTGGGTCGCAGGTTCGGGGACAGACAGATTCCAAATGAACGGAAAGGACTTACATCCTGACAACGAGAGACAATTACTTAAAGCATTCGAGACATTAAAGTTTATTAAAAAGTGACGTGAAGGCGGCACTACCCACAACACCAGCTTTGCTCAATGGCTGTGGGACGTGTTGCCAATTCAGTGTAAACTTCTAACTTCGTGTGGCAACGTTGGAGAAAGATGTGTTTCAAAGCAGCCACATGAGCAAAGCCAAACGTTGTGGCCAATAGCATGAAGAGATTTAGTCTAATTAACATTTTATTATTTAGCACGCTTTGGACATCTGGACAACAAGTTGAACGATGGCCGATTCAGAAAATGAATTGGGAACTTGGATTCATTGATAGACTTGGCAAAGAAATCTACACCGACAAATTCGACATACTAGATGAAGAATATAACAGTGGACTAGTATTTTTTAAAAAAGGAAAGAAAAGAGGATTTCTTGACGAATACGGAAAAGTAGTCTTTGAATCAAAATACGCATGGGGTTCATTCTCAGAAAGACTATTAAAACTCAGGGACAAAAAAGGCTTTCACTACTTAAATACCAAGGGAGAAATTGCAATAGAGTTATCGAATTTAACGTTGCCTAATGGAAAAGAAATTTCATCAATTTCAAATTTCCACAATGGACTAGCTTTAGTCAGAATTCAAAATATAGGAACTGAAGACCCTAATGATAGTGCCTCAGATATAATTTTTGATGAAAGTGTAAATTTATTTCCAGGGAACTGGCTCTTTGGTTTTATTAATAAAAATGGAAAGTGGGCAATTCCGCCAACATTAGAATCGGCAACAAGCTTCAAAGATGGAGTTTCAGTGGTGTATCATGAAGGTCGCACATACTTCATGGATACTACGGGAGCGTTCATCACTAAACTGGATTACAATGCGATAGGTGACTATTCCGAAGGATTCGCATTGGTTTACGAAGACGATAGTTGCTTTTTTATTAACAGACAAGGGAAACGAATCGGGGACTTAAAATTTAAAAGAGCAAACAAATTTTCAGAGGGAATGGCTTCAATTGAACTTAACGACAAATGGGGGGTCATTGACACAACTGGAACTGTCGTTATCGAACCAAAATACTACGTGCGATCAGATTTCAACGAAGGACTAGCTCCTGTTTCATTAGAGGTCGAAGAAAAAGGATTCATGTTTGACTCCTACTTTATTGAAGCATTTATCGACAAAAAAGGAAACATGATTTCACCATTTCAGAAACATGTTGACTATGCAGGCTTCAAATCTGGACTTACCAAAGGTAGAAGATTCATTTACACCGATAACAGAAGATACACTGGAACATATGAATTATTCTACATGGATAAGGAAGGAAATAAGATTTGGAGCGAAGTTGTGAAACAAAACAGATAGGCGGTAAGCTACTGGCCACAACAAAATGTTTATGCCAGCTTGGGGTGATGTGTAGGTTTGAAGTTTTGTTTTCTTAATTTCGTTCAGCAACGTGGGACAGTGACGCGCTTCGAAAACCCAAGCCGTCATAAACATAAACGTTGCCGGCAAGGCGGGGACAGAGAAACGACAATCAAGTGACATGAGAGTAATTTTCAAAATATTAATCTTACTTATCTCATTCGACTCATTGGCCCAACACAACTGGGACAGCAAAGATTGGAATAAAGAAAGTTTAGGCTTTGGTTGTTCGGTAGACGGACAACAGACAAAGCCAGTTTTGAAAATGACCGGGTATTTGGCCGACAGGAAATTTGAAAAAATAAGAGAAGCATTGAATTCAGACTTACCTGCAGACCAATTTTTAGCGACATACCTGATGGAAAAATTAAGAGACAAAAAGGAATTAGAAATAAGTGAAAAAGAATTAGAAAGAATACAGGAGATTAAGAGTTCAGACAAAAAAGTTCCAATATGTTCAGGCTGCACACTTTGGACAGAGATGCCACTTAGTTCATTGTTCGACACAAAGACAAAAGAGATAATTTCTATAAGCGCTGACTCTTGGTTTGACCATTATTACAAGGTTTATAGCAAGAAGAAAAAGAAAAATGACAGTTCAAGGTGACTGCAAAGTTGTTTTCGGCTTGACGGCCAGTTCGACCTGGACTTCAATTGAGACAAAGACTCGGCAACCGACAACGACACTTTGAGAGTATTGAACTTGAGAAATAGATTTCGGTCGACTGACCGCCCAGCCGGCAACAACGTGTTTATGCCAGCTGCGGGTGACACTGTAAAATGTAGCTTTGTTTTATTAACTTCGTCCACCCACGGTGGACAAAGACGGCTTCGATAACCGCAGCCGTCATAAACACAAAACGTTGGCGGTAATGCCCCTGGACAAATTACAACATGACTTTTAAGGACTCATTAAGAAGGACTAAAACTGGAGTCTTCACCAACTGGACAGAAGATGATAGAACAGAATTTAAAAAGTCTCTTCAACTTAGTGGAGAGTCCATTTCTAAATCATATCTCAAGACAATTTGCGGTTTTGCAAATAATAAAGGAGGCAGAATCGTTTATGGCATTGACCCAGACAATAGCCAACTACTCGGTATTAAAGAGACATTTGAGAATCTCGACAACAAATACTTTAGCACTGGGATTAAAGATGGAATTGACGGGTCTATTGATTTTAAGTTTTTCACCAAAAGGTATGGAGCAATTCTGATAGGAGTTCTTGAAGTAAAACAAGCTGAATCAAAGCCAGTAATTCTTAAGACAAACTTCGACAATGACGGAGAAAAAGGAATAGCGGGAGAAATCTATTTTAGATATAATGCACTGACAACAAAAATCCAAGCCCCTGACTTAAGGGCATTAATTGACGGAGAGATAAATAAAGGGACGAAAAAAGTTCTAAATCAAATTAATAAGGTTATTGAAGCCGGACCAAATACAGCCATACTAAACACAACAACCGGAGAAATTGATACAAACGGAACAACGAAAATAATTATTGACCCAGAGACTCTTAAAAATTTGAATCTGATTCGAGAAGGTTCATTTGATGAGAAAGAGGGAGCCCCAGCATATGTCATCAAAGGACAGTTAGAAATTGAATCGACAACAAAAACAATAATTGAAAAGACAATTCAGAAGGCAATTCATTCAAACGACCTATATGACTCCTTCATTAAGCAGGAATGTTCCTTGCCCGAAGCTCATTTCAAGGAAATTGTGTTTCAGAGTAGTCACTATTATCCATGCTATTTCTTTATTAGTAAATGGGGAAAAGACAGGAAGTCTGCAATTCAATATTTAGAGTCGCTCAAAGACCCTGAATTAAAGAATTCAACACGAAAGGACTTGATTAAAAGATTAGAAGGTAAAATTGCCATCAAACCACTTGGTTCTATCATAAGGAAAATAACTGAATCTGATTTCGACAATGTAATCACAATCAAGCCCAAATACGGACTTAAGGGACGAGTTGATAAAACTATTATTCGTTCAATATCATTTAATTCACTAAATAAGTTAAAGCCACTTCCAACACAAATAATTAAGGACTATTTGAAAGAAACGATTGAGGCATTTTCATTCCTTGACAAGGACTTTGTCTTGACGAACAAGGCATTTTTACTTACTGAGCTAAAGAAAGTTAGAGATGAACTAACTGTTGACGATTCAGCAGAGAAATCTATATTTAAAAAGACAGTTTGTTTACTGGATGAATATCTACACAGCTAGGGGCACTACCGCCAACAAAATGTTTGCGCAATGGTGGGGTGACGTGTAAGCTATAAGTGTTATCTTCGTTCAACGTTTGTTCACGTGGGACAATGAAGGGTTTCAAAGTCCCACCACTGCGCAAACACAAACGATATCTATGATTAAAACTAACGTTTCATAAATTATTTTTCAGGTTCAATTCATAAGGTGTTCCGCGTTTTATAACAGCGACAATCCGGTGTAGTAACTTGTTTCTTACGGCATTAATAACAGACATTTTATTCTTGCCTTCTTCCACCTTGCGTTTGTAATAGTCGTGTAATTCGGGGTTGTGTTGTACACTGCTTACAGCAGCCATGTGCAAGACTCGTTTAAGTTCTCCATTTGCAAATTGAGATACACCTGTCTTACCTCGTATGGATGTACCGCTTTCGTAGGTAAAGGGTGCTACGCCACTGTAACAAGCAAGTTTTCGGCTATCGGCCAGGCGGTTGAAACCATGTGTGTAAACCAACAACATTGCAGCCAGTACCTTGCCTACGCCCTTTATTGACAACATCAGATCATACTTCTGTTTTAAAGTTTCGTCTTCACCGATGAAAGTGAGGATTTGTTCATCTACTTTATCCAAACTCTTTTCCAACCCGCGAATAGCTTCCCGGTTTATCTTGTCCATTAATTTTGCTGTTGAGGTATCAAATTGTTTTAACTCTTCGGAGCTTGTTCGAATGGTTTGTAATGATTTGAGCAGGCGTCTTCTGTTAGCCTGAAGATCTTTCAGTTTTTCCAGCGTTAATACACTTATTTGCATGATCTGGGCTTTATCCTGATACAAACGTGCATATCGGGCGATACGCTGGGCATCAATTTTATCAGACTTTCCTCTTACCAGTCCCTGGCTGCGTTTGATCTGCAGGGAGCTTTCCAGCCAAACGTGCACATCACGGCTGAGCAGGTAGTGTACCAGCAGGCGTGTATACAAGCCAGTGTGTTCCATACAACAAAGAGTGTGATGGTCGCATTCACATTCCATTTGTTTACACCAGGCTTTGAGGTGTTTGAATCCCGATACGTTGTTGTGAAACTTGTTCTCCAACAGCTGCCCATCTTGTTGACGGATTAGACAGGCATCAATACTTTCTTTGGATACATCAATACCGAGTATCCAATGGTACGGTTGATTTTGGTGATGGTTTTCCATAACTTTTGGTTTAGGTAATTAAACTAAAATGAGCATTGGATCGAAACCTTTATAATAGGCCCGCAGCCTTGAATATCTATTTGATCCCCTCTCACAACTTAAATTAGCAGCCGGACTGAATCGTTTGATAAGCCCTCAACCTGGTTGGCGGCATAGTGCTCCGGCTGCTTTTTTTGTGGATAAGCTGGATAACCGAAGCGGTTACCCACTTACCCACAAAAGTTACGATTACTACGATAAATTATGTTGAAGTAAATCTAAAGGTTGGCGGTAATACGCGAGCAAAAAAGTCAGAGAATGAAAAAACTAGGACTTATAATCGGACTGATAATAACAGCGACAATCTCATATGGACAACAGCGGACAATTTATGGAACTGTGACATCTGCGGTGGACGGAAAGATAATTAAAGGCGTTAAAGTAATTTTGGTTGAAGAAAGAATTGACAGGCTAATGAAATAATCTTGGTTGAGACAAAAGTTAAAACTAAGACAAATGAGAAAGGAGAATATAAATTGACAGTCCCTGACAACTGGAAAAACATCATACGGTTTAAAAGGAGTGGTTATCCAACAAAGGATGTAAAACTCGACAATAGGACTGAATTAGATTTATCAATGACACTAGACGTCCGACAAGGTTAAGAAGAAATCAAAGGAAAAATTAAAACAAGGGACACCGAAGCGCACTACCTAACATGAGAATCTTTCTATTTTATTTATGCCAGGCATTGTTAGGACTTGCCTTCTATAATTTGGCTTACATGGCTACTTTAAGATTGGACTTTTTTGAATGGGGAAACTCCCAAAATGACGGACTTTATCTCTTATTTGTTTCAATGGTTTTACTGCCGACAATTTTGGTTGCTTCAATCGTAAAATACTTGGTGACAAAAAAGTTGGACGTAGAGAATATTTACAAATGGAGTTTCACAATTTCAATAGCGTCTGGACTAATCTGTACACTTTTAGTATTTACGGACGCACTTTGGCCGACAGTTGTAATATCTCTTCTGACGACATTAGTAATAGTTATCGAGACAATTGTTCTAACCCGACAATTATTAACAAAGGGACTTAGAATTAAAACGTAGGACTCGGTGACGCGTACTACCGCCAACAGCAGCTATTTGCAATGGCTGGGTGACGTGTAGGTAAAATGTTTTATCTTCGTTATTACGTTTAGTCACGGTGGACAAATACGTTTTCAAAAACCAGCCACTGCAAATAGCCAAACGTTGTATGCAAGCCCGCCAAGAGAAATTTGACTACAAAAAATTGAGTATATTTGGACATGGACTTAATGACTTTGATAAAAGAAAGGTACACAGACTTTGTTGACCTTTGTCGTTCACACAAGGTGGACAAAATCTACGCATTCGGGTCATCCATTACTGACCATTTTGACCCCAACACCAGCGACATCGACATAGTAGTTAAAATTGACATTGACGACCCAGCTGACCGTGGAGAGGCATTACTCTCACTGTGGGACAAACTTGAAGCTCTTTTTAAGAGAAAGGTAGATTTATTAACAGAGGACTCAATTCGAAACCCATATCTTAAGGCAAATATCAATCGGACAAAAAAATTAATCTATGACGGAGAAGGAGAGAAAGTTTTTGTCTGACATTTCTAACTCAATCGACCTGATTGAAAAATTTACGAAAGATTTAAAATCATTTGGTGAATACGAGAAAGACTTAAAGACGAAAGGAGCAGTCGAACGGCATTTGGGCATTATTGGAGAAGCTGTTAATAAATTCTTGAAGGAATCAAAAACAAACGACCTTAAAAATGCTTCACAAATAATAAGTTTGCGAAATCGATTAATTCACTCATACGACAATGTTGACGACTCAATTATTTGGTCAATTGTAACCCGACACTTACGACCACTTAAAGATGAGATTAATAAAAAGATTGAGTAAGGCGGGCCAGCATACAACAGCAGCTATTTGGCAATTGCGGGGTATGGTGTTATATTATAGTTTATGTTTCAAAATATAGTTCGGTCACGGGGGACAATTTTACAGCAGGTCGGTCTTGACATTCCGCTGCGCTCCATTTTCAAGCCCTCCTATCCCCGCAACTGCAAATAGCCAAACGTTGCCGCCAATGCGCTCCGACAAAAACGAGCGGACTAAAAAGTAACGGTCGACTGGAATGCAAAAAAAATACAGGACGGCTTCGTAAAAACATTTCTGCCAGCCGACAAGTTTTCGACTCGAATGAAAATCCGTGACTGAAAAGAAAAAAAATAAAACGACTCCGCGGACAGTTTAAAACACGGGGACAAGAGTTCAGCACCTAAGACTTATCAGCATTAAAATAAATGATAGCTAACCCGGCCACAGTCATTAGACCCAGTATAGACCAATTGTTGATTTTCTTTAATATCCTTACTGTCTTATCACTCCATCCCCATTTATCTCGCATTTTTAGAATTAAACCATCAATTCCAAGATTTATCCACATCGTTAAGAACAGAAAACCTATCGACAATCCAGCAACAATAATATAACCGACAATAAATGGATAAAGAATTGTAAAATAAGCTATCAAAGCTAGTTGTGTAAAAACGACAGCATACAGAAAAAAAGACAATTTCAACCGGACTCCCCAGGGGACAACGAAGCGATTCTCTTTATAGGTGTTGATGGTGACTGTAAAGAGTTCAAGAAAAGTTAACAGTGAAAAAACCCAAAAGCACACAGTCAGTGTGTTCTGAATGATTTCATTCTCTTTAATGCTGACAGAAAAAACAATCAAAGCATTAAAAATTGCGAACACTGTAAGTAAGTTCGTATTTTCTTCTAAAAACTTCTTAAAAGAAAAGGGAGTCTTGTCGGTTTCTGAATCTGGCATACACTAAAATACAACATTAGGCGGACACATGGCTTTAGGAAGTTTGGACTCGTTAACCAAAAATAACGGTGGACTTGAGTCAAGTCCAAATCAAGTAACGGTGGACGCGCACAGGCGGCAACAAAATGTTTCTGCAATGGCGGGGTTCGGTGTCCTCATTAAGTTTCGGTTTCATTATTTACATTTGTCACGTGGGACAGGGCGCGACTGGTCGGCTTTAACATTTCGCTTCGCTCCATTGTTAAAGCCTCCTATGCCCGCCACTACAGAAACACAAACGTTGGGTGCAATGGCCGCTGGACAAATGAGACAACTGATTAACATAGGACTTTTATTACTTGTATCATGCAGGACACCGACTGAGACGGTTGACAATTCTTACTACGTTGAGAAAGAGTTAAGTTTTTACGACCCTTACAACCCGACTTATACTACTGACACTTGGATTAGAAAACCGGAGAACATTAAAATCGCACACGAAACATTTAAGAAGTTCGGCTATCGAAATATATTTTCAGATGGACAATTCAACGAAGCACCTTGTTGGATTCCAGGACTCAATGAAGGTGTGAGAGGAAAGACTTGTCGAGACATCATTGACAGTTTAATCTTGAGCTATCCGACAATTGAGACGGCTGACAAGTATTACAAAGAATTTTGGTTGAGAAGAAAAGCAGAGAAGAACGACTCAATCGTCCTTGAAATTCTGAAAGAATTACAAAGTGGACTCTTTTACAGTGAAGAAATGACCATTGACAACAGACTAGTAAATGACACTGTGGTAAACCTTATTAAAATTTCACAAGGACCAGTTGACGACCAAACATCAATACAATATTTCAACTACTTAAAACAAATTGGCCTTCATGCATCGGCATACAACTTACTTTACGAGTGGACACCTTATGAGAACGTAAAGTGGGACAAAGACAAACTTAAACAAGGACTAAAACGAGATACAATTAAGTGTTGCCCGACACCAATCATTGAGGACAACATTAAGTGAAGCGGCCACAGCACCCAACAACAGCTTGCTGCAATGGCGGGGTTTTGTGTTGCGTTATAGTTTTTGTTTCTTAATTTCGTTTAGCCACGTGGGACAATGAAGTGCTTTGAATACCCGCCACTTCAGCAAGCCAAACGTTGGCTGCCATATTTTTTAAAGACTATTATGACTAAATTATTATTAACACTAATTGGACTCTTTGCAATTATTTCAACCTTTGGACAAGGTGAGATAAATAACACAAAGACTGACAAGCACAAGCAAATTATCGGGACAAAGTTTTTCTTGGTACCTCCGACAGGATTTATCAACGCGACAAATTTTCAAGGATTTCAGCAGATGAATAGCGGAGCATCCATTCTGGTAATGGAAATACCTGGACCATTTTCGGAAACGACTAAAGGATTTAATGAACAAGGACTTAAGACTCAAGGGGTCGTTCTCAAGAAAAAAGAAGAGATAAAAGTAAATGGTAAGCGAGGGCTTTTGCTAACTACTGAACAGTTTGCCAACGGTACAAATTATTCAAAGTATATTTTAGTTTTTGGTGACACCAAAGCTACTTACATGGTTAACGGGACATTTCCAAAAGAGGTCACAGACCTTGACAAAGATATTCGTGAATCTATGTTTTCTGTTGTTTATGAATCAGGGTTGACAGTTGACCCTCTAAGTGCAGTTTCCTTCACAGTGGACACTGAAAACACCAAACTGAAATTTGGAAAGAGCATGACAGGAACGCTTTTGTACACAGTTGACGGCAAAGTTCCAACTGAATCAAATGACAAAACATCTTTCATTGTTGGACTTTCCCTTGCAAATGTTCAGACAGTTGACAAAAAACTTACGGCAATAACAAGGATTAAGAGAATGCCATACACCGACCTTAAAATTGACGAGAACAAAATAAATGAAATTGAGATAGACGGAATTTCCGGCTACGAAATTGTTGGTGAAGGACTTGACAAGTCTAATGGGACAAGAGAACTAGTTTATCAAGTGATGTTGTTTACTGACAATGGTTATTACATTATCGTTGGGACAACAAAGAACGACTTTGAACAAAATCTTGAGTTGTTTAAGAAAGTAGCGAGGACCTTAAAGAGGAAGTAAAAAA
>JAHBTX010000011.1 GCA_019638395.1 Cyclobacteriaceae bacterium
TTGAGCGCAGCTACGGACTCTCAATCGAAGATCGGATACCAAAGAGGTTCTTGAATACGGATAGGACTCGAAACACTTTCGCGTACACAACTGAAGCCGACAAATCCGTAAATAAGTATCCTATGTTGACGTGCTCACAGTAGGACTGTCACAAAGACAGCGACCTGAGCCAAAGGTAATTACTGCATCAAATCCAAAATAGATTCGACCTCATCTTGCCCGCCAGACGCATCGGGTGGCGGAGCCCTGTAGCCCAGTCTTGCGCCGAGAAGGTCAAGATTCTCCCCCCTCCAAACGACGTCGTGACAGGCATAAAGATAAAGAGTCAGACTACTTACAAGATACCCGAAAACTCCATCTTGTGAGATCGTGAGTCTGTCGCGGGTCCATTTCTTGTTTTCGCTATTCTTATAGGCGATAGCTGGATATCGAGCGCTACAAAAGACAACAAAATTAGACTCGGCAACTTCGGTTGGTCTGCAATTATAGCGCTTCGGATAGTTGCTTCCTGGATGATTTGTCGTGCAACTGAGATCAGTCACCCAGATTAACTTCCCATTGCCGTTCTCTTTGACAAGCTCTCGATTCTTGATGGCTACCCACTGACAGACGTCCATACGACAATTCTGAACAATGTACCGCGGCGCGCTGGATTGCGCGAAGGACTCTATCGATAGGACGAAAATCGTCATAGCTGCTGCAAATGCGGTCAATGCAATGCGCTCGATAGAGGATTTCTCCTTACACACTATTCCTGAGCAAATCATCCAAACTCCCCCCTGCATACTTGGTCGAGAAATGAATTAGCTTTCTTCAAGTACCGTTTAACTTCGCGATTAAGATCCTTGGTTTGAATTTCCCGCTCCAACGGCTTTCCATTTCGATAGAGCACTTCTCCGTTCTCGCCTCTTTGACACCTGTCTAACCCGCCAAGCTTTTCATACTTCGCGTTCAACGCTTCAAAAATTGGTCGATTATCCTTTGCGTTTATAAGATGACGGTGTTCATAAACGACAACCGCAATTCTTATTGCTTCCGCTCTAGCTTTCTTGTTCGCAATCTCATAACGCGCGTTGTTCGTAAGTTGTCGAACGCCAAATAACTTCTTCCAGCGTTTTTCCCACCACTTTTCAAACGGCTCATTCAGAACAACAGCTGGACCGCCCCAGCCGTCATATTTCGCCCAGTCGACCTTTCGATTTGGGTCTAGCTCTGCGTACTGAAGGAATTTGTACCAGAAGCGGTAAAGTAGATACCGAGATTTTATCCAATAGCCGTCTCGGTATTTCCTATAGCTGCTCGTCTTGTTCTTCTTTGACTTTGATGCCTTCGCCATTCGTAATTTTTTCCGTTTAGCAAAGGAACTGGACGATAACTTTCACCCAAACAGGCAGACCGACGATAACTTTCACCTTTAGACCGATCATAACTTTCACCCATAGCGCTCGCTAGAGTCGTGCTTTTGGGGTACAATGCTTTCTTGTCTGCTAAATAGATATGCAGGCGCCCTCGCCTTACAATTTGAGCATGACGCGCGTCACGGGAAACCACTCGATGCGTAGAACAGTGCCGCCTGTCGTCCTTAGGGCCTCGACAAGAGGGAATTTTCAGCAGAAGTCGGCATTTGCCGCGTAAGAAGGAGAAACAGCGATGCTGCGCTGGTTTAAGAACCAGATGGACATTTCAGGTCCACAAGATCGTATTCGCTCGTTGATCGAAACAAATTTCGATTTCGACCGTATCGTTCCTGAGCCATTTTTGGGCGATGACAACACTAAAATATACAATTGGCGTTGTGAGCATTGGGGAAGTGTCTGGACTTCAAGGTTTGCGACCAAAAGAAAATACCAAGGACCCTCGATTGCTGAACTTTCGGTTTCATTCGACAGCTTTGCTTCCCCACCAATCCCCATCTGGGAAAAGCTAGCAGACGAAGTTTCGGTTTCCGCGTACTTCTTCGAGCCTTCGACCACAATGCTTGGACATTACGCCAACGACTGCACAAAGTTATTCTATCCAGATGGGCTCGTCACAGTCGTAAATGACCAGGTGCAATACGAGCCATACGAATCGATTGAAAAGTACTTCGCGGGCGACTCGCTATCGCAGAAATTCCGTTTGATATTTCCTGAAGTTTTGCACTGAAATGCCAGTTTCTAATCGTGCTTTCTTGATCTCAGCTTGTCGAGCGAAAGCGCCTAAATACTATTGCAACCATAGCCAGCCCCTTATGGGTGTCGGTCCGCGAGCCTAACCACGGCTGCTGCGGGATACCGCCAAATGTCGGAGGGCACCGAATTCACATCTACGGTAACGTTCTTGTTGCGCGCGTAAGATTACGAGATCACCATTCCCCCATATTCCGGTAATGCAAGATCACGAGAGGTAGCAACGTTCACACTTGCGACCCTCAAGTCTGTGGAAGTCGGCAAATAGGCAACCACGAGACTGCGCTGATTAAGCGGAGCACAAAAGGAAACCGCTCAACCGTCCTTCCCAGTTCGCTGGTTGCTCTTATTTGCTGTGTTGATGTCGCTATTGCAGGTCAACGGACACACCTATGCCTTCGTTGGCATAAGTGTGTCTCCATCACTAATGCAGATCAATAAATAAGAAGACAACGAGCGAAGCGAGACTTTGCTGAGCGAATGCGAAGCAAAGCCACCAGTGCTCTCCAAGAAACAATAAGAACTGAGGAAACAGCTATGACGACCTTCAATAAAAACAAGAACTCCTTCAAGACATCCTTCGCCAGAACCCAGCTAGATTTCCATGCGTATAGCGATCTAGAGGTTACGAAGGACACCAAGAATCCAATTCAAGAGAAAAGAACTCTCCTGAATCAAGTAAAGTACCCTTAGTGGAATCTATTGATACGGAAGACTTTGGAATTCGCGTGATTGTCATGAAGTCGAGGAAGTAGTCCGATGATTTCCTTCAAACAGCTTCGAAAGCGACTTCAAGAAGATCAGCTCACTAATACCAACGAAAATGTCACTCCTATAATCGTCGTCTATGAGCCAAGAGACCTGGACGAACTACTTGAAAGAAAGCGTCTATGCGTCCCAGCAATGCTGGTGCTGGACGATTCCGAAGATAGCGAATAGCGAGCTGCGCTGAATCGAGTTCTACTAAATGCTACTGACACTTGTTAAAGTATTGCACCGCTCGCGCACCATGTACCCCTTCTGTAAGCCTTCCGTCGCGCAACAAGACGTATTCGTGAACCAGTTTCTTTCCCTCCACAAATTCTGCATCAAGAAGCGCTTCGACCCTTTCTGATGAAATAATTCTCAGTAGCTTTCCGTTACTTGTCCTTAATGACATCAGGTCCAGAAATCTTGATCCATTGATCTTTGTATTGTCCTGCCAAGAGAATGCTCGGACCGTGAACACGTAGGAGAGCGCAAGACTTCTCATTTAAGACCCAGAAGCCTTGCATTCTTACAGGGAATTGCTCTTGAGCCGACGCTGAGCTTCCCAGCGCAAGAGCCGAAAGATTGCCTAGCACCGCGAGGCCTCTAGCTATGCGCGCGACGTATTTCTTCATTTAACTTTTATTTCTGCTGGTGTCGACTTACACTAGGTTAGAGCCAATTATCGGGCCTAAGTGAACAAGTATGGCGCTCTGAACCACTAAGGCAACCAGCTGCCGCTGCGCCGTCTCTCACGCCTATAAGTAAAGCAATACCGTCGCTACTTAACGGCAACACCTGAAAATCAGAGGGATCTTCTAAGCCTTCATAAGCCGCATCGGGAATGCGTACTCGCTCGACTAAACCTCTTTGATTCTTGGTCAAGACTTTCAGATTGACGACGCGAGAACTGCAAAATGTTTTGCTTTTTCTCGAAGACTCAGATCGACAAGAAAACTTCCCGCTCTTAACCTCAATCGTCACTTCCCCCGACGCGATTTTGGCATTTGTGACCCTTGGGACGGTCAGCCGAACATCGGACAGCGAAGCCGCCTTCTGAGCATCCATAAGCAAATTGAGCTCGCGCTTTGTCTGGAGCAGGTGGTGAAATTTCCAAATACCCAGCCCAGAGGATCCGCCTGATCATTCCTTTTTACACGAACCCATAATTGCCGCTCCGATCAGTTGATCGGTCTAATACAACGATAAATTCGCCGTTCTTGAGCGTCGTAACTATCCGACCATTCGGTTCATTACGCACATTCAACGGACTGCCAGTAGGATCGACAACCCGACAGCGTTCTTGAGCAAAGGAATTTTCATTCGGAAGAAGTAAAATGACGACCGCAATTAAGAGGCCTCTAGAACTCAATCTTAGCGGCAGCCCACCGATCATCTGGGGTGTTGGAACAGGCTTGATCTACCAATCTTGGAAAGCCGTGCATCTTCCTCATGCGTGATAACCGCCACTTTCCATCTTTTTCTTGCAGAGATCGTTTAGAGACCTCTCCGTCAGTTTACCCTTCCGATAGCTCCAAAACGAGCCTAGCAAACTGACGTTTTGGCGTCCCGTGCTTCAACTCGTAGATAGCGTCCATATGCAAGATTTGGGTTCGCTATCTTTGCTTTTCTCACGGCTCTCGACCAGTGCTCGTATTGGTCTGCATAATCTGGCGCAACGCGTCCCATCAATCAGGAAGCCGCATACAGTTCGTGCTAAATCTCCAAGCTGCGAATTGCGAAGTTTTCGCTAAACCCTGCCTCAATCAACTCGTCTACGTGGCGACACGCGAGTTTAATCTGTTCAATCGAAAGTGCATTTCTACTCATAAGTCGGTCGCCTTCCGCCCTTCTTGCGCGCAACATGCGGTAGGTTATACTTCCTTCCGTGGGGGAGATTCATGCAACGCCAATTTCTGAAAACGTCTTTATCCTACCTAATTACCGCTCACCTATATCTAATATTCGCGGCATCAATTGCGACGCCGTCCGTCGCCCAAAGCAGACTGCCCGAGTGTCGCCTTGAAAGCTTCTTGACCGATGTCGGTCTTAAAGGCGTACTAAAGAGCGATAGTCTTATTCGTCGCGACGGCGCCCTCGGAAACGAAACGAGGTGCACTTACAGCATTGACTATTCGCCCTGCATTTATTCATCAGGGTCGCGGCTTCGTGATTATTTTACGTTCAATATGCCGCGCACACAGGAAGACACGCTGGTACAGAAGAAGATTGCTGATGTCGCCGCTTCCTTAGTCGAGCTAATTGGTGTCCAAATCTCCTACACGGCTGTCAGCGGGCGTGTGTACGGCGCAACGTTCAAAGACATTACAGTCGGGGCAAACAACTACGGATACAGAACGCTGGATCAGCTTGGACAAACTAAAATATTGGTGTGAGATAGAAAAAGCAGACGACGCTAAACTAATTTCCTTGATAAAAGTGCTGATCGAGAGCGCGAAATTGAGCATTGCTGATGATGAAAAGAAGCAGTGTCTCCATTCAAAGGACAACCCGAGTCGAGTTTATTATCGACAGGACTTCGCGGACAATTGTTTGGCGAAGTACGGCATCCAACTTCCCGCTCCTGCGAAGTCGGCTCCACCGTCTTCAATTATGCAGATGAGATGAATAGCGCCAATGAGTTTCACCTCGCTACTCGGCGGAACGAATCCCGCATTTGCCTTCGCACTTCTTCTTATTGCCGTAGGATTGCTTCGAGCTTCACAATTTCTCGTTCAAAGATTATATTTGACTGGCGCTGATCCAAAGAAATAGGTCCGCTACTGATTAGATCAGCGTTTTTCATTGCTGTTCTTATCTGTGCAGGCGCGTTTTTCTACTCCTCATTCCGAAACGGATTTTACTTCCCATTATTGCTTTTGTAGCGGTGATCTTAACTGGGCTTCCTCTCGAAATTTACAAGAAAGCATTTTTCATCAACGTGGCGGCAGAAAGCCAAGATCGAATGACTTGACGTTCGAACGGATCACACTTTTTGCTGTTCGCTTCCTCGTCTCTATTCTCTTTGTCACTATTCGTGCACGAGGATCTATTTAGGATCGATATCGCCCTTGCAGATGAATAGACACCTTCGATCTGCATTTGGGCTGTAGGTTCGAAGCATAAAGTCGACTGGAACAGACTTTAGAACACAGCGGAGAGCCATCCTACCGTTGCCACTATAGCTTGTTGTCCGCTTTCTCGAGCGTTTTCAGCTCCGATACCCTGTCTTGTTCAAACGCAGAATGCTATCCAGTCAGAATGACCGAGCTAGATCGATCAAAGAGGTGGCAATGATTTCGGAGCATAAAGGAATACTAGTAGCCATATTGCTTTCTCTGTTCATGACCTCAACAGCCGCACAAGGGATCAAGGACATAGTTGAAAAGTGGGTTGATGTTGGTAACTCGCAAATCGGTCGCTTCAGCATTAGAGCCTATCCGCCTGATGGTAAGAAGAGCCTATTTAAAGATCAGAACAACGAATACCACTGGTATCTGCGGATTGATTACAAAGCGCCTCAGAAAGGCGTCGCTTATAAAGTCACGCGAGCATTCATAAGTTGCGACAAGCGAAACATCACTTGGGATCAATCGATTGAATATACGCGCGCTGGAAAGGTAGTGAATATTGTTGGCGAAGAAGGAGGGATCAGGAACGCTATACCCTCTCCGCCTGACTCCATGGGAGCTGCGATAGTTAAGTTCGTTTGCGAAGTTCGATTTGATGGCTGAACTTGAAAGCAAGTGGTGCCGACGGTGGGACTCGAACCCACATCCCCTTGCGAGGCAGAGATTTTAAGTCATTGCAGCAATAGACTTAATGTATTGATATAATTGCCTTTTATGGCGCACCAGATATCCTGTGTGTAGTCTTATGTGTAGTCCATCAGACTCGCTGGTTCGACAACAAAGGATAGAACGCTATGCAATCTACGACAAAGCGACGCAGGGTCGCGATCTATGCCCGCGTCTCAACCCCATCCCAAACCGTTGAAAACCAACTCATTGAACTTCGCGCTGTGGCACAGCGGTCGGGATGGCAAATAGTTGTCGAACTAACAGACAACGGCATCTCAGGAGCAAAAGGTCGAGATCAACGCCCTGCTTTTGATGAGCTTCTAAAAAGGTCTACAAGACGCGAATTCGATGTTGTCATGGTGTGGGCAATTGACCGTATTGGTCGCTCCATCCAACACCTCGTCACTTTCATGAACGATATGCAAAGCGTCGGCATCGACCTCTACATTCATCAGCAATCTATTGATACCACCACTGCCGCAGGACGAATGATCTTCGGCGTATTCTCGGCCCTCGGACAGTATGAGCGTGAGCTCATAAGAGAAAGAATAATGGCAGGACAACAACGCGCGCGCGCTCAAGGCATAAAAATAGGGCGTCCGTCGAAGATGAACGATGCCGTAAAAACCTCGGTCAAGTTACTAAAGGGCAAAGGCGTTGGTATTCGAGAGATAGCGAGTAAGTTAGAAATTGGCATCGGCACCGTTTACTCGGTGCTCAAGGCTGCATAGCAGATCAATTTTAGATCTAGTGAAACGGCAGTGGTACAGTTTGAAATAAGGACTTGGCCCAAAAAAATCAACCTGTCACCTACTTACCGCTTTTCGTCCGGTTATCCGCCTTACAAAGCATGCGGCAATTGGCGGACGTCGTCTTACCGCCCTTGCTCCAGGGCGTAATGTGATCCGCTTCCATTCCATCCATGTCGTACTGTTTATTGCAGCTCGGGCAAATTCCTCTCTGTCGCTCAAAAGCCTCGCGCTTCATATTGTCGGAAAAAGCCCTGATCGAAAGCGCGCGTTCGCTGCCACTCAAAACGTAATCGTAAATCCCGGACTTTTTTGTTACGTCCTCATCCTGCATCAATTGTGAGATTCTTGCTTCCAGCTTCTTGGTGTCCAATTTTTCCTTTCCAAACACGTTATAGAGCGGGCCCCAAGGTACGCCCTTCATTTCCTTACGATAGGTTGGGAACGTCAGGTTCACCCAGTTGATGACATTCTGAAAATACGTCCATAGCTCGTTAGCGTTCGGGTCATGCTGATGTTGCGCCATGTATTGTTCAATCGCCCCATTCGATAACCACTCAATTGCCGTTTCCAAATATTCTTGGCGGATGGGCGTGCCGTTTACGAGCTTGTTCCCGATCGCTGCCGAGGGCGCACCGGTTTTAGAAAACCACCGCTTCGCGTCGGCGAGCCAAGGGCCTGTATAAATCGCGTTGCGCAATTCCTGATCGGTCAACTTCTCGCCAGCGATGTTGATGATCTTGAACCAGTCGAGTTTCTCGCCCTCAGTACCTTCGCACACGTACACGAAAAGCTCGTAGTCCAGAATTTGCTTTTGTTTCTCCCCGGTCAGATTATTAAAGAACATTGGGTTGCCGTCGATCTCCACGGCGAAGTCACCACTAACATACTGACAAATACTGACAGTGCGCTGTTGGCCGTCCATTAACTCGAAGCCATCTCCTGCGACGGCCCAATACATTGTATTGAGCGGAAAATTCTTGCGCACGGTATTTATGACTTCGTTGCGCTGCTTTTCCTTATAAATAAACTCGCGCTGAAAGGCCGGACGGATGTTCAGGCGACCACCGTAGCCGCGCACGCCTTCTTCGGCCTTGTCTTCGTAGCCGGCGACTAATTCAGATACCTTGATATTTTGAGAGGCTATTTTCATGTCACGCCTTCCGTTTGATAATTATTCTGGAATACGGGCTGCGCGTTCTACCGTCTTGCGTGAAGGCAATATCTGTACGGCCACGATGGTTTCTTGTTACGCCTATTTCCTTACCTAAATCACCAAACGGTATTCCGACGATCTCAAACTGGTCTGGATTGTATCTATCTAGAAATGTATCGGGCACGCCCATTGCGCCAGAATAGTCAGCTGGAATCTCCGCAAATCTCGCGACTTCAATTGCGTCATAATTGTCATAGGTAGGATATTCATCGGGCGAGTATTTTTTATAAAGCGGTAGCACTTCGTGGCGCTTAGGGTTGTCCATATTCGTGAACCAAAAGATTGTACCCATGCTGAAGTACTTGACGCCATTCTCAATTTTCTTGCGCGACTCCGTCTGAATGTCATAGTCCTCTGGCACGCGAAACCACTTCGTCCCGCCATTATCTACCCCGAGCCAGATCTGATCTTCTTTTATCAGCTTAAAAATTTCCTTGTAATGAACAGCGTTTCTACTTCCAATAATTAGGAACTTCTTATCGTGCTCAATGAGCTGCGCCACGTACTCGCGAAACAAAGAAAACGGGGGGTTGGTGACAACGATGTCGGCCTTTTTCAACAGATCGACACACTCGCGGCTGCGAAAATCGCCGCCGCTGTAGTCAGGGTCGCCCTTAAGATTCCAAGCTGTGTTCGCGTCATGTTTGAGCAGATACTCCACATCGGTAATATCCGTCGTGCCGCGCCGTTTTTGATCGGGCACTTTGTTGATCGATATTGCGTACGGCTCCTTGCCTTCCGGTTTCAGTCCCTCGATATCCAATAGCGACAACTGGCCGCCAACAATGGGCGACTTAACGTATGTCGTGGCTATGAGCCTCTTAATTCCCAGCGTGTTGAAATTGAGCGCAAAATACTTGAAGAAGTTGCTTTCGTAAGGGTCGTCGCAATTACAAAGAATCGTTTTTCCGCGCAGTTGTGCCTTATAATGTTTTAGCTCGTTGCTGATGTCAGTGAGCTGCGTATAAAACTCGTCCTGCTTGTTGCTCTTTGCCTTAGATAGGACCCGATTCCCAAGCGGCGAATTGCTCCTTGATCTTTGTTGCTTGCTAGGCATTACGAAGCCACTCTCCGAACGTTAGTTTATGTCTATGCGGGTCAATCTCGCGTAAGCTACGCGCCTGGCTATCATTGAGATAGTATGCCATCGGTCAGCCTGAGCCGCGAACGAGTCAGATTTGAAACTGTACCACTACTAGTGGAACACTTGCGAGGAATCATTTAGATGACTACTTTTCTCTCTCGGTATTCAGTGATTGCTACCGGGCGCCCAGTGAGTGGTCCGGTCTGAATGTTAGTTTAGAGTTTGCATTGGAGCCATCGGTTTTGTTGCGGACCAGACGAGGGCTTTGGGTCCCGGCGGTCTATATCCGAGCCATGAGCCCAGACGGTCCAAAAAACATCAGCTTTCCGAATGGCATGAGCACGAGACGGCAGCGCTCAGAAGTATTGCATCCTAGCGGTTCAAACAGCTAGCGTCCGCAGAGACTTTTTGAACTTTCGTCCAAACTGCGAAAATCGATGATTCTATCGCTCAGTCGAATTATACTATCTGTCATAATGGTCACGGGATTCTCTGCTCAAGGGGCACTCTCCCAAGACCTCCCGATGTCACCGGGATTCCCAGAAACGTGCCAATGCGATGCAAAGAACCCTTCAAACCTGCAGCGGTCATTAAGCTCCTGCAAGATAACGGTTACATCGCACGCGCACCCATCAGCGACACTTCCAATGGCATCCCAAGTTTCCTGTAATTAAGCCGCTTGTCGTTTTTGGACTTCAAGTTCGCGTTGTTGAGGCGTGGATTCCAGGCGTCTTTTTTTTTTTTTTTTTTTAAGAGAGGTCCAGGGACAGCGCCACCTGTTCATGTGGCTCGGGT
>JAHBTX010000012.1 GCA_019638395.1 Cyclobacteriaceae bacterium
TGTTTGCGCAGTGGTGGGTTTTCGAAGCCGCCACCGTCCGCGTGGGCAAACGTTGAACGAAGATAACACTTTGAACCAACACGTCACCCCACCATTGCGCAAACACGCTGTTGGCAGTAGTAGGGCCCTTCTCCTCACTTCATTTGTAGTCGTGTCTTTCGTCACCCATTATTATTACACATCTCTTCATAAGTCAGTCGTGCGGTGGGGCATTATTTTGGCCTACTTTGTCCACTTATACTACACTGAGCACACTTGTTGCCTGGCTTTGGATGTGGGCGGTACGCGCGGCTTGACAATGTGTGTGCGACTCGGGGTTGTCTTGTTGTAGAAGTTCCATTGGCAAACCGATATTCGCAGTTCATTGTTTAAACCTAGCTTAAATCCACTCAAATTTATTGACCGTCATCTCACTTTCCACTTTGCCAGTGTGAAGAGTTGTTTTCGGTTCAAAGAGTAGATTAAATACAATTTCTCCATTTGTATGTGGTCTATGTTCGACACCTTTAGGAACAATTAAAATTTCTCCTTCTTTAACTTCAACTGTTCGGCCATCTCGAAAATCCATCAGGAGTGTCCCTTTAAACACCATAAAAAGTTCGTCTTCGTTTTCGTGACTATGCCAAACAAAGTTGCCTTTAAGCTTGCAAAGCTTCACGTATTGTCCATTGAGTTCTCCAATAATATGTGGTGTCCATAGCTTTTCAAACAATGAAAATTTTTCCAAAATGTTGATAGAATTTATTTCTTGCATATTCCTTAATTTTAAATGGTTATGTTCTGTGTTTTTGGGTGTCACTCTACAATGACCGCTAGCGCCTGCTTTACTTGATCTTATTTGCTCGTTCGAACAAATCGGTTATGGCATATTGTGCAGAATCTGGGGCTACTTCTTGAAAGTATTGAATTAAGTCCAAGGTGGTCGAATAACGATTTGTCTTTTGTGGATTGTTAAAAGACCTCCAATCATTCAGGAAATTCTGTAGTGCCATGTTCACATTTTCTTCCCCAATATGCTTTAGTAATTCGTACATAGCAAGCGCACCTTTGTTGTAATAGATGTGACTTTCATTTTCAACCAACATCAATGGCAGCTCTTCTTTGCTCGACTTCAATTTGGCCTCCAAGTACTCATCTAATTGGAGTTTAAGGAATTGCTGAATTTTTTCTTCCGGATATTTTTCCTTGAGTACTATCATGGCTGAGTACTGCGCCAACGTTTCCAAAATCATATTTTGTCCCTGCACATTGGCTGCTTCCAGTTGTAACCCCCACCATTGGTGAGCTACTTCGTGCGCGGTGACGTAGAACGCCATATCGACATCCTTTTTATCATCAATATTCATAATAAAACCGATGGATTCCGAAAAAGGGATAATGCCTGGAAGAGATTGGGCAAATGTTCGATACCTTGGAAACTCCACTATGCGAAGTTGTTTGTGCTGATATGGACCAAAATGTGTGCTGTAGTAGTCTAAAGACATCTTCATAGACTCCATCATGCGATTGAGGTTATACTCATGCCCTCTATGATAGTAGATTTCCAAAGCAACCGGTGTCTCTGCACCATTGCCTGACGGGGTACAAGTGTCACGGACAACCTCATAGTCAGCGGATAAGAAGGGATAAAAGTTGATGATATGCTGATTCGTTTTATAATGAAAATAATTACGGCCATCCAAATTCCATTCTGCCACCAAATCACCTGAGGTCATCGCCTTTTGAGGAGCATCTGTACTGATTATTACATCCAGTATCACACCGTCTGAATCACTTCCGCTCCGAGCGTTCACTAATTCCCTTACATCATCGCGCTGCGATTTATACAATCGTGGCGCCAACGCGTAATCCCTTCGTTCGCCTTCATCCTCCAGTTCGTATTTTTTCTGATAACCAAAACTCGGCAATACCGTGTTGTCAAAAAAGGTTCCGTTATACACCACGTCTATATCTGAATTATCAGTTTCAAAACCTTCCGGTTGCAGGGTTTGTCTGAAATTCATTTTCATGGTATCTCCTGGAGCAAGTGGTTGATTCAATTTATAAATAGTATAATGATACTTTATAAACGAACTATTTGATGTTGTCTCACGATCAAAGGCTACATCCTTTAACACTACTTTTGACGCTATCCGCTTCTGTACATGAATTTCATGTATGGGTTCCCCGGATGTGTTGGTGATATGATAGAAGCCGGTTATTTCGTAGGCTCTTTTCGAAGGGAATAAATCAACCCTCAGATTAGCATATGTGATTTTCGGCTGAGGAATGTATTCAAACTGCTTTAAGGATTTTTCATATTCTGCTCTAAAACTATTTTGCTCATCCTTATTCCAAAATTCATTCAACACATTGGTATTGTAAAAAATATAACCTCCTATACCGATGAAGAGACTTAAGCATACTAAACTGAAAATACCTAAAGAATCTCGGACTTGGTTTAGTCCTCTCGTCCATCGTTTTCTCAACCCCGTTTCGTTACCTTTTACCATCAAGATGCTGGCGAGGATCAAGAGAAGCCCACCAAACAACATCCAATAGAGTTTCACCCAGAGATAGGCAGTGAGAAAATGCCCATAACCATTCATATCGGAATAAGGAGCCAACGCATTCCCACCAAAGTTGAGTAATGCATGCTCCAAACCAAATGTGCTAATGGCTACATTGATGATAGCGAATGCGATGGTGGCGAGCATGCCCATAAACTTGTTTCCCGTAAGAGCCTGAAAGAACAAGGCTGCCAACGTGTACAACGCCATGAATGGGAATAGATCTAAAAAGAATCCAGCAAAGTAGACATCTAATTCGTAGTGATAATAGCCGTTCCAAGTTTGAAACAAAATGCCGGCAGCAATAAGTGAAAGCATAACAATGGTGTAGATAATCAGTAATGCCAGAAATCGGCTGCTCACATTAACAAAGCGATTAAGGGGTGTGGCATCATGAATAAGATTAAGCTTCACATCTCTTTCCTTCCACATAATTTCACTTGAATAAAAAACTAAAATGATCATGAAGAAGTAAATAGACATCTCTTGCAGTTCTTCAATCATCAGATACGTGGTGGGGTAACTATCTACTCCATGTGAAGTACCCAAACTCACTGAATTGACAAGAATAACAATGAAGCAGCACACAATAATTGCCCAAAAGGAAATTAGCTTCAGAATGGACATGCTATGAAACCATGTATTGAGAAATAGCTGTGCAAGCTGCGCCTTAACATGATAAACAGGTGTAACAGAGGGTAAGCTTCCGGTGAAAGTTTCCGGTGAAGTTAGAGCTTTTTGTTTTTGCTTCTTATTGAAAGTTTTTTCGCTTATTGCTATCAACTGGAACTTGACGTAGCCAATTGCCAAAGCGGAAACTCCCACAGCTATCCAAAAGAGTTTGTTAAGCAGCATGATACCGAACACAGGAATGAGCAAGGCGTTCCTATCCGTTACGGTCCAGCCTTTACTTGCTTTGGTTAATGCAGTAAGAGAAAAGGGATCGAATAACGCTTGAAGCGTTTCATTCGTAATGCCTTTGGTAATCATGAACAAAACAAAGATGACAATACCCTGCGTGTACACCACCATCAGATTTTTGGTGAGAGCACCGGCTACAAAAAAAACAGACGCACCAAAAAACAACATGGGTATAACAACCCAGAGAAAAGGTTGTACATAGTTAATAAACTGAAAGGGCAAAAAATCTTTTGGATCATTCCATGGCAAAAACGCTCCCACTATCATGCCCCATAAAACACTACTGAAAATTAAAAGTAAGACAGCAAAAGATCCTAAGAAGCGGCCTGACAAATAACTTCTTTTGGAGATCGGATTGACATAGATAAGTGAAGTAATGTCGTACTGAAAATCGCGCAATATTGGCACGCCCATAATCATGGATGCAATAATCATTGACAAGCCCGTAATGGCTCCCATGGATTTAGCGATTACAAGGGGCGAATTCTTTTTGACTAATCCTAAATCAATTCCTTGAAAAACGAATTCAACACCAACTACTGAGAATAAGAACAGAAGCAGAAAAAAGAAATACGTTTCGGGTCGCTTCAATCTGTATTTTATTTCGAACGCGAAAAATTCGTACCACATAATGAAGTGAGGTTAAGCGTTAAGAATTTGAGACATGTAAACATCTTCCAGGTTGGCTTCAATGGATTTGAACGTTGGCCCCGGGTGGGTGTCACTGACCACGTGAACAAGTTGCCTTCCTAAATACAGTCGGTCACTGATTACCTGATATTCTTTTTTGTATTGTTCCAATTCATTTTTATGTATCGTCTTCTCATACAATCGTCCCTGAAGGCTTTCCATGATTTGGATGGGATTCCCCTGAATAATCACCCTGCCTTTGTTAATGATGGCCATCCTGGGGCATAATTCTTTCACATCGTCAACTATATGAGTGGAGAGGATCACGATCGTCTGCTCACCCACCTCACTTAATAGATTATAAAAGCGGTTGCGTTCCACAGGATCTAGTCCCGCTGTTGGCTCATCCACGATCAACAGCTTAGGATTGTTCAACAATGCCTGGGCAATGCCAAACCGTTGCTTCATTCCTCCTGAGAATTCACCCAATTTTTGCGTTCGTACTTCGTACAGATTCACCTTATGAAGAAGAGCATGTACAATTTCTTTGCGTTCCTTTCGATTTATAATCCCTTTCAAAACGGCCAGATGATTCAATAACATCTCAGAAGACAATGTTGGATACACTCCAAATTGTTGTGGCAGATACCCCAGTACTTTTCTCAGTTCATTCGGGTGTTCTAAAGTATTGAGGTCTCCTAATTGAATGCTTCCAGAGTCAGCTTCCTGTAGGGTAGCTAGCGTGCGCATAAGTGTTGATTTGCCGGCTCCATTAGGCCCCAGCAGGCCAAACATGCCTTTGGGTATTTGTAAGGAGACATGCTGGAGTGCTTTAACTCCGTTGCTATACGTTTTAGAAAGACCAGTAATGATTAGGTTCTCCATGATTAATTTAATTTGGTTCAATACTAGGGCGGATAAAAGGATTGAAAAAAGAACTGGGACGGATGGACGTGGAATAGGTTTGGATAGCTTGTAGTGGGAGGGGAAAGCATTTGACACCAATAAGCCCAGCACTCGTCACAATCGTAGGTACGTCTGTACCAACTAGTATATACAGCTTGAATTTTGGGTAATTTTGCCGGATGACTTTCTTACAAAAGCTTTTCAACAAGCAACTTCCTCAAAGGCTAGTGCCGTACTTTTTCATTGTGACTACCATTTTGATTATGGTTCTCAATGATGCTTTGGGAGACGAGGACGGATTTGTAGTTTTCAGTCTATTGTTCTTCACTTCTATGGGAGTCTGGATGATACGATGGGTAATTATCCAGATCAAATTCATTCTAAGGCTCAAAAAAGAAAAGAAGCAGGCTGAATTGATGCATTTGAAAAGTCAGGTGAATCCACACTTCTTTTTCAACACCTTGAATAACCTGTATGGATTGGTAGAGCAAGACACGGCTAAAGCTCAGCAGTTAATTCTCAAATTATCGGACATGATGCGTTATAGTATTTATGAAGGACAAAATGATTGGGTGACGTTAGCCGATGAAATCACCTATCTCGAGAACTACATGGATTTACACCGAATGCGATACCATAAAGCGATTGCTATTCACTTTGACATAGATGCAGAAGATCGGAGCGTTAAGATCATGCCCCTGCTATTCATTATTATGGTGGAAAATGCCTTTAAGCATGGAGTAGAAAAACTAAGAAGGGATGCATTCGTTCACATTCGCTTAAAAGCCACCACGCAACATGTTGATTTTGAAGTTGAAAACAATTTCGATGTTGAAGATACAGGTGGCAGTGAAGGCATTGGTCTGAATAACCTCAGACAGCGACTAGAATTAGTTTATTTGAACAGGCATGAACTTGAAATATCCTCAAACCATGCCGACATTTATAAGATTCGATTAAGGCTTACTTTATGACTGTACGGTACATCATAGTAGATGACGAATCGGTCGCGCACGACATCATCAAGAAGTATTGCTCGCTGTTGCCCACTATGCAACTGATGCAGGACTGCTACGATGCCATTGAAGCCATTGACTATCTCAGGAGTAATACAGTTGATTTGATCTTTCTCGATCTAAATATGCCTAAGTTGCACGGTTTTGAGTTTATAAAAACACTACCCAATCAACCCAAGGTAATCGTTACCACCGCCTACAAAGAACATGCATTGGAAGGTTATGAATTGAACATCGTAGATTACTTATTGAAGCCCTTTTCATTCGAGCGTTTTTTGAAGGCTGTAAATAAAGCGGGTACAAATACATTCAAAACATCATCGATCACGCAGAATAAAGCTAGTGATTCCAAGCCGGGAAGAATTTTTCTTCGGTCAAACAATAAATACATACAAGTCGTTCTGGATGATATTTTGTTTGTTGAAGCTTCGGGTAACTATGTTAAAATTGTTTTAAAAAAAGAAATCATCACCCTGCGCGGAACGTTATCCTCGCTAACAGAACACGTGCCAACGGAAGGATTTGTTCAAGTACATCGATCTTTTATGGTGGCACAAAGGCATATCAAGATCGTAGAAGGAAACCAGATAATAATCGGTGAGTACAAAGTACCTATTGGAAAATTATTTAAAGCACAGCTAGATCGTCTTTTAAAATAGTTGTTAAATGGATAATATATTTTAATTTATAAAATTAGAATTGAGTTAAGTGCTGAGGAGGTTTGGCTCTTGCCATAGCTTTGGTGTCGTGGTGGGTTTGCGCGGCTATGGCATGTGCCAAATGTGCGAGGTAGGTCGAAGCACAATCTTTTTAAAATGCGAAGGGTCGGCTGTATTATTTTTTAATATGTCCCACGTTTTAATTTTTTCAAAGTCCAAGTTGTCATGGAGCCGCTCATTGTCCCCGTGGGAAATCTTTGTTAGTGGAGTGTCGCCCGTTGTTATATGATCAAATTGTCCGGGCCCTATTACTGCCAACGTTGGTGTTTCTGTAGTGTGGGGATTAGGAGGGCTTAAAAATGGAGCGTGGGAATCGTTTAAGCTGGTAAAAGCGAAAGGAGGCGCAGCAGGTGTTGATGGTATAACCGTTAACGGCATTGCTGTGAATCCCCGGAAACATCTTTACCCGGTGTGGAACCGTTTAGCCAGTGGAAGTTACATTCCGCCAGCCGTGAGGCGCGTGGAAATACCAAAGAGAGATGGAGGTATAAGATTGTTGGGAATCCCCACAGTCGCAGACCGCGTTGCACAAATGGTTATAGCTAAAGAGTTGGAGGAAATAGTGGATAGACGCTTTTCACCAAGTTCATTTGGGTATCGGCCAAACAAAAGTGCGCATGAAGCCATCGAGCAAGCCCGCGAAAATTGCTGGCGTTATCCGTGGGTGATAGATGTTGACATCAAAGGATTCTTTGACAACATAGACCATCGGTTATTGATTCGTGCCGTTCGCAAATTCACAGACAAGAAGCATATCATCTTGTATGTAAAGCGGTGGTTGAAAGCTCCCATACAGTTGAAGGATGTGCACAGTGCCACATTCGCTGTACTTTAACCACACGGATGCCACTGCTTTGGTTGTGTGTCGGCTTGTGCGGCAGTGGCATTGGTGTGGTTTTCGAAGCTCTATTTCTCATACTTGTCGCGAAGTTGCAATTTTTCTATCCTTGAACTAATGGCTCCGATTTTCCGACCAAATATTTTTGATAGTTCATCTGTCTTTTTGCCTTGGCAGAAAAGTAGTTCAAGCTTGTCATCATCCTCTTTTGTCCACGGAAGATATGCCTGCGTATGAGTCTTTCTGATTTCGTCTACGGAATATGCTTTTTCTTTTTCAGTTTTCTCTGCTAATGGGTCAATTACCTTCTGTCCGCAGATTCTACAGAAGTTATCTATCTTTTCTAACTGACTGCCGCAGTTGTCGCAAAGAATTACTTTATCAACAACAGACCTAAGCGGGTTTGTTGTTCGAACAGTAAATGCCGATGGAATCTCTTTTAAGAAGGGTGACTCCTTTCCTTTTTGAGTTATTAAAAAAAGTTTGTCTTTAGCCCTTGTAATAGCAACATAAAACAACCTTCTTTCTTCCTCCATTAATAAGTCGAAATCAGCCCTTTTAATCACTTGAAAAATTCTGTCTTCAAGCCAAATGTCGGGGAAGCCTCCGTTTCCTTCTGTTAAACCAATAATGAAAACAACTTTAGCTTCGAGTCCTTTTGAAGCGTGAATTGTTTTGGCCTGAACTTTTATTCTCTCTTCGTCAAATGTCTTTTTATACGATGGCTTGTCTGAATACGAGCCGGGGCTAAACATATGAGTTCTGCGATAAAGAAATAGAATTTCGTCATTGTTTATTCCTTCGTCTATTAACTCTTTTACCTTGTCTAGACAGAATTGTATGTTATCCTCTTCTTTGTTACCGGAGAAGACAACAATTTTATGTTCTGATTTTTTAGACGCATGAACGTCCTTGTCAACTTTGAATTTATTATTCTTAATAACTTCGTTACTTGCACCAACAATGTGTTGAGTGCTACGATAATTTAGGTTGAGTTTTATTGTTTTTGCGTTTTCAAAATGCTTTTCAAATTCTACAATGTAGCTAACATTTGAGCCTCTGAAACCATAGATACTTTGCCAGTCGTCACCAACGCAAAAAAGCTGTGCGTTGTCAGTAAGTAGTAATTTGATAAGTTCAACTTGTAAATTATTTACGTCCTGGAACTCGTCAACCAAAATGTATTGATATTGACTCTTATATTTGTTTGCAATGTCGCTATGATTCTGAAACAGTGAAGTTGTTCGTGAAATTAGGTCATTAAAGTCAAGATAAGATTTGTCTGTGCAGTAATGATTATATTTTTTTACAATTGGAATAGCTAACTCGTAGAAACCACGTACTCTTTCGTGTTGGTCTTTTCTTGCTTTCTCTGAAACAGTGTCAAGGCTGATGTTTTCAACTTTAATCATGTCGGTGATACGCATGACTTGCTGAACAAAATCTTTTACGTCTTTGTGATAACCGTTAAATTCCTCATTGAAATTTAGAGTTATTGTTTTGTGGTAATCTGCTGGTAAACGATTTTTGACAATCTTATCAAGCATATGATTGAACAATGCTGAGTCTCTTGTCATGCTTTCATATGTTTTTACATATAAAAGGTTTCCTTCTTTAAATTGGGCTTCTTTGTCTTTCGTTGGATAACTTATGTCACTTACGTGTTCAATGAATAAATTGGCATCTGGAATGTAAAAATCAGGTTTGAAAGGAAATGTTTTTACTTTTAGCGTTGGTTCATATTCAAACTTGATGCTATGACGATAAAGCCAGTCTGCAATAAACTGTTCTGATTTGGAACGAACTTTTGTCCCGTTCAGTGTTGTGAAATTCTTCTCAAACTTTGAAATATATTTTGGATTGTCTTTTCTGACGTCAATTTTATCAACGAAGTAATCAAGTATGTGTCTTTTAAGTCTTAGTAAATATTCTGTGTTTTCACATTCGTCTATCAAAAGTTTGTGAATTACTTCAAAGACTGTTTCGGGCGCCTTGTACTTGGAAAGTTCTTCATCGCCTTGCTTTTCGTCACCAACAATTTTGAACTTATTATCAAATTCATTCACTCCGTAATTACGTAGAACGGAATAACAAAAACTGTGAAATGTCCTGATTGTAAGTCCTTCAATCCATTTATATTTTTTCTGTTGAAAGCGTCTCTCGTTGTCTTTGTCGATGTGGCTTTTTTTCTTGTCGAATAATTGTTTTTCATATTCACCACTTTCGTCTGCTGAAATGATAAGTCGGTCAATCATTTCATTTGTTGCATTCTTGGTAAATGTAATTGCGAGAATGTTTGAAGGGTTTACTCCCTTTTCTTCAATCAAATAGACAAGCTTTTGAAGTAACGTTTTCGTTTTGCCTGAACCCGCACCTGCCAATACCAATAGTCGTTTGGAATCACTAACAACGGCTTCTGTTTGTCTGTCATTAAGAGCACTTAAGTCTGTTTTTGTCGTTTGCAATGTGCTGTTGTCTTTGGTTAAGCCTTTCTTTTACGTCAAAATACGGTCTTTTGTCCAAAGTCTCAAAACTTGTACTGAGGTCGAGGGAGGAAGGTTGGCTCTTTTGCTTGCTTTGGTGTCGCGCGGGAAAGTGTGGCAAGCAAATGTGCCAACGAGCGTTGGTCTCCACTGTCCCGTGGCATTGTGCACAACGTGTGAGTTTATGACGGCTGCGGATTTCGAAGCGCGTTTTTGTCCCACGTGGCTGAACGAAATTAAGAAAACTAAACTTTATAACTACACGCCACCCGCAGCTGGCATAAACTTTTTGTTGGCGGCTGGCT
>JAHBTX010000013.1 GCA_019638395.1 Cyclobacteriaceae bacterium
TTTATAAACGACTCTCTTTTGAAACTGGCCAGGTTCCAGGTCTGTCCATTGTTTTAAAGGTTTTTGCTTTATCAACATTCAGGTCAAACCACTTTGTCTCTTCTGTTAGTTTGGGAGGGTCTTGATTAGTATGAGTTCCAATTGTCAGACTCCATTTTTTTGTTAGAAAATTATAACTTGATTTTTCAAAGTCCATTGTTCTCCGCGTAACATACTGGGCGTCCGCGCCAATTAACGAAAACTGACCTTTTTGAAATCGGAACTTGTAAGTATAAAAGTAAAAATTACCGTTAATGTAGTCAAAGGAAAACTCAATTGTCAGAACACCTTTCTCAATAGTCATCAAGTTAAATGGATCGTCATATGTCGGTGGAAAATTGTAATCAGTCAGTAGTCTCTTGTTAGTTTCTATTAGTTTATATTTATTACTTGCGTTTTTAAACGCTATACCAATAACTCGTGGCTGTATTAAGTATTCATCTCCATTATTGTCCTTCACAGTCACACTGTCTCTTTTTTTAATTATAAAAACTTGATCAAGTAGATTGTCTTTATTTAGGTCTCCTTGTATTGAGTCCGATACGAACCACCCTCTTGGTGAAAAATCTTGAATGGTATTCGCTTCCTTGCTTATAGGTGGAAATTCGAAGTTCTGTCCGTATGAACTAATTGTCAAACTCCATAATAGATAGGTCCAAATCTTTTTCATAAAAGGTTACCCACAACGTTTGTGTTTATGCAGTGCGGGGAATAGGAGGGCAAAAAAATGTAGCGCAGCGAAATGTTTTGCCCGACCTGCACGTCTCTGTCCCCCGACACCGAACTAAATTAAGAAAATACTTTTAATACCAACACTGAACCCCCGCATTGCATAAACATTTTGTTGTGGCCCGTGCCCTTACACAATCTTCTTTTTGAATTTTTAGTGTCCACCGTTGTCGGTTAGTGAAATGTTGAATGACGTCCCTTACATCTTTTTCAATTCTTTCTCGCTTGGGAGAATTTGTCGGGTAACAATGGTTGCGGTGGGGGCAACCATGTTCCTCTTGTCGGGTTGCTCGCCTGCCTCTTTCAAATATTGAGCGGGTGGGGCGGCACTCTTGGCAAAGGCTTTGGTTAGCGGGAAGGATTGTGCGGCCTTTGGCATGTGTGCCGCTGATGATGGGCGCACTTTCGGGTAAGATAATTTTAATCACTGAGAATTATTTGGTTAACATTACCATTAGTACCTGATGTTAAATGTGCAGCTTTCATTTCACCACAAACTTCTTATCCAATGTATAAATCAAATTAATACTCCAGTCAAAATCCTGTGTGGCTATCTCCGTTTTAATTGCTTTATTCACAATACCTGAAATAGTTATCGGGAAGTCTTGGATGCCAATCGTTGCTGTGGCGTTTGCATAAAAACCATCATCAGCATCCACTTTTAAATAGAAAACTTGTGGATTGAAGCTGAAATATGTTTTACCCGCCATCTTGATCTTGATAAAGTTTCCTTGTAGCGACAAAAAATGTGAGTCCTGCGGACCATGCTTTTGAAAACCATGCCCGCGTAAATAATAGATACCTACATTGGTGTGATCTGTAAACTTGTAGGTTGGAATTATCTCTAAAGCCAAAAACCGTCTTGCCACTGACAACGGTTCTTGAATCCCATTAACATCCACCGTGCGCGTTATATAATTTATTCCGGGTAGGTGTCCACCAAAAGTCAATTGGAATTTAGGTTTGATGATGGCCTTGTAGCGATAGATAAAAACAAACGACCAAGGCCTACCTTCCAATGCATACCGAAACTGAGGTTCAAAACTCAGTCGCTTGTTTCCCATCTTCATATCTAGAAAAGCAGCAGGATCGCCTAATGTAAATGCAGGGATAATAGAAAAACCATTATTGGTTATGCTCAAGTCCGCTCTGAAAAAGAAAGTGCTGTCTTTTGGCTGTGCATAGCCGGAAGTCAGGCTGAGTATGCCAGCCAGTGCCAGAAGTAATTTGGTTTTGGTCATGTTTAGGATGGGGGATTAGAACTTGAGCAGTTAAGGACAATGAAATTTAAATAAAATCAAGATGTCCATCCAAAAGCTTCATGATCAAATAACCAACTGCATTTTTGATTTTGGGTTAACCCAACGAAATATCTTCTTTCAAAAACGGTTGTTGGTAATAGCGCTTGCCTTTGACTTTGTATAATGCATTCGCGACAGCCGCAAATACCGGTGGAAACAACGGCTCGCCCAATCCGGTTGGATCATGTTCGTTTTTCACGAAGTGAATTTCAATGGCCTTCGGTGCTTCCTTCTGTCGGATCATGCGGTATTGATGGAAATTATTTTTCTCAGGTACACCATCCAAGAAAGTAAGTTCGCCATACAATGCATTGCCAATACCATCCACGATGCCACCCTCGCCCATGTTAATGGCTGCGTCAGGGTTAATCACAATACCACAATCAACAGCGGCAACAACTTTTTGTACAATCGGTTGATTATTCTTTATCTCCAGATCAACCACTTCGGCCACGTATGTATTGTGGCAGAAGTAGGCTGCCACGCCTCGATTGCCAGATTGATTTCCCCAATTGGACTTCTCCCGCACCAACTTCAAAACTCCTGCATAGCGATCGGCATCGTAATCATTATTCTCACCTACCGGTTTATCTTTAGCGCGTTGCAATAATTCTAACCGAAATTCAATCGGATCTTTATCAGCAAGTTCTGCCAACTCATCTAAGAAAGATTGTTCGGCACCTCCAATAAAATTAGAACGTGGCGCCCGGAATGCACCAATGGTAATGTTGGAATTTATCTGCCAGCCTTCTGCTAAATAATTATCAACTGCTCCTGCTGGAAAGCGATTGGCTGCAACCGGATGTTCAGGAATGCCACCGCCTTTTACATGAAAAGCAATCAGGTTATTATTTTCATCCAATGCAGCACGATATGTGGCTGTATATGTTGGCCGGTAAATACCATAGGTCATGTCATCCTCGCGGGTGTACATCATCTTTACCGGGGCATTTAACTTTTGCGAAATCACAGCGGCCTCTACCAGGTGATGTCCGTAAGCACGCTGACCAAAGCCACCACCCATACGTTCCAGTTTAATGCTGATCTTCTCGCGCGGCATTCCCAACCGGGCCGTTAAAGCTTGCATAATAAACTCCGGGGCCTGAATGGGTCCGCGAATTTCAGCTTTGTCAGCAGTAACGTGCGCAAAGCAATTTACCGGTTCCATACAATTGTGCGCCAGAAAAGGAGCAGTATAGGTACGCTCCAGTACTTTGGCCGCTTTCTTAAAAGCCGCTTCAGGATTACCATCTTTACGCAACACATTGGCCGGCTTCTTATTCATCTCAGCCATTTTTGCATTATGACTTATGGTACTTTCAAGTCCGGCAGGAATTGTTACTGTTTGTGTACCGCCTCGGCCAGCAACAATGATGTTTTTATCCGTAATTTTCTCCCACTCAACCCTTAACGCTTTCTTGGCATTTAGTACTTCCCATGTTGACGTTCCCGCCACCACTACCAACTCGGTAAAGGTTGTAGTATCAAATCCATTGCGTTCGTAATCATCGGCTAATGTCTGGATAACAAATACATCTTTAATACCGGGCATCGTACGCACAGATGCATCATCAACTGATTTAACTTTCAAACCAAACGCAGGCGGATGCACAATCATGGCGATTAACATTCCTTCCTGTTTGTAATCCATTGTAAACAATGGCTTGCCAGTGACGATATTGGCTCCATCTACATTCTTCTTGGAGTTACCAATTACTTTGAAATCTTTGATCTCTTTCACCGGAACATCCTTTGGCACTTCTAATTTTGCAGCGATAGAAGCCATCTCACCATAGCCAGCCTGCTTGCTACTGGCTTTATGAAATAACATACCTGCTTCCGTGGTGATTTCATTGGCCGGTACATTCCATGTTTGTGCTGCGGCATTCACCAGCATTTGCCGCGCAGTTGCTCCTGCGGTTCGCAAGGGTTTCCAACCCTGACGGATACCCTGACTTCCCCCGGTAAATTGTCGGTCAAAACGCTCCGGAAAAAAGTCTGCCTGTTGTACAATAACATTTTTCCAATCTACATCCAACTCATCGGCTAGTATCATAGGCATGGATGTCTTCACATTCGAACCAAATTCCGGATTGGCTGACATCAGTGTCACTACTCCGTTTTCACCAATCTTTATATAGCTGTTTAACTCAAACCATTCTTTGGGAAGCGCCAACACTTCATCAGGAGTTGGTTTGCATCCCGCCAGCCAGCTAAAGCTTAGCATCATCCCACCTCCGGCCAATGCCGATACTTTCAAAAATGATCTCCGGTCGATTGTATTTTTTACAGCAGTCATGGATTAAACAGTTTAAGGTTCAGGAATTGGATTGAGTTGCAGTTTTTATGGCAGCCTTTATTCGCAGGTAAGTTCCACACCGGCAGATGTTCCCATTCATAGCCGTTTCAATCTGATCATCGGATGGACTGGGGTTTTCGTTAAGTAAACCGGCAGCATTCATAATCTGTCCAGCCTGACAATACCCACATTGGGGCACATCGTGTTCGAGCCATGCTTTCTGTACGGGATGATCACCCTTTTCTGATAAACCTTCAATGGTTGTTATTTCTTGTGCACCCACCGATGAAACCGGCAACACACAAGATCGCATCGCTTTACCATCTAAATGAATCGTGCAGGCTCCGCATTGCGCCATACCGCAACCGTATTTAGTACCCACCAAATTGAGATGATCACGCAGTACCCACAACACGGGCGTTGCCGGATCAATGTCAACTGATTGCTTTTTTCCATTTACGGTTAGATTGATTGTTGCCATGGAACTATATTTTTAGAATGTCAGGGATTTGTAAGAACCGATGCAATAAAATTAACTATTTCAGTCAGGCCACACCTTACAAAAATCAAACAATTCAAGTGCAAATCACTTCTTCGTCTGCTCCGCCTGCACCCCTGTATAACGCGCACCCACCACTTTAATGGCAGACAACTTTGCGGTAAGCGTCTTTAATTCTTCCTGTGTGAATTCATAATCGGCAGCCCAAAGATTTTCCTGCAAGTGTGCTAGTTTGGTTGTACCGGGTATGGGAACAATAAAAGGTTTATAAGCCAGGAGCCAAGCCAAGGCAACTTGTGCCGGTGTTAACCCACGTTGATTGCCGAACTCTGCCAAAGTATCAATCATCACCCAGTTTGCCTTGATGGCATCCGGTTGATAGCGCGGAAGTGAAGGTCGGTTGTCGTTGGCCGGGTTGTACGTTGTATTTTGATTGATATATCCCGAAAGGAATGCGCGACTCAACGGACTGTATGGTATAAATCCAATTCCAAGTTCTTCGCATACGGGAATTACATCTTTCTCGGGTTCGCGCGTCATGAGCGAGTACTCACTTTGCAACGCAGTAAGTGGTTGCACGGCATGTGCCTTCCGGATGTTGGCCTCGTTGGCTTCACTCAATCCAAAGTGTTTTACTTTTCCTTCTTTAATCAATTGCTGCACTGTACCGGCCACTTCTTCTATCGGCACGTTGGGATCAACACGGTGTTGATATAATAAGTCTATGTAATCCGTTCGCAGGTTCTTCAATGAATTCTCAACCACCTTCCTGATTTGTTCTGGCTTACTGTTCAATCCGGATAGTTGGTTGTTCTGTATATTAAATCCAAACTTTGTGCAAATCTGAATTTGCTTGCGAACTGGCTGCAATGCTTCACCCACCAAAACTTCGTTTGTCCAAGGTCCGTAAGCTTCGGCAGTATCAAACAAGTTGACACCTAATTCAACTGCCTTGCGGATGAGCGTTATCATATATTTCTTCTCAGGGATGAAACTTCGGTGGTAGCTCATGCCCATACAACCTAGACCGAGGGCTGAAACTTTCATTGCCCATTTCCCTGAACCTATTGTTCGCTCTTTAGTACTGGCGTTTGAAAGTGTGCTTGCACCTGGCTCTTTGTTTCCATTACTATTTGATGTAGCCAATGCGGGTGCTGCAAGGAGTGCCGCACTGATTGTAGCTCCAGCCTTAAGAAATTCTCTTCGGCCACTCTTTGAATTGGCCTGATCATTCTGCTGATTTGAGTTGTAAGATGTAGTTGCCATAGTATTCAAATTAATAGTTGCTAATTAGGTTTACTTATTCCGAGATTCTCATTTTTATGTAACTCAGGATTTTCAATGATTTTTGCAATAAATGCCGCAATGCTTTTCCTTGAAATGGCACTTCCCGTTTCAGGCTGACCTTTCTTTGTAAGGGCATAATCAATTTCATTTGCATTGGTAAACCAATCCGGACGCATGATAGTGTAGTCCAATCCCGAGCTTTCAACGACATCGGCCAATGCCTTATAAGGAATTAACACTGACTTCAATGGTTTCTCATAGATACCAATGGAACAAATGGCAATGATTCTTTTTACACCCGTTTCCTGCATTGCTTTCACAATATTCTTTCCCATCACCTCAAGATTGCCTGCGAGATTAACGTACACAATGTCGTGGCCGGCAATTGCTTTCTTTACGCTGTCATACTTCATTGCATCGCCCTCTACAACTTTGTGATCTTTTGCGACCGTGGGAGAAAGTCGCGATTTATTTCTTACAAAAAGCGTGAGTTCTGCATTTCGAATTGCTTCGATGACATAGGAAGCAAGACTTCCTGACGCTCCGATTATAATTACTTTTTTCATTGCTTGAATACCTTTTAGAACGTTGACGCGATGGAATTAATAACGATCCACTGATTGTTCCGCTTTTCTAGTTTCATCTTCTGCTGCAGCCGCCAAGTATTTCTTGAACCCCAGATTCGCGCATCTAACAAATGTTGGAATGTTGACACCGCTTCGTTACCGTTAATCTTTATTTCGTGTTTAGTCTTCTTGGCGGAATAATACTTCATGCCTTCAGTTTCTATCTCCGAAAACCATTCCTTTCTGCTTTGCACATATCCTGTAATGTGTGTAAGTGTGAAGTCTTTATCCAGGATTGTTCTCAATCCGTCAAGGCTCTTCTCAATCATATATTGGATAACGCTGTCGGTCACTGCAATAATTTGATTTTCTTCGTTTGTCATATCAATTTGCTTACGTGATGTACTTTGAGAAAAACTCAGATTGGAAAGGATTGAAAACGTCAGAAGAATAATACCTTTCATTTCGTTGAATGTTTATGCAAGCGATAACTTGAACGTTTGATAATGCCCTATTTTCCTACACGGGATTGAAGGTGTTGGGGATACCGCGCACCTTGCACCTGGATACTTGAGAATGCGCTTTCAATTTCTGAAAGATCTTCGTCTGTTAATTTGAGTTGCTCTCCTTTCAAATTCTCTTCAAGGCGTGCGATTTTTGTCGTTCCCGGAATTGGAACAATCCAAGGCTTTTGAGCAAGAACCCATGCAAGCGCAACTTGTGCTGGCGTGGCATTTTTCTTCTTTGCAAACTCAATTATCTTATTTACGACAACCTGATTGGCCTTCCTGTTTTCTTCTGCAAACCGAGGAACAACATTTCGAAAATCAGTTTTATCAAACTTTGTATTCTCGTTTATTGCACCGGTTAGGAAACCTTTTCCCAATGGACTAAAGGGAACAAACCCAATTCTTAATTCTTCAAGCGTAGGAAGAATCTCCTTCTCAGGTTCACGCCACCATAAGGAGTATTCGCTTTGCAAGGCGGTAACAGGCAACACGGCATGTGCTTTGCGGATAGTTTGTGTACTGGCCTCTGATAACCCAAAGTGTTTTACTTTTCCTTCTTTCATCAATTCACCTACAGTCCCGGCTACATCTTCAATCGGCACGTTTGGGTCAACTCTGTGTTGATACAATAAATCTATTCGATCAGTGCGAAGTCTCTTCAGCGCTGCTTCGGTCATGCTTCGAATATTTTCAGGCTTGCTATTCATACCTAAAGCAGTCTGCCCTTTCTCAAAACCAAACTTGGAGGCGATAACAACCTGATCGCGAATAGGGGCGAGAGCTTCACCAAGGAGTTCCTCATTTTTATACGGTCCGTATGCTTCTGCTGAGTCAAAGAATGTCACACCAAGTTCAAAAGCTCTGCGAATTAATTTGATGGCAGATTCTTTATCCATCTCAGGGCCATAACCAAAGCTCAAGCCCATGCATCCAAGACCAAGTGCGGATACTTCAAGTCCGCTTTTACCTAACTTTCTCTTTTTCATAGTTATGATTCGTTAATTACAAACTGATAATCTTGCAGCATTGTCCTGAATGCTACATCCGTAATCTTCTGTACAAAGGTGAGATTGTGATACTAAACTTAGCTAACGCGATTCAAACTAAGGCTTACGAAAATCAAACATTCCGGAACTTCGTAGGACTAACATCAGTGTGCTTCTTAAAGAAATTATTAAAGTGTGTCGCTTCTGTAAAACCAAGAGCGTATGCAATTTCAGCTACGCCCCATTTGCTATGGCGAAGCAATATCTTCGCTTCCTGTATAATCCTCTCGGCAATAACTTGCGTAGTCGTTTTTTGCAAGGTCTCTTTGATTGCCCGATTCAAGTGATTCACATGGATGTTCAACTGGTCAGCGAATTCAGAAGCAGATTTGATTTGAATAGACGGATGTTGGTCGTCAATAGGAAACTGTCTCTCAAGCAATTCCACAAACAGTGTCGAGATTCTTTGCGAAGCATTAGCCGCTTGTTTTTCCTGTGCGGTTGGTGGCTGGAGCCTGAGACCAAAATGCAATAATTCAGAAATCAGATTCCGAATGATGTCATACTTGTATTTGTATTCAGAGTTAAATTCTTTTTCTATACGATTGAAAATATCGTTGACTGAGGCAACCTGCTCGTCAGTCAATTCGAAGATATGTTTTCCATTAGGTTGAAAAACTTCATACTGTGTAAGTTGCCCATACTGATGAAACAACTGCTGATCAAATATGCAGTAAACGCCTTCGCGGATTTTATCGAGATGTTCCCATTTATAAGGAATCTGAGGATTTGAAAACGAAAGGGCTTGATTTTTAATAGCGATGGTTTTATCCGCGAAATGGACTTCACTTTGACCTTTGACAAGCATTATCTTGTAGAAATCTCTTCTACGATATGGAATGCTAGTCGGCTTGCCATCGACAAACGGTTCCAGTCTAAATAGATTAAAATGACCGATCTCGCTTGTGAAAGTTCCGGGAACCTCAGCAAACTTTCTCTTATAAAATTCCTGTAATGATTCTGATTTTTCCATCTACACTTAAAATACGAAACCTTACGAGATTAATTTATATAAAGTAACAATCGTGACTCTGTTGACAAAGGTCGCCTAAAAAAAGCATTATTGGCATCGTAAATCAAAGGGATGCTTACGAAAATCAAATAACTCGTTCGGTTTACAACAAATTGTCTTGTGTGGTGCGCGTGGGATTTGGCTCTTGCCATTGCTTTGGATGTGGGCGGATTTGTGCGGCAATGGCAAGTGCCAAAGGCGTGGGTGAGAATCTTTATGGTTGCCGTGCGGTGGGCAGTCCCGGGTCTTTATTAATAAAGTGTCGGGTGGTTTATCTCTGTGTCAAGTCCCTGTTTTTGTAATTGTCGGGGTTGTCGAACGAAGCTGCTCGT
>JAHBTX010000014.1 GCA_019638395.1 Cyclobacteriaceae bacterium
ATAAAGGTCAGAACCAATAAGCTCAATACGAAAATTATAGGCGCGGACTGGAGAGCACACACTGTCGGGAGCGAGAGGATTTGCTTGGAGTGTCTTGGCCAGTATCGATCAGAGATGGCTAAGTTAGAAAGTGAAGGCTATCTTGATGATCCAGATTACATTGAGGGTATGAGCGAGGCCTTTAGAGAAGCCCATGAAAATGTATTTCCATTCAGTGCGCACTTGGCTGCAATGGAAGTATTGCAGATGCTAAGCTTGTTTATTGCACCATCAGGAATTGCTGACGTAGGACTTCAGAATTATCACTTCGTATCTGGAAGAATGGATGTCGAGGAGAGCGCTCAGTGTCAGGAATATTGCTTTTTCCCAACCATAATTGGAAAGGGTGATAACTGTGGTGTTCAAGTTTGGGGCAGACATCCTAAAGCTGAGGAAGCTAGGGCACGTATTTGAATAAGGATTGGCGTATGTAGTGACAAATAGTGTCATGTCTTATAAGCGAGCAGTGCTATTCTTGTTTGGATTAGGTAAATTCATCCACAAATATTTCAGTTACCGATATGGGAGCTAGAAAAATTAAACTTGATGAATGCCACGTAGTGGCTTTAAAGGATGGTGTTGAAATCGACATAGGCGATGCTCAATCCGGCAAAAAAGGATATTCTTGCATTGGATGTGGAGCAGAAATGCAGGCAGTGAAGTTTCAAGATATAAATCACCTGTCCTATTTCAGACATCATCCGCAGGGTGTAGATAAGCCCAGACTCTGCACATGGACAGATACAGCCTATCGGCATGGTGTTGCACGTCAAATTTTGCTAACTACAAAATTTATAAAAGTGCCTGCCGTAAAAATCTTTCCACCAAAGGAAATTGAAGGTCCAGCAATGGTAATCAAGAAGGCACATACTATTAGGGCACACAGAGCCGAGTTGGGACTATACTTCTTTGAGAATGAGCTTGGGCTTATACAGTCAGCATCTAAGGAACCTACGGGCAATGTTCATCATGTTTATAGACCTGATGTAGTCTTTTATGACAGCGAGAATACTTCAATCCTTTTCATAGAGCTTGTTGACACTCAAAAGAAGGAGAACACTAATCTTGCTGATTTCAAAAGATTAGGTATTGATGTTGTGCGCGTTTCCGTCCCTAAAAACAGTAGGATTGCAATAGAAGAAACATTTAGTAAGACTCATAGAACAAAATGGCTTTATAACAATGAAAGAGAGAGAACAAAATACATTTCAGTATCCGGAGGAGATTCAGAAGATGTACATGACTTTGATGGAGTGCAGAGAGGACTATATGAAGAAAACGTCACATGCTGGGCAAACCAAATTAACGGCCTTATACGCTCAATTAAGAAATGCCTGGGAGCAAAATCATACACTTCAATTGAACAAAGAATTAGAAATGAAATCTCAAGAATTAATGATGATCTCCAAAGCAATCGAATCAGATTTGGAAGTAGAAAAGAAGACATTGAGAGAGAAATACGAGAACAATATGAGTCTCAGGCGAAAGAACTTGGTCAACAAGAAGACGAATTTAGAAAACGAGAGATTGAACAACATAGCCTTATTGCAGAAGCTAGAGAGTTGGAAAACAGAGGGTGGACGAGAAACAAATCAGATTCGGAAAGAAGAGAGGAACTCCATTTTGAAGTCGAAAAAGGAAGAGTTGAGTCAGATATTGGAAGAGGAAAGGAAAGAATTAATGCTGTTAGAAAAAAGCGAATTGGATTATCAGAAGAGAGTTCACTCGATCAAGACCCCTCTATCGAACGACTTAGAAATGACAAGGAAGAGGAGGAAGGAAGCATCACGAAGCTACTACAAAACCTTGAAGAACTTCCAGAACGATTTAGAGGAATACGAAAAGAAACTTCAACAAGATTTGACCGACTTCGAGCAGAGACTGAAAGAAGAATTGTTACCAGAAGAGACGGATTCACTTCTGCAATTAGAACAGGGGATATTGAAAGAGTTGCAAAATTTTCCAATGGAACTCTTGAACTACTTGAAATCAAGGGACAAATACTCGATCTCGCTGAAAAGGAACGCGCTTGCCAGAGACTTTACTTCGCTCTCAAAAGCCTTAGATCGGGAGCTTACAAAGCATGGGTTGAATGAAAACTATTACCTGTCTTTGGTCGACAGAATTTTAAGCACTGAAGAGCATCAACAAGCCTAAATGAAATCAGGGGGAGTTATCCTTCAGTTTCATTTTTCTCATCTCAATCAACAATTTCTTGAATGTAAGTCCCTTATCTTTACAGATTTGATTGAATTGAAAAATTGTAAAGATTTTTGTTTTGCTGAAATTTTGAAGACGGGTTCGATGAAAATCAAACGTTGAATAAGTCAAATAAAATTGATCTGTAGGGTATGTAAAATAAACTGTGTCACTGTTGTTGCTGTACCGATGTTGGAATGTGGGTAACTCCAACGCTAAACGTCGAAGTAAAGGTGCATAAAATATTTTGGAGTTATCCATATTTCAACATCTGAACCAATGCGTTTCGCTCCGCTTCAAATTGATAGGCGTAGTCTTTCTTCAAACCAGAGGGCCAATTGTGAAATTGTGATACTCCAATTCTGCAGGGGACTGACCCACTTTTTTTGAATGTTGGAGTAGGCCAAGTATACAAGTTTGAGAAGCGCCATATCCGAAGGAAACGCACCCTTGGTCTTGGTTACTTTTCGGACTTGCCGATGAAATCCCTCAATCGTATTGGTGGTATAGATTAGCTTGCGGATTGCGGGTTCGTATTTGAAATAGGTGCTGAGCTTCGGCCAGTTATTCCTCCAGGATGCGATTACAACGGGATATTTCTTGCCCCACGTTGCATCCAATGCATTAAGCTGTTCTTCAGCGAAATCCTTATTGGTAGCCTGGTAAACTTCCTTTAGATCAGCCAGAAACGGCTTCTGATCTTTGGTAGCTACATACTTGAGGCTATTGCGAATTTGGTGGACGATGCAGCTTTGCACTTCGGTTTGTGGAAAAATCGTCTGGATTGCCTCGGCAAATCCTTTAAGGTTATCAATACAAGCGATCAGAATGTCTTCCAGTCCGCGGTTGCGAAGGTCCGATAGAACTCCCAACCAGAAGTTAGCACCTTCGCTTTCCGATACGTACATACCCAAGATGTCCTTCCGCCCCTCTTGATTGATGCCAAGTATGTGATACACAGCACGCGATACAATCTTCCCCTGGTCCTTCACTTTGTAATGCATAGCATCGAGCCATACGATGCAATAAAGCGACTCCAGTGGCCGAGCCTGCCATTCTTTGATGGCAGGAATAATGCGGTCTGTAATCGCGCTCAACGTCGCGTGGGAAATGTCAGCGTCATACATTTCCTTTAGGTGGGAGCTGATGTCCCGGAAGCTCATTCCAAGTCCGTACATACCCAAGATCTTGCTCTCCAACGTGTCGGCTAAAACCGTTTCCCTTTTCCTAACAAGCTCAGGCTCAAAAGTTCCGCTGCGATCACGGCTAGTCTCGATTTCAACAGGACCACTGTTGGTTTGTACTGTCTTCCGTGACCTACCATTACGTCGGTTTCCGGTAGCACGCTCGTCCTCATCAAGATGAGCCTCCATCTCTCCCTCGAGCGCAGCCTCCAAAAAACTCTTTAGCAGCGGAGCAAACGCTCCATCCTTCCCGTACAGTGATTTTCCTGAGCGAAACTGTTCAAGGGCCTTCTTCTTAATTTCCTCTAGATTGAATTGTTCTTCTTTCTTCTGTTCCATAATTTGTGTCAAAGTTGGTGAATTATTCTTCTTTGACACAGTTCACTTTACAGCCTCATTCTGTACCAAAAAATGCCCCACTAAGTCTCCGTGATTTGATCTTTGTCCAAATAATTAACTTGACAGCGATCAGATTCTTGAGATCATTTAAGTCCACATCAAACATGGAGCATATAGCCTTGTGATACTGCACAAAGAATAGCTGTCTCTTGTTAAGAGAGAAGTCGTTTATGAAGTTTATCCAAATCACAAGAAGAGACGTCCTCTTACTCTGATTTTTTGATATCCAATCTACATACAGGGACTTAATCTGACTGTCATCAACTAGCAGCCCTGTCTCGCCAACCAAGGCATCAATTATGGGCTTTGTCATGTTATCCAGATCAGAACCTTTGTCTGTCTCGTGTCTATCTTGATGAGACAAATACCAGTGAAGCTCTATCGAAACAAGCCCAGAAATCAGCCATTCGTATTTCGAAAGTTCTTGTCTGATACTATTTGTTAGGGTGTCCTTCTGTGCTTTTGGAGATTGTAGACTTACAATCGTTTCCAACTCAATTTCCAATTCTACCTTACCATCACCAGATTCATTGACTAGGTAAGGAGCGGAATAACTACAATTTTCAAATCGAGATTCTATTTTCATCACAAGAAATTTGGCCCCCACAATTTATGGATACTTGTGTGACAATTTCCGGATAAATTTTTTTGCAGGATGAAATTTATCCCTTTTGTACTCTCTCTAAGGAGTACCATCTCCTTGGGCTTCAGTTTCACGTGGACTCGAATGGGGCCTGAAATACTTCCGAAACACTCCGGATGCAAGAAAGATACCTTCCTGGGCCTCGGAAATATATTCCTTCATGATCCAAATTCCCTATGATACTTTAATCGATACCCATGAGTTCTGG
>JAHBTX010000015.1 GCA_019638395.1 Cyclobacteriaceae bacterium
TACGTCAGCCAACAAAAGCTATAACCAATGGCGGGGTTTAGTGTAAATTCGTAGTTTAGTTTTCAAATTACGTTTGGTCACGTGGGACAATGACGCGTTTCAAATTCCCGCCACTGGTTATAGCCAAACGTTACCGGCAAGCGGCCTACCGAGAAAAAAGTGACAATAAAAGTGTAAATTTGAGACATGAAAACGATAACCATAAATATACCTGACACGGTAGACTTTGACGACAAAGAAGCCCTTATGGCAATAGCGTCAAGACTATATGAAAAAGGAAAGCTCTCACTGGGACAAGCTGCCGAATTAGTTGGACTATCAAAAAGAGCATTTATAGAAATCCTTGGGACTTACGGAGTTTCTGTTTTCAATTACCCTTCTTCAGACCTTGACCGAGACGTAGAGAATGCAAAAAGTCATAATCTCTGATACTAGCTGTTTAATTCTTCTCGACAAGATTGGAGAACTGGGACTTTTGAATAAACTCTTTGGACAAATTATAATCACGAGAGAGATTGCAAACGAATTTAAAAAGAAGTTACCCGACTGGTTTTCAATTGAGGAACCAACTAATAAGACCTATCAAAAAATTCTAGAAGCTTCGTTAGACAAAGGAGAAGCCAGCGCAATAGCGTTTGCTATCGAACAGACCGATTGTTTATTAATAATAGACGACTACAAAGGGAGAAAATATGCAGAGCAGTTAGGTATTAAAATTACTGGAACACTTGGAGTAATTATTGACGCAAAACTAAGCGGACACATAGAATTAGTAAAACCCTTGTTGGACAAAATCAAAAAGACCGACTTTAGACTGACTGCAGAGCTTGAAAAAAAGACACTTGAAAAATCAAATGAGGTGTGACGGCCGCCAGCCGGTAACACCGTGTTTATGCCAGCTGCGGGTGACACTCTATAATGTAGTTTTGTTTTATTAACTTCGTCCACCCACGGTGGACAAAGACGGCTTCGATAACCGCAGCCGTCATAAACACAAAACGTTGGCAGTAATGGCAAAAAATGGGACAATCAATAACTTATAGACTTGTTGACAAAGATTTAGTTATTAATGAGCAACTAAATTGGACTTGGGACAGAAATAAAAACGACCAGATTAGAGAGTGGAAACTTATAAACGTTGACACAAACGACCTTGATAAAAAACTGAAACTTCTGACTGACTATGGGTACGGGGCCGACTTTGAATTGAGTCCGGACAGCAATGAACTACGAATTTATTTAGACTTCACTGACGAAGAAATAATAATCAACTCTGAGAAAGCTACTTTCACTTTAAGAGATTATAATTTTGATGAGCTTAAGGACATCATTGACAATCTACATCGACATTTAGAAAATGAGGAGAATACAGTAAGACTGAATAAAAAGAAGTTTGACTCGTTGGAGAAGTTAGTAAATGACGAACTTGACAGGAAAACAAAAATACTTGAAGGCACAAAAGACGAGAATCCGGCACATGTCAAAGCTTTGGCCTCGGTTGACATATTGAATAAAATTAGGAGAAATCTTTTGAGTGAGGAGTAATTGCCACTACTGCCAACAAAATGTTTGCGCAATGGTGGGGTGACGTGTAACCTATAAGTGTTATCTTCGTTCAACGTTTGCCCACGCGGACAGTGGCGGCTTCGGAAGCCCACCACTGCGCAAACACAAACGTTAGCGGTCATTGGAGGATATTACCATAGATGGGCAGAAGAGCGGACTTTGATTTGACAAACTAGGTAAAAACAAAAAACAGATAATGAGCAGAAATTCACCAACAATTACACCTGGATTACTATACCATAATGCATCTGAAATGATAGAGTGGCTTTGTTTGACATTTGGGTTTCATAAAAAATTAGTTATTCCCGACAACAATGGAAAAATCCTACACGCCCATTTGGTTTTTAACAACGGTGGTATTATGCTTTCGTCAGCTGAAAACTACAATCATCCTCACTTGTGTAAATCACCAAAACAAACAGGTGCAAGCACAGTTGAAATAATTGTTGTTGTGAACAACATTGACGAACACTATAACTTTGCGAAGCGGAATGGAGCGAATATCGTAATACCACTTGAAGATAAACCGTATGGCGGTAAAGGATATAGTGCCAAAGACCCTGAAGGCTATACTTGGGCATTCGGCTCTTACGATCCTTGGAAAAAAACGAATTTCTAAATTGATAAAGAACACCGAATCGCTAACAACAGCTATACATAATGCGGGAGTTTGTGCTAAATTAAGGTAAATGAATATTAATAAAGATACTGAAAAACTGAAAGTGAAGTCCATATCAATCCCGCATTACGTATAGCCAAACCGTTAGCGGTCATTGTAAGGCGAGCCAGAAGACAACATAATTTAGAATGCGGCATTTTAAAAATAAATAAAGAATGAAATTATATAGAATTATTTTTCCTGTAAACGACATTGACAAAGCATCACATTTTTATGCTGAAATATTTGAACAACAAGGACAGCGAGTATCAACTGGCAGACATTATTTTGACTTAGAGGGGACAATTCTTGCTTGTTATGACCCACTTGCTGACGGAGATGAAATCCCGCAAAAGTGGGTATTTCACGAAAACCAATACATCTATATTGCAACGGACAACTTGGACAACATTCATAAGAAATTCTTGAATTCATCTGACGTTAAGTACGTTGACGAGCAAATAAGTGAAATGCCTTGGGGTGAAAGACTATTTTATTCAAATGACATTTTTGGAAACCCAATTTGTTTCGTTGACAGAAAGACAATTTTTACAGGATAACAATGACAAACCAACAACAACGAACCGCTAACACGGGTTTTGCGTCAGGCGGGGTGACGTACAAACTTGGAGCTTTGTGCTTCTGTTCAAGTTCATTGCTGGTTGACCGTTTTGTACTCCGAAACCCGCCCGAACGCAAAGCCCGAAACCGTTGGCGGTCATTGTTATTGGACAACTAAGACTATTAAAAGACAACTAAAACAAAATGAAAATGACATGGACACTAATTTTAAGTATTCTGACATTTTACGGAGTACTTATAGCAGTTAATATTCCAGCACCGTTTATCGGACTGGAATTTGAGACAGGTGAGACGCCACGACTTTGGTATGCACCACCTGGATATGTAATCCCGTTTGTCTGGTTTATCTTATTCACTCTACTTGGCATTGGTAGATATAATCTAATTCAGACGGAATCGACTAATTATCAATGGTGGCTTTATGGACTCGCATTTTTATGTGCGACCTATGCTTATTACACATTAGGTTTTGCAAAAATAACAAGTATTTCTGCTCTATGGTTTGGACTAGTTGGAAACATTGTTGTAATAATATTTGCCGCTTTTGTTGTTTATAAACTCTTACCTATAAATAAGACTGCTGCTTTGTTGACAATTCCTGTTATCATTTGGACAACTTTTGCAAGCCTTATTGTTCTTGGAGAAATGAAACTTGAAAAACTAATTTGAGCGGGAAATAACAACGAACCGCCAACAAAAATGTTTATGCAATGCGGGGGTTTGGTGTAGGTATTAAAAGTATTTTCTTAATTTAGTTCGGTGTCGGGGGACAGAGACGTGCAGGTCGGGCTTAACCTTTAGACTTGCATCAGCAATTTTACCTTACCCATAATCATCATTGTAATATTTTCTTTTTTGCTTCTTTTTTCTTTTGTGGAAGGTGTGAAATTGTAGATAAGTTAAACACCGGC
>JAHBTX010000016.1 GCA_019638395.1 Cyclobacteriaceae bacterium
TTCTAGTCCACACTTTGTTAATTGATAATTGTCTGTCGGTTAAGTTCAGTTTTATTTATTGATAACTCGTCTGCGAACAGTGCCCTAATCTTATTTTCAATTTCTCCTTTGTTCACTGTCGTTTGGTCTCTTCTTGATTTTAAATAATTCCTTTGCGTAATTCTGTCGGTTAGTTCTCCAAGTGTCTTGTCTTTAAATTCTATCCCAGTTTTTTCAGCTGTCCAAAATAGAATAATTGTGAGAAGAACTCCACTTAGTCCGTATTTCCAATCTATAAAGAGTCCAACGATTGATACTCCAAGAAGAATTAGGATTGTCCACGTGACCAATCTTCTTGGTCGTAATGCTTTCAGCTTGAACCCAAGTTGTTCTTCAATTTCTTTTATTTCTTTCTTTCTTCTTTGTCGAGGAAAAATAGTCGTTAGCAGTTGATTAGTTGTAATAGTTTTTTTGTCGTGGTTCTTAGTCTTTTGTATTATATCTCTTAGTTTATAAAATCCCTGCTGTGTCGTGCAGTCGTCTTTGTCTGTCAGTCGAATTTTGGAAATAATATGGTCGGTCAGTTCTCCAAACGTTTTAATGTGTCCAAGTTCATTTTCCTCAAACTTTATGTCGTACGAAGTCTCAATTATCTTGAGAACATCTTCGATGTCTTCTGGGTCTGTCCCAAGTTGATTGTCCGTTCGTTTGTACATTGCCTACTCTTGATTTGAACGCATTGCCACCAACGTTTATGTATAAGCCGTGGCGCTGAGTAAAAATAAAAGAAATGTCCTCCTTGTCAGCGCCATGGATTATACATTTTGTTGTAGGACGTGCGCCTACACCGCTCTATTTCTTTTTCTCTTTTCAAGTTTATCAAAGTCAAAGTATGATTTCAATTCTTGAATCAGTAGTTTGTTTACGTTTAGTATTTCGTTGATACTAATTTCGTTTTCCTTTAAGTATTGCATATCCTTCAAGATTATTCCTTGGTTTTGCAATACCGTGTTTTCTACTATTAAACCCGTCCAGCGTTTGTCCTTGACTTGTCGTTTAATTGCTTGAAGTGAATCAAATTTGTCATGATGAGACGTTATTGAAATATAATGCTCTATTAACATGTAGATACCTGTCAACTTATGATGTTCACTTTTTGACAACTTGTCCCCGTACTCAAGCGTCTTCTCATCTAAGTTATTCAGATCGATTGTCGTGAGCGCTTGTTGGACTCTATACACTGTCATCAATAACTTTTGCAAATTAAACAGTACTCCAAATGCAAATAAGGGATGGATCGTATCTTTGTTCTTTTGAAAGTCCTTTTCAAATCGAAAGACCAAAGTGTCAAAAGTCAATTGAAGATCATCCATCGACTCAGCGGTCGTAGGCTGCTTATATTCAAACTTGTCGTAGGTTAAAAGATTCCACACAACTCCGAGCCTTTTCTTGATATAAAGATGAAAGCCATACTTAGCTTTTCTCTCTTCGTATTTCTTTTGAATGAACGGAATTGCTACAGCCGCAATCAATGAAAGAACACCAAGTAATAGGAACCAAACATTCCAGTCAAACCCGTCCTTGCTTTCTTGAATTTGAATTCTAATCGGCTCGGCAATTCCTTCACGAATTAAAGTGTCCAGCTTTAACGTGTCTGCTTTTAAAGTGTCACTATTGATTTGAAACATAATCTGTCTTGGCGCATGGCCTACAACGTTTGTGTTTGCGCAGTGGTGGGACTTTGAAACACTTCACTGTCCCACGTGACCAAACGTTGAACGAAGATAGCACTTTGAGCTTACACTAAACCCCACCATTGCGCAAACATTTTGTTGGGCGCTGGTGCTTACACTCCTCTAAAAAGGTCGTCTATAACTTTGTTCTCAATTCGTCTTACAAATTCTTTAGGGTCAGATGTCTCAGATATTAGTTTCTCCAACTCAACTCTTTTTGACCTTACAAAATATGTCTTTGAATTTGAGACACTGTCAATTTTAACAAAATATGAAAGCACAAAACTATTAATGTCAACATTTGTGTTTTTTAAATCCTTAAAGAACTCATACGTGTAATTCTCAATGGCATTAACTATGTCGTATATATTCGATGAGTGTATGTTTAAATTAATTACAAAAAAAGCTTCGTCCTTTTTGTCAACGAGGCGAACGTCAATTTCCCCTAAGTCACTAAATTGTTTTTGATTCTCAAGTTCGTTATGTCCATATTTAATTAGGATGTCCTTAAGTATTCCGAGTTCTTTTGAAACATCTACTTCGATGTCCTTCTTGAGTTCGGTATTTTCTTTATGCTTGTATTCGATTTCTGTAAATGAAAAGTATTGCGGAATAATTCTTATAAGTGAAAGTACCGAAAATGCAAATGCAATAATTGTCGCTATAAACGCTTGTCTGTCCGTGAAGTCCAATTCTGTAGCTGGGAGAAGTGGGTAGATTGTAACTACGAAAATGAAAAACAGAATCAGGATTATATGAATCAGTCCTAGGTTTGTAATGAACCTGACATATTTAAGGAATGAGTTTTTGTATGGATTGAATTTATTTGAATTAATTGTCAGTATGTACCCTTTGTGTGAATAAAAGTCCAAAAGATACTTTGTAAAAAGTAGGCTATAAAGAAAATGAACCGTCAGTGCGACTTTGCTATTCAAGTCTGTGTATAAAAAAATTAATGGAATAATGATGTTGTATCCCAACAAGAGGAACAAAACCTTTGTCAAGGTAATGTAGTACTTAAGGAACATTGACCTACTAAATTCAAAATTTGTAAATCCACTTTGTAACAAGAAAGTACTTGTCGCAATTAAAAGTCCGAGTAGTGTCGAGGATAGAATTAATTGGTCAACAAAGTATTTGTCGTAGTCCGTCAGTTCTAAAAATATATCTATGTCCATGTCAACTTGTTCGTCTTTAGCACTTGCGCCCAACGTTTATGTATGAAACGTGGCTGGGTTTTCGAAGCTGTGTCCTGTCCCACGTGACCGAACGAAATTAAGAAAATCAAACTACAAATTTACACTGAGCCCCAGCCATGTTTTATACATTTTGTTGCCGGCTGGCC
>JAHBTX010000017.1 GCA_019638395.1 Cyclobacteriaceae bacterium
AAGGGTGAGAATGTAGAAAAACCAGTCCTTCTTTTCTCTCTACTGCGATACGAATAGCTCGTTCCAAATATTGTGGACTAAACTCGGCATTACCATGGACTTCCCTATCTCCCTCTTCAGGAAGTATTATCGAACTAACTATTCCGGATTGTCTTGATGTACCGGTACCCGGATTGTATGTAGCGAAACACAAATCCTCCTGATCGTCTTCTCGAATCAGGTGACCGACTAACTGCTTATGCAGTTCATAGGTCATTACTGCGCTGAAATGTTTCATACTGCCATCAATAAATTTCTTATGTGAGCCAAATACTCCTTTACAGTTCGCTTAGTTCTGTTCCATTCTTTGAATGGCCTACTCCAGTGTACCCACCCACTTCCAAAATTACTTGCATGAACGCCACCAGAAGGGTTTGTCCAACCAGCATCAATCGGTTTGAAGTGTGGGCCATGTGGTGCATTCATAGGAAAGTCATTGAGGTTCTCAAAACCTAACAGCACCTTCTTACCTTTGTTGCTGCCAACTTCGACTGTGTACTCAAAGCACACTTTGTCAGAAGAGGGCTCCTGGGTTTCAAACCCAAGAGCCTTTACCTGATTAATAAAATCTATCGCTGCCATACCTATGCTACCTCGGTTGCACTTTTGTATACAGAGATAAACTTTGACCCCGGACACTTCATCTCGATTGGTTCATTCAGCTTATCCTTATACGAAACCTGACTTCCATCGGCATTTACAAGCACGAGGTAATAGTCGGTCACGGGTTCAACGCCAGCCGCTTCCAATATTTGGGTTGGTGTGAGCGACTTCTCATCGGTAGTCTCAGGTTCGCCATCTACGGTGTAGTGGAAAACTTCAGGGGCCTTAACCACGAAATGCTCGATTCCCGGCTTTGACAGGTCAACCGTTTCGGACAGACTGATTTTCTCGAAATCACACCCTTTAAATTTCTGATACAGGGAATGACACTCGACAGGAGTTTTACCTGCCTTAACCAGCAAATCTTTACCTGTAACCAAATGATGGTCGAAAACGAAGGGTTCATCTCCAATTTTTACCCTATATTTCTTTCCGATTGGAGGTTTTTTGTCGGCCTTGGTGTAGGCCTCGACATCGACTACGTCATCCGCACCTTGTGCGTCTGGAGTCATTTTTTCATTGATTTTACTCATATTAGTACTGATATCTGTACACGATGAGTATCAAAGACATTACTAACGGTTTTTGGTATACCGGTTACTAATGGAATTTGGTATATGTAGCAAACCCCCGGACCTAATTGATGAGTTGGCAAGATTTTGAACCCGAAACAACCGATGACCTTGTGGAGTACATTCGATGGAGAAAGAATCCGGAGGATGTAGAGGTGGCTGAAAACGCCTTCAGAGCATTTTGTTTTCGGTTTCAGAAGGATGTCACACACAAGTGCCGCGTGATAGCTACCAACTGGGGATATGATAATCACGTGGGCGACATTGTTGCCGAGAGGACCTTCGCACGGTATTGGAAGTATGGAAAATTTGACAAGAGCAAATCCAATGTTGCAGATACAGACACTGCCGTTAAATTGTACCTGTACAAGATTGCAAGACGGGAACTTTCTAAGTATAAAAAGGAACAATCTGCCGACCTGAATCCCTACACGGGTGACGAAGAGATTGTATATGAGTTCCCTAACATTGATACAGTAAAAGGCTCGGTAGAGAAAAGGGCTGAGCTTAGACGGATACAAGAGATAATTGAAAAAGCACTCGCTCGCTTAACTCCAAAACACAAAATTATTTACCTAACCTACAAGACCTACCAACAGGAGGGGCACACCTTGCCACGAGGTTTGCTGAAGCAATTAAGAGATGAACTTGAACTAGCCCAGACATCTATTCAAGTATACAAGAAAGAGGCTTATGACACAGTCGATGAATATTTAAAACTTTATGGCTCACGATAAGAAACATATCACCCCGGAGAATATTGATGAATGGCTTGCATCCACAGGCTTCATATTCCCGCGAAATGAATTGGAGTTAGCTCGCTTTGAGAAACTTTATGAGGAAAGTCTTGAAGAAATAACTGGTAAGGAAATTGATCCCGACAAGATCATTAAGGGGGATTTGGATTCAGCAAAGACAGTTGAAATAAAACCAACCATAAATGCGGGTGATTTCACTGAATACAGAATGGCTGCGAGAAATGGTAACGATATTCCAAAGCATATTCTTGACAAGATGAAAAGAAATCAGAACAAGAAACGAAATGATGATAACGGACCTTCGGAAAAGGAAGATAATTAAACTGACAGGTGAGTTAACTCAATTGTTTTCGTCAAGCAACATTACTCAACTTGATGAATTAGCGAAAGCAGAAGAGCTTCCTGTTTACTATGATGATTATGAAAATGCCTTTGATGGCATGCTCTTATACGACAGCAAGGATTTTCATATTCATATCAATCATACGAAAGGTAATCATCCAAATTCCAAGAGAGGTAGATTTACGCTTGCACATGAACTTGGGCATTTCTTTATTGACGAGCATAGGCTTGGATTGAAATCGGGAACATTACAGCCCCACGGATCGATAACGGAATTGAAGGATAAGGATTTGATTGAATTAGAAGCTGACTATTTCGCGAGTTGTCTTTTAATGCCAGAAACTAAATTTAAGACTCGTTCAGCCTTAACGAAGAAATTCTCATTGGCCACTATTACAGATTTGTCGGATGCATTTCAGGCAAGCATTGTATCCACCGTCATTAGATTCTCCGAAGTGGGCAC
>JAHBTX010000018.1 GCA_019638395.1 Cyclobacteriaceae bacterium
CCATTTTTAAGCCCTCCTACTCCCGCAACTAAATAAACACAAAACGTTGGCAACAATTGGGTTGGCTCCGTGGACAGAGACAGTAAACCGACTGAGTGGGTCAACAAAAAAGCAAAAAGTACAAGTTTGGCTAGCTAACAATTTACAACATGCGGACAGATTACATCTCCGCAGACAATGGGCAGAAAAAATTAAAAGCAAAAGGGACTGAAAAGGAAATTGGTCTTCGCGGACAATAAACTATAAAGGCATGCCGCTTATCCTCAAATCTATCTTCTGGGGACTATTCATGATAACATTGGGATCAGGCCCGTGGGCGGTAATGGTTGGGTTGAACATCAAACATTCTCCAAACATCCCATGGGCTGCTGTAATAATGCCTTTTTATCTTTGGCTGTATTGGAAATTTGCAATTGGGAGTACTTGGCCAACGTCAAACGCTGATACGAGGCGCAACCTATGTCGGGCGAATGCTGTGAACCCGAATGCGTGGGGCTTGACAATGATTGCAGGTCTAGCTGGCCTTTGGGCCTTGGTTCAATTCCAAAATGTATATGCCCGACTCATAACCCTTCCCACCGGTCAAACCGATGATTTATCAACTATTCCGATGCATACCCTGATTCCATCGGTTATCGTAAGTGCAATAGTGGCAGGCGTGACAGAGGAATCTGCTATGAGAGGGTACCTACAGAGCCCATTAGAAAAAAAATTCGGGCCTATTGTTGCCATATTTATCACTGGAGCCGTCTTTGGTTTGTTACACTTCGTACACAGCGAAGTAAACTTTACTGTCATGCCTTGGTATATGGGTGTGGCAATTGTTTATGGAGCAATGGCATGGAAAACAAATTCAATTTTGCCCAGTATGGTTTTGCACGCAGCAGGAAATATGTTGAATGTGGTTAGTCTTCTTGGACAAGACCGAACCGAATGGCAACCAACGACCAGGACTTCATTGGTCTGGGAAACTGGGACAGATAGTGCCTTTTGGATTTCAGTACTCGCGTTCCTTGTGCTGTTGACAATTTCCATTCTGGCTTTCCGACAGGTAAGCAAAAACTGAACAAACAAAATACAAGAATAAGTTATTGATTGGTGACAACTCATAGACTTAGAACCGATCGACATAGAAAATAGAATTGTATGACTATTGACAGAAGGAACCCAACTGTTGCCAACAAAATGCTTATGCAATGGCGGGGTTCGGTGTAAATTTGTAGCTTTAGTTTTCAAACAACGTTTTGTCACGGTTGACAGTGACGTGTAGGTCGCGCTAAACATTCCGCTACGCTCCATTTTTTAGCGCTCCTATTCCCGCCACTGCATAAGCACAAACGTTGTGGCCCATGCCCTTTCCGACATTCAGACCACGAAAAAAAATAAACGACTGACTCTCTTTCAAATAACCAGTTCTCACGTGGAATTCTAAGAAGAATCCAAGTAACCAAAGCCGTAAATTTTGGAGGGCTTACCCTTCACTGCTTTTCACAAAGGGAGTACCTCGCTTGACCACTGAGAACATCCGATAAATTTGTTTGCACCGGATTGCATTAATAACACTCATAGGAGCTTTTCCTTCTGCGGTTTTACGTTCGTAGTACTTTTTAATCTCCGGGTCATATCGTAATGCTGCATAGGCACTATTTGTCAGTAAGGTTTTCAATTGTCGATTGGCAATTGGATGTATTTTGGTTTTTCCACGTATGCTACTCCCAGATTGATATTCAAATGGAGCAGCTCCTGCGTAGCAAGCAAGTTGTCGCCCATTTTCAAAGCTTTCAAAATTTCTGGTCTGAACTAGAAAGGAAGAAGCGACAACCAAGCCTATACCTGGTACACTATTTAGCAAATCAAAATTTGTTTTTACCAATTCATCTTGATTGATTAGTTCATTCATTTCCTGTTCGGCCTTTTCAATTTCCGCTTCCAACCATTCCATCTCCCGTTTGATGCAACGAGTGACGAAGTTGACATTGACTATCGGTTCCATGCGGTTCATCTTATGAATCTCTCGTTTCAATTCTGATTTTCGTTTAACCAACGATTGCCTATGATTTATGAGAATTCTCAATGAAATCAAGGTTTTCGAAGGCATCTCACTAGGCTTAAGCCGGTCACGGTATAGGTAAGCAAACTGGGCTATCATCCTTGAGTCCGCCTTGTCATTCTTACCTCTCACAATACCCATCATTCTTTTGATGTGTAGCGGAGAGTACATGGTGTAGGATAATTTCTTCTTGCTGAGGAAACAACAAAGTTCCAACCCATAGATACCGGTGTGTTCCATGCAGAACCAACTTTGCTTTACCTTCACTCCCGAAGATTTGAGCCAGCTAAGAATCTCTTTGAACCCTGTTACATCATTAGAAAAACGTTGATGAATGAGTTCTTTTTCATTACTTGGAGTAAGTATGCTTACGTCCAGAGTGGTGCTGGAAATATCGATTCCCAGGAACCAGTTGATTGTTTGTTTTTTTGTCTCCATATTAGTTTAGAGTTTATGGTAACATAATTGAACTAGACTAAGTCCTTTAATAGGTCTGGAAACCTAGAATTCTAAATGGTACTGTGTTCAATTAAGAAAGCAGAGGACTAATTCCACGTATAGGCCCTCAACCTTGACAAGTGAATAGTTCACCTCTGCTTTCGTTACCTTAAGTTTACCTCCAAAATTTACGGCTTTGGTGTGTCGATTTAAACACTCTGCAATGCTAAAGGACAA
>JAHBTX010000019.1 GCA_019638395.1 Cyclobacteriaceae bacterium
TGATGTGGTTTACTGAAACCGGACACTTCAGTTAAGAGAAAATAGCTTAACTGGAGGAAGAGATGGTAAAGAGAAAGCAATATACAAAAGAATTTAAATTAGATGCGATTAGCCTGGTATTGGATCAGGGCCACACGACGTCAGAAGTATCACGAAACCTTGAGATCACACCCAATATGTTGAGGAGGTGGATTAGGGAACACCAGGCAGGTGATGCTGATCAGTCATTCCGGGGTAATGGGAAGCTGACGCCAGAGCAGGAAGAAATCCGGCAGCTGAAAGCGCAAATCAAGCGGCTCAAGCTGGAAAGGGAAATACTAAAGGAAGCGACGGTCTTTTTCGCGAAAGAAACGAAGTGAAGTATTCGTTCATTACCCAAAGGAAAAAGACCTATCCGGTTGGCTTGATGTGCCAACTCATGGGTGTAAGCCGTAGCGCCTACTATGGTTACGTTCGGTGCGTTGATAATTGCTCTGAAAGCTAGCGCCACGAAGAAATACTTGAAGCGGTTCGGGATATAGCGAAATTCAGCAATCATAGCTATGGCAGCCGCAGAATCGGAAAAGCGCTGAATGCGCTGGGTTATCCGATTGGTCGCTGGAAAGCTCGAAGCCTGATGCGGGAAGCCGGTGTGCAAGTCAAGCATCGCAGGAAATACAAAGTGACAACTAATAGCGATCACAAACAGCCGGTATTCGAGAACAAGCTAAATCGGCAGTTTGATGTTGCCGCTCCCAATCAAGTCTACGTCGGCGACATAACCTGTCAATCAACATCCAAAATTTCCCCAGGTAAATCCGGGGATGCTCCTTGCAATCGAATTTGCCGTGTCTCTCAAGGCTTGCTTGCGTTCGGCGTATTGGGATTGCTGGTGATGAATGGCCAGCGTGATCTGTCCGATCTCATTGTCCAGGGTCATCTCGTCGTTTTTCAGTGCAACCAATTCCTGCCAATCAGACGGGTTGGCAATGATCCTTTCATAGTCGTCGTAGTCAGTAATCGGTAAGCGTCCAACCGCCCCATCTACAAATTAGAAGAGACCTTTGCACGGCAAATATGATATCAGACAGGTCATGATGATATAATACCTTTTTATTCATTGGGTTAATTGTCATGGGTTTAAGTCTGGCTGATAGTTTTGTTACTCGAAGGACACGCAAAGGCAATTTTCTGAATCAAATTGATCAACTGATTGATTGGAACGCCATTGAGAAGGCCATTGAACAACATTACGCGCCGGTGTCTGATGCAACAGGCCGCCCAGCTTATCCGGGATTACTGCTATTCAAGATGTTGCTGGTTGGGCTATGGCATGGTGGTCTGAGCGATGAATCGATCGAGGAAATGGCCAATGTTAACCTACATGTCATGCGTTTTCTTGGCTTGGATCTGGAAGACGACGTACCGGATCACTCGGTACTTTCCCGTTTTAGGACACGATTGACGAAAGCCCAGGCCTGGGATGGTTTGCTGGAACAGATCAACCGACAAATACAGGCACATCAGGTAACGGTAACAAAAGGTTGCCACATTGATGCGAGCATTACGCACAGTCCACGCAAACCCAAGACAAAACCAACGTATGAGGTGGTTATTGATCGAGAAGATCGGGATGATGAAACAGATGCTCAGGAAAACATGAAAGTTGTTGAGACCACACAACCCGGCGTAGACACTGAAGCGCGCTGGGTTGCGAGCCGCGGCGAATCCGTGTTTGGCTATAAGCAACACACAGTGGTTGATGATAATGGATTGGTCATGGCGGTAGAGACAACTGCGGCCAATCAACATGACAGCTTGCCCATGTTGGCGCTGCTTGATAAAGCTTCAGTTAAACCGGGAAGTCGCCTGCATACTGACAAAGCCTATAGCAGCCAGATGCATCGAGAAGCCCTGAAAGCACGGGGTATTAAAAACGGCATTCAGGACAAAGCGGTGAAGAATAAACCGCTGACTGCGCGGCAATTGCAACGCAATAAATTGATCACCCGATTCAGGTATGTTGTCGAACGGACTTTTGGCAGTCAGGCCCGATGGTTTGGTGGCAAGGTTCTGCGTTACAGTGGCCTGGCAAAAGCACATGCCTGGCATATCCTGCTGGCCATGGCGTATAACCTGAAACGATTGCCTAAGTTATTTGTTGAAAGTTTAATGCAACAGGGAAAATGCGCCTTTTAAGTAGAAAATAGGCAAGAAACACCAAAAAATAAGGTGAATTTCGTATTGGATTACATATTTTCTCGCAAAAATTCACAAAAAAAGAACATATCAGATCGAAATCGCTTATTTTTCGTGAATTTTATGAAATCTTAGGTGTAGTAGTTCAGACTTGATCTGACATTAGGTTCTTGCCAAGAGGTGGGATTACCCGGTTTGATAGAGGTGTGAAAC
>JAHBTX010000002.1 GCA_019638395.1 Cyclobacteriaceae bacterium
CTACAATGATACTTTCCAATATCAGTATGATAGTGATGGAAGCGTTACGAGCATCAAGACGAATGGAAGCACTCTAACTTTTGTATGGGAATAGGAGGTTCGTTTGTGTTTTGGCCTGTCCTTGGGTGGAAAACTAGAGAGATCATTAGTTATGTTTTACCCGGAGCTAGCCCATCCAGAGCCCGAAGGGTGGCAACGCAAGTTTCCACCCTTTAAAATTTGCTCCATGAAGTTCTAGATTTCCGTCTCAAGTATTCGCTACAATTGCGATACATATTCCAAATATGCATATTTGGAGTGGTTCAATGCCCGCTAAACATAGTGAAATTATCAACTCAGCGTTCTCTATCTAAATCTCGTCTCTTCCTAACAAATAGAGCGCACTGTTAATATGAATTGCCGGACAACCCGCTAGCTTACCTATACTTACTATAAATGAATGGGCTAGTTGATACGTTCCGTAGCTATCCAAAAGGGGGCCACGTTCGGTTAACCAATTTCTATCAAAACCATTCATAAAACCATACCCTTCTTTCTGTAATTTTACAAGGGCTCTATCAACCTCAATTCCTGTTGGTAGCACTATTGCATTAATACCATCATTTGTCCAAAGTCTATCTTGATCCCCCAGTATAATTTTAAAAGGACCTGTAAATAGCCATGGGCCAATCTTCACAACTTCTCCGGCATTCTTAAGGTTGTTTAACTCGGACAGAAGATTTACCTGAAGCCTAGCTATTTCGTTCATACTGCAGGTATGAAAATCAGGCATCTTATTTTTTACGGTACGATAGAATTTTGCATAGTTAATCAAAGCTTCATCAAGTTCTTCGGGCCCGAACCTAAGGCAGAACTTTCTTGCGATTTCTGGATCATGGGCAATTTTGCCATCGATGAATCGAGCAGCATATTCAACATAGTCAGTTTCCAATTTCGCATGCTTTGTCCACGTTAGACTGATTGCTGCCGCAATGGAAAAGTAAGAGCTGGTGAGGTTATCAAAGTATGCTCGATTTTCCTCGCGCAAGGAATTACTAAATACCAATCCCTCACTTGCCAACATAGTGGCCTTAAGAGTATCTCGTTGATCCATTGAATGCACAGGGTTCTTAGGCCCAAGATAGTGCTTTCATATTTGGATTTCGGTCTGGGTCATGGCACCCATCCCTATTTATTACATTATAGACCTCGAAAAACCATGTTTGACCTATGTTTTCCATGTTCTCTCCCGTGGCCCCAAAAACAAAAGTGCCTCAGAAAGCATTTTCTGAGGCACTCCAAGTGATCCCGCTGGGATTCGAACCATTAATATAACCTGTTTAATTTCAAGTAGTTACAACAAGCAAAATCCATTGGTCACCACGTTGGTCACTCAATTCAATTTGATTCTACTTTTACTCGCACAAAGAACGATTTCTTGTATTAAAGATATGGAATTGAGAGCGGATGATGAAGGAAAATCGACCAAATCAATTCACCGAAAATGAAAAAAGGCTGACTACATCAGCCCTTCATCTGACAAGGAGGTGTAACCTTCCGTTGTGACGATAATGTGGTCGAGTACTTGAATCTCCAACAGCTTTCCGCCTTCCCGTACTTTCCTGCTTAAATCTATATCTGCCTGGCTTGGTTGTCTGTTGCCGGAGGGATGGTTATGTGCCAATATCAGGCTGCAAGCGTTTGCTTTAAGTGCTGAGGCAAAGATTATTTTAGGATCGGCTACAGTGCCTGTCATACCGCCAGTTGAGATGGCTACAATACCCAGAACGCGATTAGCACGATTGATAAGCAAAACCTTGAACTGTTCCACAAATTCAATTTTATCATCATCCCAGGTTTGCAACAAGATGTTGTAGGCATCCCTTGATGAATTAATCTTTGGTCGTTCAGAAGGTTTCACCATTGTCTTGTACGACAATTGAATCTCTGCAACCTGAACATGATTTTTTTCTTGATTGGTTTCCATAAGCTTGTTGATTTAATTATGGCACCATCAATGGGTTCGGAAGGAATTAGCGCAAGGAGGAACGGAATAAATGAAAGCAAGTGCGAGGGCACGTGTTTATGCCGTAGTTCCTTGCCAGCGTATTCAGACCGAACCCTACCTTGTGTCAGAATTAAATGAGACATGATCCATCTTCAATGAAGATTCGCTTGTGGCCTTAGAAGAACATTTTCATTGTTTTCAGATATATCTGAAAGAACTTAGTTGAACCTTACTTCAACATAGATGGATTGAAGCGCCTCAGATTGATGGTGATTTCAGTAACACATCGAACGCTCACACCATTGCTTCCCATAAGCCGCCAACGAGCACGGGCGGGAGTCGGGTCAAGGGTGCCGAGCCCATAAAAATCAAAAATACATCGGCACTCGTCTTGCCCTTGAGGCGACTTCCGCCCGGGACTCACCTTTGCTTATGGGGAGAAATGTGTCCAGAAAATTTGGGCTGGTGAAAGGAAGGAGGCTGAACGGAGCGTAATGGAGTAACGTGAGGTGTGAGGGCGAACAAAAAATGTTTGAGGTCAGATGCGTTGGAGGCGCGTGGGCTCCTGACCCAAACATTTGTGCTCGCTGTGGGGAAACAAACGTAACGTAATGAAGTGAAGTGATGCCGACTGAGTGAACCGGCCCTTGATGAGTTTTATTTCTCCTTTATGTGATCTAAAGCGCACTCTTTGGCTGGCTTCGGAAATGGGTAGAAGGTGCGGCCAGCCAAAGTGTGCGCGTCATATCTAATGGGGTAAACGTGTGTGTAAAAAAAGGGCCTTACTCAGACCCTCTTTATTTTCCTAAACGCCCACTCCTCTTTTTTTCTTTTTCGTTTGTCGGGGAGAGTCATCATCATCATCTGCCTTAACGGTTTCCTTTTTTTCTTTCGACTTTTCCTGACCAGTTTCTTTACCTTCCTTTTCGTTTTTTTGGAACTGCTTCTTCAGGTTTTGGTCATACACATCGAGGCTTTTGAATTTTGGGTTCGCCTCAATGTGCATTTTTTGTTCCTGTCCGTCTTTGATCATCGTTACCTGTGTGGTATTACCTTTCTCCAATGACCGGACCATACGCTCTTTCGCCTCGTCATTGCCCATCTCCTTGATCTGAAACTTGGCCAATGCTTTTTCCAAATCAAAGCCATAACCTTGATGGTATTGGTCAACCCTGAAGTTGTTGTTCTTGTCTTTCTCACCCTCCAAATCAAGCTTCACCCACGCATTGAACGGTTGACCTTCTTTTGTGGTGAGGTCTTTGTTCACACTCCTGCCAGACAAAAGGTTATATGCTTCCTTTGCCGTGATACCTTTGTTTTTGGTGATATAAAATGTTTGCGTTTTGTCTTTGGTCGGGTCTTCCTCGTTTTTGAGGGTTGCGTGGTAACGGTTCAAGAAGTACATGTCACCCTGATCACCCTTTCTAAAGTCGAGGGTGTATTCCACTTTCTCTGTTTTGTCCCCGCGTTTGAATTCATTCTCCGTAGTGAGTTTGAAATCTGCCGGTTGCTTTTCAATGTTCGCCTTCAGGTCACTTTCCAGCTTTTCTCCAAAGCCTAGGTACTTGAGGCCGTCTTTCAGGAAATCAAAATTTTTGATGTTCATACGATTTGTTATTTAAACGTTTACGAATAATTGATTTATAAATACATCAAGGCAGTGCACGTGCCTTGACGAGTGTTCTATTTTTGATCGGAAGAAAAAGATGTCGCCCGCCATTGTGTTCAAACATTTCAATGACTAGGTGCTTAGCCTCCGGTATGGTGAATTTGTCCAACGCAAAAACCCATTCCGTGATAGACTTACCCTTTATTTCTTCCGGCTCTAGGTTGATGAAGAAAGGTTTGATTTCTACTTCCTGCGAGGCCGTGCGTTTGATGCGCCTGTTGTCGCGGATGTAGAACCTGAGAAATTCGATGGTGTAGTTGATGTTGGAAGTATTCTTTCCGGTGACATGAAAGAAGATGGTGTTATTTCTTATAAAAATCCCTTTCAGCCCCAAAACAACTTTATACTGTCCTGTTCTTTTAAAGTGAAATTGTATGCGGTCATCTAAAATATAGTTGGCATGTTTTTGAAAATCACTTTCCGTCATTTCATTTTCAAACAGAATGGGTGGGTTATTCGATGCTCGCGCAGAATCAAGGCTAATGTTCAGTACAGCCGGTTCATCTGCATAGTTCACAGTAAATTGATGTAGTATTCCATCGGCAGTAATAATTGTCAGGCTCGTTTCGGGGAAGTGCATGCGCCCGGCTTTTAGTTGTAGCACGTTGCCCATGCCTTTGGCTTTTTGCGCCAATACATCCCGACTTCCGCGATCTACACTTTTGATAACCGTTGAAAAGATTAAACTGGATGTTTTGTTAAAGGTAATTTCCAGTGGATAGGTGCGTATGTTATCCTGCGCGTGGATTGTCGTGGACGCTAACAGGCTAAAGAGCAGTATGAGATATGTTTTCATAAATATTATTGTTTGTTGTGTGTTCGGTAATGTCACGATTGCACTTTGGTATCTTTAAGCAATACCTGATAGCCTGCCTTGACTGTTACTTTGATCAGTTTTGCCTTTTTACTGAAGAGACCTTTAGCTGCTTCCACTCCGGCACCAGCTGCTTGTGCTGCCAACGTCTGATCCATACTCATGAATTGCATGTTTTGCAACGCTTGTTCCGATGATTGCTTGGCTGCATCGCGTTCAATGGCTCCGGGTATGTAAAGTCCTTCCATACCATCCAGGTCATAGACAGACATGGCTACTGGAAAAAGTGAATTCCCTGAACGTATAGAGTTTATTGAAACGGTCAGGCGCTCTTCGTTGATGGCTGCTGTTCCGTAGATAAAATGATCCTTTGGTATCAGTTGACCGTTTATGAATATGTCATTGGTGAGGCGAAGTTTTACTGTTGATCCAGCCACAAGCTCCTGCGTATCATGAATAACAGCCGGAATAGCATTGTCCTCCTGCGATGTTAATGATTCTTCATCTAAGCCGTAGAATCCGTTGGCAGGCAATGTTATCATCACTGTTTTTGTTGAATCAATTCGCGAGCGTGTTTGCGATGGTGCCGACAGCATTCCCACGGTGTTGTCAATTGCCTGGACGTTTACTGAAAACACCTGATCGTGATGCTCGATGCTTTGTGCACGGATGCGTTCTTTGACTCTTTCCGGATGTTGGATATCCAAAATTTTATCGAGCATGTTTTCCATCTGCATCATTTCGGGATCTTGTTCCGTGGGCGTTGCCATCATTTCCATCAGACTTTCCAGTTTACCAACATCATCTGAGAATTGTTCGTGTTCTACAGGCGGCACCAGGGACTCCACTTTTTGAATCGTATTGCTGGCAAGTTTTTCTGAAGGAACCCGGTTGAGTTCACGGTAAATCATTTCAAGTTTTTCATTCACCTTGGCTTCGTTAGGATCCAGATCGGTTGTTGTCCGGGCAGTTGTCACTGCATTTCCAAACATCGGCTCATCTTCTTTGTCTTCGAGTACCATGGTGTTCAATTCAAAATATGGATCGTTCTCTACTGCTTCGAAGAAATCTGCCGAGTCGCGTTGCGATTCTTCGTAGAGGCTGAACTTGTCTGTCTTTTCATCTGGAGAAAAATGGGCGCTGGGGAGTTCGAGGTTCAATCCCGCTGTATTCATCGCTACGGCTTGACCGGGTGTGGCCTGGCCTCCTCCGAGCGCCCAAAAGATCAGGGTGAGAAAAGGCATGGTGAGCATGGGCAATGCCATTGCCAGTTTTCTTTTCTGCAAAAATTGTTGTGAATGTGTTTTCATAGTCGTTTTGTTTATGTTGTGTTATCGCTTTAAAGTTTTGGACTTGCTTTCGATGGATAAAAAATGAAGTTGCTTTTCATACTCCATAAACTGCTGATAGGTTAAAGGCTTCCAATCATCTGACTTCAGCCACCGATCTTTAGCATAGCTTGGATTATGGTTCACAAAGAAATTTCCTTTGCCGTCCATCGCTACATAAAATGCTTCGAACTCGCCATTGATCTCGCCTTTCATTTTCCCGAGCGGGATTAGTTCTGTGGTGTCGTGTTTCTTTTCCATAGGTTGCAGGAGTGGATTGGTCAGGGTGTCGATATTGATGGAGCTTGTCTGTTTGGAATTGAATCCTTCTGTGATAGCCAGTACGCAGATGGTTGCAATGCCCAGACCTGCGCCCAGCATGATCAATCGCTGGGTACGAATTGGCATTTCGTTGAATAGCTGATTCAATTTGAGCGCCTTAGCGTAAAGAATTTTATCTATGCGCTCTCGATAGGTTGTTCGTTTTACATTCTGATCGTTGGCCATATAGGTCTATCGGTTTTCTGTTTTCAGGTCTTTGTTTTCGAGTGTATTCCATTTCTCAATCAGAAACCCATGTGGGTTGTTATCCGAACGGTTTACGTTCCGGAGGTATCCTTCTGTGATCAGGCTTCGCGTTACAATGGATGAGGTGCGGATTAGTTTTTGTTTGCCGTAGTAGCGGAAGTAAAATGGATATTGGTTGATATCAATGCGAATACTATCCGGTGCAATTTCCTGACTGATGTTTGCCGAGATTACATTGGAGTAATAGCGGTTTTCTTTCAGGTTGTCGTATTGTCTTTTTGCTGAAGCATCCGCCAAGTACAGTGCTTTACTGATATTCGATTCAATTACTTTCTCATCCGGGTCAAGGGTAAAGAAGCAGAGGTGAAACATCTTCACATGATCACGGGCCTCTACAGGAATGTTATCTTTACGTTCTGCTGACCAGGCTTCCAGTGCTTTCCCGTTAGCGAGAATATAAATCCGTGCCTGTGTCTCGCGCACCCATTCAAAACTTTTGAAGAGCGTGTACCCACAGATAGCAACGCACGAGATAATCACAATAAACGTAAACAGGCGAATATGCTTAAAGGCCGTGTCGATATTTTTGAGTTGGGTGAACATTAGGATTTTGGGGTTGATGGATTCGGTGCTGACGGTTCACCAGAAAGTTTTTTGTGCATGTATTGGTCGGTGCCCATCGTGTTAGGGTTTGAGCCACTTGAAGATGAACTTCCCATGGCACTTGCGGCTGAAGTCAGTACAGCGCCTGTTCCAGCAATCACGGCTGTTGTTGCCATGCGTGACCCGCCTGTAAATACATTGGACGCTTTGTACAATAGTGCATTACCGCCACCGGCATGGACAATGTAACCCGCTACACTTGGCACGGTGAAGTATCCGACAATGCCGATCACGAGAAATATCAGGTAGGCTGTATCCGTAGCACTGAAGAATGTGTCACCATATTGGAGAACTTGTTGAATGTCCACGCGGAGCATGTTCTCCTGAATTTTACCGATGATGCTACCAAAAATGTTCGCTACCGGTAGCCATAGGAATACAGTGATGTAGCGGGCGAGCCACATCTGCAATGTATTTTGAAATCCATCGAACACAGCAAAGCCAAACACAAGCGGCCCAAGGATCGCCAGTACAATCAGATAGAATGTGCGGATGGTGTTGATACAGAGGGCAGCCGCTTCAAACAGGATTTGAAGGATTTCCGACATCCACTGTTTAACAGAATTTCTAAAGTTGTACGCAGCTTTGGCCATCGCAAACTTGATGTCGTTACCGATACCATCCAGTGCGCCTTCACCTGTTCCGTCCGGGTGAGTGTACTTATACCATTTGTCGCGGTCACCATCGCCAGAAGAACCCACAAACATTTGCCACGTTGGCGTCTTCTTGATTGCGTCTTCTTTTAATTTTAATAGATACGCGATCGCATTGTTGGTACCCGTTACCATGGCGGCTGTTCCGGTAACCGTAGGTTTTAGAATACCATTCATTATTGCCAGCACAGAAGGGAACATGAGAATGCAAAATCCAAGTGCAAAGGGTCGCAACAATGGATAGAAGTCAATGGGTTCTGCATTGGCTAAGTGTCGCCATACCCTGGAGCCGATGTACCACAGCGCGGCAAAGCCTGCAAGCCCGCGGCCTACACTAATGAGCCTGTAGCATAACGGAATCATGTCGATGTACAACTGATCGAGTACGGAATGCAGGCTTCTGATTTCACCCACGAAGGTTTGAGCAGACGCCAGTGAAGGCATCAGCAAGAAAAGCAGGAGTAATCTTATTGTTCTTACCTGCCCCTCTCCAACAGAAGAAAGCATCAAAAGAGTTTTGCTAATTAACGCCATACAATTTTTTTACGTTTTGTTGATTGTTGTTGGCAAAGGCACGTTGGATAGCCAACAGCCGGGTATCGTTATTGAAGCCCCGCAGAAAAACCATTCGGTTCTCCATATCAAAAAAAATGTTGTCTATGGCCCGCATGCGTTCATCATCGCTCATGCGAAGTTTAGTGGCAGTGATAATCATGGCGAGGTCGTCCAGGTTCCTTATACTGGCTTGAAGGATAAACTTGTACACGCTTTCGATGTAAAAGATTTCATCGATGGTCAGGTTGGGATCATTCTTTAGTTGCTTCCACGCTCGTTTGTACTCCTGAACCAATAGTTTTTGATACTCTATAATTAAAGGTATTCTCTTGTAGTTACGCACGGAGGGATTGACGGCCATCAAGCCATCGAGAAATGCCTGATGGATCGAGTAGTCGCCTTCAGCGATCTTCTTGATAGTGGTATAACCATTGTCCAGGATTTTGTACCCCATGTACATATTGTCAAGCATCTTCTCCAGTGTTTGGAGTTTCTCCCAATTGAGCAGGAGTTGCTGCGCTTCATCGGATTGTGCCTTTACTCGGCTGAACAGGGCCGCTATCATCAGGCTTAGTAGGATTATCTTTTTCACTTCGTTGTTGTTATAGGATTTTTCTCAAGTCAGCATCTCTTTTCTCCTTGCTGCGCATGGCCGACAACGCCAGGTTGTCGTTTCCAAAAGCGCGTACAAAAGCATACTTATCGCGCATATCTTCATGCAGCCGATCAATTTCCTTGATGCGCTGATCATCGGTCATTTGTTTTTTGTCTTTGGTGATGGTGTCCATCAATTCCATCAAGGTCACTTCGCAGGATCGCATCATGTTGGTATAGCAGTAGCCGAGGTAGTAGAGTTCTTCGGGTGTCAGATTGCCGTCTTGCTTCAAGCGAGCGTTGGTCTGCTTAAAGTCGCGAATGATGTAAATCTGATAGGCAATGATGTCAGCTACCTTTGCCGAGTTCTTAATGTGTGGATTCACATTGTTGAGTGAGCTAAAGAAGTCACGATGAAGATTGAAGTTGCCCGACTTGATATTGTCTATGGTATAAAGGCCTCGCTGAACAATCTGATAACCTTTCTTCAGGTTTCCCAGATGAACTTTCAACGCGGCAATCTGATCAACCAGGTATTTCTTCTGAGTCTTCTTTTGCTTGAACCACTCGTTCCAGGTTGGAGCCTGTGCGTGTGTCGGATTTGGCAGCAGGCAGGAAGTCGTGATCAGGAATGCTATGAATAGAATATTGATTCTCATAAAAAAGATTTTAGTTGATTCCGTATAGTTTGCGTACAGTCTGAATTTCATGTTCGCCTTTGGCGCGATTCAAACTCAACTGAATATTCTGGTTATTGAATTTTTTCAGGTCAGCATAATTTTGGTCAATACCTTCGCCCGCCTTGTTAATAATTTCCAATCGCTTGGCATCACTCATTTGCGTTTTAAAAGAGTTGATGACCAACATTAGTTGTTCCAGATTGAAGATGCTATCGTCAATAATTCCGGTATAGGTTCGGTACATATAGTCAATCTCCATCCGGTTAAAATGCTTGTCCTGATTGACCATATCCCAGGTGCGCTTGTATTCCCGCACCAGAAAAACCTGCCGCTCCGTGATTTGGCGGATGCGTTGATAGGTTTGCAGTGTATTGCGAATCTTCCATAGTTCATCAAAGTATTTCTTGTATTGTTGCCGTTGTTTGTCGGTCCATTGTGCGATCTCCGACAGCTTCAATTGATTGAGTTTGTTCTCAATAGTTTTCTGGGCATTCTGTAGCCAGATGGTTTTGGTTTGAAGCCGCTGAATCATTAAGTCGATTGCTTTGATGACTTTTTTGACGCCCTCTTTAATTATAGTGGCGATGGGAACTGCTGCCTGTGCGTCCTGTATGGGTGTCGTTACCAAACAGCACGTGCTCAGCAAGAGAATTAGTACGAATATTTTAGTCTTGCTCATGGTTATTCAAGATTTAGATTGCATGTCGCGGGCGAGCTGCGCGATGCCTTTGCGCATATCACCATAGCGTTGTGCATATTGTTGCACTTTCATTTTTTCAGATTCCTCGGTGGTGTAGGCTAAATATTCTTCCAGGGATACTTCCGTGGCATACACCTTTGAAAGCATCCCGCCAAGGCTGATGAATACTTCTTTGTACTTCCGTGTTGGATCATTGCTTTTGTTGATGGACAGTACAAGCGCCTTTTCTTTTTCGGTAAGACCCAGGAGTTGTTGAATGGAGTCGAATTTGTTTTGATACTTACTCTGGTCAAGCAGAATCTTGCAATCCGAATTGTTGATAATGGCCTGCTTGACCACAGGCGAGCTAATGATATCCTCGACTTCCTGCGTGACTACAATCGCCTCTCCATAAAATTTCCGAACTGTTTTAAAAAGGTATTTGATATACTCCGCCATGCCTTCTTTGGCGATGGCCTTCCAGGCTTCCTCAATTAAAATCATTTTGCGTATGCCCTTCAGCTTGCGCATCTTGGAGATAAACACCTCCATGATAATGATGGTGACTACCGGGAACAGGATGGGATGGTCTTTGATGTTGTCGAGTTCAAAGACGATGAAACGTTGTTGGAGTAAATCGAGGTTTTCGGTGGCGTTCAACAGGTAGTCGAATTCACCCCCTTTATAATAGGGTCGTAACACATAAAGGAAATTCTCCACATCAAAATCTTTTTCTTTGACTTTGTCTTCTTTCAGAATGAGTACAAACTCATCGCGAAGGAATTCGTAGAAAGTGTCGAAGCACCGCACCTCCGCCTTCGCTGAAGCTATAGCGGACAAGCCCTGCCCCCTTTCCGAAGTAGAGGGGAGCTTCTCAAAAAACATTTTAAGGGCAATGGAGAGTGCTACATACTCCGAGCGGTTGAAGGTTTCGTTGTCCCTCTTCCATAGGGCGAGTAATAATGTTTTGATGCTTTCTTTTTTTTCCGTGTCCAGTGCATCACCTTCTCCAATGTGAAACGGGTTGAATTGTAATGGATTGGTTTCACTGTAGGTGAAGTAATAGCCATTCACCAGATCGCATAGTCCTTTGTACGAATGACCGACATCGACCAGCACAACATGTGTCCCTTGCTCATAATACGAGCGCACCATGTGGTTCGTAAAAAACGATTTGCCGCTGCCGCTTGGACCGAGGATGAATTTGTTACGATTCGTGCAGATACCTTTTTTGATTGGCTCGTCTGAGATGTCAACATGCACAGGTTTTCCTGTTAACCGGTCTCCCAACCGAATGCCCACCGGGCTTACCGAAGATTGATAATTCGTTTCAAGATTTAGAAAGCATGTGGCTTGTTCGGCAAATGTGTCGAAGGTGTCATTCATGGGGAAGTCAGCTTCATTGCCGGGCAATGCTGCCCAAAAGATTTGCGGAGCGCCATCTGTTTCCTGTTTTGCAATCGCATCCATTTGCGCGAGTGCTGACGAAACCTGGGTTTTAAGTTCCTTGAGTTCCGTGCGGTTGTCCGACCATACCAATAAATTAAAGTGCGCTTTTACCGGAAGTCGTTGGGAAGCAATCGCTTCATTCAAAAAGTCATTTGTGGCATCGCGACTAATGGCATTCTCTCGCGAATAAGTAGAAAGTGATTGCAGACGCAGTCGTTTGCTTTCCAGTTGTTTGATGGTTTTCTGTACATCGCCCAGAAAAATGTACTGGTTGTAGATGTGATTGCAAGAGAGTAGTTGACCCAAAGGTGATGCAAAGCCTACACTGAATTTGGTCTTGTCGGTTGAGTACTTGTCGTAGTTGATACGCGATCCACACAGAGAGGGCAAGTCTTCCACATCGGCCAGTGAATAAAGCTGACAGGTGTTATCACCTACCTGAAATTCATCTTTGAAATGAATGTCTCGTAGCATTGGCCGTTCGTTGTCGCCTGATAAAAAGCAGGCTCGTTCTAACAACCCGGTTCTGTTCTCATCTCCCACCAAATCATCATCCGAGAGACGTTTCAGTTTCAGGAATCCACTGTCATTCAGGATGCGTTCCATTTGTGCGGCCTGATCTAAAAACTCCTGTAACTTTTGTGGTTTGATCGTCTCTTCCGGTACCAGCGTTCTGCTGAGCAAGGATGAGAATACTGAACTTGATGGTTTGCGATTGGAAGCCTTTCGCGTAAGCATGATAAAGCATTCATGTTTTAGGAAGGGTCGCTCATTAAAGAACCGTTCGCTGGCGCGCGATAGGAATGAATCTCCAGTAGCTTCAAAGTCGGCCTGATGTTTCGATGCGAAAAACCAATCTTGCTTATGAAAAATACTGTTGGCCGGTAATGTCTTTATGGCTTTTACCAATACCTGATGGAACGCTTCATACTCCTGATCGGATAATGTGAAGATTTCCGGAAGCGTAACCTGATACGCAATGGTGGCGTCCCCTTGTTTTGACAAGATGCAGTCGTGTTCGACTTTGTAAATGGGGAAGATTTGTTCGAGATTCATGGTTGCTGGTTCTTGGACGATGCTTTCAAATTCAAAAACAACCTGCGCGAAGATGATTTCAAAAAAACAGGGAGGTTGCGCTTCGCCATTTTCTTAATGAGACCGTATTGACCGTACGTGTCGCTCATGTGATAGACAGCCATGAACAAACTTGTTCCCAGCAGCGCGGTGATACCGAGACACACAAACATGTTGACACCTATTATATAGAGTGCGGCAAAAAGTATCAGCAATACAATCAAGCCTACTGCGAGATAGGCAATGTACTGTGCTTTGAGTCCTTTGAACTCAATGGGTTTGTTAATACCCTTGTTGATTTTGTATACACTCGACATAAGGCACAAGATGTTAGACATATGACATGAGGCATTTGTAATTGACATGGCCCCAAGATTCCTATAACTCAATGCGACTAGGTCAGTCCAAAGAATGACCGAAGTACAGTGGCTACGATCACAAGGAAGACACAGCTGCCAAACCAGGCGGCTGCAACTTTACCGGTGTCAGGGTCACCGCTGTTCCATTTCTGATAAACTTTGATGGCTCCCACCAGACCGAGAATGGCACCGATGGCATACATTAAATTCGTTCCCGTGGCGAAGTAGCTTCGCACACGCATGGTAGCTTCATTGATACCTGCATTGCCATCTTGCCCAAAGGCTGGCATTAACATGCTGATAGAGTACGCGGTCAACGTCAATGCGATTGCTTTGCATTTCTGTAGTGTTCGAAGAATAGATTTTTGTTTCATTTGGATTATATGGTTTTGTTGATGAATAATTTCAGTGTGATGTATTCCACCAGGTTTTGACTTCGGTTAGTTCGAGTTCGTATCGACAGGTTTCTTTGCAGGTGGTGTGAACGACAATTGTCACGGCTTCGCGAAAGGGACTATCGCGCACAATGGGATAATGTTCAAGTAGTGATTTGAATAAAGCGATACCTTCTTCGAGCGGGCTCTTGTTCTCAACAATCATTTCGCCCAGTATTTTAATTTCGCCCAGCAGGTCGGTTACCGACCCTGTTACCATTTTGGTATCTGTTGCTGCCGCTTCACTTTCCTCATCCGGTGTGCCGGACGCAAATTGGATCTGGTCGGCTTCCACCGTTTGTTTGCGAACGGGGCGAACCGGTTCGGGCTGCACTCTGCCCATCAGATTAGTAGCAGGTTCCCGTTCCGGTGCCGGAAGTTGGGGTTTACTTTTGCTGGTTAGCCACCCGAAGATTTCGCGGTGATAAAAAAAAACTGAAGTGACCAGGTAGTAGCCCCCGATAATGAGGGCGGTTGTTGTCAAAAATTGTTCCCAGGAAATAGTGTTGAACATCGCCTCTGTGGTTTATTGCTGAGGCGAAGGTGATGTGTGCTACGAGGCCGTGTTCACAAGTTGGGGGGAAGTGGGGTACGATTTTTTTTTGATGGTATTCGTTAGGGCCGGTCGAGTCCGTACTTTTTGAAAATGATTTCAACCTCACGGAAGATGAAGGGTTCGTGTTCAGGAATATGTTGTGGGTTAGCTTTACATGCCTGAATAAGGGTGGCATAGTGTACGAGGTCCAACGGCAGCTTGCTTAACTCCCGCAAATCGCGAAGCAGAAATTCGCGTTTGGTATGAGTGATGGCGAAAGTCTGAAATTGATTTTCAAGAAAACTGTCGAGTCCCTCCTTCGTCAACAGATTCACTATATATTGATGCCGGGCGAGCCGGATATTCTCAATCGCTTGCGTCATGGAGCCTACGGCAGCCGGTTGATTAGAAGTCAGTTCCGTCATTTACTAATTCAATTCAACTCAGCTTTGAGCTGAGTGCTTTATCACGTTAAAGTTAAACGTTTTACAGAATTAAACGATTTCGAGAAGGTCTTTTGGATACTGGCGAAGCAGGTCGAATGACTGGGAGATGTATGTTTCAACCGTACGTTTAGAGATGTGCATCCGTTGGGCGATTTCGGTATTGGAGAGATTTTCCGTTAAGCGCAGGTGCAGTGCCTGGCGGCAACGTTCCGGTAGTTGCGTAGTGAGGGCATTTATTTTCTGGCTAAGTGCTTCGGGGTTGCGCTGTGGCTCAGGCGTATTTTCGTAGGCGGCTTCAAAGAGGCGGTAGTGATCTTCGTATTTACGTTTTACTTTTTCATGTTTCACGTGGCGTATAAGCCTATATCGCACCGAAGAAAATAAATAGGCACGGAATGAAGTTATTTGAAGCTCGGCCCTGCGCATCCATAGCGAAACGAATACATCCTGTATGATCTCTTCTGCTGTTTCTATGCCTACATTTTTCCGGGCAAAGGCAATGAGGTCTGCGGCATGAGCCCGGTAGATGGACTCAAAAGCGGATTGATTTCCTTCTTTGATGAGGGAAACCAGTAAGCTGTCATTTGGTGTGTTCTTAGCCTCCACTTAACATTGGGTAAGAGGGAATTGAAGTCCCTTACTTTTAATACTAAAGTAAGAAGTGTTGCATTGTAATGCAACACTAATTTTTCCTTTTTAGATGAGATTGCCGTAACTGGCATGAAACCCAAAGACAAGAAAAGACTTCAAAAATTCCGGCAAAACCTGACCAGAATTCGCAAAGAGAAAGGGCTCAGCCAAAGAGCACTATCTTATCAATGCGATATTGGTCATGCGAAAATCAGTCGGTTAGAGTCAAGTGACAATGAAAATCTAACGCTGCCTACCTTATTTGAAATTGCTAAAGGCCTAGGAGTCCATCCCAAAGAACTCATTGACTATGAGTTTGAGTTTTTGAAGAAGTAACAGTAAGTTTCACCGTGCCGCAAATCAGAAATAAAGCTCTACTCCGCAAAATAGGCGAATGAGTTAAGTCACTTCGTGTTGATGCCAATTTAACGCAAGAGGAATTTTACAACGATACCGGTATCCACATCGGGCGAATCGAAACAGCCACCTCCAATATTTCCGTCAGTACGCTGGATGCAATTTGTAAGTATTTCAAGATTGGGTTGGATCAGTTTTTTAGAAGCTTATGAGGAAGCTAGAGCACTAAGATTCGGAATCATTCTCTAAAGCCTGCTTATTTCTTTGGAACTAAATGTCACCTTTTTTCGTAAATTGGTGACATGGAAGAGAAGGTACACAGCCATATTCAGTCGTCTATTTCTAAGAAAAAAGCTGGAAACATCTTATTTCCCGCTGATTTTAGAGGAAAGGGCACCCAGGCGGCTATAAAACAGGCTATGTCGCGGCTGGCTAAGGCCGGGCGCGTTAAACGGCTGGCACATGGTATTTACTACATCCCCAAAATTGATCCAGTACTGGGGGAGCTGCGTCCTGACATAGACGAAGTAGTCAAAATGCTGGCACAAAAGGAACGCATCCGGGTGCGGCCGGCTGGTGCCTATGCGCTGCATCAGCTTGGGCTTACCACGCAAGTTCCCATGAAACGCGTTTACGTTACGGATGGAAATCCTCGGCAATTCAGACTTGGCAAAACCACGATCCGATTCAAAGCAACATCATCTAAAAAATTATCCACGGTCGGAAAGATCAGCAGTCTTGTCATTCAGGCCATTGAGGAAATGGGCGTTGAACACATCAGCCCTGAATTGGAAAAGAAAATACTCGATTCCCTGCGGAAAGAAGAACCACGCAACCTGAAGCATGACCTTGCGTTGGCATCAGCCAAAGTAAATGACTACATCGTACGATTGATGAAAAAAAATATTGCCTTATGACTCAGTGGCTCACGTTAACTCCTGAACAGCGCAAAGCTTCCATTACCGAAGTGGAATATGTAACCGGTATTCAAGCTAAGGCCATTGAAAAAGATTGGTGGGTCACCTTAACGTTACGAGCATTATTTCAAAGTGCGTATGCGAAGCACCTGGTATTTAAGGGCGGCACATCGCTCAGTAAATGTTGGAAGTTAATCGCCCGGTTTTCGGAAGATGTTGACATTGCATTAGCCCCGGAGGCATTCGGGATGAAGTATGAAAAGAGCCCTTCTAAAACTTATGTTGAAGGCTGTGAAACACTAGCCAAATGTAAGCATTAGGTGCTTAAGGCTCAGAAAGCTTGAATCAGTATGGTGTTCAGATATATAGCACTCATTATAGTTTTCAATACTATGCCTGCCAGAAATAGTTTCAGTTGACTGGAATCTTGAGTCAGATAAAATAATCGCATTTAATTTTTGAACAATTCTATCTGCCTCTCCCTGCATGATGTATGCAATCATGCATCCTCGCTTCCTATAGATGCCATCAATGAACTTTCTCATCCCCTTCTCAGAGATATATTCTGAAAGTTCAGTCTTCGCGTTCCGCTTCAGAAAATTTTCTTCGATTAAAATCTTAGCTTCAACCCCAAAGTAAACCGAATCGCTCGATGCAAATGTAGTTAGCATCAAATCGAAATACACCTCCTTCTTGGAATCGACCACTCCGTCATCAATTTCTTCATAGTCCTCTGGATATTCAACCAAAACACTAATACTTTCGCCAGCCTCGTGAAGGCATGTTCGTAGGTGTTTTTTTAAATGTCTTGAAATAGTCGGCTCGCTCCATTGAGGCTTAATAGTTTTGGCATCAACTATCTGGAAGTAGGCACAGATAATATAATGGCAGCATTTTTCAGCGAAGGCACGTTCTATTTCGAAAGCCATAGATATGGTCTTTCGTTGGGCAGCTTCTAAAGCCGTTGGTGTTATATAACCTTTAATTGCTGACAACTGAGTGCTCGTTAGAAGCTATCATCTCAGCCAGCATGGTGTCTGCATCATAAAGTGCCTGGGAGGGAATCCAGAACCTTTTTTGATTCGGCTTGATTAAATAAATAGAGTTACTTGCGTAGTTATAGTATCGGAACACTTTCCTGTAAAAAACTGTCTCACCGTGCTGCGAGTAGGCGTAGTTGTTTATTTCTGTCAGTAGCTTATCAACATTATTAGATTCGGTCTTACTTGTGATTACCTGACTTGAAGAAGTGTCTTTATCGAAATGGATAATGATTATCCTGAAATCGGTTTTCCCACCTTCAATAATTTCAACTTGTGTACTTCGGTTACTAAACTTTGTTGTTTGTGTTAATGTTTGAGCCAATGTTCTTGCGTACTCGTTTAGATCAGCAGCACCTTCAGCGTTATTCTCATCGTATCGCTTTTTTAAACCAATACTATTATTCAAGGCATCGTTGATTAAGAATCGCTCGTTTTCCGTAATATTTAATTCATTGTAAATAATCTCATCGATTTCTCTTTCAATTTTGGTTGTCTCGCTCTTTCGGGCCATAACAAGTTTTTCACTTGAATTGAGTGCAACGATATTGTCAACTTTTTTTGCCAAAGCATCTAGAGTGGAGTCACTCATAACCAAAGGCAGCGCAGGAAATGACATAATCTCCTCGTGTAATAAATCACTAGTTTTATCAACCGCCCAAACTGAGCTTATCATAAAAAGAAAGTAATTGGCAATCGAAGAATTCAGGCAAGCAACCAGGGCTTTGTGAAAGACTTGATCACGATTCCCGAGAGATAGACCATAAATACGGTCAGTGTAGACACAGTTGTAATCACAATACGAGAAACAAAAATCGCGATCTTTCGAACCACGCTTTAACAAGATAACTGGCGGCTTGAATATATTCTTGCTGTTGGTTCTAAAATAGGAATAGTGGCTGCCTAGCTCTTTTAAACCTGAGCCAGGCGTATAATATTTTTCAATCCTATCAAGTTCAATAAATTTATGTTTGACAAGATGCCGATTGTTTGAAGCCTGCCCGCTATCTTTCTTATGTAAACCAATGCCCTTTTCATCTTCGCCAGCCAAAGAGTCTATGTTGGGCATCTCAAGAAGCCTATTGATAAGTTGCAAATCTCTCGCCCCACCCCACATTGCAATCTTGAAAATTTTAGATCCAGCTGCAATGATTTCACGATATGGCAAGAACTTAACGTCTGTTGCATCAATCAACATTGTTTGTCGTTTACTAATTGCCGTAATGCTCTTTGGTACACAGTAAAGGACTCGCTTTTGCTCTTGGTTAACTTCGCGCAACCTATAAATAAATACAGCTCCAGGTGTTCGAGCGTTATCGAACATAATATCTCGAACTACAGCAAGGTTAATAATTGTGTTAACGTAATATTTAGAAAAGAAGTATCCTCTGAATTTCTCAAATAAAAGTGAAGTATTAAAAAGTATTTTCGCTGTGCATACAAGTGCGATAACGCCATTGTTTGATAACATTGAGGGCATATACTCAAGATAAGCGCAAGCTATCTGCGATGGCAAACGATGACTTCTGACAAACGATGATACTACCTCGTCTGGTGCAGTTCCAGATTTCCAAGGTGGATTTCCAATTATCAGATCAAATTTTTCATTCTTAAATCCAAGGTCATCAAACGTGTTACACTGAAAAAGGCTACTTCCCATGTCTCGGTTGGCTCTTACTCTTTCATTTACTTCCTTCCGACTTGTCCAGTGTACCAGTGGCTTAAATTTCTTTCTTTTGTGTTCAATGTATTTCGAGCGAATTTCTACTGGTTCTAGATAGTTCAGAAATGTGAGATATAAGCTGAACGCTGCCACTTTAATGGCCTCGGTGTCCTTGTCCACTCCATAAATGGACTTCAATAAAATCCCCTCCAAAACATCCGCATCAATTGATCTCCCTGGGTTCGAGAACTTCCAACGAGAAATCAATCGCTTATAACATTGCACAAGGAAAATCCCAGAGCCACATGAAGGATCTAAAATCTTGTAATCATATCGTTTGTTATTCTCATCAGGCAACGGGAGAACTTCATTTAACATAAACTCCACCAACATGGGTTTGGTGTAGAAGGCACCCTCGTCTCTTGCCTTTAGCTTACCGTCCTCCTCACCACTCATGAACTCCTCATAAATAGCACTTATAAGTTCTATTGGAATGAATTTGAAATCAAACATTTTCCATAATGGCATCGATTCCAATCTATGGTCATATCCGAAGAAACACTTTCTTATCTCACGTAGATGTTCTCGATTAACTCTTTTTCGTTCATCTGACGAGACTGGGAACAGGTCACCATTAAATTTCTCTTTAAGTTTGTCGAATAAATCATAGGTGGCCTGCTTGTATTCCAGTATATCAAAAAAATTCTCTACGTGAACAGGAGCACTGTCTGGAAAGCCATCTCGTGCTAATATTTTACGATCCTCTAGATAAAGCGTAAAGAGTGACCTTCCTAGGAGATCATGAATAACTGAGAGCGGAAGACCATCACCTGAATCGTAAAGCAATTCGCGAGTGCTTTTTAAACCTTGAAGCAGTAATTTGTCAACCCTATTCTTAGTCTTGAGTTTTTCGCCAATTGGTTCATTCCATATTCTGCCCGTATCAATTTTTTCTTGACTTAAACATTGTCTTAATCGCAGAAGGTCTTGCTCAATATCCGCGAAAACATCCAACTGAAGTTTACTTACTTCGTTTGGAGACTCTACAGGATTATCATACGTGTTGTACAGCCTTACCTCAGTGGGCGTAGTGATGGCGAGAATGGGCGAACGTCCCTCATTCCAGATTCTAGCGTGGAGCTTCCAAACCTGTTCGGGATCGAATTTGGATAGCTGCTTAAACTGAATGAATGGATGTCCCCCAGAAAAATATATCGCATCAGGAAATAGATTATCCATTCCTGCGAAAATCTCCTCTGACAAAATTCTTTGCTGAGAATTTCTAATGGGCTTCGAATCCGATCTATTGACCATACCCAAGCCCAAATCAGCATACCTTACTGCTTTTTCAAAAAGGGTTTCAGTGTTAAGCTGCATGGTTACCCAAAGGATTCAATTATTTAATTATAAAATGTCGCATCGAACTACATAGTTTAAGCCATTAAGTACTCCGATCTGAATTCAGCCAATTTCAAATTCTTTAGAGAAGCAGCTTTGCTCATGGAAATATAATCTTCACCCAACGCTTTAAACAGTAACTGCGTAAAGCGATTTGATTCCTCGTAGCCTTGATAAGGGAAGGGCTCATCTATCCTATAACCCAAATGATCCATCATAAACATGAATTGCTTGAAGTACGCTTCTGAAATGACCTTTAAGTCTTTTAATCTATAGGCGATTGCCTGTATAGAAATACCATATTGTAATTTCAAGGCCCCTAACTCTGGGATCAAAAGTTTTGTACGCGATTTCCCAATTTCTTTCTCAACAATTTCCTTTGGCATTAGCATTGACGCGGCAAAGTAATGACATAATTTTTCCTTTTCTTTTCCAGAAACGTTCCCGAGTGGCAGGATTAAATGACCGAGCTCGTGCATGGCTGTAAATCGTATTCTGTCGAGCGGTTTTTTGCGCTGTGCTGTGCCACGGTTCAATACAATAACCGGTATTGTTCCATTAACCCAGGTGGATACTCCTTCCATACCCTCATCCTCTGTTCCAATTTCAACTACTTTTATATGGTTGTTTTCTAACAGTTCAATGAGGTTAAAGATGGGGTCGGTGCCTAATTTCCAATTCTTCCTAACTTCAATGGCAGCATTCTCTATATCTTCCAAAGATGAGATGGTGTCTAAGGAAATTGGCTTTTCGAAAGCGGTATTAATTCCAAGGATTTCTTCTAATTCGATGTAACGAGAGAGGAAATCGCGGGTCCTTTCAATGATACTCTTTTTCTCCTTAACAGGGAATTTCTGATTTTTTCTAAATTCCACTTTGTCAAGTTTCACTTCCGTATTTCGGGAGAAATAATCCGGACGCACTCCAAGAGCATTGGATAGCAGGCCAATCATTTCACTATCTGGCATAATATTACCCTTTTCATATTTGTGGATAGCCTGTCTAGTTACACGATTTTGAAGCTTTTCTGCCAAATCTTGTAACGAAAGACCAGCCATAGTTCTGGCTGACTTAAGGCGTTCAGCAAATTGAATCATTAGCTGGTCGATTGGTTGACAAACCTATCTCATATTTATGATATTGTCAAATCATTATGTAAAACGCAATAAGGCGATGGTGAATGACCATTTAATGGTTACTCCTCCTGAAAGTTTCGCCATTAATTGTTCTAAACAAGCGCTCAAACCCTCCCTTCCCTCACGGCATCATATCCCGGCAATTGGGCTTGAGACTATCTGATGCCCAATCTGTTTTTACTAGCGGCCTTTATTTGTTTTAACGTTGGCTTCGCACTTCAAAGTCAACTAAGGGTTTCTTCCAACGCTACGCACAAGGCCTTATATTTAGCGAGGTTACTATTCCTTAAACTCAGGATGTTTCTCAACTTCCATTGAACTGCCGGGAAGTTGGGTAAATCAGGAAGTGGAATGAGGCTCCAATCCGGCTCACCGTTGGTAAAACCCAGGAGGAAGTTTTTGTCGACCTCGGTCAATGCCTGGTTTATTGAAGCGATGAGCTGCTCGCGGGTTGTTTCATAGTCGGCATAGGTAAAGGGTTCGGCAGTCATGCCGCTAAACTGTCGTTCAAATGTTTGTTGTTGGTTTTGGAGGTTGGGCTTTAGGAGTTCATGTATAGGTCGTGCATGGCTTATTAGAAAGAACAGAAACCCTAGCTTCACCTCGCTCGTGATTCCACCGTTGTTGAGCAAGTATTGAATATCAAATAAATCTCGCGGATGTTGGCGGTCGAGGGCTGCGCAGATTTTGCCACCGTATAATTCAGCATGCGATACCACCTTGATGGCTGCAAATTTTTTGAATTCCGTTTGCACGGTTTGCGTAACGGAAAGCAGTCTATCCGGAAATAACAGGCCACGCGTTACCGTATTTACTTCAATCTTTACTGTTGCCTGTGCGGTTTGGCAATTTAACTTAGCATCCTCGCCCTGACCAACCGGCACATGGGCGATGTGTATGGCGGGGTTTGTTTTTTTGATTCGAGTTTCTATTCGTTCAAGGGCATCCGAAATATTTTGTAACGCCACCGAGCGCTCATCCTGCCAGCGGGTGTAGGTCAGGTCAATATCCACCGATAAGCGTGGCATATTATTGACAAATAGATTAATGGCTGTGCCACCCTTCAATGCGAGCAATTGTTCAGTGGCCACATGCGGCAACAAACCAAGTAGTAAATCCACTTGCGCTCTGTATTCAGGTCGCATCATGCCAGTTCTTTGGGTAAACTAATTCTGTATTCAGCATTGTATGTCCCCCCTTTAGCAAGGCTGCGGTCTCCACTGCCGAGATCTATTTTGGATCGGTCAACAAAAGCAAGCCACTGATGTTGCGCCTTGGATGCCATGTATAGAAACAGGCGTTTGATTTTCACTGAGGTACATTTTTGCAAAAGTTCCTGCACCATCGCAGGTCTCAGGTTCGCGAGTGATTCCAGCAAGTGGTAGCATTCTACTAAATCTAAATCTTCCGGTGCCAGGTAAAGACATTCCAATATGGCCCGCTCGGGGGCAGCGATGTTGATCGAAAAATTCTTTTCCTCGTATGCCATAAGGCCGACATCAGTTGGGAGTACGGAAGTACGCGCAAAATGTAAACTCGGTCCCCAATTATATTTCTTAAACCACAGGGGCAGCTTTGTTTGGCGGGGGGCAAAGAGAAAAAGGAGTTGATGCGTACGGAAAAAATGGGATAAGCCTTGCAACGTAAGGGCGGTAAGTGCTCCGGCATGTACGGGTATATTCGCCTGTTGCTGTAAGGCAAACAATCCGCCTTGCCAGGTCAGGTTGTCACCGGAGCGTTTTACTGCGCCTGCACCTATGGCCTGAAGCCAGCCGTTTTTTTTATATACTTTTTGAAGGTCACGCGAGATGCCATTCGCTTCGAGCCAGCCTGAAAGCATGACTGTACCAGGTCGGTGCAGGGCAAGCATACTTTTTAATTTGGAGCCATTATTGGTATCCATAGTACCAAAATTAGTACTTTTTTAAAGTAAATCAACTCAGTTTCATTAAATATGTTCTGATTATGGTATTAAAAGTACCTAATTAAGGCACATTTTTAAAGTGCCAAAAAAGATCAGTATTTCAGTTTCTGCTTGAGATTTACTTCGCATATCGTAGTAAACAACAATCGTAAACTTAGCTATCACGGTCGCACAGAAGACCGTTTCTTTGACTTTATCCTCCCGGCTTGATCGTCAGTTAATGGCAATTCCTCCTTCCCTGAAAATGCCTTCTCCAGTTTCACCGTCAGTTGTTCGATTTGGGTTTTCATGTCGGTAATAAGGTGCTTGTCTTTGAATTCGGCTTTGAGTTCCTGTGCGTAAGTCGCCATTCTTTTATCAAATGCTTCGATGGCTTCGCGCGTGTTGTCGATGACTTTAGGGATGCGTTTTACTGAGTCAATAATATAACGTCCCGCCAAGGCGGGATTGTCATTTAGTTTGCCATCGGCATAATGATAGACTAACCCGCTGGGCCCGGTTACAAATACCTTCTGCTGGGCTCCGTGATAATTCAATTTAAAGTCATGCACAGAAGCCAGGTGTGCATCGTCTTTGGAGTGACTTGCCAGCTTAACCTTGTCCAATAATTGCTGACCGGCTTCTTTCTTGTCCTCAATCGCTTTGCCGTTGATCATGATGGGAAGTTTTTCAAGATCGTGTTGCGAAAGAGATTTGTTATCCACCTCCAGTTTGCTGAGTGCGGTTTCTTTGTCGGTCTTCTCGCGCCTGGTAAGGGTTGTATAAAACTCAGCCTCCGATTTGCGTTTCAGAAATACCTGGTACGTGCGTTCGAGATCGGCAACCTTCTTTTCCAACCTTACTTTTTCCAGTAAGTCGGTGTTGCCACTGAGCAAAGCCACATATTCACCAAAGTTCATTCCACCCTCCTGATCGAAAGCGCCTTCGTCAATCTTGCGTTGGTCAATGGAACTGTTCTTTATCTGGTTGATAAACTTTTGTTTGTTGGATAGGATATTGAATTGGTAGGCATCTAACGTGCGATTGACTGCATACACATAGTTTCGTACTACATTGTTCCGATACTCTTTGGCAATTTTGTTCCCTTGTCGCCCGCCCCGACCTGTTCGCTGCTCAAAGTCGCTGGGACGCCACGGAATGTCGAGGTGGTGCATTGCGATGACGCGCTCCTGTACGTTCACTCCCGTACCCAATTTTTTTGTACTCCCAATTAACACCCGCACTTCCCCTGCATTTACCTGCTTAAAGAGTTGTTCCTTTTTAGTTCGCGAATCATGGTCGTGAATGAATTGGATGTGCGCGGGGTCAAGGTCATGCCGTTCTACCAATACACGTTTCACTTCTTCGTAAACATTAAAGCTTTTTCCGGTCGGTGTACCGAGGTCGCTGAAGATGAGTTGGGTTCCGCGATAGGATTTGCTGTCGTTGTATTCATCCGCTACGGTTTTGCACAGCCGACCAATCTTCCCTTCTTCTTCAAACTTATAATTGTCAGCATTGATCAGTCGCATATCAATGCTCATCTTCTTGGCCAGATTGGTAGCGATGAGCATAAAGGCGTTCATCTCTTTTTCATTCAAGATCAGGTCAACATAAGCCGGGTCTTTTGTCTTGGTGAAGCTGATCAGTTTTTGGGTGTAGGTTTGTTGCGATTCGGTTGGCTCCATGTTCATGACCTCATGGTTTACCTCAGGCTTATCAATTTTTAGATTATGGTCGTTGACTACGTGGGTGATTTCTGCATAGAAGCGGGCTAGTTCCGGAACCTTGATGAATTCACGGTAGCGTTCCTTCATCTTCAGTTCATTGGTCACCGAAAACTCATACGTGGCCGACTTGCGAGCATACATCTTCGCCCAGGCATCGAACGAATTGATTTTGAGTTCTGCAAGTGTGTTTGGTCGCAGGTATTTAAATAGTAGATACAATTCTACCAGGCTGTTGCTGATGGTAGTACCGGATGAAAACGTTGCACCTTTATCGCCACCTTTTTTCTTTTGAATCGTGCGTATGGCCAACTCAAGATTAAGAGCACGTTGGCTACCCGAGGAGTCGCCCAAGCCAGCTACTTGTTGATGGCGCGTGGTGAAATGTAGATTTTTAAACTCCTGACTCTCATCTACAAAAATGTGGTCGAAGCCCAGTTTGTCGAAGTCGTAGCTATACTTATCCCGTTTGATGGCCGCTTCGGTCATCATCAATCGAACGCTGAGGTTCTGTTTCCGGCTTTCCAATCCTTTCAATACGCGTTTGGATAACGAGCGATTTTCAGAGACTGCTTTCAGGTCGTCATTCAGGTTATTGAGTTCTTGTTCGAGAATTTCTTTTTTGATTTCGTTCGACTGTGGAATGGCCATGAACATATCATGCGTGATGATGACAGCATCCCAATCATTCGCCACTATGCTGGCGAAGATGCGTTGCCGGTTTTGTTTCGTGAAATCTTTCTGTGGATCGGGTGCGAGAATGTTCGCTTCGGGATATGCCTTCCGGAAATCTTTGGCTACGTCAGCCACATTAGCTTTCATGCAAAGTATGAGTGGCTTCTGTGCCAGGCCAAGCCTACGCATTTCCATGGCCGTAGAAATAATGACCAGCGTTTTTCCAGCACCAACTTTGTGATCGACAATGCCTCCATCTTGTTGCAACAACATCCAGACCGCATCTTTCTGATACGAGCGTGGTTCGAAGTGCGATAACCCTTTTAGCTGCAGGTGCGATCCATCGTAATCGCGCCTTACCGAATTGTTGATGTCTCGGTTGTAAATGGTTTCGATGCGCTGAGCAATTTGGGGATTGTCGTTGATAAATTTCTCAAAAGCTTCTTTCACCTCACGGATTTTCATCTCCACATTTTTCATCCCGTCCAGATCGGGTTTGTATTGAGGCGGGTTGTCAGAAATTTTGATTTGCAAATAGGGTTGCGTATCGGCCATGGCATATTCCATGATTTTGCCGCCCCCAATTTTTCCATTGTGCGTAGTGGCGGAGTACGTAATACTTTCTTCGTTGCTATAGCCTTTCACATTAACCAGGAATGTGTCAGTGGATTCCAGGTATCTTACTTCAGTAAACTCCTTAAATAGGTCTCGTGCAAAAGCTTCATAGATGTCATTAGGAATCCAGCGCTCACCGATGTTAATGTCTATCAGTTCGCGTTTGAGAAAGACCGGCTGCACTTGTCGCAACCGCTCTATGTGCCGTTCAAGATCAGAGTCGGTCAGGACGGGATATTTATCGCGTTCGTTTGCAGATTGATGGAGGCGTTCAAAGGCGGTGAGCTTTTTAATGATGTTGCCACTGAGAAATTTATCTTTGGTAACAAACCGTTCTTTTCCAGGCTCGAGATTTTGGAAAATCAATTCTTCCTGCATTGCCTCCCGAATCACTTCGTCTCTATCCTTTAGCATCAGGGCAGCCATGTATTCAATATTCACTCCGTTATGCGCGTTGAGCGACATGAGCAAGGCGTCCTTCAGCGATTCAGGTCGTGAAACAATAGTTTGCTTGTTAGTGACTTGCTGATTAAAAATGTCGGCCTTTACATAGTGGCTGTTAATCTGCTTTTCGAGCGCCAAGAGTTTAAACCCTTCGGCATCGAACAGACAGAGCTTGCGGTTGGGGATGCTGTTGATGTTGCCGTACCGAAATGCGAACAAGTCGTACTGACTATTCAGTTCCTCGCGGTGTCGGTTCATTTCCAACAGTTCATTGTCCTGTTCGGATTTCACCAGGCGGTTGAGTGTGTTGCGCAATCCCGATAACAAGTAGGTACGTTCTACATCTTTGATGACATCTACCGGGACTATTGTACGCTGCGAACCTTGTAGTTCAATCGTGGCTACCTTGCCTTGGTGAATGAGCAGGTTACCAGGTTTGAGGATGGCATAATCGGGATGGTCAGGTGCTAAAAGTTGTGCAGATGGTATTGCTTCATCAGAAGCAGGCGTAGTGAATGCTTTTGTTTCTGTAACTGATTTGAGTGGTTGGGATTTTAATATTAGTGCCTTTGACAGCCCATCTCTAATAGCTTGTGATAGTTCTTTTTCTGTCCAGCTTTCAAAAGCTTTTACATCCAACGCATCGCCCCGGTATTGGCCTCCGGCAACCAGCTCACCCAATATTTGATCTGGTCGTTCTTTGAGATAGCCATTGATATTTACTTCAACGGAAAGGCCTTTATCATCTGGTATCTGAATTTTTTCTGAGGTGATGAATTCGCGTTCATGCGGACTTATATTCTTCTTGATGGCATTCTTCCTCAATACAATAATGTCCGTTACCGGTAACGTGCCTGCCGATTCAAATGCGGTGTTAGGCAAACGTAAAACCGTAACCAAATCCGATTTTTTCATCAGGTACTCGCGTATTTCTTTGTTAGCGGGACTGTCTGCAACACCGTTGGACGTGATGAAGGCAAGCAGTCCTTCATCCTTCAGGTTATCGAGTGACTTAATGAAGAAGTAATTGTGAATGCGGGTGGTGGATTTGATCTTTACAGCCACGGCCTCGCGGAACATGGCATCGTCAAACACGCTCACATTACCAAAGGGAATGTTGCTGATGATGAGATCAAATTTGCGATTCGGAAATTCTTCAAGCCCACAATGCAGTGTTTCAATATCGGGATGTCCTTGTTGTAAGAATCTTGCAGATAACCAGTCTTTTTCTATGGCTGTGATAGCGGCTTGTGGGAATTCCTTTTTTAATTGGATGATGAAATTTCCGGTACCCGCTGATGGTTCCAGAATCGAGCGGATGCCAATGGTGTTGTCTTTGATGGTACTGACGATTGGTTCTGTAATGAAGGACGGTGTATAGAATGATGACAGGGTTGAGTTGCGCAGACTTTCGAGAATATTTTCATGCTTATCCGGAAATCTTTCCTTTAATGCTTCATTAAATTCCTTAACAAGCGGCTCCATGCGCAAATCTTCCGGTGTCCAGGATGCCTTGTCATCTATTGGTAAAAGAAGTTCCTTCAGCGCACCGAAACCCATGAACGATCTCAACTCGACTTCAGCACCTGAGTCAAGATTTCTCAGGGTGTTGATTACATTTTGATACGCTTCTCGTCTCGCACTGCTATTCATCGGAGATTCCTTCTAAGCAGACTTTCAGTGCGATTTCCTTTGCTCCCGATTCATCGTATCCAGCCAGGAGTGCGAATTCAAGTTCTTCGAGGAAGATGTCCACGCGATCACTCACAAAGTCCTCTTCGGTTTGTCCTTCCAGCACTTCGTGCTTGCGGTTGGGCGAGAGGTCATTTAATTGCGTGAGGATTACTGCAGCAATGGGCAGGTGAAGGTTGGGGATGTCGATCATAGATAGACGTTTAGATGTTAGACGCCAGATTTTAGATGTGAGACATTGGAATGCGTTATTCCATTTCATGCACGCGTTGTAAAAGTTTTTCTTTGAGTTGGTCGAGGAAAACCGTCTGGTTGATTTTGCGTTGACGGATATCCTGAAAGACACGGTAATAGTTGCCGAGGCTGGTCTGAAATATTTTTTCAAACGCATTAGCCACTTGCTTCACACCGGCCTTACCATCATTAAAAACATTTGAGGCATGCAAGGCATACAACAACTCGATGAGATTTGTCTTTGGACCGGTCCAGATTAAATCACTCGGGTCATCTGCCTTTTTTCGGATAGCTATTTCAGCCGTTAGCCATTCGTTCAGTTTCTGTGCGGCCAAATATTTCGACCATACGTAAACAGGACTTTCTTCAGGTAAGAGATCTTGATTTGCTTTGAAACCGAAGTAAACACCATCTCGTTCTGTCGAACGGGAGCGGCAATATTGAATCAGGTCCCGATGTTCCGCACAAAATACTTCCAACTTTTTGCGAATCGCCTTAAGATAAACGACCTGCTTGCGTGTGCCCAATGGTTCCCCTGAAAGGATGACGACTACATGGCGATAGTAGATTAACAGCGATAGAAATTGGGGATACATTACCTTGTTGAAATGCGGGGTTCGTTGTGCATCTTTGCCTTGCGCGAGTGTATTGATCACTTCTTTCACTAACTCATAGGAGGCAACCGCCTGCGATAGAGGATTCATTTGATCGCGTTGGATGACTGCAAGTTTTTTGTGGAGGTCAGCAAGGCATTGCTCGCAGTAGGTATCGTGCTGTTTCATAGTTTAGTTGAGTTTATCTTCAATTATTTCCTGTATGTCTTCTTTGATCTGGAAGTAGATTTTCTGGATTTCCTCCTGTGTTATCGTCCGGATGGCCGGAATGGGTTGGTAGCGGCTCTCCTCATTGCGAATGGCTTCATGGTCGTTGATGATTTCAGCATGGAAGGTTTTGAGTTGAATTTTTTGTTGGGGATCATCCGCTACCGTTCCCACAAACTCGCCCGAAGAGAGCGATGCAATTTTGGAAGGCGGGATGGCTGAATCCAGTTGAGTGGAGCGACTGAAGGAAGTGTCTGCTGCGTTGATGGAGATGCTTTCGCGCTCCTGCACGATTTTGCCGAACCGTTCGGAAAGCAACTTTGATGTTTCACCTACTACCTGACCGCTGATGACATTGCCTACTATGTTCATGATCACTTCGGCTTGTTCACGGCCATAGTCTTTTTTCAGTTGACTGTAATCCTGTACGGCCAAGGTGGTGGCCACTTTATTAGAACGTGCTGTAGCGATGAGGCTATCGATTCCATTGAAGTAGATGGTGGGAAACTCATCAAACACCAAGCTGCTTTTGAGTTGATTCTTTTTGTTGACGAGCTTGATGACCCTACTTATATATAGTGAGAGTACGGCTCCATAAATTTGCTGCTTCTGTGGGTTGTTGCCCATGCACACAATCTTGGGATCATTCGGGTTGTTGATATCCAGTGTGAAGTCATTACCGGATAAGACATAGTAGAGTTGTGGTGATGACAATCTCGCCATACCAATTTTGGCGCTGGCGATTTGTCCCTCCAACTGTTCCATCGCTTCGTTTCGGAAAGCCGATTCAAATGGATTGACGAGCACTTCAATCTCCGCCTCGGTCCGGAGAAGCTTAAAGAGTATGGGATATTCCAATTGCATCAATTCAATGACATGTGGCAGCGTGCAGAACTTGCCATTTTCATACTTACGCAGGAACCAGATGATGGCCGTAACAAAGTTGATGGGAGATTCCACGAAGAAGTCACCTTGCTTTTTTATCCAATCGCGGTTGAGACCCAGCATAATGGTACGTGATGACTCCGTGGCATCGGTAATGTCGTCCATCGTTGCAGGGTCGAGTGGGTTGCATCTGTGTGAGCGGTTCAGGTCTTCAAAGTTGATAACATAGAAGTTAGGTTTGATTTTGAATGTATGACTGTAGCGGAGAAGTGCATTGTAGGTAATACGTGAGAGGTCATCGAATTTAAAATCGTAAATGAACATGGCAAAGCCCTTGCGCATGTGTTGAGTAATGATGTGGCGAATGACGAAGTATGATTTACCGGCACCGGGTGTTCCAATAACTAACAGTGATCGGAAAGGATTAATGACATTGATCCAGCTTTTGCGAATTTTGCCTTTCAGGTTGTATGCGGCAGGCAAGTTGATAGAGTATTCATTTTCGATGAGACGCTCCTCTTGCGGGAACGATTCGTTGTCTTTGTTGAAAATGTCGCGTTTGAACTTTACCGAGATGAGCCGGGAAAGCCAGGTGCCTCCAGCAAGTAGGAGAAGATAGCCGACTGTGGTTATGCACACGTACGCAACCACTATGGCCTGAGAAGGCTTGAAAAGATTGAACAGGAAGTGACTGAAGAAGAATACAATCAATCCGATAAGGATGACAGCGACAAGATATCGCACATCTATTTTTTCATTTTTCTTTCCTCGCGCTCCAAACAGCGAGATAGAAAGCATCAGCGCGATCATACTTTTGGATGGGAAGAACCCATCATAAATTCCTGTGGGTTTCAGTGCGAGTAAAATCTTATCGACCCAATGCCAGGTTAGATTCCACGCTGACCATGCCGCATGACAGAAATAATAGAAGTGAATGAGCAAAAGAATGACACTCATCCATCTCAAAAAGTCGATGATGCTGCGGAGTGCTTGTTCGTTTTCGCCTGTGTGTGCCATAACCTCATCCCACCTTCGCTGAAGCTTCGGTGGGGCAGGCCCATCTTTGCTTCGTCAAAGTGTTTGTTGATTTAAAGTGAATTTCCTTTCCGTTTTTTCTTTTTGCGTTTGCGCTTTAGGGCATCGGGTAATGAGTAGTCGAATTGTTTGGCTTCCGTTAAATCGGTTATCACCTGTTCGATTCCGATAGAATCTGCTTCAAATTCTTCCTGATTTCCTGTGGTTGCAGATCCACCTGTTCCCGATGCGCCACTTGCATTTAGTCGTTCGAGAATGGCTTTGGCACCGTACCCTTTGCCGAGGTCGCTGCCATTGAAGACCACTTTGTTTTGATTGTCCACGAACGTGATCCCGTAAATGCGGCCTTTGTCATTTTGCCTCAGTAGCATGATGGTATTGCATGCCGCCAGGTACTTCTCAAAAACTGCAATGCCCTTACCGGTCGCTAATCCCTTATCAATTCGTTTTTTGAGTTGCTCTCTATAGGGTTGTCGAAGTGCTTCGTTGAGTTTGAATTGCTTCTCCAGCCAGGGCAGTGTAGGCTTGCCATAGATGGTGCTGGCTTTGATGGGGATACCAATCTTTTTTCCATTCTTATCAAGTAGACTATAAAGCAGGCCTTTCTTCTTGAACATCTGAGTATCTTCTTGACCACGATCAGCGACCACGTTGAATTGCATCAAGGCGGCATTCAACTCAGGTAATGAAGTGTACTTGTATTTCTGTGTTGTCCACCGAACTGTGTTGGCGATGGTGCGCTTGGTTTCCGATTTGCCATAAGTTGCCTTTGCAGGTTCGATGGGTTGCAACTCCGGAATCTTTTTTGATTTGCTCTCTGCCGGAACCAGATTGAATTCTTTTTCAATTTCTTTCCGCGCCTTTTCTGATTGAACCCGGCCCAGGTTGTGGATGTCTTTCCGCTTGCCGTTGGGCTGAATGAGGGTTGACACAATATGAACGTGCGGGTGTGCGGCATCAGTGTGTTTATAGACCAAGTACGGTTGTTCACCAAAGCCGATGCACTCCATGTAGGTTTGAGCAATGGCATTCAATTTCTTTATCTCCAGCTTTTCAGACACATCAAAATTCAGAGAGATGTGCAGCGCATTGGTTTTTACCTTAGGGTTTCGCTCCGTCAGCTTTTGAAAACGGGTAAGTTTATTGATGAATGAAAGTTCGTTGGCCACACTTCCAAACTTATGCGCCAGGACGCATGAAGCTTTGCCTTGTTTCACTTTGTTCTCATTGTAGTTGAGCGCACCCCGGATGCTTTTGCCGCTAATTATTTTTGCAACCATTTTTTACTGAGTTCAGAAATGAGTTCTAATAGCCGATCCACGCGGAGACCCACTTTTTTGTATTCTTCCACGGCCCGCAGGGCCTGGTAATTTTTCTGCCCATCCATCATGGCCACATGAAAACTGTGGGTGATCTGGTTGATATTAATTCCGATGCTGTTAAGCTCGCTACGTATGGAGGCTAGTTCTTCCATGGGTGCATCAAGCGAGGTATCTTTATGAAAGAGCGTGACCTTGCCCTTTGACAAGATTCTTCGGGCGAGTTCACCGATGGTCTGACAGTCACTTTTGCCTCGAAGTTCATCCAGCTTTTGATACACTTCCTCTGTGACTTTTGTCTGGATGTGTCGGGTGAGCAATTGCTCGGGATATGGTGACTTTCTTCGGGCCATCAGAAAGTCCTGTTTAGCAGGGGGAGCAAGTTCCGCAGCGACCCCAAGTTTGAGCAATGTGTTGCCGGGGCAAGATTATTTTCGGATACGAAAATACATCTTGCTGATGCTACAAAGTCAGCATCGAGGATGGCAAAAATCGAGTGTTTAAGATTCATCATGTTAGTAAAAGGTGTCTATCACTGATTGACAATAGCCGTTAGTTTACAGCGGCCAAATTTTGGAATCAGGTGTTAAGGAGAAGGATGCCCCGCCTTCTCCAAAGCCTTAGCGAGTAAGCCACTTCTTGTAGCTGGCTTATGGTTCTTCAAAGACTTGTGAGATTTGTGCGACTCCAGCATTTTATGGATGTCGTCATAGTCGTAAAAGATTACGGCTCCGATTTTAGTATACGGTAACACTCCGCTTACACGGAGGTGTTGGAGAGTTCCCGGAGAAATGGTTAACAGTCTTCGCACTTCGTGTGACTTTAACCATTTGCGTGCGGGTTGGGTCTGGCGTTGCAATACAAGTTTCTGTATCTCTTCGAGCAGGTCAGTTTTGAATTGGGCCAGGTCTTCTGTTGTGATGATGTTCGCAGCCATTGTATTTAAGATGATGGCGTAAAACAATTCACTTTGCAAATACCAAAACAGTTGCAGGGGGTTCTGGAACCCCTCGAAAATCTCCTATAAAATTAATTTCACTTTGGACATAGGGTATTCGTTCATTTTCATTAGTAAACAGAAAATGCCAGCCTATGGACGCAGAGCAGTTGTTTGGTATTTTATCAGATCAGATTGTTCTTACTGATTCATTTAAGACAGCCCTGCAGCAGGAAGTTACTTTCTTGTCGCTACCAAAAAATCATTTCTTGATTGAGGCACCCCGTCCGTCCGATCATATTTATTTGCTACAGGAAGGTTTCGCCAAAGGCTTTGTATTTGAGGAAGGAGAAAAGAAAGTGCATAGTTTTTGGGGTGCCGGTGATATTATTGTGAATCCTCACGGTTGCTTTGAGAAAGTACCATCCGTGGAATTTGTTCAATTGACAGAGAAAAGCAAGGTCTGGTGTATAGGTCAAACATCTCTTAAAGTTTTAATGGATTCATTCAAGGAAGCCCGAAGCCTCTATCGTATTGTTATTGGCCGGTATTACGTTCAAAGTCAGAGTCGGTTGTTCGATGTCCAGCATAGATCCGCCTGGCAGAGGTATCAAAAGCTTATTCAGCAGTATCCGGTCATCGAGCAGAAAGTTTCGCAAGAATATATCGCGTCATTCTTAAGCATTACCCCACAGTCGCTTAGTCGCATGAAACGCGAGCACCGTAATAAACCTTAACATAGGATAAGAAGGTTTTTATCCTATGGTAAGTAGGAATTTGAATCTACGGTAATCAATTCTAGTGCCTGCCTGATTTACATTCACATCATCAAAGAAAAGAACATCGTTATGAATCGAGTTGCCATTTCTGAAATTGTACGATACCTGTTGATATTGCTTTTTGCATACACGGCAGCATCCAAGATGCTTACTTATCCGCTGTTTGTGGTGCAAATTGGCTTATCGCCTATACTTCCGGCCTTTACGCAAGAGGTTGCCTGGGTGGTTCCGTTAGTGGAGTTTTTAGTCGCTTTAATGCTGGCGGTTCCCGGTACTCGGACAATCGGATTTTATTCAAGTTGGGTGTTGATGCTTTCATTCACGCTTTATGTGGCCGCTATTCTAACCATTGCCAGCCACGTGCCATGTTCTTGTGGTGGTGTGTTGGAGGCGCTTTCCTGGGAACAGCACTTGGTTTTTAATTTCACCTTTCTCGCACTAAACACACTTGTTTTGATTTGGCACTATCGAAATCCGCGCATGATTTCGATAACCTAAAGATATACTGATCAGTATCAGGGTATCGACCGAAAACCTGTAAAAAAGAGTAGGTCGTCCACTTAATTCAAAATGTTATGAAAAAAGTTTCAATGATCTTGTCGATGGTGGTTTTTATGTTGGCGTTGGGAGCGGCTTTTGCCTCATCGTCTAAGAAGATGTTGGTAACAGAAGTGTGGCGCAAGCCTACATCAGGTGGCATCTGTGCACCAACGGATTGTTTGATTCTCGGAGAAGACCCTTGTGGTGCTACAGGCTATGTGCACTTCAACAATGCTTCCTGTACAGGAACATCCATTTCTCCTATGAAAAATTAGGGATTGGTATGCCGGTGGACTAAAATCCACCGGCATTCACTCTTATTGTGGTTCATCCATCAATGAAAGTATAGTTTTCGGATTCCGCACAGTGCTTGAGATTAATTTACCTTGTTCATCAATCAACATTATGAACGGAGCATAACTGGCATTATATCTCATCTCCCATTCGCTGCCCGAATTTGGTTTGTTAAGCCAGCTTGCAGTAAAATCAGGATGACAGTACGTAGGCAAATAGCTTTTCCAAAGTTCTTTATCTGAAGTACCACCTACACTCCAGATAACAATATCGTTTCGGCCTTTTAGTTTGGGCAATATGTGCTCCACTAAATCATTCCTAAAGTCTTTGCAGCCAGAGCATCGAGGCCCCCATAAGTCAAGGATAACTTTTTTCCCGCGGAAGTCGGAGAGTTTCAGGGTGTCATCAGCCGCTGTAAGTGTTACTAAATCTTCAATATGGATTCCGGGTTTAATTTTTCGGTTTAAAGAATTGAGGAGATTCTTCAACGTAGTATTAGTTGTAACATTCTCGGCCATCTGAATACACTCTGTAACAAAATTTGGGTGTGTCTCTCCGAATGCGAATGCCAATGCTGAATAATTAACTAACGTGTAAACCATGAATACTTGCTGCAACTCCGGTGGGAACTTCTTGAATTCCATAAAGAGGTCTTTAACATTGTATTTCTGAATATACCCCAAGTCATAGTGCTTATAATCCGGATAACGCTCATGCAGCAATTTCCATTTGATAAGTTCTGTGCGATACTGGATTAGTGAACGGCTGGAATACCAAATGTATGACAGTACTTTGGCTGGATTTTTATTAAGTTCCGCAAGAATATCTTGTCGACTTTCTGGATTAACAGTCCATTGATGGCTTAAGATGTGCAATCGAGCTAGGTCTGCAATAGCTTGAACATCGGCCAGCCAGATGTTATAAACCTTTGATGAAAGCTCTTTCTTACTTTTCTTTAGTTTAGCTGCAAGTGCACTCTCCAAATCTGCAACACTTTTATAAGCCTCCGCATGTGTTTTAACTTTGTCATAGACTTCATACTCTGCATCCGTAATACCGTCAATTAATTTTCGCATGTCAAAAGCCAATTGGTACTTGACCGCACTGCGACCACTAAATATTATGGTTGGCGGATTTTGATTGAAGTTGATTTGAATGTGTACGCTGTCTCCAGGCTCAACAATCCAATGTGTTCCTATAAAAATGCCCGACCAACTATAGCTTGATAGAGATAGTCGCGCAATGGTACTCACATTTGGATAATGCAATACTTCAGCCTTAGTTGATATGTAAGCTTTTTTAAACCCATCTTCAAAAGAACTTTCATCGAATACATAGTCTCGATGAAAGTTCAAGTTGATGCTGTCCGACCTATCAGAAGTGAAGGTAAAAAATACGTCTTGTTGCGCTTGTGCTACGTGGCAAATTGTCAACAATAGAAAGGCGGTTATTCGAATCGCATTCATAATCAATAACCGGGATTTTGTGAAAGATTAGCATTGCGATTTCGCTCAGTTTGAGGAATCGGAAACAGGGCATCAGTGACCTGCCAATTAGCTTTAGTCGTTCCAATAACAGCGTCCAATCTGCCGGTTCGTTTCAAGTCAAGCCATCGGTGACCGTTCTCTGTAAATAATTCAAATCTCCGCTCGTTTTCAATGGCCAGCAACATCGTACTCTTGTCGCTTGCTGCACTTGCTACTAATCCTGCCCGTGAACGGATGGCGTTGAGGTCTTCTGCCGCACTTACGATGTTATTGAGATTAGCACGGGCCTCGGCACGAATCAAGTATAACTCGCCTGAGCGAATAAGCACCTGAAACTCTGTCTTCGGTGAAGTGTCCTGGGGTAGTCTTCGAACCTTATATTTAAAAGGGTGATACCATGTGTCGCTTCCATCTGTATAGCTTTTTGTCCATGCCTGCATTCGCAAATCGCCCGGCTCGAAAGCTTGCATGAACATGTTGGTCAATGCTACCACAGTGGGTGCTGAACGCAGAATGTAGGTGTTGCCATCCCATGAGCTGATGCGCGGAATTACCGACTGAAGTTGAAAAACTATTTCGGTACTCCCAATTAAGAAGACATTGTTTAGGTCAGCTTCTAAAGGTGCACCCGCTATCACTTCAGTGGCTTCTGCTTCAGCGGCTGCATAATTCTGTGTATAAAGATAGACCCGTGCTAACATAGCTGCTGCAGCAATCTTGGTTGGCCGGATTTTCAGTGTTACTGATTCTGGTAACTTGCTCTTGGCATCAAGCAGGTCGGCTATAATATTTTGATAAACTTCCGAGGCGGCATTACGAGTGGTTTTACTGTTCACAACGTAGTCTGTTGAAGATACCCATGGAACGTCACCCCAATAGCTGACCAGCAGCAAGTGAAAATATGCCCGCATGAACTTAGCTTCACCTATTAGTTGACTCTTTACTGTTTCTTGAATTGAAGTTGATTTGTTTAAACCTTCCATCATAGCATTAGCCTGATAAACCAGGTTATAAATCTGATTCCAAGCTGTCAGAAGATTTGGGTTCATGGCTGTTAATTCATTAGCAGCAAAAGGAGCCATCTCATTAAACGCGCTATAGTTATCCAGTTCGTCCGCAGCCAGACCAGCCATATTGTTGAGGCTGGTTGCTCCAGCGCAAAAGCTTTCGGAGAACTGAACCATATCAATATAGATGCGATTAACGGCCGCCCTCGCAGTACTTTCATCCTGAAATACAGTAGTTGTTGAAAGTGTTGTCTGTGGCGGCTCGATAGTTACAAAGTCTTCACAAGCTGTAGCAATCATCAAAAGCAGGAAGGCTAACGTATGTTGGATGTTATTGTATATCTTTTTCATATGTTATTTGCGTTAAAATGTAAGCGTTGCACCAAGAGTTATCATCCGTATTGGTGGTAGTGTGGCGCTTTGGCTCTCTGGGTCAAGGCCTTGGTAGTTGGTAATTGTTGCCAGATTTTGGCCTTGCACATACAACCGGGCTTGTTGCAGTGCTGTCTTCTTCAATACCTGTGATGGGAATTGATAGGAGAACGATACATTTTTGAGTCGAATGAAAGATGCGTCACCAAACCGGTTGTCGCTGTAGTTATTATATAAGTTTCCGAGAAATGCATCGCCAAAGCCTTGTGTAAATTGCCCAATGGCTGCGTTGTCTCCCGGCTTCTGCCATCGTTCTAATACCCATACGGGTTGATTGGTAGCTGCTCCTGGCCTGTCATAAAAGTACGTGAGATAATTTCGGCCAGTCTGGTTTACAAACTGAATCATCACATCCAATGCAAAGCCTTTGTAATGGAAGTTGTTTTGAAAGCCGCCAAAGAATTTTTGCGTGAGCGATTTGTTACCGAGTAAATCAGCTTCAAAGGTTACTCCGCCATCATCATTAACATCACGGTGTTGATAGACTCCGGTTTCGGGATTGACCTCTTTGTATTCAAATGAGGGCTGAACTGTTAACGGCTTGCCTAAGATGTAATCAAAAGCAAAAGATGAATTTTGGATACTCGGGAAAGCTATGAGTTCATTTCTTGGAAGGGTAAAGTTTATTGAACTTGCCCATGTAAATGCTTTTGTCTGAATGGGTGTTGATGCCAGCACAATCTCAACGCCCGTGTTCTTCACTTCCGCAGGCAAGTTTGCCTGAACACTATTGAATCCGGTAAGACCTGGCAAAGGAACGCCCACTAATTGATTGCCTGAGCGATGGTTATAGTAACTAATGCTAACGTTGAGTTTGTCCTTCCAAAGGCCGGTTTCTAACGCCACTTCCCATTTCCGGTTCTCTTCCCATGCATAATCCGGGTTGGCCAGATTGATGGGATAGAGTCCACCCATTCCATCATACGTGTACGCAGTTGATGTCCAGAGATCAACATAGCCATAGTCTGCAATTTGATCGCTGCCGGTAGTGCCGATGCTGGCGCGGATTTTTCCGAATGTAAGCACGTTATTTTGAAGCCATGATTCCTTTGTGAACACCCATGCTGCACCAAGTGCACCGAAGTTAGCAAACTGGTTGCCCGGACCGAAGCGACTGGATGCATCTCTTCGTCCTGTAACGTTAGCGAGGTACTTTCCCTTCCAATTATAGTTTACCCGTCCAAACAACGCACTGTATCGGTATTCAGATTGGTTAACGGATTGAATGGTAATTGTTGAAGCTGCTTGTGGATTCCGTAGCAATGCATCGCTGGCAAAACCTGTTGCAGACAAATCAGTCGATTCATTATTACTACCCTGAAATGTTGAGCCGAAAAGTGCAGTCAATATACCTTCGCCTAAAGGAATGGAGTACTCCAGTGTTGGCTCAGTAATCCACGTTTGAATTTTTCTGTCCGCAAATGTTGCTGAGGAGGCTTGTGATAAGTTCGGGTCGAATGAACTTTTTGGTTGTGCGGAAAATTCATCCATGCGTACGTTAGAGTAACCCACGTTTACTTTGGCTTCCAGTGTGGGCAAAATTTTGTAGGCAATTATGGTGTTGCTCAGAAGGTTGGTAGTTTTTGTTTCAAAGTCTTTCCGCGTAAAGGCCAGTGGATTTCTCCATGTTGAATTTTCCCAATTCAAATTTCCATCGGGTAAGTAGAGGGCTGGTGCATTGGGCGCCAGCAATAAGGCTTGACCGGTAAGGTCAATCAGCGGCAACGTATTGTTATCTGCCAGATAGTAGGCGGAGAAATCAATGTTCCATTTATTATTGCTGGATCGGTGATTGACTTTGAAGTTGCCTGAATACTTTTTGTTGGCAAACTCACCGGGGAATACGGTGGATTCCTTTAGGTACCCACCAGCAATCATGAACTTAGTTTGTTCTGATCCGCCCGATACAGATAGTTGCATATTCGTCATACGAGCTGTTCCACCCAGCAATTCTTTTTGCCAGTCTGTGTAGCGATTCTGATTCCAGGTAAGCACGTCATGGTCAGGATAAAACGTGCCGGGGGCAACTTGGTCGTTTGTAAATGCTTCATTGCGCATCGACAGATATTGTTGTGTGTTGAGCAAATCCAGCTTGCGGCTGGTGTTGCCCCAGCCCTCATAATAGTTGGTGGTGAACTCGGTCTTTCCAGACTTGCCGCGTTTGGTTGTAATCAATACCACACCATTCGCTCCCCGCGAACCATAGATAGCAGTGGCATCTGCATCTTTTAATATTTCAATACTTTCAATATCAGCAGGGTTTATAGCGCTTAGCGGATTCCCACCATCAATGATGCTTGCACTGGACGAAGAACCTAGGGGAGTTGAGTTGAATGGAACACCATCAATAATATAGAGAGGCCGATTGCCATTGTTGCCCACTGAATTTCGTAAACTATTTTGACCGCGTATTTGAATGTTGAATGCGCCACCCGGCACTCCTGATTGTTGTTGGATGTACACTCCAGCCAAACGACCCTGCAAGGCCTGAAGTGGATTGTTGACGGGTTGTTTTTCAATTTCCCCAGAACCAAGCTTGGCGATATTGCCCGTTTGCTCCCGTTCTTTGACTTTGTAGTACCCTGCATTGACAACTACTTCTTTCAAACTTTGAATATCTTCTGTTAGTTGAACGTCTATAGAAGATTGATTTCCAACCCTCATTTCTACAGACTGAAAACCAATGAAAGAGAACACCAATACATCTTCGGGCTGTACATCAATTAAGTAAGTCCCCTCGGCATCGGAAGTTGTGCCTTGTGTTGTGCCCTTCACGATAATGTTCACCCCGGCCATAGGCACTCCACTAGCTGCATCAGTTATCTTTCCATTTACACGTTGCCTTTGATTTTCTTCGGGCTGCGATTTCTTTTCAGGCAATTTCTCATTAGGTACTGTCTCTTTATTGAGTGTAATAGTATTTGTGCCTTCATGCACCCGGTAGCGGATTTTGCGGGGTAAGAAAAGCTCTTCCAACACATCGCGTAGCTTACGCTTTTTCGCTTGAAGCGAAACGACTTCCTCAATGTCAACGTGATTTGGACTATACATAAAGCGTATGTCTGCCGCAGATTCAAGGCTTTTCAATACGTCTTGCATGGGCTGGTCAAGTAGCGTGACGGAGACTTCTTTCTCCAACACGTTGGTGGGGCTTGCAATTACTGGTAACGAAATTATCATCACGATAATGGTAAGGTGTGTGGCTTTTAGCGGGATGTATGCGTATAGATATTTCATAGGTTTAATGTTCATGTTTAGGCAATAGAATTTATAGCAGTCGCGCTGTTCGACCTGTTCGGGTTCAAAAAACCGGCAATCAATGATTGCCTATATCGTAAGCGATCTTAGGAAGAGTTGTATCGAGTGCTCCTGTAGGGAAATGTTGTTTTCATTGGCAACCCTTTCCGTAGATGATGATGATCGTTTCTTTTTTAGTAACCTTGATAGATAGTACTTCCGCTATCAATTGCAGGGATGTATCGAGTGAGTGATCGGTAAGGTCTGCTGTAAGGCGACAATTATTCATTGTTTCATCAGATGTTTTGATGACCACATTGAATTTTTTCTCCAGTCTGTTCAGCACTTCACGAAGTGTATTGTTTTCAAAGAGCATGTTGTACTCCGTATTAGCGGTTAATTCGTTGGCTTCCTTTTTACTAAAGGAAGTCTGCTTCCATTGATTGCGCGTGTAGACCAGTTCCTGAAAGGGTTCAAGCTGGGTAGTCTTGTTACCGGTGGCTGAGGTTACGCTCACTTTACCCGTTAATACTTTAACCACCACAGAGTCTTGACTGGAGCGCAGGCTGAAGCTTGTTCCCAATACCTGGATTGAAATATCCCGGCATTGAATGACAAAGGGTCGATTGGGGTCTTTCGCAACTTCGAAGAGCGCTTCACCTGTAAGTTCAGCATAACGCGTATGACCATTATCTTTTTCAAAGTATGCCAATTTGCTATTGCCTTTTACCCAAACCAGGCTACCATCGTTGAGGATCATTTTATCAATAGCCTTGTCTGTAAGGTTACCTTCGGTTGAAGCATCCTTTAATTGCCAAAAGAAATAGGTAGCAACAAGCACCAGCACTACAGAAGCAGCTATGCGTAATATCCATTGGTTTTTTTTATTCTTCCGGATTTGTTTGGGGCGGAATTCTGTAACGGAGCCTCCACTTTCAATCTTTGAAGTGATTTTCTGAAACAGTTGTTCTTCGTCTTCCGGGGTTAGTTCAAGATGGGTGGTGTCCTCCGTTTTCATCACCTCAAGCCAAGCTTCCAACTTGGCCTTTTCCTCATCGGTTACTTGGCCAGTGAGGTAGCGTTGCAGCAAACGGTCAAAATCCGATTTTTCCATGACCGGAAGGGTTTAATAGGTGGTTGAAGTTACGCAAAAGTGAGGTCTTTTGAGTAAGTGACCTTGGGGAATGAAACACGGTGAATCCTGAGTATTATTTTTCACCATGTCATTACAATTAAAAATATCTCATAGCATTTTTAACACATGTTTATAGGCTCTCCCAATAGGGATTCTGATTCCATTAATCTCCACGGTTTCTGAATTGAACGACCGTACCTTGTGATTAGCAATGATATAAGACCGGTGAATACGCTGAAAAAGAGCACCAGGCAATAGCCGTTCTATTTCGTGAGTGCTCACTTTAGAGCTGGAAGGTGACGAGCTTATTACTAGAAAAGTCTATCTGGAGGTTCCACCAAGAGTAGAGTATGCACTTACTTCTACCGGGAAGGAGTTGATTCCGTTCATTAAACAAATGCGCGCCTGGGGTGAAAGGCAAATGTCTTTAAAGTGAATGGATATAAACTCCATGTGCATCGTCAATCATGGCACTTTACCACGAAGCCATTTTGTTGACAACAGTTGGGCTTAGTACTTAATCGTCAACCGTTTCATATTTTACTCTGTCAACTAATTTGAAGTCGGCCAGTTATCAACGGTCAAACGGACCATTGCTATTTGTATTCTCAGGTCAACCGTCAATGTCAGTCTATTCCAAATCTACTTTAAAATGTCAAACAATATTTTATAGAATTGGGAAGGTTGCTCGTACATTGGAAAATGTCCACACTTGTTAATCCAATATAAATTCGCACCCGGTCTATCTAGTTTTAGTTCGTATGAAAAGAATCCTACAACATCTTGTCGTCCTGATATAATGTCAATTTGGCCTTTATAATTATTTAAAGATTTGGATACATCGTATTTCAAAAATATGTCTTTAACCAGTATTTGTTCTGTTTTACTATTTCTCTCGGCATTTATTAGATTAAAAACGCTGTCTGGAATTGGATTCTCGAAGATGTATGCTCGTCTCGCTAACTTTTGTGACTCTAAAATATCTGATTTGCTAGCCTCATTTTTCTGAATTAATTCATTTATATTTTTTAACCGTTGTTCTTCATCAAAACTTCGGGTATGAGTTCGGTTTGCATACAAGACGTCAAATCCAGATTTCCCATTTTTATGCGGACCAGGTGCTATTAAAATTAGGTGTTTCGCATTGTTGGGGTATTGAGCCACAAAATTCATAGCTAAAGTTCCTCCCCAAGAATGTCCGATAAGTATTGGCTTTTTTATGTTAAGGATGTCGATTAATTTTTTTATATCCTTAGTAAGAAGATTGACACTAATGGTAGTAGAGTCGAACGGACTGGGAATAGATTTTCCAGTTCCTCTTTGCTCAGGAAGAATACACCTGAATTTATTGCTTAGCATTTTTGCCATTGCATCAAGTTGATTATAAGAGTTTCCAGGGCCACCAGTCAAAAGAATTGCTGGTGGAAGTTCTTTAGCTCCATATTCATGATAGTATAGATATCCATTTTCGTATTTTATAGAGTCTGTTGTTTGCCCAGCACAATGAATGCTTGCTATCAACGTCAGTAATAATATTGTTTCTATTTTCACTTCTTAAATTTTAAACATACTAGTCTTTGTCCACGAAGCCAGCCCAATTGTGGCCAACCTTTGTGTTTGCGCAGTGGTGGGCTTTTGAAAACGTATTTGTCCCACGTGACCAAACGTTGAACGAAGATATAAACTTATAGCGTACACTAAACCCCACCATTGCGCAAACATTTTGTTGGCGGTTCGTGCCTTTAGTCGTTCCCAGGTTTAGCTCCAGGAAGTCTACTCTTTATCCATTTAATCTGTCCGTTATGATTTGATTCATGTTCGCAAACATGAAACCATTTGCAGTAGTTGTTTGTCGGCATATTTTGAAATCCAGCAGAGTCAACTTTGGATAACCAATTGTCGTCTCTCTTTTTAAATTCGTTCATTGTCGTCAAACGAGTCTCGTTTAAGATAGTAAGGTAGTAGTCTAAGCTATACCCCTTTATGTATTTCCGTCCTTTGTCACCAAGACGCATTGCCGCGTCCCAGTTTATTTTTCCGTCACCTTTAAAGTCTATGTCCCACTCAAAAGTCTTTATTTGATATTGTCTTTCAGTTGCAGCTAAATGGAGCAACATTGCCCCGATTGTGTTTGAAGTAGAGTCATGTAGATAGTCCAGTTCTGTTGTCTTCATATTTTCAACTCCAAGAACGACCACATTCCTCATCCATGTCATCATTGATAAAAGTGTCCCTACTTGAGGTGAAAATCCTTCCTTTGGTCCAATGATATGAATTCCTTCAGTTAAAGTTCTGCTCTTTGAAAGTCCTACGTTTGGAAGAATACTTAGTCCGGCAATTCCTGTCGCAGCAGAAGCTGTCGTCATGATAAAATTTCTCCGGTTAACTTTTTTGTCCATTGTTTATTACATTTTTAGAAGTCTCTATTTGAATTCTTGGTCGTCCCGAGGCATGACCGCCAACTCCCAAATATACGCGACTACAATGCGTATATCCACCTAACATCTGCTGACCTACGCATGTTTAAGCTGCGAACAATACAGGCTAAGGAAAAAATTACTCCGTATTTAAAATATCCTTCCTAAACTTTCTTAGGTGTTCAAAGGCCGTGCTCATATAGTCTTCCACGGTGCGTTTAGAGATGTGCATGCGCTGGGCAATTTCGGAGTTGGTGAGGTTTTGTTCGAGCCGGAGTTGAAAGGCTTCGCGACAGCGGTCGGGCAGTCCCTGAAGTGATTCACTTAGCAGAGCATGCAAAGGAACAATCGGTGTGCTTTTTTCTGGTTCTATTGGGGCAACATAGGTTGCTTCAAAGTTCCTGAAATGCTCTTCATATTTCCTCTTAACCATTTGATGCTTGATGTACCGGATGACTTTATACTTCACGGACGTAAACAAATAGGCCCTCAGCGAATCAACCTCCAACGCTTCCCTGCGTTCCCAAAGTGAAACAAATACATCCTGCACTATTTCTTCGCAGTCACTTTTATCCTTGATATTCTTAGTCAAAAACCGGAACAATTCGGGAACGTATCTTTCGTATATCATGGCGAAAGCTTTACTGTCACCTTCTCGTAGAAGGTTGACTAACAAATCATCTGATATCGCACCATTGATAATCATATGAAATTTTTGCGAAAACAATGGTGAAGCTACTAAAGTTAGTAGGATAAGCAAAGCGATATAAGCGGATTTTTGACTTTGTGGGTAAGCATAAAGTCAAATCAAGAAATGTTAAGAAGTTAAAGGCATTTGGAGCCTATGTCCGGAAGCTAAGGTTAGAGCGAAATCTTTCGCAAGAGCGGTTAGCAGATTTAGCAGGTGTTTCCGAAAATACTATTGTTACGTTAGAATCCGGCAAGCTAAACACCACGGTAGCGACTAGTTTTGATATTGCAAAAGCACTCGACATTTCTGTTGCCGAATTGTTTGGATTTTAATTTGTCATCATATCCAATAGCATTGAAGGCTGATCTTAAAATAGCTTTTGGAAGTGTTATCCGCGAGTTACGCGAATCCAAATGCATGAGTCAGCAGGAACTTGCCGACTATGCTGAAATGGATCGAACTTATTTATCAGATTTAGAACGTGGTCTTAACTATCCGTCTCTTAACACGATTTACAAATTGGCTGAAGTGCTAAAGTTAAAGCCACATGAACTCATCTCACGAGTTGATAAACTGATGCTTTAGGATTCATGATGAATAGAAAAAAAGAGTCCTTGATTCAATTTGGAAAACGGCTTAGCCATTTAAGAAAGGCGAAGAAACTCTCTTTTCGTAAACTCTCAGTCCTGTGCGATGTTGATTATAGCGACATTAAGAAGATTGAAAAGGGTGACGTGAATATTACGATTGCTACACTGATGGATTTGGCGACCGGACTTGGCGTTCATCCAAAAGAATTACTCAATTTCAATGATGATTTCCTGAAGGAATAGTTTTAAGGTTAGTCCAAAACAATCCTTCGCTCTATACGAAGGACATACCCTGTTTCTTGAAAAAACCTCTCCATGCGCTCCGTTTGCGTAAACCTGAACTTAGGACGCTGGCCATTGGCTATGTAAGCCTTTTTGATAGTATAGAGAACGGGTAAGTCGCTTGCTTCAAAATGACTAATTGTTGTACGTAGTTGCTCATATCCTTCCGCGATCCAGTTAGTTCCTTTACCTCCACGCTCTTTTAATTCGACAAAGAGAACAACATTATCATAGGTTAGCAATCCATCGCAACGCTTGTGCATGGTTCCGTCTGCTTTCAATATGGTAATGCAATGATCTACCGCGGTAAAAGTAACTGTATGCCGAAGTTCGTTGGCTATAACGGCAACCCATTTAGCGCCATCCGTTTCATCCAGATAGGCCCTCTGCTGCGGACGATCATCGCAAAGGCCAAATACTTTTTTATCGGAAATGTCTTGGCAGGTAGGAGCTAAAAAATTCACGCTCATGCTCCCTGCTGGATTTCAAGAAGCTCGGCAAATAGTTCATCGCTCTGAACTAATTGTTGATTGAGATAATTTTGATCGGACGGAAGTCCCTGAAACGTATCCAGTTTTTTTATGGTGCCGGTAGTCTCATCAAGTTCATAGATCACAAGATCATCGGCTTTTAGGTTACTTTCCATCGGAAGTATTTGATCAATCTTGGCGGCACGCGTCTGATTTCGAAGTTGCTGCTTTAGTTCAGTGGCCTTAACAGCTAGCGTTAGGTAATTAATAAGGTATGGGCTATGTGTGGTTAGTACTAACTTATTTCCCGGATTAATATTATTGAACTCCAGGAGACTTTTTAGTAGTTCCCATTGGGAGGACGGGAAGAGATTCTGCTCAGGCTCTTCAATAATATTAACAAAAGCAGTTTTATTAAATTTTGCTGAAAGCACCGAAAGGGCGGCACGTCTTTGCTCATCGTTTAGATTCTCATCAGACCAAATAGCCTCAACTCCTTTTTTAAACCTTGCAAGTTCATCGCTACTCATAGGTTCTTGCGAACGTTCACTTTGACGTTTTACAGAGTTTGCCAAATACCATGAAACTAGATATACAGGTACCAACGATTGAAATCCGCTTGAAGCTTCTGCGAGACGTACTTTATAGTCCTGACCCTTTATGTTAACGATATCATTCAATTTATCGTACTCTACATTTACGCCATTTATTGGCAAGGGTAAAGAGCCACGCATATCATTTTTAGCGTTGTCGAACTCTGTTACAAAATCAATCATGGAATCAGATGTTAACTTCAGCGCTTTAGGGCTTTTAACATTACTGATAAAGTTTCGTTCAGAGGGAACGTACATAATTTGTGGCAAAGGGTATCCACCATTCCGAGCTTCTTCAATTTCCAAAAAATCATCACTATACCGAATGTTATAAGAATCGCCCCGGTACTCTATTTCTGAGTTTCGTTGAGGGTCTGCGACAAAATAGTTATCCAGTCGGTGATACTTCAGGTATGGGTTTTTGAATTTATTCTTTCGTTGAAAATGCTTGACTGAGTAATCACCCCGGGTCAGTGCTTTCTCTATCCATGAGCAAGTAGAGATAAGTTTAGCAATTGTACTTTTACCACTCCCTTGATTTCCAACGAAAACGGTCACTTTTTTGATATCAATCCATCCATTGCCATCGGCAAATCCATCTCGAATCGGTCCAAAATCTCTCACCCTAATCTTAGCCATGTTCTTTATCGCTATAGCGATTTACTTTTCTGCTAAATTAAGCAAAACTGTGCCTAATTATAGTGCTTTTGGGCAGATACTCCGTGTTTTTCCATTTCAGGTTACTTACTCCTGAAACTCCTTTTACATGGTTCTTATCCGCATCCTCGCGCTATGCCTGGCCGCTACTGGTATGTGCGCTGGTCAAGGTTCTTCCACCGTACGTTGGCAATTCAGCACTCAGCGCGTTTCGCCACATGAAGACATACTTATGCTAAAAGCATCGGTGCTTCCCGGCTGGCATTTGTATTCCCAACATCTGCCAGAAGGCGGGCCTGCACCCACTCGCATTACTTTTGATGCTATGGAAGGCTATCAATTAAAAGACACTACTGCTGAAAAAGGTGAAGCGGTAACGTTCTATGATAAAACCTATGAAATGGAGATTACGTGGTATTCCGGCTCTGTTACTTTTTTACAGCGGGTGCTGGTTGACCATCGGCCACTCTTCATTCGCGGGCGTATTGAGTATATGACATGCAACACACAGGTTTGCCAGGTGTTTCGTCAGCCTTTTGTTATCGCGTTGCGTAACTGAACGTTGTTTCCGTGGAGTGGCTAACTGTTGCAAAGATTATTCGGTTGCATCAAAAAATGCTTTGCTTGCTTGAACAAATTCAGGTCAGTACCCAGCTTTCTATAAAGCGCAAGATTAGCGAGCATTACTACCTGCAAACCGTGCGCGAACTTGAATTGCTCTCTAAACACTTTGATAAGGCAGAACAGATGTTGGGTCGCGAGGGTGTATGCACCTTTTATAAAGAAGCCTACTCTCAGTGGCGGCAAGATGTTAGGTGGGTTAACCGTTTTCTCCGTCAACGCCCTATATTGTAGTATCAGTCTTACGATAATTTTTTCATGAGATTTTGCAGCGTTTGCCGGAGCGCTTCCTTTGTGCCGGACTCAATATTATAATACTTCGCCCGCAGGCTGTCGAACGAAATGTCTTCCGCACGTTTGGATACCATTGTCTGCGCAAAAAAGCGTAGCAATTCGGATACATTCGGATTCACGATGACGCGGGTATCTACCAATGTTTTTACAAAGCAAGCCAGTTGGGAAACCGATAACTCCGTTCGCACGCGAAAGTTATGGGGTATATTTTCAGTGGCCATTTTGGCCTCGCTTCCTGACCTTTCTAAACTATTTAATTCTTCATTAATAAATGCGAGCACTTGATCGCGCAGCGAATCGGCATGGGGGTGACAGTACATAGCTGGTTTAACTGTTATGTATTGAACATCGTGTTGGAAACTAATTAACAGCTCGCGCTTTTCCGACTTCGCTTCGACAGTGCTTGTTTGTCTTTTTATGCGTGTCTGCCAATACTTGAAAGCAATCTTGGTATTGTAATTTATGGACACCAAAAATCTACTCAAGGTTTCTTCAAGAACAGGCTCTGCGGTGTTGGCGAACAGGTCGTTAAGTTCAGCCCTGCAGGCCATGGCAAATTTTTGTTGCTGGTATGTTATCGTCTGAGCATGTTGCCATTCATGGAAGATGGAGACCAATACACCTTGCAGGTTAACGTCAATAGTTAAGTTTGCGAATGTCTTGGTAAGTGCATGAACCGTTTCTTTGCATTGTTGTCTTAGCTGTTGATGATGAAGAACACAAAGTTCCATTTCGGTATCAAGATGGGCCGAAAAGTTTTTTTCAATGGTAGTCAGAAGTTCAACCAGTGCCTCGTTCGTTTCGGTTTGAGTCTCAGCTTTGCGCCAAACCTTGTTCAGTAATTGAATTACTCCAAAGTGATGGGTCCGCACGTAGCGTTGCACATGTAACTCATCTGCTAAACTCAATGCACCGGTAAGCAATGCTTCGCGAATGCGAACAGCTTCCGATTTGATTTTTCCCGACAAGGCATGGTTGGGCCTTTTGCCGGTAGCCAACCACGCTTCCAGAGAGAGCAACTCATATTTAACCGTTCGGTGCATGACCGTGCGTTCATTGTTTGCCTACGTTTTAGTGGTTGTAAAACTTCGCAACAAGTTTAAAAAATCAACAGCCGGTGCCTTTCCATTCATACCCGCTTCGCGTATCTGAGACACTTACGCTTAACGAGAGGGAAATGGCATGCATAATATCATGTAATGTTGTTGCCTTCGAAAATGAACCCGTAAATAAACAGGCTTCTATTCCCGCTTCCGCTATCTGAATATCAATATTGAACTTTGTTTCCAGCAATACCGCTACTTCTTTCAACGAAGTATGATCGAACGCCAGCGATTCGTCAGCACGCGTTGATGCTACGGAAACAGGCCACCATAACCTTATAACAATTGAGAGTAAGAGGATACAGGTCATCGCAACAAACCCTTTTTTGTAGTTCAGCATACGCTTCCGGGTTTTCATTAAATTCTTAATTCGCAGTAGCGGAAGTTGGTTCGTGGTGGTTGGCCAGGGGCCTTGAGCCAATTGCCAAAGTTGGCGTACCTGCTTGAATTCTTGCCTATGCAACTCACTAATGGCCATCCAATGGCTAAACGCGTTGAGCTCGGACTCACTGCCTTTTCCCTCTAAAATTTTAACCATTTGGGCTATGTCCATAGTATCCGTTTGTTTTAGTTACTCCTGTAAAGTTCTTCATACCCTATGTTCACTTGAATTTTTATTTTTAGAACTCCTTGCGAGCCCATTTACGCAGGCGTTTGTGGGCACTGGTAATACTCCGCTCCACAGCTTTTACAGTTATGCCCAACTCGGCAGCAATTTCCCTGGTAGTCATCAAGTGATCGATTTTCATCGTAAGGCATTCCTTTTCCCGGTCAGGGAATGTATCAATGTGTGCCTTGATGCGTTCTGCGATCTCCTGATCAATTATCTGTGCCTCCACAGTTTGTTCTACAGACGGAACGCGATTTCCATTTAGAAACTGAGCATAGTTTTCTTGCAGCCTGATTGCCTTTTTGTATTGTGAAATGGATTTGTTTTTGACCACCCGTGCGAGATAGAAATAGAAGGGCAGCTCATTCGGCTGGCTTAAAGTTTTATGGTTCTCCCACACATGCACGAATGTTTCCTGCACAATGTCTTCGGCAGTGGGTCGATGCTGTACATACTTTTGTGATAGTACTACTAACCCCTCATAGTAGTAGCGGTAGAGATAGTCAATGGCCTTTGCGGGCACTGCACACAGCAGCAATCGAAATCGTTCGTTGTCGAGCGTCTCCGGCATATAAAGCAAGGCGTTGTAACCAACGGACAGAACTATTTTTCATTAGGTAAGATACAACAAAAGGTTGGGTTATGGCCAGTTAGAAGGGATTTTGCCATACCGGTCTGTTTAAGCTAAATTTAAATACTAAGAGTTACCATGATTCGTACCGTTGAAGATTTAGTAGAGTCATTGATTGAGGCCGGTCGCTCCATAATTGACAGTTCCGGTATTACACATAGGCCCACTATTGGCGATATGTATGAAGGGTTAACCAAATCTGTTTTAGAAAAGGCAGTTTTCGAAGGGTTAAACCTGAACATCGTTACGAGTTCCTTCATCGAAAATTCGAAAGGTGAAAAAAGTTACGAGATGGATGTGCTTTTAATTGAAGGCGAAGGAAAGAAATTGCCATTTGCGGATAAGTATGTAGTGCTTGAGGAGCACGTGATAGCGGTATTTCAAGTTAAGAAGACGTTGAACAAACAACTGTTGTCCGATGCGTACTTCAACTTAAAAAATGTATATGATGTTTGTGAGTTAGAGAATGAAAACCAGTATAGTAAACGTCTGTTGCGAGATGCCTATGTCGGGATTTTCAAAACAGGTGTACACCGCAGTAAGCCTTTGAGAAAGTTCTTTCAAAGCACTACACAGGAAAACATTTTTAACTGCATTCGCGCAGAAGCTTATCTGCCCCTACGGATTGTGATCGGCTATCGAGGTTACAATTCGGAGAAAAGTTTACGAAAAGGCTTCTATGAGTTTCTTGGTGAAAATAGATTCACGCACGGCTTCAGCCCCCTCCATTTTCCAAATTTGATTATCAATGATCAGTTTAGTTTGCTGAAGGGAAATGGTATGCCCTACATATCGCCCATGGATAACGGCAAGTGGCCTTTTTTCAATTCCAGTTCCGGTAAACCTATACTGCATTTGCTTGAACTAATTTGGAGCCGATTGTCGTATCGGTTCAACCTGGATGCAGGAATTTTTGGCGATGACCTGGAAGTGGAAAGCGTCAATCGATTTTTGTCGTGCAATATGGTGAATGTAAAAGGACAGAGAGGTTGGAATTATGAGTACACAGATTTGCCAAAAAGTGATTTTACTTCAACCATGCCAACAAGACCCTGGGAGCCAGCGTCCTTAACCATTGAGCAACACCATGTGATTGCCTATTTATGCAAGTATAGTTTCTTAAGGCTAACGAAAATAAATGCGTGGATGAGCGAAATAGGAAAAGAGGTAGAGGTTGAGCCATTTGTAGTAAGCCTTTTGGAAACAGGATTGGTCTATGTGGATTCACAAAAAGAACTGCGGCTACTTACGGAGAATTGTCAATGCATAGCTGTTCCCGGTCTTGGTTTTGTTGGTGCTGATAATAAAACCGGTAAACTCACACGGTGGCTTGAAAAAAGGTTGGGCAAGAAAATTGAAAACGTTCTGCATTTAACGTTCAAATGACTACTCATGTTGGCCTACTTAAACGGATACCAAAACTGTTTCCAATAAGTGCGTGGAAAATTTGGTTCTTCTTTGATTCCAATTTCACCAATACCATCGGTGTGATAAATTTTTGGATTGTCGTATGCGGTCTTAAAAATATGATCCCACACTGTTAGCCATGCTCCATAATTTACTTGCGCATCTTTATAGTCTGCACGGTGATGCCAGCGGTGGAGTTCAGCTACGCAAAAGAACTTTTTCAGAATGCCAGCCTTGTAGTCCAGATTGGTATGTTGCATCATCATGTTGATGGCAAGAATAGCCAATGCGACAACCACCACCGGTTGGGGCGTACCGATTACAAGACACAAAATTATTCCAGGGCTGCCTTCCAGAATCTGATGCAAGGCATGCCGCTTTTCTCCATTCAGAAAGTACAAGCGTTCGGAACTGTGGTGGATGGCGTGAAGTTTCCACAACCACCCATAGCGATGGCTCTGCCAATGAACAAAGAATAGAAAGAAGTCAATAATTGTGAGTGCCAATAGTACCTGCATCCAAAATGGCAATGTGGTAGGGAACCATTGTGGAAAGGGTATCCAAACAGCAAGCCAGATGAGCGTAAATTGGGCAGAAACTTTAATTAGATAATTGATGATGTAATACGTAAAGTCGAGGTTCCAGTCAGTTCCATTTACCCAATTTTTTTCGAATGGCATCCAGCGCTCAAGCAGTAGGGCTGCCAAGCCGTACACTGCAATAATGGGTACAGTAGACAGGTATTGATTAGTGCCGCTTTTCATTAGCCAGATGATAGAGAAGAAGGCGGATAGCATAAAAACAGGGTATATTGAATACTGGAAAAAATTTTTCATAGCCGAAGAATTTGTTGTGCAAAGTCTCTAGAAAGAAATGCCTATGCTTGAATAAACTGGCTATTGTTTCAAAACCGTAGAGGGGTTCACCCCGAACATATCCATAAAGGTGCGGCTCAGATGGGCGGTGTCAGAAAAACCTGCTTCGTGTGCGGCCTGGGTAAGAGTCATGCCCGAAAGCACTGAGGTAACAGCTACGCGCATCCGGCACCAAAGAATAAAAGGGCGTATCGGAATGCCGACTTGGGCTTTGAATAAATGTGTGAAGCGACTGGTGGAAAGGCAGGCTATCTCCGCCAAAATTTCCAGGCTAAACTCATGTGTGGTGATATGAGAGCGAATAAAGTCGGTAGCTGTCTGTATACGGTCGTCAATCAGGTTAAGAGATTTGATTGTTTTTGTGAATGTCGGGGGTATACTGCCCTCAGTAAACGTTTTTATATCTGCTTCTGATATTCTCCCTTCAATGGATTGAACGGATTGAGTAGGTTTAAATGCCGTCAGAATTGTGTTTGCCAAATCCGATTCCGGTTCAATAAAAATAAAGGCTGCTTCGCCCGTGGTTATGGTTTGATGGAGTTGGTCGGGCAATACTACTGCGGCCTGCGAAGTGAAGGTATTTCCAAAAGCGTCTGCAATTTGTATTTCATGTCCCATACTTACTATTACTTCCAGGGCGTGGTGTTTGTGCCTATCAGTATGGATAGCGGGACTGATGAAGGTGGCATGGTCGTCAAAAATCTGAATGTGTATCATGGTATAGGCAGACTACACCTTCAACATCCGCGCATTGATAGCAACTACTACCGTACTCACGCTCATTAACACGGCACCCATTGCAGGACTTAGCATAACTCCGAAGTTATATAAAACACCTGCGGCCAGTGGTAAGGCAATCACGTTGTAGCCAGTTGCCCAAATAAGATTTTGAATCATTTTCTTGTAGGTAATTTTTCCAAACAAAATAAGATTCACCACATCTTTGGGGTTGCTGTTCACCAACACAATACCAGCCGTTTCGGCAGCAATATCGGAACCAGAGCCTACGGCAATGCCAATATTGGCTTGCGCAAGTGCGGGCGCATCGTTTACGCCATCGCCTGTCATAGCTACAAACTCACCCTTCTCTTGAAGCTCTTTAATCTTTTCCAGCTTTTGATGTGGAAGTACTTCGGCCATAAAGCCGTCCATGCCCAGCGATTCGCTTACTTTTCTGGCTACCTCTTTATTGTCACCAGTGAGCAAAAGTGTTTTGATACCGTTGGCACGAAGTATTCTAATGGCTTCCGGGGATTCTTTTCTAATTTCGTCAGCAAGAGCAATCACTCCAGCGACTCGATTTTCAATCACTACATATACAACAGTTTCGGCTTCAGAGGATGCCGGTGGCTGAATGCTCATATCATGCTCTTTCAGGTAACCAGGGCTCACTACCCTAACCTGTTTTCCGTTCCAGTTGGCCCGTATTCCTTTACCGGTTATCGCATTAAAGTCGGTAATGGAAGGCAACGAAAGTTTGAGTTCTTTCGCTTTTTCTACAATACCAGTTGCAATGGGATGTTCGGAATTTTGTTCAAGCGCTGCCGCGATAGCCAATACCTCATCACTATTGTAAGCTTCACTTAATGAATCGAACCTTGCCACACTAAATTTACCAAGCGTCAGCGTACCGGTCTTATCAAACACTAAAACCGTAATCTTTCTGGAATTTTCAAAAGCTGTTCTGTTTTTGATTAGTAACCCACTTTGAGCACTAATGGCCGTTGAACGTGCAACAACCAACGGAACAGCCAGGCCCAACGCATGGGGACAGCAAATTACAATTACCGTAACCATGCGTTCCATCGCGAAGGCTAAATCTTTGCCCAGACTCAGCCAGACAATAAACGTTAATGCACCCGATACCAATGCGATGATGGTAAGCCAACCCGCTGCTTTATCAGCCAGCAGTTGCGTTTTGGATTGACTTTGTTGTGCATCCTGCACCAACTTAATTACCTGCGCGAGATAAGAGTCTTTACTTCCATGCGATACCTCTATTCTAAGTGACCCGTTACCGTTAATAGATCCAGCAATTACTTTATCGCCTTTTGATTTCTCCACTGGCTTTGATTCGCCTGTGAGCATGGATTCATTCAGGTAGCTATTACCCTCAGTGATGATTCCGTCAGCAGCAATTTTTTCACCCGGTTTAATGAGAATAATATCCCCGGCTTTCAGGTCTTCTGTTTTCACTTCCGTGATGTGCTCGTCATGAATGAGGTGCGCTTCCGAGGGCATAAGCTGCACCAACAGTTCCAATTCACGCGATGCACTCATAATGGATTTCATTTCGATCCAATGCCCCAACAGCATGATGAGAATTAATGTGGCCAACTCCCAGAAAAAATCCATGCCGGGTAAACCCATGACGATGGCCACGCTATATACATAGGCAACGGTAATCGCGACCGCTACCAGTGTCATCATGCCCAGCGATTTTGATTTCACTTCGTCCTTTAAGCCGGTGAGAAATGGCCATCCGCCATAGAAGTAAACGATGGACGAGAGCAACATGAGTACATACGAAGACCCGGTAAACATCCAATCCACCCCCAACCAATGTTGAATCATAGGTGAAAGTGCCACGATAGGTAGGGTCAGCGCCAGGGCGATATAGAATCGTCTTTTGTAGTCGTCAATCATTCCGGCATGGTGGGCGTGGCCAGAGTGACCAGAGTGTTGATGCTCATGCTGCGAATGCTTTTCAACCTTCATGTGCGGATGTGCGTGTTCACTTTCATGTTGTACACGATGTTGATGACCCAAATGTTCTTCTTTTGAATTTGAAAGCGGAACCAAGTCCATTCCGCATTTCGGACATTTGCCGGGTGCGTCCTTCACTACTTCCGGATGCATAGGGCAACCAAACTGTTGATTTCCGTGTTGATGTTCCATGTACTTTATATTATGGATGACTTATCATTATCGTTCCTTTTTTAAATCGTACCTCATCCAGGTGTCCCATCTTTTGTCTGTCGGATGTGATCAGGTGCATGTGTAGGTAAGTATCGTGGTGTGTGAAAATGCCTTTATGCGCTGTTGAAAAAAATCCTACTATCTCCACAAGCTGGTGTGCTAATACAAAATTCCTTTGCCCCAAGTGAGCATCGGTCGATGAAGTTACTGTTGATCCTTTTGGCAGATTGACGATATGGATGGTAGCTTGTTCAATCTCCCCTGTAAATCGGAACAGAAATGGATGGTTTTGTTTTTTGGTGGTATGCTCAAGAAATTGCTCCAACTGTTGAGCAGACTGAATACTGTCGGGTAGGATTACTTGTGTCCAGTTCATAATATTTGCGTACGCAAAAAATGGGGCTTTTATCGCATAGGTTTCTTCTACCTTCATAGTGGAGTCGGTTAGCACCGTTGATCTATAAGCCTCTCCATCAATAATCAAGATTTCCCCTGCTAAATACTCAACCGGCCCGAGCCCGAATAAATGTTGCTTATTTGATATGGTGTCAAGGTCAATGGTGCCTGAAAGCTTGCCTTTCCACATGACTTCTTTCATAGCGCCCACAACCTTTACATAGCTTACCACTTCTTGAGCTGATGCATTGCTCCAGAAGAAAAATAATACAGATGCCCAAAGAGTTCTTGAACTAGCCTTCATCGTATTGTTACTTTGTAAGTAATACCAACTTTACAGTCATATCCACATCATCGTAGACAAGCTTGTCGCCCAGATTTTCGAAAAACGATTGTGACCCAAACTTGACATCATACTTACTTCGGTCAAACACCAATGTAGCTTCGGCAATAGTTTGAGTACTCATCGCATTGATTTTTGCTGTAAACGTAATGGGATTTGCTTTGTCCTTTATAGTGAGATCTCCGGTTACTAGGTATTCAGTTGCTGATTTGTACTCAACCCTAGTGATAATGAATGATGACTTTGGAAACCGTGTCACGGAAAAGAAGTCTTCAGACTTCAAATGATCTACCAACCGCTTGTTTGATTTATCATCGGTAATGTCCACACACGTAATGCTGGCCATGTCCATTTCAAAAGTACCACCTACCAATTTGTTTTTATTGAATGTAAGGTGACCAGAAGACAGTTGTATGTTACCATAATGTTCACCACCTAATTTTTTACCTGTCCATTCTATTTTGCTTTGCTTTAGATCAATGTCGGTTTTTTGTGCCTCCACAGAAAAAGACAACAAGGCAAGCAGGGAAATCAATACAAATTTCATCGTTCTACTTTTTTGGTTTAGTTGCCCATTCAGCACTCAGTTTTTCGTTTGCCGCAATAATCTGATCAAGTTTCTTGGTTACTGCCAAGTCAGTAGATGCTTTCAATGTTTTTAGAGCTGATGCATAGTCGTTCATTGCCGATTCAATCTTTGCTTGTAGTTGTAGATATGCGGCATCCTGCGCTTTGCTGTTGGCCACCTGAACCCAGACATAAGCCTGCTTCAAATCTTTATTGTTGTTGAAGTAGTAGGAGCTGGATTGAAAGAAAAGACTTGCACGATCTTCTTTCTTTACGTTGATCCTATCATTAATTTCAGCCATCACCTTTTCATCCACATTCATTTTGATGGTGAGTTTCACTTGGGTGTTCTCCCATAGCAAAAACAATCCGGCTTCGTCTTTCGAAAGATCATTTACTTCAATGGTAAAGGTCTCATAATAGCGAGCAGATTTTTCCGGCTTGACTGCAAAACGCACGAGGTCTTGCTCTTGTGTATAATCGGAAGTGCCATGCATTTCAGCAATCTTGTTGATTATGATTGTCCACTCACTTTGATTGGGAATGGTGAAGAGAGAATACGTGCCAGCAGGAATGTCGTTGCCGTTTAATTTTACAGCTTCCGAAAATCGAATGGTGGTGGCATCATGCGCACCAGTGCGCCACATCTGACCGTACGGTTCAAGCCCCCCGAAGATTACCCTGCCGCGAGAACTTGGGCGGGAATATTTTACCTCTACTTCTCCAAAGCCAATCTGCTGCTTAAACTCGGCATCCGGACTGGCCGGTGGGATATTAAGTTGTGCCTGGGCTAACCCCACGAGGCTTACTAATAAGACTACTATTGTTATTCGTTTCATATTGATTATACTTTTATTTAAACACGATAGTTGGAATTCAGGGATCACATACTAAGGGAGGCTAACTTTATTGACTTTTCTTTCGAATCGGTCCAGGCGAATATGAGTTTGTCACCGGACTTTGTCATTTGCGGAAAGCCGCTGGAACGTGACTCGGATGATGCGGCTATGGTAACCGATTGCTCCTTTGTTCCATCACTTCGAACTTTGACCGCCTTGATTTCTGTTCCCTCCATCCAGCTAACTATAGCAGTCTGCTCGTCCAGCAACACAATATCAACGCGGCCTATCGGACTACCCTCATCCACGCGAATTGCATTTCCAAAAGTCTCCCCGCCATCATGAGAAAACATCACATTCACCTTAGCGGTATCCGAAGCCATGGTAAACCAAGCAGTGGTAAGCGTATTTCCGATGGCCGAAACCCTCGGGCCATTTACCGGGCAGCCCGCAATTTTCCAATTGTCGTTGTTGATGCTTTGGGGTGCAGTCCACTCACCATTCACTAAACGTACTATCGACATATCGCGAATCTCTTCATCTGAACGGTCGCGATAAATCACTACCGGGCCGGCAGATGTGATGGCAGCGCTTGTCTGGCAGCAATCGCACGTTCTTCTATCGAGCTCCCACTCATGAAGTTTATTTCCATTTGCATCAAGCACAGCCGCCCGCAGGCTCATCTCACCATGATGATCATGATCCATATTTTCCATTCCCTCCATCACCGTGTTGCGACCGTCAAGCCACGTAACAAAAAACTTGTCGTCATACGGCACCAGCGAAACAAAGCCATGCTCTGCCTGCTTACCATCATCGTGCAGAATTTTAGGATTTGCCCAAGTGGTGTTTATTGACTCGGAAGTCGTGAACTTTATATCGTAGGTAAATTTTCCGTCAGCGCTTCTATCCAGAAAATGAGCGATGAACCCGCTTTCATTTCTCGCCATCATGGGATAGTCTGCCCAATTCACAAACCATGAGTTGCCTGAGGCAATGGTTACCGGTGTTGTCCATTTACCCCTGTCAAGGCTGGCAAGCTTGAATGTCGATTGCTTTTCTTTTTTCTCAATCCATGAAAGATAGACGATGCTGTCCTGATAGGTGAACAGGAAAGGTTCACCACTTTCTGCCTGAGCTGGAGATTCAAGTAGACTTATTGTCGCTTGTTGTTTGACTTCTTTAGTCTTTGTTGAACAAGACGTCAATAATACTATCGACAAAGCAAAAAAAGATATGCTATTCTTCATGGTTTATTATTTTAGTAATGAGTTCAATGTTTACTGGTTCGTTCCACATGCGGCTGCCTGTTTCTGAGAATTTCAACCTACCTTCAGCATCAAAAATGAATGTTGTGGGCAAGGCCGGGATTTTTAATTCTTCCATGTTGTTCAATTGCACATACAGAAAACTGTAATCGTGCTTTTTTGAAAAGCGTTCGATTTGCTCGGGATCTTCGTTGGAGGCGAGCAAAAACACTACGTTCTTGCCAGTCATTAATGCTTGCGCTTTATCAATAGACGGCATTTCCTGAATGCAGGGACCGCACCAGGTTGCCCAGAAGTTTATAAAGACCACCTTACCCTCAAATTCATCCGTGTCAATACTCTGCCCGGTGAGAGTTGAAAGCTTTACATCTTCAAGGCTAATGATGCCAGTATTCTCCTTCTTCGAACTGCAACTCGAAAAGCAAAATGCAAATACCATTAAAGCAATAGAGCCGCACCGCATTCGCGTTATGTTTTTATTTTTAATCATAGTATAGGAATTGAGGTTCGCTGAAAACTACAGAAGACAAAATTCTGCTGCGTGTTGAATGGGGTGGTGTGCGTTTCTTCCTTACACTTTAACCGCATGAAATCTTTTTCAAATAATGCAGACATTGAGGTCTCCGTATATTGCCTTATCTCCAAGCCACTGCATTTGCCGGGGCCTTTGTCGGAAAAGGTACCGAGCACCAAATGCCCACCAGGTTTTATAGCCTGCTTCACAATGGCGAGGTATTTTATGATTTGGATCTCGGTGGTGAGAAAGTGGAAGGCAGCGCGGTCGTGCCAAAAATCATAAGAGCGTTGTGGAATAAAGTCAACGATGTCTTTTTCAATCCAGAGAATGGATGCTGCCTTTTCTCCTAACCTCGCTTTCGCACGTTCAATGGAATTGGCTGAAATATCAAGCACCGTAATATCGGAATAGCCTAACTCGAGCAATGCATCTACCAAATGACTATCGCCACCACCGATGTCTATGATGCTTGCGGTCTTCGGTAACTTAAACAGACTGATGAAGTCAACCGATGTCTGTGGATAGGATTGAAACCAACTGAAGTCGGACTCTGCCTTGGTCTCATAAATTTTTTCCCAATGTGCTTTTTGTGAATTCATAGACTTATTGTTTGCAATTAATCATTGTTAGAATCTATCTTACCATACCACTGTTAATCCCGCACCGTATTTATAATCTGAATCGTAAGACACGTGAATGTAAAACCGTTTACCAATGTTATAGTCAAAATCAATGTTGTACTCCCAATCCGAATTGCCCACCAGGCTTAATCTCAAACGCCTTGTTATAGGCATATCGTTTCGCGAAAGCTGAAACCGAACATTTCCCCGGTGGTCAACTCGTAACTCAGATTGCACGAACATGGGTAACAAGTAGCGCATACCCAACACGCCAACCTTGCGGTCAATCTGCTTTCCGTTTTCAGTCACCTGAAATGTATTTCGGATATCTGCACCTACATAAGCTGAAAGAAATTGTCGTTTATCCAAAAAACGCTGGTAGTCGGGTTGAAACTCGTATTGATTCTTGTAGCTCACGCGATAGGTAGTGCCGAGAATTCCACGGTTACCAACAATGTTTGCAAATCCAAACACGGCATCCGTTGCAATTTTTGTCTGACCCCAGAAGTACAGCATCCGGTCTTCCTTGAAAATTTTCTTTTGATCTTTCGGAGTAAGCTGCGTGTTAGGTGGCGAGTTTTCATAGCTTACCACACGGGCCATACCGGCCATCATGTGATAGAGAATATGGCAATGGAAGAACCAGTCCTTTTCTTCGTTGGCATAAAACTCAATCGTAACGGTTTCCATGGGGGCGATGTCGAAGGTGTGTTTCAGGGGCGAGTTCTCACCTTGCGCATTTAGGAACCGAAAGAAATGGCCGTGTAAATGCAGCGGATGGCGCATCATGGTGTTGTTCACTAAAATCATGCGCACGTTTTCTCCTTTGCGTATCACTATTTTATCGGATTGCGAAAGTGTTTTATTGTCGAACGACCACACATAGCGAATCATGTTGCCGGTAAGGCTTAGTTTGATTTCGCGCATGGGTAGTTTATCGTTCAAGACTGTTGGCGTTGGAGAGCGGAGCATGTCGTAGGTTAAGGTGACTTCGCTTTGATCGCCCCCGCCTGACGGACGGGCAGGCATGTTCATTTTCGACATATCCATGTTGCTCATCGCAGTGTCTTGCATGTTCATTTCTTTCATGGATGTGGTATCCATTTTCATCTGCATCATGGACGTGTCCATGGGTATGTCTTTCATAGTAGTGTCTGTCTTCATGTCCATGTTCTCCATCTTCATATTGCCCATGTCATGGCCTTGGTGTTCGCCTTCCATTTTCATTCCTTTCATATCGCTCCCGCCTGACGGACGGGCAGGCATGTCCATACCCACCATGTTGCCCATATTGTTCATTTCGCGCATCATGGCAAAGTAGTCGAGTTTGGGCAGTGTGGGTGCGTTCATCTTCATGCCGTTTCCAAAGTAAAGCGAGGAATAGCCTGAAATATCCTGTGCAGTGGCGCGGAATTCGTAGGCCATGCCATCGTCCGGAATTTTTATTTCCACATCGTAGGTTTCGGCAATGGCAACAAGAATCTTATCAACTTCCACAGGCTGAACAGCTATACCATCGGCAGCTACCACTTTCATTTTGCCACCGGCATATTGCACCCATTGGTATGACGATGCACTACCGTTGATGATGCGCAGACGTAGCGAATCACCCGGCTTCACATTGGCAAAAACTTCATCTGATTTTCCGTTGATGAAGAGGCGGTTGTAGTAGACATCCGAAACATCCATGGCGGGCATGCGCATCCACTCGGTTTTGGCGCGGTCTTTCAGGTAGCCTTTGGCCAGCGCCTCGCCCCAGCTTTGCACAGAATTTTTTCTGATGGCATAGTAATCGAGGCCACGCTTCAAATTGCGTAACACTTCATGCGGGTTTTCGTCCGTCCAGTCGCTGAGCATGATCACATGCTCTTTCATACTCATTGATTCATTCCACCCACGCGGATGAATAACAATCGAGCCATATATGCCGGATTGCTCCTGTAGCATAGTGTGCGAGTGGTACCAGTATGTACCGGTTTGAATAAGTGGAAATTTGAATGTATGCGTCTGGCCTGCTTTAATGGGCGCGGTAGTGAGGTAGGGTACACCGTCTTCTTCATTTGGCAGCAACAAGCCGTGCCAGTGAATAGATGTTTCTTCGTTCTTTAGTTTGTTGTGTACGCGTATGATGGCTGTGTCGCCCTCGTTGAAGTGCAGCACAGGCCCCGGTATGCCCCCGTTAATTGCCATGCCCATTTTTTCTTTGCCGGTGTAGTTTACCATCAGGTGATCGATGTAGAGATCATACTCCGCGCGTTTGCCTAAAGCCGTGGGCTTGGTATTGTGCATGTTGTTATGCTGAGCCAGCAAAGGCATGTATGCTGTAACGGTAAGCAGCATACAGACCCCTATGGATAAAAGATTTAAATTTTTAGTGCTCATGTTCCATTTCAAGATATTTCCCCTGTGGGCCGATGCCCTCAATGTGCACCAACTGGGCACCATAATGACCGGCACGCGCCACACTGTAGGCCGAGACCGCAAGTACCATTGCAATTATTGCTGCCGCCCATCGCATGTTTTTGAACAGAAACAAATTCAAGAGTTGTAAAATCAAGGCTACAATTCCGGAATTTACTGTCCAGTCGGCCCACCTATCGTGTTGTGCCAGCACCTGCTTGGCGTGTTCTGTTAAGCCGTGGGTATGCGGATGGAAATTTTTGCTGGCAAACCATGCGGCCAATACACCTGCAAAAAGAATGGCCGTAATAATCCACGAAATTTCTTTCTTCATAAAGTACAGGTTGAGCAGTTGCATGGCTGCTGCTACAATAATCAGCACAATTGCGAAGTGCACGATTAGGGGATGGAGCGTAGGAAAATCTGCAAGGTCGGCTGTTATTTTCTTTTCGTCATGCGTCATGCCTTCGTCATGATGATGAACAGTGTCTCCGGCTATATGCTGTTGAGCCATCGCTATCGAGTCGGCTGTTTTAACAGAATCCCTCTTGTGCTTCTTGCCGCCATGTGCCAGGACTACTGACAGTGAGGCAAAAAGAATTACAATACTTAAAAGAATAGTTTTCATGATAAGTTGGTTTAGGTGTTTTGGTTTACAGTCTTTGCAATCTTCTCTAAAATGTGATGACTGTCTCCAAACTTGCAGAGGGCATCGCAATGCTCACGCAAGTCGGAGAATAGAATGTATTTGATTTGGATGTTAGAGTTTTTAATGGAGGGGCGATTAAGCTGCATCACCACCTCCTTTTCCCTACTATTAGGCAGGATAATAAATAACGAAGTTTGATGATCAGTGAACGAAAAGGCCAGATCACTCAACCGCAGGATGCCTGAATAGATAGACGTGCTCTTTTCCACTTCAAATGCACAGACAGGCGTGTTGGTATTTTTTTCAAACCAGATAACGTCTATCAATTGAACTGTAGAAAGCGTTTCCTTGTCAAGCGGAAGTTTCGGAAACTCGCTGAGACTAATAAACGAGAAGTTTACTTCGCCATAGCATTTTCCCCGATCGTTGGTGGCAGCTATAGAATCGTAACCTAGTGCTTTACCTACCTTCAGCAGGTGATACTGCATTTCGGTATGCAGATCTTCTTCATGCTTTTCGCTCAATACTTCTTTATGACGCTTGTCGTATTGCTTTAGCAGTTTGGCTTTCTCCTCTTCTGATAAAACCTGTCCTTCGATGATGATGTTCTTAGAACCGATTTCAAATAGCAATCCTGCTATTGCTCCCAGGTCGTTGGACAACTGCGCCTTGTTGTCAGCATTAGTCTTCATAATAACCTCCCGCATTTTCAAATATTCCTGCCAACTTCCCAGCTTCTTATTATCGCGAAACAGGTAATTGAAACCATTTACGATAGCAGTATTAAAAGGTGGAATGATGGTGGGATGTAAAAAGTAAAGAATGCTGGCTACAGCCGGGCCTAATCCTTTGATTTTTAGTTCATCGAGTTTGATAATTTCACGGATGAGTTGCTCCTCTTTAGTTGCATACAAGCAGTTTTCTAAAAATTGCCCGAATGCTCTCTTGTTTTGTTGATTCTCGTAAATGTCGGGTATGCGCATTTTTGGTTTCCAGTAAAAAGGATGCGCAGCGCCTTCAAACACCTGCTTTTGTTCCGTGATGGCGCTGAGCACAAACTCAAGCGATGAACCCTTGAAGTCATTTCCAAACTTTTCATTTTTGATATCGTCAATCACCTGCAACACACCCCGCCTGATAGCGCGAAAAGCTTTCAGGCGTTCTTCGTTACCGACAAACCATGTGTTATAAACCGAAGCGGGGTCGTCTTTGTATTGGCGAATAATGCTATCGAAGAGTTTTTGTGTTTCCATCATGCAGGCTGGTTCGTTACACTACTTCGACTTTACTCGTGTCCATGTTTCTGAATCACTAATCCACCGAAAACCTTTATAGCCTGTTACCTTAAGGGTGTTCGCATCTTTCAATACGAGATAACCTGATGACTTGTGGCCATGCCGGGGCTCAAACACAGTGCCGTTGTTCCATTCCTGTTCTTTTGCATCGAAAACAAAATCTGCAAGAATTAGAGTGTTTAGCTGAGCAGATTGCTTACTATCTTTTATCCAAACGATTTTTCCAAAGTATTTTCCATGCTCTATGTAAATCGTTACACGGGCTTCACTGTTTTGGGTGAGCCACTCACCAACTATCGCTTCACCACTTTGAGCGAAAAGGTCGAAAGAAGCAACCGTTACTAAGGCAATTAAAAAATACTTTATCATGGTCTGTAAAGTTTAATAAAGGCAAGGTGATTCTCTTTCGATTCGAAGTAGCACACTTTGCCTGACTTGTCGGGGTGTAAGCAAATGAAGGCTGTTGCTTTGCTGATTCTTTTTTTGCTTACGGGGTCAATCGCATAGCGCTCGGCTTCGTTTGATTGAAGTGCTGTTGTGCATTGATGACTACAAGCATAGTATGTGCCACCCAGATTGGGCACCACCATTTGTGTATTCCCGTTCATAAATGCATCGGTAGACATACAAACCTTGCTAGAAGCAATTAATACATTGGGCTCGGGAAAGTCGTTTCTGTGCGTATGATCATCCAATGATGGAGCCGAATTGTGAGCCATCATGACAATCCAAATCAAGGTTGCACCTACAGAAGTGAAGGCAAGTGTGGTGATTGTCCACTCTTGCCATTTCACTTTCTTCTTTTGTGTGCTCGCTTTTGGTTTGACTTTTTGCTTGTTCATTCGGACTATTCACTTAATTTTTGCTAAGGCTTGCGCGATGAGTTATGCATGTGTACAATCTTCCACACACCATTTTCTTTTTTCAGAAAGGACGAAGCCACACCTTTTCGTTTGATTTCGGAATTATCTTTTTTCAGTACAATGGTGTAGTTGTACGTCTCCACGGCAAAAGCATAGTCACCTGTAACAGTTACTGCCACATTGTAGGGGTCAAACTTAAAAGAAGTGAAGTCGCCCAACTCCGGGCCGATGTGGTGCGCGAGATAGTCTTGGTACGTACCTTCCACTTTGCCCGACTCAATGATCTGGCTATTGGCAACAAACAAAATATCTGTTCCTTTTACATCCAGTTTTTCAAGGGCATTTTTATAGGACAATAAAACGTCCTTTACTTTTTGCTCATCGGTTTGTGCAAATGCACCAGAGCATACCAAAAGACTCAGCAATACAAATGATGATACTTTCATAGTTTTAGTAGTTAGTTGAATTTTATTGTTTTAGCACGATGCCATTTGGCTTTTTGCCAACGGCTATGGTTTTGGCAACGGTATGCGTACTGACATTTACTACCGATACCGAGCCATCACCTTGATTGGAAACATACGCTTTCATCTCATCGGCTGTAAAGGCAATGGCGTGTGCGCCAGCGCGAGTGTTAAATACTCCGCCATGTGTAAAGGTGCCTCCATCGGTGATCCAGTAATGTACTTTTCCATTGTCTGGATCAGTAACCCAAAGTTCGTTGTGCATGTCGTTGTAGGCGGCAAAACCGGGCATGAAACCCAGGTCGATTGTTGCCTCAACTTCCAGCGTGCCTACATTAACAACAGAAATAGTTTGTCCTTCTTCATTGTCAACGTACATGCGATTATCGGAACCTGTCCATGCACCCACAGGGTCTGCACCAACGTCAATCGTAGAAATAACTTGTTTGGTTGACGGATTAATAGCTGTGACGGTATTTGAACCACCATTGGCAACAAATGCAACAGTACCATCGGCAGAAAACGTAACTTCTGCTGGGTCGGCTCCTACTTCAATGGTTGCTTTTAGTGCATAGGTAGTTGCGTTATAAACTACCACTGTTCCCATTTCATCCATTTGTGATGTCCAGATTTCGCTTCCATCAGGCGAGAATACTGCGTTGTGGTTCATCATTTCCAACTCAATAACATGACTAACTGTGCCCTTCACGGCATCCAGTAATGCTACCTTTCCCATCATGTTATCCATACCGCCCGCATGGCCTGCGCTTAAATCTGTTCCCGGCACACCTATTGCCAAAATCGACTTGGTTGAGTTAATGTAGGCATGATGTGGCCACATAATTCCATCAGTCATTCCGCCATGTCCGGCCATTGATTCATCGCCCAGCGAAATAGTTCCAGCTACTTCATCAGTGGATAAGTTGATAACCGAAATGGAGTTTGACTCTCCATTAACTATATACGCTGCATCGAAATTGATATTCAATTCTTTCTTGTCCATTTCGTGCTCCATACAAGAAAACATCAGTGTCGATGTTATCATGCTTACCCATACAAATTGCTTTTTCATCTTAAACGCTGTTTAGTTTATTGAATCGTTTCTTTCACACTACCGCACTTCAGCATCTTATCACCGAAGTAGGGGTTCTTGATCTGCTTTTCGTTCGAGAGCCAGTATGCACCACTATTATTGTTGGCCATGGGGCAATACTCCAAGTAGATCATGCCCATAGAAAGTTTTCCGTCTTTCACTAACATAGCCATCATATCGCTTACACCGGAAAAGGCTTCGCGCTGACCATTGAGATCGGCTGCGGCTGTTACTTTGGCAACTTCATCTGCCACCATTTTACTATTTTTTACGTTTGCCAATGACTTTTGTAACTCACCCGCGGCCTTTTTTGCTTCGTCTTGGTTGGATGCAACAAGGGCGTCTTTCAGATGCAGATAGTGCTCATAGGCTTTGCCCAGTGTGGCGTCTTTGAACATAACCATACTCTGGTCGGTTTTCTTTTCGGCACCGTGACCAGCATGGTCGTGTTGCGCGTTGGCTGCCCAGCTACCCAGAACGAGGCAAGCGATTATCAATTTAGTTTTCATAGTTGTGTTTGTTTACGTTGTTTTAAATGATTTCAAAATTCAGCATCATGCCATCGTCTTCATGTTCTAGGTTGTGGCAATGAAAAACGAATACACCGGTGTATGAGGGAAAGGTCATAATCACGCGCACCTTTTCGCCCGGCATCACTAGCACTGTATCTTTCCAACCTTTTTCGGTGGCTATTAAATTTCCGCGACCACCCGTGCGTTCCAGTATTTGGAACTGTACACCATGTATATGCATCGGATGGATTTCATCACCCATCCAGTTATCGAACTCCCATATCTCGGTGGTGTTCGCTTGCACGGTTTCATCAACTCTGTCCATCTGAAATGTTTTTCCTCCGATGGAATGCCTGCCCATACCTCCGTGACCACCCATACCTCCGACCAGTGCCGCAATGTCGAACGTGCGAGTCTTAACTACCGAGGCAACGGGAATCATGTTTATCGTTGAAAGAGTTGCCGGAAGGGTGAAGGCTGGTGCAGTGGCTTGCGCCATCACAAACTTCATGATGTTGAATTGCTGCCTGCCTTGTACGTTGTATTGACTGAATTTTTTGCTCTGTAAATACACCGATTGACCAAGTGCAATTCCCGAAAAATCAACCAGCACATCGGCACGTTCTCCGGGTGCCAACATCAGGCTATTTACGTTTTCAGGTGTAGCCAGCAATCCGCCATCTGCACCAATCACATGAAAAGACATTCCATTAGAAAATGCGAGATTATATACGCGGGCTGTTGAGCCGTTGAGTACTCTCAATCGTTGCCAGCCCTTTGCAATGCTTGCAACCGGTGCATAAATACCGTTCACAATGATATGTTCACCCAGGTAACCCGTCATGATTTCATCTTCACTCGGTGAGTAGTCGAGCGATGAACCGGAGAAACGTTTATCCTGAATGATCAGCGGTATTTCAAAATCCCCAGATGGTAGATTGAGTGCGGCTTCTTCACTATCCGTTACAATAAACATTCCTGCCAGCCCCTTGAACACCTGTCGTGCAGTGGCTTCGTGCGGATGCGGATGATACCAATACGTTCCCGCACGTTGATTAATAGGAAGTGTATAGGTGAATGAACCGCCTCCGGCAATCAAATCCTTCGGATGCCCATCCATATCTTCCGGCACAATCAACCCATGCCAATGTATGTTGGTCTCTTCACTTAAATTGTTTTGAACCTGAACACTCACGGTTTCGCCACTCGTAGCTTTGATGGTATTGCCCAACAATCCATTTCGATAGGAAAGGATTGATGAAGAAGAATTGTTTAGCATCTGTGCGGTTGTGGTCTGCACATTTAGTGTTGTGTTGCCTTCAACAATGGCAGGCCTGAAAAGCGGCTGATTAAAACTGCCCTCCACAATCCAGTTGTCTTCACCTATCATATCTTCCTCCGTATGGCAGGCACTAAGTAATAATGATGGACCTGCCCATGCAGTGATGGCTGAAAGCCCCGATGTTTTAATAAACTCTCTTCGTTTCATAATATCGAATGATTCGGTTTTAGGCCGCTGAAAATTCTTACTGTGCCGACCATCGTATTAAAAACCCCGGTTTCATCTGCATTTAGAAAACCTGTTTCGCGAATGGCATTAGGCAATACATTTTTCACACTGTCTTGCGTAGTCTCGAAACCATCTAAAAGCTGAACTGCATAAAAGCCCGTTCGCTGCAACACATTGGCCGGTTTACCAAAGTCTGCAATGTTCACCGTGCCTGACGGTTTAAGCACTCGCATGATTTCATCCAACGCCCCGTACTTCTGCCGCAGGGTGAGATGATGAAATACCAAGCTCGACATGACTTTATCAAAGTAGCTATCAGGATAAGGAAGTCGTCCTCCATCGTAAAGTTTCGTTTGAATCGTTATTCCGACTCCCACTACTTTTTTCTTTGCGATAGAGAGAATCTTTTCATCAATGTCCACTCCGTGAAATTCAGCTTCCCTGTGTTTCTGAGCAGCCATGATGGAAAGCGTCAACGATCCGCAGCCAAAGTCAAGTACCTTGTCGTTGGCTTGAATCTTCATTTGGTTGATCAACGCGCTTTTAAACTTTCGTTCCGGCATAGTCAGTTGAAGCACCGGATCGTAGATGCGTGTCAGCCAATCGTACTTTAGGGCAGGTATATAGTTTTTGTTATCGGACATTACCTGACTTTTACTTCAACTTCTCTTTTACTTCACCGCATGTCATCATCTTATCTCCGAAATAAGGATTCCGGATTTTGTCTTCGTTACTCAACCAAAATGCACCCTGATTGTCGAATGCCATCGGACAAAACGTGTAATAGGCGTTAGTGCCACCCAGCCCGTATGCCTTAATGCTCTTGTAGAGATTATCTGACAGTGTGCTGAGTGCTTCGCGTTGCATTTCAATATCTTCAGTAGCCAGAATGGATTGAAGAGAAGTGTTAAGCCCATTGAGGTAGATCATCCAGTCGTTATGTGCAGCACCATTTAATAACTTCATATCTACTTTACCAACAGTGGTTAGTGTGGTGCCCGCCTCTGCTTTTACTTTAGCAGCGTCAGAAGAGACGAAGGCTTCTTTCAGTGTGACATAGGATGTAAACACCCCTGCCAATTGCTGTTGAAAAGCGGCATCCACCGTAAAGGTTGGCTCGGCAGCTTCAACATAATTTGATGTGCCGGAAACGTGTTGTGCACTGTCCTGGTGTTCATGGGCATCATGATTGTGCGCATCGGCTGACTCTTTCTTGCCTCCACAATTGAGCAGAGCCAATGAACCGGCAGCGAATAAAAGCGAGAAGAAAATAGATTTTGTTTTCATAGTTGCTTGGTATGTAATTAGTTAAAATTTTAAAGTTTAAACTGACTGAGAGCCGCAACAAGTACAATCGCGGCAATGACGATATACAGAGCCAGCCTCGCCCATTTTGCTATGGGGTTGGGTTTGTTTTCAAAGGCTGGTTTACAACACTCCTTCATATTATTAATGATTATGACCCGCCATCGGGTCTGTGCCTTTCTTTAAAATCAATTCGCTGTAAAGCAGGTAAGCACCGCTCACGGCCACGATTTCATTTTCCTCAAGACCGGATGTGATTTCCACCTGTTCAAAATCTTCGACACCAATTTTTACCATGCGCGGGATAAACGTGTTCTGCTCTGATTGTACGTACACGTGTGTACCGTTGCCATCACGTATAATGGCATCTACTGGAATGGCCAACGCTTCACGCGATGAATGCGTGAAGAATACCTGTGCCTGCATGCCCGGTTTGAAACGTAAATCTGAATTACTCAACGATGCACGGATCACCGTGATTTGTGAATTCGCACGGTATTCAGGGCTTAGAAAATTTACAGTTGCCGTGATAGTTTCTGACTCCGACCCACTTACACGAACACTGATCTTATCGCCCATTTTAACAAAGCGCGCTTCGTGTGGATAGAGTTCTGCTTCAAGCCACAGCGAAGCAATGTTTTCAATACGATAGAGTCGGTCACCTTCATTTACATATTGACCTTCGGCCACCGAAATCTCTTCAATGATACCGCCAGCAGGAGCAAGAAAAGTAATGCGCTGTTGGACAGTTTTCGCGGATGCCAATTGCTCCACTTGTTTTTTATTGAGGCCATAAAGCAAGAGTTTACTCTCTGCGGCTTTCAGAAAACTCTCGTAACGCTTTTCCTCCTTACCAAGTGCCTCATACTGCTCAAGGGCCAGCAGGTATTCGCGCTGGAGTGTAAGCAGGGTTTCACTGTAAATTTCATAAAGCGGTTCGCCTTGTTTTACCATACGCCCCGTTTCTTTAATAAAGAGTTTTTCAATTCGACCTGTGGTGCGGCTGCTGATGATGGTTGTCTTCTCCTCATCTACCATAAGCCGAGCATTTACCACCAGCGTTTGGCCAATTGGCTTCACCGAAACTTTTTGTGTTGTGATGTTGGCGAGTTTTATCTGGCTATCGGTTAACATCAAACCATTGCCTTCGTTTGCACCAGTGGCATTCATTGGAACTAAATCCATGCCGCACACAGGGCATGTACCCGGCCCGTCTTGCACTACATTCGGGTGCATCGGGCACGTGTACTTCGTTGCCGTGCTTTCTTGTGCGGCAGTGTGATCGCTGTGGTCTTCTTTTTTCCCGCTAGTACAGCCGGAGAGAATAGCACCAATCAGAAAAATATATACTTCAATCTTCATGCTATTTCGATTTTATAAAACTTTCACTATCCACCATATACTGTGCGTTCGAGGCTACTTCATCGGATGAAGCAAGCCCCTGCCTCACTTCGATTGAACCGTTAGTGCGAATGCCTGTGATAATTTTCTTTGGTTTGAACACACCGCGTTCTTTCACGAAAGCAATTTTTTCTACCCCCATGTCAAGTATGGCTTCTTTTGGTAACCACAGTGCTTCACTGGTTGTAAATTGCAGCGTGGCAGAAACTAACTGGCCGATACGCAAATCGGAGTTGCGTACATACACTCTTACTTTTATAAATTCCTCACCCTCCGAAAAGAAAGGCTGAACAAAATCTACCTTCGCCTCTTCTGTTTTGCCATTGCCCAAGTCAAGTAAAATCTTGTCGCCTGCTTTTACTGAACCTGCCTGCGCTAGAGCAAGGTTGAGTTCTACACGGAGCGCGGAAGTATTCACAACTTTAAACAAAGGCTGGCCTGTGGTAACATATCCGCCTTCACGAATCAATTCTGCGTTAGGTTGTGGAGTGGATGGTGCAGACGTCTGCGGAGTGGAGCCCATGCCGGCATCACTCATGCCACCTCCCATTGATGAAGCGGTCGGGGACGATGCAGTAACCATTGCAGGTGCCTGCTGATTATCACTAATAATATATCCATCATATCCGCTGAAAATAGAAAAGGTATACACCGGTTCTTTTCGTGCCATAATTTCATCCACTTGCTTTTCGGAAGCTCCCAACAAAAGCAACTTGCTTTTGGCTGAACGAATCAACTCCTCATTACTTTTATCATTCTCCGTCAGGTAAAGCAGTTCACGTTGTGCAGTCAGCAGTTCAGGGCTATAGATGTCGGCCACTTTTTGGCCTTTGCGCACAGGTTGGAAAGCATACTTCAAATAGACTTTCTCTAACCTGCCACCAATGCGGGACGGAATGTTGTACACATAGCGTGTGTCGTAAGTAACAACACCTTGCGCCTGAACAGTGGCTGCCAAAGACTTATACTCAGCCTTCACTGTTTTAATGGAAGCAATAACCACTTCGTTAGGTGATTTTATTAAACGTGCCAAATCTTCCGTTATCTCTACTTCCTCGCCAGCTCTCGCTTTGCGCACCAAGTCCATACCACACACAGGGCACGTGCTCGGTCTGTCCGACACAACCGTTGGGTGCATGGGGCAGATGTAGGTGTCTGCGTTTTCTGCCTGCTTGTCGGATGAGCAGGCTGTCATCATTAGAATTATAACGGCTAATGTCCACAGTCCACAGACCGCAGACCACAACTGTCGACTATTTTTCAAGTTCTTTTTCATACGCTACTATCATGTTATAGTACTCTTCCATTTTTTCGAGGTATTGCATCTGCACCATGTTCAAAGCCTCCCAGGCATCAATTACAATGGGCAGTTGTTCGCGGTTTTCTTCGTAGGCAAGCATAAGTGTTTCATAGTTTTTACGAAGTGCAGGAATAATTTTGGTGTCGTAGTTGTTCAACTGCTCCTGCATCCGGTTCAATTGTGCAGCCATACCGGCTAACATTCCTCGTGCTTCAATCAAGATGGCCTCGCGACCCCGCTTCATCGCTTCAATGTCGTATCCCATTCCCTTTACTTCCGACTTATACATTTTAGATGACCACGGAGCAATTGGAATAGAAACCATTGCCATTGCCGTAAATTGTGTTGGCATATTTCCCAAGGGCTGCATGTGATCGAAGCGAATTCTGAAATCAGGCTTTGCCAGAGACTGTTGTAACTTTTGATTGAACCGCATCACATCAATAGTCTTATTGATTTGTTTTACATCACTGCGTTGATTGCTGAGTGTAGCCGTATCGTACATAAGCTGATTAGCTTCGAATGAAACTCGTGTAGCTGTATCCACTTCGATGGGCGTGTCGTGTGAAACGTTCATCAGTCCTTTTAACCGAAAACGTTTTTCTTCAATGTCACCGCGTGTCATGGTTTGCATGTTCTTCACTTCGTACAAGCGGCCTTCCGCTTTATAAATATTGCCGAGACTTCCCTGGTTGTACGGATAGCGAATGCGCGAAATCTTCACCATCAATTCCATGATGCGCTCGTTCTCCTGAAGGATATTCATTTTCTTCTCGGAGACCAGCCATTGATAATACAGAGTCTTGGCTTCCGACCTTAGCATGTTGAATTGCCTTGCCCGGCCTTGTTCTTCAACAGAAGCCCGTGATGCGAAATAGTTTTTATTCGCATTCAACTTGGCGGGGTTAGGAATGTCTTGTTCAACTGAAATCATCACAGAGCCTTTGTCGCGCTCGTCCATCAACATCTGGCCGGGGTATGGAGTCATAAACGTTCCGGCACCCACCATTGGTGCCATCCAGCTTTTTGCACCTTCTGTGTATGTGTTCAACGCTTTCACCTTGTTGTCATACTCCTGGAGCATGGGGTTGCGCTGGTCAATGGCACGCAATACACTGTCCAGGCTAATCACCTGGGCATTGCCCGAGGTGACTAACCCGAAACAGAAACCTGTAAACAGTATCGTTATTTTAATGATGCACTTCATACACTTCCATTTTTCCGAATTTTCTGAGTTCATATTCTTTCGTCATCAAAAAGATGAGTGGGGTTACAAGCAAGATGTGCGTAGAGGAGGTGAGCACACCGCCAATCATCGGCAATACTATGGGCTGCATTACATCACTGCCTACACCCGTTGACCACAACACAGGCACCAGGCCGAACAGGGCAACGCTTACCGTCATGATTTTCGGGCGAAGACGCTTGGCGGCTCCGGCAATCACATACTCTTTTAACTCTTCCATGGAAATGGTTTCGCTTGAGTTGCCCCGAAGCTTCACCAATTGCTGCATGGCATCGTTTAAATAAATGATCATCACAACACCGGTTTCCACAGCAATCCCAAATAAAGCAATGAAGCCCACGGCCACAGCCACAGACAAGTTCACGCCATAGAAGTACACCATGTAGGCTCCTCCAATCAATGCAAAGGGCACGGTAATCAAACTGAAGAATGCTTCGCGAATGGATTTGAACGCGAGGTAAAGCGAAACGAAAATGATGAGTAATACGATGGGCAAAATCATCATGAGTGTTCGCTGCCCACGAATCAGGTTTTCGTACTGACCGCTCCACTCTATGTAATAACCATTCGGCATAGTGCCCATTTTAGTGTTCAGTGTTTCGATGGCTTCCTTAACCGTGCTGCCCAAATCGCGGTCGCGCACATTGAAGAGCACAGCCCCGCGAAGCATGGCGTTCTCCGAGGTAATCATCGGTGGGCCGTTTTCAAATTTTATGGTGGCAACAGAAGAAAGCGGGATGGTGCCTAACGCAGGTGTTTTAATTGGGATTCTATTGAATTGCTCGATGCTGTTTCTGTAATCCTGTGCAAGCCTTACGCTGATAGAAAACCGTTGACGGCCTTCGATGGTTTGGCCGATGGGAGAACCCCCAATAGCAGATTCTACAATCATGTTCACATCATTCACACTTAAACCATAGCGACCAAGTGCCTCACGGTTTATGTCAATGGTCAGATACTTTCCGCCTGTGATAGGGTCGACATATAAATCTTTCACGCCTGGAATTCCTTCCAATGATTTCTTAACTTTTTCCGACAGCATATAAATGCTATCCAGGTTTTGTCCATATACTTTTATACCCACATCGGTACGAATACCTGTAGCCAACATATTGATACGGTTGATAATCGGCTGCGTCCACCCATTCACCACTCCAGGTATCTGCATCTTGGCATCAAGCTCATTAACAATATCCTTTTTGGTTATGCCTTCACGCCATTCTGATTTTGGCTTGAGCATGATAATAGTTTCGATCATGCTGATGGGAGAGTTATCGGTGGCAGTACTGGCACGACCTGCTTTGCCTAATACCTTATCAACTTCAGGCACGGATTTGATAATCTTATCCTGCACCTGGAGAATGCGTTTGGCTTCCTCGTTCGAAACATCGGGCAGCGTTACGGGCATGAACAAAATGGATTGCTCATCCAAAGGCGGCATGAATTCCGAACCGAGGCTCATCAACAGTGGAATACTCACCAACAAGGCCAGAATGTTAATCCCAATCGTTGTCTTGCGCCACTTCATGCAGGCGCGTATGATGGGTTCATAGATTCTTTCGAGAAAGCGGTTGATAGGATTCTTGTTTTCATCTGTGAACTTTCCTTTCATAAAAAAGGAAATGATAACGGGTGCCAATGTTACCACCAGCAGCGCATCTACCAACATGATAAATGTTTTGGTATAAGCGAGTGGATGGAACAATTTACCCTCCTGGCCGGTAAGCATAAATACCGGAAGGAAGGACGTAATGATGATGATGGTGGAGTAAAATACCCCCCGTGAAACTTGCTTGCTCGACTTCTCTATAATATCAAGCCGCTCCTGCTCATCAATCCTATTGTAGTTGCGTGAAAATAATTTCTTAACCATAGCTTATTTCTTTTCTTCTGGGTTCAGTTCTGCAAAGCGGTGCGACAGATTTTTGTACGAGTTCTCGGCCATGATAATCCCGTTGTCCACAATCACACCGATGGCAAGTGCGATACCTGTTAGGGACATGATGTTGGACGTGACACCAAAAGCATTCAGCAAAATGAAACTTGTGGCAATGGTAATCGGAATCTGAATGATGATGCTGGCTGCGCTCCGCCAATGGAACAAGAAGATAATTACCACCAGCGATACCACAATCATTTCTTCGATGAGCGTGGTTTTGATGGATGATATAGTTTCTTCGATCAGCTCGCTGCGGTCGTACATAATGTTGAACGCCATACCGTTGGGCAAGCCCTTCGCTACCTCATCCATCTTTTTTTTCACAGCTTTAATCACCTCATCAGCATTTTCGCCATAGCGCATCACCACAATGCCACCCACCACTTCGCCCTCACCGTTCTCATCGAAAATACCGAGGCGAGTTTCGCCCGTCATTTGCACCGTGGCCACATCGCGCACTTTTACAGGTGTTGTGTTTACGGTTTTGAGCGAGATGTTTTCAATTTCTTCTACTGACTTGAGGTAGCCGGTAGTTTTGATGATATAACCGATGTCGTTGATTTCGAATTTGCGACCGCCTGCTTCGTTGTTGTTGTTGCGAACCGCCTGAATTACTTCGGGCACTGACAGGTTATAGTAAATGAGTTTGTTGGGATTGAGGGTTACCTGATATTGTTTTTGGAAACCACCAAAAGAAGCAATCTCACTTACACCTGGTACATTCTGCAATCCGAATTTTATATACCAATCTTGCAACGCGCGTTGTTCGCCCAAATCCAAACCGGGTGCATCCAACGTGTACCAGAGAATGTGGCCAACGCCTGTTCCATCGGGGCCAAGCGTGGGTGTAACGCCTTGCGGCAAAAGACGAGTGGCATAGTTTAATCTTTCAAGCACCCGCTCACGTGCCCAATACACATCGGTTTCGTCATTGAAAATCACATAAACAAAACTCATCCCGAACATGGATGAACCGCGTACATACTTAACCTGTGGCAAGCCTTGCAGGTTGGTGACCAGTGGATACGTAATCTGGTCTTCCATAATCTGCGGGCTGCGACCCATCCATTCGGTGAATACAATCACCTGGTTTTCGGATAAGTCAGGAATGGCATCAATCTTATTGATGCGCACTGAATAAATTCCCCAGGCGAATAGCCCGATGGCAACCAACAATACGAGAAAGCGGTTGCGAAGGGAGAATGAGATTAATCCTTCAATCATGATGTGGAAACTTAATAGAAATAGAAAAATCAGAGGTCGCTTAGGTATAAAGCGACATTATGAAGAGTGAATACTCTTCAGGGAAGAAGAAAAATCAAATCAGAAAAACTTGGTGGGCAACCGTTAGGTCACACGCTCGCAACGGAGTGTCGTAATTGAAGTGTTTTACTTTCGAGAGATAGTTAACCGGAATAATCTCTGAAAGAATAATTGCTGGAAGGACAATAGCTACAAAAGAAACCGGAGGAATACTTACTTCAGAGAAGGAGGCATTAAAATCTTCACCTTCATGCACGATGGCTTCATCATCGCAGCAAGAACTTTTTTCGTGGCGATGGCAAGGAGGAAGTTTTTTCTCTTTTTCGCAGCCCTCAGCCTTAGTAAACAACGCAATGTTCTGAACCTCGCCACTGCAAATGTGCATACCCACCATAAAACTGGTTGACGAAACGAATACCAGCAGGGCAAGTGTAAGGGATGTTATGGTGCGGAGGCTTTTCATTGCGCTGTCAAATGTAACGGATTTTTATTGGATTTGGGTTTATATATTTATGGTAAGGGTTTACATAATTCCATTGAATATGGAGGTAACAGTTAAAAAAAATCGCCCTATTCGAGTAATTATCTTCATTCAAACAGTAATTTAAAGGTTAACTGAATTTTATTTGCTGAATCCTCACGGCATTCAGAATTGCCAATAATGCCACTCCAACATCGGCAAACACAGCCTCCCACATGGTTGCCAACCCTCCCGCTCCGAGAATAAGTACAACTGCCTTTACTGCAAAGGCCAGACTTATGTTCTGCCATACAATCTGTTTGGTCTTTTTGCCGATGTTAATTGCCATTGGGATTTTTGAAGGTTTATCGTCTTGTATAACCACATCCGCAGTTTCTATGGTGGCATCACTTCCCAAGCCACCCATGGCAATGCCCACATCACTAAGTGCAACAACGGGGGCATCGTTTACGCCATCGCCTGTAAAGGCCACGGTACCACCTGTAGCTTTTATCTCTTTTACTTTTTTCACTTTATCTTCCGGCAGTAAGTCGCCAAAGGCGTTGTCAATACCCAGTTTTTCTGCCACAACTTTTACGACAGAGCTTTTGTCGCCACTGAGCATGGTGGTTTTCACATTAAGTTGATGCAGCGCTTTTATGGCCGATGCTGCATCTTCTTTTATTTCATCGGCAATCGTAATGTAGCCTGCAAATTTCTTGTCATAGCCAATGGCTATAACCGTGTAAACAATAGAAGCGAGATCTATATCATAGGCAATAGAGAATTTGTCCATCAGCTTAAAATTACCTGCCAACAACTCTTTGCCACCGATTATTGCGCGCAATCCATGACCTGCAATTTCTTCTACATTGGTTATTTCTATTGAACTGTCTACGGGGCCTGCATATTCATGTATTGCGGTTGCCACGGGATGCGTACTCTTACTTTCCAGCGCATTTACCTGACGTAGCACTTCGGCCTTATCGAAATTTTGCTTGATCACTACCTCTTGCACCTTAAAAACACCTTTGGTTAGTGTTCCGGTTTTATCCATCACAACGTTTTGGATACCTGCCATGATCTCAAGAAAATTACTTCCCTTAAACAAGATTCCATTTTTGGAGGCCGCACCAATACCACCGAAATAGCCAAGCGGAATGGAGATCACCAACGCACACGGACAAGAGATTACCAAAAATATCAAGGCACGATACAGCCAATCGCGAAATATATAGTCATTGACTGCGAAGTAAGGAATGATAATGATGAGGATGGCTAATGCTACTACTGCGGGAGTATAATATCGTGCAAACTTACGGATGAATAATTCGGTAGGAGCTTTTTGCGAGGCCGCGTTCTGCACCATGTCAAGGATTTTGGAAAGCTTACTGTCCGTGTAGGCTGTAGTTACTTTCACCAAGGCCACCGTGTTTAAGTTGAGCATACCAGCTAACACAATATCGCCTTTGTTTTTTGTATCGGGTGTGCTTTCCCCGGTAAGGGCAGCGGTGTTGAATGATGCGGTTTCCGAAAGAAGTTCGCCATCCAGCCCCAGTTTTTCTCCAGGTTTTAATTGGAGCACCGAACCGATACTGGCTTTTTCTGCTTTGATTGTTTTGGTTCGATTGTTCTCTACGACAGTTACCTCATCTGGTCGCTGATCAAGCAGACTTTTAATATTCAGTTTGGCACGTTTGACAGCAAGTGTTTGAAAAACCTCACCAATAGCATAGAACAACATCACTGCTACTCCTTCCGGAAATTCACCAATTGAGAAAGCGCCTATTGTGGCGATGCTCATCAATAAAAATTCAGTGAAGAACTCACCTTTTACAATAGCCTTGAATGCATCGTTCAAGACCGGGAACCCGACAGGAATGTAAGCGGCAACATACCATAAAACCCTAAGCCATCCTGTAAAGAATGGAGCGGTGATATAGTTGTCCATAGCAATTGCAGAAAGAAGCAATGCGAGACTTATGATCGGAGACCGAAACATTTTCAGGTTGCTCTCACCTGATGCATCATGTTGGTGCCCATCATCTTCTGTATACTTTTCTGCTTTGGCATTTATTTTGTCTTCCAGCGTACAGCAGGTCATGTGGCCATGCTCATCGTAGGTGTGCTTATGGTTGGAATCTGTGTTTATCATTGCGTGTCTCTGTAAGGTTTCAGTATTTCGGCAAGGTCATTTGGTATTTCCATTGGTTGTAGCGGAGGTACATTTGCTCCTCCCGTATTGCCAACGGGAATATTCCCCACAAATGACTTCACTCCACCAATTAGCAATCTTGGTATTTGTCCGAAAATTTCCCCGGTGTCTTTTATGGATATGCCAAACTTCAGCATGATCCAATGGACATGAGAATGTTCGTGCGGCCAGGGCTGACCAAGAATGTGCGCACGCTCCAAATGTCGCCATGCTACTTGAAGGTTTCCTTTGTCAAGCTCAGTTTTATAAAGTTCGAGTTCTTTGCGGTAATGAATCTTCAAACCGTCAGGCATGTTCCAGTAGAGTTTCATACGTCAAGTTTAATGTCCGTGTCCTTCTTCTTCGGTGTTTTTCATTTTTGAAAGAATGGTATAGGCATTCTTAACCGCAATTTGATTGGTTGCGATTTGAAAATCTGCTGGAAGAATGACTTCGGTATAACCCATTTCGCTATTGCCTATTTGAATTTCCATCATCCTGAAATGAAATTCTTTGTCATGTTCCTTTTGATCTTCATTTTCCAACGCGGTGTGCGGTTGTTCATTCAACTGATAGAAAATATATTTCTTTCCCTGGTAGTCAATGATGGCTTTGTCAGGCAAAGCGGCAACTTCCAGTCCTCCTGTTTCTACAATCGCTTTCAGGTACATGCCGGGAAGTAAATTGGTATCTTCTTTATCAATGTGACAATGGATGCGAATAGTTCGGTCGGGGCCTATCTCACGACCTAAGAGATAAACGGTTGCCATTCTTTCCTTCGTTTCATTGGCTAGTGTGAAGCGCACTTTCTGACCTATCTTGAGTTTAGGTGCGTCTTTCTCGAACACAGTAAGCTCCGCGTGAAGATGTTCGGTATCGACAATTTCAAAAAGGATGTCGCTTGGGTTAACAAATTTTCCGAGGTTAACATTTACTGCTGTAACGTATCCATTTATTGTTGAGTAAAGGCTGATGGTACTTGTCATAGCGCCACCTTCCAAGGCTGCAAGGTCAATGTTTATTACCTTTAGTTTCGCACGAAGACCATTCACTTTTGCCTGCCAACTTACAAATGATGTTTTAGCCTGCTGCAAAGTCTTTTGTGCGTTGACGTTCTCTTTGGCCAATTCCAGTTGTCTGTCGTAGTCGGCTTTTGAAAACTCAAATTGGTTCTTTGCTTCAATATAATCTTGCTGCAATTGAATGAAATCAAGGTTTTCTATTGTGGCAATTACCTGGCCCTTAGTTACCCTTGAACCCTGAAGCAAAGGTGTTGTTTTTAAAAACCCACCAAGTGGTACTGAAACACTTAGCATTTGCTGAGGTGGCACATCCAGTTTGCCGTTTACTTTAATAGTGCCGCTGATTTGTTTGTTTTCTACTTTCCCCAATTCAATCCCCGCTGTTTTATATTGCTCGGAAGTGAACTCTACGGTATTTTCTTCTTCCGCGTGGTGATCCTCTGTTACCGCTTCTTCTGCTGCTGTTTTGCTTCCACACGAGATAATCAATGCTGATCCGATAAAAGCAAAAAGTATGAGACTTATTTTATGTATGTTGTTCATGGCTATTCTATTTAAGTCCTGATAAAAATTCGATGTAAATAATACTTTGATTGTAATCATTCAAGGTTTGCAAATGACCTTCTTTAATGCTGATCGCATTGCGTACGCCAAGAAGGTAAACAGCGTAATCAATTTCCCCAGCCCGAAAACCAATTTGTGATTGCTTCAGTATGAGGTCTGCATTTGGCAAAGCGGATGCGCGATAGTAGTCGAGGCTGTTTTTATTTTTCGTGTATTGCTCAGCGGCTTGTTGCAATTGCCCAAGCAGATTGGTTTGAAAGTATTGATAGCTACTTTGCGCCTGTTGTTTCTTATATTCTGCAGCTTTCACTCTGCCTTGATAAGGGGCAAACCAAAGTGGTATTGAAATGCCTAGTTGAATACCGGAGAACCGATCTCCACTTGTGGCCATTTTTCCTGATCCAGTTTCGGTATCCACAGTGCCAATCAATGTCTGATTGAAGTATCCCACCAAAAGATCAGGAGCAAAATTGGCAGATTCAACCTTCTTCTGATGCTTTGCTACTTCTACCTGTTGGCGCATATAGGCCAATGATGGATTGGCGGCAAGGGCAGTAGTGTCGGGTGATTCCTTGAATAAAAGAGCAGTCAGCGGGCTTTCAGAAATCTCAGGAAGCACATCACTATTTAACAACGTTCTTAACTGCGTACGAAGTATTGTACTATTGGCTTCATTTTGACGAAGCTGGTTCTTGACGTCATTGCGTTGTGTTTCTGCTGTTGTCTGTTCAAGCAAATTTGTTTCCCCTGTTTTGTAGCGAAGGGATGCTGATTTAAGAAATCCTTCATAGATGCTGTCTTGCTGAAGTAAGAGATTGTGCCTTGCTTGGACAAAAGCTAATTGATAGTAAATTTGTTTTACCTGATATACCAATTCATTTTCGGTTGAGGCCTTCCTTAGTTCGGAAGAAGCAATCAAAGAACGATTAAGTGCACCCTGACTTCCGAGGGCTGCAAAGGGGATGCTTTGCGAAATTGTGAAGTTGTTGTCTTTCTTCGAATAGCTATTGTATTGACCGTACACCAAAGAGACATTTGTTTTTGGCAGGTCAAAAGATGTTTTCTTAAATTGTCTTTGCGACTGCACATCATAGTGGGCTGCCTTTATCCCCGAATTATTTTTCAAGGCAAGGTCAACCGCTTGGTCAATAGTAATTTTGCCTGATTGACTAAAGCCCACAAGAGAGGAAATCGTTAATAAGGCTGTGATTATCTTTTTCATAACGATGATTCGTTTAATTTTTTAGTACCAATCTTTTCAAAGTAGATGTAGAGGCAAGGCAGGACAATCAAAGTAAGTAGTGTTGAGCTTATCAAGCCGCCAATCACTACAGTAGCCAAAGGTTTTTGCACTTCCGCACCTGCGCTTGTTGCCAACGCCATGGGTAAAAATCCAAGTGAAGCCACTGCTGCTGTCATCAATACCGGACGAAGTCTGACTTGTGCTGCTTTTAAGACAATATCATTTAGAACAGTCATTCCCTCTTTTTTCAAGCGATTAAATTCTCCAATCAAAACAATTCCATTCAACACAGCTACTCCAAACAAAGCAATGAACCCGATGCCTGCCGAAATACTAAAAGGCATACCACGCAGCAACAAAGCAAACACACCACCTATTGCCGACATTGGAATGGCGGTGAAGATTAGCAGAGATTGTTTTACGGATTGGAACGTGAAGAATAATAACAGAAAGATGAGCAATAGAGCTACGGGCACTGCAATAGCTAAACGTGCCTGTGCTTTTTCGAGATTTTCGAACTGACCACCATAGGTAGGATAGTATCCCGGAGGGAAATCAATTTTCACTTCAATCTTTTGTTGAATTTCTTTGACAATGCTCGCCACGTCTCTACCTGCCACATTGAATCCAATAATTATTCTTCGCTTGGCATCTTCTCGCTGAACCTGATTTGGACCAATTTTGAATTCAACTTCCGCTAATTGCTTTAGTGGAATTTGTTCGCCCTTTGGAGAAGTAACAAAAAGGTTGCGAACATCTTCAATACTTTGACGATTTTGAGTAGCCAATCGAACTGTAAGATCATAACGCTTTTCTCCTTCGTAAACTATTCCTGCGGCTTGTCCTGCAAAGGCAGCGTTAATTGTCTGGTTAATTGTTTCTATAGCCAATCCATATTTGGCTACTTCATCGCGATCGATATTGATTACAATTTGAGGAAGTCCCGTTACTTCTTCCACATATAAGCCGCGCGTACCTTCGACCGTGTTCACGATACTTCCAATCTGCTCAGAGAGATCCGTAAGAACACTTAGGTCTTCACCAAATATTTTTATGGCTACATCTTGACGCACTCCCGTCATTAACTCATTGAAACGCATTTGGATCGGCTGTTGAAAACCATAGGTAACTCCGGCCACTACTTCGAGTTCTTCTGCCATCTTTTCTGCCAGCTCCTCACGTCCATGAGCTTTTGTCCATTCACTCTTATCTTTTAGAATGATCATGAGGTCGAAAGCTTCAATCGGCATGGGGTCTGTCGGAATTTCTGAGGAGCCAATTTTAGCCACCACTTCTTTTACTTCGTCTGGAAATTCGCGAAGGATTACATCAGCACTTTTGCTGGCGGCATCTATTGTGTATGACAAACTGCTCCCTGTGAGTACGCGTGTCTCTACTGCAAAGTCGCCTTCTTCCAGCGTTGGCAAAAACTCTCCACCCATATTCATAAACGTGATGAGACTTGTCAGAAATAAAATAACCGATGATGCAATCACGATCATCTTATGTTTTAAAACGCCATGCATGACAGGCGTGTATAAACGATGGAAGAAATCCATCATCCGATCTGATAAATTTCTTTTGTGTTGAGGGTTCTTACTTAAGCAAAGAGCAGACATCATGGGCACATAGGTAAGTGACAAAACAAATGCGCCAAGGATGGCAAACGCAACAGTCTGTGCCATCGGTTTGAACATCTTGCCTTCGACACCCACCAATGCCAGGATAGGCAGGTAAACAATCAAGATGATAATTTCACCAAAGGCTGCTGATGTTCTTATCTTAGATGCAGACTCATACACTTCTAAGTCCATTTCTTCCTGCGTTAGCCGGACGGATCTGCGTAGCCCCAGATGGTGCATGGTGGCTTCTACGATAATTACCGCACCATCTACAATCAAACCAAAGTCAATTGCACCTAAACTCATCAGGTTACCGGAAACGCCAAAGACATGCATTAGCGAAACTGCAAACAGCATGGCTAAAGGAATGACAGAAGCTACTATTAACCCAGCCCTGAGATTACCGAGGAATAAGACTAATATCAGGATTACAATTAGTGCTCCTTCAATCAGGTTTTTTTCCACCGTTCCAATGGCACGGCTCACCAATTGACTTCTGTCCAGAAAGGCTTCAATTTCAAGTCCTTCGGGAAGTGTCTTTTCAATTTGCTTGATGCGTTCCTTTACCCGGTTAACCACTGCGCTTGAGTTCTCGCCTTTTAACATGAGTACGATCGCACCAACCACTTCTCCTTCACGATTATAGGTCATGGCACCAAAACGGTTTGCGTGACCAAAACCAACCGATCCAACATCGCGAATGAGTACCGGGATTCCAGTGCTTGTGTTTTTTACTACAATCTTTCCTATATCATCAGTTGAATTGATCAAACCTTCACTTCGGATGAACCATGCGTTGGGTTTTTTGTCAATGTATGCCCCTCCTGTATTTTGATTATTTCTCTCCAGTGCGGAGAATATTTCTGCTATGCTTAAATTTTGACTGTGCAGTTTATCCGGATCAAGTGCAATTTCATATTGCTTTAAATAGCCACCGAAACTGGCAACATCAGCCACTCCAACGGTTCCAAGTAATTGTCTTCTTACAATCCAATCTTGAATGCTACGCAACTCCATTGCGTCAAACTTTTCTTCAAATCCCTTTTTCGGATGTATGATGTACTGATAGATTTCCCCAAGGCCTGTTGTTACAGGTGCTAATTCAGGAGAGCCAACACCGGGAGGGATAAGTTTTGTCGCCAATGAGAGTCTTTCGCTGACTTGCTGACGTGCCCAATACACATCTACATTATCGTGAAAAACAATCGTTACTACGGAAAGACCAAATCGTGAAAAGCTTCGAATCTCTTCTATATCTGGAATAGTTGCCATTGTTTGCTCTACTGGAAACGTGACAAGCCGCTCAATATCCAAAGCGGACTGTGAGGGTGCTACCGTTATAATCTGAACCTGGTTATTTGTAATATCAGGAACAGCGTCTATGGGGAGTTGAGTTATTGAATAACCACCCCAAACAATCAAGGCAAGTGTAAACAAGCCGATGATCAATTTGTTGTGTATCGAATAGTGAATGATTTTATCTAACATATAAGTCAGTGATTAAAATTTAAAGTGGGAAGGACCATTACGATGAACAACACGAAAAGGGTGATGAGGCCAAGGAGAATCCACAACGAGTAGCGGATAATCTTTGAGGCAACGCTTTTCTTGTTCTTCAGTTTTTTCTTTTTCTGTTTGTGATTTTTCATGATAAGCCCTAACTATCTTAGCGGAAACAAATAGTTTGTCTCAGAAAGAAGCTTTCGTCATAGAGACGAATAAAAAATTAAGGAGCTTAAATCTTGGGCGGTTGCCAGATGGACTTTGCATTGTTAAGCAAAGGTCTTTCGAAATAGAGTGTTGCTACCTGTGTGTTGTGGATCAAATCCGAAAAGGTAATCTGTAACTGATGATTGAGCTGAATGTTTGCTGCACAACAAGCGCAAATGCAAAAGGGAGTGCATTGATCGACCTCACTACTGGTATGGTTATGGTCAGTAACAGAAACGATTGTGATGCCAGCTTTACCTTCATCCGCACACGTCTCCTTGTCACTACACGGATAAACCGATAGCGCAAGTACGTACATGGCAAAAAGAAAGTACATCACTCTCATGGCACAAAAGTAAACGAAAAAACTATGCAATAGGGTTGCAAATTGGTCGATTTTCATCAGAATCTATGAACAATACTTACCATCCCCGTCTGTCCATCGTAAGTGGGAATTACCATCGTCTGGCCACCGGCTTTCTTTTTTCCCCATTTATATTGATGTGTCAGGTAAACCAGATTCGTAGATAATATTCCGATGCCTGCGCCCACCAGCACATCAGATACCCAATGTCGGTTGTTCATCACGCGCATAGCGCCAATTCCAGTTGCCACCGAATACGCCCCAATGCTGTACCAGATACTTTTATGACCATACTCTTTCGCCATGAACGTGGCAGCAGCAAAGGCTTGAGCTGTATGGCCTGACGGGAATGATGTTGGCTGACCAGTATCAGGTCGGGGAACAGCAGTGATTCTTTTTAAAGAGTAAGTAAGTACGCCTACTATAAGTTCAGACTTAATTAATAGAGCGGTACGATTCCCAAAATTATTTTTTCCTTTCACACCCAAGGCATTCAAACCGTAGACAGCAACCATTGGCGCATATTGAAGATAATCATCGGTATGGTTGTGATATGTTGGAATCCATTCATTGCGTTCTTCTTGAACTTCATACTTATTAATTATGTCATTATCTGTCAATGAATACAGGCCTGCAATGGTGAATAGAAGTGGAACTGCAATTGCTCTCTGAAAGGATTTTGATTTTAACAAGGTCGGCTTTGTAAATTGAAGATTATCTAAACGATAAGGTTTAAGTCTGGTATTAAACTGTGCAAAACCTGGTGCAATTGAGCGAAGGAGAATAATGCAAAGCAGGGTGGTTTTCAGGTATTTCATAGGTAATTGAGGGTTATAACGATACCAGCAGGATAAGGCGATCCTGCTGGCTATAACAACACTGGTTTACCTAACCCTCAACGTTCAACCCCTTCCAGTGCGTTATACTTCAATTTTACGGTTGCATTTTGTAGAAATTCTGGAGACAGAGAAAAGTTTGCAATTAATCTTTGTTTGTTTCTTTTGAAAGCTTTTCAATAAGAACTCCATCCAAATCGAAAATCAGGTCAAAAGATTGCTTTCCCTTTTCCACTTCCACTTCGTAGGTTACTACGCCATTTGCTTCAATTCTGGCCGTTTCTTCAATCTTAAAATCCTTGTAGTTACTCTCCAATGATTTTAGTACGGCAGCGGGAAGCTCATTTTTTGCAATTTCAGTTTCTACTTCCAGAATATTGCCTTTCGTGTCAATCAGTACCGACATTTCATTTCCCTTCAGTTCAAAATTTGCCTCAAACGAACCATCTTCCTTATCCCAATCTGCATCTGTTACTGCATAACTCTTCTGCAAGGTGTTTTTTACTTCAGCTGGTACATCCTTGCTTTTAACTTTTTGCGCCTCTGCCTGACACATTGTAAGGCTGAGTCCTAATACAATCAATAGTGTTTTCATAATTTATATAGCGTTTATGATCAAATGAACGGTTGTATTCTGGAGCAACTCTGAATTCGAAAGCGTTTTACATTTTTTTTAAAATTTTTTTGAGTAGCCAGAATTGCTCCAGAAAATCTCCAACATCGGATGATACTTTGCCTGAAAACTTAAAATTCAAGTACAATGAAAAGAAATGCTGTTTATGTGTGGATACTATTGCTTTTAGCTTTTGTATCCTGTGATCAGATGGAAGGGTTGTTTGACAAGGAGAAGAATGAGACGGAGAACCTTTGTGCAGTGCTTGAGGCAACAACTGTTCCACAAGCTGTGGTTGAATCTTTTAATACCAATTTTCCGGGCATGGCTGTCGTAACCTGGTTTGATAAGGACGGGATCGGTTTTTGCGCGCTCTTTATTAAAGATAACCAAGAGACTATTGCTCAATTTGATCTGACGGGTGTCCTCGTAAAAACGGAAGTTGATGTCGAGCAAGAAGGAGAACATAATGACGCCCAGAATGAAGAAAACGGGTGCGAGTGCGAGACCACTGACGACAAGGATTAAATACAAGATTTCAAGTAAAAGGTCTGATTCGCAACATCGGGCCTTTTATTCTACTTTTTTGTCTCAATATCTGAGTTTACTTCCACACTAGAACCAACATACCAATCAAGATCAAACTGCCACCCAATAATAGTTTGGGAGTTACCGGTTCCTTCAATAAAACAAAGGAAAGTAATAACGTAATGATAATGCTGGCTTTGTCGATAGCAGCCACATAAGAAACCAGTCCATCCTTCATGGCTCTGTAGTAAAAAATCCAGCTCAGCGTTGTTGTGATACCCGAAGCTACAAGAAGTGTGATTTGCAATGTGGTCAGATTAGAAAATTCCTTGTATTTAGCTCCAATCAAATTGATAGTTGTAATGATTACAAAAATTACAGTAGTTCTGATACCAAGACCAAAGTCTGCGCTGATATTTTGAAGACCGTATTTCGCCAGAACAGAAGTTAGTCCTGCAAAAATCATAGAGATAATGGCGTAGATAATCCAAGTCTGCATGGCTTGATTGGTTTAATGGTTTACCTCACTAAAACTTGTACGTATATCCAAGTCGAAAAACTTGTGTTTCGTAATAGTCTGTGCTTACATAACTAAATCCATCGCCTTTCACTTCCCGTTTAATCCGAAGTGTATTTGCCAGGTCTGTAGCGTTCAGGAACACTTCACCCTTACCTTTCTGCAATGATTTTTTTACACCGAGATCAATGTAGAAACGTGAATAGATTTTCCCTTGGGGTACAACATCCGGTGCCATATACACACTGCTAAACTGGACATCGTAGTTGGAAGGCAAATGAAAGAGACCATTGAATTTAATGCTTCCCGAGAAAATTTTCTGCCTACCCGCAGAGAATGTACTTTCCTGTGGATACTTATTCACTACAGTGAAGGGCTCAATAATATTCTGATAACCATTGAGGTTAAGATTAAAGATCGCCCACTTACCGACATTCTGTGCGATTATAACTTCAATGCCCGAAGAATAACTCTGACCGGCATTCTGAAAAATATTGTATATAATTGTACTCCCCGGCTCTATACTTCCAATGCGTGTAATGGTGGACTCCATCCGTTTGTGGTATAAGGCTGAATATAGATACCCCTCGCTCCAATTTGCTTTGTACCCAAGTTCGAATGAGTTAGTAAATTGCGGACGAAGGCCAGGGTTTCCGACCTTAATAATTTCAGCATCATCATACTTGGGAAAGATGCGTATGTCAACTTCATTGGGCCGGTCAACCCTGCGATTATAAAAAACACTTAAGGTATTGTTGTCATTTACCTTGTACGCCAGACGAAGATTGGGAAACGGTTGAGTGTAGTTATATCCATCGCTCTCGTATGTATTGTGATCGGGATTGACCTCGTAATATATTTCAACGTACTCTACACGGAGGCCGGCCTCCACTTCAAAGTTCCGGTTTTCAAATAAGTAGTTGCCATAGATTGCGGGAATAACCTCACTGTAATTGGCCCATCCTCCCGCGTTCACATCCAGTGGAGAATTTTCCCCGGGAATAAACTGCATGTTGGTAGGGATATACCTGTTTCTGAATTTCAATCCGGTTTCAAAACGGCCATACTTCAATGGTTGCACATAGTCGATTGTAAGGTCAGCAACATGCTCATCCGAGATGAGTTTGAAAGAGTCAAGACCCGTAAAGGTGGGCATGATGTCGGTGAAAAAATATTTTTCATCCTCACGATGGAAAGTGTAGTTAAGTCCCGCGTTCAAAATCCGACCAGGTTGTTGGAATTTATGTTGCCAGGTGGCCGAGGCGGTGGCTGTTGTTTTAAGTTCATCCTCCAGAAATTGCCACAGGCGCAAACGCTCAGACAAATCTCCGTTGAAGAATGGCTGATCACCTTCATCAAGAATCTTTTCGCTGCTGAAAAGACCGGAAACCGTAAAGGTGTTGTTATCATCGATGAACCAATCGAAACCTGATTTTGCGGTTACAATATTGGTTGTTCTGTTTCTTTTTGTTTGCTGCTTTATCGTATCGCCATTATCATAGTATCGATCAACAAACTCATTTTTATTTAACGTCTTTGTGTAAAGGTCATCCGCTTGCAGAAACAGGTTGACCTTTTTCCTTCTGTAGTTAAGTGATATAGAGGGGTTAAGTTTTGGCGTAGCCTGGTATTGAGGCCGGATGGTTGGATAGTTATCTTTCTTGATCCACAGAGCCCCTGCACCGACAGCCATTCCGACTTTACCATTGAAGCCTTCCTTCACTTCTTTTTTATAGATAATGTTAATGATCCCGGCATTTCCATTGGCATCGTACTTGGCAGAAGGGTTGTTGATCACTTCGATTCGCTCTATGGCTGAGGCTGGTATGTTGTCGAGTCCGCGCTGATTTCCAAAACCCGTTAATGCTGTTTGCTTGCCGTCAATGAGTACACTCACTTTATCGCTGCCCCTTAATCGTACAGTGCCCTCGTTGCTAACCGTCACTCCGGGGAGATTTTGCATTACCTGCATGAGCGAACCTCCACTTTGGGCTACGTTGTCTGAAACGGTAAATGATTTCTTATCCAATGTTTCCGCTACTGCGTCCTGCTTGCCTCTAACGACTACTTCATTAAGGGCCGTTACATTCTCTTGTAACTCCGTTATTCCTAAATCGAGGTATTCGCTTAACTTACCTACCAGTAAGGGCGAGGTTCTTGTAGAATACCCGACAAAGGAATATTCAATTAAGTATTCACCCGGAGCAATGCCGCTAATTTTATACCGTCCGCCATCGTCTGTTACCGTACCTGAAATAAACGTTGAGTCTTTTTCCGCTTTTACCAAAACGTTTACGTAAGGCAATTTTTGCTTTGAATTACCTTCCGCAACAACACCTGATAAGGTAACCGTTTTTACCTGGGCGACTAAAAAACTTGCCTGAAAGCAAAAAATAAAAAATACTAATTTTCTCATGCTAAAAAGTTCAAAAATTTTGATCAAGGGTACACTTCAACTCTGGATAAAATCTGGATTTGTAAGTGTTTTCACTTTACCTCACTGGCTTATCAGAGTCGCTTATTTCAAATTCAAACTTTGTCAGTTTTTGGTTTTTGAAACAATAAAACTCGATTGCTTTAGGTTTCCTGAAGCGGAATACTTTCTCGATCATGATATGGTCAAATTCTTTCGTCAGTTCATTATATTTTTCAGATAATTCTGGTGGTAAATCCCTTGGTGATAAAGGGCGTTCCACCTCCAGGCCGTCATCAAAATTAAATTCCAATACGAGATTACTATTTCGCCAATTCACTGTGGTCTCTGAACTTTCATTAATAATCTTAGCGGACAAGGCCAGGTGATCCTGTTTAACAATCTTTTGCCCGGTCTCGCCCATCAGAATCAAACCAGAGATTACCATTGCACCATATCCAATCTTTCTAAACAACAACTCGCTGATGAGTGGAAGGATGTGTTTGACGGAGACCGATGAGATTACTGAACCGAGAGCAATGGCTAATCCGAATAGTAATGCTTGGGTTGACGAAAGGCCTAACGCAATGTAAATGGCCAATTTAATGGCGTGAAGAAAAATTTCGTTGGCGGCTCGTGTGGCAACTATCTGCTCTTTGGTTAATCCATAACGTAGGTAGAATCTATTAAAAAGTAATCCAATGGCTCCTGTAATGCCTGAGACGAATCCGGCTAAAAATCCTACGAACGCCAAAATAAATTTTGGATACGGTTTTTCCTCAGAATTAAGTGTTTGTTTACTTCTAAAGAGTTCGGGCAAATTACTGACAAGAAATAACGCAACTGCAATTTGCAGATAGAGCGGGTTAACGTACTTAATAAGCCAAGCACCAAGGAGCACCGCTGGTATCGAAAAGGGTACGAACCATGCAAATATTTTCCAATGTATATGCGCTTTAAAAATGAAGACTCTCGATGCGGAACTACTGAAAGTACCAATGGTGAGCGCAAAAGGAACCTGGGTAACCGGCAGTAACCAGTTGAGGATTGGTATTAAGATTAAGCTCGCACCACCTCCTGAAATTGCACTGAGCCAAAATGCAATTACCGTAGCCAGCAGAAGTACTAGTATTTTCGCAAGTAACATTATACGTTGGGTAATAATTTTGTCATTTTCTTTTGACTTCCTTATCTCCGTGGTGAATGACTTGCTTAATGAATTTAAAACAAGACAGAAAAAGTGTGTATGCCCGAGTGAAAACTGTAATCTAATCCAAAAGAACTTGTATCACAGATCTTTTTCACAATGGCTAACCCCAATCCGGAGCTATTCTCACCATTGCCTTCTCTACTAAAGCGATCGAACATCTTGTCGGGATTCATCTTTAGAGGATTTCCGGTATTCGAAACAATTAACTTTCGATCCACGATCTCCACTACAACTTTTCCATTAGGAGTTGTGTGACGGATTGCATTGTGAAAGAGATTTGTTAACAGCACCTCTATTAAGGTTAAATTGGCTTTAATGGATAACGGAGCAAAAGAACTTTCAATCGATATGACGTCCAGGTCAGCCATTGGCCGTAAGTTCGACAGCAGCCCTTCAGCCAGTTTCGATAAATCGATTTCTTCTGCATGATTAAACTGATCATTGTCAATTTTGCTGAGTAGCAACAGGTTTTTATTAAGTCTTGCCATACGCTGTGCTGCCTCCTCTAAATCAAGTATCGTTGCGGCCCCTGCCTCCGTAAGCCCTTGAATCTGCATGAGGTTGTCCAACTTACTTTGGAATATAGAAATAGGAGTTTGCAACTCATGCGAAGCGTTTTCAATAAACTCTTTTTGCTGCAGAAAGACTTGTCTGTTGCGCTCTGTTAAATGGCCCACTGTTTTGTTCAAATCATCAAATTCAGTAATGTTTGTTTTTTGAGTTGAGATCGTTTCATTTTTATCCAGTTCGTATGCTTTGAGTTGCTCCAGCGTTGAATAAAAGGGTTCCCATAATTTTTTTGAGAGTGCTCTGTTTAATAGCAGCAAACCACTAACGAGCAATAGAATCAATATCGCCTGAACAATGAGTAAGGCAGTTATCAGTTCATCATTATCCACTAATGAATGGTAAACGGTGAGTAAGTATGGTTTACCCTTAATGACCACAGGTAATGAAAGCGCTCGAAATGGATGCATCTCCTGCTCCAGGCTATCATACATGGAACCCGTTTTGTATTGTTTATCCGTAAGTTCCCCCTTTGACGGCTCTAAGACGATATCATACGAAAGCTGATCCCATATCCTTAGATCCAAATCCAGATCATCGAGGTATTCGTAATTCTTAATATGGCGGGCAAATTGGTCTGCATGTAAAGCCAGCGACTCGTCAACTTCTTCATTAATAATTTCGCGTATTGAAAACAGGGAAACTGGAATGCTGACCAGCACAAGAACCAAAGCATACAGCAACATGCTACGTAAACTAACTTGCAATAATCTCATGTGGTAAGTTTATAGCCTAATCCATACACGGTCTTAATATAATCCTCACAACCTGCTTCGGTTAATTTCTTCTTCAGGTTTTTCATGTGCGAATAGATAAAGTCGAATTTATCCAGCAGTTCGGCATCGTCTCCGGAAAGGTGCTCGGCAATAGCATTCTTGGAAACAACACGATTTTTGTTCGCGAGAAGAAAAATTAACAGGTCATATTCCTTTCGTGTAAGTTCTACTTCCGTATCGCTCACCATTACGGTCTTGGCAAGAAGGTCAACAGTAATCTCCTGAAACGCGATCTTATTATTTCCATCAAATCTTTTTCTGCGCACAACCGCAGATATTCGGGCATTCAATTCGGGCATAAAGAATGGTTTGGGTAGATAATCATCCGCACCAAGGTTCAAGCCTTTCACACGATCATCCAACGAATTTTTGGCGGTTATCATAATCACGCCATCGGCCTTATTTTTCTCTCTTAGCTTTTCCAAAATCTTCAAGCCATTACCGTCCGGCAAGGAAATATCAAGTAGAATACAATCGTAATCAAACAGTAAAATCTTTTCATTCGCCTCACTGGCTGTATAGGCTATTTCGCATACGTACCCTTCCTGCCGCAGGAACTGCGCCATGCTCTTTACCAACTGTTTTTCGTCTTCAATAATCAGTAATTTCATTTTTTCGAAGGTCAGAAGTTAAGAAAACTATCGCAACAGGCCATGTGCAAATGAATAACTGGCCGTTTGATACCACGCAATGGCCTCGTTAACCAATTCCCGATCGGCTTTTGTTTTTACTTGATCATTGTTGCCAGATACCTGGAATGATTCCACTTTTAACTGGGGTGACAGGATGACCAGTTTATCACCTTTGATGAAACCAAGATTTTGGTACGTACTGATGAATGCCCTCTCGCGACCGGGTTCCAGTTTAAAAATATCGTACCCATAAAATTTACTTGAATACGAGAAGTTTAACAGCCCCAGGAGAGTTGGGCCCACATCTATCTGACTCATTAATCGATCCATTTTTCCGGGCTCAATGTTACCCGGTGAATAAATCAACATAGGAATATGATACTTACTAACAGGAAGTTCTGTCTTTCCAGCGCTGGAGGCGCAATGGTCGGCAACAATGATAAATAAGGTGTTACGAAACCAGCTCTTATGTGATGCCTCTTTGAGAAATTTCCCAATGGCATAATCGGTATATTTTACTGCACCGTCCCGGCTGGTATGTGAAGGTATGTCAATGCGCCCTTCAGGATAAGTATAGGGTCGATGATTTGACGTTGTCATAATGTGAGCGAAGACCGGTTTTTCAACCGAACTCTTATCGATCTCTGTCAAGGCCAATTCAAAAAGGTTTTCATCGGCTACTCCCCATACATTTTCATAGTCGATATCCTCATCATTTATTGCTGACCGGTCAACCACCGAGTACCCATTGTTGGCGAAGAAATAATTCATGTTATCAAAATAGCCGTATCCGCCATAGATGTATTTGCTTTCATATCCTTTCGCATTAAACACACTTCCAAGGGAAAAGAGATGCTCATTATTGGGTCGCCTCACGATGGATTGTCCCGGAGTAGGTGGCACACAGAGCGACAGCGCTTCCAGACCGCGAACCGTTCGGGTGCCTGTGGCATACAGGTTGGTAAACAGCAGGCTATGTTGTGTTAATGAGTCCAGAAAAGGAGTAATACCGTGATCGTTTCCAAAAGCAGCCATAAAATTAGCGCTGAAACTTTCCACGCTAATCAATACTACATTTAGCCTTTTCTCTTCACCTGCATTAGCAATTGTTCGGTCGATTCCTTCCGGTTTCGAATTCGTGAATTTTGCTTCCTGAGTTTGGATCATCTTATGAAGCAGATAAAACGCTTTCTTGTTATCGATTCGTGCATAGAATTGATCATAGTCTAACTCATTATTGCGATAGGCCGCGAACAATTCGTAAAGCCCGTTGCCTGACAATTCATTTACGTATGCGTTATCGCTAAAGCGATGTTGTTTGTTTGTAACGGACGAGGTGATCACGATTAGTACCAATAGGTAAATCCCGACTAATTTTGTTCGCTGTCTGAAGGGTAGCGCGAGAACGAGGGAACGATTAATCTGACTTTTGGCAAAAAAAAGAAACGATAACGAGATAATACCGATCGCCAGCATAATCCATTCAATAGGATAGGATTGTTGAATGTTGCCGATTACCTCCGATGTATAGACCAGATAATCTACGGCAATAAAATTGAACCGCGTGTTAAACTCATCCCAAAAGAACCATTCTGCTACTGCATTGAAAAGTCCAAGAAAAGTGAATACAAAGAATATCCCATAGAGAATGTGTCTATGCCACACCTTTCGATAGAGTTTGCTCGGCAACAGCCAGAGATATAACACCACCGGTACGATGACGTAAGCAGCATTAAATAAATCATAGAAAAAACCAAACAGAAAAATGCCTGGTACATTGAGGACAGTAAAATCAATTGATGAAGATGACTTTATGAGTAGCGCAATACGGGTAAGGGTAGAAATACCTACGGCAACAGATATCAGGAGCAAAACAAACCAGCCTCTGTTATCAGTCCTCTTAAATATCTGAAGAATCAACATGCCTCAAATGAACGCGGTGATTCTGGAGGAATTCTGGAACGGAGAAAACGTAAATAACCGCTCAAAGAATGTTCTGTGAACGCACGGAGGCTTCGCGCAAGGCTTGCAGATTCTCCATTTTCTGATCCTGCTTTACCTTATTCAACGACCATTTTTATGGAGTTTCCTATGAATCAACAATTTCTTCGTCAAGAACATTTTAGATTTCTTTCTAATATATCGTAATATTGCGTTATTACGTTGAAGATTTTTTATGACTTACTGCAGACTCATTTTTCTTAGCGGAATTCTAATCATTTACGGGCAAACGGGATTCACGCAAACCACCAACTGGAATCTGGTTGGCGGAAAAGCAATTGCAGAGAAGAAGCTGACGATTGCTGGTAAAAGCCAAAATGATATTTATAGGGAAATCTATCGTTGGCTGATCAAGGTTTACAAAGACCCCGAAGATATTCTGAAAGCGCGATTGGATGATGAATATTTACGTGGTGTGGGTTACTACTCTAATTGTGTGAAGTTTGGCGCATTGTCAAATGCTAGTTTACAATACAGCTTTTCATTTGAGATTAAAAACGAGGAGGTAATCTTTAAAATCTTTGATGCCTTTCTTATCTACTCCTACTCCGAGGTGGATGATGGAATTTATCCGATAGAAGATTACATTTTTGCTAAAAAGCCTAAAAAAAAAACTCGGAAAAAAGATGACTGAGTTGATATTGGCCTCCATAACAGATTTTTCAGATTCAATGTTCCTGGCACTTGAAAATCATCTTGCTTCCAATAAGTAGCTTGTGATATTGTAAACGTTTATCGTAATATTGCGCTATGGGAATAACAAAATCAGCACTATTCAAAAAGCGCCAGAATAAGGTAGCTACGCTTGCTAAAGCATTCGACCACCCGGCAAGAGTCGCCATTCTTGAATACATATTGGAGAACAAGACCTGCATTTGCAACGACCTAGTGGATGTACTACCCTTGTCGCAATCTACCATTACCCAGCATCTAAAAGAATTGAAGCAAATCGGCATTATTAAAGGTGAAGTAGAAGGCCCCAAGGTCAATTACTGTATCGATGAAAATGTGTGGGAAGAAGCTAAAGATATATTCATCAATATGTTCTCCAAGTTTGTTCCCAAGAACGATTGTTGCTAATTTTTTTTAGACACACCTAACGTAATATTACAATATAACAATTATGAAAATTGCTCTTTTCAGCGACATTCACGCCAACCTTCCAGCATTGGAAGCATTCTTCAAAGACCTGGATAATCGTAAACCCGATGCAACTTATTGCCTGGGCGACTTGGTCGGATACAACATTTGGCCGAACGAAGTAATCAATGAAATTCGGAAGCGTAATATCCCAACGATAGAAGGCAACTACGATCAGGGCGTAGGTAGAACTGGTGATGATTGTGGATGCGCTTACAAAACTGATCTCGACAAATCTAATGGTGAGCAGTCGATAGCTTACACGAATAGCGTTGTAAAACCGGATGAGCGAAAGTACCTGCGAACTCTTCCTTCCCATATTCGCCTGGAGTATCAACCAAATAAAGAGAAATTTAATTTGCTGATGGTTCATGGAAGTCCGCGTAAAATCAATGAATATCTTTTTGTTGACCGCGAAGAAAAAAGCATGCTTCGAATAATGGAGCAAGCTGATGCGCATATCATGCTTTTCGGTCATACGCATAAACCCTATCACAGAATTCTTAAAGACGAAAAAGGAAATTTCCGTCACGCTATTAACATCGGCTCTGTTGGAAAACCAAAGGATGGCGATCCCAGAGGTTGTTATGTCTTATTAACTCTTGACGAGACTTTTTCACTGAGTAAATCGGATTCTTTCAAAGTAGAATTTGTTCGTTTCGAATACGATGTGGAAAAAGCTGCCAAGGCTGTTGAAGATAGCCCTCTCCCGAATGACTTTGCCGATATGCTGAGAAAAGGTGTATAAAGAAACTTAAATCTATTTATGAACTTTCCTGAAAACATAAAGTATTCAAAGGAGCACACCTGGGTATCCATTGAAGGGAATATAGGAACAATAGGAATAACAGAATTCGCACAAAGCGAGCTGGGTGAAATTGTTTACGTGGATATGCCGAGAGTCGGCCAATCCTTTAAGAAAGATGAAGTATTCGGGTCTGTTGAGGCCGTAAAAACTACGAGCGATCTGATTATACCCGTAAGTGGCATTGTGAAAGAAATAAATTCGAACGTTGTCAAAGATCCTTCACCTGTAAATTCTGATTCCTATAAAGACGGCTGGTTAATCAAGATAGAAATTAGCGATCTCAATGAAGTAACTGGTTTGCTGTCATCATCCGGGTATAAAGATTTAACCGGTAACTGAAGTGAAAGTACCCTCGCTAGTAATTGTCTGCATCCTATTCGCTGGTGGAGTAGCATCGGCACAAAACCTAAATCATTTCGGGGTATTTCCGGTAATCGATCATAGCGGCCTGCTATCTGACAAATGGAATTACAGCCTTTATTACTTCGGAGCTTTCAATCTTGTCAATGATAAAACTTCCGAATCGCCCGACATGTCTGGCTTTTTTATTTTTTACTCAGAAACGGCAATGACGTATTCTCTCAACAAGAATCTCTCGTTCACGGGAGCTTATGTATATGAACGACAGCGCCCGCTTGATAAAGATTATTACAGGAACGAAAACCGCTTCTATATTCAAACCATGTTAAAGTCAAACATCGGAAAGTTCGAACTACGGAACAGGCTCCGGTATGACGGTAGATTTATACAAGACAGAGAAACCAATGAAACGCCATATACCTCAAGACTTCGCTACCTGATTGGTGTAACGGTTCCATTAGGCAGTGAAAAATTCTACTTCAATGCATCAAATGAAATGTTCTTTAATACATACAATGATGCGGAAGTGGTTTATGGCGAAAACTGGGCCTATGCTGGAGTTGGTTTACGCACAAAGAAGGCTGGTACATTTGAGTTAGGTCCTTTCTATATGTTCTGGGTTGCTAACAAGGAAAGAGACCTTTTTAATTTCTATTACATTCAACTTTCCTGGATAACCAAAGTGGACTTTAGAAAAACTGATTTATGAAAAAATACTTAGCCGAAGTTATTGGCACGTTCGCACTTGTCTTCTGCGGAACAGGAGCTATTATTATCAATCAGGAAGCAGCCGGAGTCATCACGCATCCCGGAATTGCATTTACTTTTGGTTTGATCGTTATGGTGATGATCTATGCTCTTGGCCCGGTGTCGGGCGCTCATTTGAATCCTGCTGTTACAATTGCTTTCACTGTTGCAAAGAGATACCCCATTAAAGAAGTTATTCCATATATATTGAGTCAGACTGCCGGTGCTTTTTTAGCGAGTGGCACTCTTTACCTTCTATTTCCAGCTAATCAGTTTTTAGGCTCAACGCTACCAGCAGGTTCGGAGATGCAATCATTTGTTCTTGAACTAATACTCACATTCTTTCTCATGCTTGTAATTATCCATGTGGCTACTGGCTCAAAAGAGCAAGGTATGTTTGCAGGACTTGCCATTGGAAGCACGGTTTTACTAGAGGCAATGTTTGCAGGGCCAATTTGTGGAGCATCAATGAACCCCGCCCGATCACTCGCCCCTGCCTTGGTGTCGGGGCATCTTGAACACCTCTGGATATATTTGACGGCTCCCGTAGCGGGAGCGGTGCTTGGAATAATGGTCTGGAATATTTTAAAGGAAAAAAGTTAAGGAAATGATTCCGTTTGATGTGATCGTTATCGGAGGAGGACAGAGCGGCCTTGCGATGGGATACTACCTAAGAAGGTCAGGGCTGTCTTACATTATTCTTGACAATCAGAAAGAACCTGGTGGGGCTTGGCTGCACACATGGAAATCACTCAGGCTATTTTCTCCAGCCCAATGGAGTTCATTGCCAGGTATGATCATGACTGGAGGAAGTGACTACTACCCAACTCGTGACGTTACTATTGAATATCTTAAATTTTACGAGGAGAAATATAAACTTTCCGTAAAACGGCCAGTAGAAGTGAGGAACGTGCAAAGACGTGATGATATTTTTATGCTTGAAACTTCGGAAGGTGATTACCATTCGAAAGCTGTAGTAAGCACTACAGGTTCTTTTGACAATCCTTACACTCCGAAATTTGAAGGAGTTGAATTATTCAAAGGCCAGGTTGTGCATTCAAGCAAATATCAAACGCCAGAAGAATTTGCTGACAAGCGAGTCGCCATTGTGGGTGAAGGTAATTCAGGCGCTCAGATTTTAGCAGAGGTATCGAAAATAACCGGCACAATTTGGATCACTCAAAAGGAGCCGCGATTCCTGCCCGATCATATTGACGGTCGCTACCTGTTTGATGCCGCTACACAAATGTATGAAGCACAGCAAATGGGCAAGCAATACAAACCTCCATCGTTAGGTGACATTGTAATGGTTGATTCTGTGAAAGAAGCAAGGAGCAGAAAAGTACTGAAGAGTTTGAGACCTTTTGAGAGATTCACGGAAGATAGTTTGGTCTGGGCCGATGGCCACGAGGAAAAGATTGATGTTGTAATTTTCTGCACTGGATTTAAGTCAGCACTGCAACACCTTAAGCCACTCCAAGTAATCAATTCCGAAGGCCGGGTTGATACAGACGGCACCAGAGCAAAAGATGTTGAAGGGCTTTGGCTGGTGGGCTATGGCAACTGGACTGGTTTTGCGTCTGCTACCCTAATTGGTGTTGGCCGAAGTGCCAAACAAACGGTTGAGCAGATAATTGATTTTCTAGCGAAGAAAAAAGAACCAGCAATTTGACAGTACCTTTGTTTCAACATGGAAGAAACAACTGATATACTTGGAATACCCGTTCCATCAACAGATAGGGTCTTTCTCGCTTTTATCGTTGTTCACATTTTTATCTCTCTACTATGCGTGATTAGCGGACTACTTGCAATGCTCTCCGAGAAAGGAGGAAAAAGACATTCCATTTATGGTAAAGTTTATTTCTGGAGTATGCTCTCAGCTTTCACAACGGTCATTATTCTTTCTATTATGCGGTGGCCACACAATATCCACCTGTTAAGTATCGGGATTATTGCAACGTCATGTTCATCCTTGGGCTATCGGTTAGCCAAAATCCGAAAGGGGAGTTGGACTCGGCTCCATACAGTTTTAATGGGATTGTCTTATGTTTTCCTGCTCACCGGATTTTATGTGGACAATGGAAAGAATCTTCCGTTTTGGAAATTGTTTCCACAATGGTTCTTTTGGGTCTTTCCAGCCGCAGTCGGAATTCCGATTATTTTGAGAGTGCTCAAAACGCATTATTTAAACAGGATAGGATCAAAATAGCTGAAACTCATTTTAATTACGATAAGAAATTTCAGCTATTGAGTAGTTTTCGGTGTTATCTTTGTATTGTGAATTTTATCCGTATCATATTTTGCTTGTATATAACAGTCCTTGCAGTCTATCCGTGTTACGATGATTGTAAGGACGAGGGTTTAAGAAATGTCGTTGGTACGGAACAAGGTCCGGAAGAGAATGGGGGCTTATGCACCCCCTTCTGCACAATGAGCTGCAACACCACACATCCATTTTTCAATGATTTAAAAGTTGAAGTTCCAACAAATCAACTTACGCCATTAACGCAAACCTTTGTTTACAGGCCTCCTTTTTATCAGCAGTTAGTAAGTACAATCTGGCAGCCTCCCAAGCTAGCCTGATCTTCACTACAAAACTCTCCTATCTAAAGGAGATTGATTTTCAATTTCCATCAATTTTTTAATTAGAAATTTATTTATGCGCACTATAGGTGTAATCATTGGTATATTCCTGTCTGCATGGGCATACAGTCAAAATACGTTTAAAGCAATTGTAAAGAACAAAGAAACTTTGGAGGTATTACCGGGGGCCTCTGCATTGGTAAAAACCACAAACTTTGGAGCAAGTTCCGATGAGATGGGCATTCTCCAGATTCAAAACATACCGGATGGCGAGCAGCAAATTCAATTCAGCTTCGTTGGATATGAAACTCGAATGATCACGGTCACTTTTCCTCAGACCTCAGCGGAACCTCTCGAAGTCTTTTTGGAAGTGGCTGGTGAGGAGCTGAAAGAAATCGTAGTTACTTCAACACGAAGCAGCAGAACGATTGCCGATATTCCAACGCGCGTTGAATTTATTGCAGGCGAAGAGTTGGAGGAAAAGGGCAACATGAAACCTGGGGACATTCGGATGTTGTTGAATGAAAGTACGGGCATTCAGACACAACAGACCTCAGCTACCTCTGCCAACGCATCGATCCGCATTCAGGGTCTTGATGGACGATATACCCAGATTTTGAAGGACGGCTTCCCACTTTACGCAGGATTCTCCGGAGGCCTTGGTCTTTTGCAAACGCCACCGCTGGATTTGAAACAAGTAGAAGTGATTAAAGGATCTTCTTCTACACTGTACGGGGGTGGGGCTATTGCAGGTTTGGTTAACCTTATCAGCAAAAAACCGACAGAAGAACGAGAGCTTCGATTTTGGGTAAACGGAACTTCAGCAAAAGGATTAGACTTGAATTCGTACTACGGTGAAAAATTAGGCAAAGTAGGAGTCACCTTATTCTTGTCGCGCAATAGTAACGAGCCGTATGATCCGGCAGACCTTGGCCTAACTGCGATCCCAAAGTTTGACCGGTATTCAGTTAATCCCAAAGTATTTCTGGAATTCAATAAAAAAAACAAGTTGGACTTTGGCGTCAACTTTATCACAGAAGACCGCATCGGAGGCGACATGCTTTACATCGATGGCAAGGGGGACGCTACGCATAGCTATTTTGAAGAGAATAATTCTGATCGCTTTTCTACGCAACTATCATATGTCCATCAATTCGAGGAAGGTAAAGCACTCAATTTTAAAAACAGCATCAACCACTTTAAGCGTTCTATCAATACACCGGGCTATGAATTCAATGGCATACAGACCAGTACATTTACCGAGTTAAATTACACGACAGCAAAAGAGAATGCTGAATGGGTTGGAGGTTTGAACCTTTGGACTGATGGATTTTCCGAAAAACAGTTAACAACAACACCGCTTCGCGATTATGAGCAATTAACATTTGGCGCTTTTGTTCAAAACAATTGGAAGATGTCCGAGACTCTTCATCTTGAGTCCGGGCTGCGCGGTGACTATGTATTTGACTATGGATTTGCATTGCTTCCGAGAGTGTCAATACTATATAAGCCATCTCGTCAGTTTTCATCACGCTTAGGTGGCGGGCTTGGCTATAAAGCTCCAACCATTTTTACAGAAGAGAGTGAGCGGATTCAGTATCAGAATGTGTTACCAATATCAACCACTACAAACAAACTTGAAAAGAGCTATGGCGTTAATTGGGACTTCAGTTACAAGACATCGCTGGCAAATGGTGCGATTGGATTTAGCATCAATCAACTTTTCTTCTACACCTATCTGAATGACCCTTTGTTTCTGTCTGAACAAAGTTCTGGTGATTATCAATTCATTAACCTGCCGGGATTTATTGATAGCAAAGGAGCTGAGACGAATCTAAAATTTGACTATCGTGACTTTAAGTTATTTATCGGATACACATATACAGATACCAAAATCCATGATAACGGAACAATAAAGCAAAACCCGCTTACAGCTAAACACAGATTAAACAATGTGCTAATGTATGAAGTGGAAGAAAAATGGAAAGTGGGATTAGAAGCTTACTACTTTAGTAAGCAAAAATTGAATGATGGAAGCACCGGAAAAGAGTATTGGATATGTGGCTTGATGATCGAGAAAATATGGGAACACCTGTCGTTGTATGTTAACTTTGAAAACTTCCTGGATGTCCGACAGACCAAATTTGATTCCATTTACACCGGAACTATTACTAATCCTGTATTTCGGGACATTTATGCTCCAGTGGACGGTTTTGTTATAAATGGTGGAGTTAAAATTTCGCTCTAGTACCAATGAATTACTTTTTATGAATCGATCAACATTTATCATAAACAAAATGGATTGCCCCTCCGAAGAGAGCATCATCCGCATGAAGCTGGGCAGCATTTCTGAAATTACATTTTTAGTTTTCGACATTCCCAATAGAAAACTTATTGTAACTCACAGCGGCAATCTTTCAACAATTCAGCAATCCATCGACTCGCTTAATTTTGATTCTTCCCTCCTGGCAAGCGAGGAAGTTGAAGATTTTACATCTCTAGCAGATCCTAAAGACGAACAGGCATCACTGCTCTGGAAAGTGCTTTCAATCAATTTCGGTTTCTTCATACTGGAAATGACAACTGGCCTCATTTCACGATCTATGGGATTGGTGGCCGATAGTTTAGACATGTTAGCAGATGCTCTTGTTTATGGATTAAGTCTGTTTGCTGTTGGTGGTAGTATGAGCAGGAAAATGAGAATTGCAGGAGTCAGCGGTTACTTCCAAATGACACTGGCAATTGTGGGGTTAGTTGAAGTCATCAGAAGATTTCTCGGATACGAGGAGGTTCCTGACTTTAGAGTAATGATTGTCATTTCTGTTCTAGCCCTGATTGCTAATGCCTTGTGTCTATACCTTCTTCAAAAATCAAAGAGCCAGGAAGCGCATATGAAAGCGAGTATGATATTCACTTCTAATGACATTGTTATTAACTTGGGAGTCATCATTGCAGGCGTGTTGGTTTTTGTGCTTAATTCGAAGTATCCAGACTTGATAATCGGGTCAATAGTCTTTATTATAGTTACAAGGGGAGCACTTTCAATCCTCAAGCTCTCAAAATGATTGAGACTTGCCTGCCTACATGAAATTTAAAACACTTAAAGAACCATAAATGTTTCGATCATTTCTTCAATTAAGTCTTCGTAATCTGTTTCGGAAAAACAGGCTGTTCACGTTAATTAATGTGAGTGGACTGGCAATTGGGTTGGCCTGCGTTTTCCTTATCGCGATTTTCATTTACGATGAATATACCTTTGATGCGTATCACAAAAATGCTGATCGCATCCATCGTATTGTTCTGGACTTTTCGGAAGAAGGCAACACGGTAAATTGGGCGCGAACGAGTGCCCCGATTGGGCAATACCTGAAAGGTGCCTATCCTGAAGTGGAACAGGTAGTTAGACTGCGAAAGAATCCGGGGACTGACCTTTTAAGTCACGATGATGTCAAATTTTACGAAGAAAAAGTATTCTTTGCCGATAGTACACTGTTTGATGTTTTTGATATTGCGCTTTCGCGTGGAGATGCTGAGTCAGCATTGAAGGATAAAAATTCAATAGTGATTACTGACGCCCTTGCCAAAAAATATTTTAACAATGATGATCCGATTGGAAAGTCACTCCGACTCAACAATACACTAGACCTGACGATCACTGGCATTATAAACGAGATGCCTGCCAACTCACACTTTGTAGCGGATGCCTTCGTTACTTTTTCTTCTCTTGATGAACTGTTGGGAGAAAAGCGACTTAATCATTGGGGATGGATGGATCACTACACATATGTCCTATTAACCAAAGATTCAAACCCGCAGCAACTTGAAGCTAAATTTCCAGATTTTATTAAGACGAATGCACCTGAATGGGTTTCCGAGAAAGAGAAACTCAACTTGCAACCCTTGAAATCCATTCATTTACACTCTGATCTGAAAGATGAAATTACTCCCAACAGTCATGAGAGCTACTCTTATATATTGGGAACAATCGCCCTCTTTATCCTGCTGATGGCGTGTGCCAACTTCATTAATTTATCCACAGCCACGCTTACAACTCGTTTCAAAGAAATTTCCGTGCAGAAGGTTCTGGGCGCAAGTAAATTTCACTTGTCTGTTTACTTCTGGATTGAGTCAATTCTGATTTGTGCTATAGCACTGTTTATGGCCTTTGTCCTTGCTTTTATTGTCGAGCCTTATTTTAATCTTTCAACAGGAAAACAAATTTCAGTGTTAGGTAGTCCGTGGCTGATCGCACCAGCCTTCATGCTCACTGCGATCATCGGTCTTCTTTCGGGTATCATCCCCACGATTCAAACCGGAAGACTAAACATCTTGAATGTGATGAAGCCTCAGCATAATGTGATGAGTAAATCGTCTATCAGGACAATACTGATCACTTTTCAATTTTGTATTTCCATCATGCTGATTGCAGCGACTTGGATTGTGTCAAATCAATTTAGCTTTCTGAATTCTTCCAGGTTAGGATTCGCAAGTAAAACGGTGATGGTGATTCCCGTAAAGGATAGATCACAGAACGAGAAGCATACAACATTCGTAAATGAGATTAAACAGTTACCCGGTGTAATAGATGCGAGTTATTCTTCCAGTATTCCTGCTATTAATAATGCGTACACATATACCTACACCTTTACAGGTTCTGAGGCAGGTGAGCAAACGATGGCTGTCTTCCTGGTTGATGAGAATTTCTTTAGTCTCTACAAGGTGAATTTAAAGGAGGGTCGATTGCCAGATTTACAACGAAAGGACACACTTGCTGATGTGATACTGAACGAAAGCGCGATAACGCAGCTTCAACTGAAAGACCCCATAGGCCAGCTCGTGACCGGGCAGGTAAAAGGCCGAATAGTTGGCGTGGTTAAAGACTTCAACTTTGCGACACTTCATTCACCCATTCAACCAATGATCATGTATGCGTATCACCAGAACTTTCGGTTTGTTTCGGTGAAACTTAATGCAGGCGAAAACAAAGCACAATTGATGTCCCTTGATAAGAAATGGCAGGAATTGTATCCGGGCTTCCCGCTAGAATACTATTTCCTTGACGACAAAATTGAACAGTTGTATGGAGCCGAATCTAAACTAACGAATGCCTACACTTCATTCTCCATTGTAGCCATAGTCATTGCTGGCATTGGCCTCATCGGACTAACCACTTATTTGTTGAATCGCAAATTAAAAGAGATAAGTATCAGAAAAGTCTTTGGAAGTTCCACTGCACGACTTGTAATATGGATTTATTCAGGTTACGTGAAAGTTGTATTGGTGGCTGCGCTCGTTGCCTGGGGTTTGGGGTATTACTGGATGACGAAGTGGCTAAACGGCTTCGCTTACAAAACTGAGCTGCATAGTTTCTATTTTATTGTTCCTGCGTTGATAATGATTTTGATTTTGCTCCTGAGCACGGGAATTCAAACATTTAAAGCCTCCAGAACCAATCCCATTAATAATTTGAAGGATGAGTAGTTTCTGTTTGGCGTTGTAGTTTTTATCACTTCCATAAAAGGCATCATTCAATAGGAAAAGTATTTCATGGTTTTGTCGTTTATTAATGATTTGATAAAGGACTCAATAGGAAATTGTATCTTAGGGTAGATAAGTTCAAATCTTATGAGAACGGTTGTTGCTTACTGATTCTTTCACCATTGTTGGGCTTTGGACAGATGACCAAACAAGACAGCGTCTGGCTCCCTTTCAAAAACATGATCGGCAAATGGTCAGTCTGAAGAGAGACCAGCCGGATAAAGCGTCTATTAGTATCCCTGTGGACATCATTTCGTTGAAAACCTGATAATTTTGGGTTAATTCAAATTCATCACTCTTTGACAACATTAGGTAATCTGTTTCTTTCCGTTCTGGTAAATGGCGCCATCGCCCAAGGGCTGTTCGTTGTTCTTTTGCTGAACCACAAGAGTGTTCGAAGAAGTCGCGCTAACCTCTTCCTCTCTATATTAATGGTGGCGATGGCCTTTAGCATTGCGCACATCCTGTATGCAGGAAAAATCATTGATCATATTTCGCGAGATGTGTATTCTCTGGGTGACCCCACATTCCTGCTGATTGCTCCGTTACTCTGGTTTTATGCTTCAGAGCTAACTGGCCAACGCGTTAGTTTTTCCGGAAAGCTTCACCTTCATTTCCTTCCGTTCTTTCTCATTGTACTTTCTTCACTGACATTCAATTCCATCGAGTCGGAAGCATTCGCAGTGTTCATCAATCAAAATCATAAACTGCTTAATGTCTTCTTTTGGATCATGGTGGTACTCCAGTTTTCAGGTTACCTGTACTTCATTCATAAAATGTTAGCGACTCACCAAACGCAAATCCAGCAGGAAGTATCGAATATCGAGAACGTAAACATCTCGTGGGTAAGATTCTTCCTGATGGTATTCCTCGTTATTAATATTTTCTTCCTGTTCAGTCTATTTGCTGTTATCCATTTACACAACGATGGCTGGCTTCAAAAAGCTACCGCTGCTCTTTTTTCAATCTCCGTTTTTGCCCTAAGTTTTAAAGGCATCCTTCAACAGGAAGTCTTCGATACCTTTATTGAGCAACCTCCTGTTCTCACAAATAATTCATCGGCAAGCGCAGAACCCAACAAAGTATTGATTGAAAAAGTAGTGCAGTACATGATCGATAAGAAACCGTACCTGGATGCTGAACTTACTTTGAGTGGATTGGCCAAAGACCTTTCGATGAGTCGAAGTCAATTGTCGCAGTTGATCAATGATGGTATAGGCGAGAACTTCTACGACTTCGTTAATAAATATAGAGTAGAGGAAGTGAAGCGGTTGATGACCTCTCTTGAAACCAGGAACTACAGCCTGCTCGGTATTGCTCTGGAGGCTGGCTTTAAATCAAAGTCAACCTTCAATCTTATTTTCAAACGCTTCACCGGATTAACACCCAGCGAGTACAAGAAAAACCTATCGTCTTAACAGAAATGGCTAACGTCCATTAAAATCTTTTACTTCTGGACGTCCAACAGGATTTCCACAGCCTACGCCTTTGTTTCTGCTCCGTATTGTTGCTAAAAAAAAGCAATATGGAAAATCCCAAAAATCAAATGCTGATCCAACTCAGCCGTGTCACTAAAACATTCACCGTTGCATCCGGTCAGTTCAAGGCGCTGAATGATGTAAGTCTCGCTATTCCAAAAGGCAAGTTGATCGCAATCACTGGTAAGTCTGGCAGTGGCAAGTCAACATTACTTAATATCATCTCTGGTATTGACAAGCCAACCGAAGGAAGTGTTTCGATCAACGGCATTCAAGTTGAGAAACTTTCTGAAAGCGAACTGGCCTCGTGGCGTGGTAAAAACGTTGGAGTAGTATTTCAATTTTTCCAATTGCTGCCTACACTTACCATTCTGGAAAACGTGATGTTGCCAATGGATTTCTGCAACAGCTATCCTAAGAAGGAACGAAAGGAAAGAGCATTAGCATTATTGGAACGTGTGAACATTAAAGAGCAAGCCGATAAATTTCCAGCCACACTATCGGGTGGACAGCAACAACGTGCTGCCATTGCACGAGCCTTAGCAAATGACCCGCCAGTGATTATTGCTGATGAACCTACAGGTAATCTTGATTCACACACTGCTACGGCCATCTTCGAATTATTCTCTTCGCTTGCTCAATCTGGTAAGACCGTCATCATCGTTACCCACGAAAAAGACTTTGCCTCTTACTTCGAGGACATGATCGCGATTTCAGACGGAAGAATTGTAAACGAACTTGTAAACGCCTGATCATGAAAACAAGATATTGGAAAGTTATCCGTGATCTTACCTCGGACTATTCTAAAAACCTGATGCTCGTGTTAGCCATAGCGCTTGGCGTGTTCGGTATTGGCTCGATACTCGGTGGCTATGCAGTAGTGAACCGGGAGATGACAAGCAACTATATGAGTACATCACCAGCTTCTCTCACAATCGAAGTCGAAGATGGTATCTCAACTGGCCTTCTGGATAGTGTACGAAAATTCCCAGGCATTAAAGTGGCTGAAAGGCGTGCTACTGTTGGCGGACGTATGAAAGTAGATGATCGATGGTATCCCATTCTGCTCTTTGTTATGGACGATTTTAATCAGCTTACGCTAAACACATTTCATCATCTCTCCGGTGCAACTGATCCAGCAGAAGGAGCCATGCTGATCGAGCGAACTTCTCCGTCTGTGATGGATGCCTATGAAGGTGATAAGATTATCATAAGAACTCCGAACGGTGAACCTCAATCCATTTCCATCGTGGGGACTGTTCACGATCCTGGTTTGCCTCCTGCATGGCAAGAGCAGGCCGGGTATGCCTACATATCTATGGCCACCTTAAAGCAGCTTGGTGAAACACAAGACTTTGATCTGTTGAGAATACAGGTGAGTGAAAATGAAAATTCAAGAGAGCATTTAACAAAACAGGCAGAGTTACTTTCGGATTGGCTGACAAAGAACGGGCACACGGTTCATGAAATTCAGATACCACCCATTGGAATGCATCCGCATCAAAGTCAAATGAACGCTGTGCTTTCCATCTTCACGGTATTCAGTTTTATGATTTTGATTTTAGGATCAATCCTGGTGGCCACATCAATGGCAACCCTGATGGTAAAACAAGTGCGACAAATCGGAGTGATGAAAACCATTGGCGGCACATCCTTTCAGGTGGCAAAACTCTACTTGTTTATGATACTGGTGTTATGTGTAGTTGCGCTTGCTATTAGTATTCCGCTAAGTCGTTTGGTGGCTGCTGCTTTCTATTCGCAGATTGCGACCTTGCTGAATCTTGAAATCACGGACAATAGCATTCCGCTTTGGGTTCCATTGATTCAGATCAGTTCAGGTATTGTAATTCCCTTCATTGCTGCGGCAGTACCTGTCATTCGAGGTAGTCGCATATCGGTGCGCAAAGCATTGGATAACTATGGTGTTGAAAACAAGAATCAAACTGGTTCGTGGTTTAGTCTATTGATTTCAAAGTTTGACTTTCTGAGCGACACTTACCGGCTTTCATTGCGAAATGCGTTCAGACAAAGAGCAAGGTTAATCCTCACACTCGGACTCCTCGCTGCCGGTGGAGCTATGTTCATGACAGCTCTAAATGTTTCAGAAGCTTGGGACAAGAACTTAAAGCGAATTTATGTGCAGCGTTTATACGATCAGGATGTTAAACTCAATGACCGGATAAATTCTGATTCGCTTGTGAATCGAATCAGTACAATGGACGGAGTCAAGGTTGCCGAGGGTTGGGATTATTCCGCTACTTCCGAAGTTAAAGAAAGTGACTATGAAATTACCCGAACCTATCCCGACAAGGGGCACGGAAGTTTTGTGATGCAGGCATTGCCATTGCCTACACAAATCCTCAATCCTACCATTACCGAGGGACATTGGTTGAACACTCCCGGTTCAAATGAAGTGGTGTTAAATCAAATGGCAAGAAATGAACGAACCAAACTTGGTGACATGATTGCATTGACCATTGAAGGGAAACCATCACTTTGGAAAATTACCGGATTCACCGAAGACGTTGGTTCATCGGCTACTGCCTATGTATCGCTCGAAACATTTTCGAAGATAAATAGCACGCAAGGTAAAGTGAAGATGCTTCGCGTTGCCTACCATGATCGTTCACGCGACTTTGCTTCAGTTAAAAGTAAAGAGTTGGATCGCTTGTTGGAGCAACAACAAATAAGTGTGAGTTCAAGTACACCGGTATGGTTGCTTCACAGTGCAGTAGCGGCACACATGAAGGTATTGGTGAATTCATTGCTGGCAATGGCTATTCTCATGGCACTGGTTGGTACGCTTGGATTAATGTCAACGGTGAGTATGAACGTATTGGAACGCACACGGGAGATTGGTGTAATGCGCGCCATCGGTGCAACACCTCTGAAAATCCGAAACCTGATTGTGTGGGAAGGGCTGACAGTTGGCGTGATTAGTATTGTTATTGCGTTTGCTGTTTCATTGTTACTCTCCTGGTACATGGGTGAGTTCATCGGTCACATATCATTCAGAACGCCATTGACGCTTACGATTTCAGTGCTGGCAATTGCCATCTGGATTGTTATCATTCTGGTGGGTTCCTATGTGGCCACCATCTTCCCGGCACGAAGAGCTAATGTAGTGACCACACGTGAAGCACTGGCTTACGAATAAATCTTTAAGTTGCATCGGCAAGTACTAACGGTAACTAACCTGTAAATGGCCTTTTTTATTAGGTCATTTCAGGTTATGTTTGCACAGATGAAAAGGCGAATTGCCATATTTTTCTTATTTTCTCTGGCTTATGGAGCAATGTTGGCTCATAACCTTGTTCCGCACGTTCATCACCAGGAAGCTACTGAGCATCATGCCGGCCACCACCATCATGATCCTGAGGAACAGGATGAAGAAGGAGCACTCAGCTTGTTGTTGGCAGAGGTTGTTCATCTACCCGGTTCGGCTGACTCATTTGTTAGTCACACCACAAGTTCATTCTTCAAGGTTTCAACTCCTGTATTTTTATTACCGGTTTCGGAATTGCAAATTCCTTCCATCATTGTTTCCTCACCGAAACATCCACCGTCTTTCCGGGAAGAAAGAGTACTTAGTTTTTCAGTTACCAACGCTTCGTTGAGGGCACCTCCGGTAGCCTGATCAGACAATCCTTTTTGTCTTACTGATTTTTCAATCACCTGTTTGAGGTGATGTCTCATTATTTTATTCATAATCATATTAATCATTTAACCATGAAAAAGTTATTCATTCTATTTTTTGTAGTATCTCTATTTACAATCTCTTGCGGTAAGAAAGCAGAACAGGAAGGCACACACGTGCATGACGATGGCAGCGTACACGATGACCATGCCGTTGACACAACCAAGCAGGAAGAATTTAGAGTAGCGGGCGATTCAACGGCAACCGATTCTACCGAACATGCGAAGCAGCACGAAGCAGGTGAAGAACATAAGCATTAATCCGATGAATAAAATCGGATATGTAATCATGATAACTCTCGCAGTCCTGATGGGCTGCGGGGGTAATCCTTCCAACAATGCTCCTGCGAACGGACTTGCCTCACTTTCATACACACTCTATACAGACAAAACAGAATTGTTTGTTGAGTTCAATCCGTTGATAGTAGGAACCACCTCCAAGTTCGCAGCACACCTCACCAAGCTGGGCGAAAATTTCACTGCGCTCACGGAAGGAACGGTAACAGTTAGCCTCATCATGGGCGACAAGGGTGTCCGTCATACCGAAGAGGCACCTGCATCACCGGGAATTTACCGGCTTGCGTTGAAGCCATCTTCAGCAGGGAAAGGCAGTTTAGTATTCGACATTAAAACAAAAGACTATACTGATAAGATAGTATTGGATAATGTTACTGTGTTTACTACTGCTGAAGCAGCGATGGCAGAGGCGCAGCCAGAGGCATCTTCTAACACACTATCGTACCTGAAAGAGCAGGCATGGAAAGTGGAATTTGCCAATGCGCCCGTTTACGCTCAACCGTTTCATGAAATCATCAAAGCGTCCGGTGAAATTTTATCAGCACCCGGTGATGAGGTTATTGTCACGGCCAATGCCAATGGTGCGGTTAGTTTTGCTGATAATAACTTTACGGTAGGATCTTTGATAAGTAATGGTCAGGCTTTGTTTGTACTCTCTGGTTCGTCTAACGTAGTTGACAATACGGAAAGCAGATACAAGGAAGCTAAAGTGAATTACGAAAAAGCAAAGCTTGACTATGAACGAGCTTCCGCATTAATAAAAGAGAAGATAGTTTCTGAGAAGGACTTCCTTGCTACTAAAGCAGCGTACGAAAATGCTGAGATTACCTATAACACCCTGGCTAAAAATTATTCTCCTCGCGGTCAGCGCATCAATGCTCCTTTAAGGGGATACCTGAAAAACGTTCTGGTAAGTGAAGGACAGTATGTAACGGCTGGTCAGCCATTAGCAACCATATCGCAAAATCAAAAACTAAGATTAAAGGCAGAAGTATCGCAACGGTATTACTCAAAACTTGCTTTCGTGAAGTCAGCCAATTTTAAAACGGTGTATGATGGTAAGGTGTATGATACGCAAACACTCAATGGCAAACTTGTTTCTTATGGTAAGAATGTAAACCAGGAAGAACATTTAATTCCGATAGTGTTTGAAATTGACAATCGCGGAGAGATTATTCCCGGCTCATTGGTAGAAATCTTCATGCGATCGAATACCATCGCGAATGCTTTAGTGATTCCTGTTTCCGCCTTGGTAGAAGAGCAAGGTACTTTCTATGCCTATGTTCAAACAGCCGGAGAGAGTTTTGAAAAGCGAGAACTAAAGCTTGGTGGTAGTGACGGGCAACAGGTGCAAGTACTTTCCGGTATCGTTAACGGTGAACGTGTGGTTACTAAAGGATCATACCAAGTGAAATTAGCAACGATGTCAGGCGCAGTACCTGCACATGGTCACGAACATTAATATTCAGAATTCATGCTTAATAGAATTATAGATTTTTCGCTGGGTAATCGCTTGTTGGTGATGATTACTTCAGCCCTGCTGATTGGCTGGGGTACTTATACGGCAACGCGCATGGAAGTGGATGTTTTCCCCGACCTCACGGCTCCCACAGTAGTGGTGCTCACCGAAGCACATGGTATGGCGCCTGAAGAAGTGGAACGCCTTGTTACCTTTCAATTGGAAACTGCTGTTAATGGTGCAACGGATGTGCGTAGAGTGCGTTCCTCCTCATCAGCAGGTATCTCCATTGTATGGGTTGAATTTGAATGGGGCACTGACATTTATCAGGCGCGACAAATCGTAAATGAAAAATTAATTGCAGTTACTTCGAAGTTGCCCCAAGGAGTAGGCAACCCGACCCTTGCACCCAACTCTTCGATCATGGGTGAAATCATGCTTATCTCCGTAACAGCGGATAGCACCAGCATAATGGATTTGCGCACACTTTCGGATTGGTCGATACGACCTCTGCTATTAGCAACAGGAGGTGTTTCTCAAGTGGTAGTGATTGGTGGTGAATACAAACAGTATCAGATACTGGCATCGCCACAAAAAATGAAATACCATGATGTGACATTGAGCGAATTACTCAAAGCGGCACAAGAAGCGAATAAAAATGCGGCAGGTGGTTTCATGAATGAATTCAACAATGAATATATCGTAAGTGGTATAGGCCGCACCACCGATATAGCAGAGCTAGGGAAAACCGTTGTTAAAACTGTAAATAGTTCGATTATAAAAATTGAAGATGTGGCCGAAGTAAAAATCGGAGCGTCTTTAAAGATTGGTGATGGTTCATTGAAAGGCAACCCGGCAGTAATTCTTACTGTAATGAAACAGCCCAACACAAATACACTTGAATTGACAGAGAAAATTGATGCGACATTGGCTGACCTCTCTACCAATTTGCCGGACGATATAAAAATAAATACGAAAATTTTCAGGCAGGCCGATTTCATTAATGCCTCTGTCTGGAATATTCAAAAGACATTAATAGAGGGTTCCATCTTTGTTGTGATTGTCCTCTTTCTTTTTTTAATGAACTGGCGCGCAACAGCTATTTCATTAATCGCTATTCCTATTTCGTTACTTACGGCCATCCTTACATTGAAGTGGCTTGGGTTCAGCATCAATACCATGAGCCTTGGCGGGATGGCGATTGCCATTGGCGATTTGGTAGATGATGCCATCATTGACGTTGAAAATGTTTTCAGGCGTTTAAAAGAAAATGCCAAACGACCGGAAGCAGAAAAGCAAAGCAAACTGAAAGTGATTTATGATGCTTCGGTAGAAATTCGTTCATCCGTTATTCATGCTACGTTCATCATCATAGTCGCCTTTATTCCCCTCTTCTTTCTTTCCGGAATGGAAGGAAGATTATTAGCACCTCTTGGTATCGCCTTTATCGTTTCGTTGTTTGCTTCTTTAGTAGTGGCCATTACACTTACGCCTGTTTTGTGCAGCTATCTGTTAACCGGAGATCGCATGTTGTTGGGGCAGCATAAAGAAAGCTGGTTGGTGCGCAACCTCAATTACTATTATGAAATAGCCATTCTAAAAGCCATGCAATTCAAAAGAATTGTGATTGGTGTGGCGGTAGCACTATTTATCAGTGCTGTCATTATTATGAGCGGATTGGGTAGAAGTTTTCTTCCTGAGTTTAATGAAGGTTCGTTGGTAGTAAGTGCCGTAAGTTTACCAGGCATATCGCTGGAAGAAAGTAATAAGATTGGAAGCCGGATTGAAAAAGCACTTTTAAGAGTACCTGAAATAAAAATAACAACACGGAGAACCGGACGGGCAGAATTGGATGAACACGCGCAAGGCGTAAACGCATCAGAAATAGATGCACCGTTTACACTTACTGATCGGAGTCGTGCAGCGTTCATGCAGGATGTAAGAGATAAATTAGCAATGGTTTCAGGAGCAAATATTACCATCGGTCAACCCATTGGTCATCGTATTGATCACATGCTTTCTGGCACAAGGGCTAACATTGCTATAAAGATTTTTGGAAATGACCTTAATAGGTTATTCACCCTCGCCAATGCCGTTAAAACTTCTATTGATGGCACAGAAGGCTTGGTTGATTTGAGTGTGGAACAGCAAATAGAGATTCCACAAGTACAAATTAAAGCCAACAGAGAAATGCTGGCCAAGTATGGAATTACCATTGGTGAGTTTGCCGAGTTTGTGGATGTAGCGTTTGCGGGAGAGAAAGTATCTGAAATCTACGAAGGCAATAAACGATTCGATTTGATTCTGAAATTCAACGATGACAATCGCGGTAAAATTGAAAACATCCGAAATACATTTATCGACACGCATGATGGAAATAAAATACCGCTTCACTATGTGGCAGATGTTGTTTCTACATCCGGACCCAATACCATTAACCGCGAGAATGTACAACGAAAAATTGTTGTCTCCGCTAACGTGGTTGGACGTGATCAGAAAAGTACGGTAGAGGAAATCAGAGCGAAAATTCAAAAGTCGGTGACATTGCCGGAAGGTTATCGCATTGAATACGGGGGACAATTTGAAGCGGAAGCCGAAGCTTCTAAAACATTATTCTTTACTTCGATACTTTCTGTGTTGGTTATCTTCCTTTTGTTATTTCAGGAGTTTAAAGAAGTTAAAGTATCAACGATTATATTACTGAATCTTCCGTTGGCACTAATCGGTGGTGTTGCCAGCATCTGGCTCACATCGGGTATCATCAGCATTCCTGCCATCATCGGTTTTATCACACTGTTTGGTATCGCCACACGGAATGGAATTTTGCTCATATCCCATTACAACACCTTGCAACAACAAGGAATAGGTTTGTATGAATCAATCATTCAGGGATCGAAAGACAGATTAAGCCCTATTTTAATGACTGCGCTTACTGCGGGGCTTGCATTAATCCCACTTGCATTAGCAGGAGATTTGCCCGGTAATGAAATTCAAAGCCCTATGGCGAAAGTCATTCTTGGGGGGCTATTGAGTTCTACACTGCTTAATATTTTCATAGTACCTATCGTGTACTACATCACTCAAAACAGGAAATCATGATACGATTCACCATAGCGTTTCTTCTGCTGACAGTTTGCATTCATGGATTTGCTCAGTCCTCTATCGACAATGTTTTACGGGAGATTGAAAAGAATAACAAATCACTTCAATCCGAAAAGCAATATTGGGAGGCAGAGAAACTGTCTTATCGCACCGGACTTAACCCGGAAAACCCGAAGGCTGAGTATGATTACTTGCCGGGCTCACCTGCTGGTGCAGGAAATCAAACTGACATGAGCGTTACTCAGTCGTTTGATTTCCCTACTGCGTATGGTAAGCGAAGGAGTGTTTCAAAAGAACAGGTTCAACAGGCGGAATACAAGTTTCAGGTTACGCGCCAAGAAATTCTATTGGAAGCCAAACTAATTTGTCTTGAACTGGTACACCGAAACAAATTGTCGGAACAACTCTCGCAGCGATTACAAAGTGCCTCGAAGCTCGTGGAGGCAACTAACCAGAAGGCGACACTAGGCGAAACCAATGTGCTCGATCTGAATAAAATAAAATTGCTGAGACTGGAGATCAAGAATGATCTGGAGCGGAATGAAATGGCGGTAGTAAATCTGAAGCAGAAACTTACAGAGCTAAATGGAAATGTTATACCTGAAATGAACGTATTGACGTACCCTGTGCTACCCACCTTGCCTGTGTTTGAAACGCTCGATAGTTTGATTGAAGCAAATGATCCTATTGTAAAAGTATATCAGCAAGATGTGACCATTGGTGCAGAACAAGTTGCTCTTTCGAAATCAATCACATTGCCGAAACTTGAGGCAGGTTACCATTATCAAGCCATTCTGGGTCAGCGTTATCAGGGTTTTCACATTGGCACTTCCATTCCTCTATGGGAAAACAAAAACAAGGTGAAGGCGCAACAAGCCCGGTTATCCTATAGTGAAATACAGGTGCAGGAACATCGCATTGAGCACCATTCACGGAACAGGCGGGTATATGAAAGCCATTTACACTGGCGGAATACAGTGAGTGAGTATCAGGAATTGTTGACGGCATCTAACAATGAAGCATTGTTGACTAAGTCATTTGAAGCAGGGCAAATCTCGCTGATTGAATATCTGATGGAAGTGCGATACCTGTATGATGCTGTTGAGCGATTTCTTTCAGCCGAGAATGAACTGAATGATACCGTAGCGGTTCTTTACAAATTTGAGTTGTAGAACCTGGTGACGGTGTTTTTTTTTAGAGCAATAGCAGTAACGTAAAGTGTTCCTTCAATTGATCTTTCTAGAGATTTGTGCAGGAGACAAGCACATGCTTGCCTCCTTTGCACCTGTAGTTTATAATGCTTCAGCCTTATAGCCGGCTTTCTCGACAGCCTCGATGACTTTTGCTGTATTTTTTTCACCGAGTACCGTTAGAACCTTAGAAGGGTTGTTATAATCAACTTCCCAGTTGTCTTCACCTAAAGCTTCATTCAGGAAGGGAGTTGCTTTCGCCACACAGCCTGAGCACTTTATGGTCGTTTTGAATTTTGTAGTTTCCATTTTATAAATAATTAAAGAGTTCCATTTACCACATTGTATCCAGCTTTCTGAATTGCCTGTATCAATGCATCCTTCGTTAATCCGTTGTTGAGTTCAATCTCCGCCTTCGTAGGTGCAACTGACTTGACACTTCCACCGATTGCTTTCACTGCGTTGGTGACAGTCATTTGGCAATGAGTGTTTTTCATATTGGGGATCGTTAGATGTATCGTTTCCATAAATTGTTCTGTTTTCTATGCAAATAAACGTGTGCTGGAGGTGTTTTGCTTTATATTATAGCTGGGACGATTTATATAATTATGAGCTAGTTTTGATCGTAATTCCGTCAGAAACCGGAAATCCTTGACACAGAAGAATCTGTCCATCTCTCAGTTCCTCTTCCGTCAGAATATGATTTTTCCTAAGTTTCACTTTGCCACTGATCAGTGTTGCGCGGCAGGTGCCACATTGACCCTCGGTGCAGGAGTATGGCACTTGAATCCCGCTTTCGAGAGACGCCTGCAGGATTGATCTTCCTCTTTTTACAGTGAGAGCCTTTTCCTCACTCTTCACTAGAAGAATAATTTCACGATCAGGAAAAGCGGTGTGATCAAAGGCTAGTGTTTGATCTGGAATAAAAAAGTGTTCCTTATTTATGTTAAGTCTATCAGCACTAATAGACCGAATCGTTTCCTCAACTAACTGCATGAAGAGATACGGCCCGCATAGATAGTATTCAACTTGATAATTCACTTCCGTGAGTATCGTCTTAATGATCTTCTTTGCAATCAACTTCGAAAGCCTTCCTTTGTAAAAGACAGGGGAATCAGCCGGAACATTCTCATCCTGCGTAATGACATGATAGACCCGTAGACGAGATGGAAATTCAGCTTCCAACCTTTGAAGTTCTTTGTTGAATATGATCTTGTTGTAGGTTTTATTTGAATAGATCAATGATACCGTTGACCTTGGTTCATCATATAGCAGCGTTCGGATCATTGAAAAAATAGGTGTGATGCCGCTGCCTCCCGCAAACATAGTGAGATGGCGTTTTACATCTTGAGAGGGTACGAGAGTAAATTCTCCTGATATTTGTTCAAGCTCAAGCTGTATTTTATCAGGAGAAGCATTTGCCAGAAAGTTTGATACTAATCCATCTTCCACTGCCCGGACTGTTATCGCTACTTCATCATCAACATACGGAGACGTATGGAACGAATATGTTCGTGTAACTTTTATATCACCTACGGTGAGCGAAAAAATACCATGTTGACCGGCTTTATAGTTGATCAACTTTGATTCTCTTTTAAACCACAATGAAACGGAATCTTCTGTAGGCTTCGAAATACGGATGATTTGTAATTCCATAAAGAGAACAATTTTTATCTAACAAACAACATCAATGCACAAACCGCAGCCACTGCAACGCCCAAAACCAGAACCATTATTTTCCCAATTGATTTCATTTGATGAATCAAAATTAAATGACGCATCTCCAATCTGTATTGCACTATAGCCCGCTTGATTTATACTATTCCAAGAATATGGAAATGAAAAAAGCCTGACACTTAATCAGGCTTTGCAGTTTTATACTTTAGCTGCCCGCAACCTCAAACTATTTCCGACCACGCTTACCGAACTTAGCGCCATTGCTGCACCTGCTATCATTGGGTCAAGTAAGAAACCGTTTACCGGATACAATACACCCGCAGCTATCGGAATACCGATCACGTTATAGATGAATGCCCAGAAAAGATTCTGTTTAATTCCCATCACGGTCTTGGTTGAGAGATTCAGTGCTTTTGGAATGGATTGAAGGTCTGACGTGATAAGCGTCATCTTAGCAACATCCATTGCGATATCAGAGCCTTTACCCATCGCTATACTTACATCGGCTTCGGCCAATGCATGCGAGTCATTGATTCCGTCACCAACCATCGCTACAATTTTGCCCTTGGCCTGAAGTTCCTTCACGAATTGTGCCTTATCAGATGGCAGTACTTCAGCCATGTAATATTTGAGGCCGACCTGACTAGCAACTGCTTTTGCAGTTTGTTCATTGTCTCCGGTTAACATGTATACATCGATACCTTTCTTTTGAAGGGCGTTGATCGCTGCTTTAGATGTGGACTTAATTTTATCAGCGATTGCAATGACTGCCAAAACTTTCTGATTGTCCGAGAAGTAGACTACCGTTTTCGCTTCGGATTGTAATTTTGAAGCGAGGTTCACGATATGACCAGGAACGAGGATGTTATTTTCATCAATCAATTTCCGGTTACCTACAAAATAGGTTTGGCCGTCTGCACTTCCCTTTACACCACGAGCGGTAATGCTCTCGAATGAGTCAAGTGCAATGGAATTGATCAGTTCTGATTTCAGATTGTTCACCACGGCTTCAGCCAATGGATGTTCTGACTGAGATTCAAGTGTGAATAGAATTTGCTTTTCCTTTGAGTTTGGTTCGGTTGCTGCCCAAACGAAATCGGTAACGACAGGTTTTCCCTCAGTGATCGTTCCAGTTTTATCTAAAATGACAGCAGTTACTTTGTGAGCAAGTTCAAGGCTTTCTGCGTCCTTAATAAGAATGCTATTTTCTGCACCCTTACCAACGCCCACCATAATCGCAGTAGGCGTGGCCAATCCAAGAGCACAAGGACACGCGATTACAAGAACGGTTACTGAATTCAGAAGTCCATAAGTAAACGCATTGTCTCCTCCAATCACCACCCATGTGATGAATGTCAGAATTGCAATACCAATGACAATCGGAACAAAGATGCCCGCGATTTTATCAACCAGTTTCTGCACAGGAGCTTTGCTACCTTGTGCTTGCTGAACCATTTTAATGATTTGCGCCAGGATAGTATCGCCACCTACTTTTTCAGCTTCAAATTGGAAGCTTCCTTTCTGATTGATTGTTCCAGCAAACACTTTTTCACCTGCTTTCTTTTCAACAGCCACTGGCTCACCGGAGATCATGCTTTCATCAACGAAGGACGAGCCATTGACAACAACTCCATCCACCGGGATCTTTTCACCAGGTCTCACTTGAAGTTTATAACCCACCTTCACGACAGCGATTGGAATTTCTTGTTCAACACCATCGATGAGCGCTCTGACCGTTTTTGGCTGAAGGCCCATCAGTTTCTTTAAGGCGGATGAGGTATTAGATTTTGCCTTTTCTTCCAGAAGTTTTCCCAGTGAAATAAAGGCCACCACAACTCCGGCCGCTTCAAAATAAACATGGGCGTGCATACCCCTTGAATGCCAGAAGTCCGGGAAAAATGTATTGAACACACTGAACACAAATGCAATTCCTGTGGACAGCGCTACAAGCGTATCCATGTTTGCTTTACCGTGTCTGGCTTGCTTCCAGGCATTCACGAAGAAGTTGCGACCAAAATAAAATACAACGGGCGCGGTCAACATCATAGAAATGTATGTTCCATAAGGCATGTCCATAAAAAACATTCCTATCACCACCACTGGTATTGAAAAGATAGTAGACCAGATTGTGCGTTGCTTTACGGCTTCATAGTGTTTTCGCTGCGCTTCTTCCTGAACGGCCTGTGGGTCTTCCACGTTCACCACTAAGTCATAACCGATCGAGCGAACTGCATTTTGAAGATCAGCGGGTTGAGAAACGGAACTATCATACTCTACCCAAGCAGATTGATTGGCGAAATTCACGCCCGCGTCTTTTACACCAGTAGTGGTTTTCAGAATGGACTCGACACTTACGGCACAGGCAGCACAGGTCATTTCCAGCACAGGAAATGTTTCGCGTTTAACTTTCGATGTTTTGTTTTTAGTAATTGTTAGGGTATCCGGAGACATAAGGTTATGCGCTTGTTTTATAAATGCAAGTATACAGTGAAACTTATCTTTGGGATTTGCACTTTAGCGGTTACTGTTTACATGATTCACAATTCTGCAACAATCTTTTTGATTAGGTTCTTCTTCTCGTTTCGTAGAGACTTGAAATGAGAAGGCGTTAGACCTGTCAGTTCTTTGAACTGCCGCGATAGATGATGAATGCTATTGAATCCCGTGATGTAGGCTATTTCTGTTAGAGTAAATTCGGTGTAAACCAATAGCTCCTTAACCTTTTCAAGTCGTTTTGTTATGATGTATCGTTCCAGCGATAAACCTTCCGTTTCGGAAAATGCCTGACTGATAGCGTCATAGTTCATATGAAGCGTATCTGCCAGCAATCCTGAAAACCTGACCTGTGCGTCATATTGAATGTTCTGATTGAAAACATCATCTATTACTTTTTTGACTTGGCTGACAATTTTATGTTGTCGGTCAGTAATCAACTCGAATCCGGCATCTGCTAAAAACTTGGAAATCTTGTTCTTATCTTGTTTTGAAAGGTTCTTATCAAAAACAACACGCCCTAAACTAATGCGCTGAACAACGTGCCCCAGATCCTCCAGGCCTTGTTTGATTACAGAAATACAACGGTCGCACACCATTCCTCTAATCAATAGTTGATTCGCCTTATCCATAGTGTTATCATTCGTATAACAAAAGTCGGTTGCGTAGCAGCCAAGGGTGTTACACTATACCCGAAAAGAATTATAGAATTTCATACGGCAATTCAAGCGTTTGGGAATCTTTTGTGTATTTATTTTTATGAACACTATAGAAATGAAGAGATCGCTTAGGGTAGCCTTAAGTCCTCATTTGAAGAATCTTAGAGTAGCGAAGGCAAAAATGTCTGACCGGGAATTTGCCGGTTTGGTAGACTAGTTTCAGTCAAAAATTGTTGAGCAATCCCGAGGCATACTTAGCAGGTGTGGGCGATTCCCACCACCTAAAATTAACTATTGAGAGCATCATTGATGAGATTGCTGAAAGTTAAGTGAGGTTTAATTGATATTGTCCAGAGGTTTGCGCTTCTGGTCAATGTCTCTTGACTTCTTTAATTCGGAGGGGGTAAAACCCGTCACTTTTTTAAACTGTGCTGATAGGTGAGCCACACTGCTATAACCCAGGCGGTCGGCTATTTCACTGAAGTTTAGTTCGGCATAGAATATCAGCTCCTTTACGCGTTCAATTTTTTGGCGAATGATGTATTGCTCTAATGTAATACCCTCCACCGAAGAGAATAGATTGCTCAAGAGGTTGTAATCCACATTCAATTCTTCGGAAAGCATCGTTGACCAATTGAACTTTAGGTTCACCGATTCTGCCCGATGGATTTTCTGAATTACAATATTCTTGATTGATTCAATCAATCTAGCCTTGCGATCATCTATTCGTTCAAATCCCAGCGTTACCAAAGAGGTATCTAAGCGACTTAGTTGCGTATCATCGAGGTGACTTTCTTCGAGACTAACCTCACCCAACGACACTTTTTGTGGATGCAGCCCCTGCTTCTCCAACTCTTGTTGCACTACTAAAATGCAACGGTTGCATACCATGTTTTTGATGTAGAGGGTCATGGATTAATCTGCCCAGAATGGACTAATGGGTTGCCATGAAAAATCAGTAATGTCAAAGGATTTCATACTCTTTTCGTAAACCACTCCTAGTTTGGTATTGTCCAGGGTTTCTTCTACCGTCAATTTAAATGGAGCAAGTACATCCTTAAGATTATGACCCTTCGGGCCACCGCTGACTGGCACATAGTGTGGAGTGGCTTCCGGATTGTTTATTTTTTGGATTTCCTGCCAATCGGCCCATACTTTATCCACGTAGCAGTGGTGCAAGAAAAATACGGGGTCGTTCGGTGATGTCATAGGCATCATAGAACCGCCCACCCAGAGATGAACGCGGTTGTGAAGTTGTGAGCCATCGGTTTTAACCCGATAGTCACCGCGTTTAGTAATCCATCCCTCCAATCTGTTTCTGAATCCGATGGTGAAAGGACTATTGTTAGAATTGGGGACATCGTAGAATGCTTCAGTCATGGCCAAGCGAAGATCGTCTTCATTTGGCAGTGTGTCGATGGAAATATTTCCTGCTTTAAATCTTCCTAAGCTACGCCTGAGTTCAGGACCCGCATCATCCATTACAATGTTCCAGTTACCCATCGTAAACGCAAATGCTCCTGATTCAACAATATTTGAGTTTGTTTCGTTTCCATCTCCCCCCATAAAATTCTTATCCCAAATAGGGGCAGATTTTGGATCAGGAAGTTTTGAGTCAGCCACCCAGTCCCAGTAAGGTATTGTAACGGACTTGTCAATTTGTTGAAGATCGTTTTCCACAGCTTTCAAAAAAGCCCGATGCCAAGGCAAGAAAGCTGGCCCGCGATGGGCACCATTTCTGTAGTTAGGATCGTTGGGCTCATTAGGGAACACCGTTGGTATCATGACGTGATGATGCCAATGCACATACTGGTCATACTTGCCCTGTTTCTTTAGCTCAATCAAAGCGTTAACAAATGTCTTTTTCTCCGCATCGGATAAAGCCGCTATACTTTTTCTAATATTCATGGTTGTAATGTAATCTTAGTCAAAAATACAAACTATAATTGAGTTGAGATTTGCGTGATTGATTTGGACTCGTTTGTCATCTTAGATCTAAGGAGTTCCATATCCTTACTGATTTTCTTCTGCACAATCTTTCCGTAAATCTGAGTGGTGCGAATGTCTGTATGCCCCAGGAGTTCCATAGTCGTTTCCATCGGTACATCGTTAGTAAGGCACACTGTTGTTGCAAATGTGTGGCGGGCTGTATGCGTAGTTAGCTTCTTCTTAATACTACATAAGTCAGCTACCTCTTTGAGATAACCATTATAGCGTTGATTACTGTTAAGAGGCAGCAATTTGCCATGCGTTTTACAGTAAGGATGGTTTTTATACTTCTCTACGATTTTCAACGGTATCGGTAGCAGCGGGATATTTTCCACAGTATCTGTTTTTTGTCGATCCCGAATGATCCACTTTCGCCCGTCTATCCCTATTGCCACATGCTCTGGCCCTAGGGCTTCAGCATCAGAATAGGCATAGCCAGTATAACAACTAAAGATGTAGCAGTCTCGCACCTCTTCAAGCCGCGCAACAGGCATCGGTTTCTCATACATTCGGTGCAACTCTTCATCGTCTAAAAATTCACGCTTTGTACGTTTATATGTACACTTGAAGTCAGCAAATTTATTAGAGGGTACATACTCCAATGTAACGGCATATTTCATTACCTGCTTGAGGTCTTTAGCGTACTTCATTGCTGTGTTGTGTCCAATCTTTTCAATCGTTCTCAGATATTGCTGAAACTCGGTGATGAAATTCAATTTGGCTTCGTCAATCAAGATATCAGCTTTCTTCATTTTGTGCTTGAGGAAGGCGATACATTTGCCTCTGTTCACTTTAAACCGATCATAGCGCCTTTGCTTGATGTCACCTGCTTCAACTTTATCCTTTAAATGAGTTAGGTATTGCTCGAAAATTTCCAATAGTGTTTTTCGTTCTGGCTTAATCCCTTTGTAGCTGTTTTTTACGTCTTCAGACGTGACATATTCTTGAGTCGTTGCTAAGATGTGGTAATGCTTGGTGATTTCGGCCTCGACCAATACCAGATGTTTGTTTATTGCTTTCGCATCTGGACAAATATTTGAAACACAATTATTAACGGTATCCCAATGCGAGGGTGTTACTTGCTTCAATGCAGACACTTCTGTGCGTCTACCGTCAATGGTAATCCGTGCCCAGATAGGTACAAGGCCATGGCTGTTTACTTTTCTTTTGTTCAACCAAAAGTTGACGCTGAATTTTTGACTGAGGTTCATAGTGTTTTACAGTTATGGTTTACCTCGTCCTTTGAGGATGCGGGCAGAATGAAACTGAAAACCTTACGTAAGTTCTGGTGACCAATGTACGTCACGACCATTGGTCACCGGATTGGTCACCTAAAGGATGGTTTTGTTTGTTGTTTTTTGGATTCCCTACCTTCGAAATCAGGCTAAAAAATAGGGCATGAAATGAAAAAGGGACCAATGAATGGCCCCTAGTGATCCCGCTGGGACTCGAACCCAGGACCCATACATTAAAAGTGTATTGCTCTACCGACTGAGCTACGAGATCTTACCTTCCGTTTTTTGCCTATTTTTGAGGCGTTTCCGTAATTGAGGGCACAAAGGTAACAGGATATGAAAAATATACAAACCGGCTTTTTAAAAATTCTTGGTATTGGATTGTTGCTATTTGCACCGGTTTGTAGCTACTCCCAAACACCAGCAAGCCTCTTGCAAAAGGCTGATTCTCTGTATGCAAAAAAACAATTCACACAATCGTTCGAAGTGTATAATCGTATTCATAAAGCCGGCCAATACTCCCCAGCCATGTTTTTGAGAATGGCCTTCATTCAGGAGGGGTTAAACAAACCAGGCCTGGCCCTCTACTACCTCAACTTATATTATCTGGCCAGTGGCGATACACACGCACTTATTAAAATGGACGAACTGGCCGCAAAAAACGGTTTATCAGGTTATGAACACACACAACTTACGCAAGCCCGCGAGCTCTTGAACCAATATCGTTTACATATTGCCGGTGCAATTACCTCAGTAATTCTTTTATTGATGGCGATTGGCGTATTTCAAACGAGAAAAGGCACCAAGCCCGTTGTAGCTCCTGTATTAACGTTAGTTGGATTGGTATTTCTTGGTTTGTTTGTAAACTTTACTCAACCTGACCGAACGGCTATTATAACCGGTGCTAACACAATAGTTATGAACGGACCATCTGCTGGTGCTTCGGCTATTGGGTTGCTAAAAGAAGGCAACAAGGTTCGTATCAAAGATAAAGAAGATGTGTGGCTAAAAGTATATTGGGCCGATCGCTATGTATATGTGCGTCAATCGCAAGTACAGGAAATAATACTTTAGTTTAACCGAACTATGCTACACCTAAAATGCTTTCTGCTACATTTTGATTAGCCAAGCCAGCACTTAGATTAGAAATCAAGAACAAGTTAAGCCTACCAGGCGTACCTTGTACTAAAACTTTATTGTTATGACTGCTCGTATTGTTCTATTGGCCGTACTGATGTGGGGTTGCAATGAGAACAAAAACCTGGTAACCCCACAGGTTAAACCACTCATGGAAGCAGTTTATGCTTCCGGCTTTGTAGTTTCCGACCAGGAATACCAGGTATTTTCGCAAGCAGACGGAACAATAGACGAAATTCTGGTGCCCGAAGGAGAAGCTATAAAAAAAGGTAATACCATTTTAAAGATTAAGAGTATCGCGGCCTCAGCCCGGTATGAACAAACACGCCAAACTTACCAACAGGCTTTACAAACCAAAAATCCGGTACTTGCCGAACTAACAGCCATTACACAAAGTGCACGCGCCAAAATGCAACTTGATTCTTTAAACTTTGTTCGATTTACTAATTTATTAAAAGCCAACGCCACAACACGTGTAGAGCATGATCGGGCCGAATTGCAATACAAAAATTCGCGTAACGATTTTGAGGCTGCTAAAAGTAAGCTTACCAAAGCTAAAACCGATTTGGAAACAGCCATCAAAAATGCTTACAACCAATTGCAGATTGCCGAAGAAGAATCAAGTAACCACAGCGTGCGCAGCGATAGAGATGGTGTTGTATTAAAAATTATGAAAGAACAAGGCGAACTGGTGCGCAGAAGCGAAGCCGTGGCCATTGTGGGCAAGCCAGCTAATTTTTACCTGAAACTTACGGTGGACGAGTTGGACGTGCAACGTGTAAAAACCGGACAACCGGCCCTGATAAAAATTGATGCGTTATCCGGAAAGATTTTAAACGGTAAGGTAACAAAAGTGTATCCGCTGGTAGATACACGCCAACAGTCGCTTCGGGTAGATGTTGCGTTTAACGATACCACGAACCAACTTATTTCAGGCATGGCGGTCGAGGTAAACATTGTTATTCAGCAAAAAGAAAATGCATTAGTGATACCGAAGCAATTACTGCAACCGGGCGATTCGCTTTGGGTGATGGAGCATAACAAAAAACAAAAAGTAAAAATTGTGCGGGGTATCGAAACCCTCGATGAAGTAGAAATCATTTCAGGTATTACACGCCAAAGCACACTACTAAACTAATTATGGGTGCCGGGTTTTCATCGTTAACGCTCACGCTCAACATTGCACGTGTGCATTTGTTTAGCAAACCCAGGCAAACCATTATTGCTATGCTGGGGGTTACGTTTGGTATTGGAATGTTCATAGCGCTGGTAGGGTTAATGACGGGACTAAACGATTTCACGGAAGAAATAACCATGACTTCCTCGCCCGATATTCATATTTACCACGACATAACCGAAGCCCGGCCTACTATTCTGGAAGTTGTAAATCCCACAGGCTTTAATGTAGTGCATCATCAAAAACCAAAAAACGAAACAGCTAAGCTGCGTAGTGCTGCCCGTATGGTTGAAGTATTACGACAGGATACACGCATACTAGGTGTAGCCCCTATGATAACCTCGCAGGTATTTTTTAACTATGGCCCGGCACAACTCAATGGACAAATTCAAGGCGTGGAAATTCTGGAAGAGGATAAACTATTTGACCTGAAATCGAAAATGAAAGATGGGCGGTTGGAAGATTTGTTAGCTTTTCACGAAGGGGTAATTATGGGCAGTGGGCTTGCCCGAAAACTAAATGTAAAAAAGGGCGATCGTGTGGTAATTACTACTCCGCAAGGTTTTACACGCACACTTAAAGTGGTAGGAATTTTTCAAATTGGAATAGGCGCTGTGGATAACATCCGAAGTTATGCCAACATGAGTATGGTACAAACTATTTTGCAACAAGATAAATCCTTTATTACCGACATTAACATTAAACTGAAAGACCGGCATCAGGCAAAAGCCATAGCCGCTGAATTACAAACTAACTTTATCTACAAAGCAGAAGATTGGGAAACGGCTAATGCTACTTTTTTAACCGGTGTTACCATTCGCAACATTATTACCTATGCCGTTAGCTTCACATTATTAATTGTGGCAGGGTTTGGTATTTATAATATCCTGAACATGACCATCTATAACAAAATGAAAGACATTGCTATCTTAAAAGCAATGGGTTTTGCCGGCAGCGATGTGCGCAGCATTTTTATGATTCAATCGCTGGTTATTGGATTGCTGGGTGGATTGCTCGGCTTGTTAGTAGGGTTTACTTTGTCATCATTAATTGCACAAGCCCCTTTTGATGGTGGCGATGTGATAAGTCTGGATCATTTTCCGGTAAACTTTAAGCTGAAGTATTATATAACAGGAATTGTATTTGGTGTTACTACCACGGCAATTGCCGGTTATATGCCCTCGCGCAAAGCAGCCAAAGTTGATCCCATTGAAATTTTACGCGGCCAATGAACACGGTTTTACATGCCCGGGGTATTACCAAATACTTCTATGAGCCTGACAAATTTCAGGTACTCAAAAATATTGAATTGAACGTAGAGCGGGGGCAGTTCCTTTCGCTGGTTGGTAAATCCGGTTGTGGAAAATCAACATTAATGTATGTGCTATCCACCATGGATACCGACTACGAAGGCCAATTACAAATAGCCGGAAAATTGTTAACAGGTAAATCGCAAAACGAACTTGCCAAGTTCCGAAACCGGCACATTGGGTTTGTTTTTCAATTTCATTACCTACTACCCGAGTTTACGGTATTACAAAATGTTATGATACCAGCTTTGAAGTTAGGCGAACTGCCCTACGCTGAAATTGAACAGCGCGCTATTGAAAAACTTACGTTACTTGGCATGGCCGAACATGCCCTTAAAAAAACAAATAAACTTTCAGGCGGACAGCAACAACGGGTAGCCATTGCGCGGGCCCTGATCAATAACCCCGATGTATTGATGGGCGATGAACCCACCGGTAACCTGGATTCGCATAATTCAAACATAGTGTTCGATATTTTCAGAGAACTAACAACAGTACATCAGCAAACTATTATTGCCGTAACACACGATGAAGAATTTGCCCGAAGAACCGATCGGGTTGTAGAAATGAGCGATGGAAAAATTATCACACATTAAATCTGAAATAGGGGTATTAACATAACAAGGTGTCATAGTAAAAAAATCAGTTTTTATGGCAGCAAACTCCACACAGAAAAACGAACTACAGTTGGCGGGTTCGTACGTTAGTCTTTTTCAGGTAGCATTAACTAACTTGTACCTGTGGCAAATGGAACAAACTAAAAACCGGCAAAAGCGCACTAAACCCTGATATGCAGCTAAACCCTCTACTCGGTTATAAGAGTTGGCGTAATCTCTATAAAACCTATGCTATTATAACTGGCTTATGCGTACTGGGCTTTTTGGTTCGGGTATTGGCCGTTCAATCCTTTACAATAGAGTTTCAGTTTCGCGTATTACTTGTTTCGTTACCCATTGTAATTATAAGTTGGGAAACATTACGTGGTATTAATTTACTATTGGATCGGGTTTATCCGTATAGCCGCAACGTAGCTGTTCGGATTATTCTGCAACTTGTTTTGGGCACTATGTTTGGGTTAATAAGCCGGATATTGATTTATTATTACGGTGAACCCCGCATTCCCATTCCGGTTGATGAATTGTTCCTGAAGCTAACCTGGGCGGGGTACATGTTTTTTCCCGGTATTGTAAACATGGGCTTTTTCATAGCGTACTTTATAGGTAAATGGAAAGAAGAATTACTTAAAGCCGAACGCCTTGAAAAGGAAAAGGCACAGGTTCAATTCGATAATCTTAAAAATCAACTTAATCCACATTTTTTATTTAATGTGCTGGCATCACTTCATAGTTTAATTTTAGAAAACCAACAGCTTGCTTCCCGGTTTTTGCAACACCTGTCAAAAGTATATCGATATGTGTTGCAGCATAAGGAACATAACCTGGTGGCGTTACAAACTGAATTGGATTTTATTCAAAACTATATTTTCTTAGCTCAAACCCGTTTCGATAATGCACTTGAGTTGTGTGTAGCTGTAAAGGAAGAAGACCTGGATAAACAACTGATACCTGTTACGTTGCAGGTTCTATTGGAGAATGCTTTTAAGCATAATGTAATCGATGTTAAACGACCTTTAAAAATTAAAATCTTTACAGCCGATGATTTTCTAATTGTACATAACAACCTGCAAATACGAAGGCGTGTGGAAGATTCAAATGGGCAAGGCCTTGATAATTTGAGCAAGTTATATCGCTACCTTACCGGAAAGAACGTAGAAGTAGTGGCAACCGAAAAAGATTTTACCGTTAAAGTGCCGCTTGTATGAATGTATTGATTATTGAAGACGAGCCGTTGGTAGCTAAAGACCTGCATACCATGTTAACCCGGCTTGAATCGGCCGTACATATAGTTGCCACACTGGCAAGCGTGGAACAAGCCCGATCCTGGTTTGCCGCAAACCCACAACCCGATCTTATTCTGGCCGATATTCAGTTAGCCGATGGTGTAAGCTTTGAGGTTTTTGAAAAACTTAAAATTACCTGCCCCATTATTTTTACTACTGCTTATGATGTGTATGCCATCCGTGCTTTTAAACTTAATAGCATCGACTACCTGCTAAAACCAATTGACGAGAAGGAATTAGAGCGCGCCCTTACCAAGTATAAAAAAATTTCGGTGGGGTTACATGCCGAGTCGTTGCTCAATCTGTTACACCATCTTAACACCGAGCCGCGAAAATACAAGGAGCGCTTTTTATCCATGCAGCGAAATAATTTTGTGCCCATACCTGTAAGTGAAATCGCCTTTTTCAGTAAAGAAGAACTGATTTTTATTAACACCCTGACGGGCGAAAAGCTATTGAGCGACCACCACACCATGGACGAATTGGAATCGTTACTCGATCCGGCTGTTTTTTTTCGTGTAAACCGGCAACACCTGGTTCACATTAAAAGCGTAGCCCGAGTAAAGACCACAAACAAAGGCTTGATTGTACAACTCAAGCCTCCGTACACTATTGAACTGGAAATGAGCCGCGAAAAAGTTACAGCCTTTAAGCAATGGCTGGGTTAATTATGCATTGATGGTATCATATACCACTACCTTCTCCCACAAGTGCGAGCACTCGGCTATAAACTTTTGGTGAATAGGATGATCCTGGTATGTTTTCTGACCAGCCAGGTCTTTAAAGAACATCAGTTCCGATACTGCATAACTATTATCTACCACATCGCGTTTTTCGGTGCTGGCCGGAACACCCACGTGTATGTATTGAATGGTTTCAATTTTGGCGAGCGACTTTACACCTGCCACTAACTTAGCCAGATCTTCTTTCGAATTCGGATTCTTAAGCCAGAAGAACACATGGTGCACCAGCACATTTTTTTCTTGATCCATGGGAAATACATTTAAAGCAGGTGCCAAAGATAGCAAAGAGGCGCTTGCTAAAAACTTTCTGCGCGATGACTTTACCTTCGTCATAATTTTTTGATAAGATTAAAAATTAAAATTTATAGAGCCTACTCAAAAATAGATTTATTTGATCACCTTTTCTAAATCCGTGCTAAATTTGTTTCATCGGGATGTAGCGCAGCCCGGTAGCGCGCTTCGTTCGGGACGAAGAGGCCGTGGGTTCGAATCCCGCCATCCAGACTACACATTAATGATCAGTTTGATACACTACTCATTCTGTATCTTTACCGCATGATTTCCTTTTATCCGGGTCCATCGCAAGTACACAGCCGTGTGGCTGCCTATGTAAAAGAGGCCCAACACGCAGGCATGTTAAGCATGAACCACCGCAGCCCGGCCTGCATGGCGCTGGTAAAAAAAACCATAAGCGAACTGAAACAAAAATTGAATGTTCCAAAATCCTATACCGTCTTATTCCTGTCTTCGGCTACCGAATGCTGGGAGGTGCTGGCACAATCGCTGGTAGCGGAAAGCAGCACGCATATTTATAATGGCGCATTTGGCAAAAAGTGGTTTAGTTACACACAAGCGCTTAAGCCAGGCGCCACACCCGTTGTGTTTCATCACGAAGAAGAGTTACCGGTTGCTCCATACCCAGGTGAAATAATTTGCATTACACAAAACGAAACCAGCAACGGCACACAAGTAAGTATGGAAACGCTGCGGCAGTTGCGCAAAAAAAATCATAAAAGCATTTTGGCTGTAGATGCCACCTCATCGATGGGTGGACAAGTACTTGATTTTTCGGTGGGCGATGTGTGGTTTGCTTCGGTACAAAAATGTTTTGGATTACCAGCCGGGCTTGCTGTAATGGTGTGTTCACCACGTGCAGTGCAGCGCGCGCAACGCCTGAACGAACACGCACATTATAACAGCCTGGTTAATCAGCTTCACTTTGCTGCTAACCATCAAACCACGCATACACCCAATGTATTGGGAATTTATCTTTTGTATCGGGTACTGCAAGATTCAACCGCAATACAACCCATTCATAAACGTTTAAGGCAACAGGCAGCAACTTGTTATACACATCTTACTAAGACCAAAAATCTTCAGCCACTTATTCAAAACCCTGCAGTACGATCCGATACGGTAATTGCAGTTACCGCTTCAGATGCTGTTATTAAGCGTACTAAGGCAAAAGCGCAAAAGGCAGGCTTGCTGTTAGGCGAAGGCTATGGCGAATTAAAGCGTTCCACCTTCCGGGTGGCTAACTTCCCGGTTATAAAACCGGCTGCCTTCAGGCTGTTGTTAAACGTTTTAAAAAATAGCTGATCACCGCGAAGCAGATAAAACCTGCGCAGTTTCAATGCTTTCATTTTCAACCAACAGGTTTGTTCAACTACAAAAGCCGGGCGGTAGCGTTGCTATTTTGTATTACCTTTGCCCGACATTTTTCCGTATGAATTTCAAAGAAGTTTTTTCCGTTTCGTTAATCCTGTTTTCGGTAATTGATATTATCGGGTCGGTGCCCTTTATTATTCTGATTAAAAAAAGAGAGGGTAGGATTTATGCCGAAAAAGCTACGTTAATCTCGGCTGTGTTGATGGTTGGGTTTTTGTACCTGGGACAATCCATCCTTAATCTTTTTGGCCTGGATGTGGCCTCCTTTGCAGTGGCCGGAGCCATTGTTATTTTTATTGTAGCGATGGAAATGATTTTGGGCATTACGTTAATCAAAGACGATCCCGATGCAAAAGGTACAGGCTCAGTAGTACCACTCGCATTTCCATTAATTGCCGGAGCCGGAACCTTAACTACTATACTTTCGCTACGCGCTGTATATGAAGAAACAAACGTATTAATTGGTATTTTGGTAAACCTGATTTTTGTTTACCTGGTGCTGCGCTCTTCTTCGTGGTTAGAGCGTGTAATCGGTAAGTCGGGCTTTGCGGTTTTACGTAGGGTATTTGGCGTAATTTTGTTGGCGATAGCCGTAAAGATTTTTAAGGGGAATGTACTTCCTATTTAACCCTTCTGTATGAAATGAACATAACCAGATGCATACCCAATGGAATGTTTAATTTCACCGCACTGGTTGGTAGCGGCACACTTCGTTTGCGAATTCAGTTGATCTTATTGTACAAAAATGAAAATTAACACTATGAAATGGCTGGCTGCCGTATGGCTTATAGTTATAACCGTTGCCGTATGGGCTCAGCCACAAGAATATGTGTGCATGCCCTGCGGGCAGGCGTGCGATAAAGTAATCCATAACAAACCAGGTACATGTTCTGCATGCCACATGAAACTGGTTTTAAAAAGCAGCCTGCAATTTGAAAATCTGAATGCTGAAGATTTTTGCCAGCGTATTACTTCAAATCCAAAAGCTATTTTGTTAGATGTACGATCAAAAGCCGAGTTTGAGGGTCGAAGCTTAAGAAACACCTACGGGCATTTTATCAATGCAATTAATATCAATATTGATGAGTTAGAGAAGCGGCTTCCGGAATTGAATGACTACAAAGATCGGGAGATTCTGGTTTATTGCAGCCACAGTGTAAGAAGCCCGCGGGCGGCTATCCTGCTTAATAATCATGGTTTTAAAAATGTGAAAAACCTGGATGGAGGCGTTTCTGTGTTGGATCCTACAACAACCTGCCTGAAAAAGAATTTCAAAATGCACGAATAGAAAATCAAATTCGAAACAACGAGGCTGATGAAGGGAACCTCGTTGTAATATCGGCAAGTTGATTATAAAGTTTGATCTTGTCGTTCGGCCCATTGGCTATCGCGTGTGTTTTTCTGAACGGCAATAGCCCCAAACAAACTTAAGGTAAACGACATGGCATAAAATCCTTTTTCACTTCTAATCAACTCGGCATTCCATAAACCTACCACCAACAATACAATTGATAGCACAGTACAAAACCACGCAAGGCTATAATACATGTTGGTTACCGGAATATTTTCCAGTTGATCGCGTACTGCTTTTTGTAACGAGATAGCTGCAAACAAGCCAAATATCAGTACGGTAAAATAAAATCCTTTTTCATTCAACTGCATATCAGCATTCCACAAACCAATGATGTAAGCTAACATACCCGTTAATAAAGCCACCCACGAAGCAGTAATAAATGCATTAGAGGGTTTTTGAATCGATTTGTTTTCCATTTTTAGTTGGTTTAACCGATTCAAATGTAGAAGCCAACCCTTGTGGCTACTTTGATATATGTCAAAAAAAGTGCTTAGCAATTTTTTTACACTTTGGTGCGAATACGGCTAAGGGTTTCTTGTGTAATGCCGAGGTAAGAAGCAATGTAGCCCAGTGGCACGCGTTGCAAAATATGGGGTGCCGTGCTCATCAGATTTTCATATCGCTCGCGGGCCTCTTTGAAGTGATTCGCTACAAACCGCTCTTCCAGCATTACATAATAGCGTTCGTGCATTATTCTACCTAATCGCTCCATGTCTTTATGCCTGGCGTACAACGTTTGCAAATCGTTGTAGCCAATAGCCCACAGCGTACAATCTTCAATTGCCTGAATATTTTCTACTGCCGGTTTGCGCGAAATAAAACTAAAGAAGGAAGTAACGAAGCTATCTTCAAATCCAAACCAATAGGTAATTTCTTTGCCATCTAAATTATAAAATCCGCGTAAGCAACCTCGCTCAACAAAATAAACATGGTTGCATACTTTCGCTTCTGTTACCAGAAATTCACCTTTTGCCAATTGTACCTGCCGCAAAACTTTCGCAAGATCGTGAAGTGCGGTTTGACACAACGGAGAAAACTGATTGATATGATCGAGCAAAGATTTCAATTGTACTACACAACCGGAAAATGTACTTCGGTTACCTGCTCGTTTTCAGCCGCGCTACCCGGCATGGTGTTATAGGTTTCAAAGGGATCAATCCCCTTTTTCCATTTAAAAACTTTGGCTTGTTGCAGGTTGTACTGTGCACTCCAGGCATTGCCTAGGTGTTTGTAATTTCCGATGTGGGTTATTGTGTTTACCTTAATTGCGGGTATGGTTCCGGTTATGGCCCCGGCCGGTACGTTTGCAGGTATAGACTTTATCGGAAACGCTGCCGTATAAATAACCTCCTTTTTCACAACATCCCATTTATGGTAAATCGAAAAAGGAATTCCGTTGAGTGAGCCTGGGTTATTATTATTCCAGCTAAACAGCTTGCCAAAGTCGGCTTTCATTTTTTCATCAATGGCATCCATTGCACAAGTGGTTTTAAAACCTATGTAGGTGCACCCGGCAAAATCGGTAATACCTTTAAAGGTAAGGTTGGACGGAACCGCACCAGTCTCCAGGTAATCCTTCAGCATAAGTAGGCCTCGGTTATAATCCATGCCAATGTAGGCTGTCATCATCTTTTTCATGAAGAATAAAAAGAAAGGCAGGCTGCCATTCATACACCACGTAAGGTGGGTGCCAGTGGTAGTTGGCTTAAGTTCAAACCAGGTTGAAGAGGTGGACTTCCATGGTTTCAGAAATGTAACTTGTGTATCCAATCGCTGGGCTGGATTTTCGCTGGTGATTTTCATTTCGCCACTGCCAGTACGCTTGCCATCCCAGGTATAGTGCTTACCTCCGGGCGCAACCGTTACTTTTGATTCTGGTTCCAGTATAAGCCAGGGCGACCACACACGCCAATTATGAAAGTCGGCTAAGAAAGCATACACTACATTGGGTGATACGTTAATCTCAATTGATTTTTCAACATGAAAGGCAGGCATAGCATATGGGGTTTATGTGAAGGTATTAATTTGTTCTGAATTTTATATTTTCGAGGATAGTATTGGTAGTACAACCTAACTTTATAATGAAACTTTCTCTATTTATTTTGTTGGTAGTTGGCTACCAAACACAGGCACAACCGGATTCCACAGCCATTATTCGCGAGGCTAAAAAATTTCAACAAGAGTTAAACCGATCTTACCAAAATAAAAAGACCTCGCCCCTTAACCCTGCCGACCTTCGAAAATTCAAGCAGCACGATTTCTTTCCTATTGCTACAAACTATGCAGTTACGGCCAAGGTTACTTTAACACCCAACACACCTTACAAACCGATGCCGGCAACCGGCCCAATTGTAAATAGTTACAGGGCGTTTGCATTACTTGATTTTGAATTGGATGGTCAACCCTGCCAACTCACACTCTATCAGTCGAAAGAATTAAACAACAACCCCGAATATCACGATTATCTTTTTCTTCCTTTTACAGATCAAACAAGTGGCAGCGAAAGTTATGGAGGTGGCCGCTACCTGGATATGCGAATTCCGGAAGGTGATACAATGGTAATAAACTTTAACCTTGCTTATAATCCATACTGTGCCTACAGCACACGGTACTCATGTCCGCGGGTTCCTGCCAATAATCATCTGCCTGTGGCTATTAAAGCGGGGGTACGATTCAAATCAGAATATTAGAAGCATGATGATGCTGAGACAATTCCTGTTACTTGAAAATATTATACTTAGCCACCATTTGTTTGTAATGGGGCATCAGTTTTTCGTAGGCAGCTTCATCAGCTTTTTTCAGCATGTTCATCAACCCTCCAATGCCGGAATCTTTCAAGCTTACTTTTTGATTTTTAATGTCTTCCATCTTCAGGCGGATGGAGGCTTCCAGTTTGCGCAGGTCGCGTTCGGTCATAAACAAAGTTGGTATAGTACAAAGGTAGTTTCTTTCGTTGTTATTTAAACCTTTATTACCATGTTAGTGTCTATGATTGCAGAAACCATAAATTAAAAGCTATGAAAAATCGGGTGTGCTTTGTTCTTCTAACAATTTTGTTGTGGAGCTGCGAATCGCAAACTATTAAGACTACAGGGGGCTGTATTCCGGTTGTGCAAATTGGGGGAATCTGCGGTCAGGCAGTTTTACAAATTCAAGACCCCGACCTTTATCATTTTGGTGAAGATAGCGATGGCTACGAACATGTTTTTCTGGCTACCCTGGAATGCAACGCGCCACAAATCGAATCTGGAAAAACATTTTATGTACAACTTAACCCGGATAACTTCAATACTAGTTGTGCCACCTGTTTAGCAGCTGTTGATTATTCGGGTAGTAAAAAATACCCGGTTCGTGTTTTTAATTCGTGCTCGAATAAGGAATAAGCAAAACACTTAAACACATGGTTGGCTCAGCAGGCGTTCATTCTTTGCCAAGAAAGATTTACTGAACTATCAGGCTCAGTTTCTGATATAACGGGGTTACTGCGAATTGTCGTTGTTTTATGTGAAAAAAGAGGGCTTGGATTTATAGAGCAAGAATCCTTTACCAGTCGTCAAAATTTTTGATTATCAAATGCAGGTACTGATTACTTTTCGTTAACAATCAGTACCATGAAAAAAATCGTTACAATCTTTTTTGTCTTATCCGGGTTAACCGCTCTTACTCAACCTATATCCACACAAGACTATCAGCGAGCGGTTAGTTTTATGTGGGACAATCTGAACAACAAAAAAGTTTTTAACCTGCACATAGTACCCAACTGGTTTGCCGATAGTACCGGCTTTTGGTTTACACACCATTCACCGGCAGGTAAAACCTATTACCAGGTTACTTTCAAGCCCCTTCAAAAATCGGTGTTGTTTAATCACGAACTGGTTGCCGAAAAATTAGGTTCGCAACTAAACACTCCTTTCGATTCTAAAAGTTTAGACATCGCGGCCATTACGTATCTAAAACCCGGTCAAATTTCATTTACGACCAAAGGCAAAAAGTTTATCTGGAACTCAAACCAAAATACGTTGAGCGTTGATGCCACCCAGGAAGCGCCACGCAACTGGTTGGAATCCAAATCGCCCGATGGCAAGTGGATTGCCTACATCGAAAATTATAACCTGTACATCCGCTCTACCGAAACCGGAGCTGTTAAGCAACTGAGCTCGCGCGGTTATAAAAACTATGAGTATGCGAGTTTTTACGGCTGGAGTGATATGATAGAAGGCGAAAACAGCGAGCGCCCCAAACGCTTTAGCGTAAGCTGGTCGCCCGATAGCAAATGGATTCAAACTTCGGTGTGCGATTTGCGCTATGCTCAAAAAATGTATCTGCTCGATTGGAGTGTAGATACATTATATCGGGCACGGTTACTCTCCTACTACCGTGGTTCACCGGGCGATACCACCATTGTACACTTAGAACCTGTAGCCTTCAACATCGAAACCGGAAAAGAATTTCGCTTACCGTTACCGCGCATTGCGCACGAAAACGGATATTTCTTTCGATGGTCGGAAGTAACAAACGGTGTGGGCTATGCCAGCTACCGCGAACGCGGATTTCAAAAAGGACATCTCATTAAAGTTGATTTAAACACGAACCAACATACAACACTGTTTACCGATTCAAGTACTACCAACATTGATGGATTTAATTACTGGCTATATGAAAAAGCAGGTTGGACTTTTGTTACGTCCGAACGTAGTGGTTGGAAACAACTGTATTCCATCAACCTGAAAACGCTTGAACTAAAACCTGTTACACAAGGAAATTATTTTGTAAGCGATGTACATCACTTCGACTCCAAAACCAATACACTCTATTTTTCGGCATTGGGTAAAGAAGCGGGCAATCCCTATCAGCCTTACCTGTATAGTATTTCGCTTAGCGGAAAAAATCTAAAATTACTCACCCCCGAGCCAGCCACACACACATTGGCATTTGCACCCAATAATAATTTTATAGTCGATAATTATTCAACACCGGTTAATCCAACCGTTACGGTATTGCGTGACGTGAAAACGGGCAAGGTGTTATTAGAACTTGCAAAGGCAGATGTTACAGGATTACAAGCCATGGGCTACCAGGCACCAGAACCCTTCACAGCCATTGGTAAAGATGGTGTTACACCCATTTATGGTTTGCTCTGGAAGCCCTCTGATTTTGATGCCACTAAAAAGTATCCTGTCATCGACCACAGCTATACCGGACCGCATGGTAACATTGTGCCTACCACGTATGTGCGCACCATTAACATCAACAACCAGGCACTTGCAGAACTTGGTTTTATTATAATGATGGTAGATGGACTCGGTACCGCCAATCGCTCGAAAGCATTTCATGATTACTCGTATAAAAAAATGGGCTACAACCTGCAAGACCACGTGAATGCCTTGCAACAACTTGCCAAAACCAAACCGTGGCTGGACATTACACGTGTTGGCATATTCGGCCACTCGGCCGGTGGTTATGATGCCGGCCATGCGTTATTGCAGTATCCTGATTTCTACAAAGTAGGTGTAGCCAGTTCGGCCGATCATGATTTCAGAATGGAGAAGGCATGGTGGCCAGAAATGTATATGGGTTGGCCGGTGGATACCGCTTACCACAATCAATCGAGCATTACGATGGCTAAAAATCTAAAAGGAAAATTACTGATTACGCATGGCGGTATTGATGAGAATGTAAATCCTTCTGCTACACTTAAACTTGCCGAGATGTTACAGCGTGCCGACAAACAATTTGATTTGATGATTTTCCCCAGCCAACGTCATGGGTATATAGGCGACCACCAACGGTACTTTACCAAACTACGCTGGAATTATTTTGTGAAACACCTGCGGGGGGATGAACCGGTGTGGGAGTTTGCGTGGAAGTGATTTCTTTTGAAAGAAGCCAGCCTGGCTACATAGTTAATCACAGCTAATTCTTGGACTTCTCCTTTGTTATGAGCGAGCTGACAACAGCGGAATATCCAATTTGAATCTGAACAAAAGGATTATTGCCTCCATTCATCTCTTGAAAGTAGTTGGTTCTAAAAAATATGCGACTTGAATGATTATTTACCGGATTCCAATAAGCAGTAACTCCAAGCCTCAAAATCGGCTGTAACATTGATAACTCATCCGTTAATCCACTAAATTTTTGCCATAGTACTCTACCATTGAAGTCCAAACCAAAATTGTTGAGTTCCTTAAATTCAAACAGGGTTTCCAAAAAAAGGAATTGACTGCTAACCAATGTTGTGTCCTGCATATTCTTTAAACGCACCAAATGCAAACCTGCACCACCATTAAGAGAGGCCCAACTTCGTGATTTGGTTTGCAGCCATGATCCTATAAGATTAAGTCCTATTTCAGCACTTACAGTATTACGTTGTATCGCTTTTAATCGCGTAAAAGAACTATCCAGCTCTGTAAATTGAAATTTGGAATCGAGCTTTGATGCTTGTAATAGAAAATACCCATATCGGAAAGGAGTTGTACTTCGTTTAAACCAATTTTTATTATTAATAAAAATCCTTGAGCTACCTTCAATTTGGGCCAAACCATTGGGCTCACTTCCAAGTGCAGCAAACATATCTGTGAATATGCGTAAATCCACAACTTGGTTTATTCCAGCACCTCGGGTCAGAATTTTTTTGTCTCCCTGCTTATAAAAAGTAAATGTTACATTATCAGGCACAGCAACTCCTTTTCTTACAATATTTAGAAAATCGCACGTATGCACATATCTATACTCAGGCTTCACCTGATGAATCTTACTTTTGGGATCTGGAACAAGGTACCTACTGGTTAACCAACTGCAAGTATTATTGAAGCGAGTTATGGCGATAGGAGCCCAGTAATTTGTAAACACGCGATTATCATTATCTATCACCTGAATATCCAGAATTAACCCATCGCGAATATCAAATACAATTTCCCTAATTTGTATTGTATCCGTTGCCTCTTGATCATTGTTATAAACAAGGATATCAGCAGTTCTCTTCAGACAAACAATTGCAGCAGTATCCTTTTCATCTTCATGGCTTTTAATTGTCTTTGACAGACTGTCTATAGCCTTTCTCAGTTCTGTGATTTGTGTGGAAATAGAAACACTATCAGAATTTGACTGTGAAAAGCCACAAAAAAAACTTAATAGGCTGATGAGTTTTACAATGCATTTCATAAGATATGTTATATTAAATAGAGCTAGTAATTTTCTACTTTATCGGGTGTACTAATAAGAATGTTTAATCTTGAATTTGTTTTATCAAACTCGTGAAGAGCTGTCATTTTGTTTCTATTTGATGCCGTATCTGATGTAATGATTGAAGTATGTTTAAAGTAAAGGCCTCTTTTATGCCATGAATACTGTCAGCTTTTGAAGATCCAATACTTTGGTAATTGCTAGCCAACGAATCGACAATAAGTACATAGCGATCAAATTTAGCTTTATCCACATCCCTCAGATAATCCTCTTTAATGCAACACTGTCGAGCTCACGAAGACTTTACATCAACTGGATTTTAGTATCCCTTAATTTGATTGTCTGAATCTTCTCTTTGTTTTCTTTTTTGAAGTATATCATTTCTACCAATTGCTGGTAATCCTAAAACCCAACAACAACCAAATTCAAAAAATTAATACCACTAAAAAAGTAAATAATGTTCAAGATTGATCTTCTTGGATTATCTCTTTCTTGCTCCTTTTGAATCAACCTAAACGACATAACAACTAAAACAATACAAAATCCGGAAACACCATAACTTAACAATTTAGTAAGCGGGTCTATCTTAGAAAATATATCCATAACTTATTAGTTAAACTGGCTTAAAAAATTATCAAGTACCTGATATCAACATGCGTTGCTGAATACAATGCGGTTGTCTGCTTCTAAAAATTTCATTAAACCTTTGTTGTGTCCATATGAACCCATTCTTATTAGACGATAAAAATTTTAAGAATCTACTCTCCTTCTGATTTCGACATACTCAGTCATCAATTTCTATTAGAGTTAATTAGTTGGAGGGCTAGAATTGGCTATTTTATTTTTACTAATAAAGCCTTCAATAAAATCGGTTCCTGCATAGCCAGCTGTCAAAAATGCAAGCAAGGTGGACTTGTCGATTGTTTCAACACTTGTCATATTTATAGCCGCTAGCACGCCCGCCACACCACCAATAGCAAATGCCATTACTAGGCTGAAAGTGGTGCGCCTGTAATCTGTTTCAACATTCGCATCAGCAGCCTTTTTAAGACCCACAATAACCCGAAGCAGCTGCCCCACAGTGCCTACTATTCCGCCTAACAAAATTAAGATGAGATAATCCATTGGTAATAAAGGTTTAGTTGAAGTATTTGAATTAGTGCCCAAGACAGAAGTATTAACCGATAAAAAATCTGCCTCACTTTCTACGTTGTTGGCAATAACAACATCCTCCGTATGCAGGTATTCTTCAGTTATATCTTCAAAACTTGTAACTGGATGTACCTCCCAACACGTTTGCCTGTTGTATCCAGCAACATCGCCACATTTTTGAGGATTATAACTGCATGCATCTTTCTCATGTTCGGCATCATAAAACAGCCACCCGCTTATTCTAACCTTCCGCCCAACGTAGTTTTGAATTTCACCATGCGTCCAATCAATGCCTTGTTGATGCATGAGTTCGCGTAGGCGGGGTGTAATCTCTACTGTTATTGTACTTCCATCTTTTGGCTCATCAGGTGTGAGAGCTAACTCCAAATGTTGGTCGGTATAAAAAGTACTTGTACTCTTACAATTGCATGTTTCCGATGAACCTTTCTTTGCTGCATATACAATATAGCCTTCAATGGTAGCTGCTTTATTAACATTAAACTTATTCCGATCCGGCTTACCCCTATCCTCCAGCATTTTCTCAAGGGTAACTGAGTTATCAAAGTCTGCAGCTGCTGGGAAGTTATATCTGTTCTTAAGGCGGTTCAGTGCCTCCAACTGCCTGATACGTTCAGGTGCATTGTTTTGACTGACTTTTCCTTCTAAAGGGCAGTCGTTGTATATATCAAGATTTTGACCATACAAAACCCAAGAGAATAATAGTAATACAAAGACGGTAATGCTTTGTTTCATTTTTGAGATTCTTTTCGCGCCTACTCTTCTTCGGATTTTCGGCTTACTCCGTTATTTAATTACTGTCATTCAAGTCTTCGGTACTTATCGTTCGTAAACCGGTCACCCCTTCGGGGTTAAAGCCTAGGCTTATCTTGTTCAGGTGCTCCATATCCTTTTCAACACGATTGATAAGCTGGATAAGAACTGTGTCTTTGGAGCAAGGCTGCTGAAGCATGTCGCGATGTTGCGGGTAGGATGCCAATGCATTTCTTACTTTTTCTTCCAGGTTTACATGTGAGGCATAGAGTTGGAAATTATTAGTGGCATTCTCTTCCTGCTTAAAGATGGTGGTTAAACCAAAAAAGAAAGTTCCAAAGCCTGCACTTATTACAGCCGTGAGAATCAAATTGGTACTGGCATTGGCTAAGCCTACTTTTGTAATAAAGGCAAGTGCAATTGCTGCAATGATAAAATAAAGGGATGCTGCTGACACACATACAAATGACTGCACCATAAATTCCTCAGCAATCAATAAATGATTGTGGGCACGCAATGCCAGCGTAGTAATCTGCTCAAACAATCTTTGGATATGACAATTGGTTGTTTTTTCTAAGGGAAGCGATATGTAGATGTATTTTTCCTTTTGCACGATTACTTCCTTACGATAAAGACTCAATTTATAGTCCGTGTAACCGTCCTTTGATGGTGAGTATTTATCACGAAGTGAATCTAGAATTGTATAAGAATACTTTAGGCCGCGCGTAAACTTATTAGATGATTTAAGTTTACCATAATGGTAAAGCTTATCCTGAATGATAAATGCTGATACTAAAAAGATCAGAACTAACAGAAGCTTAGATAAATATCCCTGATTGAATAACCATTTGACATTGTTACTCATACTTTCCATTAATTTTAGAATATACTCTTTCATAACTTTAAATATTCCTTTTCAAAAACTCCACCGCATTCTCTCCTATCACTTGCTTTACTACTTGCTGTACATCCGCTGGTGCTAAATCCACACCGGCATACATGGCCATGCGTGGCAGCCATTCTACCAACCCACCAAATAGAAATTTAAAAGCTCCGGCATGGGTAGTGTAGTTGATGGGGTCAATCAGTCCATCGAAATCGGAGCCAATTGCAATTTGTTTCCACACGCGGTTGCCCACCTTCGGTTGACCAACTTTTACAATGTGTAAAATGTGATTGCACAAGTGGCGCAGGTGCCAGGTCTTTACTTCTTCGGGGTCATCATAGTCTTCCACGCGCAACTGGTGCAGGCGCGGTTCGGCTATGGTTGTAAAGTCGGTGTCTTTAAATTCATCGGGGCTTACCAATTCTTTGGCGGGTGTACCACAACCCAGTATGCGTTGGTCGAGCGATAAACCAATTAATCCATTGGATAAAAGAATTTCTACAATGTCTTCATCGTATAAATTAATACTCCACGGATTGAAGTACGTATCCAACACCCCGGGTTGGCGGTAGTATGTTACTTCATAACAGGCTTCTTTCTTATCATACTTATACTTACACACCGGTTTGCGTTGCCACGAACAGCCAGTAAGGCCCATGTGCGAGGCCATGATGGGTGCATCGGGAAACTCGGTTGCGCGCAACGCATAAAATTGTTGTCGCGCCAGCACACTCATGTGTTTTACATCGATGAGGATGCGTTTGCCGTTGGTGGTGCTGAGTGCTTCACGGATAAAGCGTTTGCCAAGATTACTCAAGCCGCGGCCTTGTGGATTAAAGGCATTGCTCTTGAGCATCTTCATACCAAAGGCATGTGTACAATATTCAGAGTGCGACAGATGTGTGATGGTGATATACACCAACCGCACACTTTGGGGAAGTTTAAAATAGAGTAGCCGATCGATTACTTTTTGCGTTTGCCCGAAGCGTTGGCCATAGTCGTAAAAGTTATGGCCGCCTTCGGCACACAACATAATTTGTAAGTGCGGGCTGTTGGAATCGAACTGGCTGCCAGCGCGGAGTAAGGTAAATTGTTTGTCGGCTGCGATGTTGGCCGAACTCAACAAATGATTCATATCGGCCTGCATCAATTCGAAGTAGCCGTATTCTTCACGCTCAATTTTTTGCAGGAATCTTTTTTTGGCGTTGTAGGAAAGTCCGGCAGCCAGTTGAATGAGTTTGGCTTTGGCAAATACATTTTCAAGTGCATACAACGGAACTACTGCGAGTTTTACCTGTCCGTTTACCAACTGACTTAAACTGGATTGTGAATCGAGAATTTTAAAATCAAGATCATAGTTTAAGTTGGTCCAGCAGTTTTTGCGTTCAGCCTGGTGTTCGCTACCAATAAAGGTTTTGAACTGCGGATGGCAATGTATATCAACATACATAACTAACGGGCTTTACCGGTTAAGCGGAAGATATTTTTATGCTGCAGGTATTCGCGCCCTTTGATGAGTTCGGTATGAATGCCGGAGAATACCTGCCGGATGTCGTGCGCTACCGTTTCGCTGTTCACATAGTACCAATGATCTATTAACTTCTCTTCAATTCCCTGCGCGTCCTTTATTTTAGAAGCCTCGACTACATTTACGTTCATGCGCAACTCCAAAGGGCGAGTGGGGCCGGTAAGGCCAAGCCTATTGGTTTTGTTTTTTGTCAGGTTCGAGATTTTTAAAGCATCATCACTTTTGTGAAAATAGATATGAACACGGTCGCAGAAATCGGTGATGTGATGTAGTGGTTTATTGGGTTCGAGTGCATCGTTATCTATATCGGGTGCTGCCAACACTACTTGTTTGAAAATTGGTGCTGCCGGTATATGTGAGCTAATGATCTCCTTCACCATGCGTTCAAACACCTGATTACCCATGGAATGGCAGAGCACGTGAATATTGTTTTTGCAATGTTTATCCGGGTCGCTTAAATACTCACTAAAAAACTTCAACAGCTTGTGATACCCACGCGCTAATGCTATACCGGCATAACCTGCATCGGCCTGATCTTTCCGGTACTCGGTTAGCATATCATTTGAAGGCCACGAGAAGGCAACAATACGGGCGATTGGGTTAGATCGATCCTTTACAAAAATCCGATCAAGATCAATCAGGCTCTTAATCAAACATTCATAGCCGCAATTGAATCCGTGAATAAAAAAAAGTGTATCGTTGCCACTTTTACGCTTGGTCCCCATTTCATCGTACAAGGACTTGAACCATTGTGCTGAACCCGGCAGGTTTTCTGTAGCCTCCAGATTTTTATAGGTGAGTTCTTTAAACTTGTTGTTGTGCAACGGCACATCCGGAATGATTTCCACCTTTGCCTTGGGTTTACCATCGCGGCCTTTTACAATTTCGGCTGTACCGAAGCGCAGGTTGTAGGTAGTAGCAGCCTGGTTGCTTTCGTCAATTTGCTCTTGCCCGTTTTTTACGCGCACGGGGCGGTTGGTGATGATGTAGTGCTTACTCATAACAAAATGGATTTAGGAGATATAAACTACCTGGGAAGGATTTTGACACAGTTAGCCTCTGCACCTTGCATTCGTGCTTGCCCGTTCTTTACAGGTAAGGAAGGTGTGTGTTTATTAACTTAATTCCGAACGGAAACTTGTAGTGGCAGGCTACGGTTTAGAAAACGGCTGGCAATTGGAAGAAGTTGGCAATCTTAAACCGGCTGGCGTACGCGCCAAAAACCAATCGTATAAATTAAGTAAGCGAGCATGTTAATGATAGCATGTGCATACCACACCCCCACCATTTTACTACCCAAAATTCCCATCAGGAAGAAGGTACTAAAACAATAAAAAAATATGCCTAACCAAAACCAAAAAACCGGGCGCTGGGTAGCGTCTGCCTCTCGTTCCAGTAATTGTAAAATACAAAAGGCCGCTCCAAAGGCTTCAACTATTTGTGTACTTGTTTTGAATACAGGTATTGTGTTATACAAAAATCTGCTGGCCCAAAATAAAACGAGAAGTACGGTAGCCGTAGAAAAAAATTTCTTTATAGGGCCCGAACTGGTGGTGTAGGCTATAAACAGAAAAAAAAATACCGCTTCAAATAAATCGTAGGCATTGCGCACGTACATGTTAGCCTCCGCATTTTCTGTTGCATAACAATACCATCCACACAAATCAGTAATAAATCCAACAATTAAGTAATAGAAAAAAATACGATCTATATTTTTACTCGTTTTAAAAACGATAAAGCCTGCTATCAAAGGTATTAGGGTTGCAAGCGTACCTGCAACTTGCCAGTAGTATAAAGTTTTTAGAGACATAGCCTCGCTAAACTACTACTCAAAACATAAAAAGTGGCGAGTTACTTCAATTTTCTATTAATCTTTTTAAGCAGGTTCTGCATTAAATAATTGGAGGTGGTGGTGGCCAGCCGTTTTGAAGCCCTTGCCCGCCATCATCGTATAATTCGAGTGCGCCTGTCTTGGTATTACCATCTTTATCGGTTGCAATTAATATAATCCGAATGCGGTTTGATTTATAGCGTTCGCCATAACCCAGGTAGTACCGTATAAACCCATCTTTGCCAGCCCAATTAACAAAAGTTTTATAATCAGAGCCCCATATAAAATAGTTAAACGGGTACTTTTGGTAAGTTACTCCGGTATCATCGGTTGTCTTCTGCATTAACGAATCAAAACTTGTAACGAACCGCGATACGCTTGCATTATCAATTCGTGTTGACGGGCCTGTAATTTTTTGATTGAGGATAAAATCTTTAACATCTTTCTCGGTGGGTGAAGCATCCGTATAAAGAAATGTGGTCTCAGGCCTTTTTAACACAGCCTGTACAGGTGCTTTCGGGAGATTGGCTGTATCATAATGCTGATACGGTTCAACAGCCATAAATAATTGCTTGGTTGCTGCATCAAAACAATACCACATCAGCAGGCCTTCATTCTTTTCATCGGGTGTAAAATCAGCCACCGGCAACACGCCACCCAGTGTATAGTTACTTAAATCAATGCGCGAATTAGTAAGGTAATCTGAAATAAGTAAACTGGCATCATCAATCGAAACCAGTGCCTTTGTTGATGGCGGAATTGCTTGCTGTGAAACCTCGGTGGTTGACTTTTTTGCCTGGCAGGCTGCTAAAGCTACCAGTACAATCATCCATATTTTTTTCATCAGGTTTGGGGTTTATTTATTAACATGAAAAACGAAAAGTGCCTAAATCTTTTTTTGCTTTCGGTATTGCCCGTGTAAGTTGAAACTGTGCTTCTTTGGGTGCTGAAATTGTAATGGAAAATGTTTGGCCCACCTCACCTTTTACAAACCAATGGATAATGTATTCCTGCCCTGTTTCCAGTTCAACAGTTACGGCATCGCTGTTTTGCATTATCAACTGGTTATCAAGGTACACTGCCAGCGCACCGTTTGCTATAAAGGCAGAGGCTACAAGTTTGGTCATTTGGTTGCGATAGTTAACCTACAGTTAGTTAATGCAATATCCATAATTTGCCAAGCATTGACCAGAATCTGGTTGTTGTGAATTAGTAAGTGGTTACTGAGTAACAGTGCGTGGCTATTTCAATAATTTCAAAAATTCATCTTTACGCCTGCGTGCTACATCTACCTGGCTGCCGTCTTTCATTTTTACGGTTCCACCCTCGCCTTTTATATATTCTTTAATGTAATCCATGTTTATCAGGTGCGAGTTGTGAACCCGAAAAAAGCGATAATCGCCCAGCATCTGCTCGCATTCTTTTAACGTGCGCGATACTATTATTTTCTGTTTGTCCACTGTGTAAAAAGTAGTGTAAGTATTGTCCGATTCGCAGCGTATTACATCGTTGATTAATACAAATAAAAAACCGGTAAGGGTAGGCAATGCAATACGGGCCTGGGCGGGGCGCTGCAGGTTGGTTAACAAATAACTGAGGTTTTGCTCGCTTTCGCGGATGTGTTTGCGTTGCCGGAATTTATCCAACGCACTGGTAAGCTCCGATGGGGTAACGGGTTTCAATAGGTAATCGACAGCGGCCAGCCGAAAAGCCTTGATAGCAAATTCTTCGAACGATGTGGTGAATATAATTTCAAACGGAATCGGGTTGAAGGTTTGCCATAACTCGAACGAAGTATGCGGGGGCAATACTACATCGCTCAACACCAGATCGGGTTTAAGCTGGTGCAACAACGTGCGGGCTGTTTCAATATCGGTGGCATAACCCACCACTTCCATATCAACCACAGCCTGCAAACAAGTACGCAAGGTATTCAATGCATGCACATCATCTTCCAAAATGAATACCCGGTACATCATAGCTACATAAGCGGAATAGTTAGTGTAACCTGTTTGCCTTTCACACCATCGGTACGGTCGGCTAATGTAAAACTGGCCTGTGTTTGGTGCAGATTATTAATCAGGTTAAAGCGCTCGCGCATTAACGAAGTACCCATCGAAGATTTTTTAACAGCACCGGATAAATCGGTTGATACATGCGCATACTCTTTTTTACCCTCGTCCTTAATAATACATTGTATATGCCTGTTGGCAGCCGGTAAAAAATGCAATTCAACAACACCCCCGCTACCCAGGCCATGCCAGATAGCGTTTTCCACAAAAGGTTGTATCATCATGGGTGGAATTTCCAACTGCGTAACATCTAACCCGGGGGCAATATGTATGTGGTAGGTAAGTTCATAATTCATGCGCAGTTGTTCCATTTCGATATAGATCCGGTTTGCGGCAATCTCATCGGCCAATGAAACACTACGCAAGGCCGAACTTTCCAGCACGTGGCGGATTAACCGCGAAAATTTTATAAGATACTCTCCGGCTTTGGGGCCATCGTTTGTAAACATATAGTGATGTATGGAGTTAAGACAATTAAAAATAAAGTGCGGGTTGATTTGTGCCCGCAGTGCCTTCAGTTCACCTTCTGCCAAACTAAGTTTCAGTTCGGTTTCCTTGTGTCTGAAATAGGCCTCGCGCCTGGCGCGATAAAACACAAACACCACAAACGAAAATGCAACCACCACCGGAATTAGTGCCAGCAATACTGTACGCTGAATCAGGTCATTCTCGTGTACTTGTGTAGGCGCACCAACTGGCACTTGCACCAACACCGTTTGCAACTCACCTATAGCCATTCCAACAGGCCCAAATATCCCTTCCATAGACCTTCAAAAGGTAGGAAAGAATTTCTGATGAAAATGCCGGCATGCAAGATTGAAGTAGGTTTAGTTTTAAACTTATACGATAGCAGCCTGATAAAGGAGTTGCGGACATATTTTGGCTCCACTCGGCTAACAAAAAACTGGACTTTACAACCTGGTGTTTATACCACCTTTACGCCTATTGCACCCCAGGTTTGAGGGCCGGCTATTCCATCAGCTAAAATTTTACTTTTCTTCTGAAAGTTTTTAAGCGCCTGATTGGTTTCGGTATCAAATACGCCATCTTCACTAAGCATGGGGTGTGCCCCGTGTTTATTAAGTGCCCTTTGCAAGGCTACTACAGCCGGCCCGCAATCGCCTTTGCGCAAAAAAGCACCATTAATAATCCGCTTATTTACAGTTTTGGGGCGCACCAGTTCTGCCTCCAACACCCCAATTAAAATTGCAGTAACTGTTCCGGTAATGGCCAGGCCTTTCTTACTTTGAAATTCTTTAACGGTGCGCTCGGTTTTGTATCCAAAGTCGCCATCCACGGTAATAGTATAATCCAAATCGTACAATAACTTTTGAAGTCGCACCACATCAGCACCTTTACTGCCTCTTTTCAGAACCATTCCGGGTGCACGCGGTTGAAACAAATCGTTGCTGAATACACCTGGGTTTACAAAAGCCTTAACATTGGCCGCATGGCGCGTGCGCAACATTACGCTACCTCCGTTGCTATCGTTATTCAAAGCAGTATTACCCTCCCAGCATTGAAAGGTTTTACCCGAATCAATCCACTTCACAAAAATGCCGGTGTGATCGCAAATGCCATCACCATTCCAATCAAATATTACAATATCGGCTGGTTGTGGTGCTTCGGTAAGGCAATTGTGAACTTTCCAATAATTAAAGGCCGAAGGACAATATTGAAAACCCCGGGCAGTGTCAATATGCCCCAGCGGATGGCCGGCCTTATCAAAAACCCAGCTTACAAAAATAGCACACCAGGGTACTCCGTTTAAGCCATACCAGGTTCCGTATTTGGTTTTATTTGAGTTAGGAGGATTTTCGCAAGTTCCGCTTTCAGCTTCGGCAACATCAAGAACAGTTTGGCGCGACATTACAGGAAAGAATAGTTAAGAGTTAGATAATTGAGTTGTATGATTTTTAAATAGCATAACTACAACCGCAAGGCTTTGGAGGTATCTATAAAGTTGTTGGCAGTTTCCTCCAGCAAGTGGAGTTGAGCAAGATCAACACCATCTTCGGTTATCAGGCTTCGTAACAGTTCTAACCGCTGCAAGCGCAGAAAAGATTGTGATGCCATGCGCGCATTTTCTTCGCGGGCTAAAACAGCCAGCTTAAAGTAAAGCTCCTCGCTTAAAATTTCGGCATGCGCTTCCGATTCAGGCAGCCGACCTTCGGCTAAATCAACACAGGTTTCTTTTATTACATAGCCAATATGTTCCAATAGGTTGGCTAAGCGAACGCGTTCGTAAGTGGTAATGCGTTGCGTGCGCTGGCCAATTTCTTTTACCTCGTTGCCAATCCGCCAGATGTCCATAACCGCACTCATAGCTGCAACATTTTAGCCGTTGCAGAAAAATGACCAGCAGCTTCATCTAACAGAACCAGGTCGCGCGGATCAATCGATCCGGAAGTAAACTCGCGGTGCAGTGGTTCTACCCGGTGCACATGCTTCAATCTATCGGCCAAAGCCTGGGCATGATTAGGACCTAAGGCCAGTTCAAGCTGGAAATACACTTTATCGCTCAGGCGTTCCAGCCTTTCGCAATTGCCGCTCGGAAAAATTCCCATGTTTAGCCTTTCGAAGGTATCTTTTGTTACCTCACTCACCTCATTAAGCGTAAGCGTTAGCGCATCTCTTTCCTCTTTTGGTTGGCGTTTTAAAAGATTAATGAAGTAATAGATTTCGCGGCTAACCCGTAAAATATCGATGATCAAGGCTACAGAAACCCGTCTGTGAGAAAAGTGATCTTCAGCAACTTCCGGACGTGGGTAAAATGAATTCATGGCTGAAAGTTCGGCCACGCACGCGATCCGTGTCAACGGGGAAAACCACGTTTTTTTTTGCGGGTTTACCGCAAAATTTTTGCGGTAAACCCGCAAATGTCTGATTCTGATATAAAAATCAACATTGTAAACTTTGCTACTGGTTGCAACATCAAACAAAAAATTGTAGCCCATCAATCGTGTGAAGGTTAAAATCAAAAAAAGTAACAATTACTTACTTACCATACCCGCTTTTGGCGGGCTTACCTTATTTTTAAGCACAATCAAAAAAAAGCTGTTTGATTTTGACACCATACTAATTCTTATTTCAGGTTTAAAGTATATGAACATTTCGATTGGGTTGGTTGATGACCATGTGTTGTTTAGTAAATCGCTGGCTTCTTTGCTGCAGGGTATTAATGGATTTAATGTAGTGGTTGATGCGCGCCATGGTGCCGATTTGATGGAGAAACTAATCACGCTGCCGGCATTGCCTGATGTTATTCTTGTAGATGTAGAAATGCCAATTATGGATGGTGAGCAAACAGCCCGCACCGTTAAAAGCGTTTATCCCTCTATCAAGTTGATTGCACTCTCCATGAATGATAGCGATAACACGGTGCTGAGTATGATTCGGGCCGGTTGTTGTTCTTATCTGCTTAAAGATACTTCGCCACAGGTACTGGAAGAAGCCATCCGCGAAGTGCATGTGAACAGTTATTATAACTCCGAAATTCACCTCAACTCCTTAGGCCGGCTATTGGTTGCTTTTCAAAGCGGGCAACTTCAAACGGGGATGAATGAAATAGAAATGGAGTTTTTAAGATTAGCTACCAGCGAAATGTCGTATAAAGATATTGCCGATAGTATGAATGTGAGTGAACGTACCGTAGATGGTTACCGGGCAAGTGTTTTTGAAAAACTAAAAGTACAATCGCGCACAGGCATGGTTCTGGAAGCGTTACGAAAAGGATTAATCAAATTATAAATACCATCGGTAATAGAATTGGGAAGCCGGCAGTAAATAATTCCCATTAGCCGCAAACTTATATCTTTGCAGCCCTATTCTGTTTTATGAAGGTACAAGACCTTGAGTTTAAAAAGTTTATTCCTGCTGCCGCCATCACCGAAAAGGTTAAAGCGCTGGCAAACCAACTTAATCACGATTATAAAGACAAGACTCCAATATTTCTGCCTATTCTGAACGGGTCGTTCATGTTTGCATCCGATCTGTTAAAGGAAGTAAAAGTTCCGTGCCGCATCTCGTTCGTAAAAACGTCATCATATTCAGGAACTTCCAGCACAGGTCAGCTTAAAACACTTATCGGGCACGATGAGAGCTTGTTCAATCAACACATTATTATAGTAGAAGATATTGTAGATACCGGGCTTACACTTGAAAAAATTATTGAAGAGTTGCGCAGCCTGGGGGCTAAATCGGTTGAAGCTGTAACCTTGCTTCGCAAAAAGCCCGCCCGCGAAAAAAAAGTGGATGTAAAGTATGTAGGTTTTGATTTGAACGATGAGTTTGTTTTAGGCTATGGACTTGATTATGATGGCCTGGGCCGCAACCACAAAGATTTATACAAACAGGCCGAGAAATGAGCACCTGCAACACTCCAAAAATTAAGGTTAGCGAATTGAAGCAAGGGTACTTATCTTGCCATCCCCTTATTAATTAAACATATACCTGCATGATTAATCTTATTCTCTTTGGCCCACCCGGAGCCGGCAAAGGCACACAAAGCGAAAAATTGATTCAGAAATATGGCTTTGTGCACATCAGCACGGGCGATCTATTCCGTTGGCATACAAAAAACGATACTCCGCTTGGTAAACGCGTAAAAGAAATAATGAACAGTGGGGCATTGGTACCCGATGAAATTACCATTGCCATGCTGAAGGAAGAGTTAGATAAAAATCCTCAGGCAAAAGGTTTTTTGTTTGATGGCTTTCCGCGCACTGTACCACAAGCCGAGGCGTTAGACGCATTCATGAAATCGAACAGTTCGGCTATTCACCATGTAATTGCATTAGATGTAACCGAAGCCGAAGTACGCAGCCGCATTGCCAAACGCAGAACAATTGAAAACCGGGCCGATGATGAAGAAGAGAAATTAAACAAACGCATAACCGAATACTTCACCAAAACCATTCATGTGTTGCCCCACTACGAAAAACAAGGCCGCCTGAAAACGGTGCACGGTATTGGCGACATTAGCGAAATCTTCAACAACATTACAGCTATTATCGACCAGAAATAATTCGTTACCGGTTACCGGTTGCCGGTAACTGGAACCGGCAACTGTTATGTCATCACCCAACTTCATCGATTATGTAAAGTTCAATGCCCGCTCAGGCAATGGAGGAGCCGGCTGTTTACATTTTCATAGGGAAAAATTTATTGAAAAGGGTGGCCCCGATGGTGGCGATGGTGGTCGCGGAGGACATATTATTTTACGGGGTAATGCACAATTGTGGACGTTGTTACACCTGAAATACCGTAAGCACATACATGCCGAAAATGGTAAACCGGGCGAAGCGCAGAACTGCACCGGCTCATTTGGTAAAGATGAAATTATAGAAGTACCATTGGGTACCGTGGCCCGTATTGCCGATAGCGAAGAAATTGTATGCGAAATAAATGATGATGGGCAGGAAATTATTCTGCTGCCCGGAGGCCGTGGCGGAAAAGGAAATGCATTCTTTGCAACCTCTACCAACCAGGCACCGCAGCATGCACAACCAGGCGAGCCGGGTCGCGAAGAATGGGTTATACTGGAACTAAAGTTATTGGCCGATGTGGGATTGGTAGGATTTCCCAATGCCGGTAAGTCCACATTGCTTTCGGTTGTTTCTGCGGCCAAACCTAAAATTGCCGATTATGCATTTACAACGCTTACTCCCAACTTGGGCGTAGTTAAATATCGCGATGAGCGTTCTTTTGTAATGGCCGACATTCCCGGTATTATTGAAGGAGCAGCAGAAGGCCGCGGGCTTGGAATCCGGTTTCTAAAACATATTGAACGCAACTCGTTGCTGCTTTTTCTTATTCCAGCCGATGCCAAAAATATTTCTGATGAGTATGAAATCTTATTGAATGAACTTCGGAAGTACAATCCTGAATTACTCGATAAGAAAAGAATACTCGCTATTTCCAAGAGCGATATGCTTGATGAAGAACTGAAAACCGAACTCAAAAAAGAAGTGCCAACCGAGTTGCCTTCCATTTTTATTTCGGCCGTAACCAACCAGGGCATTACCGAATTAAAAGATTTAATCTGGCGAACGTTACATTAGGTCATCAAAATCTCATATGGAATTCCCAATCCCTCATGCAGTGCCTTAATCATCTTCTTCGAAAGCTCACGCCTGCCAGCTAAAAAAGATGATACAGAGGCCTTACTTCCATTAAAGTATTTTACCAGGTCTTTCTGGTTAAGTCCCCTCTCTTCCATAATATATTGAACAGCCTTTATAGGATCAGGCGCATCAATTTTATAATGTTTGTTCTCGTATACCTCAACCAAGGTAGAAATCAAATCCAACTCATCATACGCTTCTGTTCCCTCTGTTGGGTTCAGGGCGATGAGTTCATCTATTCGCTTCATGGCAAGGCGATATTCTTTCTCAGATCGAATCGGTTTTATTTTAAACTTCATATCGTAGTAGCATCTATTTTATCATACTGTGAATGAGTACCCACAAATCGAATAAAAAACTTATGGTATTTAAACATGGTGAAAACTATAATTTTGTATTTGTTTCCTTTAATATTAAATACCAATCGATTATTACCAACCACACTTACCGAAGCAAAATCACGCTTCACGTCATTCGAATCTTTCCAGGTTGCTTTCTCAACAATTTTATACCAGGTTTTCAGGGGTATTTCTGCATCAGGATGTTGCTCCCAAAAAAAACGTAAAGTGCTTTTAGCTATTATCCTCATTAACACTATAAAGTTATAAAAAGTTTACTTTTTGTAAACCAGCATACCGTCATCTTGTCAATATTCCGCTATTGGCAAAATTCTTGTCATTTTTGCCGCTCAATAAAGCGAACCAATGGAAAATCATACTCAACCGGAACAAGAACTCGAAAAACACGATGAATTGAATACCGAAGTCCCAAAAGGGCAATCGGAAGAACCCACCGAAGCTCCTGCTAAAGAAGAAATCGATCCGCTTAAAAAATTGCAGGACGAATTGGCAGAAACCAAGGACAAATATGTACGCTTATATGCCGAGTTCGACAACTTCAGACGCAGATCAGCCAAAGAGAAATTAGAAATGATTCAATCGGCCAACGAACAACTTCTAAAAGCTTTATTACCAGTGGTAGATGACTTTGAGCGGGCTGAAAAATCTTATAAAGACCGAAGCGATAAAGAAGCCGAAGGCTTTGCGCTCATCCATAATAAGTTTAAAAAAACGTTGGATCAGTACAGTGTAAAAGTAATGGAAACAAGTGTTGGTACAGTCTTTAATGCTGACTTGCATGAAGCGATTACACAAGTACCTGCACCCGATGAAAAGTTGAAAGGAAAAATTATTGACACGGTTGAAAAGGGTTACTTACTGAATGACAAAGTAATTCGTTTTGCCAAAGTAGTTGTGGGAAGCTAATCCATAACCCTTTACCACTGTATCCTAACTCAAGAAAGATGTCAACCAAACGCGATTATTACGAAATATTAGGTGTAAGCAAAAACGCCACTCCGGAAGAAATAAAAAAAGCTTACCGGAAAGTAGCCATTCAATTTCACCCCGATAAAAACCCGGGCAATAAAGAAGCAGAAGAAAAATTTAAAGAAGCTGCCGAAGCCTACGAAGTATTAAGCGACAACGATAAACGCGCGCAGTACGACCGCTTTGGGCATCAGCGCCCCGGGGCTGGTGGCTTCCGCGGACAAGACATGAATATGGAAGATATCTTCAGTCAGTTCGGAGATATTTTTGGTGGTGGCAGCCCGTTCGATAGCTTCTTTGGCGGTGGTGGTGGCGGTAGAACCCGTCAGCGCAAAGGCTCTAACCTGCGTATCAAGCTCAAACTTTCATTGGAAGAAATTGCCAATGGTGTGGAGAAGAAGATAAAAGTAAATCGACTTATACGGGCCGAGGGTGTAACTTTTAAAAATTGTACTACCTGCGGAGGCACCGGCCAGGTACGCAAAGTAGTTAACACCATGTTGGGCCAAATGGTATCCACCTCAAGTTGTCCTGCGTGTAATGGAGCCGGCCAACTGATCGATAAGCGACCACCCGGTGTAGATAGCTCCGGTCTTGTTTCAAAAGAAGATGTTATTAGTGTAAAAATACCAGCCGGGGTTAGCGATGGTATGCAGCTATCTATGTCGGGTAAAGGAAATGAAGCCCCGGGTGGTGGAGTTCCTGGCGACTTATTAATTCTGATTGAAGAAACCGAAGACAAAGAGCTAAAGCGCAATGGTAATGATCTGATCTACGATTTGCACATCAGCTTTATTGATGCTGCGCTGGGCACTACGGTAGAAGTGCCATCCATTGGTGGCAAGGCCCGCATTAAAATTGAACCCGGTACCCAGAGTGGAAAAATTTTACGCTTGCGCGGAAAAGGGTTGAAAGACATAAATGGCTACAGCAGTGGTGATCAGCTCATTTACATTAATGTGTGGACACCCAAAAAACTTACAGCCGAGGAGAAAACTAAATTAGAGGGGTTGCGTAACTCCCCTAATTTTCAGCCGCACCCCGACAGCTCAGATAAAGGCTTTTTCGACCGGATGAAGGAATATTTCGGGTAAAACCGAAATATTTACCCTGAATATATAACCCTTTGGAGAGTAACCCGTATAAGAACCATTACGGGTTATTTTTTTGGCTTTTCAGCAAGAAAAACCAACATCTTAACCCGCTTTTTAGGAAAATAAACATTAACCTGAACTAACACGTATTTACATACATGTGGCGTTTGATTGCATTCGTATTGGTGGGTAGCAGTGTGACTGTTAGCGCTCAGATTAAAAAGCAGTTTTCGGTAGAAAATTCCAGCCAGTGTGGACAGGTTTACCTGAAGTTACGGGCCAAAACCGGAAATTGCTTTATTCGCCCCAGCCAAAATCAGGATATTCTTAATATTTACAGCAACCAAAATCTGGAGGAATATACCCATTCATTCAGCAACGAAATACAAGGCACTACCTGTGCCGTAAACCTGGCCTTGCAACAAGACAATGAGCGGGGTGTAGGGCAAAAAATTTCATACAAAATGTTTGGCACCGAAGCCGCACCATCCGATAAATTCTGGAAAGTTTATCTTACCGAAAGCACCCCTTACATTCTTGATCTTGACTATGGCCTGGGAAATGCCAACATTGATCTATCTGGTCTTTCAGTAAAAAAGCTCCGAATTAATACAGCCAGTGCCGATGTAAGCATTAACTACAGCACCGGTATCGAAAACAAAGTAGATATGGATACCTTTTTTGTGAAGGTAGATATGGGCTCGTTAAATGCACGCCAACTCAATCTGGCTCGCTCTAAAGTGGTAATGGCCGAGGTTGGTTTCGGCAATATGTTTTTAGATTTCAGTACCCGGCCTGCCCTTAATTACCGCGTAATAGGAAGTGTAGGTGCCGGCAATCTTGTTATTCAATTGCCCGAGGCTGAAGTGCCCGTTATTGTAACCATCAACGAATCGTGGTTATGCAGCATTAGCCTTTCCAGCAGCTTAAAGAAAATTGCTCCCACTAAATACGCAAATGCTGCCTATACTAAAGACAGCAAAGATGCGCTTGTGTTCGATCTGGATGTAAGCATGGGCAAAATCGTGTTTCGCGAAAAGGTTAATTAATCCAAATTATTTTCAACAATCAGAATTACCAGCCAGTTTTTACTGGCAGGATGTAATTCTATTTCTATTTTTGTTACTAACACTTTACTAATAAAATCCTATTTGCGTGAATGCACTCGAAGCCCGGAATGTTACCAAGCAATACGCTACTCACAAAGCCTTAGACTCGGTAAGCATAACCATTCCTGAAAAAACTATTTATGGTTTATTAGGTCCTAACGGAGCCGGTAAAACTACTCTTATCCGCATCATCAACCAGATTATAAATGCCGAAGCCGGCAGTATCGAAATATTTGGTGAGCCTTTGCAAGAAAAACATGTGGGCATTATCGGCTACCTGCCGGAAGAGCGCGGGCTTTACAAGAAGATGAAGGTGGGCGATCAACTTATGTACTTGGCACAATTGAAAGGCTTAAGCCGAAAGGATGCACTGGCCCGGATAAAAGTGTGGCTCGAAAAATTCGAAATAAAAGATTGGTGGAATAAAAAAGTAGAAGACCTTTCGAAAGGGATGGCGCAAAAGGTGCAATTCATCAGCACCGTTATGCACGAACCACGCCTGATCATACTTGATGAACCCTTTTCAGGATTCGATCCGGTAAACGCACAATTGATAACTGAAAAAATTCTGGAGTTAAAAGAAAATGGCAGCACGATTATTTTCTCTACACATCGGATGGAAACAGTTGAATCGTTGTGCGATCATATTGCCCTGATCAATAAATCAAAAAAAATTCTGGAAGGCCCGAAGAAACAAGTAAAGGCTCAGTACAAAAGCAACACCTTTATTGTAGAGCACAAAGGTTCCTTTACCTTACCCAACCGCTACGAACTGGTGGGACAAAACGTACTAGAAGACGAACTTATTTCAACAACCATAAGAGCACATGACGGTATTAAAGGAAACGAAGTAATTCGCGATCTGATTGATCTAACTGAGGTACACTCTTTCCAGGAAAAGCTACCCACCATGGCCGATATTTTTATAAGCCTGGTAAAAGGTGAAGGCGATGAAGCATTGAAAAAACATTTGTTAGAAGTTTAAGCAAACACGTATATGAACAAAGTCTGGTTAATTATACAACGCGAATTTTTAAATCGCGTACAAAAAAAATCTTTCTTGATTGCTACTATTCTGGTACCATTGATTATTCCTGCAATCATTGGCGGATTGGTTTATGTGGCCATCAAAGAATCAGAATCGGCCAAAGCCGAAACAGTTCACGTGCTGGATGAAAGTAAGCTGTTTAAATTCGAGAACAACAAAAAATTTAATTTTGTAGCTGTTGACATGCCTCTGGAGCAAGCCAAGAAAGCTTACAACGAAACAAAAGATTTAGCACTGCTGTATGTACCCGCTATTGATATAAATAAGCCTGATGGGATTGCCATTTATACAAAAGAAAATCCAAGCATTGAAAAAGTTGGAGAATTGGAATCTATACTGGCCGGGCAGATACATGATTTTAAACTGAAAGAATATAACATTGATGAAGCCATTCTGAAAACACTTCGGCCAAAAGTAAATCTGAAACAGTTTAACCTAACCGATAAAGGTGAGGAAAAATCCAGCAGCTCAGGTCTTTTATATGGATTAGGCTTCGCATTGGGTATTTTGATTTATATGTTCGTTTTAATTTATGGCATCCAGATTATGCAAGGCGTTATTGATGAAAAAACTTCCAAGATTGTAGAAGTTATTGTTTCATCTGTAAAGCCCTTTCAACTAATGCTTGGCAAAATTCTGGGCATTGCATCGGTTGGGTTACTACAATTTATTATTTGGATTGTGTTAATAACCGTGCTCTCATCTGTAACAATGGGCTACTTCGGAGCCAAAATGCCGCAGCAACAAGCTATGGAACAAATGAACAAATCATTTTCCAGCAACCCCGAAGTTAAAGAAGCAATGAACCAGCAAAACGGAAAAGTAGGCGAGTTTTTGGCTAATGCCAGTGAAATTCCATTTGCTAAAATTGCTTTCGTTTTTGTGTTCTACTTCTTAGGTGGCTACTTATTGTACGGAGCGTTGTTTGCGGCTGTAGGCTCAGCCGTTGATTCGCAACAGGAAGCACAGCAATTTCAGTTTCCGGTAACGATACCCCTGTTGATTGGCTACCTCGGTTTATTTATGTTTATTCTACGCGATCCGCATGGCCCAATCAGTTTCTGGCTTTCGGTAATTCCATTTACATCGCCAGTTGCCATGGTAGGTCGTATAGCATTTGGTGTACCCGATTGGCAATTGGCCCTCTCCATGGTGTTGCTTATTGGTGGCTTCTTATTAACCACCTGGATTGCCGGAAGAATTTACCGCGTAGGTATTTTAATGACGGGTACCAAAGTAAGCTATAAAGTACTGGCCAAATGGTTTATGCAAAAAGGATAAAGCACTTATCAGCCTAAGTTATACAAACCCATGCCTCAACAATGTTGGGGCATGTTGCTTTTCAGGTCGTCCTATTTTTTAACTAATTTCCGAGCCTGATGGCTAAGAAAACACCTCTACCGGCATCGATGGATTTTTACCAGGATAACACCAAACTAAAGTGGGTTATTCTGGTAGTATCGATATTAATTAGTGCCGGTTCTATCTATTATACCAACCGCCTGGTAAATCAACTGAAAGAAAGGGAGAAACAACAAGTAGAATTGTTTGCCCGTGCTATGGAGTATGCCATTAATGAAGACTTTAGCACCAACGTACTTTTTGTTACCGAAGAAATCATCAATAAAAATTACTCCATTCCTATTATTCTGGTGGATGACAACGGCAAAATTGTTTTTACACGTAATGTTACTATCGACTCCACCGCTAACCCCAGGAAAATCAGCGAACAACTGGATCGGGAAATTACGTTGATGAACGAAACCTACGAACCTATTGTAATTGAACTGCGAGACCCTACCGTTAACAATGAAGTATTCGGCACTCAAAAGCTATACTATAAAAACTCAGCACTCCTCTCTCAACTCATCGCCTTCCCCTACATTCAGCTTTCTGTGCTGGCCATCTTTGGTTTTATTTCGTACCTGGCCTTTAACTATTCGCGAACGGCCGAACAAAACCAGGTATGGGTTGGACTTGCAAAAGAAACTGCGCATCAATTAGGTACCCCCCTATCATCACTTATGGCGTGGGTAGAAGTGTTGCGCGAAGATCATGACATTAAGAACAAAGGCATTGTAGATGAACTCGACAAAGACGTGCGCAAATTGCGCGTAGTTACCGAACGTTTCTCCAGCATTGGTTCTACCCCCATTTTAAAAGATGAAAATGTCTATCAATTGGTAAACAATGTGGTAGGCTACCTGCAACCCCGTGTATCGTCTAAAATAAACTTTGAAGTTTATACGCTTTCCGAAACGATTGAAGCCCGTGTACATGCACCGTTATTTGAGTGGGTTGTTGAAAACCTGTGCAAGAATGCAGTAGATGCCATGGGAAGCGCAGGCACCATCGCCATTAAAATACTTCGTGGCAGCGACTTTAAAGTGTTTATTGATATTTCCGATACCGGTAAGGGCATACCAAAAACAATGATATCAAACGTGTTTAAGCCGGGCTTTACCACTAAAAAAAGAGGCTGGGGCCTGGGGCTCGCCCTGGCCAAACGCATTATTGAAATGTACCACGAAGGCAGAATTTTCGTGAAATCATCGGAAGAAAACATGGGCACCACTTTTCGGATTGAGTTGATGAGTGCCTGATACCAAGGCTTATTCTTAACTCTTTGATAATCAAATTCCTGAAAAGGATTTTTGAGCAGATTATTACCTCAATAAAACATCCAACCGCAGTTTGCATTAACCCTGTAAAAAACTACTTTTGCGTCCGGATTTTTCGGCCTTCAGGGTTCGACTAATCTGCAACCCAACTAATAATCTTAAAATTCTAATAATCAATGGCCAATAGCGGTAGAATCACCCAGGTAATCGGTCCGGTAGTCGATGTTGCTTTCGATGAGCCCGGCACTAAACTTCCCAACATTCTTGACTCACTTGAAGTAACCAAAGCCGATGGCACCCGTGTGGTATTAGAGTGCCAGCAGCACCTTGGCGAAGATCGTGTTCGCACCATTGCCATGGACGGAACTGAAGGTCTGGTTCGGGGTATGAAAGTGCTAGATACCGGTTCACCTATTAAAATGCCGATTGGCGAAGATATCAAAGGCCGTTTGTTTAATGTGGTAGGTGAAGCGATTGACGGTATTAAGCAACCGGAAGGCAAACAATCCCTGCCTATTCACCGCTCAGCCCCCAGCTACGAAAATCTTTCTACTTCTACGGAAGTATTGTTTACCGGTATTAAAGTTATCGATTTGATTGAGCCTTACTCAAAAGGTGGTAAAATCGGGCTGTTTGGTGGTGCTGGTGTAGGTAAAACCGTATTGATTCAGGAGTTGATTAACAATATCGCGAAAGCATACGCAGGTTTATCAGTATTTGCCGGTGTGGGTGAACGTACCCGCGAAGGAAACGATTTGTTACGCGAAATGATTGAAGCCGGTATTGTGGATTACGGGCCGGAGTTTATGAAGTCTTTACACGAAGGCGGTTGGGATCTTTCTAAGGTAGATCATGAAAAGTTAAAAGATTCAAAAGCAACCTTTGTATTTGGCCAGATGAATGAGCCGCCCGGAGCACGTGCTCGCGTGGCGCTATCTGGCTTAACGGTTGCCGAATACTACCGCGATGGTGATGGTTCTGGAAAAGGAAAAGACATTCTTTTCTTTATTGATAACATTTTCCGCTTTACGCAAGCAGGTTCTGAAGTATCGGCTTTGTTAGGTCGTATGCCTTCGGCAGTGGGTTACCAACCTACACTTGCTTCGGAGATGGGTGCCATGCAAGAGCGCATTACTTCAACTAAAAATGGTTCCATCACTTCAGTGCAAGCTGTTTACGTTCCTGCCGATGACTTGACTGACCCTGCCCCTGCAACAACTTTTGCGCACCTGGATGCTACCACGGTATTGAGCCGTAAAATTGCCGAGTTGGGTATTTACCCTGCGGTAGATCCGTTGGACTCTACCTCGCGTATTTTGCGTGCTGATATTATTGGCGATGAACACTACAATTGTGCACAACGTGTAAAAAACATTCTGCAGCGCTACAAAGAACTTCAGGACATTATTGCTATTTTGGGTATGGACGAATTGTCTGACGAAGACAAGCAAACGGTATCGCGTGCAAGACGAGTACAACGTTTCTTATCGCAACCATTCCACGTAGCCGAAGCATTTACAGGTTTGAAGGGTGCGTTGGTTGATATTAAAGACACCATTAAAGGCTTTAATATGATTATGGATGGTGAAGTGGATCACCTGCCCGAAATGGCCTTTAACCTGGTGGGTACCATTGAAGATGCTATAGCCAAAGGCGAGAGGATGTTGGCAGACGTTAAATAATTAGAGTTCAAGATTTAAAATTTCCTCATTCTGGTTTTAAATCTTGAATCTTAAATCTTGAATTGGAAATAAGATGCACTTAGAAATAATAACACCGGAAAAGAAAATTTTTGAAGGCGAAGTATCGGTAGCTACTTTTCCGGGAGCAGATGGTTCGTTTCAAATTTTGAATGACCACGCACCGTTGGTTAGCTTGTTAAAAGATGGTGTGGTGGAATACAAATCGAAAGAGTTAGCCGAACAAATTCATATTACAGGTGGTGTTGTGGAAGTATTGAAGAATAAAGTAATTCTGTTGGCCGATGGCCTGCAGGATTAGACACTTGTAAACTATCAGGCAATAAAAAAACCCGGTCGCTGGCCGGGTTTTGTTTTTTTATGCCTGAATGCTTATTGCCGTACTAACCATTTTACAAAGAATACCACACCAATAATTAAGGCTATACCACCAATAATATAAAATACCTGACCGCTGATAATAAGGGCAACCAGGCCTACAGCTCCAAAAATTGCTGCCAACTTCAAATCGTGGTCTATTCCCTTTGTTGCGGCAGATGCTTGCACACCCATTTTCTTAGTTGCCTTTTGTTCTTTCAGTATGCTTTTAATTTCAGAGCGAAGTTGTTTACGCTCTGCCTTGTTCATTTGCAAATAGGTTTTTGATACCACAGCCTCTGCTGCCGGCTCAACCGTTGGGTTTATTTCGGCAAGTACAACCGGAGTTTCAGAAATGCTTGCCATTAGCTGATTAGGATTAACGGGTGCCGGTGTTGTTGCATAATAAGGCACAGTTGAGTTTACATTATTAAAACTTGCTGTGTACTTGGGGCCTGAGCATGCAACAGCGGCTAATGCAATCAACGAGTAAATAAGCTTCTTCATAGTAACTGGTTTTATTTTTTAAAGTTTGAAAATAGTCGGGCGAAAAATCTTTTCTCAAAATCCCAAAAAAAGCGGAACTGACCAAAGATGAATCCATAAAACAACAAGAAAAGATTATAAACCGGAAAAATAAGTATCCAATAAGCAATACTGGCCCATAAGGGAATCTCTCCATTAGGAAACCAATAAGCAAACAAGGGGCGCTTAATAAGCAATACCGTAAAACCTGTGCAAGCAAAAACAATTAGTATAATAATAACCTGAAATACACTTTTAACTTTCCATCGATCTTGTAAGCGGGTAATCCAACTCATGGCGGGAAGATCGGGCTAATTTTGAAAATGCCCAAGCATTCATGGTGTGGCGGTATCAGAAATAAAAAAGACTGTTCCGGTTCGAAACAGTCTTCTATCAAAAAATTTTGTATTTGGATTTAAAACTTAAAAGCTACACCCAAGCGTGCGTTACCCGATCCGCCAGCACCTAACTCCAGAAATCCGCCAAGGCTGGGTTTGAAATAATACCGCACACCAGCATGAATACCAAAGAAAACACCGCTATCGTACGTATTACCTGCCGAACCGGTAAAGTTATCCTTCCATGTAAAACTTCTGTATCCTAATTGAGCCCCACCATAAATATCCAACTCTTCTACATTCAAATCAAACAGTCTGTTGAAATGATAGGAGCCTCTTGCCCCTAAATACAGGATATTAAACCCATATCGGCTGGCTCCGAAATTATAACGGTATGATAAATAATCAATACCCAGACCTACACTAATATCATCTGTAATACCATGTTCAAAAGATGCACCCACCGGAATACCACCACTGTAGTAGGAATTTACACCTATACCTAAATTCAGCAGGTTATCGCCTTTTTCAAATTGAGCCGAAGCCTCAAATGATGCAAACGATACTAAACCAACCACTAAAATCAATACCAATTTTTTCATATGATGTGAATTAAAGTTTAGCACAAAACAATCAATACCATAGCACATTACCAACCTGAGCTATTAAAATAAACTTAAAAAATATGACTTGATTCGAGCAACCTTTTAAACTTAAAGGTAGTCAAACGCTTTCCACCAGGCTGTATATGGCACAGTCGCTTTAATAAGTACACTGGTTTTTTGTACCGGATGAATAAACTGCAACTGTTGCGCATGCAAAGCAATACTGGCATCTGGCAGTGGTTCGTTATCACCATATTTTAAATCGCCCGCAATCGGGCAACCCATACTGGCAAGTTGTACGCGTATCTGGTGCGGTCTTCCGGTTATCGGATTTACTTCTAACAAATGCATACCTCCTTTTGAAGCCACCAGTTTATAACTCAACTCCGACTTTAAACCATTTGCATGAGGTTGTGTGTATGCTGTGGTTTTATTCTTTTGCGCATCTTTTACCAACCAATGTATCAGGGTTCCGTCCGTTTGAGCTGGTTTCGTTTTTACTAAAGCCCAATATGTTTTTTGCGTTTCCTTCGCACGAAACAGTTCGTTCATACGAGCAAGCGATTTGGAGGTGCGGGCAAAAACCACCACCCCACTTACGGGCCTGTCTAATCGATGTACTACTCCGAGAAATACGGCCCCTGGCTTATTGTATTTGTGCTTAATATGGTTCTTACCTAACTCAACCAACGGCACATCGCCAGTAGAATCGCCCTGCACCAACACGCCAACAGGTTTATTAATTGCCAGCAGGTGGTTGTCTTCGTATAAAATATGTAGGGGATTCAACATAAAACCTTGTAATTTAGGTTCAGGATAATTTCAATCAAAGTATAATACAATGCGTTATAGCTACTTCATGGCAGTTGTTTTACTCTTAACGGGCTGCACTGCCAAACCCGATCGTGAAGAAACTTCCCGCCAAATTGAAACCATACTGCATAAAGCCAAAGGCACATTTGCTGTTGCCTATAAAAATTTACTTACTAATGAGGAGATTCTGATTAATGAACATGTTTTGTTTCATGCCGCCAGCACCATGAAAACTCCTGTAATGGCCGAGGTGTACCGGCAGGTTGCAGAAGGAAAATTCTCGTTAAAAGATTCTATTCTGATAAAAAATGAATTCGTAAGTATTCTGGACGGAAGTTCATTTTCAATAACACGCGAGTCGGATAGCGATACACTTATCTACGACCACATTGGCGAGAAGAGAACCGTTTATTCGTTAATGTACGACATGATCATTATTAGCAGTAACCTGGCTACCAATCTTATTGTTGAACTGGTTGACGCTAAAAATGTAACGCAAACCATGCGAAACATAGGGGCGAAGAATATCCAGGTATTGCGCGGTGTTGAAGACACCAAGGCCTATGAAGCGGGAATGAACAATCAGGTAACGGCTTATGATTTGATGTTGCTGTTCGATAAAATAGATAAAGAGGAGGTGGTGAATGCCGAAGCGAGCATGGAGATGATGGATATTCTGCTCGATCAAAAATTTAATGACATCATACCGGCCAAGCTTCCTACCGATGTAAAAGTGGCCCACAAAACCGGTTCCATTACCGGTGTGCGCCACGATAGCGGCATAGTGTTTCTTCCCGATGGCAAAAAATATGTGCTGGTACTACTATCGAAGGATTTGGAAGATGCGGATGCCGGTGTTCGCGCTATGGCCGATGTATCGGAAGTGTTATATCAATACACCGTTCAGAAATAAGTTAGAGAATTTGTAGCTTAGAAATTGACCTCAGAATAAACTCACAATGAAAACGGCAAGTATAGATAGAACAAAGAATTGGACAGTGGATGATTACTTGTTGCTGGGTGAAATGAGCACTTTCTGTGAGCTTATAAATGGAGAATTAATCATGAGCCCCAGCCCCGCTCCATACCATCAGCTAGTTGTTGGAAATCTTTACGACATTCTCAAGGCCTACTCCAGGAAAAGAAACGATCTGATTTTCTTCGCACCGGTGGATTTATATATTGACCGCAAAAATGTTTTCCAGCTCGATCTGATTTATGTGGCTGAGGCTAATAAAAAGATAATAACCGAAAGAGGCATTGAAGGTGTGCCTGACCTTGTGGTAGAGGTTATTTCTCCTTCTAATATATTTTCAGACCGGAATCGGAAGAAAAAAACATATCAGGACATTGGGGTTGGTGAATATTGGATTATTGATCCCGCCAATAAAACCTTTGAAATTTATCATAAAGATCAGACCGATAAAGATAGTCCTATACTCTATTTAGCTGAGGAGGGAATAGTGAGTTCAGCCATACTTAAAGATTTAAGTTTTGATCTGAAAGAAATCTTCTGATCAATCCTTAAACTCGCTTGTAAAGTGAAAATTGATTTCAGGAAAGTTATCCTGCACCATCTGCAACCACGCCCGCGATTCGGCCATAAATACCAGCTTATCATCTTTATCGCGCGCAATGTGGCGTTGTTTAGAATCGATAAACTCAGCCAGTTTTTTAGGGTCTTTGCTGCTAATCCAGCAGGCTTTGTAAATATTCTGTCCGGCAAATTCAGCCGAAGCACTGTACTCGTTCTTTAACCGGAATTGAATTACTTCAAACTGAAGTGCACCCACTACACCCACTACTTTTCGCTTTCCCAACTCGTATGTAAATAGTTGGGCAACGCCTTCTTCCATTAATTGCAGCAACCCTTTTTCCAGTTGCTTGGTCTTCATAGCATCTTTGTTGATTACCTCCTTAAATATTTCAGGCGAGAAACTGGGAATACCCGTGTACATCAACTTCTCGCCATCGGTAAGGGTATCTCCAATTTTCAGGTTACCGGTATCGTATAAACCTACAATGTCACCCGGCCAGGCTTCATCAACTGTTTCGCGGTCTTGTGCCATAAATGCAGTAGCATTTGAAAACCGTATGCCTTTGTCTTGCCGAACGTGGTGGTAGTTGGTGGCACGTTCAAACTTACCGGAACATACCCGCAAGAAGGCAATGCGGTTACGATGTTTGGGATCCATGTTGGCATGAATCTTAAAGATAAAACCGGTAAACTTATTTTCTTCTGGCTTTATTTCGCGTACGGTTGTTTCGCGTGGTATAGGTGGTGGGGCTATGCGAATAAATGTATCCAGCAATTCTTTTACGCCAAAGTTGTTTACAGCACTTCCAAAAAATACAGGTGCTACGTTTCCGGCCAGGTAATCGTTTACGTCAAACTCCGGGTAAACACCTTCAATCAATTCAACATCGGCCCGCAGTTGGTTGGCATAACTTTCGCCAATCAGTTTATCCAATTGCTCGCTGTGTATATCTGCTATTTCGATTCCTTCTTCTACCGTTACCTTACTAGCCGTAAATAATTGCAACGTTTTTTCGTACAGGTTGTAAACACCTTTAAAAGTTTTACCCATGCTGATGGGCCAACTGAGCGGCCGCACTTTTATGCTCAGCTTTTCCTCCACTTCGTCCAGCAACTCAAACGGATCGCGACCTTCCCGATCCAACTTGTTAATAAAACACAAAACCGGAGTATTGCGCATGCGGCACACTTCCATCAGTTTTTCAGTTTGTGTTTCAACTCCTTTCACGCAATCAATTACCATTATCACACTATCCACCGCAGTGAGCGTACGATAGGTATCTTCGGCAAAATCCTGGTGGCCGGGTGTATCCAGCAAATTGATTTTAATGTCTTTATAATTAAAACCCATTACCGAGGTTGCCACCGAAATACCGCGCTGCTTTTCAATCTCCATCCAGTCGCTGCGGGCATGGTCTTTAATTTTAGATGATTTTACTGCTCCTGCTTTTTGAATGGCACCTCCAAAAAGCAAAAGTTTTTCCGTAAGTGTGGTTTTACCGGCATCGGGGTGGCTAATAATACCGAAGGTTCTGCGCTTGGCTATTTCTTGTTCCAGTGTCATAATAAAGGGCGCAAAAGTAATTAAATTTAAAAACATCCTTCATCGATAAAGCCGCGAAGGTGCATTTTCACGTTCCTGAATCTTTCGGATTTTGAATGTATCGCACTGCTGCTCTTTGCGATTTTCAGCCAAACAGGTTATGCCTTTGTTATCGAGCACACACTATTGCTAAAGCATACATTACAATTTATTGACACCCTACTAAAAGTTGAAAAATACATTTGCTCTCTCAGCACCTGTATATGCCAATTCAATTACACGATCTGCACCGATTAAATTCAATTGCCGTTCTTTTTTTTCTGGTAACCATTGTGCTAATGGCATTGGCTATTGTTACTCCTCGCGGGCAAGATGTATTTTGGATTAACAGCCACCATTCCTTTTTTGGGGATACATTCTTTAGTATAGTTACAAATGCCGGAGATGGCATTTTGATTTTGCCTGTATTTATTATTTTCCTTTTTGTGCGTTTTCATCTATCCGCTATTCTACTCGTATCTTCGGCAATTACCGGAGTGTTGGTTTCTATCTTCAAGCAGTGGTTGTTATCGGCAGCGCTACGCCCAACCCGTGTTTTGGATATAGATGTCTTGCATTTTGTTCCTGGAATAAAGGTACATGCCACTCATTCGTTTCCATCCGGGCACACAGCCACGGCTTTTGCACTTGCTTTTGTACTGGCCTTGATATTTAATCGAAAACACATGACGGTACTCTTTTTGTTTATTGCACTTGCGGTAGGCACATCGCGGATTTATTTGTTACAGCATTTTTTACAGGATGTTGCTGCAGGAGCCTACATGGGTGTGATGTCTGTTATTTTTTCTATTTTAATTTTGGATCGTTTCCGGAATCAGGCATTCTTAAAAAGCCGGTTGGTGTTTGGCAAACAAAAAATACTGGTTCGTCCGATTGACTCTTCATTGAATTGACCATTTCCCAGTTACCAACTTTTTAAAACACAACTAACCCTATTTTCAAATAAATCCTTCGTACAATAAATCACATCAAGCGGAAGGTGATTCAAATCACTTTGGTACTGTTGTCGGGTTATTACGACTAGCTTTTTCTTCGTGCGCAGTAATATTTCAATCTCTTCAACTGTGGCCGAAGCAATCGTTTCTTTGCGGGCAAATACAAATGCAGGATTCATAGCCTTGTAATAAACGGTTGTTGTCTCATCCAACACGCCCGCGCTTGCATAAATAGGATTATGTTCATCCAATGCCGGGTTCAAAATCCAGAAAAAGATTAGTGAAACCCCTATCCATCCGCCAATCAAAAAACCACAGGCAAGCTGACGCGCTTTGTTCCAAAATAAGATTGACAGGGTTGCGGAAAGCGGTAAAATCAACAACAGAAACGACAAAGGTGCCAACGCTGCCAGGGTTGCCTCCTGCTGTAAGGCAATGTGGGCGGTTACAGGAATTGAGATGGCAATGACTAAATGTATCGTCAATACCAGAAAATCGGCTCGGTTGGTTTGCGAAACCTTTAGCCGGTTTGCAAGCCAAACTCCTAGCATAATGGCAAAGAATGGAACAGCCGGTGCCGGGTAGCTAGGTAAAATGGTTTTAGAGAATGTAAAAAACAAAGCCACCACCCCCACCACTGTCAGGCAAAAGAACAAAAACGGTTGTTGCTTTCGGTTTTGCCAGGTGCCCTTAACTGCCTGCACAAAAAATAATGAAAGAGGTAGTGTGGCTCCAATTATGATAAGAAAGGGGAGACCAAAAAAACCGCCATGACCTTCCATGGTAGTGGCGTACCGTTGAAGGTTGTGGTGCAAAAAAAATCCTTCTAACCAAACTCCTTGCGTTTTAATACCAACAGCTATATACCAGGGAGCCGCAATAATCAAAAACAATAACACACCCGGTAGCAGTTGAATTTCTTTTAACCTGGCCCAGGTAATTCCTCCGGTAAATAACCAGAATATTAAAATAATTAAACCCGGAAAAACTATAGCAATTAAACCCTTACTTAGAAAAGCCAGGGCTGTGCATACGTAAAAAAGATAAATGTATTTTTTCTGTTGCGTGGTTACTCCAACATAAAAACCAAGCAAACCGGTTGTAAAAAAAAGAATGAGATAAGGATCGGGAACTGCCAAATGAAACTGAATAGCCATTTGCAAGGACGCGATAAGCGTAATAGAAGACCAAAACGCAGCTTGTTCGTGCACAATTTTTCGCACAAAGAAGTAAACAACTGCTACCAATAAAACCCCAGCCAATACTGAAAACAGTCGGGCCGAAAATGGCGATACCCCAAATGCCTGGTAAGCACCCATCATAAAGTAATAATGCAAGGGTGGCTTATCGGTTCTCAGTTCATTGTTAAAATAGGGAACTATCCAGTTTTCTTCTTGCCACATCTCCATGGCACAGCCAGCGTTTTTGGCTTCATCTAAAATGTAAATGGAGGTTCCCCAAAAATTTGCACCGTAAACCATTACTGCCATTAGTATAATAAGGATAAACCGGTTGCTTTTCATCTGTTTGTAATTTTTGCTTTATAGCTCAATGGGTTCAAATAAGCATACCCATCGGGAGCATCTTTATTGCCATTTCATAAATGCAAACATCGGTTTTGGAAAGGGTTTAAATATTAGCCGTGTATGAACCCTTCTTCATATTTCCATAATGTTCCGGTAAGGACTGATCCATAACCTTGTGCAAAAAAATAAGTGGAAAAACTCTCGCTTGTAGTAACCCTGCTAAACGAAGAAGACAACGTAGTACCGTTAGTGCATAAAATTCATGAGGCACTTGCGGGTTATCGCTATGAAATCATTCTGGTAGATGATGGTTCGAGCGATAATACTGTTAAAAAAATAAAAGATTTAAATGATGAACGTATTAAACTGGTAATCCTCAGCCGCAATTTTGGGCAAACCCCGGCTATGGCCGCTGGTATTGAAACTGCTTCTGGAGAATACATCATTACCTTAGATGGGGACCTTCAAAACGATCCATCGGATATCCCGATGATGCTAAACAAACTGCATACTGAAGAATGGGATGTTGTAGCTGGGTTTAGAAAAAACCGGCACGACCACGGATTACTAAGAAAACTACCCAGCAAAATAGCTAACCGCATGATCCGCAACCTTACCGGGGTTACCATTCGCGATTATGGCTGCACGCTGAAGGTGTTTCGTAAAAAGGTGGCCAAAAATTTAGGACTGTACGGAGAGCTGCACCGGTTTATTCCCATACTGGCTGTAATGCAGGGGGCACGCATAACCGATGTAGAGGTAAAACATTTTCCACGCATTCATGGTCAATCGAAATATGGATTAGGCCGCACCCTTAAAGTAGCCAGCGATTTACTGTTAATGGTCTTCTTTCAAAAGTACTTTCGCAGACCCATTCATTTTTTTGGCCCGGTTGGTTTTGTCTGCTTGGTAATAGGAGCGGCCATTAACTTGTACTTGCTGGTGGTTAAACTTTTCGGGGAAGATATCTGGGGTAGGCCACTGTTAATACTCGGTATAACCCTGGTACTTGCCGGTTTACAATTTTTAACCTTTGGCTTAATTGCCGAATTGGTCATGCGCATCTACTATGAATCTCAGCATAAGCCTACTTACAACGTTAAAGAAATTTACACAACAGTATCCACGCACAACCAAAGCCGGTAAACTTATCCTTAAGATTTTACTTTCGGGTTTGGCATTAGGCATTGTGTCCACACACGTAAATTGGACTTACACCTGGCAACTTGCCAAACAAGTACCTTGGTATGCATTGTTGGGAGGCTGGGTATTATACAACCTATCGAAGGTAATAAGTGCATGGCGTCTATGGCGAATTTTAAAAATTGAAGAAATTCATGTATCCCCGGTCTTCAATTTGAAACTTTATTATCAGGGTATGTTTTATAATCTGTTTTTACCGGGTGGTGTTGGTGGCGATGCCTATAAAACCATTATCCTGCACAGGCTTGCAAATAAACCACTTCGTAGTATTGTGGCCGCGTTAATACTGGATCGCATAAGCGGAGTGGCTGCCTTACTATTACTGGCTGCTTGCTTCGCCATATTATTACAAGGTGAGTTGCCAACACTTTACACTCGTGTAGCATGGGTGTTGTTAATAGCGCTGGTGCCCGGTTGGTATGTGTTGCAAAGCTGGTTTTTCAAAAAAAGTATTTCAGAATTTTTTCCGGTGTTGTTACTGTCGGGTACTGTGCAACTTGTTCAGGTGCTGCAGGCCTGGTTGCTATTGGCCTTTCTTGATGTTAAACAAGGTTGGTTTGCTTACGGCCTGGTTTTTTTGCTTTCATCGCTGGCTACACTTTTGCCCATTACCATTGGGGGTATTGGTGCCCGCGAATTAGTATTTGTTTTTGCGGCCCACCATCTGGGCATTTCGCAAGATGCGGCCATCGCTTTTTCGATTCTGTTTTTTATGATAAACGTTTTAAGCTCTTTGCCCGGAGTTTTTATTAAAACCAAACATGCTTATTTGGAGAAAGGGGGTTAAAGAGGTTATGAAACGTAATAATTCATATAGATAAAAAGGGCTTTTGTCGGAAATTCAAATCAGAGAAATTTTACTGGGAATTATAAATTTGCTTTATCAGCAATAGTAAATGAACATTTGAATCTTATTCATACGAATTGGCAAATGTTCGACCGCATCTAGAAAAATACACAAATAGAAGGCTTGCCCCGTAGTCTCATTACTGCCACTCTGTCACCTTTTTCCATCCCAAACCGCCTTGGCATAACCCTTGTTCAAGTGGGTTTTAAATTAAAATCTGTAAATAAAAACTGAACATATCATGGGAAAAATTATTGGAATCGACTTAGGAACCACCAACTCGTGCGTAGCCGTAATGGAAGGTAACGAGCCCGTGGTGATCGCCAACAGCGAAGGCCGCAGAACCACGCCTTCTATTGTGGGTTTTCTGGATAACGGTAAAGGCGAACGCAAAGTGGGCGACCCTGCCAAGCGCCAGGCGATTACCAATCCAAAAAATACCGTTTCGTCTATCAAACGTTTCATGGGTAAAAAATTTGCCGATGTAGATGGCGAGAAAAAAATTGTAAGCTACCAGGTAGAAGCCGGCAACAACGATACCGTGCGGGTGCGCATAGGCGATCGGTTATATACACCACAGGAAATTTCCGCTATGATTCTTCAAAAAATGAAGAGCACCGCTGAAGATTACCTTGGTACTACCGTAACAGAGGCAATCATTACTGTACCCGCTTATTTTAACGATGCCGAACGTCAGGCAACTAAAGAAGCCGGGCAGATTGCCGGGCTTGATGTAAAACGAATCATCAACGAACCCACTGCCGCAGCCTTGGCATATGGCCTTGATAAGAAAAACAAGGACATGAAAATAGCTGTATATGATTTAGGCGGTGGCACATTCGATGTATCCATTCTGGAATTAGGCGATGGCGTATTTGAAGTTAAATCAACCAATGGCGATGTACACCTAGGTGGTGATGACTTTGACATGCGCATTATGAATTGGTTAGCCGATGAGTTTAAAGCCGATAAAAACATAGACTTGCGTAAAGACCCCATGGCCCTGCAGCGCTTAAAAGAAGCTGCCGAAAAAGCGAAGATTGAACTTTCAAGCTCAAACGAAACAGAAATTAATCTTCCGTACATCACTTCGGTGGATGGCGTGCCTGAGCACTTAGTAAAAAAACTCACCCGTGCCAAGTTCGAGCAGTTGAGCGATGATTTGATTCGCAGAACATTAGAACCTTGCCGCAAAGCCATTGAAGATTCTGGTTATTCCGTTAGCCAGATAGATGAAGTAATTCTGGTAGGCGGATCAACCCGTATTCCCCGCATTCAGGAAGAAGTAGAAAAATTCTTCGGCAAAAAGCCATCCAAAGGAGTTAACCCCGATGAAGTTGTTGCTGTGGGTGCAGCCATTCAAGGTGGTGTATTAACCGGAGAGGTAAAAGATGTGTTGTTGTTGGATGTTACCCCGCTTTCATTGGGTATCGAAACCATGGGTGGTGTGTTCACAAAACTAATCCACTCCAACACAACCATACCGTCTAAAAAGTCAGAGGTATTTTCAACGGCTTCTGATAACCAACCTTCGGTAGAAATACATGTGCTGCAAGGCGAGCGCGACATTGCACAGTATAACCGTACTATAGGTCGCTTTCACTTAGATGGAATTCCGCCTGCCCCACGCGGGGTGCCGCAAATTGAAGTTACATTCGATATTGATGCCAACGGTATTTTACATGTGTCGGCTAAAGACAAAGGCACAGGTAAAGAACAAAAGATTCGCATTGAAGCAAGCAGCGGATTAACCGATGCCGAGATACAAAAGATGAAGCAGGAAGCACAGGCCAATGCCGAAAATGATAAGAAAGAGAAAGAACGGGTGGATAAGCTCAACCAGGCCGATTCACTCATCTTTCAAACTGAAAAGCAATTGAAAGAGTTTGGTGATAAACTTTCGGAAGGAAACAAAACCACCATTAATGGTGCACTTGAAAAACTAAAAGCAGCACATAAGAACCAGGATTTGGCAGCTATTGATCAAGCCATGGCAGCCTTGAACAATGCCTGGCAGGTGGCTTCGCAAGAAATGTATGCCGGTGGTAGCGCGCAGCAAACTGCAGGTAATGCTAACCAAACGGAACAAAACACTAACACCACAGGCGGTAATGGTAATGCCACCGATGTGGAGTATGAGGAAGTGAAGTAAGCATCTTGCACCAACCTAACGGCCCTTTGGATTGAAAAAATTCGAAGGGCTTTTTTGTGCCTTAAATTTTTGGTTAACTCATTGCGCCCTATCTTTACGCCCCTTATAATTTTAATATGTTAGTCGTAAAATTTGGAGGCACCTCGGTAGGTAAGCCTGAGCGAATGAAGAAGATTGCCAACCTTGTTACCGGTATGGCAGGCAAAAAAATTGTGGTGCTCTCCGCACTAAGCGGAACTACCAACACACTGGTGCGCATTGGCGATAGTTTATTAGCCCAGCAACAAACATCGGCACATCAGGAAATTGCCGAACTGGAAAAACATTACCAACAATTCATAAAAGAACTTTACGAAAGCGAAGCCTACCAGGCTATTGGACAGGAAATTGTAAGCCGGTATTTCAGTTTGTTCCGGTTGCTGGCAGCCGGAAGATTTGACGATCGCAGCTACCGAGAGTTGTTAGCCCAGGGTGAACTGATTTCGACTGAACTTTTCTATCACCATCTGCAAGAGAAAAAAATCTCGGCCAGGCTTTTACCTGCTTTACACTTCATGTCGATAGATGAAAACCAGGAGCCGGAGTTGGAAAAAATAAGCGAACGCCTGAAGCCAATTTTAGAAACAATGAGTACGGTGGATATACTCGTTACGCAAGGGTATATCTGCCGCAACCATCGCAACGAAATTGATAACCTGAAACGCGGTGGCAGCGACTATACGGCATCATTAATCGGGGCCGCCATCCGGGCCGAAGAAATTCAAATCTGGACTGACATAGACGGCATGCACAATAACGATCCGCGCATTGTTAAAAAGACTGTACCCATTGCTGAGCTTACGTTTGACGAAGCTTCCGAACTGGCTTACTTCGGTGCAAAAATCCTGCATCCATCCACCATTGTGCCCGCACAGAAATACCACGTACCGGTATTGTTAAAGAACACAATGGACGAAAAAGCGAAAGGCACCGTCATCAGCGATAAAGGCAGCCGGGGACAGTTTAAAGCCATAGCCGCCAAAGATGGCATCACAGCCATTAAGATTAAATCATCGCGCATGTTGTTGGCCTATGGTTTTTTAAGAAAAGTGTTTGAAGTGTTTGAGCGCTACAAAACGCCTATTGATATGATCTCAACCTCGGAAGTAGCCGTATCTGTCACCATTGACGATAACAAAAACCTGAACCTGATACTGGAAGAATTGAAAAGTTTTGGTTCGATTGAAGTAGATACCGACCAATCTATTATTTGTATTGTAGGAAATATGCTTTCTGAAAAGGAAGGCGTATTAAAAGAAGTGTTTCAATCCTTAGCACCAGTACCCATCCGCATGGTTTCGTACGGTGGCAGCCCCAATAACATTTCTATATTAGTAGGAACCGTGTACAAAGAAAAAGCGCTTACACTTCTTAACAGCGGTTTGTTTAATCTCTAACTAAACCACAAGAATAAGAAGCTACCTGTAACAAGTATGGGTAGCTTTTTTTATTATTGTCGGTTCGTGAAAAATAATACAACGTATTTATTAACAGGCCTTTCTTTTTCCATGCTGTGGGCATCGGCCTCCATTGCTGGAAAGTTTGGTTTAAATTCAGCCGAACCACTGTTGTTTTTCACCATCCGGTTTTTAATTGCCGGGGTCATTCTGCTGGCTTATGCTCACGCAATAAAAAAGTATCGTGTTCCAACCGGTAAGGAATGGTTGCGTCTTTCCATTTTCGGTGCTTTCAACACCGCGCTTTATCTGGGTATTTTTATCGTAGCCCTTCAATTTATTACCGCTGGCATTACCGCTTTAGCCATAGCACTTAATCCGCTTTTTATCAGTTTGCTTTCATCGCTGCTAAACAAACGCAAAGTAAAATGGATGGAATGGGGTAGCATTACGCTCGGCCTTGCAGGAGTATTACTGGCCTCTTACCCCTTGTTGCAACATGAATCTATTTCAATTGCCGGTTTATTGCTGCTGGGCCTGAGTATGATTACCTACTCAGTCGGGGCTGTTTATTATGCCGGGCAAAAGTGGATGTTGGAGCGCGTTACTATAAATGGCTGGCAGGTTTTACTTGGCGGATTAATGACAGCACCCTTTGCTTTGTTTATGCATCAGCCTGGTTCCAATCAATTTGATTCTTATTTCTGGCTTTCCTTGTTATGGTTAGTAGTACCCGTATCGATTGTAGCTGTTAACCTTTGGTTAATATTGCTAAAAGCTGATGCTGTAAAAGCATCTATCTGGCTATACCTGTGCCCCATTTTTGGGCTCATGCTATCGGCCCTGTTGTTGAATGAACCGCTTACCATTTACACCTGGTTAGGAACTGCCCTTGTGCTGGGTGCCGTTTTTATCGGCCAGCAAAAAAACTATGCTGCGGGTCAATCCCGTTAATTATTTTCAGGCTGCCGCTTATCAGTTTTCTAACCCATAATTAATATCTGTGCTGGTTGTCAATAATTAACTTGCTTCTTTCGCAACGACTTAAGTTTTATTCTATATTTACCAGTATCAACCTATTTCTATTTGCCTATGGAAGCTATAGTAATCACCCTCTTTGTTGTAGGGTACCTCGCTATCGCACTTGAACATCCTATTAAAATAAATAAAACTGCTTCGGCACTCCTTACAGGAGTTCTTTGCTGGACCATCTATGCTGTTTCCTCATCCGATCACATAGAAGAAATCGGCCATCACCTGGCTGAGCATTTGAGTGAGATTGCTGCCATACTTTTTTTCCTGATGGGGGCCATGACAATTGTAGAGTTGGTGGATGCTTATCAAGGTTTTAAAATTATTACTGATCGCATCAATACAAAAAATCCTAAAAAACTAATGTGGATTATTTGTAGTGTAACCTTTGTGCTGTCTGCCATTTTGGATAACCTCACTACTTCTATTGTTATGATATCGCTTATTCGTAAGCTGGTACCCAACAAAGATATGCGGTTGTTCTTTGCCGGTATGATTGTAATTGCCGCTAATGCCGGTGGTGCCTGGTCGCCCATTGGCGATGTTACCACCACCATGCTGTGGATTGGTGGCCAGATATCATCAGGCAATATTATTATGACACTTATACTTCCCAGTCTTGTTTGTATGATTGTGCCGCTCATCTATTTGCAGTTCACCCTGAAAGGCGAATTGGGCAATGCTACCAACGATAGCAGCCAACCTAATTCGCAAGGGCATGGCGGGCATGGAAACGGAGCTCCCATTAAAGGTTCTACTACCATGTTGATTCTGGGTGTTGGCGGTTTGATCTCCGTTCCTGTTTTTAAAACTGTAACCCACCTTCCACCCTACCTGGGCATGTTGCTGGCTTTAGGTGTGCTATGGGTAGTATCTGAATTGATAAACCCTGATATGGACGAAGCTGAAAAAAGACCTTATACAGCAGCCGGTGCGCTTACGCGGATTGATGTTCCAAGCGTGCTTTTCTTTTTGGGAATATTATTGGCTGTTGGGGCTTTACAATCCATGCAAATACTTACTCACTTTTCGGCATGGTTAGATAGCACCCTGGGCGACCAACGCATTATAATTACCCTTGTAGGTATTCTTTCTTCAATAGTAGATAACGTGCCATTGGTAGCTGCCAGTATGGGCATGTATGATATGGGCGTGTACTATCAAGATCATATGATTTGGGAATACCTGGCCTATTGTGCCGGTACGGGTGGTAGCATTCTGATTATTGGTTCAGCAGCCGGTGTTGCTGTAATGGGTATGGAAAAAATTGATTTTATCTGGTACCTGAAACGCATTTCGCTATTGGCCATGTTAGGTTATTTTGCCGGAGCTATTGTTTACCTGATTATTCATCCTTTTCTGGCGGTTCATCCTCCGGCTTAGTTTACCAACTGCTTTAATGCAATTTCAAACGAGGTTTGTGCAAGCCTCGTTTTTTTATTGTTGATAGCGTGCGTTTTCTGTAAGGCCATTTTTATCGTATTTGAAATGTCCAAAAAAATTGCCTCATCAGTCATGCTCACTTCTTTTTCCATAAAGTAAGCAAACACGCGTGCCATACCGCAGTTGGCAATAAAATCGGGAACGATGGAAATCTTTTCATCGGCATACAAACCGGTGGCACCAAAGAAAATCTCCGGATCGGCAAATGGTACATTGGCTCCACATGAAAACACTTCTACACCTGAAGCAATCATGCGGTCAACCTGATCTTTTGTAACCAACCGCGAAGCTGCAGCCGGCACGAACACTTCAAATTCCAGATCCCAGATTTTCTGGTTTACAATATCAAATGGAAGCAACTCATCTGTTACAAGCTTGTTCCCATCACGATTTAAAACCAGCTCGCAAATTTCTGTATGTGTAAATCCTTTTTGATTTATTAAACCACCTTCGCGTGTAAGTATGCCTACAATGGTTACTCCCATTTGCGAAAGATAAAAACCGGCTGCTGCGCCTACATTACCCCAGCCTTGTATCATGGCACGTTTGCCTTTCAGGTTGCCACCCCACAAAGTGTAATAATGTTTAACGGCCTCGGCTACACCATATCCTGTACACATATCGGCCACCGTGTATTTTTTAGTTAGCGATGGTGTGTAGCTTTCGCTTTCAATTAACTTAATAACACCTTGCCGCAACTGACCAATGCGATTTACTTTCTGCGGTTCGGTGGGCTTGTAATGTCCTGTAAAAACACCTTCCTGCGGATGCCAGATACCTACATCTTCGGTATGTGGAATTACTTCATGAATCTCGTCCACATTCAAATCGCCCCCGGTACCATAATAATATTTTAACAAAGGCATTACTGCTGCATACCAACGATGCAGCACACCCGCTTTGCGCGGATCGTTCGGATCGAAATTGATTCCAGACTTTGCTCCACCAATAGGCGGCCCCGAAACCGTAAACTTTACTTCCATTGTTTTGGCCAGCGACTCAACCTCGCGCTTATCTAACCCTACGCGCATGCGTGTACCCCCACCGGCAGCACCACCCCGCAATGAATTAATAACCACCCAGCCTTCAGCAGCAGTTTCGGTATCTTTCCATTCAAACACAATTTCGGCAGGTTTGCTTTCAAACTTTTTCAATAGTTCTTTCATCATACAAAGTTTAGGTGTCAAAGATATTTAAACTGGTATTATGCATTTCAAGCAAATTTGAATGTTATGTAAAACGGCATGCTCCCATCCAGAAAAAAAATGGTTTACGATATGGAATAGTTCAGATAAGATTTTTAATGTTCAGTCCTTGTTAAAATTGTTTTGCAGGCACTTTCAGTATTTTTGAACAAAAATGAATCTGGTTATTGATAGCGGAAACACGCGCATAAAGGCTGCGCTCTTTAACCAAGCCGGTTTAGTGCTAAAGGAAAATTTCAGCAACCATTCCGATCTGAAATTTTTTCTAAACAACCAGCATTATGATCATCTGTTGGTAAGTTCGGTAAGCATTCCGGCAACCGACATAGCAAGCGCTGCTAACAATTCGGGAAAAAAAATAATATTGAACCCACAACTTGCGCTACCTATAAAACTGAACTACACAACTCCAAATACCTTGGGGGTAGATCGTATAGCGGCTGCCTGTGGTGCCTACGAAATTTTTCCACATCAAAACTGTCTGGTAATTGATGCGGGCACCTGTATCAATACTGAGTTTATAGATGCATCCGGTACGTATCGGGGTGGCTCCATTTCACCCGGCATAACCATGCGGTTTAAAGCCATGCATACGTTTACTCAATCATTGCCGTTATTAAACGCTGAAACGAATGCGCCCCTTACCGGCAATAGTACTGAAACCTGTATGCAAAGTGGTGTGCTAAATGGGGCACTTGCCGAAGTGGATGGACTGATTAAAAAATACCAACAACAACATGAAAACCTGCGGGTTATTTTATGCGGGGGCGATTATGCGTTTTTTGAAAACAACCTTAAACACGCCATATTTGTAGCCCCCGATCTCGTTTTGACCGGTTTGAACAGGATTTTACGCTATCATGCAGAATTTTAGAAGGAATTTCACACTCGCATTCGGATTAATACTGGTTGGCGGGGCAGCAATGGCACAAATTGCTAACACACCATTTAGTTACCGGGGTATAGGTGATTTGTTTGGTAATGCACTGGCACATAACCAAGGCATGGCCGGTGTGGGAGTAAGTAACCCACAATATTTCTATCTCAACAATCAAAACCCGGCCCTGCTTATTTACAACAGGTTTACGGTGTTTGAAGGTGGCTTTATAGGCCAATACAACACAATAAAAGGCAATGGCTCCTCTGAAAAAAGTGGCAACGGAAATCTTAATTATCTCATGATGGGTTTTCCGGTAAAGATGGGCAAGTGGTCAACCTCCTTTGGGCTGGCACCATTTTCGGGTGTAAACTATCGCACCAACTATACCGATGCTATTGAAGGCAGCACGAATACCGTAAATGTAGAAGAAACCGGAACCGGGGGGGTAAATCAGGTTTTTTGGGCGAATGGTGTAGCGCTTAGCAAAACACTTTCGGTTGGAGTAAGAGCTACTTACTTATTCAGCTCAATCGTAAACGAATACTCCAATGCATTAACTACCGACTCCTCCCCGATTGTATATTTTCCTTCAATTTATGAGCGCACTTACATCAAGGATTTTAATTTTTCGATGGGTGTATCGTATCATAAAGATTCGCTCTTTAATAAAAACTATCGCTTCAATGTTGGTGCTGTGTATAATTTCAAATCGAAACTAAACACCGAATATTTTACACGCATTGAAAGAAGAAACAACTCAGGCAACGTAATTGATTCTACAACACTCATCAACAATGTACCCGGTACCATTACGTTGCCTCAATCTTTTACAGTAGGCGTTTCGTTTGGACGCGCAGAAAAATGGATGATTGGTGCTGATTATTCTTACCTTAAAAACAGTTTGTTTCGCGATTACTTCGGAAATTCGCAAAACGGTACCGATAGCTGGCGAATGGCAATTGGTGGAGAAATTACACCAGACCCTATGGCCCTTAGTGGTTATCTGAAGCGGATGACGTACCGAACAGGTGTGAGCCTGGAACAATATCCGTATTTGATTAACGGTAAACCCGTAAACGATTTTGGCATTAATTTTGGGTTTACTATGCCTGTAAACCGAATCTCAAGTCTTGACTTCGCTTTTAAGGTTGGCAAGCGCGGATCGGTTCAGGATCATACCATTGAAGAAAACTATTTTAAGGTTTACTTTGGGGTTACAATTAATGATCAATTTTGGTTTATTAAACGCAGATTTGATTAAACATAGACTTAAACCACAGAACAAAATGAAAATGAACATGCGATCATCGGTATTGTTGTTGGCGCTTTCCCTTGGTGCATTTGCAGGCTTTGGACAGTGTAAAGATGGCTGGCCCGAAGATAAAGCCACTGCTGAAGAAAAGGTAGCACTTTATGACGATGCTAAAACCCAGAAAAACTTCAAGGCTGCAGTAGCACCCTTGCAATGGATGTTAAAAAATGCACCGAAGTGGAATACAAAATTATACATTGATGCAACCGACATCTACAACAACCTGGCTACAGCCGAAAAAGACCCTGCCAAAAAACAAGTATTGGTAGATTCGTTAATGATGCTTTACGATATGCGCGTTACCAATTGTGGTGACGAAGCCAATGTATTAAACCGTAAAGCCATATACGCTGCCGTTTTTAACTCGCAGAATAAAGATAAAACAGCCGAGGTATTAGCCCTGTACGATAAAGTATATGAAATAAGCGGCAATAACGTATTGGATAACAACCTGCTTTCTTACATGCAGGTAATTCAATTGAATGTAGCATTGCTGAAAAATTTAACCGATGATCAAATTCTTCAGCGGTACGATAAGCTTTCGGGAGTAATTGATGCTAAAATCAAAAAAGCACAAACTGACAACAAGCAGGCCGATGTAGATCGTCTTAAAAAAGTGAAAAGCAGTGTAGATGATATTTTAATTAAACTGGTAAAAGTTGATTGTGAGTTTGTAAAGAAAAACCTGGAACCTAAGTTCAAAGCAAACCCGAATGACCTTGCACTGGCTAAACGCATATTCCAGTTTATGACTACCGGAGGCTGCATTGAAGATCCGCTTTGGTTGCAAACAGCAGAAGCCATTCACAAAGAAAGCCCCGATTATGGTTTGGCGCTTAATATGGCCCGCATTTATGCCAAAAAAGGTGAAACCGCCAAAGCAGAAACATTAGCCAGCGAAGCTGTAGAACTTGCCCCCACTGCCGAAAACAAAGAAACTGCTAACATGTTAATTGGAGATTTGTTAGCTCAGAAAGGAAGCAAAGCAGCCGCCCGCGAAGCTTACCGCAAAGCCGTGGCTGCTAATCCTAACAGTAAAGAAGGTTATGAAAAAATTGGCGACTTGTATTTAGGTTCATTTAAAGACTGCGCCAAGAGCCAAAGCCTGGCCGAAGACCGCTTGGTTTATATTGCAGCTTTTGAAATGTATGCCCGTGCCGGCAACCAACAAAAAATGGCGGCTGCACGTGCCCAGTTCCCCTCGGTGGCAGAAATTTTTGAACTCAACTGGAAAGAAGGCGATTCAAAAACAATTTCGTGCTGGGTAGGCGAAACTGTTACACTAAAAACACGAGGCAAAGATTAAGCAAACTCACCCTAACAATAGCAAGGCTGGTCAGTTTGGGCCAGCCTTCTTTATTTAATAATAACCGGACGTAAACGCAAAACAAGCATGCTGCAAACGTTGTATAAACCACTCCGTAAAATTAGAATAATTGCCCTGCATACTTTGCTTGCAGGGTTTATGATGGCAGCCTGCAACCCTGCTGAAACAACTATGCCGGCAGAATATGAAGGCCCCTTGAGCGAAGCCGAAAATGTAGTGATGCAATATGCCGAGAAAGACCGTGTAAAAGTGGTGCTTACCGCAGCTAAAATTCTGGAGTTTGCCAATGGCGATGAAGAATTTCCGGAAGGAATATACTTAGAGTTTTTTGATGAAATGGGCAACAAAAGTTCTACCCTTAAAGCCAACGATGCCTACTATTTAAAAGCAGAAAACAAATGGCGCGGCCGGGGTAATGTGGAAGTAATTAACATGCAAAAACAAGAACAACTCAACACCGAAGAATTGTTTTGGACACCCACCAACAAAAAAATCTTTACCGACAAATTTGTTACTATTAAGTTACAGAGTGAAGTGCTTTATGGAACCGGGCTTGAGGCCAAAGAAGATTTATCCGATTACCAGATTAAAAACCCCGAAGGCGAATTTGTGGTTGATGAATAGGCCGTGTTAATTTGTACGCATTCCAGCACAATGAAACTCCTTGATGTAATTCTGCTTTCATTAGCCGCATTTTTTGTGATTATCGGCATTTACGAAACCATGACGGTGGGCATTGGGCAGGCCTATACGTGGGTTATGGTTGCCGCCATTCTTTTTATGATTTACACATACCGTAAAAAAGACAAATAAATACACGTTTTTCTTACGCAACTACCTGGCAATCAAAGCCTATATTATTATTTGTGCCTTTGGCGAATTGATAGAAGGGCTTAAATTTGCGGTTCTTTAAACAAACGCTGGCGTTTGCCTGCTTACTCGTAAACATTTAGAAACATTAGTTATGGCATTGATTGGAACTTTAAGAAATAAGATGACCAAATGGGTGGTGGGATTTGTGGCTGTAGCCATCTCAGCCTTTGTATTGAACGACCTGTTTGGAAACGGCCCACGTTCAGTTTTTGGAAATGAAAATACCGTAGGCGAAATAGGCGGTTCCTCTATCTCCCTTACCGAATACCAGAACGCAATTCAGGAACGCGAAAACAATTACATTATGAATTTCGGTCGCCAGCCGGGCGATCGGGAAAGACCCTTGCTGCAACAACAAGCTTGGGAATATCTGATTACACAAAAAGCCATTCGCCCGCAATTCGAAAAAGTAGGAATTCAGGTTTCTACCGATGAAGAATGGGACATGATACAAGGAAAAAATATTGATGAAAATGTGAAGAATTCATTTTTAGATGAGGCCGGTAAATTTGATCGTGCCCGCTTAATGCAATTCATACAACAATCGGAAGAAATACCAACCGACCCTAACATGGTTGCCATGTGGCAACAAGGAAATTACCGGTGGAACTCATTCAAAAACGATCTGAAACTTGGCCGCGAGCGAATCAAGTATGAAAATCTGCTTATTAAAAGCAACTACGTAACCAAAGCCGAAGCTGAACGCGACTACCATACACAAAACGATGTTGCTGAAGTAAAATACCTCTACGTTCCCTTCTTTGCAGTTAGCGATTCGGCAATCAAAGTTTCCGATAGCGATTTGCGTGCTTATTACAATCGCAACAAAGCCAAATACAAATCAGAGCAAATGCGAAACCTTAACTATGTAGCATTTCCGATTGTAGCATCGGCCGAAGATTCGCTGCAAATACGCGAAGACCTTAAGTCGTATGCCGAAGGATTTAAAACTGCAGCCGATGATTCGCTCTATGCCGTAACAAACACCGAGGGCAACGAACCCTTTGTAAAATATAATGTTTCAAACCTGCCTTTGCTATTAGCCGATCAGAAAAACAACCTGACTACCGGCACGGTTTACGGACCCTTTTTAGATGGCGATTCTTATAAAGTAATGAAACTGGTAAAAATCGGGCGTGATACAACCGGAACGGCCAAGGCAAGTCACATACTTATTCGGTGGGATGATGAATCAGAACCCGCAAAGAAAGCGGCAAAAGAAAAAGCCCGAAAAATTCTGGCAGAGATTAAAGGCGGAGCAAGTTTTGCAGCCAAAGCACGCGAGCATGGAACAGACGGAACCGCCAGCCAGGGTGGCGATTTAGGTTGGTTCTCATCGGGCGGAATGGTAAAACCTTTTGAAGATGCCGTATTCGGAGCTAAAAAAACAGGAGTATTGGCCGATGTAGTAGAAACCCAATTTGGCTATCACCTGATTGATGTTACCGGTGTAGTAGATTACACTGCCTACTCCGTGGCTACCATTGAAATTCCCATTTCACCAAGTGATGAAACCCAGAATGCAGCCTATCTGAAAGCACAAACTTTTGCGGCTGATCTTTCGGGCGTAAAAGAATTTGCTGATCGCGCCAAAGCACAAAACCTGGTAGTAAACCAAGCCAATAACATTCGTACCAACGACAGGCGTTTGAACGACCTGGGCGAAGCGCGCCAGGTTATTACCTGGTTATTCCGAGAGGGCAAGGTGGGTAAAGTATCAGATGTGTTTGAGCTGTCGTCTGATTATGTGGTGGCGGTTATGACCAGCGAAACAGATGGCGGCACCCGCGCATTCGAATCTGTGAAAGAAGAAATAGCCCCGGCTGTTCGCAATGAGATGAAAGGCAAAAAAATCATTGAAACCCTAAAAGGCAAAACCGGAAGCCTGGAAGAGCTTGCTACCACTTTTGGTACCGATGCCACTGTTGCCTCTTCCAGCGATTTGAAATTTAACTCCAACACATTACCAAGCGTAGGGCTCGATCCGGTTGCAGTTGGTAAAATATTTTCATTGGAGAATGGTAAACGCTCGGAGCCTTTTGCCGGAGAAAACGGAGTGCTCATAGCCGAACTTCAAAATAAAACAACAGCCCCGGCCATTGGCGATTATACTATGTTTAAAACTCAGCTACAACAAAAAATTGACGGCCGCTCCAGCCTGGGTATAGCCGATGCAATTAAAGAAGCTGCCGGTATTGAAGACAAACGTTATAAGTTTTTTTAGGCCAGTTAGCATTAAATAAAAAACGCCCCGGCTCAATTCGGGGCGTTTTCATTTTATGGAGAATAATCAAATAGAAAAATTTAAAGAACAGTTGGACCAGCACCATGCGTGGCCAGCGGTATATACCTTTAAGTTTATAGTACCCACTGGTAAAGAGTTGCAATTAAAAGAATTGCTTACCCATCACATACCACAGGAAAAATCTTCTAAAAATGGTAACTACACCAGCTTTACCTATCAAATGATGATGCCCTCCAGCCAGGCTGTTATAGACATTTATATTTTAGCATCAAAAATTGAAGGCTTGATTGCTTTATAACATAATGCTTATTTGTGGCTACCTTTAGCCAACATTTAAATTATGTGGGTACAAGAAAATAATCGCCTTAAGCGCACCTTCCGCTTTAAAGATTTTTCAGAAGCGTTTTCATTTATGACACGCGTTGCGCTTCTGGCGGAAAAGATGGATCACCATCCTTTCTGGACCAACGTGTATAACACCGTAACGATTGAATTAAGTACACACGATGCAGGGGATGTAGTTACCGAAAAGGATTTTACATTGGCAAAAGCCATCGATCAACTTGTTTAAAATTGGAAACCACTCAACCATCATTATACGTTGTACCCACACCCATCGGTAACCTGGCTGATATTACCTTGCGCGCATTGGATATTTTAAAAAAGGCAGATGTAATTCTGGCTGAAGATACACGCACCTCCGGCTTTTTATTAAAGCACTACCAGATTTCAAAACCGCTACAAAGCTTTCATATTTTTAACGAACATAAAACGCTGGCCGGATTAATACAGCGCATGCAACAAGGCGAAGTAATGGCACTTGTAAGCGATGCCGGTACACCCGGAATTTCTGATCCTGGATTTTTATTAGTACGCGAAGTATTGCGGGCCGGTTTACAAATAGATTGTTTACCCGGACCAACCGCTTTGATCCCCGCTCTGATCAAATCCGGCTTCCCCACCGATCGGTTTGTGTTTGAAGGTTTTCTTCCGCACAAAAAAGGCCGCCAGACTTTATTAAAAAAATTAGCGGAAGAAGAACGCACAATTGTACTGTACGAATCGCCCCACCGGCTGGTTAAAACATTAGAACAAGTAAAAGAATTTTTTGGTGATTTTCGGTTGGTATCGGTATCGCGCGAACTTACCAAAATGCATGAAGAAACGTTTACCGGTACTGTGGTGGATACACTGACGCATTTTCAGAAGAAAGAAATAAAAGGCGAAATTGTGATGGTGATACATGGCAAAGAAAAATAGCAGGGTACTGAATGTATGGCTGTTGTTTGGAATAGCCGTGCTTTTGTTAGCCGCAGCCTGGTTAATGAAATCGTTTCCCGTTTTAATTTTTGCAGCGCTCGCTCCTTTGTTCGCCATTACCGATCAGGCCCGTGAACACACTTCACCCTGGAATCGATTTGAATTAATTCTGTTAGCGTTAACAACCGGATTGCTTGCAGCCCATGCGTTTAATTTTTCATTTACAATTGCTGTACTGTTACAAGCTATTTTGTTTACACTAACTTTTGCAGGATATGTATTTGCATATAAAAATCTGGGTGCGCGACTTGGAAAGTTTACGATTATTTTTTTCTGGCTGGGATTAGAGTACCTGCTCCTTAAACTCCCTTGGAACAACAACGTTATTTACCTGGCCGATGTGTTATTACTAAAACCCGATTGGTATAGTTGGACCAGCTATACAGGCTACCTGGGTGTTACACTGTGGATACTACTGGCCAATTTGCTTTTCTACATGAGTTTGTTCCGGGCCTCAGGCTTTAATGCATATCTTTTTGTAGGAGGTTTATTGCTTGTTGCTGCACCCATTGTTTATTCATTACAGGTGGAAGACGGTATGATCACCTACGCGCACATGATGCAATTGTATGGACTTGCCACAAAAGGGTCGCTTCCGGAGAAGTATAGCCAACAAGGTGAGTTTATGGCACGAACAGCTGCCTGGGTTTCGGTTTTAATAATCTTGCTATCTTTTGTAAAAAATTATACCCGTAAAAAATGAATCTCAGTAAACTGGAAAAAGACACAATCGAGCTTTGTACTGAAGTGAGTGAGTTTATGCGGACGGAGTTGGAGGGCTTTGATCTTTCGCGCATTGAACAAAAAGGAAGTTCGAGTAATCTTGTTTCGTATGTAGATAAAGAATCGGAAAAACGGTTGGTTGGCAGCCTGAGTAAATTGTTACCAGGCTCTGGTTTTCTGGCCGAAGAAGGTACCGATGTAAAAGCTACGAATGAATATACATGGATTATAGATCCGCTTGACGGAACCACTAACTACTTGCATGGGCTACCGATTTTTGCCATCAGTATCGGGTTACAACGGTATGACAAAACTGTATTGGGTATTGTGTATGATGTAAGCAATAACCATTGTTATCATGCTATTGAAGGTGGTGCGGCTTATTGTAACGAAAAAGAAATTCGGGTATCGGCTATTGGTAGCTTAGAAGAGAGTTTATTAGCAACAGGGTTTCCATATTATCATTCTGAAAAAAAAGAAGACTACCTGGAGATTATAAAATTGTTTTTAGAAAAAACACATGGTATCCGCAGGCTGGGTAGTGCCGCCATGGATTTAGCTTATGTGGCCAGCGGGAAATTAGAAGGCTTCTTTGAATACAACCTTAAACCCTGGGATGTGGCCGGGGGTACTTTCCTTGTGCAACAAGCAGGAGGTGTTGTTACTGATTTTTCGGGCGGCACTAATTTTTTACACGGAGGCGAACTTTGCGCAGCCGGAAACATTCATGCTGATATGCTTTCGGAAATTCAGAAACTTTGGTTTAAATAATTTATTCCGATCGTAACGATTGAGTTGGATTAGCCACCGCTGCTTTCATAGAACGATAGGCTACCGTGAGAATAGCAATAACAAATGTTATAGCTAGCCCCGCTAAAAATACCGTTGGCCCCATTGTAATTTTATAAGCAAACTGATCGAGGTATTGATTAGCTGCATACCAGGCCACTGGAGCCGCGATACAAAATCCGATCAAAATAAGTTTGACAAACTCTTTTGTGAACAGCATCAGAATACTTTCAACTGATGCACCTAACACTTTGCGCACACCAATTTCTTTGGTTTTTTGGTTAACCATAAACACGGTTAGTCCAAACAAGCCTAAGCACCCAATAAAAATTGCAAGCGAAGTAAATACCGTTAACAGAACGGACATACGTTGTTCGCCCTCATAAAATTCCTGAATTTGTTCATCCAAAAACTGATAGGAATAAATATACTCCGGGTATGCCGCTTCCCATTTAGCTTGTACGTGTTTAAGCACATCTTGTACACGTTGCGGATTCATTTTAACAGAGAGCAAATGAAAGTTCCGGATTCTGTTTATCATAATGGTTGCCTCCAGCGGATCTTGCAGGGATACCGTGTGGAAATTTTTTACCACACCACTTACGGGCAAGGTTTTGCCCCACATCCGGATATTTTTTCCAATGATATCCTCGGGGTTTGACAGACCCACCACCTGGGTTAAGCGTTCATTAACCACATACATTTGCGCTGTGTCTGCATCGGCCAGTCCTACACCAGCTATTAATTGTAAGCCATATAAATCCAGGTAATTACCATCTACAACCTTTACCTGGGTACCATAGTTTTTTTCATCTCCTTCTATGGTAAAGTCGGTGGAAGATACACTGCCCGATGAAGGTGCACTGTTGCTCAAACTTGCTGCTTCTACCCCGGGAATCGCGAGCAATTCGTTGCGCAGTGTACGCATTTTACTTACTCCATCTGTAGCGGGTTTCTCGCTAACCGGAATTTGTACGGTTATAATCGCATCCTTACGAAAGCCAAGCTCTTTGTTTCGCAAATAATTTATTTGACTGATGAGCACAACTGTTCCAATAATCAACAATTGCGAAATCACAAACTGCAATACAACCAAACTTCTGCGTAAATTAAATCCTGAGGTTTGCCGGTTTCCCAACTGGTTCTTAAGCGCGCTTACCGGGTTGTAGGCACTTACAACCAATGCGGGGTAAAATCCCGATAATACAGAAACAATTAGCAGGGTTCCGATCAGGAACAACCACAAGGTTACATCGGTTGTCAGGTTTATACGCAGCGATAGATCAAGAAATGGGTTTAGAAAATTCAAACCCACTTCGGCCAATACAACAGCAATTAAAATGGAAACAAGTGTAATCAAAAAGGTTTCTCCTAAAAATTGAAAAATTAATTGCGATCGTAAACTTCCCAACGATTTGCGGATACCTACTTCTTTTGAGCGCTTTACCGCTTCGGCTGTAGTAAGATTTATAAAATTAATGCAGGCTGTTAGCAACAGAAAAATACCGATGATGCTTAACACCATAAATGTAGATTTGCTTACAGTGTTGTAATTGTAATTACCAAAGCGATCATCAAAATGAATTTCGCTAAAGGGTTGCAACACAAACGCTGTGTTGTCGCGGTTACGGGTTGAATCGCCCAGGTATTTGGTAACAAATGCCGGCATGCGGGCTTCAATATCGGCAATAGTGCTGCCATTTTTAATAGTAAAGTAACAATGATCATCGCTCCAAATACCGGTCCAGGCACTTTCATCTTTTTGTTTCTTTATAGTTATGTACGATGCAAGCATATCAAATGGCAGATCGGTATTGGTTGGAACGTCTTCCATAATCGCGGTAACGCGAAAATCCTGATCGTCATATCGCAGCACTTCGCCCACCGCATCTTCTTTACCAAAATATTTCAGGGCCGAACGTTTCGAAATGATCACTTCATTGGGTTCGTCTAATCCCTTCTCACCATCGCCTATTAAAATTTTCCGATCAAAGATTTTAAAGAAATTAGGTTGTGCATAGGCAACTCCCCGTTCTTCGTCATACTTTTTGGGTTCACCACTTGCTTGTGGAATTACAATTAACCCTCCGTTGCGATATGAAATAAACGTAACTTCTTCTGCTTCGGGAAAGTCGGCATCAAACACTTCCGGGAAACCGGGATATACACCGGAAGTATAATCCTTACCTTCGTTGCCATCGGATTGCACATTGGCGCGGTAAATACGATGGTAGTTGCTATGATATGTATCGAAACTTTTATGATAGCGCACCAGCAAAAAAAGTACAAGGCTGGTGGCAAGGCCCAGCGTAAGGCCGCTGATATTTAATAGGGTGGTTCCACGTTGCCGAAGCAGATTCCGCACCGCGGCTTTAAAATAGTTTTTAAACATAATCGCAGCAGTTTAGCTTTTGTTGGGATGCTATACGGATTGAAAAAGTTCAACAAGTTGCCAACACTGTGCCAGGCCCATTTTTATGCGAATTCGTGAGTTTTTAGAAAGTATGATTGTCCAAATTTGCAGCCATTCGTCCGCAGGCGGACGGACGCACCATTCGGCATAGACATATTTAAACAAGTTGATTAGTTTTACAGCATGGTTCAGCAACTATTGATTGTGCTATTGTTTTTAGCGGCAGTTTTTTACTTGGGCCGCATGAGTTGGCGAAGCTGGCGTGCAAAAAACGCATGCGAAGCTGGCTGCGGAAAATGTAAAGTTGCTGATGTAAAGTTTGCCACTATTGCCCCAGAAAGCCCACAAGCCCCTGAGTTTTGATATAATAAATAAATTACGCATTTTGCGTAACGCATTTTGCGTAACGCATTTTGTATGATTCTGAGAAATCCCTTTCTTTTAAAAGGTTATTTGGATCCAGATCACTTTTGTGATAGGGGAAAGGAAACTACTGCATTGATTGGTGCAATCACAAACGGAAGGAGTGTAACGCTCATCTCACTCCGAAGAATGGGTAAGACCGGGTTAATTCATCATGCCTTTAGTATGCTCAAACAAGAGTATGATTGCGTGTATGTGGACATATTGCCAACGTCCAATCTGGCCGAATTCGCCACTGCATTTGGCAAAGCAGTTTTGAATCAATTGGAAAGTCCTTACGAAAAATCCATTAAACAATTAATGGGAATTTTTAGAAAATTCACACCCAATCTGGTTATTGATCCTATGACAGGTCAACCATCTTTCGAAATAAATGTAAAAACAGATAAGGAAAGCGAATCAACTTTAGAAGACATTTTCAACTATCTGAAGAAACGCAAAAAAAGAGTAGTCATCGCGATAGATGAATTTCAACAGGTAGCCGAATATCCAGAAAAAAGAACAGAGGCATTGCTTCGATCGCATATTCAAATGCTCAACCATGTTGAGTTCATATTTTCGGGCAGCCGGAAACATTTACTGACACAAATGTTTACTCAGGCATCAAGACCTTTTTATCAAAGCACTGAGCTCCTATTTATGGATCGAATAGATAAAGTTGCTTATTCTACTTTCGTCCAAAAGCATTTTACAAAGCATCAAAAAAAAGTAAAGCCTGACAAATTAGAAACAATTTTTGAATGGACAAGATTACATACATTTTATGTACAACTGTTTTGCCATAAACTATTTATGCAGCCCGAAAAAGAAATGACTCATGAAGTCTTGCTTAGAACCATTCAGGATATATTGGCAGAAAATGAAACATATTATTACGGTTACAAAAACCTCCTCACTGAGCAGCAATGGAATTTATTAAAAGCCATTGCACATGAAAAATCTATTTCTAAGATCAATCAAAAAGACTTTTTAAACAAGTACGACCTAAGTGCAAGCAGTGTTCAACGCTCCATCAAGGCTTTAGAAGAAAGGGAATTGATAGTTCAGGAACCAGAAGGCTATCGTGTTTATGATGTATTCTTTGGCCTTTGGATGTCGATTCGATTTTAAAAATCACGCCCACACCCTTGTTCCCTCTGTACAATTTTTACACATCTCTATCTCGTTGCGCGAGCGAAATAAGCTTGACCGGAAGTCCTGATAGCGTTTGCTACTCCAGACTTCTTTAAACGACTGGGTTTGCAAATTGCCCATTACATAGTGTGCGTCTTTATCAAAGCAACAGGGCACTACTTTTCCATCCCAGGTAATCACGCAACTCTGCCACATCTTCCAGCAATGGCTAGCTAATTCGTTTTTAATAGAATATGTATTATCCGTATTTTTTTGATAGCGTGAGTATTTATCAATAGATGGAATTAAATCCGAACCATTCTTATAATCATAAATCTGGGCCGTTTTTAAAGCCACATGATCCACGCCAATTTCTTTTGCAAGTTGATGTACCGCTTCAATCTGATGTTCGTTTGGCTTAACAACCAAAAACTGAAACACAACAAACGGTGTAAGCGACTTCAATTCTTTTTTCCAGCGAACAATGTTCTTGGCCCCTTCGATAACTTTATCAAGCTTACCTCCTACCCGATAGGCTTCGTATGTTTCTTGTGTAGTGCCATCAATGGATATGATGAGTCGATCCAACCCGGACTCGATAGTTTTTCTGGCAGCAGCATCGTTCAGGTAATGTGCATTGGTAGAGGTTGCTGTATAAATGTTTTTACCCGATGCATACTGAACCAACTCTAAAAATTGTGGATGCAAATACGGTTCGCCCTGAAAATAAAATGTGAGATAAGAAAGTGATGGGGCCAGTTCATCCATTACTTTCTTAAACAATTCAGGTTGTAACATACCCGTTGGGCGCGTGAATGAGCGCAAACCCGAAGGGCACTCGGGGCATCGTAAATTGCAGGAAGTGGTAGGCTCAATGGAAATAGCTGTTGGCAATGCCCAGTGCGAAGCCTTGCCCGACATGCGTGCGTATTGATAACTTGATAATACTTTTGCAGCATTGTAAACCCGCTTGGGTGTTATTTTCCGCAACAGGTTCAGGGTATCATTAAAATTACCGCGCAAGGCATCCATCTTTCAAAATTACTTTTTGAAAGGCTATTGTCTATCTTTCGGAACAAATATTTACGCATGCACAGATTGATTTCGGTGGTAACCTGTTTCCTTCTTTTCTATAATGGAGTGGTCGCACAAATGCTGCCACTATCCGATAAAGCTGAAATATCCATTATTACCTGTGGCCCCGATCCAAATGAGTTATACAGTGCATTTGGCCATAGCGCCATACGGGTAAACGATCCGGTAAATGAAATTGATTACGCTTTTAACTATGGGGTTTTCGATTTCGATCAGCCCAACTTCTATTTAAATTTTGCACGGGGAAGAAACTACTATATGCTGGCCGTTTATAAATACGAACACTTTGAATGGGCTTACAAACGCGATGGCAGATTTATCCACGAACAGGTATTACAATTAACGCCACAACAGCGCGATAAGATTTATAGTTTCTTGCATTGGAACGCACAGCCCGAAAACCGAACCTATCGATACGATTATTACCATGATAATTGTGCAACACGCATTCGCGATATACTGGTTAATCAATTAGCAAGCGACTTAAAAATTGACAGCACCTTTTTTAACGCCACACATTCCTTTCGCCAAAAAACAGACGAATATCTGAATCCTTTGCCTTGGGGCGATTTAGGAATAGATATTTGCCTCGGGTTGCCGATTGACAGAACCATGTTTGCAACTGAATACATGTTTCTACCCGATTACATTGAGTTATTTGTAGATAGGATGCAAGTGAAATCGGATAGTGGCTGGGTAGCGTTGGTGAAAGAAAAAAGAATTAATGCTGCAACAGTTGAACCCTGGAGTTCACTCGTTCATCCCTGGGTTGCATTTACGTTTCTGCTCACTATTATCACCTTGATTTCAGTCTTCGATTGGAGACGAAAAAGATTGAGTCGCTGGTTTGATGTAACCTTGTTTGGTTTAACAGGATTAATTGGTTTACTTCTCTTCGTGCTTTGGTTATTTACCGATCATCACGATGCGGCACGAAACTTAAACTTGTTGTGGGCTTTTCCCTTACACTTCTTTGCAAGCTTAATGTTATTTAGCAAGCACAAGAATTTACTTAGCAAATACTTTTTGTTTTGTCTTATCATCCTTGCATTCACCCTTGTGTTTTGGTGGGTGTTGCCACAAGATTTGAACTTGTATCTTATTCCTGTAGCCGCTGGACTAGCAATCCGGTGTTTATTGAATTGGAAATTGTTGCCACAGATTCACTGATTATTCTGTGAATCTGTGGCGAGTAATTACATGTGAATAGGCCTGTTAGCAGTAGCCGCTAAGCATGCTTCTTTTACAGCCTCCATGTAAGTAGGGTGTGCGTGACTCATGCGCGAAACATCTTCAGCCGATGCACGATATTCCATCGCTACCACACCAGCGGCAATCATATCAGCAGCGCGGGCACCGATTATATGTACCCCCAAAATCTCATCGGTGTTTTTATCGGCCAGAATTTTTACCAGACCATCCAAATCCATAGACGCACGGGCACGGCCCAATGCCTTGTAAGGAAAGTTACCAACTTTATAGGCTTTGCCTTGTTCTTTCAATTGTTCTTCTGTAAAACCTACGCTGGCAACCTCTGGCCAGGTATATACCACACCCGGAATAAGATTATAATTAATGTGGGGCCTTTGTCCTGCAAATTGCTCTGCTACCATTACGCCCTCTTCTTCAGCTTTGTGCGCAAGCATGGCTCCGCGTACTACATCACCTATAGCATAAACATTATCCACTTTGGTTTTAAGATGATCATCCACTGGAATTTTTCCTTTGTCTAACTCTATACCGATTTTATCAAGACCCAGTCCATCTGTGTAAGGTCTGCGCCCTACACTCACTAAACAATAATCGCCTTTTAGCTCAATAGCGTTTCCTCCATTTTTAGGTTCTGCCTTCAACACAACCTCTTTACCTTTATTCTCAAGCTCAGTAACCTTATGACCGAGGAATAGATCCATACCCAACTTTTTGGCGACTTTGGCAAGTTCTTTACCCATTGTTCCATCCATGGTAGAGATAAGGCTATCCATAAATTCAACCACCGTTACTTTAGATCCGATGCGCGCGTAAACGGAACCCAGTTCCATTCCAATTACACCACCACCGATAATAATCAAGTGCTTCGGAATTTCTTTAAATTCTAATGCTTCAGTGCTGGAGATAATTCTTTTTTTATCAAATGGTGCAAACGGAAGTGGTGTTGGTTTTGAACCGGTAGCTATGATTACTTTCTCTGTAGTAATCTGAGTTTCCTTGCCATCCTTGCCTGTGATCTTAATTGTGTTCTTATCTACAAACGATCCCACCCCAGTATGAACTTCAATTTTGTTTTTCTTCATCAAGAAAGCAATCCCGTCCACATTGGCCTTCACCACACCTGCTTTGCGTTTAATCATTTGTGTGAGGTTAGCTTTTGGCTCGTTGATATCCACACCATGCTCTTTAAACGTATGGGCCGCATTGTAAAAATGCTCACTCGAATCAAGCAGCGCTTTGGATGGAATACAACCCACATTTAAACAGGTTCCACCAAGTGTATCGTATTTTTCGATAATGGCTGTTTTAAAACCAAGTTGTGCACAGCGAATGGCGGCTACATATCCTCCGGGGCCTGAGCCAATAACGGTTACGTTGTATTGCATAAAAACTGAGCTTGATTAAAATTTCAACTTATTAAACTCCCAAAATCAATCTTCCTGGATCTTCCAACAACTCCTTCACTCTTACCAAAAAGCTCACCGACTCGCGACCATCTACAATGCGATGGTCGTACGAAAGTGCCAGATACATGATCGGCCTAATCACCACTTGTCCATCTTTTACAACCGGCCGCTCCACAATATTATGCATACCCAAAATTGCCGATTGTGGCGGGTTAAGTATTGGCGTTGAAAGCATAGAACCAAATACTCCACCGTTGGTAATCGAAAATGTTCCACCTTGCATTTCATCTATTGAAAGTTTTCCATCACGACCTTTTGTTGCCAGGCGCACTACTTCGGCTTCAATCTGATCGAACGAAAGTGATTCGGCATTGCGGATAACCGGTACAACCAAACCACGGGGCGTTGAAACGGCAATTGACACATCGCAATATTCATGATAGATAACTTCATCGCCATTAATCTGCGCATTTACGGCTGGCCACTCCTTTAGTGCAATGCAAACCGCTTTGGTAAAGAACGACATAAAGCCAAGTCCTACGCCATATTTCTCTTTAAACTTGTCTTTATACTTCGAACGTAAATCCATTACCGGCTTCATATCCACTTCGTTAAACGTAGTAAGCATGGCCGTTTCATTCTTTACCGATACCAGGCGCTTAGCGATTGTCTTGCGCAACGAAGTCATTTTTTCATTACGCTTGTTGCGATCTCCACCCGATGCAATTGCCGGGGCCGAGGCTGGAGTTTTAGTTTCTGTTTTAGGAGCAGTTGGTTGCGCTTTGGTTGCATCTTCTTTGGTAATTCTTCCACCTACACCAGTGCCGCTAACCTGCGAAGTAGAAATTCCTTTCTCTTCCAAAATTTTTGCTGCCGCAGGTGAAGGATGTCCGGAAGCATAGGTTTTATCTCCACTACCAGATGTTGAGGCTGGCGTAGTTGCTGCCGTTGAAGTTGTTGAAACTCCCTCCATGATTTCAATTTTGCAGATCAATCCACCAATAGGCAAAGTAGTTTTCTCTTTAGCCACAATTCTTAAAATACCATTAGCCTCGGCTGGTAATTCAAACGTTGCCTTGTCGGATTCAACTTCAGCAATCACTTCATCCAACTTTACAAAATCACCATCCTGCTTTAACCAGGTTGAAATGGTTACTTCGGTGATTGATTCGCCTACAGCAGGCACTTTCATTTCTTTAACACCACCTGTTGCTTTTGGTGCAGCTATTTCAGTGGTTTTGGTTTCAGTTGCTTTAGTTTCTGTTTTTGGCGAAGGTGAAGTTGCCGCACCGCCATCTGCTATCTCACAGATTACGGTACCAATCGGAACAACTTCACCTTTGGCTTTCGATATTTTTAGAACGCCTGCCTGTGGAGCGGTTAATTCAAAAGTAGCCTTATCCGATTCGAGTTCGGCAATTACTTCATCCATCTTCACTACATCGCCATCTTTCTTAAGCCAGTTGGCAATGGTAACTTCAGTTATCGATTCGCCAACGGTTGGTACTTTAACTTGTGCCATAATTTCTAAGTTGTTAATGCTGTGGTTGAATTTTATATTTCAAAGGCCTGGGTTATAATTTTTTCCTGTTCAGCTTTATGAACTTTTGAATAACCTGTGGCGGGCGATGCACTGGATTTACGGGCAACTACCTTCCACTTTTCCTCTGGCATAAAGCGCTGAATGTACGACCAGTAACCCATATTGTACGGTTCTTCCTGTACCCAGATCAACTCGGCATCTTTATACTTTTTCAAAATGGTTTGAACCTGGAGTTTTGGAAACGGATACAACTGTTCTAATCTTACAAGTGCTGTATTTTTAATTTTTTTCTTTTGCTGATAATCAAGCAAATCGTAGTACACTTTACCCGAACAGAATACGATTCGTTTTACTTCTTTCGCTTTTACATTCGCATCATCAAACACTTCAGTAAAAGTGCCCTTCGTAAAATCAGTTAAAGGAGAAACTACTCCGGGATGGCGCAATAATGATTTTGGCGAGAAGACTACGCATGGCTTACGAAACTCCCACTTAATTTGTCTGCGTAATAAGTGAAAATAATTTGATGCCGAGGTAATATTGGCAACTACCATGTTAAACTCTGACGCTTGTTGCAGAAAACGTTCCGGACGTGCGCTGGAGTGTTCCGGCCCCTGGCCTTCATAACCATGTGGTAACAATAACACCAATCCGTTTTGTCGCTGCCATTTCGATTCGGCCGAGGTGATAAACTGATCAATGATAACTTGTGCACCGTTAACAAAATCTCCAAACTGTGCTTCCCATACCACCAATGCACGCGGGGTAGCCAACGCATAACCGTATTCAAAGCCCATTACGCCAAACTCAGAAAGCAGTGAGTTATACATGTGCAGTTTAGCCTGGTCGGTGCTGATATGGTTCAACCCACAGTACGATTGGTTTGTATTTGAATCCCAGAAGTAGGCATGCCGATGCGAAAACGTTCCACGCTTTACATCCTGGCCGGACATTCGCACGATGTGTTTCTCGGCCAGTAACGATCCGAATGCCAGTAATTCAGCCTCGGCCCAGCCCAGCTCTTTTTTATCGAAGAAGGCTTCCTTCCTATCCTTCAATAATTTTTCAATTTGCTTAATGGGTTTAAACCCATCGGGAATTGTAGTAAGTGCTGCACCCACTTTATCAATAATCGCATTTGAAACCGAGGTATCGGGCGATTGATCGAAATCTTCCGGTTTGGATTTACGCATCGATTGCCACTCCTCTTCCATTTCCTGCAGTTTGTATGGCAGTGCTTTTTGTTTCACTTCGTTTAATCGATCCTGCAACTGATTACGGAACTTCGCATCCATTTCATCAGCCAGTGCAGCATCAACCCCCGACTCCACTAATTTTTTAACATACACTTCGCGCGGATTAGGATGCTTGGCAATTATGTTATACAACTTTGGTTGTGTAAATTTTGGCTCATCACTTTCGTTGTGGCCATGCCTGCGGTAACATAACAAATCAATAAAAATATCTTTACCAAATTGCTGGCGGTATTCGGCAGCTAATTTTGCACACCATGTTACTGCTTCGGCATCATCGCCATTTACGTGCAGTACGGGCGCATCTACAATCTTTGAAACATCGGTACAATAGATAGCCGTACGGGCATCGTCATAATCGGTAGTAAAGCCCACCTGATTATTAATCACAAAGTGAATAGTTCCTCCCGTAGTGTATCCTGATAAGCCCGACATTTGCACCACTTCATATACAATGCCCTGCCCGGCTACTGCAGCATCGCCATGTATCAGAATAGCCATACCTTTTTTCAGATCGCCATTGTACTCATCATCAATCTGCCCGCGTGTATAACCCACCACCAGCGGATCAACCGCCTCCAGGTGCGATGGGTTAGGGGTTAACTTCACATAAATCTTCTTTCCGGATGGTGTGGTAATATGACTGGCATAACCCAGATGGTATTTCACATCGCCATCGCCCATCGTTAAATCAGGATTCACATTGCCTTCAAACTCAGTAAAAATTTGTTCGTAGGTTTTACCCAAAATGTTAGATAACACATTTAACCTGCCACGATGCGCCATCCCAATCACCACTTCCTTTACATCCAGCTCTGCCGCTTTGTTAATAATAGCATCCAAAGCGGGAATAGTATTTTCCCCACCTTCCAATGAAAACCGTTTCTGACCTAAGAATTTTGTGTGCAAAAAGTTTTCAAAAACAACAGCCTCATTCAATTTAGAAAGTATCCGCTTTTTCTCGTCCAGGTTTGGATTGTAAGCATAGTACTCCTTCTCTATTTTATTATAAAACCAGGCACGAATATCATCATTGCGTATAAAGTTATACTCGAACCCGATGGGGCCCAGATAAAGTGATTTTAATTTTTCAATAATCTTACGCAGTGGCGATTTTGGCATTCCTATTTCAGCTGCCACATCAAACTCCGTGTCCAGGTCGGCATCTGTTAGGCCCACACTTTTATGATCCAGATTCACATTATGATCTCTTCGTTCCCGCACCGGATTGGTTTTTGATTTGAGGTGCCCGAACGAACGGTATTGAAAAATAAGATTCCGAACCTGAGTCTCTTTTATTGAGATAGGATCGCCCGTGCTGGTTAGACCATTAACACCTTGTGCCTGCGAAAAGTCGAAACCTTCAAAGAACTTTTGCCACGTGGCATCAACGGAAGCTGGGTTGTTTTTATAATTTTGATAAAGTTGGTCGATATAACCAACATCGGCATTTGAGATATACGAATACTTATCCATGGTTTTTGTGAAAAGGAATCAAATGTAAAAACCTCGGTTTGAATTAAAAAATTGAATAATCGCTTATTCAAATATTAAAGGAAATCAAACAATTAGGTTTTCCTTGAGTATGCCGGTTGGTAAACTGCCAAAAACATCTACCTTTGCAGTCCTTTAAAAAACGGACGAGTTCCAACATTTAAAAAACTAAGAAAATGGCAGTAAAAATCAGATTAGCGCGCAGAGGCCGCAAAAAACTCTCTCTTTATGATGTGGTCGTAGCAGACTCGCGCTCGCCACGTGATGGCAAATTCATTGAAAAAATCGGTACTTATAACCCTTTAACCGTGCCAGCATCAATCATACTGGATGACAATAAAGCATTTGACTGGTTGATGAAAGGTGCCCAACCTTCTGATACTGTGCGTGCAATGCTCTCATACCGGGGTGTAATGTTGCGCAGGCACTTACAACTTGGCGTTGCAAAAGGCGCGATTACTCAGGAACAAGCCGATACAAAACTGGCCGAGTGGGTAAAAGCAAAGCAAGACAAAATTCAATCTAAGATTGAAGGCGTTGCAAAAGCTAAGCAAACTGCAGCTAAAGCCCGTAAAGAAGCTGAATCTAAAGTTAAAGAAGCCCGTGCCGAAGCTATTCGTAAGAAGGCAGAGGTTGCAGCAACTCCGGCTGAACCTGCAGCGGAGGAAACTCCGGCTGAACCACAGGCATAATTTTAAAGCTCTTGATTTACAAATGCCTCCGCTAAACGGAGGCATTTTACTTTTATACCCATTATGGACAAAGCGTTATGTTATAAAGTTGGTTATGTGGCCAAAACCCACGGCCTGAAGGGCGAGGTAACATTGGTGATAACGGAAGCAATTAATCTGGAAGAAATCCAATCAGTATTTATTGAGATTGGCAACAACCTGGTGCCTTATTTTATTGAACGCTTTTCCGACAGGCAGGACAAAGTATTTGTAAAGTTTGAAGAAGTGAATACCCCTGAGCAGGCATCGCTTTTAAAAGGAGCAAGCATTTTCCTTAATAAATCTGAACGACCCAAACTGGCACGGGGCGAATTTTACGATGATGAAATAAAAGGATTTACAGTTGAAGAAAAGTCTGCCGGGGTTTTAGGAACAGTAACGGAAGTTATTCAAGCCGGGGCAAGCAAGCTTATTCAGGTAGGTAGGGATGGAAAAGAAATCCTCATCCCGGTAAACGGGCCGTTTATTACTTCCATCAACAAATCCAAAAAGAAGATTACCGTTGATTTACCCGAAGGGTTTCTGGAGATTTAAGTATTTTACGCTATGCGCATCGACATTATTACCTGCTTGCCGCGATTATTAGAAAGCCCATTCTCCGATTCGATTTTAAATAGAGCTCAGCAAAAAGGTTTGGTAGCGGTTGCTATACACGACTTGCGCGAATACACCACTAACAAACACCGCACTACCGATGATTATGCTTTCGGTGGCGGAGCCGGCATGGTTATGATGATTGAACCTATTGACAATTGCATTACAAAGCTTAAATCTGAACGCCCCTACGATGATATCATTTACATGAGCCCGGATGGTGAACTGTTAACGCAACCCCTGGCCAACGAATTAAGTCTTAAAAAAAATCTGATTCTGCTTTGTGGCCATTATAAAGGTGTGGATGAGCGTGTGCGCGAACATTTAATCACCCGTGAAATCAGCATAGGCAATTATGTACTCTCTGGTGGGGAGTTGGCGGCCGCAGTGGTGGCCGATTCGGTAATCCGGCTTTTACCGGGCGTATTGAATGATGAGACCTCCGCTCTGAGCGATTCCTTTCAGGATGGCCTGGTAGCACCACCGGTTTACACCCGGCCAGCTGAATACAAGGGTTGGAAGGTTCCCGATGTTTTGCTTTCGGGCCACGAAGCCAAAATAAGCCAGTGGAAATATGAAAAATCGCTGGAAAGGACTAAAGCCAGACGGCCCGGTCTGTTGGATGGCAACTAAAAAATATCTTAAGCCTTCTGCGTATTCCGGGCAATTCGTCTATATTTGCAGTCCATTTTAAAAAGACCGATCGTCATGGCCGATTTAATAAAAGAAGTAGAAGCAGAATTAGCAGCAAAGCGCACTAATATCCCTGATTTTAAGCCTGGTGACACATTAAACGTACACGTAAAAATCAGCGAGGGAAATAAAGAACGTATCCAGCAATTTCAAGGAGTAGTTCTTTACAGAAGAGGAAAAGGCACCAATGGCGAAAGTTTCTCTATCCGCAAAGTTTCTAATGGTGTGGGTGTTGAGCGCATTTTCCCGCTCCTTAGCCCCAGCATCGACAAAATTGAATTTATTAAGGCTGGTAAAGTACGCAGAGCTAAATTGTATTATTTGAAAGGTCGTCAAGGTAAGTCGGCCCGGATTAAAGAAAAACTGGCTAGCAGAGTGGCATAAACCTCTTATCCAGGTTCTGAATAAAAAAGCCCATTCCATCATCTGGAGTGGTTTTTTCATTCCTGCCCTATAACCTACATCGCATTGCACAAACGGGGCTATAAACCTATATTTGCCGCTCACCTCAAATCAAATTATGGCAAACCTGAACATCAGTGCATTATTAGGTAAAGACGCTGACTCTTTACTGACCCACAAAAGTAAAACCATCGATAAAAATCAGATTCACCTGCCTGGACCTGATTTCGTTGATAGAATTTTTGCACAATCCAGTCGCAACACACAAACCCTTCGCAGCCTGCAAACCTTGTTTGGTACAGGGCGTTTGGCTAACACGGGGTATCTTTCTATTCTTCCGATTGATCAGGGTATTGAACATAGTGCGGGGGCATCGTTTGCCAAAAATCCTATTTACTTCGACCCGGAGAATATTGTAAAGCTTGCCATTGAAGGTGGTTGCAATGCAGTGGCTACTACTTATGGCGGTCTCGCATTAATGTCGCGCAAGTATGCGCACAAGATTCCATTTATTGTAAAAATCAACCACAACGAATTGCTTACCTATCCAAACAAGGCCGATCAGATTATGTTTGGCTCTGTTGAAGATGCCTGGAACCTGGGCGCAGTAGCCGTTGGAGCTACTATTTATTTCGGATCGGATAATGCCACCCGTCAAATACAAGAAGTTGCTCAAGCTTTTGAAAGGGCACACGAGTTGGGTATGTCAACAATCTTATGGTGTTATACGCGCAACAATGCTTTCAAAAAAGACGGTGTTGATTATCATGTATCGGCCGACTTAACAGGACAGGCCAATCATTTAGGTGTAACTATTCAGGCCGATATTATCAAACAAAAACTTGCTGAAACCAATGGTGGTTATAAAATGCTGAACACCGGTGGCAGCAGCTATGGTAAACTTGATGAAAGAATTTATACTGAGTTAACTTCCGATCATCCGATTGATTTATGCCGATATCAGGTAGCGAATTGTTACATGGGCCGTGCCGGACTGATTAACTCCGGTGGCGATTCAAAAGGCTCGAGCGATATGGCCGATGCAGTACGCACCGCTGTTATTAATAAGCGCGCTGGGGGTATGGGTTTAATTTCTGGACGGAAAGCTTTCCAGCGCCCGTTGAAGGAAGGTGTTGAGATTTTGAATGCGATACAAGACGTATATCTGGATAGTAAGATTGATATAGCTTAAGAATTGGCGAATTAAAAATGCCGATGATTTTCATCGGCATTTGCTTTTAATACAAAATAAAATTTAGATACTGATGCCGTGGTTCAAACGTACCGATAAAGGAATTCTCACCCCTACTGAAAGTAAACGAGAAGTACCCGATGGTTTATGGTTTAAATCGCCAGGTGGAAAAATTGTACATACACGCGAGTTAAAAAACAACGCGTATGTAGTACCTGAAGAAGAGTACCATGTAAAAATTGGCTCACAAGAGTATTTCGAAATACTGTTTGATAACAATGAATTTACAGAGTTAGATGCCAACATGGAATCTGCCGACCCGTTGAAATTTACCGATACAAAGGCTTACCCTAAACGAATTAAAGAGTCGCAGGCGAAATCGAACTTGAAAGATGCTGTACGAACTGCTTACGGCAGTATGAATGGCCTTGAGATTACCATCGCCTGTATGGATTTCAGTTTCATTGGCGGCTCGATGGGCTCGGTAGTGGGCGAAAAAATTGCCCGTGCGATGGATCACAGCCTGAAAACCAAGAAGCCATTTTTAATGATCTCACGCTCTGGTGGGGCTCGCATGATGGAAGCCGGACTTTCATTAATGCAGATGGCAAAAACAGCTGCTAAAATTGCATTACTCGATCAGGCTAAGATTCCATACATCTCATTATTAACCGATCCAACCACTGGCGGTGTTACGGCATCATACGCCATGCTGGGCGATTTTAACATTGCTGAACCAAATTCATTAATTGGTTTCGCTGGCCCACGTGTAATCAGAGAAACAATTGGTAAAGATTTACCGAAAGGCTTTCAAAGTGCCGAGTTTGTGCTTGATCACGGCTTTCTTGATTTTATTGTGGACAGGAGAAATCTGAAGAGCAGGTTAAGTTTGTTGTTGAAGATGGTGGGTTGATTCTTAGCTTTTGATCGCAAAAACCCTGCAGGTAATCAGTTAAAAAAAATGGGGATCATAAAATCCCCATTTTTATTTTGAGCTGCTACTATACTAATTAATTACAAGAACCACTTGGGGTTGTTGTTAATGTATTAGGCCAGGTTTTAGCATCTGTTCTGGTAATTACTGTGCGCCCGGCATCGCCATAATTATTGGACCAATCTATGGTAAGGGCGGTTGGCGTTACGCTAAGTACTGTAAGCGTGTAAACTCCATAAGCTGCTCCATACTGATCAGTACCCTTGTAGGAAAGAAAACCACAGGCATCACTTAAAGTTAGTGTGCCCAATGCCGGATCATCGCCATATACAAAGTCGAACACACCAAAAGAGAAATCGGTAAACCGATAACTTCCTGCCGATGCTACAGAAAGTGTACCGGTTCCATTAATTGTTCCGGCTACGGGGCTACCTGCTTCTTTAATGTTGGTGGTTACATAACTGTAGGTTCCACCCAGATCGGAAGGGCAATTAATAGCCCAACCAAAGTTACAGTTAGAACCTGGGAATTCTGTACAGACACTGGGCGACCACGAATCAAATTTTCTTCCATCAACCGTATAAACCACCCAACGTAGTGTAAACGAATCGCCAGGAATAAATGGTACGCTAACGGTTCGTGTTGGTTTCAGGCTGTTGTTAAATACCGATACGGAAGTTCCGCAATAATTGTAGGTATTATCCTTGTAAAGATTATAAACTTCAGCCGGTGTAACAGAAACTGAAACATCAGCCCTATTACCTGGAACAGCTGAGCCTTCAATTGTTTTAATAAGTTTACCTTCTGTACCACCATGTCTCACCAGCTTGGAGTTTCCATCCGGATCAACATAAGTTTCATTAAACAGAATAAAAAACTCAATCTTGTTAACAGTATTGGCCCCATCAATAGATATCCACTTGAAGTTAACTTCAACCGGTGTTGTTCCATTTCCGTTTACAAAGCCCGATGATGATCCTGTTTTAAGGGTGGCATAAGTATTTACACCCGTCTCCCACTCGGGTACGATTTGTAGCGAATCATCTTTACAGGATATTAAAGCTGTAAACATTAAGATAGTTACAGCAAAAAATCTATTAAATATTTTCATATTCCTTAACATAATTAGTTAAAACTGGAATTTCAAAGCATCCCAAAATACAGCAAACTCTGGTCGATCGTATCCTATTACCGGGGTATTTGGATTTAGGTTCAATTCATCCTGAGCATAAGGTATCCGAAGAGCAAAATTACCCGGTAACTGAAGTGGTAATTGCAAATCTGACGGCAATCCGGTTCTTCTAAAAGTATTATATAACTCTAAACCATTACCGTAATTACAGAACCAGGCTTGCTTTAATGCCACTGCTAGTTTTGCATTATTTGAAGCTGCACTGTTAAAGTTTGCCACCCAAACATTTTTATAAGATGTTATTGCAGCGGAGGCCATTGCTACAGCCCCTGCATCTTTACTCACAAACGTGTTAACTTTTGCAAATTGTTCAGTTATTGCAGCATCTAACAATTGCGAAGCGGAGGATGTTGGGTGCGTTACACCTAAGGTAAGCATGGCTTCTATTTGCCAGAACTTAACCATCCATGAGGTGGCTATTGGAAAAATTCCATCACCCCGACCTTTATTTTGGTTTGCAGGTTCTGGTGCATCATCATAAAGACCGCCATACGGATATAAGCCATGCGCAGTTCTGATACCTGCATCATCGGGTACCCCAGATGGATCGGATCGATCACGACCAAAAAAGCCGGACAGGTATTCTTTTTCTGCCGTGGTTAAGTCGTTAGGAGATTTTCCATAAATACCTTGCGTAACAAAATTACTTAGCGGAAAATATCCGTAAACACAATCGGCTCTTTGCGAACATGGTATCGTCTGCTTTTGGGTAGCATCATTCGGATCTAACACAGTTCGTGTTTGTCTTTTTACATAAAAAGGAAGCCGAGGGTCATTGTTACGCAGCAACTCATACATGAACTGGTGCGCTAAATACCCGCCACCATAACTTGCGCCACCCATTGCGTAATTTGGGTGACGGTAGTCGGGAGAAATAGAAGGGCTAAACTGAAATTGAAAATCATCTGCTGCGGCAGTAATCAATCCAGCTTGATTTGTTATTAAACTTTGAATTTCTGTAAGATTTCCGCATGATGGGCATTTAGCTGCCTCCGCTGATAGTGCCGGAACATTTTTGGTTTGCAATAGCAACTTTAATTTTAGTGAACGGGCAGCTTTTGCCCATTTTGTTGCATCACCGCCATAGATTACATCACCTGTTATGGCCGGGCTTGACAATGCAAGATTGGCAATAGCACTATTCAGTAAGCCTATGCAGTTTTCATAAATAACCGCATCATCATCATAAACCGGAGTTTTAATTTGTGTTGCGGCATTACCTTTAAAGGCTTCTGAATAAGGAATAGCTCCCCACCAATCTACTAAGGTACTGAACATATAAGCCTTTAGTACTTGCGCTATACCCAAGTACCTCGGTTGATCGGCATTCCCGTCACCATTTGCATCAACCTCCACAATTTTAATCAACTCATCTAAATCCTTCAGGGGGCCCGTGTAGAAAAAATTCCACGTGCCATTCCATGATTGATTATTAAAGAAAAAGTTATCACTCGCGGTTGACTGTACAACAAAGCCCATACCGGTGTTATTAAAACTGCCAACCATTCCGGCAATACCATCCACCTCTACATTTGTTAATAATAATGCAGGCGAAACCGTAGCTGGATTGTTGGGATCTGTGTTGATATCCAGATCGAACAAATCACAACTCGACACTGAAAACAGAAGGGCGAACCCTATAATTATACTTAAACCTTTCAGTTTCATATTTCTAAAAAATTAAAAGTTAAAAACACCTAGAAGGTAAGTGTTATGTTAAAACCGTAGCGCCTGGTTGTTGGCGTAGCACCATATTCAAAGCCTTGAATATTGGAATCAGAAGCTTCACTTAAAAATTCCGGGTCCAAATTCAGATCCTTCAACACATTGGGTGCCTTCCACCATAAATTTCTGCCTGATACAGAAACGCGTGCCGAGCCAAAAGGTGTTTTTGATAATACAGACTTGGGAAGTCTGTAGCCCAAACTAACTTCACGCAAACGGATTACGGTACCATCGTAAATATTCACTTCATCTTGACCGTATGCTCCCCAACCATTGGTAAAGTGCGAGTCAAATGCAGTAATCGCAGTAGTGTTTTTGATTTTATTTCCGTTTTCATCAAGAACTGCTTCGTATGTTGCTGGGTCGCCATAGACCCCTGGTACTACGCGCAAAGCTTCACGATCGGCCTGGAAACCAAGTTGACCACGCAATAAAAGCGATGCTCCTGTAAACGAATAGAAATCGCCACCTTGTTTCCAATCTATCAAAGCTGTTAATGTAAAGTTCTTCCACTCAAGGGTGTTAGTCCATCCTAAAGTAAAGTCTGGGTTAGGATTACCAATTATTCCCGATTGAGCAGCTGAGAAAGGGAGCCCTGTGTCTTTGTCAATAAGCAAATTACCCTCTTCATCGCGTGCGTTTTTGGTACCGAAAATCTGACCGTAAGGTTGGCCGTTTCGGTGAATAGTACCAAATGTTGAAGCAGCACCGCCAATAAAAATTTCGCCTGTAGGGCCGGCATCTACAACCTCTGTTCTGATTCTTGTAAAGGCAAAGTAGCTCGACCAACGCAGTTGATCATTGGAAACCGGAATTATTTCCAGACCAACTTCCCATCCTTTATTGTCCAATCGGCCCACATTAACCACCTCTTGGCTAAAGCCCGAAGAGCGTGCTACAGAGGCTAGTGCGATCTGCTCCGTTGACTGACGGTTAAAATACGTTAAGTCTAATCCAATCTTTTTATTTAAAAATTTCAGATCAGTTCCTAATTCATATTCCGTAGTAAACTCAGGTTTAAGATTTGGGTTACCCGATAAATCGCTTAAACCTCCTTTGTTAACAAAAGTACCACTTGGTGTAGTGTATGGAGTACCAATAAAAAAGTTGGTAAAGGTTAAGTATGGATTTGCATCGTTTCCAACTTTGGTAACAGCAGCTCTAACTTTACCATAATCAAGAATGCTGCTGGAGATTGAAAGCGCATCGGTAAAAATAAACGACACACTTGCTCCCGGATAAAAATAGCTATTATTATTCTTTGGTAGTGTGGATGACCAATCATTACGACCTACCAAATTTAGAAACAAATAATCCTTGTACGAAAGCGACATATCAAAGTATGCGCCATATAACCTTCTTAGCCGATAATAATCGTAGTTAACGGTTTGTTGCGAAGTTGCACTTGTTAGGTATAATCCAGGTTGAATAATTTGATTTCCGGTAACCTTTTTGCGACTTAATTCCCGTTGGTTGTTATTAAATCCAACCAACGCTTTAAATGATAGATCCTCACTAAAGTCTTTCGTAATCGTAGCTATGTAGTTAAAATCCAATTCGGTGTTGGTTAGGTCTTCCGTCCATACTCTACCCAATGGAATGGATGATCCACCCGGGCGATTTATGTTCCGTCTGTTTTCAGTGTAGGTGTTAACTCCACCTTTCACCATTAACTCTAACCAACTGGTTACATCATATTTGGCTGTGATGTTTCCATAAACACGATTCACATCACTTGTATAGAGATTGTACTTGGCAATCCATAGTGGATTATCCAAAGCGCGATAAAACATATTAGAACCATCTACCGGACTTTCAAAGGGAAGGCCATTCAAGTTATAGTTACGCGGTAAATAAAATATCCTGGCATAGATTGATGATGCTCCTTCACCACCGTAGTAATCATTAAATGCACTGGCTGCTGATTGTGGTGATTGCTGGAATGTGTTTACATAATTCACGTTACCGGAAACAAATAGTCCATTTTCCAATTGTGCGTTACCACCAAAATAGAGTGTAGTGCGGGTTGCTTCCTGGTTAGGAACGATACCTTCCTGGTTCATTCTTGAAAAGCCCGTATTGACTGAAGCTTTGTCACTTCCTGCCGAGATGTTGAGTGAATTTTCTACTTGTTTACCAGTTTGAAAAAATCCGCCTACAATATCATAAGGTTTAATCTCGTAAGGCACCGGATAGCCATCAGCATCAACCAAATCAGGGAATAAAGATCTTGACCCCAGGTTAACAGCAAAACTATTGGATGTTAGAGGGTGCGGAGCAGTACCATCGGGATAGGGTTGTCCATTTTTAGGTCCGGCACCATATACACCAAAATACTTTACATAGTTAGTTCCGTATTTGTCATTCAATGCATCTACATGATTAGCAAATGGCGCACCCCAGTTACCAATAAATCCACCGTTATATACCTGATTAGAACCTTGTGTGTAAACATCCTGGTAATTCGGAATCCCAGATATTTCCTGAAAGTTAAGCGAACCGTTATAGGTTATCTCCAGCCCCTTCTTTGCATTTCGCTTACCGGCTTTGGTGGTTATAACTACCACACCATTGGTTGCACGCGATCCGTACAAAGCGGCCGCTGCTGCACCCTTCAATACAGTGAACGATTCAATATTGTTGGGATCAATATCGAAGGCTCTATTTGAAAACACTGTATTTTCAGAAGAACCTCCGGTTGCATTAACAGAATTATCAAACGGAATACCATCAACTATAAATAAGGGTTGTGTATTCCCGGTAAGGGAAGAAGCACCTCTGATATTAATCTTGGTAGATTGACCAGGAGCACCACCTCCACCAATAATATTAACACCAGGCATTTTTCCTTGTAGGGCACGAAGCGGGTCCACCTCCGACCGCTGTGCAATCTGGTCAGCACCAACTCCGGTTACGGAATATCCAAGCGCCTTTTTATCGCGTTCAATACCAACTGCTGTTACAACAACTTCTCCTAGTTGTTGTACATCCAAACTCATCGTAACGTTTACAACTGATCTTTCCCCTACTGATTCTTCTTTGGTTGCAAAACCAATAAACGAAAAAGCAAGAGTCCCTCCGGCTGTAGGGATTGTTAGCCTGTAACCGCCATCTGCATCGGTAACAGTTCCGTTGGTAGTTCCTTTCAGAACCACATTTACACCGGGTAAGGCCGATCCGTCTTCAGCGGATGTTACTTTACCCGAAACCACCCGTTCCTGTGCCCATACGCTGATCACAAAAACGAATGAGAAGCATAGTAGTAGAATCTTCTTCATAGGTTAGGTTTAGGTTATTAAAATATTAGGTTTTTAAAAATAAGTAAAAAATCGTTGTTATAAAGTATTTATACCCTGTAATACTCGCAACCAATTGTTTTTGAGGTTAAATGGCTGAAATCATTGGCGAATGGCAACTGCTGTAAAACAAAAACCCTCTGAAAATTTTCAGAGGGTTTTAACTTTAAAACTGAGACAATTACAACTTAGTTAGGGTTAATTGTATGCGTGTGTACCAATTGCAATAGCCATTTCTCCGGCCGTATTCATCGGCATCATCATCCACTGTAATGGTAAATACATCACCAGGCGTTAAACCATCGCGATCAAACCTATAATACCCACGGTTTGGATGTGCCCTACGCGGAACACCAACAGGTAGAGTAGAAATACCTGCAAAGGCTCCTGCCAATGGAGTTGTAACAAAAAACTCCCGCTCAGAAGTACAGCGTTGTGTAGTATTAAGCAAAGGAACAAAAATAGTACCGAGGTTAGCGTTGGTGGTACCTGCAGGAAAGCCCAAGCCAGCCGGAGCTGCAGTTTGCATGGTAACCAATGCATCAGGCGCAGGAGTTCCTGCAAAACCAGCACCGTTAACATTCAAAACAGCTTGCTCAAAATTTACCTTCATGGTAATTGTTTGGCCGCGATACCGGCAAGTAAACTGCCTTTCGGTTGGTAAACCGCCAGCAACTTTTTCCAATGTAACTGTTTGAGAGGAATCTGTTGCAGAACTGCCAAACACAAACTCACGCAACCACTTCTGTGGAAATGCACCGTGTTGATCAGGGGTATGATCGGGCTGCCAACGCGCTACTTGCGACATTCGATAGGTACCAGTGTAGGCATTCGCATTTCCGGTTGTGGTAACACGCTGAATTAACTGTGTATAAATCATTGGGCTGTTGTAAAATAATCCGCCCGTTAGGTTAGGTGTAATGTTAGCCTCGTTGGCATTACCCAAGCGAGGCGAAGCTGTAACCTGCGGATTGTTTACTGTAAAGCCTCGACCTTGTTTATCATAGATTTTTACCCTGAATATAACACGGTCGTTAATAGCTAAAGACCCGGGAAATGCAACTGCCGGGCAAACATCTGGAAAGATATTGCTACAGGTTGTACCATCTGGATCGGTAGTTAAGGTTGCCAAGGCATCCAGTGTTTCCTGTGCTGTAACTTTAATGGGGCCCGAGCGCAGGTAGTCGCTATATGTTGGTTCAGGAACTTTTGCAAAGCCCATTTGAGCTGCCGTCAAGGTCTTAACCAAAACTTCGTTTGTGATAAAACCGGTTGCACCATTACGGTGAGTTGCATAAAACTCTACCCGATCTAAATCGGCACCAAAGTTTTTATCAACCGATTCATAAACGGCCTCGAAACCGCTGTTGGTTAGGTTGTCCAAATCCCACACGTTTGAGGTTATTTTAACCACACGCAGATACGAACCGGTTGCCCGGTTATCATACGGCAGGGGGTACAAGTCTTCGTTGGGTTCGCAGGATGATATGAATCCACCGGCTGCGAGAATTCCAACTGCTAAAAATTTATTCACTTTCATAGAAATCATTCTTAAAGGTTAGAAGTTCAGGTTAGTGGAATTAGTGTCCCAAAAAACAGTTACTGCCAAATTGGGCTTTTGTGTTACCGTGTTGTTCAGGTTGGCATAGTTTGCCGGATACCAGAAACTACGAGGAAAATTTCCGGGAGATGGGTTAATTACTGGTTGCATACCTGTAGGTTTACCGGTTCTGCGGTAAAGGTTATAAGCTTCGTAACCATTTCCGACCAAAGCAACCCAAAACTCACGCGCTACATAGTTTAAAGCTTCTTCGTTTGAAACAGCAAACCTGTTATCAAAGGCAGCTTCTGCAGAAGCAACATAATTATTAACATCAACAGTATAACTAACATTCAACGCCCAAACTATGTTAGTAGTGCCTAAAGTAATAGTACCCGTAGTAGTTTGTTTCCATCTTGTTCCGGCATTGGCATTACCTTCATTTACTAAAACTGCCTGACCTACCAATTCACCACTGACATCTGCATCTGCGGCACGTGTCCAGGCACCGGCAGCAACTACATAAATTCCATTATTAGCAGCTGTTGTTTGATTTTTTACTAAAATTCTATCACCATCATTAAGAGTAACTCCATCCACCGTAAGATTACCACTTAAAGCCGCCAGATTACCCGTTGTTGCTACGCGAACCGGAGTGGTGAATGTTCCAACATAATTTAAAGAATAGAATGCCTCAATAGTTGTTCCTTCATTTGGTGAAGCCGCCACAGATGAGGTGCCAAGCGTTCCATTTACAGACCACGCACGCACATCAGCAAATGAGTAGTTAATACCATTAAGATAGCGCTCCTTGGCGGTTACTGCATTTGCAATGGTAAGTGTAAGTTTTGCCTCTGCAAGCATGAATTGTACATGTGAGCGCATTAGCATTGGTTGCATACCTGCACCCCTCATTCCGACTGTAGCTGTTACTCCTGTTGCTGAATTATTATCAAACCTTCCGCCAACAGGATAAGGGCCATAAGCAGTGCGTAATTGACCATCTGGTGGAATTCCTTGAGGATCTACATGGTCGCGTCCCCAATATCCTCTATCGGTAGGAACGCAGAATGTTCTTGACCAGGCAGGATTGGTAGGGCTGTTGGTCGGGTGATTCGCTGCCACCCCCATAGGCGGACGGCCTGCAATTGGGTTATCCAATATTGCAGAAGGTGTAGCCGAGGGATAATGATCTGGAGTATTCTCGGTTAAGCATCTTAATTCATTTGAACTAGTTGTATTTTGTGCTACCTGGCGATAGAAATAGAATCTCATTCGTGGATCGCCCGGGCCCCCGGCATTGCTTGCATTATATGCATGAAACATATGCCACATTAACCAGTTTGACTGATAATCACCACCACCGCCTGGATATTGAGCTGTAAACCGAGGGTGTCTTGCATCCGGATCTGAGGTTGTGGTTCCATATCTCCAGATGAAACTTTCGTTTGCAGCAGTAATAATACCACCAGTATCAGCAAGAACAGCATCGATTCCGGTTGTTGCTGCGGCTGGTTGAGTTAGTCTTAAATTCAGGAACGTTTTTAATTTAAGTGAGTTGATCAACTTAACCCACTTCGTATAATCATTACCATAGTATTGATCATTAATTGTTGGCGACACCGGATTCAGATACCCAGCCGGATTTGCAGTGGTTGCAGGAGTAGTTAAATCAAGCTTTGCTTTATCGAGGGTAGTTAATACATAGGTATATATCTGCGCGGCATTGTCGGCAGGCGGATTAAAGTTACCAGCACCCTGAAAAGCTTCCGAAAATGGAACATCCCCAAACATATCTACCAATAAAAGCAGTGTGTAACATTGCAACACACGGGCGATTCCCGCATGACGCGCGAAGCCATTTTCATCTGCTATTTTGATCAGATCGTTAGCATCTGTAAGAATACCTGCATAGGCTGTTGACCAAAGACCATTGAAGGTTTCGGGTGTAGTAGCCACCTGGTATATTGATCCGGCACCATTTAACAAGCGTGTCATCTGTGCTCCGCTCGTATTGGCAGCATTAAAAATTGTAGGCAGTTGCCGTTGAATTGAATTAAGCAATAGACTTGGCAATACCTGGTTAGGTTGTACAGCATTCGGGTCTTCACGTAGATCAAGCGTACAGGAAGAAGCCAACACAATACCCACCACTAAGGCTATTTTATTATAAATTTTCATACTTGTAACTTTTAAGAGGTTAAAAAGTTAATCTGACAACCGCACCATATCTGCGCATACTTGGCCCGGTCAGGTAATCGAACCCAAGACCAGCGTTAACACCCAAACTGGCAACTTCTGGATCCCACTTAACGTATTTGGGTGCACCAAAGGCAAAATACCAAAGGTTGTTTCCATTCAAAGTAATAGATGCTGCTTTAAATGGAGTTTTGCTTAGTAACTGACGCGGCAGGCTATAGCCTAAAGAAATCTCACGGATGCGAATATTGGTAGCATCAAACATAGCGTTATCGTTACGACCAAAGAACTGTAAGTTAAAACCATAGTCGGCAGCAGTAGCCATAATGTCGTTTGTAACAAACCCATCGTTCACACCATCGCCATCGGTATCCACACGTTTTACACCTGGAGCAATAAAGGCTAAATCGCGATTCAACACATCTTCAGAGGCCAACACTCCGCGTGCTAACAAAGCCGAAGGGGTAGAAGCATACATTTTTCCGCCTTTGCGATAATCAAACTGTATAGAAAAGGTAATGCCTTTGAACGATAACGAGTTGATCAACGTAGTAAGGTATTGAGGATTTGGATCACCCAGTTCACCAATAATAGGGTCTAATTCATGGAAACCGTCAGCTCCAACTATTGGGTTACCATTCGGGTCTCTTGCAACTACGGTACCCTTGATTATGTTCATAGGGCGGCCCGGAACTGCAAAGTTTCCAAGATCGGTAAAACCGGCTAATACAATCTGATCAATGCCTTCACCAAGTGTAATTACCTTAGGTCTCACCGAAGTAAAATTCCATATAACATCCCATTGGAATCCGTTGCTTAATCTTACCGGGGTGGCATTCAAACCGATTTCAATACCCTTATTACTAAGTTTTCCCAAATTCAATAAAGTATTTGTAAAACCAGTTGAAGGATCGATGGAAGCATTGGTAATCAAATCTTTTGTTCCTCTGTCGTAAACAGTAAAGTCAAGCGAAATCCGTTCGTTCAGGAATTTTGCTTCAAAGCCAGCTTCAATCTCTTGAATAATTTCACCTCTCAGATTAGGGTTACCCAATTGGTTGGTGAGTGTATGCTCACCAATTACACCACCGGCTGCATTTACAAAACCACGTGCGTTGCTATTAATAACATTGCGGGTATTGTAAGGAGATGGGTATCCGGCAGAAGTTCCATAGTTCAAACGCAACTTAAAATAGTTTAAGGCTTTAGATTTTAAACTCGAAAATGCATCTGTAATTACAAATGAAGAACCAACACTGGGATAGAATAAGCTATTGTTACCAGACTCAAGAAATGAAACCCAATCGTTACGTCCTGCTACATTTAGGTATAGGAAATTCTTGTAATCGAATTGTAAATCGGAGTAAAGTCCATAGCGTTGAGATTCTTCGTTGTATTGAAATACACGGCCACCGAAGGCATTACTGCGAGACGAGGAAGTAGTGAAATTGCTATGCCGTAATAAGCCAAAAACAATCTGACCTTCCGAATACAACCCATCGCGTTGGAAATAATCGTTCCGTGCATTACCCCCCACGCGGGCACTCAAGTTAATGTCGGATGAAAGGGAACGATTCAAACTCAGAATCAGGTCATGATTCCAAATGGTATTGGTTATAGTTTGAGTTTGCAAAACACCCTGATCGATTACTGCATACGAAGGACTTAATCCTTTATTAAAGGAGCGATTCTGGCGCTGTGTGTAGTAGTCGAATCCGGCACGATATGTTAATGATGTGTTTTCATTAAAATCATAGTTTAGCGATGTACTGTTAAAAATACGATCCGTTACATCTGTTTCCCGTGCATACTCTGCAATCCACCGCGCATTTGGAATATCACTTCCTGAGCGATACCACACCATTTTCTTTTCTACTGGTGTTTCATAAGGAAATAGTGTTGTGTTGTTGATATCATAGTTTGGAGGAGAATACAGGAAGTTAGCATATAACGAAGGCACACCTCCAAAGGCTGCGCCACCACCCGTTGCACCATTTAGCGGAGGGGTTGAGAAATCCGTATTCGAGAACATCAGGGAAGAATTAATAGATAGCCTGTCTGTAACTGAAGAATTAAAACCGATCGTTGCGTTTATCTTTTTAAGGTCGTTGCCTGGAGCATAACCTTCTTCGTCAGTATAACCGATAGTGGCGGTTATACCCATCTTTTCACTTCCTCCTGATATTGATAGCGAAGTGTTTGAGACTTTACCGGTACGGAAGAAATCCTTTACATTCAAAGAGTATTCGTATGGAATGCGCTTAAACATAAAATCGCGCGCAAAAGGATCTCTGCGGGTTGGATCAGTTAAAAATTGATACGGGTGTCCTACAGAATCTATTTCACGGTAGTTAGCACCCCAGTTGCTAAAGAATTGCGCTGTATTGGTTAACTGCTGGAAACCATTACCGTAGTTCTTTTGAAAATCAGGCAAAGAAGCTATTTCGTTGAAGGCGTATGTTTGTTGAAATGTTACTTCGGCTGCGCGTTTTTTCTTGGACCCCGATTTTGTGGTAACAACAATAACCCCATTGCGGCCCTGATCGCCATACAAAACAGTTGCCTGCAAACCTTTTAATACGTTTACACTCTCAATGGCATTCGGATCTAAATCAAGAAAGCGGCTGGTAGCAGAAGCTGTACCACCAGTTGTAAAACCCGAAGCATCATTCGTGGCTGAGCTAAATGGAACACCATCTACAACCCACAAGGGTTGTGTGTTACCTGTAATAGTTGAATAACCGCGGATGTTGATCTGGGAACCTGTTCCAGAAGTACCACCGGTCGGATTAATGGTTACCCCGGGAATTTTTCCCATTAAAATACGGCCCACATCATTTACCGGCCGAGCCTGAATTGCATCGGAATTTACTCCAGCAACGGCATAACTAAGTGCCCGTTTCTCTTTTGCAAAGCCTTGCCCGGTTACAACAACTTCACCTAGTTGCGTAACATCCAGACCCAGATTCACATTTACAACGGACCGTTCACCTATTGCCTCATCCTTGGAGGCAAAACCAATGAATGAAAAGGTGAGCGTACCCCCAGAAGCTGGGACAGAAAGACTAAAGTTACCAGAGGCATCGGTAACTGTTCCATTTGTAGTTCCTTTCAGAACTACGTTTACTCCAGGCAAAGCGGAACCATCTTCTGCAGATGTTACTTTACCCGAAACCACTCGTTCCTGTGCCCATACACTGGCAACAAAAACGAATGAGAAGCATAGTAGTAAAAACTTCTTCATAGGTTAGGGTTTAGGTTATTAAAGTGTTAAATCTATAAGATATTCCTAACACAGAAAATACCGCCCCTTATCAGTGTTCAAACATTCGTTTGCCCCTAACCATTGTTTGCCAAATAAAATTTATACCGAATCGTTTGCGAACCGAAATATTCTGTGGTTTGTGGCCTTTAATACCGTCCATCAAAATAAAATTTGGACTTACGCACATTATTAAATTTTAAAAAAAATCAAAAAAATATAGCATAAAATAAAAAAGCGTCTCAAAAGAGACGCTTTTTTAGAAATAAACTAAAATTTTAGTCTGTCAGGCTTCTGCCTGAACCGATACAAAAGATTTATTAGCTCTTCCCTTTTTAAAAACCACTACACCGTTTGTCAAAGCAAACAGGGTATGATCTTTACCCATACCCACATTACGACCCGCATTATGCTTAGTACCGCGTTGGCGTACAATAATATTACCGGCAATCACTTTCTGACCACCAAATACTTTAATACCTAACCGTTTGCTTTCCGATTCGCGGCCGTTCTTTACTTTACCTTCACCTTTTTTATGTGCCATTGTTCAATTCGAAATTTAAGATTCAACATTTGGAATTAACCGATGCTTTCAATTTGCACCTTGGTAAACTGCTGGCGGTGGCCATTCTTTACCGCATAACCTTTTCTTCGCTTTTTCTTGAAAACAATCACTTTGTTTCCTTTTACGTGCTCCAGTATCTTACCCGATACCTTAACACCTTGTACAGTAGGGGCGCCAACTTCTACACTACCATTATTATCGAGTAGCAAAACCTTGTCGAACGAAACGTTCGCTCCGGCCTCACCCTCCATCTTAGGAGCGTAGATATATTGGTCTTTAGCCACCTTAAACTGCTTTCCGGCAATATCTACAATTGCGTACATTTTTTTGGATGGTTTAAAATTTTGGACTGCAAAGATAAATCAAACCAACACATTACCAACCCGTTGAGTGTATATTTTGTATAAACCCTCGTTTTTATATAATTCTTAAGGGTTATAGGGTTAAAAATCTGATAATCAGAATGAATATCCCCTGTCCTACCTACGGTATAAAGCGGTTTCTTTAAAACCTGACAGCACGACAAATTGAACAGATAAAGATTCGCAGATTGAGGCAACTTTTTACCTGCTAATTATACTGCGCCCACAACTTTTTTGAGTGAAAAAACTCAACGAAAAAAAAATTAAAAAATATTCAGTTAAGCACATGGTTCAGTTATCAGATTTAAGTGAATGAAAATGAATGCCTTTTGATGTCCATTAATTTGGCTCAACTCATTTCAGTGCCATGTATGATCTGTTATGTCCTTTGATATTACTGCATCATTTCAAATCTTTGTTTCCTTACTCTTTTGCGAAATGGCAATCTCACTGCCAACTCGACTTCTAAAGAGAACACAAAAGAATTTTTAGTTAACTGAGGGCTACCAAGTTAACTGCTATTGTATAACATTAATGGATAATTTTTTCTATGAGCGCCAACCTGCCCGAACCAATCCTTAAAGAAAACAAAGACCGCTTTGTGCTCTTCCCTATCGTTCATCACGACATCTGGAAATTTTATAAACAGGCTGAAGCCAGTTTTTGGACAGCCGAAGAGATAGACCTGAGCCAGGATATGAAAGACTGGTTGAACATGAATGACGGAGAAAGGCATTTTATTACCCACGTGCTGGCATTTTTTGCTGCCAGCGATGGCATTGTAAACGAAAACCTGGCCGAACACTTTGTAGGCGAAGTTCAATACACCGAAGCCAAGTTTTTTTATGGCTTCCAGATCACTATCGAGAACATTCACTCCGAAACGTACTCTTTGTTAATAGACACGTATGTAAAAGATCCGAAAGAAAAAGATAAACTCTTCCACGCCATTGACACCATGGATTGTGTGAAGAAAAAGGCCGACTGGGCTTTGCGTTGGATTTCGCAAGGAAATTTTCAGGAGCGCCTTATAGCTTTTGCCGCAGTAGAAGGAATTTTCTTTTCCGGATCATTCTGCTCTATTTTCTGGCTGAAGAAACGCGGCCTGATGCCCGGTCTTACTTTCTCTAACGAACTCATCTCGCGCGATGAAGGCTTGCATTGCGATTTTGCTTGCCATATTTACACCCAGCATGTGGTTAACAAATTACCAGAACAACGCATCGTTGATATTATTAAAGATGCCGTTGAAATTGAAAAAGAATTTGTTACCGATGCTTTGCCCGTTAACCTGATTGGCATGAATGCCGCCCAGATGCGCCAATACATCGAATTTGTGGCCGATCGCTTACTGAACGAATTAATCGGAAAAAAAATCTATAACGCAACCAACCCTTTCGATTTTATGGATATGATTTCGTTGCGGGGAAAAACCAACTTCTTCGAAAAGCGCGTGGCCGAGTATCAGAAAGCCGGAGTAATGAACAGTATGGAAAAAGATTCTACTCCTAAGTTTTCGCTAAACGAAGATTTTTAATACATTCGATCACATTTTTTAAACTTTCTTTTTTTACCAACACAACCCTATTCTAATGCTCGTACTAAAACGTGACGGACACCGGGAGTCCGTAAAGTTTGATAAAATCACTGCCCGCATTGAAAAACTCTGCTACGGTTTAGATCCCAAATTTGTCAACCCAGTAGAGGTGGCTATGAAAGTGATTAATGGCTTGTATGATGGCGTTTCAACTCAGGAACTGGACAACCTGGCTGCAGAAATAGCTGCTACCATGACCACGCGCCACCCTGACTTTGCCAAGCTTGCGGCACGCATTGCCGTTTCCAACCTGCACAAGGTTACCAGTAAGTCTTTCTCGAATACGATGAAAAGACTTTACACGTATGTAGATCCGAAAACCGGACAGAACGCCCCGCTTATCTCTAAAGAAACATGGCGGGTAATTAAAGAAAATGCAGCCGAACTGGATGCGGCCATTCTTTATGATCGCGATTTCAGTTACGATTTCTTCGGATTTAAAACCCTGGAACGGTCGTACCTGATGAAGGTTGACGGAAAAGTAGTAGAGCGCCCACAACACCTGTTGATGCGCGTGGCCGTGGGCATTCATGGTGAAGATATTCCAGCAGCCATCGAAACCTACAACTTGCTATCAGAGAAATGGTTTACTCACGCTACGCCTACGCTGTTTAATGCAGGCACACCTAAGCCACAGCTTTCATCATGTTTCCTGCTTACTATGAAGGATGATAGCATTGACGGCATTTACGATACCTTGAAACAAACCGCTAAGATCTCGCAATCGGCTGGTGGTATTGGCCTTAGCATTCACAACGTGCGTGCGAAAGGTTCTTACATAAAAGGAACAGGCGGCACATCAAATGGCATTGTGCCCATGTTGCGCAATTTTGATATGACGGCCCGCTACGTAGATCAGGGTGGTGGCAAACGCAAAGGCAGTTTTGCTATTTACCTGGAGCCCTGGCATGCCGATGTGTTTGATTTTCTTGAACTGAAGAAGAATCACGGCAAGGAAGAAATGCGTGCGCGCGATTTGTTCTATGCCATGTGGATTCCTGATTTGTTTATGAAACGAATCGAGAACAATGAAATGTGGTCACTCTTTTGCCCGAACGAAGCACCCGGCCTTGCCGATTGCTGGGGCGAAGAGTTTGAGCGCCTCTATGAAAAATACGAGAAAGAAGGCAAAGCCCGCAGACAAGTAAAAGCACAAGACCTTTGGTTCGAAATTCTGGAAGCCCAGATTGAAACCGGAACACCTTATATGCTTTACAAAGATGCGGCTAACCGTAAATCAAACCAGAAGCATTTAGGTACGATCAAGTCGAGCAACTTGTGTACAGAAATTATTGAGTACACTTCGCCCGATGAAGTAGCCGTGTGTAACCTGGCCTCAATTGCACTACCTAAGTTTGTAACCGAAGATGGTAAGTTCGATCACCAGAAGTTGTATGAGATCACCAAAGTGGTAACACGCAACCTGAACAAGGTAATTGATGTAAACTACTATCCGGTAATTGAAGCTCGCAACAGCAACATGCGCCACCGCCCTATTGGCATTGGTGTGCAAGGTTTGGCTGATGCCTTTATTCTGTTGCGTATGCCGTTCGATTCTCCGGAAGCACGCGGACTAAATAAAGACATTCACGAAACCATCTACTTCGCAGCTATGGAAGCTTCTATGGAGCTTTCTAAACTGCAAGGCCCATACGAAACCTTTAAGGGTTCTCCCGTATCGAAAGGAATTTTCCAATTTGATATGTGGGGTGTAACACCAGATTCGGGTCGTTGGGATTGGGAAAACCTGAAGAAAGAAGTAAAACAACACGGTGTGCGTAACTCGTTGTTGCTGGCACCTATGCCTACGGCTTCTACTTCACAAATTCTGGGTAACAATGAATGTTTTGAACCTTATACGTCAAACATTTACACCCGCAGAACTTTATCGGGTGAGTTTATTATTGCCAACAAGCATTTAATGAAAGACCTGATTGGTTTAGGCTTGTGGAATGAAAACATGCGCCAGAAATTAATTGCTACCAACGGTTCGGTACAACCTATTGCTGAAATTCCGCAAAACATTAAGGATATCTACAAAACTGTTTGGGAGATTTCGCAAAAGGCGATTATTGATATGAGTGCCGACCGTGGAGCTTACATCTGCCAGAGCCAGAGTCTAAATATTCACTTAACCGATCCTAACTTTGGTAAACTTACTTCTATGCACTTCTATGCCTGGAAGAAAGGTTTGAAAACCGGTATGTACTACCTGCGTTCAACGGCTGCAGCCGATGCAATCAAGTTTACGCTTGATAAATCTGCTGTACAACAACCCGTAGCAGCACAAACTGCTACTGTAACAGCCGAGCCCGTAGTAACTTATGCAGCTGCAAAAGAAACGCAGCAAACAATTGCTTACAACGAGCCTGAGATTAAACTTTCAGATCTGGATCAAAAGCGTGCCGATATGGCTTGCTCGTTAGATAATCCCGAAGCCTGTGAGGCTTGTGGATCGTAATTGATCTATTACCCTAAAGCAAAAGCCCCGAATGGAAGTTCGGGGCTTTTTTATTGGAGGGTCACAAAGCGTATTTTTCAACTATTATAGTTTGATTCCGCTTTAATCAAAAGCTCCTTTAAAGTACTGTAATGCTTCACTATATCACCCTTGCTAAATCTCAATCTATAATTTCCCCAACGGCTGTCATAACCCATTTCCTCAATTTCAGCCTTTTCAATGATTTCATCAATTTCTGGCGACTTAGGAAGTTTAAGTTCAAGACGCATATAATTTTTCTTAGGCCTACAAATTGCGAAATTATTTGCTTGCCCATTTGTTGAAAATCCAATGTAAAACTTGTTATACTTTAGAGTATAACCAGACTTAAAACTATTTACAATGTCAAGAATTTCGTCAACCATTTTTACAGTAGTGTCTGAGCCGCGGTTTAACCAATAGTCACGATTGGTTACAGCCTGAACCTCTTCATCTTCCTCAACAAGGCCAAGTGGCATTTCATCAAGCACTTTTGTGAATACAAGGCCAATCTCATTACCAAATTTAAAAGCATTCATTTGGATGGCTATAAGAGGAATAAAGCCATTAAACAAACTGATTACGTTTAAAAATCTACTTGTAATGTCCTCAGCTATAATAACCGCACAATGGTCATACTGTGGATATCTTTTCTTTTCAATATCCCAATACTCTATGGTCCGTATAATATGGCTTTCGTCTGTTTTACCAAGTTGAATTTCAATTTCATAACGTCTGTTTGTATCAGGGTCTTGCATTAAAAGATCTAATCTACCGGAACGAGGCTGACTACGTTCTTTGTCTTTTAACACTAAATCTCCTAGTCCAATCATTGATGGATCTTCAGCAATTTTCTCTTGGATAATTTTCTCCGTGATCTCTGGATGATTTTTAAGTTCTATTCTCTCTGGTTTAAATATTTTCATCAATTCAAATGATTATAGACTATACCGCACTTTTTATTGCTTAAAGATTGCCAAAAGGCACATCAGTAACTTTAATCTCTTTGAATCGAACTAAAACGGTAAATCATCACTTCCGCCACTCTCCGGAATAAAATCATCTGTTGGTGGTGGTGCTTCGTTGCTTCCGGCACTACCCGAGCGGGTAATTTTCCATACGCGGGCTTCTGTGTACCACCGGCCATTATATTCGCGACTCTCCAGATTAATCGAGGCCGTTATCTTTTCTCCAATGGTAACCCGGTTTTCATCCACCTTTTCGCCCCACAGCGACAAGCAAACTTTTTTGGGATACTGACCTGGTGTTTCTAAAATAAATTCCTGCTTCTTCCACGCATTTCCGGTCTTTCCTTGTCCGCTTTGTAGCGGCAAAAGCGCCACCACTACACCACTAATGTCCATTGCCATTATACTAATAGTTTTAAGTTAAGATTAAGTTCAGGAAGTACATCCAACCCATCGAGTTGGCCTTCAAAATTTTCAAAAGTTTTCACTACACCGGCTTGTGTATAAATCCAGGCTTTTTTTGCGATGGGATCAATCAACCAACCCAACCGGCAACCATTAGCCATCCAACTATTCATTTTTTCTTTTAGTTGTTGAATAGAATCAGATGGTGATCGCACTTCAATCACAAAATCCGGGCAAACCGGGGCAAATTTTTCTTGTTGTGATTTTGTCAATGATTCCCATCTCTGTTTCATTACAAACGCTGCGTCTGCGGAAAAAACAGATCCATCCGGCAACTTGAATCCAGCTGATGACTCAAATAAATAGCCCAAATCATTTTGTTTATCCAACCAGTTAAGCAACTCGCGGTTGATCCGCATGAGGAGATTGGATGTTAAACTTCCAGATGGCGACATAATTATTAATTGACCTTGTTTGTTACGCTCGATCTTAAACCAATCGTTAGCCGCACAGAAATCGAACAGTTCGTCATCAGTAAACTGTTGATTGGATGGAAATTTTAATACGATCGGCTCCATATGGTAAAAATACAAATTCCGCTTTAAAAGTTAGTGAGTTCTAGGACTTAACAAAATTGAGACCTAATCGCGCAAAAACTGGTACAACGGTTCCAAATAAATGAATGCTTGAGCGTGATGGATACCGCTTCAGTATTTCTTACAATGCCCCCGCCTTAATCTCATCTACTACACCCGGATCGAGTAAAGTAGAAGTATCGCCCAGATTGGAAGTTTCGCCTTCGGCTATTTTTCGAAGTATTCTGCGCATAATTTTTCCGGAGCGCGTTTTGGGCAAACCTTTTACAAATTGAATTTTATCGGGCTTGGCAATTGCGCCTATAATGCGCGATACGGTTTGAATAATATCCTGTCGCGTAAGGTTTTCATCGCCATGATGCGATTCAGCAATTACATAGGCATAGATGCCTTGCCCTTTTACATCGTGCGGATAACCCACCACCGCACTCTCCACCACACCGGCATGCATGTTAATCGCATTTTCTACTTCGGCTGTACCAATTCTATGACCGCTTACATTCAATACATCATCTACCCTTCCGGTGATGCGATAATGACCATCTACATCGCGCAAGCAACCATCGCCCGTAAAATATAAACCCGGATAGGTTGCAAAATAATTTAACCGACACCGCTCATGATCGCCATACGTAGTGCGCAACATTCCCGGCCACGGGGTTTTAATACACAGGTTTCCGCTTACTTCGTTGCCCACAATTTCTTTTCCGTTTTCATCTACCAGGCATGGGTTTACTCCCGGCAATGGCAATGTGGCAAACGTTGGTTTTTGTGGTGTAATGTTGGCCATGTTTGAAATCAATACACCTGCTGTTTCAGTTTGCCACCAGGTATCTACTATGGGGCAATTTCCTTTACCAATATTTTTATGATACCAATGCCAGGCTTCTGCGTTGATGGGTTCGCCAACTGTACCCAATACCTGAAGCGAACTCAAATCTTTACCGGCAACATAATCTAATCCAAAACCCATTAAACTTCTGATGGCGGTTGGTGCAGTGTATAAAATATTTACTTTGTATTTATCTACAATATCCCAGAAGCGACCGGCATCGGGCCAGGTGGGTACACCTTCAAACATAAGTGATGTGGCTCCTGATAAAAGTGGACCATATACAATGTAACTATGACCGGTTATCCAACCGATATCGGCTGTACAAAAATGAATTTGCCCGGGTTGATATTGAAACACATTCTGAAAGGTGTAGGCTGTCCACACCATATACCCACCAATGGTATGCACCACACCTTTTGGTTTGCCGGTGGAGCCGGAAGTGTATAAGATAAACAACATGTCTTCGGCATCCATTACTTCAGCCGAACAATCGGGGTTGCCTTGTGTTTCTACTTTTTTGATTTCATCTTCCCACCATGCATCGCGGCCTTTAATCATACTAACCGGCATGCGGGTGCGGGTACAAACAATTACCCGTTTTACAAACGGGCAAGCGATTAAGGCATCGTCAATAACCGATTTAAGCGGAATATCTTTTGCTCCGCGATAAGCACCATCGCAGGTAATTACAAATTCTGCTTTGGCATCTTGCAATCTATCGGCAATAGATTGAGCCGAGAAGCCTCCAAAAACTACGGAGTGTATCGCTCCGATTCGTGCACAGGCCAGCACAGCAATGGGTAACTCCGGAATCATACCCATATAAATACACACGCGATCGCCTTTCTTCACACCATTGTTCCGAAGCACGTTGGCAAACTGTTTTACTTTAAAAAGTAAATCTTTATAGGTAAGCACGCGATGATGTTCTTCCGGATCGTTTGGTTCCCAGATAATGGCTGGTGTATCGCCCAGTTTTTCAATGTGGCGATCAAGGCAGTTTTCGGTAATATTCAGTTTACCGCCTTCAAACCATTTTACTTTCGGTTCAGTAAAATTCCAATCCAGTACTTTGTCCCATTTTTTCTTCCATTGAAAATCAGACGCTACCTCGGCCCAGAATTTTTCAGGTTGTTCTATGCTTTCTTTGTAAGCCTGTTGATACTCGGCTAAGCTGGTAATCCGTTTCATGAGGTAACTGACAATTTAACTTCTCTAAAATCGATTACTTAACCGAGATTTCAAAAGCAAATTAGCGTAATCGTCTTGCATTAGTTTTCTACTATGAACCTTTCAGGTCTTTTAGTGTCGGCATAAAGACCTGAAAGGTTTTAATAGTTTTTTTCGAGAAGCAAGCGATTAAATCGCATATTCCACGGCAACGGCCAGCAAAGCGCCAATTACCGCCACGCCCAGTTTCCAGATATTAAACCGGTGTTCGGGGCTGCTTTCAAATACAATGGTAGTAGAGATGTGCAAAAAATTTCCGCACACCAAGGCGTATAAATAGATCAGACCTGTTTCACTAAGTAGTTTGCTCTCTACAAAGTAAGAACTGATTAATAAGCCTACCGGGGCTGCGAGCGAAAAGATGATCAGGTGGGGTAATGCCTTGCGCTTAGAGTGCAACTGAATAGCCAGAACCGTCATCAGCGCAAATGCAGCTGGTGCCCGGTGCAGCGCAATACCCAACAACACAGCATTAACATCGTACCCAAAGCCCATAGTAACCGGTTGAGCCAGCATACTGCCTTCTAAAAAAGCATGCACACACAAAGCCGATAACAATACTATTGCCGATACGGTGTGGTGTTTATGCGAATGTCCATGATGGTGATCGTGGTCAGCATGATCATGCGAATGAATATGCCCATGCTCTACACCCGATGTAAAATATTCCAGCAGTTGTTGCAGAAAGAAACCTGCCAGTACAAATAAACCAATCAACTCTACATCGGAGTGTTGGCGGTATAACTCAGGTAAAATGTGGGTAACGGTAATGGCAAACAGGTACGAGCCCGCAAACACCAGTAGTAACTTAAAACTGTTTCCTTTTGCAGAAGGAACCAGGTACACCATTAGTCCGGCCAGTAAGGGTGTAAAAAAAAGTACAAGTAATTTTAAAGTCATAATGGCCGTACGCGAATCAGGGATTGATGCTAAGTTGTTTACTGATTTTTTCGGTGGCAAAGGTAGCAATACCTTCGGGAGTTGTATAGATCAGAAAGGCATCGATTTCCGGATGTTTTTTTAATACTTCGATGGCTCGTTCGTGCCCCATTACCATAAATGCAGTGCCCCAGGCATCGGCTGTGGTGCAATCGCCAGTAAATACAGAAGCACTGAGAAGTGAACGTGTGGCCGGATAGCCCGTTTGTGGATCGATGGTGTGCGAATATTTTTTACCATCCACTTCTCTATAATTAAAGTAGTTGCCTGATGTAGTGAAAGACTGATCGGTTAACGATACATAAGCTTTGAAGAACTGATTGTCGCGCGTGGAGTTTGGATCAAGGATGCCCAACTCCCACGGTTTACCGGATTTAAGATTAATGCCACAAGCCATACCTTCTCCACCTAACTCAACCAGCATATTTTTAATTCCCTTGGCCTTCAAAAAATCTGTAATTACATCGGCACCATAGCCCTGACCAATGCCACCAAAATCAAGTTGCGCACGCGAATCCAGTTTCCAGATACTATCCTGATTAAATTGAATTTTTTCAAAACCGATAATGGTGCGGATGGAATCAATCTTTGAGCTATCGGGGCGTTCTACTTTCTTCTGCGCAAAGCCCCAGAGATTAACCAAGGGTAAAACGGTAGGATCAAACGCACCCTGAGAATCGGAAAAAACTTTTTGTGCCACTACTACGGGCGGGCGCAGATAGGGAAGTTTAAATTTAAATCCACCCGAGCGGTTAAAAACCGAAACCTCCGAATTAGGATTATAATTATTAATGGATTGATTAACCAAAACCAACAACGAATCAATGGCCGATTTAAAATTTCGATTCTGTGAATCGAAATAGGTTATGTTGTAGGTAGTGGCCATCGTTTCGCCTTGTATCCGAATTGGTTCGGGTACATGGTGGCGGCATTGATAAACAATCCATATCGCAGCCAGCACCACAATAGAGTAGATTGCATTTTTCCAACGGTTGTTCATTTGGTAGAATTGGGCATGCAAGTTAAAACCCAAAAGCATAATTAGAACCAGCAAGCAGTTTATTTGCTTAACTTTCGCATTGATAGAATTTATGCGCGAAGATTATTTAAAAGGCGATCCGGAAGGACAAAGCCCCACCGATAAAGAAATAGAAAAAGCCCTGCGGCCGCTAACCTTCAGCGATTTTACCGGTCAGCAAAAAGTAGTAGATAACATTAAAGTGTTTGTGCAAGCTGCCAAACAACGGGAGGAATCGTTAGATCACGTATTATTGCATGGTCCTCCCGGTCTGGGTAAAACAACCTTATCGTTTATCATAGCAAACGAACTTGGTTCGCATATAAAAATCACCTCTGGGCCGGTGTTAGATAAACCCAGCGATCTTGCCGGATTGCTTACCAATCTGGAAACAAACGATGTACTTTTTATTGATGAAATTCATAGGCTTAATCCAATAGTGGAAGAATACTTGTATTCGGCCATGGAAGATTACCGGATTGATATCATGCTTGATTCGGGGCCCAATGCCCGCTCTGTACAAATCAGTTTAAATCCGTTTACATTAATTGGTGCAACTACGCGTGCTGGTTTACTTACGGCTCCGCTTCGCGCACGTTTTGCTATTAATGCACGCCTGGAATATTATGATTCGGAGTTGCTTACTAAAATTGTAAACCGCTCGGCCGAAATTTTAAAAACACCCATTGTTAATGATGCCGCCTTTGAAATTGCCCGCAGAAGCAGGGGTACCCCTCGCATTGCCAACAACTTATTGAGGCGCACACGCGATTTTGCCCAGATAAAGGGCGATGGCACCATTACAAAAGCCATTGCGCAAATGGCTTTGCAGGCTTTAGATGTGGATGAGAATGGATTAGATGATATGGACAACCGCATACTCAGCACCATCATCGAAAAATTTAAAGGTGGCCCGGTAGGACTTACTACTATTGCTACCGCAGTAGGCGAAGAAGCAGAAACCATTGAAGAAGTTTATGAACCTTTCCTGATTCAGGAAGGCTATATTAAGCGAACCTCGCGCGGAAGAGAAGCTGCCGAAAAAGCCTATAAGCATTTAAAGCTGGCCCCACCGCCATCGGTACGAGGCCCCGGTTTGTTTGATTAAACTTGGGTAGTAGCAATTTGCCACCAAAATAGCGCTTTATGCGAATGCTCTTGGTTTAAAGTACGTTTATAAGTTGAACGTTTTTGCTTTTCAGGTGTACAGTGCATTAAAAACCTGAATTTTATGAAGCGTTTCGTTTGTCTTTTAGCCCTTATACCCTCGCTTGTCTTTGCGGTTACGCCAGAACGTATTCTTCCCAAAACACTTGTTATAAAACCGGTAACATGGTATGCCGCGCAAAAGCAAGCCTGGGCTACCGAAGCTAAATCGGGTAATACACAAGCATGGTTTAATTATTACACGGCAGCAGTATTTGCACAATCATCGCGTGCCGATCTTGCACAAATACTTCAAGGTATGAGTATAGCCATACCCAATACCTACGAGTATTGGTTGGCTAAAGGTTGGTACGATGCCTTCAATAAAGAAGCACACGATGCATTGCAAAAGGCCTACACCCTTAATCCCGAACAACCCGATGGTTATGGACTTATGCAATTATACTCTGAGTTTACACTTGATGAATCCAACCGTAAAAAGTTTAGCAAAGGCTTGTATTCAAAGGGGCAGGTATCTCCTGCGTTGCTTAATTACAGTTATAACGTGTTGATGAGTCTGGAACCCAATGCAGTATTGATTACCGAAGGAGAAGGAACAACCACACCGCTTTTTGTATTACAAGATGCCCTGCAGGTGCGCACCGATGTAGTAGTCCTCAATCTGGAAATGTTAAACCATGCCGACTATGTTCAACGGAAGTTCGCACAAGCCGGCCTGAACCCGATCGAAGCAAATGCCAGCGTTACATCCAAAAGCTCCTGGGTTTGTTCGCAATTACCAATTGCTAATCAGCACAAGAAATTTTATTATGCGTTAACCGTTGGTCGCGATAATATACAATCACTGAAAGAGTACTTGTATGTGGTGGGTCTTGCATCGGTGCATAGCGCCACCAGCATCAATAACGTATCGTTGATTAAAGATAATCTCGAAAAGAAATTTATGCTGGATTATCTTCAGGTAAATTTTAATGGGGAAATGGATAGCGATGCTGGTCGGGCATTTAGCTCAAACTATTTGCTGCCCATGATTTTGTTATACGAGGCTTATCAGCAGGAAGGACAATTGGAAAAGGCGAAGAACCTGCGAACAATTATGGAGAAAGTAGCTGCTGATACCGGAAAAAAAGAAATGATTGCCCATTACCTGGATGCAACGGTAGTTGAAACAATTCCATACTTTCCATTTGCGATGGATGTAAAATCATGGGAAGATGATTTCAGACCCGTATCAGGTTTAATCTATGCAGGTAATACAGAAGTAACTAATGCCCAATACAACCGCTTTTTAGAGTATTTACAGATAAACAAACTAACCGACTTGCATGAACGATATAAGTTTGATTTTAGTCGATATGAGGAACCAGCCCTGGCATTTATGACTAACTATGCATTACCACGAACGGGGACAAAAAAGAATCGATACTTCAATCATTATCCGGCTGTAAACATCTCGTACGAAGCTGCTCTTGCTTATTGCGAATGGCTTACAGAACAATATAATCATGCACCGGAACGCAAGTATAAAAAAGTAAAATTCAGATTACCTTCGGTGGATGAGTGGCAGATTGCAGCTGCGGGAATTAAAAATCCAACAGGCTGGAAATTGAATGAACAGGAAGTAGAGGTAAGGATTACACCAAAAGGCCAGGAGTTTGATAAGAATCCGGAACTGAAAAAGGTTTTGCTTAACGATCCTGAAATTCAATATCCATGGTTTAGATATTTTGGCTTGCGAAATTCACCCATTAACAATAAAGGGTGTTACCTCGGAAATTTTAAATCCGAACCCTGCGATTGCCCGGGCTATAAAGGCAACAAGCCGTTAAATAACGATGGCTTTGCAGCCATGTCTCCTACTAAATCTTATTTTCCTAACGATATTGGTTTGTACGATGTAGTGGGTAATGTGGCCGAGATGATTAATGAAAAAGGAAAGGCATGCGGAGGAAGTTGGAATCATCCACCTGCAGAATCGACCATTAAGAGTATAAATACTTATACCAATCCCGATGCTGCTGTGGGTTTCCGGGTTTTTATGGAGATTATAGAAAAATAGGCTGAAATGTTTTTTAAACCGAAACTTGCTCGTTTGCCAGACGAGGAGTTGATGCATGAAATCCGGCAGGGACGTGAGGCTGCGTTTACAGAATTGTATGCGCGGTACAGCACATCCCTGCTGCGCTATTTTACGCGTATGCTTTGGAATAATAGAGCGCTGGCTGAAGACTTGTTGCATGATTTGTTTTTGAAAATTATTCACAATCCACAACAATTTGATACAAATAGAAAATTTTCAACCTGGGCTTATTCGGTGGCGCACAACATGTGTAAAAACGAATATCGTAAAAAACAGAATCAGCGATTAGATGGGATTGAAGTAAAGCAGTCGCGTGATTTAGATCGGGAACTGGATTTATTTTCGGCACACGATAAGTTGGCTATGCTACTGGAAACATTGGAGGAAGAAGATAAGACTATTTTTTTACTCCGCTATGAAGAAGAGTTAAGCATAGGACAGATCAGCCAGATTGTATTTATGCCCGAAGGTACGGTGAAGTCGCGGTTGTTTTATTTGCGCAAACAATTGGCAATAGAATTGAATGAGTATAAGGTTGTACTTAAAGAAAAAACAGTATGAATACGCATGTTGGAAATGAGTATGAAGATTTTGAAAAGTTGCTAGCGGATAAATTCTATTCGGAATTAACAGCCAACGAATTAAAACTCATAAATCGGTTTGTAACCAGTCCGCAGGAGTACGAAGACCTTCGCTTATCCGGATTGAAAATGAAGAAATGGTTTGCTGAAAATCCGGTATTGAACAAAAGCGATGAGTCTCTTTTGAAATTGAAACGCGCATTGCGTCAGCAACAACCTGCAGTGAATTTTAGTCTGCGAAAAGTTTGGATTGGTTATGCCATGATTGCTATGCTGTTCGGTTTTGGTGGATGGTGGTTGGGTAAATCAGAACCTTCCATTCCAGTAACAAGAGTTGAAAAAGTTTTAATGCACGATACGGTTTACCTTACCACCAAGCCTGACACCGTTTTTCGCGAAAGAATTATCTATAAAGACAGGCCAATAATTTTAACAACTAACAACCACCAACCAGAGATACAAAACACTAGAGGGGTTTCAATGAAAGAAAAGGAAGATTTAGATAAGTTGTTGGTATCGGGGTTGGATTAGCTTATCCTTACTTTGTATCAAAGTATGATAAAATTTACCCTTACGCCATGTTTCGCAGAGATATCTCGCATGTTAGTTAGAGCTAGCCCGCTCCACCTTCTCTACAAAATACTTGGTATCGCCCCGCCAGGGAAAACGAACATAGCGTTTCACAAAATGGAGGTTAACACGTTCGCCACTTAAGGCAACTTCTTCTAACTGTTTGATCACTTCCGTTTGATCGCCTTCAATAGAAAAATCGAACGTTTCTGCAACCGGACTAACACCTTTTAATGCCCCGAACGACTCAAGGCTGATCTTCCCTTCGTATGTTTTAAACAATACACCTTTTTCGGTTACACGAAGCACCTTGCCGGCCATCGTTCCCTTTTCATAAACACCCCAATAAGCAAAAGCCAGCGCACTAATACCCAGCAAAAGCGCTATCACTGCAATTCGCTTAATCCACTTTACAGTTGAGCGTACGGTTTTCTTTACAAAGCCTTCCTGTTCCATAGTTAGCGGGTTATTTTTTTGATTCTGTTAAGACGAATATAGAAATAAAGTGCAACAGAAATTACGAGTATAGAAATGAACTGGGAGTTGGAAAGAATATTTTCAATTAAGAACCCGCGTTCAATATCACCCCGGAACATTTCCAAAACACCTCTGCCCACTGCGTACACCATCAGGTAGATAAGGAAAAGTTGTCCGTCAAAATTTTTCTTCTTTTTCAGGATAAGAAGCACAATCAAAATAAAAAAAATAAAAGCGGCCTCGAATAATTGAGTTGGGTAGAGCGGTGTGTGCAGCGGTTCGGCCTGGCAAACGGGGTTGCTGAAAACCACACCTAGAAAACTATCGGTTGGCAACCCGTAACAGCAACCGGCCATAAAACAACCCACACGGCCAAAGCCATGCACAATGCAGGTTACTACGGCCATCACATCCAGCATGCCCAGCACGGACACTTTTATTTTTTTAAAGTACCACAGCATTACCGGAATACACGTGAGCAACGAACCATAAAACACAAAACCACTTCCTGAAAAAAGTTTTTGGGGTTGACTGAGGTACAGTGAGGGATCTTCGAAAATCATGAAGAACTTGCCGCCTACAACTCCTGCAAGTACTAATAGGATAAAAAGATTATTGCTTTGATCGAACGTAAGGCTGTATTGTTTTTTGCCTTGCCAGTACATGTAAAGAAAACCCAGTAACGCACCCAAGGCAATGCAAAACCCATAGGTATAAATGGTAAACGATCCGACTTTAAAGAGAATGGGATGCATAAATTGATTTGAAAATGAGTTGATTTGAGAATTTGAAAATGAAGTTTACATGAGACGTAATTTTCAAATTGGCTAATTTTCAAATCTTCAAATTAAACCGTCATAATTTCGGCCTCTTTCTTTTTCAGAAGCGCATCAATTTTTTCGATAAATTCGTTGGTAAGTTTTTGAACGGTTTCTTCCGCATTTTTTACATCATCTTCCGAAACGCCTTTGATTTTTTTAAGCTGTTCGTTTGTTTCTTTGCGAATGCTGCGCACACTAACTTTACCTTGTTCGCATTCCTGCGATGCCTGCCGTACCAATTGCTTTCTGCGCTCTTCTGTAAGCATGGGTATATTAATAATAACCTGTTGGCCATCGTTTTGCGGTGTAAGACCCAGGTTGGCAATCATAATAGCTTTTTCAATTTCCTGAATCAAACTTTTTTCCCAGGGTTTAATAAACAATGTGCGGGCTTCCGGTGCCGTAACCGAAGCAACCTGGTTAAGGGGGCTCATGGTTCCGTAATAGGAAACCTGAATACCATCCAACATGTTGGGATTGGCTTTGCCGGCTCTGATTTTGGCTAACTCATTACTCACGTGCACAAGTGCTTTGCCCATTTGCTCTTTGGCTTCGTCCAGAAATAATTCTAATTCTTCCATAGTTATAATTTCAGGTTATTATTCAGGTGAACCTCTTTCGCCCATAACAGGGCTGAGGTGTTCATGAATTTCAATGGTGATTTTTGATGCCACCAAGGAGATACCCACTTCACTTGCATCGCTTCCACTCATGAGATTCAGATTGCTGGATACACAATACCCTTGTTCAAATGAATAGGTTTGAAGCAACGCTTCGCTACTCGCATCTATCAATTTAATTTTTCCATTCTTTTTAGTTACCGTTTCGCTGCCAACCCATCTCCATAGAAAATTGTCCATTTTTAGTGTTCGTATTTGAAGTTGAAGCGAGTTGTCTGAAGGGCTTGGTTCGTATTCCGAACTACGGTTATACTTACCAATGTTTACTGAAGAAAGGAGATACGACTTTCCGTCCAACTCAAGAATTAATTTGAACATACAATTAGCTAATTAATGTACCCGCTTCTTCACCTTTGGCAATCTTCAATAAGTTGCCTTTTTTATTCATATCGAATACGATTATGGGCAATTTGTTTTCCTGACACAGCGTAAATGCTGTCATGTCCATAATGTTCAACTTTTTTTGGTAAGCCTCCTGAAAACTCAGTTGGCTGTAGCGCACGGCATCTTTAAATTTCTCGGGGTCTTTATCATATACACCATCTACTCGTGTTCCTTTCAACACCACACCGGCCTGAATTTCGATGGCCCGTAAACTGGCGGTAGAGTCGGTTGTGAAATAAGGATTACCAATACCAGCACCAAAAATAACAATCCGTCCTTTTTCAAGGTGGCGGATCGCCCTGCGCCTGATAAACGGCTCGCAAACCTGCTCCATTTTTATACCGGCCATCAATCGGGTGTACATGCCGTGACGTTCCAGCGCACTTTGTAAGGCCATTGCATTAATTACCGTTGCCAGCATACCCATGTAGTCGCCCTGCACGCGGTCGATGCCCAACGCTTCGGCTTGCCCGCCTCTGAAAATATTACCACCACCAATTACAATCGCCACTTCAACGCCTTGCTCCTTAACTGCTTTTATCTCTTCCGAATATTGTTCCAATACAGCCGGATCAATATTACTGTTTTTAGAACCCATCAGGGCTTCGCCACTGAGCTTAAGGAGAATGCGTTTGTATTTCATGTAGTAAGGTATCGGATTTAAATCCCGCAAATATATTATGATTTGAAGGATTTTTAACCTGTTTTATTGTGACTAAGAAACTGTTATGATAAAAAATAGTCAGCAATCCCCAATGCCCAATGACTAATGCCAGATACCCAATGTCTACTTTTGTAAAAGAATGACCCTCCAATACTCTTTCGAACTTCTCGGCACATTTTTCTTCGCCATCTCTGGCGCGCTGGCTATTCGCGATCATCACAACGATTTGTTTGGAGCCAGCTTTACCGGGTTTGTTACCGCCATTGGTGGTGGCACACTGCGCGATATGATGTTGGGCAGTTATCCGTTGGTGTGGATTGGCGATATTAATTTTCTTTATGCAATACTAGCTGGAGTGCTGATTGCGTACTTGTTCTTTAATTACCTGCTGCGCCTGCGCAAAACATTTTTATTGTTCGATACGCTGGGCATTTCCTTCTTTACCATTCTGGGTGTAGAGAAAGCACTTGGTTTGGGCGTGCGCCCGGAGATTGCCGCCATTATGGGTATGTTCACGGCTATTATGGGTGGCGTTATCCGCGATGTGCTAACCAATGAAACTCCGGTTCTCTTCCGCAAAGAAATTTATGCCACGGCTTGTTTGGTGGGAGCGATTCTTTACTTGGTATTATTGAACTTGGAGATTAGCCGTAATCTAAACCTGGTTATATCAAGTGTAGTGATAATTGTAATCCGGTTGCTAGCCGTGAAGTTTAAGCTGGCGTTGCCAGGGTTTAGGAGGTGAGGCTTAGAGCTGAATTATTAGGAAATCATTTAAACACAGCCCGCTCAATCTTTAGAAGCCTTTCTTCAAATTGATCCGCCTTGTCAATCTTAAGAATAAGTTTTTCAATTGCTTCAGCCAGTCTCATATTGGAAATTCTCATTTCAGACATCTCAAGATTTGTCTTTCGTGTTGTTTCCATTAGCTGGGTAATAACATCCGTATTTTTTTCTTGATTTTGAGCCAACCGATCAACAACGGGAATCAAATCCGCCATCAACTCTGTTACTTGTTTAGCCTGATCTTCAAGCTTCATAGTATGAGATGTTTATTAAAGTTAAAAAAAAATAGGCTATTCTACATCCATAGATTTTACTCTTTTCAAAAACGTCAAAACTCCACCAACACTTGTCCCTTCTCTACACTATCGCCTTTTTTAACTTTCAGATTTTTAACAATTCCTTCGCCCGGAGATTTTAAAATGTTCTCCATCTTCATGGCCTCTAAAATCAACAGAGCATCGCCCGGTTTTACACTATCGCCTATCTGAATTTTTAAATCAACAATCAAGCCCGGCATAGGTGCCTTCACTAAATTTACTTTGCTGCCTGCCGCGCTGTTCATGCCCATTTTTTCGAGCAACAAATCAAACTTGTCTTTTAATGTAACCGGATATGTTCGGCCATTAATCTTAAACGTAAACGTTTTGGTTTCGCGATCGGTCTTCACCAACTCGGCTGTATAGCTTTTGTTCTGATATAAGATATGATACGTAGTGTCGTTGATCTTCACTAGATCCCATACCACATCTTTACCGTTCACCAAAAATCCGGCTTCGGTATTTTCTATTTCGAACGACTTCTCGTTAACTATGGCTTTGTACATTCTGTAAAAATAGTAGTTGCGATTTAAATTTCCTGCATACATTTGACCCGTCAAACGACAAAGGGGTGCCTTAATATTTCGGGCTGAGATTATACCCACTGAACCTGATGCCGGTAATGCGGCCGAAGGGAGGCAATCTGATACAAGGTGTATCAGATAAATAAGTTAAAGGGCGTGTTCCCCTATGCGCCTGACTTTAAACTTATTAAAACATGTTCAAATCAATTCTTGTAACGGTGCTGCTGGCATGCCCAGGCTTGCTATTCGCACAATCCATTCGCGGTCGCGTAGCCGATCGTCAATCTGCTCCTTTACCCGGAGCAACTGTTCAGTTAAAATCGCCTGCACGAATTACCGTAACGGACAATCTGGGCTATTTCAGTTTTAATAACCTGAATGCGGGCAGCTACGAAGCTGAAGTACGATATGTAGGTTATCAAACGCTTACAATCAGTTTAGCAACCGAAACAGAAAACACAATCACGTTGCAGGAAGATGTGCGGATTACGGATCAGGTAATTGTGAATGCCACGCGCGCCAACGATAATGGGCCTACCGTGGCCACTACCATTAACAAAGCAACGCTGCAAAAACAAAACTTCGGGCAAGACTTACCATTCGTGTTGAATTGGTCGCCATCGTTGGTCAGTACTTCCGATGCCGGAGCTGGTGTTGGTTATACCGGTTTACGCATCCGCGGAAGTGATGCCACCCGAATTAATGTTACCATAAATGGTATTCCGGTTAACGATAGCGAAAGCCAGGGTGTGTTTTGGGTAAATACTCCCGATCTTACTACTTCGGTTCAAAGTGTACAAGTACAACGTGGGGTGGGTACATCTACCAACGGTGCCGGTGCGTTTGGTGCCAGTGTAAATCTGCAAACCAACACGCGCAATGATGTAGCTTATACCGATGTGGTTAATTCGGTAGGGTCGTTTAATACATTACGGAATACCATTGCATTTGGTACCGGTTTATTAAACAACAAATTTGTAGTTGATGGCCGGCTATCAAAAATTTCTTCGGACGGGTACATCGATCGGGCCAGTTCTGATTTGAAATCTTATTCTGTTTCGGGTGGCTATTATGGTGATAAAACGATGCTGAAGGCAATTGTTTTTGGAGGCAAGGAAGTTACGTATCAAAGTTGGTACGGTGTACCCGAATCGCGATTGAATAACGATGTAGCAGCAATGGAAGAAACTGCTGCGGCTGAAGGTTGGAATCAGCAACAACTGGAAAATCTTTTAGCGTCAGGCCGCACCTTTAATCTTTACACATACGAAAACCAGGAAGACAATTACCAGCAGGATCATTATCAGCTTCATGCCTCGCATCGGGCTACTGATAAACTTACATTACAAGGAGCTTTACACTACACAAAAGGACGCGGCTATTATGAAGAGTATCGTATCGACAACGATTTTGAAGATTACGGCTTACCTGAAGTAATAATTGGTGGAGAAACGATTTCATCAACCGATTTGATTCGCAGGCGCTGGCTTGACAATGATTTTTATGGTGTTACCTATTCACTTAATTACGAAACTGAAAAACTTAATTCGGTTTTAGGTGGTGCGTGGAATAAATATGATGGCGATCATTTTGGTCAGATTATCTGGGCGCAGATTTCGGAAGTGCCGAAAGATTATCAATATTACTTTAACCGCGGTGTAAAGAAAGACTTTACTGTTTATTGGAAGAATACCTATGCCCTTACAAAAAGATTGGAAGGCTTTGTTGATTTGCAATATCGCAGCATTGATTACGATGCTTCCGGCAAGGAAAACCGACAATTTGATTTTGCTGTGAACAAGCAGTTTAATTTTTTCAATCCGAAGTTAGGATTAACCTACGCGATTGACCAACAGAACCAGGTTTATGCTTCGTATGCAGTGGGTAACCGCGAGCCCGTGCGCGATGATTTTATTGATGCGTTGGCCGGAACCACTCCCAAACATGAAAGCATGGGCGATCTGGAAGCCGGTTGGCGCTGGCGCAAGCGCAATCTCAACCTGAATGTAAACTATTACTACATGAAGTATAAGAATCAGTTAGTTCCCACTGGTAAGGTGAACGATGTGGGAGCGTTGATTCGCACCAATGTGGCCGATAGTTATCGCACGGGTTTAGAAGTAGAAGCCATGTGGCGAATCAGTTCTAAAATTTCGTGGATGGCTAATCTTACCTTAAGCGAAAATAAGATTAAAATATTTAACGAAGTGCTGTACGATTACGGAGAAAACTTTGATGACTACATAGAGCTTACCAACACTTACATCAATACGGATATTGCTTTTTCTCCTGCGGTAATAGCCGGATCCGGTTTAACCGTTAATCCTGTCTCCAACCTGGAGATTACCTTGCTCAGTAAATATGTGGGCGATCAGTTTCTGGATAATACTTCTAACCAGAATCGTGTAATTGATGCCTACTTTATAAATGACATGCGCGTAACCTACACCTGGAAACCAAAAGGTATGCGTGAGATTTCACTAAGTGGTTTAATGAATAATATTTTTGATGTGGCCTACGAATCGAATGGCTACACCTATGGTTATTTTGGTGGACCAACAGAATACCGTCAGAATTTTTATTATCCGCAGGCCGGCAGAAATTTTATGTTGATGCTGGCACTCCGGTTTTAATTTAGAATGTGTCATCCGCAAAGGTAAAATCCAGTTACCTTTGCGGACATGGCCAATACCCATCGAAAGCCTTTTAGTTTGCAGGCGCTCATCCGACTAACCCGGTTATGGAATCTGGTTATTATTGGTATGGCCCAGTATTTCGCGGCTTGTTTTCTGATTGACAAATCTTTGGTTTGGGATTGGCAGTTACTGGTGCTCGCAGTTTCAACAGCCATTATTGCCGCTGCAGGATACATCATCAATGATTATTACGACATCAAGATCGATTTGATCAACAAACCAGAACGAGTGGTAATTGGCAAAGGTATTACCCGTAGGTATGCCTTGTTCTTTCATACATTTCTTTCTGTAACGGGAATAGCGTTGGGATTTTTGCTCAGCCTGCGCTTGGCAGCTATCCATGTTGTTTCAGCTTTTTTGTTATGGTGGTATTCCAACAATTTAAAGCGGCAACCCTTTATAGGAAATTTTGTTGTAGCACTGTTAACTGGTTTATCGGTTTGGTTAGTGAACGTAGTGTACTATGAAAATTATGCGCTGGTAACAATTTATGCAGTGTTTGCTTTATTCATTACGCTGGTGCGTGAGATTGTAAAGGACATGGAAGACCTAAAAGGTGATAATACCTTTGGCTGTAAAACATTGCCGATTGTGTGGGGCTTGCGAAAAACCAAGTGGGTTATTTATGGCTTACTGATTCTGTTTGCGGGTGTAGTCATGTATCTGAATTACGAGCACACCAAATTGCCCGAGTATTATTTTCTGGTGTTTCTTTTTTTACCCTTGGCATTTTTTGTGGGCCGGTTAATAGTAGCCGACACCAAAAAGGATTTTTATTGGCTCAGTCAATGGTGTAAAATCATTATGTTGTTGGGTATTTTAAGTATGGTTTTTATTTAGCGATTTGATTTTGATATGAGTCTGGCACGTATTGCAATTTTTATTTCCGGTAGTGGATCGAACGCAGAAAAAATCATGGAGCATTTTCAAAATCACGAGTTGATAAAAGTTGCATTGCTATTAAGTAATAATGCTGAGGCGTATGGGTTGCAGCGGGCTGCGCGTTATAATATTGCAACGTTGGTTTTTAATAAAGTACAATTCCGAGAAAGCGATGAAATAGTAAGTGTACTACGGGCAGCGGGAGCAACACATATTGTTTTAGCCGGATTTCTATGGTTGATTCCTCAAAATATAATTGAAGCGTTTCCGAATCGTATCATCAATATTCACCCGGCATTGTTACCGAAGTTTGGAGGCAAGGGTATGTATGGAATGCGGGTGCACGAAGCGGTTAAAGCTGCGGGCGAAATTGAAACAGGCATTACTATTCACCAAGTAAATGCACATTACGATGAGGGTAAAATTTTATCGCAGCAAAAATGTCGTGTAGAAAAATCGGATAGCCCCGAACAAATTGCTACAAAAGTGCAGCAACTAGAACATCGGTACTATCCTCAGGTAATTGAAAAGTGGATTACTTCTTCGTGAGTTCTATCCATTGAAAGTCGGTTGACTTTGGAAAGTCTGAAAATATTTTTTTGATGTACTCGTTTGGCTGCGCCAGTTTGCGCAGGTTCAGATCAATCCACGAACCATCAATACTTAATGTAGTTGCCAGGGTACCATCTTCCTTTAAAAATGTATGGCGTAAACTCCAACGACTAAAGTCGGGTGTGCTCTTATACAATTCAACGGTTAACGTGATTTTATCTTCCAGCCTGATCTCTCTTCGGAAGATGGCTTCTTCCCGAAACAGAATAGGCCCGATGGCAAACTCTTCAAACTTTTCGGTGGTGAGCCCACGTTCGCTCAGCAACTGCATACGGGCAGCGGCTGCAAAATCATAATATACCGAGTGGCGTAGGTGGCGGTTGGCATCAATATCCGACCAACGGATGAATAGGGGCATGGAAAAGACAGACATGGTATAATTTTTTTAATTGTTAATTAAATGTTAGGCGTCTGACCGCTTGCTTACTCTTTCAAACAGCGGTCTGACGCCTATTCGCAGTAATAAGTTCAGATTCCTAATTTTTGGCGTTGCGTCCAGATTTCATCGATAGGTTGGCCGGCACTACTCTTGCCACTGTGGCGCCAGTTACCATCTACAAATGAAAAATCAAATTCAAGTTTTGCGCCTACGCGATTGTTATCGCGCGAAAATACTTCAATGGTTTCAGTGTACTTACCGTTTTCGGTAGTGTAAGTTCCGCCACCGGTTCCGGAAAATTCTTTTGTTTCGCTGTTGTAGGCAATCCATTGAAAGCGTGTGCCCGAAAGTATCTTCATGGTTTTACGCGCACCGGGAGTCATGGTTTGCATACCGTTACCGGTTACACGCCCCGTAATTAACCAGGCACCTGCCAGTTGACCGGGTTTGCCATCATCCAACTTTTTGAAGTCCCAAACAATTTTAGTTGAACCCAGCTTGAAATTATTCCCTGCAAGTTGAAAGGTAGTACGATTTTCTACGCCAATATCTTCTTTGTTAAAAGTGTTGAACTCATTCAGGTAAATGAATTCGTTTTTTTCAATACGAAACGTACCACCGTAGGTGCCGATGTAACTTTTATCTTTTTGATTATAAACAGCAACGGAGTAAAACTTATCAGCCACAATCATCACCATCAGGTTTTCATCGGTGCCGGCTTGCCACGATCCGGTAATGTTGGGTTGGGCTAAGGCTATTGTATTGATTAATAATAAATAGTAGGTTAATAAAGTTTTCATAAATTAATAATCCTTTGATTCGATTTCAGATGGATTTCGACTTGTATGAAAAATATCTAAAATCAAGATATGTCTATCGGTAATCTCGTATATAATTTTATAGCTCCAGATCACTTTAAATCTTACGTTACCTGAATGATTTATGAAGTATGGTTCGCGGGCAAATTTTTCTGGAAATAGAGGTAGAGATTTGATCTGCTTTATGATCTCGCCTCTAACGCGAATTGCTGTTGAAGCAGATTCTCTAACTTTAATATAATCATAAATTGATCGTAGAGATTTTTTAGCCTCATCATCCCAAATGATTTTTCTTAACTTCACCACGACTTCATTTCTTTATCAAGTTCAGCTTGTGTGGTGAATTGACCCGATTGAATTCTTCTTTTAGCGGAGTTAACTCTTGTTTTTAAAGTTTTGACTGACATGGCTTTGCCAGGTAAGGCAAAATTCTCATCATTATATTCTTTGGCAACCGCATAAAGCATTTTTAAGAGTCTGGTGTCCCCTGTTTCAATTACATCCTGCAGTTTTTTTTGTATTTGATTTGTACTCATAATAACTTTTGTTTTATTAAGGCGTATTAATTTCATTAAACCCACCTTCACTATTGTCGGTCCAACTCATAGGATAATTCTTATCCAAAAACTCTAATGAATCTTCGGTAAGATATAAAGGCTTAAAAGTATCAATCATCACTGCCAACTCATGAGTTTCTTTTGCGCCAATGCTTTTTTCTACCGTACCCGGATGTGGCCCGTGTGGCAAACCTCCCGGATGTAACGTAAATGAGCCGCGTTCAATTCCCCTGCGACTCATAAAATTTCCTTCGGCATAATACAACACCTCATCGCTATCGATGTTGCTGTGATTGTATGGTGCCGGAATGGCCAGCGGATGATAATCGAACAGGCGCGGTACGAATGAACAGATTACAAAATTGTGGGCCTGAAAAGTTTGATGCACCGGTGGTGGTTGATGAATACGACCGGTTATCGGTTCAAAATCGTGAATGGAAAAAGCATACGGCCATAAAAATCCATCCCAACCTATCAGGTCTAACGGACTGTAATCATAAACGTATTGATGCAAATACCCCTGCTTCTTGATCTTCATTAAAAACTCACCCTTACTGGTGTCGGTAATTAATTCCATAGGTGGCCGCATGTCGCGCTCGCAATACGGAGCATGTTCGCCTAACTGGCCCAATTCGTTGCGATAGCGTTTTACGGTTTCAACAGGTGAGGCCGCCTCAATGATTAACAAACGCAATGGCCCATCTGCAAACTCCAACTTATAAATTACCGTACGCGGAATTACTACATAATCGCCTTGCTTTATCTCCAGTTTCCCGAAAGGTGAAATCAATACCCCGTGTCCATCGTGAATATAAATCACTTCATCGCCCTCCGCATTTTTATAGAAGTAATCCATTTTGCGTTGCACTGGTGAACAAATAGATATTGAACAATCATTATTCGCCAACAACACTTTGCGTGCAGATAGATAATCGTGGCCCGTGGTAGTTACTTTACTCGTATTCAAATGTGTTTGCCGTAACGCATAGTCTTTTATGAGTTGCGGGCCATACTTTACCGGATCTTTCAGTGCCTTGATGCGGGTAGGGGCGTTGATGTGATACAGGTTGGAATAAATTCCGGAAAAGCCTTCCGAGCTAACCAGTTCTTCTTTGTAAAGACTGCCATCTGGCTGACGAAATTGTGTGTGGCGCTTATGCGGAATTTTTCCTAAACGATGGTAATACATGGTGAAGCGAGTTGATGTGGTGAAGGTAGAAAAATCAACGCGCTATGAAAACAATTATGTGATAAACATCCCGCACCAGCAAGGTTACAATTTACTCCGATTTAATTCAGGGATGCGATCAAAAAGTTTGATGGCTTGTTGCAGCACTTCGTTGGTTTCGTTTATAACCGGATAGAAGCTTTGATTATCCCACACGTTGCGGGCAATTTCGGCTTTGATGTAAATCTGAAAATAGCGTTTGTGTTTTTCCAGGTCTTTTGGCCGGGGTTGAATTTTGTTTTTAACACCCATGGCCACCACTTGGTTCAGCATGGCATCGGTAACTTCAAAATGATGTAAATAGTCGGGGTAACCTTTATCGCGTAAGCGCTGTTTGTTTGTGGCTGCGTAGCTAAAAGCGAACTCGCGCAACACGTTTGCGGCAAACAATTGGTTAAAGTAGCGGCTTCCTCCCAGGGCAGTATCAAGCGGAACGAAATAATCGGGCATTACGCCACCTCCTCCATAAACGGAGCGCCCATTCTCAGTTTCGTATTTCAACGAATCATTAAAGTGAATACTATCGGCCGAGAAGAACTCCCCTTTTTTATAGCGCTCGCTAATATCCTGATCGTACGCTTCCAGGTTGTTATAAGGTTTTTGAATGGAGCGGCCACTGGGTGTATAGTAACGCGATATGGTAAGTCTTACTTCCGAGCCATCGTTAAGTCTGAACGGTCGTTGCACCAAACCTTTTCCATACGATCTGCGGCCTACAATCAATGCACGGTCGTTATCCTGCAGGGCTCCGGCCACAATTTCAGATGCGGAAGCACTGCTCTCATTAACCAGTACTATTAAATCGCCTTGTTCAAAATCGCCTCGCTCGGTAGCAAAATGTTGTTCATCGTATTTTCTTTCATGACTTTTTGTAAACACAATTTTCTTTCCTTTCTCCAGAAACTCATCGGCAATATCTACAGCCTGATCCATGTAGCCACCGGGGTTACCCTGCAGATCAAGTATCAACTTGGTCATGCCTTCGCGTTTTAATTTGCTCATTGCCTCTTTCACCTCTTTATAAGTTGTTTGCGAAAACCGGTTTACTTTAATGTAACCAATTTCATGATTGATAAGGTAAGCAGCATCTACTGAGAATTGTGGAATTTTATCGCGGATAATTGTGAATGTTATAGGCGTGGGGTTATTTCTGCGCACTACTTCAATTTTAACTTCGGTACCTTTAGGGCCTTTCAGGTATTTCTGCACATCCCGGTTCGACAGGCCAATGCTGGCTATATTCTTATCGTTGACTTTTACAATTTTATCTCCCGCCTGTAACCCTACCGATTCCGATGGCCCTCCGCTTAAGGCAGCTACCACCACCAGTGTATCGTGAAAAATATTAAACTCAATACCAATGCCTTCAAAATTTCCCTGCAGGTCTTCATTGGCAGCAACCTGATCCTGAGCCGACAGATAGGAAGAATGAGGATCTAACTTACCCAGCATGTGGCCTATTGCGTCTTCCACCAATTGGCTTGTTTCGGCATCATCCACATATTCATTTTTTACCAACCCCAGCACTTCTCTGAATTTCTGAACATCTTGGTTTATTTCAGGCCCGCCCGATTTATCGGTAATGCTTGCACCAATTAATACACCCGCTGCCAGGCCAATACAAAGAATTAGCGGCAGGCTGATCTGATACGATGAATTCTTCTGCTCTTCCATATAAGTTATCTGCTCCGAAAGTTACTTTAACGGAAGTTCCAAATTAATTGTTTGCGAAGTTAATTTTTTACCTATGCCTGTTTGTTATATTTACCCAATCAAAAAAACAACCTGCCTTGAAAAGCCGAAGTATTGCAGAATTGGTAGAACAAGATAATGTACGGGCTTATGTACTGTACTATTTCGGCATCCGCTTTTACGAATACTCAGAACATACATTAGAACAAGTTTGTCGGGAAAAGGGTTTGAGTGTGGATTCGGTATTAAAGGAACTGGAACAACCCGGTATCCATTTTACAGAATCTGAACTTCCGTTGATGAGTTACCCGCTCGACCTGATAATAGAGTACCTGAAGCATGCACACTTTATTTTTGTAAAACATAAGCTGCCTTACATAGGCCGATTAGTAGAAAGTTTCAAGGCCAACCACCAGCAATACGATCATGTTGAAAAAGATTTAAAAATTCTTTTTCCGCTTTTTCTGGAAGATTTTATCCACCACATCTACGAAGAGGAAGATACGCTTTTCAAGTACATAAACCTTCTGGAAAAGGCAGCGCATGGCAAAGCCAACCCGGCCCGTTTGTATTACATGATGGAGAAAAGCGCACTCCAGCAATGTGCCGTAGAACACGAAGCTCACGATGATGAGATGGCTGGCATTCGAAAAATCACGAAAGATTATCACCTGACAGCCGATGCCCCACTGCATGTAAAAGTGATTTACACCGAACTGATGCGGTTTGAAAAAAGCCTGATTACACACGCCCGTGTTGAAAACGAAATACTTTTTCCGAAAGCGATGGCACTTGAGAATCAAGTAAAGAAAAAATTCTTTGAGCGCTCCAAATTTAACTAATGGGAAGATTGCTGGCTATTGACTACGGAACCAAACGCAGCGGTTTGGCAGTAACCGATCCACTTAAAATTATTGCTACCGCATTAGATACGGTTGAAACAACAAATTTATTCAAATACCTAACCGACTACTTTAAGAAAGAACCGGTTGAAGCTGTGGTAATCGGGTTGCCCAAAAAGTTGAACAACACCGATTCTGAAACGGCCCCGGCCGTGCGTGCTTTTGTAGAAAAGTTTAAATCAACTTTTCCGGAGGTTCAAATTTCCACCATCGATGAGCGGTTTACTTCGGCCATTGCCCAACAAACCCTGCTGGCAGGTGGTGCTAAAAAGAAAGATCGCCAAACAAAGGGAAATGTAGATAAAATAAGTGCCGTACTCATTCTGCAGGATTTCCTTACCATGCGTAAATAAGCTTGTTAAACTTTTGTGGCAGCTTACAAAGGTTACCAACTTTAGAAACCTTCACGCTGATTTTTTACCTTTGTGCCTTAATACAAAGGCATGATCTACCCGATAGTAATGTATGGCGATGCGGTTTTACGCAAACGCGCTTCCGATATCGAGAAAGGTACCGATTTAACCCAATTAATTGCCGACATGTTTGAAACCATGCATGAAGCAAATGGCATTGGCCTCGCTGCTCCACAAATTGGTAAAAGTATCAGGCTTTTTATTGTGGATGGCACCTCGCTGGAAGATGAGCCTACTTTGAAGGACTTTAAAAAAGCCTTTGTTAATCCACAAATTATAGATGAGCATGGCGAGGAGTGGGGATTTGAAGAAGGCTGTTTGAGTATTCCCAACATTCGCGAGGAAGTATTACGCAAGAAAACGGTACGCATTAAATATTTTGATGAAAACTGGAATGCGTTTGAAGAAGAGTTTGATGGTATGAAAGCCCGTATCATCCAGCATGAGTACGATCATATTGAAGGTAAACTGTTTATCGATTACCTGAGCCCGCTTAAAAAGCGAATGCTGAAAGGCAAACTGGCCAACATCAGTAAAGGCGATGTAGATACGGAATATAGGATTGCTGCACCTTTGAAGAAGTAGAAATGAATTTTGAATTCTGAATTTAAAATTTTGAATCTCATCTCCCGCCTCCCCGATGTAGGCACATCCATCTTCACGGTTATGTCGCGTATGGCGCTGGAGCAGGGTGCCATTAATTTATCGCAAGGCTTTCCTGATTTTCCGGTGTCGGAAGAAATAGTAGAGCTGATTTATAAATATTTAAAGGAGGGCCATAATCAATATGCACCTATGCCGGGTACACCAGCACTGCGAAAAGCAATTGCTGATGTAGTTTCAACAACGTATCAGCGCACTACCGATTTTGAAACCGAAATAACCATTACAGCCGGTGGAACCGAAGCATTGTTTTCAACCATAGCGGCACTTGTACAGCAAGGCGATGAAGTAATTGTCTTTGATCCTGCTTACGACTCGTACGATCCATCCATCCGCTTGAATGGTGGTGTGCCCATACACATTGCTCTACGCCCGCCTCACTTTGCCATCGATTGGCTGCAGGTTAAAGCTACGATCACACCGCGCACTCGACTTATTATTGTCAACACCCCGCACAACCCCACGGGTTCTATTCTGCGCGAAGCTGATTTGAAACAACTGGAAGCCATCGCACAAGCGCACAACATTATTGTATTGAGCGATGAAGTTTACGAGCGGATTATTTTTGATAACACATCACACGAAAGTGTTTTAAAATATCCCGGCTTAGCGCAACACAGCGTAGCTATATTTTCGTTTGGAAAAACGTTTCATGCCACCGGTTGGAAGGTTGGGTATGCGGTAGCTCCACCACACCTCACACAAGAAATCCGAAAGACGCATCAGTTTATCACCTTTAGTGTAAACACACCGGTGCAATTAGCTTTAGCCGAATATCTGGCTACACCCGATCACTATTTGCAGTTGGGTCAATTCTATCAGCGTAAGCGCGATTATTTTTTAAATGCCATAAAAGGCACATCATTAAAACCTTTGCCTTGTTACGGAAGTTATTTTCAACTGCTATCGTATGCAGGCGTAAAAACACTTCCTGAAAAGGAAATGGCCCAGTGGATGACCGAAGAACTGAAACTGGCCCCCATTCCGGTGTCGGCTTTTTACCAGAATGGAGATAATCAGCAACTTCTGCGTTTTTGTTTTGCCAAAAATGAAGCTACCCTGGAAAAAGCAGGCGAAATTCTAAGAAAACTTTAGCGGGTTTTGTGAAATAAGGGTTCACAATTTGGCCCCGGATTGCTTTCTTTGCAGTCCCGAATAAGTGCCATGCAAGACTTAAAAATCACCATTATCCAATCTGATCTTCATTGGGAAGATATTGGTGCCAATCTGGCCATGTTCGAGGAGAAAATCTGGCAGATTGGCGAATCGACTGATGTGATTGTTTTGCCGGAAATGTTTACTACGGGCTTTACCATGAAGGCCCCTAAACTGGCCGAGCACATGAACATGCGCACTACCAAGTGGATGCGCCAAATGGCCGATCAAACCGGGGCTTTGATATTGGGAAGTTTTATTGCCAACGTCCACGATCGTTTTTATAATCGATTGTTATGGATGGAGCCAGGGGGCACTTTTAAAACCTACGACAAACGCCACTTGTTTCGCATGGCCGAAGAAAACCAGGTGTTTTCGCAAGGCGAAAGTTTGTTGATAGGCCATTGGAAAGGTTGGAGAATCTGCCCGTTGATTTGTTACGATTTGCGCTTTCCGGTGTGGAGCCGCAACCGTTGGAATGCATCGTTAAGAAAACCCTCGTACGATTTATTGATATATGTGGCCAACTGGCCAAAAGTACGATCTAACGCGTGGGAAACTTTATTGAAAGCACGTGCCATCGAAAACCTGAGCTATGCAGTAGGTGTAAACCGGGTAGGTTTAGATGGTAATGGCGTGGAGTATAACGGACTCTCTGCATTTATCGGCCCTAAAGGCGATACGTTCTTTTCGGTAGAAGATGTGGAAACAGTAAAAACGATGTCGTTAAATGCACATGCGTTGCAAGCTTACCGCGATAAGTTTCCGGCTTTTATGGATGCAGATGATTTTAGTATTGAAGTAGAAGCAATGGAAGAGCGCGATTATCTCTCGGGCTTAAGTTGAGCAAACATCTGAATAGCCGACTTAATCTTTTCCGGATCATTTTCCTTTACAAATTTTTCGTTCAATGTTGAGAGCAAACGCTCCAGACTGAGGTGATGGCCGGCCAAAACAACTTTGTAAATCTTTTCTTGCTTGCGAAGCAAATGCTGAATCAGTTTTAGTGTTACGCCTAAAGGTTCTTCGGGTTGAGCATGAATCAATACAAAAACAGATTCAGCCTGATCGCAAAGGCGAATAACCAGATCGGCAATCGTACCATCCGATTGATTGTCCAACTCAGCGCCAATCAGATCATCGGAAAGACTGGAAGCATAATTTAGCATTGGTTTTTGGTAGCCGGCTTCCTGCCATTGTATGAGTTCTATTTGTAAGAAGAGTTTCATTGCTATTAAATGAAACCGCAAAGTTCGCGAAGATTTGCAGAGTTGAGGGCTCTTCAATCAAATAATCTCCGCGCTCCTTGGCGAACTCTGCGGTTAAACTGAGCACTGCGTTGCGTGATAGATTGATTATCTGCATTTTTGCACCTCACTTATCAACTCATGGCCACTGTAAAAATTACCCGCGCACTCGTTTCAGTTTATTATAAAGATAACCTCGAACCCATCATTCACTTTTTAGGTAAACAAGGTGTTGAGTTTGTTTCTACCGGTGGCACACAGGAGTTTATTGAAAAGCTGGGTTACCCGGTAGTACCGGTTGAAAAGCTCACCAACTATCCATCCATTTTTGGTGGTCGCGTAAAAACGTTACACCCCGCAATTTTTGGTGGCATTCTTTACCGAAGAGAAAACGCTGGTGATCTGGCACAAGCAAAAGAATACGGCATTGGCCCAATCGACCTGGTAATTGTAGATCTCTACCCGTTTGAAGAAACCGTTGCCAGAGGCGGCAGCGAAGAAGACATTGTTGAAAAGATTGACGTTGGTGGAATTTCGTTGATTCGTGGTGCAGCCAAAAACTTCAACGATGTGTTAATTGTTTCGGCTCGCACTCAATACAACCAACTATTAGAACTACTGCAATCTAAAAATGGAAGCACCGATTTGGAAGACCGCAAACATTTTGCAGCCAAAGCGTTCGATGTTACCTCGCATTACGATTCGGCTATCTTTGGTTATTTCAACCAGCAGCAAAATATTCCAAGTTTTAAAACCAGCATTCAACAAGGTAAGGTGTTACGCTATGGCGAAAACCCACATCAGCAAGGCGTGTTCTTTGGTAAACTGGATGAGTTGTTCGATCAATTGAATGGCAAAGAACTTTCGTATAACAACCTGGTGGATGTAGATGCGGCTGTTAGCCTGGTAAAAGAGTTTGATGGCGAAACGGCATTTGTAATTATTAAACATACCAATGCCTGCGGAGTAGCAACGGGTGCTGATGTAAAGACAGCTTACCTCAAAGCATTTCAGGCCGATACCATTTCTGCTTTTGGTGGTGTGTTGGCAACCAACAAAAAAATTGATCTGGCTGCAGCCGAAGAATTAAATAAGTTATTCTTTGAGATTTTAATTGCTCCTGATTATGAACCGGCTGCGCTCGACTTACTAAAGACAAAAAAGAACCGGATTATCCTGAAGCAAAAGCAGGCGCTTACCGCTACCCGTCAGTTTAAGAGTTTACTAAATGGCGTAATTGAACAGGATCTTGATCTGAAAACCGACTCGAAGGAAGACTTGAAGCCGGTAACCAAACGCGTGGCTACTGCTAATGAAGTTGAAGCCCTGCTCTTTGCAAGCAAAATCTGTAAACACACAAAGTCCAACACCATTATTCTGGCGGTAAATGGTCAGTTGCTGGCCAGTGGAGTTGGTCAAACCAGTCGCGTGGATGCGCTTAAGCAAGCTATAGAAAAAGCCAAAGCATTTGGATTTGATCTGAAAGGAGCGGTAATGGCTTCTGATGCTTTCTTTCCGTTTCCGGATTGTGTGGAGATTGCGCATGGTGAAGGTATCGAAGCAGTAATTCAACCCGGAGGGTCCATCAAAGATCAGGACTCAATAGATTTCTGCGACAAGCACAACATGGCGATGGTGTTTACAGGCATCAGGCACTTTAAGCATTAGTATTGATTTAATATATTTGGTTTATGAAGACAGTGGTTAAGATAAAAAAAGGTGAATCAAAGCGATCTATGGAAAGCAAACTCCGAAAGCTTAGCCAAAAGAAACAGGGATTTCCGGCTCATCTTTTTACTGGTAAAGTAAAATTTGAAGGTAATCCGGTAGAAATCCAACGAAGCCTTAGAGATGAGTGGTAATAAGATTCTGATAGATACGAATATCATTATTTACCATCTGAATGGAGACAAGACTTTAGAAGCCCTTCTGGAAAACAAACAAATTTACATCTCATTCATATCTGAAATTGAACTGTTAAGTCAGAAAGTAAGCCAGCAATCGGAGTATCTGATTGAAAAGTTCCTGTCTTATGTATCCGTTGTTCATAGTAACGAAAAAATCAGTTTTGAAGCAGGACGGCTCAGGCGAACTAAAACGCTGAAAACACCAAATGCGATTATTGCTGCCACGGCAAAGACACTCGGATTACCATTGCTCACTGCCGACAAAGTGTTTATTGGTTTACCTACCTTGGACGTGATAGAGTACTTACCAAACCCCTTGTAAGTTTTTCAATCGAATACTCATAAAATTCACAGGATTATTTCAGTAATTTCGGGCTTCGTAACTTTTTAACCTCCGGAACGAATGGGACTTTTCGATTTCTTTACTCAGGACATTGCCATTGACCTGGGTACAGCCAACACATTGATTATTCATAAAGACAAAGTAGTGGTAGATGAACCTTCTATCATCGCCCTTGATCGCGTAAGCGGCAAAGTGTTAGCCATCGGTCGCGAGGCCATGCAAATGCACGAAAAAACTCACGACAACATTAAAACCATACGGCCCTTAAAAGAAGGCGTTATTGCCGATTTCCATGCTGCCGAGATGATGATTCGCGGTATGATTAAACTGATTGATACCGGCCGCAGGCTGTTTCCACCTTCGTTGCGGATGGTAATCTGCATTCCATCGGCCATTACCGAAGTAGAGAAACGTGCCGTGCGCGATTCGGCCGAACATGCCAACGCCAAAGAAGTATATATGATTCACGAACCGATTGCAGCCGCTATTGGTATTGGTATTGATATTGAACAACCCGTGGGTAATATGATTGTAGATATTGGCGGAGGTACTACCGATATTGCCGTGATTGCCCTTTCGGGAATTGTATGCGATCAGTCCATCCGTATAGCGGGCGATACGTTTAATCGCGATATTCTAGATTATATGCGCAGGCAACATAACCTGCTAATAGGTGAACGTTCAGCCGAACGAGTAAAGATTGAAGTTGGTTCAGCCCTTACCGAATTAGATGACGGGCCAGAGGATTATGAAATCCGTGGCCGCGATTTGATGACGGGTATTCCTAAAACAATCAAGATTTCCTATTCGGAAGTAGCCTTCGCGCTGGATAAGTCTATTTCCAAACTGGAAGAAGCTGTATTAAAAGCATTGGAGTTATCGCCACCCGAGCTATCGGCCGATATTTACGAGCAAGGTATTTACCTGACCGGTGGCGGGGCCATGTTACGGGGTTTGGATAAACGACTTTCGTTAAAAACCAAGCTACCCATACACGTTGCAGACGATCCGCTGCGTGCAGTAGTAAGGGGTACCGGGGCCGCACTCAAAAACCTGGATCATTACCGCAAAGTATTGATGACCTGACAGAATGGAGCGGCTCTTAAATTTTATTTACGAGTTTCGGGCTTTTTTCACTTTTCTGTTTTTAGAACTCCTGTGTGCCTGGTTGGTGATTGAGAATAACCAATACCAAAGCACAAAGTATTTCAATTCGTCTAATCAGGTATCGGCTCAGTTACTGGGTTTTTCGCAAGGGGTGCGCGAGTATTTTTCACTTCGTACCATTAACGAAGATTTAGCACGCGAAAATGCCGAACTAAGAAGGGATTTAGAACGAACCCGCATTCAACTTACAGAGGCAACGGCCGATACGGCCCGCATTAATCAATTTGATTTTGTAAGTGCTAAAGTAATGGCCAACTCTACCCACCTGTACAAAAATTTTATCACCATTAATAAAGGCAAAGCCGATGGGTTAGCTCCCGGTATGGCTGTAATTGGCGATGCCGGTGCCGTTGGAAAAGTAAAATCAGTTTCCGATCGGTATGCGGTAGTAATTTCATTACTAAATGTAGATGAACAAGTATCGGGAATGATAAAGCGCACCCATCATTTTGGTACAGTGCGGTGGAATGGTATCGATCAGCGCCACACCACCTTGCAATTTATTCCGCGCCATGCAGCCCCGGTTGTAGGCGATACCATTGTTACATCGGGGTATAATGCTGTATTTCCGGAAGGGATAATGATTGGACTAATAACCGATGTTACCTTAAGGCCGGAAACTCCTTTTTGGGATATAGAAATAGAACTTTCGCAAGACTTTGGACGCCTGGCTTTTGTAGAGGTGATAAAAAGTAAGCTTAAACATGAAAAAGATTCGTTGGAAAAAGTAACGAGAGGCGAACCGCGATGAATCGATCAGGGATTGTACAACTACTACTATTTATTGCATACCTGCTCATGCAGGTACTGGTGCTGCGCAACGTGGTGTTGTTTAATACAGCCTTTTGTTTTTTATACATTGCCTTTATTCTGTTGCTGCCCATCGAAACCAACACATTGTTACTAATGCTTGCCGGATTTCTGTTAGGCTTTTCGGTTGACGTATTTTACAATAGCATGGGGTTGCATGCACTGGCTACAGTGTTAGTAGCCTACCTGCGTAACTATTGGCTTAACACCATTACACCCCAAGGTGGGTACGATAGTGGTTCTACCGCTACGGTGGCGGCCAATGGCTTGCAATGGTTTTTAGTTTATTCATTACCACTGGTATTCTTGCATCACCTGGTATTGTTCTTTGTGGAAGCCTCGGGCTTTACGTTGTTTTGGTACACCATGCTTAAAATTGTTGCCAGTTTAATGTTTACCAAGTTGGTAATTGTGCTGCTTCAATTTTTAACCCCACAGCGCAGACGGTTATGAATGAGGGCAGGCGCGAAATAGTTCAGATAGTTTTTGCCTTGGTGGGAATCATTTTTCTTGTCAGGCTTTTTTTTATTCAGGTGTTGGACAACCGCTATGCCGAATTGGCCGATGGTAATGCAATTTTGCGCGAAGTAGAATATCCTTTCCGGGGTTTAATTTATGATCGCAACAACAAACTAATTGTTTATAACACGCCAGAGTACGATCTGCAGGTGGTAATAAAAGAAGTTAAGAATTTTGACTCAGCCCGATTCTGTGCAGTATTTGGCCTAACCCGCGAAGAACTTCGGCTAAAATTTAAAGAGGTAAAAGGGCGTAAAAATCAGTACTCGCCTTTTAAGCCAATGTTGTTCCTGAGCCAGCTATCGCATGTTGATTTTGCACGTGTGCAAGATCACCTGGAAGAATTTCCAGGTTTTTATATTCAGGCTCGTACAACCCGTGCATACCAATCGCCCACACTTGCAAATGCCCTGGGCTATGTAAGCGAAATCAGCAAAGAAATGCTGGCCCGCGATGAATCTAAGATTTATAAACAAGGCGATTATGTGGGCCAAAGCGGCATTGAAGCTTTTTACGAAGAGCAACTGCGCGGCAAGCGTGGTGTGCGTTTTAAACTTCGCAATGTAAAGGGGATTGAAAAAGGCTCGTTTAAGAATGGAGAGTACGACACCCTTTCTGTTCCTGGTGCCAACCTTTATACCGGTATTGATATTGATTTACAACAATACGGTGAGTTCTTAATGAGCGGAAAGGCTGGCTCTATTGTAGCGATTGAGCCTGCCACCGGTGAAATTCTATCATTAGTATCTGGACCTTCTTACGATCCGGCTTTGCTTACCGGCAAAAATTATAGTTCAAACTTTAAGTTAATCAGCAACGATTCACTCAAACCACTATTCAACCGCCCTTTAATGGCGCAGTATCGGCCGGGCTCCATCTTCAAAATTGCCCAAGCTATGACAGCCCTGCAGGAAAAAGTAATTACACCCGATACGCGCATCCGGTGCGATCGGTCTATCATCAACTGTCATGGTGCACACTCCAACGAAGATTTGCGCGGTGCAATTGCTAACTCCTGCAATCCATACTTTCATAATGTGCTCAGGCGCATGCTCAACAAAGGTGTGGTAAACGATCCCTTTGGTGATACCCGCATAGGCCTGGAAGAATGGAACAAGCACATTATGAGTTTCGGATTTGGAAAGCGATTGGGTATTGATTTACCCAATGAAAAAGACGGATTGATTCCAACCCCAGCCTATTACGATCGCGCCTATCGCAACCGCCCCTGGAAGTTTTCAAATATTTATTCCATTGCTATTGGCGAAGGTGAAAACCTGGTGGTGCCCATTCAAATGGCAAACTTTGCAGCCACCATTGCCAACAGGGGTTATTACTATACACCACACCTTGTAAAAGCTATTGGCGAAAACGGTAAACCTTTACCCCAATATACTGAGCGTCATTATACCTCCATTGATTCGTCTTATTTTATAATAGCGGTTGATGCCATGCAAAAAGTAGTGGAAGAAGGAACGGGTCAATACCGCGCACGCTTAGCCGATGTAATTGTATGCGGTAAAACCGGCACCGTACAAAATGCACCACCTTTGTTCGATCATTCGGTGTTTATTGCATTTGCTCCACGCGATAATCCTAAAATAGCTATTTCGGTTTATGTAGAAGATGCCGGCCAGGGTGCACGCGCAGCAGCATCCATTGCCAGTTTAATGATTGAAAAATATTTGTTTGGAGCAACAAAACGCCCACACATTGAACAGTATGTGTTAAACAACAAATTTGAATGAGCCGCGAGGTAGATATATCGGGTAAATTAGATTGGATATCGGTATTGCTATACATACTTATGGTGGGCATGGGTTGGTTCAACATTTTTGCCGCTGTATATGACGAAACCGCCAATCAATCCATTTTTGATTTAAGCCTTAACTCCGGCCGGCAACTTATGTTTATTGCGGCATCGGTAATCATCATCCTGGCTATCATTATAATCGATATGCGTTTTTATGAAACCTTTGCCTATGTTTTTTATGCGGTTATCATACTTTCACTAATTATGATTCCTATAATAGGCAAAGAAGTAGGCGGTAATAAATCGTGGATTGGCGTAGGTTCATTTGGTGTGCAGCCTTCTGAATTTGCCAAGTTTATTACTGCCTTAACCGTTGCCAAATTTATGGGAAGTGTTGGGTTTAGAATGGATAGCTTGCGCAACCAGGCAATTTTGTTTATGTTGATATTGGTGCCATTGGCGCTCATCCTGTTGCAGAAAGATTTTGGAACAGCGATTGTTTTTCTTTCATTTCTATTGGTATTTTATCGCGAGGGAATGTCGCCATTTATTCTGATAGTTGGCATTTCAATGGCAGCACTTGCCATACTTACACTTATAGTAGAAAACCAATGGTACCTGCATGGTATAATTGGTGTGGTGCTGTTGGTTATCATTTTTTTTGGTAAGAAAAACTTCAGGCGAATTAGTACACTTACTTTTGGAGCGATTATTTTAATACTCACCATCGAAAGTTTTGATTACGTCATCAATAATCTTTTACCGGAACGTCATAAAAAAAGATTAGAAGCATTGGTTAACCCCAATTTCGATCCGATGGGAATTAATTGGAATGTTACCCAATCTAAAATAGCCATTGGCAGTGGTGGCTTTTCCGGAAAAGGATTTTTAAAAGGCACCCAAACTAAGTTTGACTTTGTGCCCGAACAAAGTACCGATTTTATTTTTTGTACCATTGGCGAAGAACATGGCTGGATAGGAAGTTTAATCGTAGTTGTTTTGTTTGTCTTTTTTCTTCAGCGTATCATATTTATAGCCGAACGCCAAAAGAACAGATTTGCACGCGCGTATGGGTATTCGGTTGCCAGTATATTCTTCTTTCACTTTGCCGTAAACATTGGTATGACTATCGGCTTGTTTCCGGTAATAGGTATTCCCTTACCCTTTTTTAGCTACGGTGGTTCAGCGTTGTGGAGCTTTACTACACTACTGTTTATTCTGCTTAAGCTGGATGCGCATCGCAGCCAGGTATTGCAACGGATTTAACGAAATCTGTTTTGTAGAATTTCCAGAAACTCTTCGTATTCTTCGCTTTCACGATCCCAATCCGGGTAGGCATCTTCTATGTATCGCAGCGCCTGCGTCAGGTTATCAAACCGGTCTAACTTATCAATTGCTTCCGTAAAAATTTCAAAGTCGCCATGAAACAGAATTTTTGTAAACATAAACTTCTGATTAATGGTTAGGCTTTCCTTTAGCCGCGTAACTTTTTGTTTAGCCAGGTTATCGGCCAATGTTGTTTTTGATTCAGCAGGAAATAAAGATTGCGGATTTACAGGCACTGTTTTCTGCTCAACTTTTTGTTCAACCGGTTTTACCGCAACTGGTTTAGGTTCTTCAATTGTTGGCGTATGGATGGGTTTTTGTTCATAAAAGGAAGTAACCTGTGCTGGTACTATTTTACCGAAAGCAGTTAGGTGCGGCTCAATATCTTCTGGCGTAAAGCTTACCGCCTCCAGTATGGTATCAAGCATCGCAAATGCTTCTTTACCTTTTATGGTTCTGGTTTGCTTTTGTTTAAGTTGCGTTACCAGGTTTTCGAGCGGAGCCTTATTTAGTTTTATATACTTTACTCTTTCTTCCAGGCTTGCAACCGTTATAAGTTCATCTTCGCTGTCCAACAATTCTGCATAAAAATCATACGGATCTAATAAAAGAAAAATTGTTTTGCTAACAGCGCTCTTAAGCAGCGGAAGAAAATCGGCTTTGTTTATGGCAATATGGTTGCTGAGCGAAATCTGAAATTGTTGCAGTGCTTCTTGTACAGCCGCTGCCTGATAATCAAAATAAGGACTCTTAAGTTTTTGGTTTTCCTGCTTCCAGGCATGCAGCAAGTCGTGAATAACAAAAAAGTTAACCTGCTTTACCTCGCATAGTCCTAAAATCTCAGGGCCGGTAATAATAGCTTTGCGGGAGAAAAAACTTTCGCCTAATTGATTGGCAACCTGAATGGCGTATTGATCGATACCTTTTAAATTAATTTTTTCGTCCATACCCCCTGATAATTTTGTATTGTTGTGCCAAGTGTTTTTTACAGATGGTAAAGATAGTGATAGAAAACATGGGCCAAAAGGAAGTAACGGGTAAAGCCGGAACTTCCGCATTAAGATTGCTGCACGAAAACTTTGTTGATTGGATGCATGCCTGTGGTGGCAAAGGTCGCTGTACCACCTGTAAGATGATACTTGTAAGAGGTACCGATGCACTGGGCTTACTTACCGATGCCGAGAAACGCTATCGCCAAACAGGCCAGCTTGGCGCCACCGAACGACTGGCTTGTCAGGCTGAAATTTTAGGCGATTGCACCATTCGCACACCGGAAGAATACAAATTGCCCCACCAAGCCTACACGGATTGAGTTACCGTTGGATAGACCTTTCTTATCCCTAAATTGCCGGTATGTTTATAGAACCCCAGTTAGGTCGAAATCCATCGGGCAAGGGTGGCTGGATTGAAGTTATCTGTGGCTGTATGTTTTCGGGTAAAACCGAAGAATTAATTCGCAGACTAAACCGGGCACTAATCGCTCAACAAAAGGTAGAGATATTCAAGCCTGCTATTGATACCCGGTATCATCGCGAAAAAATTGTTTCGCATAGCGAACGTGAAATCCGTTCTACCCCCGTACAGTTTGCATCGGATATTATTTTATTAGCGGGCGAATGCGATGTAGTAGGTATTGATGAAGCTCAGTTTTTTGACGAGGCTATTGTAGAAGTTTGTAATACATTGGCCAATAGTGGTAAGCGGGTAATTGTGGCTGGTTTGGATATGGACTACGAAGGTAAACCATTTGGTTCTATGCCTAACCTCTTAGCTGTTGCGGAGTATGTTACCAAAGTGCATGCTATTTGCGCTCAAACCGGTGAGTTGGCTTCTTTCTCCTATCGCCTGGCCGACAACGAGGCCCGCGTACTCTTGGGCGAAAAAAATGCATACGAGGCCCGCAGCCGCCAGGCATTTTTTGCAGCTAAAAATAAACGCCCCTAAGGTGTTGGTAAAAACGAAAGGCATTGTATTCAGACTTACACCGTATGGCGATACATCGGTAATCGTAAATGTATTTACCGATTTGTTCGGATTGCAGAGTTACATTGTAAATGGAGTTCGATCGCCCTCTAAAAAAAGTAAGATTGCTTTATTTCAACCGTTAACCTTGCTTGATCTGGTGGTCTATCATAAAGAACATGGCAGCATTATGCGCATTAAGGAAGTAAAATGTTACCATCTTTATCAGAACTTATCGCAACATGTAAACAAATCGGCCATTGCACTTTTTGTAAATGAAATTCTGAATAAGGCTGTTAAAGACCAAACCCATACCGCTGAACTTTATGAGTACATAGCCAACTCGATGATGATGCTGGATGCGCATCCAAAACCCGAAAACTTTCATTTGATTTTTCTGGTAGGGTTGAGCCGGCACCTCGGTTTTGCCCCCAATCAAACCACCGAAGTATTGGGTGTGCATTGGATGGACGAACCCGAAGAAAAATTATTAGAACAACTGCTGCGCATGGATTACCGGAGCGAACTCGCCTTAACCTACGCACAGCGGCAAACACTGCTAACTAGCTTAGTCCGGTTTTATCAAACCCATGTTGATGGCTTTGGCGAACTTAAATCGCTACCGGTATTGCAGGAAGTTTTACGTTGAATCAGGCCGCTTTGGCCACCACCACTTCACGTAACTCAGGTTTATGGCCTAGCCACTTGAGTTGTCGCGCATGGGCAGCAATGGCTTGGAAAAACGTTTCCTTGGATTTGTAGGGAAGCCCAAACTCGCTGGCTGTTTGTTCTACTATTTTAGAAATTTTTCGATAATGCACATGGCAAATGTTTGGGAACAAATGGTGTTCTACCTGGTAATTCAATCCGCCAACGTACCACGAAAATATTTTTTCTTTATGACCAAAGTTGGTGGTGGTATATAGTTGATGAATAGCCCAACTATTTTCAAGATTACCATGCTCATCCGGCAATGGATATTCTGTTCCCTCCACTACGTGTGCCGGTTGAAAAATAATAGCCAGAATAAAACCAGCTATATAATGCATAACCAGAAAACCAAGTAACACCTGGCCAAAAGTTACAGGTAACAACCACATAGGTACTGCAAAAATGTAAGCAAAGTAAACAGCTTTGGTTGCAAGCATAAATGTCCATTCGCGCAAAGCGGTGGTTTTTTGTTTTTTGATTAGCCCCTCGCGTTGATATTTAATCAGGCGAACAAAATCTTTCACAAAAACCCATACCAATGTCATCAAGCCGTAAAAGAACCAGGCATAGTAATGTTGGTATTTATGCAACGGTATCCATTTCGATTCAGGTGCCATGCGTAAAATTCCGCGCGGGCTAATGTCTTCATCTACATCGTGTATATTGGTATAGGTATGATGCAACACATTATGTTGTACTTTCCAATTCAGGGCATGTCCGCCTACCAAGTTAAGGGTAAAGCCCAATGCATTGTTAACCCAGGCTTTGTTTGAATACGAGCCATGGTTAGCATCATGCATAATAGACAAGCCTATGCCTGCAATACCAAAACCCATTACCACACAAAGTAATAACATTACCCACAGGCTTGCTGTAATACCACTAATAAGTAAGAAATACGGAATGAAGTACAACGATAGCATGAAGATGGTTTTTATTACCATTTCGGAGTTGGCCGTACGTTCAATTTTATTTGTTTTGAAGTAAGCGTTTACCCGTTGGTTAAGGGTAAGAAAGAAATCTTGCTGACGGGCGGCAAATTTCAGATTTAAATTCAGACTCATTCGGTAGTAATTAGCCCGTCATTGATCATTAATGAACAAGTTCAGGTTTTGAAAGGTACGCAATCCGGCAACGTAAACAGATGTTAGCCTGCGAGTTTATTCTTAAAAAAGTGATAATCGGTGCAAAAACAGCGGTTAAAACTCGGCAATTACAGTTTTGCCACCTTTTGTAACATCGCCAATTTTAACAGTAACACGGGCATCGAGCGGCAGAAAGATATCCACTCGCGAACCGAACTTGATGAAGCCAAACTCATCGCCTTGTTCCATCGGCTGGCCTTCTTTTACATACCATTTTATTCTGCGGGCTAAAGCACCGGCTATCTGACGGAACAATATTTCGGTACCATTTTTCATTTTTACTGCAATGGTAGTACGTTCGTTTTCAGTGCTGGACTTAGGATGCCAGGCCACCAGGTATTTGCCTGGATGGTATTTAGCATACGAAATAGTACCCGCTACCGGCATGCGATTTACATGCACATTAATGGGCGACATAAAAATGGAAACTTGTTTTCTTTTGGACTTGAGGAGTTCGGGTTCTTCCGTTTCTTCAATTACAACCACTTTACCATCGGCAGGAGCCAAAACCTGGCTTTCGTTTTTGATTACTTCAATGGATGGTAGTCTGAAGAACTGCAACACTAAAATCAATACAACAATGCTTAAAACCAATACGGAGGTTGAGAGAACAGCATAAAACCCAGGCGAAAAATAGGAAGGTACCGATGCAACAATAACGTTGAGTACAACGGCAATTGTTGTAGTTGCCAATATAAGCCCGCGACCTTCTTTATGGATAGTCATGTATAATTCAAGATTTAAAATTCGAAATTAGAAATTTTATGCTCCTAATTTTGAATTTTAAATCTTGAATTTAGAATTAATAACCTCCACGGAACTTGTAGGTTTTGGCAACTTTATCAATAGCTACCATATAAGCTGCAATGCGTAATGATACTTTGTATTGGGTGGCTGTTTTGTACACGTTATCAAAAGCATCTTTCATAATCCGGTCGCTTCTGCGGTTTACCCGTTCAGCCGTCCACTTGTAGCCGAGGCGGTTTTGAACCCACTCGAAGTACGATACGGTTACACCACCGGCATTGGCCAGAATATCGGGTACTACACTAATGCCTTTTTCGTAAATAACGCTATCGGCTTTAGATGAAGTGGGACCATTGGCGCCTTCTACAATTAACTTTGCCTGTATTTTTTTTACGTTGCTACTGGTAATCACATCTTCGGTTGCGGCCGGTACCAACACATCTACCGGAAGGGTTAACAAATCAGCACCTGGAATTTTCTGTACTTCGGCATAGCCCTCCAACGAGCCTTTGTTTTTATCGCGGTAAGCGATGGCGGCATCAATGTCAATTCCGTTTTCATTATAGTAAGCGCCTGAAATATCGCTTACAGCAACTACTTTCAGTCCGCGTTCGGCCAACAGGCGTGCGGCCCAAGAACCAACATTACCAAAACCCTGCACGGCACATGTTGCTTTGTAAGGATTGATTTTAAGTTTCTCCATCGCGGCAAGCGTGGAAACCATTACCCCGCGACCGGTTGCTTCTGTTCTCCCCAACGATCCACCCATTACAATTGGTTTACCGGTAACTACAGCGGGCACTGTCATGCCTTTGTTGCGTGAATATTGGTCCATCAGCCAGGCCATTTCGCGTGGGCCTGTACCCATATCCGGAGCCGGAATATCTTGGTCGGGCCCGAAAACATCCATCATGGCTTGCGTATAGGAGCGCATCAGGCGTTCAATTTCACCGGCACTCATCTCGCGCGGGTTACAGGTAACGCCACCTTTACCACCACCGTATGGAATATCGACTACTGCGCACTTCCACGTCATCCACGCAGCAAGTGCTTTTACTTCATCCAGATTGACGTGCGGATCGAACCGGATACCACCTTTGGATGGGCCGAGGATGGTGGAATGGATAACACGATAGCCTTCAAAAACTTTAATGCTCCCATCGTCCATGGTAACGGGCAACGAAACAATTACCTGCTTGGCAGGCGATTTTAAAACGTTATATACCTCTTCTTCCAGCCCCAGAATTTGCGAGGCGGTATGGAAGCGCGACATCATGGCTTCAAAAGGATTCTCTTTGTCTAAAAGGGGAGCGGGTTCAATGTATGCCATACGGATTTTGAAAAATTTTAATCGAGTCTTAAAAAACGTCCATTAGGGGCGGCTAAATCGGTTGCAAAGATATAGAAATTCGGTATTCCCATACGGATGTAAGGGGAATAAAGGAATATGAGTTTGTTAAAAGTCCATTAACTCTGTGGGCTTGATTTTCAGCGTTTTAGCAATTACGATACGTGTGCAAACGGTTGGATTAATTTTGCCAGTTTCGATTCGGGCCATTTGTGAAAGGCTAATACCAGAATTGTAGGCAAGGTCTTCTTGAGTGAAATTTTGCTGCCTTCTTAATAGCTGAAGGTTTTTACCAAAAGCAAGCAGCACTTTTTCGTCCCTGAAATTCACGGGAGTTAAAAGGGTGTTGACTTGGCTAATTTTTAAAACCAAACTTTTTATACTATGAGAAAGTCGTTAATCTTTTTTGCAGTCTTACTAACTGCCGTTTCCTGCTATGACGAAAATTCAATTGATCAAAGGCCTAGTCTTATTGATTTATTTTTGGTTTCGGACTCGTTTAAGAATTTGGATATCCAAAAAAGCGAGCTTGAATTAGAAAGTGCATCCATTAATGATCAGGAGGGTCAAAAAATAATTGTTATCCCATATTTTCAAAAAACCAAATATGTCTTTAGTAGAACAATTAATGGCAATCAATTTTTCAGGACATATGCTTTTGAATACATTAGTGAAATGAATTATGAATCATTAACACAATCACTAGAACGTAAGGATTATACAGGAGGAATTGAAATTACTTTTAATAAGAATGATATATTATCCTTTCAGGTTGATAAGGATAGCTTTAAAGCATTCGATGCTAAGCAGATTCAGGGTAGTAAAACCGCTGTACGTGTTGTGGAACAGTTCTATCAGATAGGTGGGTCTATAATGTTAATCGTTGTGCCGATGATAGAATGGGAGCTATGAATTGGCTTGACTACACCGCTTGCATAATAGAAATGCCTGTTTGTTATGCAATGTTGGTTGCTTCGTGTACAGTGGATGATTGCGTTGCTTCTCCCCAAACCCCACAACCCTCTTAAACAACTGCTTTTATGATAGAAGTAACCTCTATTTCCAAAAGCTTTAAGAAAAACAAAGTATTAAGTGAGGTCAACTTCTCTGTTGGTGAAGGTGAGATCGTGGGAATAATTGGACCAAATGGTTCCGGAAAAACCACTTTACTAAATCTTATTATGGGTTTGTTAAAGCCGGATTCCGGAACCATTTCCTGTAATCATAAATTGAGTGCAGCAGTTTCGCGCAAGGGCTTTTTCGAAGGCATGACTGTAGAAGATAATCTTAAAGTTTACACAGAATTAAAGAAATTACCCTCATCAGAAATAAGCAGGGTGGTGGAGTTGTTCGATATCGATTATACCAACATCACCTTCAGTAAACTATCGGCCGGAATGAAACAACGGGTAGCATTGGCACAAGCGTTTATTGGCAACTATAGTTTGATTTTGCTGGATGAACCCACTAATCATTTGGATATTGATTCTATATTGAAACTAAGGAAGGCTATTGAAGCCCGAAAAAAAAGTGGTACTGCTTTTATTTTAACCAGCCATATTTTAACCGAATTGGAAAAGCTGTGCGATCGGGTCTTTTTTTTATTTCACGGCAACATAGTAAAATCAATTTCTGCAACTCCAGCAGGCTTTACCAACCTGGAAGAAGAATACCTTAAGCTATCTGTAAAATGAATTACGTGTACTTTGAATGGATTAAACTCAGATCAAGAAGATGGATTTGGGCATTAGCAGCAGTATATATAATCGGTTTACCTATAGCGATCAAAATGATTACGGGCGTCAGCTACCTAAAAAAAGAAATTGCAGAGGGACAATTTATGGAGTATGCCGCCTTCGGATTTATCAATTTTTCCTGTTTACATTTGGTTATTCCACTTTGGATAATATTATTGATTGGTATAGAGTTTGGTAATGGGCATGTAAACCAGGTTGTTTTTAATGCTTCTTCTAAACACTATTTTATCTCCAAACTGGTTTATTGCTTTTTAATCGCACTTACCTTTAGTGTGCTGGGCACGATAACAATGGGGCTTGTGCACGTTACCGCACCTTTTGATATTACAGTGCCAGTCAGTTTTTATGGTGTATTTATTTTTCAATCGCTCTTTACATTTTTATCAGTTGCCTTGTTGTTTATGTCAATCATATTCTTAACACGGAATATAGCCGTGGCGCTTGTTACGTACTTCCTGCTTTCGTTTACAGAAGGCATGGTCTTTATGTTTGTAAAAAAGATATACTCTATTGATCTGTTTTTTTTACCCTTTCACGTGGTGAATGTACTTTATGTAAAAGGTGGTAGTACCGCAACCGCTAACTACTACAATCTCTTTCAAGATTTTGACAGCCGGGTATTGTGGTTGCCCGTTTCTATTATTCTCTTAGTGTGGCTTACCTACATTGATTTTACCAAACGGGAATTAAAACCGCTTTCGGATTAATTAATGGAGTTTAGGAAACTTATAAGGTTCTGGAAACCTCATAGTTCCACTGGTTGATTCAAAAAATCTCTAAAAACGCCACAATAAAAGGCGCAGAAATCAGTAATCCATCAAACCGATCCACTCTGGCTTTATGCTCTCCGTGTTTACATGAACCAAATTATTGTTTCTGCACTCGTTTATAGTTAGAAGTAACTCAGGGGGAGTTATCTTAAACTTTTTCATTAGCGTATTTGCTAATTCTTGTAATACTTGTGTGCTGATGAAGGAATTGTTTTCTGAGATACATTGTCTGGCTATTCTTTGTTTATCAAGTTCTGCAAATGAATAACTATAAACTAGGATGTTTGTATCCAGAAAAACACTATCGTTCATTTGCTTCGTCTCGATTGAATTTAAAAGAACGCGTATCAAGCTTTACTGCATTAAAACTAACCTTCTTTTTGTTGGATGGTTGAACCTCCTGTTTTTCTGAAACTGAAAACCCGAGATAGGATGCAAGACTCTTTAAGAGTTCAAGTGTTTTAGAGTCATTATATTTTATGATTACCTCTTTCATTAAGGCATTTTAGAAAAATTTCAGATCATGTACTATTTACCCAGTAGCGATTTGAACTCAAAAAATCTCCAGAAACGCTACAATAAAAGGTGCAGAGATCAATAAACCATCAAACCGATCCAGAAAGCCGCCATGGCCGGGCAGGCTGGTGCCGGAGTCTTTTATTTCGATGCTGCGTTTTAGTAACGATTCAACCAAATCGCCAAAGGTGCCGCCCACAATGATGATTATACCAATTACCATCCATTGCCATGAGCGAATAGTTGGCTCGTGGCCGATGGCACTAAAGAAATAGGGAAGCCCATAAGCAAATGCGAAGGCAAGCACCGCACCCCCGGCAAAACCTTCCCACGATTTTTTGGGTGAGATGCGTTCGAAGAGTTTACGTTTACCAAACAAGCTGCCGGCAAAGTAGGCACCCGTATCGCTGGCCCACAGAATAAACAAGCTTCCGAAAATAATCTGATAATCGTATTGCTGGTTTTCGAAGGTGGCGATGTTTAGCAAGGCAAATGGTACTGCTACATAAAAAATACCTAGAAAATTGTAAGCGATGTTGGTAAAGGGTTTGCGTTCAAACTTTTTATACAGCTTGATCATATAGACACACGACACGGCTGGAAAAATCAGAAAGTAATATCGATAGGAGATATCGCCCCGCTCAATAAAAAACGACAAGCAAAAAATCAGCAAGCCACAGATGGTGCCAAATGTTTTCTGCGGAAGCATGCCATCTAATCCGGATAGTTTATAAAACTCAATCAATGAGAACAGGCAAATGATAAAGAACACAACAAAGTAAGTCCACTCACTAAACATAATTCCAAACACAATACCAGCTGCGCCCAATAAAGCTGTGATCAGTCGTGGTACAAGGTTGGTGAATTTGCCTGAACTCATACCTCGAGTGGGGTTTGTTTTTTATAATAGTTGTAGAAGTAAAACATCAATGCAGCAAACACCGCGGTAAAACTCAATACTACAGGCCAAGGCGCGGCTTCAGTTGATTCCATATCGACTGTTATTGTTCCTTTCTGATATAAATAGATCATCAAAACGGAGAATCCATTATTTACAAAGTGTGCAATCATCGGCATCCATAGATTGCCCGACCAAACATATAAGTAGCCAAACAATGCACCCAACAACATGCGCGGTACAAAACCAAAAAACTGCATGTGAAAGGCACTGAAAATAAATGCTGTAATCCAGATGGCTGCATGATGATTTCCGCTTACACGATAAAACTCGGGTTGCAACATCCCTCTGAAAACTAATTCCTCGCCAATGGCGGGCAACAGGGCTATTACAACCAGGCCAAGCATAAAATCCCCTGTAGTTTCGAAGTTGGTGAAGAACTTTGTGAGTTCTGCGGCCAGGTCTTCACGCTCGCGCGCCCACGCACCGAAGTCTTTCAAAAAATCAGGGAAGGTGAAGTTGGCATTCCATTCAATGAACACAGAGTTGGTACTCATAAAAGCAATAGTGGCCAACGTTACTACAAGTAACATAATGGCAGGTGTATTTTTTAACCACGTTTTCGCGCTAACGCCTTCAAATGAATACAGGTATAGGGAAGGAATAAGTATCAATCCCACAAGCGTGGCAAAGCCTTGCATAATCAATACCGGTATTCGCAGTTCAGGATATTGGAGAGGCGTAGTGATTTTTTCGACCAACTCAATCATCGATCCATCATAGAAGGGCAATGCAAAGAGAAAGCCTACAATGGGGCCAATTATGACAAAGCCAATAACAGCTGTACACAGAATAAAAAAAACGGAGAGGATTGGGTTACGCTGCGAAATGCCTGTCGGTCCGGACATGTGTATAAAAAGACTTAATTTTGTGCCGCAAACAACGGGGTTTTTAATCAGAATATCAACGTGGTAAAAATTGGAAACATAGAACTGGGGAATTTCCCACTACTACTCGCACCTATGGAGGATGTAAGCGATCCGCCCTTTCGTGCGGTTTGTAAAGCAGGTGGTGCCGATTTGATGTACACTGAATTTATTTCCAGCGAAGGTTTGATTCGCCATGCGGCCAAAAGCAAACAAAAGCTCGACATATTTGAATACGAGCGTCCCATCGGCATTCAACTTTTTGGTGGTAATGTGGATAGCATGTGCGAAGCAGCTGAGATTGCGGCCGCAGCCAACCCCGATCTGATTGATATTAACTATGGTTGCCCGGTAAAAGCTGTAGCATGTAAAGGTGCTGGTGCTGCATTGTTGCAAGATATACCCAAGATGGTACGCATGACGGAAGAAGTAGTGAAAGCAACTTCATTGCCCGTTACCGTTAAAACCCGGTTGGGTTGGGATGATAATACAAAAAACATAGTTGAGGTAGCCGAGCGATTGCAGGATATTGGTATCAAAGCTTTGTCGATACACGGACGCACACGCGTGCAGATGTACAAAGGTTCTGCCGATTGGACATTGATCGGTAAAGTGAAAGAGAATCCGCGCATGCACATTCCTATCTTTGGTAATGGTGATATCGATTCACCACAAAAGGCGCTGGAGTATAAAAACCGGTATGGTGTAGATGGAGTGATGATTGGTCGCGCGAGTATTGGTGCGCCTTGGTTTTTTAACGAGATAAAACATTTTGTAAAAACGGGTGAGCATCTACCACCCCCTGATATGGCGGAACGGGTACGCATTGTGCGGCAACATCTTGATTTCTCTATTCGCTGGAAAGGTGCTAAGCTGGGCATTTTTGAAATGCGCAGGCACTACACGAATTACTTTAGAGGGACGCCAGATTTTAAACCATACCGCACACGGTTGGTGGAAGCCGATACACATGAGGAGGTAAATCAGATTTTGGATGAAGTTATTCTCTTCTATAGCGAGGTCTCCGTCTAAACTTTAGCAACAAACCGCATTTGAATTCCACACGCGATTAGCTTTCTTTGAGCCGCCTTTCGCATTTATGTCTCAAAACAAAAATTTTACAGCAGTCTTTCTGTTGATTGTATTGTCGCTGATCTGGGGAACATCCTTCATTCTCATTAAACAAGGTCTCAGGTTTTTTCCACCTGATGTTGTAGGTGCCTTACGTGTAACGGCCGCTTCGCTTTTTCTTTTACCGTTGGCGTTACCGCGACTAAGAGAACTTAAGGATGGCGACTCCTTTAAACTTTTTGTTTCGGGCTTGATGGGGATTTTTTTTCCGGCTTTCATGTTTGCCTGGGCGCAAACACAATTGAACAGCTCACTTGCCGGCATTTTAAATACACTCTCACCAGTGTGGACGATGATCTTTGGGGTGCTGCTCTTTAGCCAACGGTTTAAGGGCTTTGCCTTATTGGGTGTGATAATTTCTTTTGGCGGTACTGTGTTGCTGGCGCTTTCGCGATCGGGTGGAAGTATTACGGGTTTTAACTTGTATGCGCTGCTAATTGTAGGTGCGTGTGCTTTTTATGGTGCCAATCTGAACTGGATAAAATTTAAGATTGCTGGCTTAGGGTCTTTAACGATAACCAGCGTATCACTGTTATTTATTGGTCCGCTTGCCGCAAGCTACCTTTTTTTGGCAACCGACTTCGTAAACACCTTAACTCAAACACCGGGAGCCTGGCAAGGTTTCGGTTTTGTGTTACTGCTTGCGCTGATGAGCACAGCCGTTGCCAACCTTTTATTTGTAAAACTGATTAGTATCTCAACACCGTTGTTTGCCAGTTCGGTAACCTACATTATGCCGATTGTTGCCGTAATGTGGGGCTTAATTGATGGTGAAGTGTTAACCGTTTGGCATTTAGTGGGTATGACGCTTATCATTAGTGGAGTTTATTTAGCCAATAAGAAGTAATCCGTTCAGATTACTAATTTCGTGCAATGGCGCTAACCCTGGCATCTTTAAACTCAGGCAGCAATGGAAATTGTTATTACGTAGGCAATGCAGAAGAAGCTGTATTGATCGATGCCGGTATTTCGTGCCGTGAAACAGAACGCAGACTAAAACGCCTGGGGCTTTCCATCGAACGCGTAAAAGCTATTTTCATTACGCACGAGCATGGCGATCACATCTCCGGGTTACATAAACTCGTAAAGCGACACAACATTCCGGTTTATGTTTCCCTGGCAACGCGCCAGAGTTTTTCGTTGGAGTGGAGCATTAAACTATCGCACAGCTTTACTACTTATCAACCGGTTGCCATTGGTGATCTAACCGTCACTCCTTTACCCAAATATCACGATGCGGCCGATCCACACAGTTTTCTCATTACCCATCAAAACACAACGGTAGGCGTGTTTACCGATATGGGGCGCGTGTGTAAGCACCTCATCAATAATTTCAAGCAATGTCACGCAGCTATTCTCGAATCAAACTATGATGAGGAAATGTTAGAGACTGGTGGGTATCCACTTCATCTCAAAAACAGAATTCGAGGTGGCTTTGGTCACATTTCAAACAGGCAGGCCTTGCAGTTGTTTATGGAACACCGACCCGAGTTTATGTCGTACTTATTATTGGGCCATTTATCACACCATAATAACAAGCCGGAGTTAGTTGCGAATATGTTTAATGCTGTTGCCGGCAACACCAAAATTGTAATAGCATCGCGCTACCGTGAAACAGAAGTTTTTCAGGTTAATGCAATACCAGCTAAACCTCGCCTGGTAGCAGAACAGCTTCAGTTATTTTAAAGTAAGCGTAACCAGCACGGGTAAATGATCGGATGGATAATACTTCCCATCGTTATCCTGAATAACCTGATAGTTGGAGGCCTTCCAATCTTCGGAATGAAATATATAGTCGATTGTTCTGCATTCAATCTTATTCAGTTCAAAACCACAAAATGTTCCCGTAAGGTTGTTGGCAGGCCTGGAATCAAACAAACGAAAATGTTCGCCATTGGTAATGGTGAGGTAAGGCGCATCGGTTGGCTCTGAGTTAAAATCGCCTGAAACGATTACTGGAATTTTTTTAGTTTCATTTGGATTTGGAAAAGCTGCACCTTTCATAAACCCACCAATAAAGATTTTAATCATTTCGGCACTATTCTTTCTTGCTTCTTTACCAACGTGATCGAAGTGAGTATTAGCGTAAAAGAATTCCTTACCAGTCGACTTATCTCTAAGCAAAGCAAATGAAACCACACGCGTAATAGCCGCATCCCAGCTTTTACTTCCGGGCACCATTGGCGTTTCCGATAACCAAAATGTATTTTCTTTGAGCACTTCAAATTTTTCTTTCTTATAAAAAATAGCAGAGTATTCACCCTTTTCTTTACCATCATCGCGACCAACACCTACATAACTATATTCAGGTAAGCCTTTTTGCAGGTCAAGCATCTGGTTATGCAGTGCCTCTTGCACACCAAACAAATCGGGGTTGTATTTTTTGATCAGGCCTATCACCTTGGCGGGACGGTTTTTCCATTGGTTTATACCATCAGCCTCGGTATCTAACCGGATGTTGTACGACATTACGCTTACCGTTTGCGCTTGTATGATGCCCATTGATACTAAAAGGAGTGAGAGAATGATGAATGTTCGCATACTTCAAAAGTACAATCTGAACAGCTTGAATTTAAGATTTTTATTTAAAAGGCCTGTTAACAAATAGTTACCTTGGGCGTTGAGATAGCTCACACTTTAAACTTTAATCTCCATAATTTAGAATTTTAAAGTGCCTCCACTTCCTGCACTTCTTCCGGCATCATGCGCTTGAAAAGATTTTCGATGCCGGCTTTTAGTGTTACGGTTGAAGAGGGACAACCGCTGCATGAACCTTGCAGTGCAACGGTAACCTTTTTATCTAAGTAGGAGTGGAATGTAATAGCCCCACCATCTTGCTCTACAGCGGGGCGGATGTACTCGTCCAGAATGGTTTTTATTTTCTTAACAGTTTCAGTTTCTTCCTGCTCCGGGGCTTCTGGGCCTTTCATGTCCAGAATCAGTTTACCGCTTTCCAAAAAAGTCTTGATATGATTTTTAAGGGTGTCCTGAATTTCAAGCCACTCCACATCTTCTTTTTTAGTAACGGTGATAAAGTTGCTCATGTAAAACACACGATCCACAAACGGATACATGAACAATTCCTGTGCGAGTGGTGCCTGTTCGGCATCGGCAGGTGTTGGAAAATCGAAGGTCATTCCTTCCGGAACCAGCATATCGTTAACCACAAATTTTAACGAATTCGGGTTGGGGTTTGATTCCAGGTAAATATGAAGAGCTTTTGGCGCAGGCTTTAACATCTTAATAGTTTGTTATAGAAACAAAGGTAAATAAATAAAGTTCATCGGGGTGATTAAAGCGAGGTCACATTCTTCCAGTTGTGAATGTGAAAATCCTGATACGATTTGTCGCCTTCGCCTGTATAGATCAGATGGCCGCCTTTTTGACCGGTTAGTTTTTGCCAATAATTCAATCCCTTAAAGAAATCGAGATTAAATGTGGCGGCTGATTTTATTTCAACTGGAATTTGTGTGCTCCCATTATCTATCAATACGTCAATTTCATTACCTCCGCTATCGCGCCAATAAAACAGATTACTACGCTGGCCTTTGTTAAATCTGTTTTTGAGTAGCGCTGTGACTATAAAATTTTCAAATATCGGGCCGCGATAACCATGGTTGGTTAATTCACTTGCGTTTTTGATGCCGAGTAGATAACACGCTAGGCCGGTATCATAAAAGTAGAGTTTTGAAGTTTTTGTTAATCGCTTATTGAAATTCTTGTAGTAAGGAGGTAAGGAGTAAATCAGGTAGCTTGCCTGCAAAACACCCAGCCATGATTGTATTGTTTTGTAATCTACCCCGGTATCGTTGGCAAGATTAGTTAAATTGATTTGCTGACCTATTCTGCCAGCGCATAGGTATAGAAACCGTTGAAAGGTATTTAAGTCAGCAATATTTTTTATTTGCCGTACGTCCCGCTCTACGTAGGTGCGCACATAACCTGCAAACCAGGCATCAGTGATAGATCGATCATGCACCAAGGAAGGATAGCCACCAAGAAACAAATACTCTTCTAAAGATACTGGCGGTTTCGGACAGATTTCACTTTCGTGGATAGAGAATGGCAGCAGATCCAAATAACCAACTCGTCCGGCCAACGATTGTGAGATTGATTCCAACAATAAAAAATTGTTTGATCCGGTTAGAATAAATTTGCCTTTCTCATTACTGTCATCTAAAATTCCCTGCAGATATGAAAATAATTCAGGGGCTTTTTGAACCTCATCCAATACTGCGCCTTTTGGAAAAGCTGCAAGGAACCTAACCGGATCAGCCAAGGCCAGATTTCGATCTCCGGGATTTTCGAGTGTGATATAGGGTTTATCCGGAAAAAACGATTTCACCAACGTAGTTTTTCCGCTTTGCCGCGGCCCTGTTATGGCAATAGCTTTAAAATGCCGAAGCAACGTTTTAAGAAACCCAGATGAATCTCTTGAAATCACTCGTGCAAATTAGGAATTGGATTCCTAATTTGCAATTATATATGATATTCAATTAGTTAAGCCTCCTTTTCCTGTTCGCCCAACGCATTTTCCCACTTACTTACCACGGCTGTTGCTACACTATTGCCCACCACGTTGGTAGCGCTACGGCCCATGTCCAGCAGCGGATCGATACCCAACAGCAGCGCAAGGCCAGCTTCTGGAATATTGAAAGTTGCCAGCGTTCCGGCAATTACCACCAGCGAAGCACGTGGCACACCGGCAATACCTTTGCTGGTTAGCATCAGTACAAGCAACATACTTATTTGTGTGGCAAAGGGTAAATCAATACCATACGATTGTGCTATGAACAGCGAAGCAAAGGTCATGTACATCATACTGCCATCCAGGTTAAACGAATAACCCAGTGGCAGCACAAAACTTACAATCTTATCCTTGCAACCAAACTTCTGAAGTAGTTCCATGGTTTTTGGAAAGGCCGCTTCGCTGCTGCTGGTACTGAAAGCAAGAATGATAGGTTCTTTTACATATTTCAGTAACGAGATAATCCGTTTGCCTACTACTAAAAATCCGGCAAGGCCTAACAAAACCCAAAGCATGATTAACCCAAAATAAAACTCACCAATAAAAATGGAATAGGTTGTAAGAATGCCCACACCTTGTTTGGCAATAATGGCAGCCATCGCTCCAAATACGGCAATGGGTGCCAGGTTCATCACATAGCCGGTTACTTTCAGAATAACATGGGCGGCTGCATCCATAAAGTCGATTATGATTTTGCCTTTCTCGCCAATGGCGGCTGTAGCTACACCAAAGAATAATGAGAATACTACAATCTGAAGAATTTCATTTTTAGCCATCGCCTCTACCACGCTGCTGGGGAAAATGTGGTACAAAAAGTTTTTGAGCGAAAAACCTACGGTAGAAATCCCTGATGATTCACCCGTATCAGGAACGGGTAAGTTCATAGCAATGCCGGGTTTAAAAATATTTACCAAAATCATACCCAGCAATAAACTCATAAGCGAGGCACCAATAAACCACAACAGCGTTTTGCCGCCTATGCGCCCCACTGCACTAATATCGCCCAGTTTGGCTACACCCACTACCAATGTGGTGAACACCAATGGGGCTACAATCATTTTAATGAGCCTCAAAAAAACATCGGCCAGAATGGAGAAGGGTTCTGTTTTTTTATCGCGTGCACTAAGCGTTTCATTGCGTTGTGTGTTAATAGTACTTTTTTCAACTTCGAGTACCGATAGCCGTGCACTATCGGCTGTGCGTTGCTCTGTTTTTATTTCTTTTAGTCGGGCATCAAACGCTTCCAACCGGGTATTATCATCGAACAAATAATTTTTATTTAGAATAAAGCCGGTTGCAATACCCACCATTAAACCAATGATGATGTACAAGGTTAACCTGCTTTTCTTTTTGGGTGTGAGCGGTAATTCCATGCAATAACAAATTCGTTAATAACAATGTGGTAATATCGTTAAAAAAGTGGAAACCAATCTATTGGTTGAAGATTTGCAAATGCAAAAATCTGATTTAACGCAAGGGGGAGAAAAGCAGAAGTGGTTGCGCTGTCGCGCAACCACTTTTCATTCGCAGAAAATAAATTCGAATTATTTATAAGCAGCTAATTGTGTATAACCGCTGGATTTTCCATTCTTATCAAACGATTCGCTCTTTACCATACCTACTTTAAGCGCAAACCATTCTGTACTCGAAAAGTTAAGATTCATAGTAATACCCATTTGGGTATTTACTTTCGATTTACTGGCAATCTTAAAACACTCAAAGATGCCTGCCGGGGTGGTAATGGTTTCTTTACCTTCCACCTTCCGATCATATACGGTTACTGACATTTTCATTGGCAACGGGCTTCCTTCGGCTGTTAAGGTAATGGAGCCATCTTTTAGTGTTTGCCCTACACTTAAGTTGGACGGAAGTTCCAGGTTTTCGCTTTGAACAGCCATTTTGTAGGAGGCAAACATTTTTTGTTGTTCCTCAGAAATAAACCTGCGCATATCTATAAGAAACGTACCATTCGAACAAACCATTTCTATATCGCCTCTGGTTTGTTCCTTACCTTTTTCATTAAACAATACAGAGGTAACGATGGCCGTAAAGCCAGTAGGTGTTTTATCAAAACTCTTTACACTTTGTTGGGTTTTACCGGTAAGTTTATTCTTGGTGCTATAGGTTTCATATACCCACTCGGTACCCTCATTTAACACATAATACTCGTTGCATTGGGCATGTACCACCAGTGAAGCAAATGCTAACAGAATAAACAATAAAACTTTTTTCATAGGGAAAGGGTTAAGTTGTGTGTTGTAAATTTAATGGTTTAAAATTTTTATTAAACCCGAAATTGTTTAGTGTGAAGGTAACTTATAGCCGGGCTGCCCTGTTGCGTAAATAAAAATCGGCCAACACCAATGCTGCCATTGCTTCTACAATGGGTACGGCCCGGGGCACCACACAGGGGTCATGTCTTCCCTTACCCGATACGATGGCTTCGCTACCATCTTTACCTACGGTTACCTGATCTTGCATAATAGTAGCAACGGGTTTAAAAGCTACATTAAAATAAATATCTTCTCCGTTGCTGATGCCGCCTTGTACTCCGCCAGAGTGATTGGTTTTGGTTTTAATTTTTCCAGCATCGCTATAGAACTCATCGTTGTGTTGTGAGCCGCGCAAATTTACGCCATCAAAACCACTACCGTATTCAAATCCTTTTACGGCATTAATACTAAGCATGGCTTTACCTAGTTCAGCATGCAGTTTATCGAACACGGGCTCTCCCAAACCAACGGGCGGATTTTTAATCACACCGGTAACAACTCCACCAATCGTATCGCGATCTAATCGCACCTGATCAATTAAGGCGATCATTTTTTCGGCAGTGGTTGCATCGGGGCAACGCACTATGTTGTCCTCTGTTTTGGAAAGATCAAGTTGGGTGTAGTGCGGAGCTTTCAAATCGCCCACCTGCGAAACATAGGCGTAGCACTCAACCCCAACGGTTTTTAATAACAACTTGGCAATTGCCCCGGCCGCCACACGGGCAGCTGTTTCGCGGGCCGAACTTCTTCCGCCACCCCTGTAATCGCGAAAGCCATACTTGGCATCGTACGTAAAATCGGCATGTGAGGGGCGATAAGTGTTTTCAATATGCGAGTAGTCTTTACTGCGTTGATCCTGATTTTCAATTACGATTGCAATAGGTGTGCCGGTACTTTTGCCCTCAAACACTCCTGATAGAATTTTAAAGGTATCATCTTCTTTACGCTGTGTAGTAATTTTAGATTGCCCGGGTTTTCTACGATTAAGTTCGGATTGAATAAATGTTTCATCAATAACCAAACCGGCCGGGCAGCCATCTATTACCACCCCAATAGCGGGGCCATGACTTTCGCCAAATGTACTTATCCGAAAAAGAGTGCCGTAATTGTTCATGATTTAAAATTCACGATTTGCCAGCATCCAAACTAAATTTGAATCCTGAATTTGAATTTATTTTTTAAAAAGCAGATAAGCTGAACCCGCCAACATGATTACGATAAAAGCATTGAAGCCAATTGTAAACCAATTGGTTTGTGTGGAGGCCCGTAAGGTATTGATGGCAGTATCGGCCCGATCGTAGAACGAACCGGCATCCGTGCTCTCAATAAATTGGTTTTGCTGACTCTCGCCTTTAACTCGCAGCATATAGGAAGAACGCAACGTATCGTACTTTTTTTTGTTGATGTTAAAATAAACCCAGTGCACATATTGCCCCAGGTTGTACTGGCCAGGCTCTTTGGGTACAATAAAATAGTTAAAGGTTTTGGTGCCTGCTACACGGTTATTTTCGCGATTGATATTTTGTTTTACATTGGGTTCATAAAAATCAAAAGCAACATCTTTTTGCGAGGTTGGTTTTTCTATGGCCGAAATATTTCCCTCGCCAAAAATGCGAAACTCATAGGCAACACTTTGCCCGGTTTGTAAATCGGTAGTTGAAATTTTTTCATCTAATCTGTAATCGCCCACGGCAACTGCCTCGCGTAAAGGGTGTGGTGGTAGTTCTTTTACTTTTATGGTTTTGGGTTTGGAGTAAAAGGTCTTAAAATCTTCCTGCCGGTTTTGACCAAAGAAAGAAGGATTTTTAGCTACTTTAAATTTGATCATCTGCAAGCCAACACTTGGAAACTCTACCGGCTTTGTATTGAGCGGATAAAAGGTACCCTGGTAAATTTTGTATTGTGTATAACCCTTACCATTTATTTCAACATGCTCGCCATCTACATTTTCAATGTTAAAGTTTTCTTCCCAACAATTGGTGGGTCTTAGTTTTTTTAAAATCTCGGCTAACTGTGGACCCAGGTTATGAAACTGCATGGAGGCCCGATTGTTGTCGGCCACTAAAAATGCAAGAGTGGCGTTAAAGCCTTCGCCTACATATACTTCGTCTTTATTGGTAGTTAAAGCCAGCAAGGCATCTTCCTTAATATCCACAAATTCGGTTTCACTTCGTCCAAAAAAATCCTGCAAGGGGTCACGATCAAAAAAACTTCTGAAAGGATCGGGTTGTGCCTGCACAGCCGGCCCCACTTTAACTTTTTTACCGTTTACCGAATAAATCTGATCGTTTACCTTTATTTTAAATGCAGGTATGGTAAACGTTCCCTGCCGTGTGGGCAAGTAAGTCATAACAACACTTTGCGATGAGCTTACCTGGCCGTTTACAATACTGGTTTGCGATTGGGTAGAAGTTCCCCGCTTTTTAAATCCGTCTATGTCCGGAAAATTCTCATAATTTTTTAATCGGTCGTTATTTACACTAATCGTGATTGTCCAGGGCTGATTTTCACCAATTTCATCCGGGCCTAAGGTAATCTGTACATTATCCTGGGCCATTACAAGGTTAGTAAGCCACAACAAAATCAAAGTCAGGGTCGTTCTTTTATTGAATTTCATATCGCAACAACATCGCAACGCGTTTGCATAAATACAAAAGTAAACTCTTTCTTTTCAGTGTTAAACTGCTTTTGTACTTTAACGGTTGCAAACCGGGCGGTGGGTTGTTATTTGAAGTTTAACCAAATACTTACCATTTTTTAATATGAAGATGAAGATGCTTAGTTATGCGAAGCACATTCTCACACGGGTGAGTTTTGATGCACGGCTCTTTGAGAAGGAGTTGCGGAAGGCTATCAAAATGTTGATTGCCGAGGAGGTACAGGATCTGAAAAATTGGTGTTATGCCAACTTTTCGGGAGAGCATGAGGCGATCTTGAATCGTTGTTTTGTAAGAGCGTAGAATTGTAGAACCTAAAACAAGTTAAAAGTCCCGTCTTTGGCGGGACTATTTTTTTGTGTCCACAAACTGGATGTTGCGTTTTAACCCCTCATATTTAGTTCGCTTTACAGCGGAGTGCTTGAATATTTTTTGAAACACTTCTTCGGTAATCTCCTGCCATTCTTGTTTCGAAAAATTTTCAAGTTGTGTGCTGGGGGTAAACTTTGGCTCGTTGTGTGGTTTTGAAAAACTATTCCACGGGCAAACATCCTGGCAGATGTCGCACCCAAAAATCCAGTTCTCGAATTTGCCTTTTACTTCGGCAGGAATTTCTTCCTTTAATTCGATGGTGAAATACGAAATACATTTGCTGCCATCTACCACGTAAGGCTCGGCAATGGCATCGGTTGGGCATGCATCCATACATGCGGTGCAGGTGCCACAGTAATCTTTTACGGGTCCATCGTACTCCAGTTCAAGATCAATAATCAGTTCGGCCAAAAAGAAAAAACTACCCATGGTTTTGTTAAGCAACAAACTGTTTTTACCGATCCAGCCCAAGCCGGCTTTTTTTGCCCATGCCCGTTCGTGCACCGGTGCCGAATCCACAAATGCACGGCCTTCTACTTTACCAATGGTTTCGGCTATACGTTGTAAAAAAAGTTTGAGTTTGTCTTTAATCACATGATGGTAGTCTTCACCATACGCATATTTGGCTACCCGATAGGAATCTGGTTTTTCTTTGGCGAGGTCTTTAATTGGATAATAGTTATAGATAAGACTAATAACCGATTTAGCTCCGGGCACCAGTAAGGTTGGGTCAAGTCTTTTATCGAAATGATTTGCGAGGTAATTCATTTTGCCCTGGTACCCGCGCGTAAGCCATGCTTCCAACCGGGGTGCCTCGTCTTCCAGAAACTCAGCCTTTGCAATGCCACAGTAACTAAAGCCAAGTTCGGACGCTACTTTTTTTATGACGTACGTGTTTTGAGGCTTACTCATGTATTAGCCACAAGGGCTTGGAAAAATTTTTAAAGCTATTTACGATGGCTTATTTTATTCTTCTGTAAAAGTAAGATTAAACTCAGATATGAAACACCCAGTCTTTATACTGGCCGTCATGCGGATTAAAGTCTTCGCGTTTTTGAAAATGTGTATCCAGAATTTCCAGTTCGGCAATTCGTTCTAATTGCAGGTTGCGGTAACCTTCTTTGCCACCGGCTTTTGTAAATCCGAATGTTTGCCAACAAACCAACACAATCTGATTGCGCGAGGTAGTACACACACCATACGGGCAAATGGTACGCGGCAAGGGTTCGCCATCCAACGAAATGCGACATTGATTTTTTGATTCGCTGGCTAACCAAAGTTGTTGTGTAAGTTCTTCTATCGTCATTTTATATCCACCACCGTATCGGAATTTTGAATAAGCAATTTACCAATTGGCTTTAATCTATATGTTGATTCAAATACATGTTGAAAACCGGGATCAACACACACCAGCAAGCCACCACTGGTTTGCGGATCGCATAACGTTAGCAACGATTCGCTACCAATGTTTTTCACCTTCTTTTCATAACTCTGCCAGTTACGCATGGTGTTATCGGGGTAAATAAACTTGCTCAGATACGATTGCAGGTTGCGCATTAAAGGAATCTGTTCATAATTCAACTCAGCCGATACCCCGCTGCCCTCACAAACTTCAATCAAGTGCCCCAATAAACCAAAACCGGTAATATCGGTAAGCGCATGTACGTACGGGAGTTTGCCGAACTCCTCACCTACTGTATTAAGCTCGGTCATAATGCGAACAGCTTCATCAACATCAGTCTGTTCGGCTAATCCGCGTTTTTGAGCCGTGGTGATAATACCTGCACCCAATGGTTTTGTCAGGTACAACAAATCGCCTGCTTTGGCAGTGTTATTCCGCTTCAGATTTTGTTTTGATACTGTACCGGTTACCGCCAAACCAAATAGCGGCTCCGGGCTATCAATGCTATGGCCACCTGCCAATGGGATTTTTACTGTCATGCATACTTCACGGGCTCCATTCAATACTTGTTGTGCTAACTCAGTTGGAAGTTTATCCACCGGCCAGCCTAAAATGGCGAGAGCCATTGTGGGCGTTCCACCCATTGCATATACATCGCTAATGGCATTTACCGAAGCTATTTTTCCGAAGGTAAATGCATCGTCCACAATGGGCATAAAAAAATCGGTAGTACTAATAATACAAGTTCCGTTTTGCAACTCATAAACAGCCGCATCATCTTTTGATTCGTTACCTACCAATAAATTAGGAAAACCTCCGGACTTAAAATCGGAATGTAAAATTTTATCGAGAACTGCAGGCGCGATTTTGCAACCACAACCGGCACCGTGAGAGTATTGGGTGAGTTTTATTTCGTTCATATTTTTAACAACATAGGCACATAGATCACATAATTACTTATCGGGAAGTAAACGAAAATATTCATTTACATACGTTCGCTGACCTTCTTTAAACAGATTAGCACAATTAAAATTGATAAGGATTCCTTTCAGTTTTTCTAACAATTTCATGTAAGTGAGCAATTGTGCCTCAAAAACAGGCACTAAGACATCAACAGCTTTCAATTCTACAACTATAGAATCTTCGACTAAAAAATCACACCGCAAATCTGTTTCAACATGAACCCCTTTGTACTCCACAGGCACAAGAAACTCCGAACCAAAGTTCATGTAACGAATCAAAAACTCTTGCTTTAAACATTTGTGGTAAACACTCTCTAATAAACCTGGACCAAGTGCTTTATGCACCTCAATGGCAGCACCAACAATCTGGTAAGTAAGTTCATCAAGGTAATTCTTCGTCATATAATTAGATTTTAAAACACATAGAAACATTAGGACACATAGAACTATGTTCAAAACTCAATCGCTATGTGATCTATGTTCCTATGTGGTTAACGCATTTACAATTTGCTCAACATTTCCTCCGTCCCACTCTACTACTTTCCTAACCCGTTCCTTCCGTTTCGCAATTCCATGAAGATATGCCTTATCGTAATAGGTAAGCAGTACACGCATTACTTCTGGCATGTTTCCATTCAATAACTCTTCTTTGGCTTTGTTAAAATGCTGACCACCCAACCGCTTTACAATTTTGTTTATGATGGAAAGAAACTCATCGCGATCGGCTTTCCCGTATTCTTCCACTAATCGCTTCACGCGAACTTCCCGATCAACCTGAATTTGAACCAACGGGCTCTTATTCATTTGCAACCAGAACTCACGTGGCAAAAATATTTGCCCGATGGCAATTGATTCATCCTCTACCCAAACTGGTTTATGTGAATCCAACAACATGAGTTCTTCAAACAGGTTATTTTGGAATTGTTCTGTGGTTGGTTGTGGATGCATGAACAACCCACCAAAAGCCGAGCCTTTATGACTGGCCAACGTTTCGAGATCAATTACTTGTTCGCCTTTTGTTTTTAGTTCACGTAAAATTTCGGTTTTACCGCTTCCGGTGCAACCTGTTAAGAGAATTAACTCAAACGGTTTTGAAAACGATTCAATTGCTTTTTGCCGGTACGCTTTATAGCCGCCTTTAAGCGTATGAGTTTTAATTCCGGCCATGCCCACAAACTGGCAAAAATTATTCGAGCGCATGCCTCCCCGCCAGCAGTGTACCAGCATTTCTTTTGATGGAGAAACTCTCTCTGCATCATTGATAATATCCAACAACCGCGGGCCAACCAACCGAAAACCGGTTTTGATCGCTTCAAGCTGACCTTTCTGTTTATAATCGGTACCAATCAACACCCGTTCTTGATTATTGAGTAATGGAATGTTAATGGCATTTTGAATATGACCGGGCTGGTATTCGCCTTCGGAGCGAACATCTACTATTGGCAAACTTTTGCGCAGCGAAAAAAAATCATCAATGGAAATAGACATTACCCTTACTTGCAGCAAGTAAAGGTATTAATTAATAAAAACTTAATCGTTAAAGTTTATTACAATGCTGGATGCTATGCCCACCCGGAAACCGTAATCCAGATACTTTCCATCCTGAAAAGCCAAAGCAGCTTCTAACCGGAAGATGCGCAAGATGCCATCGATACCATAGCCTACTTCGGTATAATTGCGCGAAGTTGGTGATGCCAGGTAATTCACAAAAACATTTTCAGTTATACCTACCAGCCGTACTTTTGGAATGCGGGTAACTAAAAACTTACGGAAGTGATAATGCGTGTTGGCCGAAAAATATTCGCGCGAAGTACTGTTGGCATAATAATCCATTAAACGATACGTACCCACAGGGTCGGCCGTAACAAACCACGTACGATTGCCTTGAAAATGTTTGTAATCCATAAAGGAGAGATTCTCCGAATTAAAAAACTTTCCAGCCTGAAAGTTTACATCCAACGTACCACGAATGCCAATTTTTAACGTATGCTTAAACCCAACTTCCAGGTGATCAAACTTAACTTCACTTTGCACTACGCCTGAGATTGCTTTTCTATAATTTAACGAAAGAATAGGCGAGCTTCCATTTACGCGTGATTTTACCCCATTGCGAATGCGGTATTTTTGCCAAGGCCGTGCTTCCAGACAGGCAGAGCCAATGAATGCACGGTTAGGCTGAAATCCTGTGTCAGGGGTTTCTAAGTTAGCAGGGGCGTTGGGTGTGTATTCACCCCGATTGGATTTAAACAGCGTATAGTCGGTTAGGTTAAATAGCTCCGATCGTCTTGCCCACGACCATTCGCTTCGTAGTAAGTATTTATCGTTAAACCGATGTACGTAATTAAGCTGCACAAAATTGCGTTCGTAAATTTTCATCCAGTTATCGCCATACAATAACGAGATAAATGAATTGACAAAGTGGTGAATAGGTTCGTTGGAATTGTATTGCTCCACATAGCGTCCACCTTCCAATGTTATACGGTTATTCTTAAACCGTAAATCTGTTCGCAGTTTTCCGGTAAGCAAATCGCGTTCAAAAGCGTAGCGGAGTATGGGGCTTATTTCTAAACGAGATGTTTGCGGTCGGGCTTCTTTGTTGGCAGAGTCGCGCTTAACCCAACGTTTATAATAACTCATTCTATAAATCAGGTTAAAGCCTTCCACGGTATTAAATCCACCGTATGGGGTATGAATCCGGAAGTCGCTCATCTTACCTAGTTTATAAGAATCGCCCATTACTATATCCCAGGGTTGAAATCCCGGTTTAGTGTTCTTTTTATTATTGCGTAAGGTATCGCCTTCATCGCGTTTGCGCTGCACTTCCGTTAAACTATCATTTAAATGATAGCCCCGCTCTTCTTCCTTCGAAAGTGGTGCCGGTCTGATCTCGGCCCAAAAAGTGGAATCCTTTTTATAAGCTAATGAATCAACCGAATAGCTGGTTTCTGAAAGCACATCGGGTTCTTTCTGTTCTTTCAATTCCTGTTTCTCGTATTCTTTAATTAATTGCTTAAGCTCTTTACCTGTTACCTCCTTGCCGGCATTCAGTCGCTCATTTATCTCTTGCCCTTTTTTACTGAATTTTTGTTCAATAACTTTTGCTTCTTCTTTGTAAATTCTTTCATCAATAACGGTTAATTCCAATTCCAACTCCGGGTTTAGCACAATTTTGTAATCTTTCATAGTGGCCAGGTACTGCCCTTCAAACTCAAAACCAAACACTTTACCTTTTACATTAAACTGTTGCGATACGGGCAGCCAGGCCTTATCTTCAATCGGGTTATAGACTTGTTTAATATGAAAAGTAATACCCAGTTTAGTTGCCTCCAGTTCCAGGCTGTGAATGCTCCACCAATCCTCTACAATGTAAATCCATCCTTCAAAAACATTATCGCCACGCGAACGCGGTGTTACCTTTATTTTACTAACCTCGTAATTCTGATCTTTGAAAGAGCCGAGGTATTCAAAGCGATAATATGAAAAGGCTTTAGGCGATAGTGGCGAAACGGTTTCGGCTATTTCGGGCTGATAGAAACTGCCAAAGATGTAAGAGTTTGGCGATGAATTTTTGCTATCGCCATTGGTGTAAACAGCTATTACTTTCTCTTCAAATTTGTTAGGTCGGGTGTATTTTATTTCGCTTACCGACTCAGAAATAAATACTCTGTCTTTTGTGATACCCTCCTTTTCGAGTGCTTTTTTGGCTAACCAGGGATAGTCGGTTAACTGTCCTTTTCCCTTTATATAGACCATTGCCGAGTAGGAATCAATTTGCTGTGTATGAAATTTAGCTTTGGCTATGGCCTTACGCATAATGGTATAAGCAGGGTCTTCTTTACCAGCTTTTACAATTATATTTTGCAACACCACCACTTGTGTTTTGAGTGTAAGGTTGATCTCAATAAAATCATTGCTAACCTCCACCACTCTGCTTACCGATTCATAACCGAGGTATTGAAATACCACATCGTACCGGCCGGGTTTCAGTTGAACTTCGTAGCGCCCTTCCATATCGGTGGCACTGCCGGTTCCGGTTTGTTTAACAAAAATGGAGGCGAAAGCCAACGGCCCTACGTCATCGCCCTTAATTGTTCCACGGATTCCACCCGCATAAACTACTACACTTGAACAAAGTATAAGAAGGGTAAAAATATATCTCATCACTTTCGCAGATGCACAATTCAACGTAAGAGTTGTTTCAATGGCTTGATTTAACGATAAAAATTTTTCAACCGGATGAGTTGCTCCACCGGCTCTGGAACGAGGTAGCGGATAGACTTATTGTGTTTGATGTTATTGCGGATGAAAGTAGCTGAGATGTCGAGCAAGGGGGCATCTATCATTTGCACATTTGCATGACGTTCCAACTCGGCATTTGTTACACCCGGCCTGCGATAGACATACAAGCCAAATTGATTAAGAATTTCTTCGTGATTTTTCCACCTGGAAAAATTTTCGAGGTTATCGCCTCCTACAATAACTTTAAACGCTTTGGTGGGATGTTTCTCTTTGAGGTAGGCAAGGGTATGGATGGTATAGCTTGGTTTGGGTAAATGAAACTCGGCATCGCTTACCTCTAATTTATAGTTATCGGCAATGGCGGCCTTTACCATATCATAGCGATCAAATTCGTGCAATAAACCTTTAGCTGGCTTAAGTGGATTTTGAGGAGACACCACAAACCATACTTTATTCAAATCGGTATTTTCGGCCATGATGTTGGCAACAATTAAATGGCCCATGTGTATGGGATTGAAAGAGCCAAAAAAGAGGCCGATCTTTTGAGTAATATTCATTAAGGTTTTACCTTAAAATCATCGTATAGCCTTTGTGCTTCTCGTAACGATTTATCTAATTCTTCATTCACCAACACAACATCAAACTTATCCTGAAAAGTCATTTCAAATTTGGCTTTGAAAATTCTGCGCGAGAGACTTTCCTCCGTTTCGGTACCTCGTTCCTGAAGGCGGGCTTTTAGTACATCCATAGAAGGAACTTTCACAAAGACGGCTAAGGCTTTATCGCCAAAATATTTTTTCAGGTTAATACCGCCTTTTACGTCCACATCAAAAATTACATTTTTTCCTTCGCTCCAGATGCGCTCTATTTCTACTTTTAATGTGCCATAGAAATTACCGGCATATACTTCTTCCCACTCAATAAACTCATTACCATCAATTTTTCGTTTAAAATCTTCAGGCGTTAAAAAGTAATAATCTTTGCCATGTTCTTCTGTTCGTCCGCGTTTGTCGCGTGTAGATGCAGAGATAGAAAAGCCGAGGTCTGGGTTATGTTTAAGCAGGTGTTTTACAATTGTTGTTTTACCAGAGCCTGACGGTGCAGAAAAAATAAGTGCTTTACCAGCCATTAGCTTGGTGTGTTTTGGCTGATTTGCATTTTGATTTGCTCTACCAGGTCGGTTGGGGCATCGCTACCACAGCATTTGGTTTTAAGTAGCCTTTTAATGGCCATATCCAGATCGTATGATTTAAAACATGGCAGGCAACGATCCATGTGGTTTTTAAAATATTCTTGTTGTTCGTTTGTTGCTTCGCCATCAATAATTACCTGCAGCATTTCCATGCAGGTAGGCTTTTTACCATCGGCTTGAATAAACGGATTGTTGGGAGGTGTCATAGTTCAGTGTTTTTATAACCCATCGATTTGGCATACTCACTCAGTTTTTCTTTTAGCAGGTTGCGCGCCCGGTGCAAGCGGCTGCGTACCGTGCCAATAGGTATATCCAGAATTTTTGCCATCTCCTCATATTTAAAACCTTCCAGATCGCACAGTATAATTACCGTTCGAAAATCCACATCCAACGAATTGAGTGCATTTGATATCTCGTCACCGATCATATCTTTTAGCGACTCTACCCGAAGGTCGGGTGTAATCTGGCGGTTTACATCTTCCGAGTTATAATATGTTTCAACCTCCTGATAATCTACCTTAGAAGGTTCTTTGGTCTTCTTGCGGTAGTCGTTGATGAAACTGTTTTTCAAAATGCGAAACAGCCAGGCCTTGGCATTAGTTCCTTTTTGGAATGATTCTATAAACCGATACGCTTTGAGGTAGGTATCCTGCACCAGGTCTTTGGCATCGTCCCGATCCAGCGTAAGCCTGAACCCAAAGTTGTACATCGAATTGATATGGGGCAGAAACTCTCCGTTGAAGATGTCATTCTTCTCCTTTTCAGAATAGTTATTTCGGGTGATGGTTTCCTCCATGGGGAGCAAAAATAATAAAGATTAACTATATCATTGGCTCTATCAATCTAAAGCCCTCCCAAGTAATACTGATTCCAGTTTGTTCACAGCCTCGTCCCAGTCAAAAGACTTAATAAACTGATGACCAGTTGTTGCCAATGTGTTTTTAAGAATTTGGTTGTTAATTAATTTCTCAATGGCATTCGCCATCATGTCAGGATTTTGAGGCTCAACCAACCAGGCTGTTTGCATGTGTATTGCATAATCCTGATGCCCGCCTATATCGGTACATACTAGTGCACAACCACATGCCATCGCTTCAGCTGGAGGTAAGGCCCACCCTTCACCTAAACTAGGCGAAATAAAAACAGCATGCTGGTTATAAAGACTAACCAAATTATCCGGTCTTTGTACATAATCGATCCAGGTTGGAATATGTGCCGGGCGTGCATACACACTGAACAAGGTTACCCTTAATGCCGGAATTTTTTGTTTGAGTTGTTGGAGGGCCTCTAACCCATATACCGAACCCTTTCTGGGTTCTTCCGAGTACATCATCATAACGGTAGCAGCATTGCGCTCTTCAACAGGTGTGGACAAAATGAATTTTTTTGTATCAATGGGTGTGTTTATAAGGATTGGTTGCCGGCCGCTGTGCTCAAAAACTAATTTTTCCAAATACCTTGCTATTACAACATGCTGTATCGGTAATTTATACGATCCATGTACTGCTTCCTGCTGCCCGGTCCATAATTCATAATCTTGAATTAAATTAATTTTGATGCCTTTTGATTGAGTGAGATCAGCTAACGCATAAGCCATTTGCCACCATGTTGAAAGTGTAGCTTGTGCATCTGGTATATATTGATCTTTTAATGCAGGTACAATTTTTAATTTTATGCCTGGATGCAAATCGAACCAGTTAACTCTGTGTAAACTGAGTCTGTTTAATAGCAAACGAAACCATAAAGGTGTTTTGCTTTTTTTAAATGGCCGCTGTACCGAACAAAAGATTGTGATGTGATACCCTTTGGCTGCAAGCCTATTCGCGAATTGAAAAAGATTCTTAACACCACCAACAGGTTTTGTGGGCAAAAAAGGCAAAACAAAATTGAATTGAGCCATCACTTGAATTTGACTTAAGATTAAGTGAGCGAAATGGGTAATTGTAAATTATGCTATAAAAATGAACCTTAAAGAAATTACCTCATTAAAATTCGCGATTATCTAAAACCGTTCAACACGGGTGTTTTTTAAGCTCCGTAAGATTTTTGCCACTACCGCTTTAATCGGAAGATTTGTACCAACCTGCATTGCTAATCTTTCGAATTTTTGTCTTGATTCAACACACTTATATTGCTCGTTTGAGTAAAGCTTTATTGCTCTTAGATAATAAAAACGAAAGATTAAAACCCTGAACAAACTCTCTAATACTACACGCACATAATAAATTTTAAATTGCGTTTTGCTTAGATGGATTGCGTGTAAAAAAAGTTTGTTTCGGTAATATATGGTTTGAATTTGCTTTTTTTTACTTTTTAACTTGATTGAGGAAGATGTTTTATGCCTGCATACCGCGCTATGCTCGTAGTAACAATTCCATCCAAGCCGCCAGGCTCTTAAAGATAATTCATAATCCTCTATGTAATAAGGGGTAAAAATTTCATCGAAGCCTCCTAAGCGCAAAAACTTCTCTTTGCTTACCAACGCCTCGGCCCCAGAAAGGTACATTGTGTAGAGCCCTGCTTTAACTTCGGGTTGAAGTTGAAGGTAATTTGTAAAGGTTTTGATTTTTGCCCATCGGAAAGTTGGAAACTTAGCGCCATCCTGAATCCCATCATTATCCCAATTAATAATTCTACCCATAACGCCAAACGTATCAGGCTTATCAAAATAAGGAAGTAGTGGCTCAAAATAGTTGGGTTCAAGTTTTATATCGCTGTTAAGCAAAAATAATAGCTCGTGTTTTGCATGAAATCCACCACGGTTAATTGTAGGGGCAAATCCTTTATTCACCTCATTAACAAGAACTGAAATCTGAGGATAATTCTCCTTCAAATAATTTACCGAATTATCCGTAGAGCAATCATCTACAATGATTACTTCATAAGGTTGCCCGCAAGTTGCTAATGCTTTGAATAAACTTGGTAGTGTTTGCGGAAAGAGATTGATGCCATTATAGTTGGGTATTACTACTGAAATACCTTTGGGCTTAGCCTGAGTTATTGCGGCTGGTGTGCTGGTGGTACGATCTGAAATTTTTTCGCTATTAACTTCGGTTTGTTTGTTTTGAATACTTTGTAACAGTTTGTTTTTTACTGTTTCGGCATCAAGATTTGCCAAGCAAGTACAAGGTTGGTTGTTTTGGCAGGCGCTGCATAATTGCCCTACAGCTAAATAGGTCGATCGCGATCCAATTGGTCTTTTACGCGAAGGATGTTCAGGTTTTTTAAATGTATAAATTCCTATTGTGAGGCGGTTAAGTACCGAAGCCAAATGCAGCACACCATTGTGGGTTGAAACAAATCCATCGGCCTGACCTATAAATGAAATCAATTCGGCCAGCGTTTGTTTACCGGTAAGGTTGGTAACCAGGGGGTGGTTAGTTAACTGCGGTAGGTCTTTGTTTATCCGGTGCCCGTCTTCTTCGGTGCCCGTAATAAATACCCGAAACGAATCTTGAGGAAGTAACTCAACTAATTTTAAATAATTGATCAAAGGCCAACCTTGATCTTTTTCTGATCCTGCCACCGGGTGTAAAATCAGATTAAACTTATCTTTTTCTAAGAATACAACAGGCTCAGCATCTATCTGTAAACCATGCAAAGGGGCCAGTTCATTGGTGGCTAAATCGCGATTAATGTAAAACGGACGTAATAGTTGAAAGTTAAGCTGACTTTCGTGCTGATTGGATTTAAACCGGCTGAAATCTACCAGGTGGTTGCAATAACGCCAATTAAAAAGTTTATGCGCTGTGGCAACACGATTGCGGATTCCCCATGCTTTTGCCACTTTAGCCAATCGTTCCTCGGGATTTATAAAAATAATGGTATCCGCCTTTTGAGCATCTAAAAGTTGTGTGTTTTCTATTACACTTTCATAACTCAAAAAATAATCAACATGAACGCACCTGGCTAAAACCGATTCATATTTTTGCCGGGCAATAAATGTAATCTCAATAGCGGGCATTACCTTTTTTAAGTAACCTGCCAATGGCAATGCTAACACCACATCGGCCAGGCTATCGGTTCGGGCCAGTACCACACGGGTACCCAGCATGGCTCGTTTATTGGCTTCAAATAGTTTTGCATACTTATAGAAAACATGGTTGGTTACTGTCATAGCAACCATTAGCCCTTCAAAGCCATCTAAAAATCCACGCTTCAGAATATAGCTCTTAAAAAAAACAAAGGCCGACCGGAAAGCGATCTTAAAAACCGAACTGGATTTTCGAGACTCGTTCACATTGGCAAAAATCTGCGAGTAGTTCTGCACCTTTGCCAGGGCTTCGGCCGAAGTATTGTAAGCGCGGTGTAAAATGTCGCCCTCCAAATGCAATACCTTTACTCCCGAATCGATGATAACTTTATCGTGCGGATTTTCTCCACCCCACAACCCTACTTTACGATTCCACAACCTTATCTTCTTATCAGGGTACCAGTTGCCATGCCGAATCCACTTTCCGCCATAGTTGGAAAGCCGGTTCATACTGTAGGCCTGATAGGGCCAGCTATTTTTTATTGCTAATATGCTTTCGGTAAGTTCTTCTGAAAGGTATTCGTCAGCATCCAGCGACAATACCAAATCGTATTGTGCCTGGCTAACCGCATAATTCTTTTGGTCGATATGACTTTTGAATTTATGTTCGATTACGCGCGCACCCAGTGCCTCACAAACAAGCCGGGTATTATCAGTCGAAAATGAATCAACAACCAGTATTTCGTCAGCAATTGAACGTACCGATTCAATACAACGCGTAATGTTGTGAGCCTCGTTAAAAGTGATGATTACAGCGCTTATTTCAGACACCGGAAATAGTTTCTTAGGTTAGGGTTTGAGATTACGTAAGCCAAAACAAAACTAAGTATTTGTTGCCTCAAGTGTATCATCGGTGCTTCAAACATTTTTGCTTTATCAGACCATTGCTTTCTGTCGCAAACGAAAAATTAGACACTCCAATTGCCTCATAGGTTTAATTCATAAACACATGAACGGCTGCTAACCGCAAGCAATCATAAAACACTTTACTGGCCCTGTTAAGATTCTTTTTAGCACCGTTTTCCACAAGCAATTAAAAATTTTAACTTCAAGCCGTAACATTTACTTGTTTTGACTGACGCAGTACTGTTAAATCTATACAAATCAACCGGTGAGTTGGCGCACCTGGGCGAATTGTTTTCGCGGTATAAAGTATTGGTATATGGTGTATGTCTCAAATATTTGAAAGACCGCGATGATGCTAAAGATGCTGTGATGCAGGTTTTTGAAAAGCTGATTCAATCGTTGCATCAACATGAGGTTGATCATTTTAAAAGCTGGCTTTATGTAACTGCCCGCAATCATTGCCTGATGCAGCTTCGGGCTAAAAAAGGTAAATTCACCATAGAATTTTTGCCTAACAGTATGGAAAACCAGTTGTTGCTGCATCCGGAACACGAACCTGAACTGGAAAACAACCTGACTAAGCTTGAACGATGTATTGAAACGCTGATTTGGGAACAACAACAATGTGTGCGGCTTTTTTATTTGGATGAGCGTTGCTACAAAGAGGTGGCTGAAACTACCGGGTTTAGTCTTAACCAGGTTAAGAGCTATATTCAAAATGGCAAGCGGAATTTAAAATTGTGTATGGAGCGAAATGATTAATCGCGAAAAAGATATTCAACGTTACCTGCGGGGAGAAATGACCCCGGCCGAGCAACATGCTTTGGAAAAAGCTGCGCTAAGCGATCCCTTTCTTGCCGAAGCACTGGAAGGTCTCAGTAACCTTACCGAAGCCGAGTTATCTGAAGACCTGGAAAGTATTTCGGCTGAATTAGAGAATCAAACAGAACACGTATGGCAAATGCCGGCTGCATCGGCCAAGCGCAACATTTCAAAAGCCGAAGCATCTATGGCGGCCGATCAATACGAACCGGCAATTCCGAAAGCAGTTAGCAAACCAAAAATTAATTGGTGGCCCTTGCGTGTGGCTGCGCTGTTGATTGTACTGATTGGTGGTTATCTGATTGTACCCCGCCTGCTAACTAAACCAAAAGAAGAACTGGCATTGCAACAGGAGTTAAAGCCTGAAGCACCCGCTGCCGGGTTAACGGATACTACCGTAGTTGAGAATTCTTTGCCGGACGAAAAAACCATAAACGAAACAACTTCCCAATCCATCGCGCTATCAAAAGAAAAAACGTTAACAAAGTCAGTCGCTGGAAGAAAGGATTCTCTTGCTAATTCCACTTTGAAGGAGTTAGCAGCAGGCGAGCAAGTTGTTACTGTTACAGAAGCTCCGTTAACCGCAAAGCAAGCCGATGAAAGTATAGAAGTTACAGACGCATTCAAGAAAGAAGCACAACCGGAACTTCGTTCAAAAGTTGCAGCAGTGCCCAACATTATTCGGGGTAAAGTAGTTGCAGAAGAAGATCAAACTCCGTTGCCAGGAGTAAATGTGTTAATTAAAGGCACCACCATAGGCGCGGTTACGGATATAAACGGACACTATCAAATTACCAGTAACCTGGCAAATGTTACCCTTCAATATTCATTTATTGGATTGCAAACGGAAGAGATTATTGTAAAGCAACCGGGCGAGATTAATGTTGAAATGAAAACCGATGTATCGCAATTAAGTGAAGTGGTGATAACCGGCTATAGTCCGCATGGAGCCGATCCGAACCGGGAACCAGTAATAAAATTAGCGCAACCGGCAGGTGGCTTACGGGCGTATGATAAATACTTAAAGAACAGTTTACGGTACCCGCAGCAAGCACTTGAGCGTAATGTGAAGGGCCGCGTAACCGTTTCGTTTACGGTGCATACCGATGGAAGCGTGAATGAGTTTAACGTACTGAAAGGTTTGGGATTTGGTTGCGATGAAGAAGTGATTCGCCTGGTAAAAGACGGCCCTAAGTGGTCGCCCACCACACAAGATGGCGAACCTGTTGAGAGTGAAGTTCGGGTGAAAGTAAAATTTGCGCCCCCCTCACGTTAAGTGGCAAAAGTACCTTTCTTAAAATTATCCGAGCGGTAACCCCTAACAGTTCCGCAATTCATTATTCTTTTTACTTTTAGGGATTGTAAACCCTCATTCATGAGCTTATTTCTTAAAAAACCCCTCGAACAACTTCTGGCTCAATCCGGAGATTCTGATAAAGGATTAAAACGTACCCTGGGTGCCGGCAACCTGATTGCATTAGGTATTGGTGCCATTATAGGCGCTGGTTTATTTGTGCGCACGGCAGCTGCCGCGGGTGATGCTGCGGGTCCTGCTGTTGTAGTTTCATTCATCATAGCTGCCATTGGTTGCGCATTTGCCGGTTTGTGTTATGCCGAGTTTGCATCGATGATTCCCATTGCGGGTAGTGCCTACGCCTATGCGTATGTAACGATGGGCGAGTTTACTGCGTGGATTATTGGCTGGGCTTTGGTGTTAGAGTATGCCTTGGCTTCTGCAACGGTTTCAATTGCCTGGAGTGAGTACCTGAATAATTTATTAGTCAGCGTTGCCGGTACGGGCATACCGTACCAGTGGAGTCATTCCCCCTTCGAGATTTCGGCCGAAGGCGTACGGGGCTTTGTAAACTTTCCGGCTTTATTTATTCTGGTTATGCTTACGCTGATTCTCATTAAGGGAACGAAGGAATCGGCCAACCTGAATGCCATTATTGTATTTGTGAAAGTGGCCATTGTATTGGTATTTATTGCACTTGGCTGGGGATACATTAACGAAGCTAACTACACACCTTTTACTATTCCGGAAGGCACCCCTGGCCACGATAACTGGCGCGAATTTGGTTGGGGTGGCGTATTGGGTGGTTCGGCCATTGTGTTCTTTGCATTTATCGGTTTCGATGCGGTATCAACTGCAGCGCAGGAAGCCAAAAATCCAAAACGCGATATGCCCATTGGTATTCTCGGGTCACTGCTGGTGTGTACCATTCTGTATGTGTTGTTCTCGCATGTATTAACTGGTATTGCCAACTGGACTGAATTTAAAACAGCCGGTAAAGAAGCTTCCGTTGCTTACGCGATTCAAAATTATATGCCGGGTTTCGAGTGGCTGGCCACATTGATAACCATTGCCATCCTTGCGGGATTCTCTTCCGTGATCCTGGTAATGCTGATGGGCCAGTCGCGGGTGTTTTACTCCATGTCTAAAGACGGGCTGGTTCCAAAAGTATTTTCAGAACTTCACCCCAAGTATCGCACACCATTTAAATCCAACTGGTTGTTGTTGATTTTTGTAGGCCTGTTTGCGGGGTTTGTACCGGGCAGTATTGCGGGCGACTTAACCAGCTTTGGAACTTTGTTTGCATTTGTGTTGGTGTGTGTTGGTATTTGGGTAATGCGCGTTAAAAATCCGGATGCGCCACGCCCGTTTAAAACTCCATTGGTTCCATTGGTACCCATCTTGGGCATACTTGTTTGTTCAGCTATGATTTTTTCGCTGGGTATGGAGACACTCGTATCGGCAATTGTGTGGATGATTGCCGGGTTAATTATTTATTTCGCGTACAGCAAAAACAACAGCAACCTGCGCAGAGGAAGCTAATCTTTCCCTATCATCATTTCAACATAAAATAACCCTGACTTACGGTCGGGGTTTATTTTTGGCACTACAATTCGAGTTTACGAAAGTTAGCTGAGATCAATTAATCACCTCATCCGTAATGATCAGGTTAATACCCGATAGCTGGGTGCGATAACGGTTCAGCGGCCGCCACGCAGGGCCACCTGTGGAGCTACCATCTGTAAAACTGAAGTTAGAACCACAGCAGAAGTCGATCATAAACAAACCAGTAGCATGCACATCAACAGTGGCACAAGCTTCATTAGGTCTGAATGAACAATTCCGTTCATAAGCCATATAGGTTGATGCGTTGATTCTGTAAACAATTATTCCGCGCACGCCACCACTTAATTGCCGATAACCACCATCTAGCTGTAAACTACTGTTTTCAGGCAAAGTAAGATTCAGGGTAATATCCGGAAAAGCTGTGATCGGAATAAAATCATCGCTCAACTCACGGCCACAACCTGAGATCAATAACAAGCCAAGCCAGAAACTACTTTTGAGAATACGCATAAAATCCCCTTCCACTTTTTCGTCCCAATTCACTATTATCTATTTTTTCTTTCTGCACCAGACTCGGCCTGAATTTTTCTGCTTTGTTAAAGCCCAGGTAAACCGATTCCGTTACTGCATAGTTTACATCTATTCCAATCAGATCCATTAATTCGAACGGACCCATTCTAAAACCAGAGGCTCGCATCAATACATCTATTGTTTCAAATGATGTTGCTCCCTTTTCGACAGCCAGCAACGACTCTACATAAAAATGACGCGCCACCCGATTAACGATAAACCCCGGTGAATCTTTTGCATCAACTGTTACTTTTCCAATCGACTTTGAAAATACCCTTAATGAATTGAGCACGGATAATTCTGTTCGTTCGCCTGCTACCACTTCTACCAGCTTCATAATGTGAGCTGGATTAAAAAAATGCAAGCCGGCACAATGGCCAGGATTATTTAAACCCGCAGCAATTTTAGTAACCGATAAGGAGGATGTGTTGGTGGCCAGTATTGCAGCACCGTTATTTATCTCTTCTGCTTTTTTAAACAGGTTTTGCTTTAACTCCAGTATTTCTGCAATTGCTTCAATTACCAGATCAGCTTTTAATTGAGCAACGTTGGTGGATATTGTGATTTTATCCAACGCTTGCGCGGAAGCAGCCCCATCCAACTTTCCTTTTTCAACCAGTTGTTGAAAACTTTTCTTTATTGTGGCGAGACCACGTTCGCAAGCCGACTCGTTCACATCGAACATTTGTGTTATGTAGCCAGCTATGGCACACGAAATAGCTATCCCCTGGCCCATGGTGCCTGCTCCGGCTATTGCAATTGTTTTGATTTCAGTATCCATAAAAAGATGATATAGCGCGACAAACGTATTCAATTTGTTCGCGCGAAAGAAATGGATGCAACGGCAATGAAACCACTTCCTGCTGAAGTTGACCGGAAATCGGAAAATCCTTTTCAGTATGATTCAAGTACGCGTAGGCAGGTTCGAACGGAAGTGCCTTCGGATAATGAATAATTGTTTGAATACCCAACTGCTCCAAATGCTTTTGCAGCGCTTCACGTTTTTGCGCTCGTATAACAAACAGATGAAATACGTGTGCAAGTGGCTCATCTATGCGAGGCAAAATAATTTCGTTTATAGTTCTTAATTTCTCAAGATAAATATTGGCCAACCTCCTGCGTGTGTTCGTCCATGATGTAATGTGAGCAAGTTTTACCTGCAAGATGGCCGCTTGCATAGAATCGAGCCGGCTGTTTATTCCTTCAAAAAGATGTTCGTCTTTTGTGAGTCCACCGTGGTTGGCCAGTCTCCGTACTTTTAGTGCGAAGTCTTCCTTATTGGTTATCAGGCAACCGGCATCACCAAAAGCACCCAGGTTTTTGGTTGGATAAAAGCTAAAAACCCCACAGTCGCCAAGCGTGCCCACTTTGCCGGCAATCGATTCAGCAAAATGTGCCTGCGAACAATCTTCAATTAATTTCAATTGATGTTGCTTACACAAATCTTGTATGGGTTTGATTGCAGCCATCTTACCATATAAATGCACCACAATAACTGCTCTGGTATGAGTAGAAATTTTTTCCTCAATCGATTTTGCTGAAACTGTAAATGTTTCCGCATCAACATCTGCAAATACAACCTGCGCTCCACACTGTGTAATTACTTCTGCTGATGAGATCCAACTCCACGCAGGTGTTATCACTTCATCACCCGGCTGTATGTTTAATGCTTTTAATGCCAAAAACAAACCATCGGTAGCGTTACCTAAACCTATAGCATGATTTACACCACACCGTTTTGCAAATTCTGTTTCGAATGATTTTACGTGAGTGCTTCCAATGTACCAACCACCTTGCAAAACACTTTGCAAAGCAGCATCGGCTTCGGTGCGGATGGCCTGGTACTGAGCCGCAAGATCATTGAACAGAACTTGCATAGCATCGATTACATTACAGCCTTAAACTGTTTTAAGAACCGGATATCGTTTTCGGAAAACAAGCGTAAATCGTTAATACTGTACCGTAACATGGTAATACGCTCAATGCCCATACCAAATGCAAAACCGGTGTAAACATCGGGGTCGATACCACAGTTACGCAATACGTTGGGATGTACCATGCCCGAGCCGGCAATCTCTACCCAACCTGAGTATTTACAAACGTTGCATCCTTTACCATGACAGATTAAACACGAGATGTCAATTTCGGCACTGGGTTCTGTAAAGGGAAAGAAAGAAGGTCGTAGCCGGATCTTGGTTTCTTTTCCAAACATTTCTTTGGCAAAATGATACAGTGCTTGCTTCAGATCAGCAAAGCCAACATTGGTATCTACATACAAACCTTCTACCTGGTGAAAGAAGCAATGTGCCCGAGCAGAGATTGCTTCGTTGCGATATACACGCCCCGGCATAATGGCACGAAATGGTGGCTTACGATTTTTCATTAACCGTATCTGCACATTGGATGTGTGTGTTCGCAAAAGCACATCCGGATTTTTTTCTACAAAGAATGTATCCTGCATTTCGCGGGCCGGGTGGTTCTCCGGAAAATTCAACGCAGTAAAATTATGCCAGTCGTCTTCAATCTCGGGGCCGTCTTCCACATTAAAACCCAGGCGTTCAAAAATTTCAATAATACGATAGCGTGTTAACGATAGCGGATGCTGGCTTCCGATTTTGTTAGGTATAGGTGGTAAGGTAAGGTCGCCCTCAAAAGATTGCCCAACAGCGGCACTCTCCAATTGATCTTGCCCTGTTTTAAATTTTTCTTCCGAAAGTTTTTTTAAATCATTTAGTGCTTTGCCAAGCAACTTTTTTTGCTCGGCAGATGCAACCTTCAACTCATCAAACAACGAAGTGAGCTCACCTTTTTTACTGATAAACTGTAAGCGAAATTCCTCCAGGTGTTCGCGGGTTTGAATTGCGAATGCATGAATGCGAGCTTCTATTGCTTTAATCTTGTCTTCCATGGGCCGTTCTGGCTTGCGCAAATTTTAGTGAAAAGTTAATTAGTAAGCATATTGATAGGGCTATTCCTAAAATCAACCAATTGCCCTGATTGCGCAAAAGTACGGCTAACCCCAGAAATAATAAATTGATCAGGGCAATAGAAACTACCGATTTTTGGTGCGAGAACCCAAGGTTTATGAACTGGTGATGCAGATGATTACGATCGGCCTTAAAAGGCGATTGGAGTTTTCGCAAGCGCAGGATGATTACGCGTAAGGTATCGAACACGGGTACAATTAAAACACAAGTTGCAGTTGCTATAGGAGTTGGAAATCTATATGGGTGCTCGTGTGGTAGCTGATAGCTGGTGTGAATAAATTTTACAGTTAAGTATGAAATAAGCAGGCCGATGGTAAGGGCCCCGGTATCGCCCATGAAAATACGTGAAGGCTGCCAATTAAAATACAAGAAAGCTATTATTGCACCTGCAAAGCAATAAGCAATGTAGCTTAATGGCATTTCGTCTATTAAGAAAAACCAGGTACCATAACACACCAGTATAATCAGTCCAATGATTCCGGCCAAGCCATCCAGACCATCAATCAAATTATAGGCGTTTGTAAGAATTAGGATCACAAAAATAGTAATGCCCATCGCCAACCATTCTGGAAACTGATGAACACCGAACAAACCATAAGTTGAACTAAGGAACGTTCGATCAAGAAAAACCAGTACGAGCACTGGTAAAAACTGGCTGTACAATTTTTGTTTGGGCGATAAGGCCAGAATATCATCGCGCATGCCAATGGTAAACATGAGTGTTAAAGCAATAAAAAAATATTTGTACGATGCCCAATCGGCAAGCGAAAACCCTAACAATAATGAAACGATTACCCCGATGTAGATAGATAATCCACCCATGGAAGGAGTAAAATGGGTATGAATTTTATGTTCGCCATGCGTATCAAAAACCTTCCACTGCCTCAGAACCTTTATAAACACCGGAAAAAAAAGGAAAGAAACAAGAAAGGAAATGGCGGTATAAAAGGCAAGTTGTATAATGGCATTAATAAGCTTTATCGCTACCCCGGATTAAGCTAATTACGGTCAAAAATATAATTTTTATATCCAACCAGAAAGTCCAGTTTTCGATGTAGTAACGATCTAACCGCACGCGGTTTTCCATATCAGCTAATGTTTGTGTTTCGCCCCGGTAACCCATACACTGAGCCAGCCCGGTTATGCCGGGCTTTACGTAGTGGCGCGACATAATATTCGAGATGAGCGGCTCAAACTGTTCGTTCAATTTAATGGGGTGTGGCCGGGGGCCTATTAAAGACATATCGCCTAGTAAAACATTAATAAACTGGGGTAGTTCGTCTATACTGCTTTTACGTAAAAATTTACCCATTCTTGTTATGCGGGGGTCTCCTCTTACTGCCTGTTTACTATCCGCTTCATTATTTATGATCATTGTCCGAAATTTTATGCAACCAAATGGTTTATTCATTATTCCATTTCGCTTTTGTATAAAAAAAACCGGGCCCTTTGAATCAATCTTTATAAGTAACGCAACTAGAGGAAGCAACCATGACATCACTATTAAAATAAATCCAATTGAAAATGTCAGGTCGAATGCACGTTTTAAAATTTGATTTCGAACCTCATCAAGTGCAAAAACAGATAAATTTTGTTGTAGTACTTGATCGCGAGAGTCTAATTGAATAGTTTGTTGTTGTGTGTTTGTAACAATTCTTACTTTTATTAAGGAATCAAGGGCAAAATTAACCAATGGTTTAAGAGAGGCATTTTCTTCATTTAATGGGCAGCAAAAAATTTCATGAATTTCATATTCTTGATTCAAGTCTTTGATTTCATTCACTAACTTATTAGTCAAATTAAGGTATCCAACAAATCGATAACCTAAGTCAGGATTTGTGAAATAGTATTTTCTTATTCCTTCTGATACTGAATTTCGACCTACTAAAATATAGTTCTTGTAAAAAATTTCTCGTGTTAAAATACTCCTCAAATAGTATAAGACGATTTTCCATACAAAGAAAATAGGAATAAAGAACACATATATATATCCTATTTGAGCGGATGAATAACTCTTCTTTAAAAAAAGAATGAGAGATATCACCATTAACAAGTGTATAAACAAAAATGATAGTTGTGTTTTTGCTATTTTGGAAAGCGACCAAGTCTTATTTACTTTATAGGGATTAGAAACTAATGTAAGGTAAACCCACGTGAGGTTACTGAAAATATAAAGATAAACTTGATCACTTATGGTGCTTTGATGAGGCCCAATTTTAAACGAGACTAAAATTGCTATGTTTAGAAATATCAGGTCTCCCAAGAAGAATAATAAACCGGCAATGGCTGACATTCTACTAAAAATTAAAGTCAAAAGCTTAATCAATTTTCAACTCTTTTTAAGGACGTTGAAATTGGATTGATGGAATAATAGTAAGAGACAAATATCTGATATAAAAGTGTGAAAAATACTATACCCTGGTAGCGCGCCAAAAAAACCTCAGTCGTACCGTAAAGTATAAAGGGAAAAAACACCAATACACCAAGGGCATGTTGATTCTTGAACGCAAGGTAAAGCGGGCGACACATTAAAATTAATACAGCTACCAAGCCAGGTATTCCGTTTGTAAATAAAATCTGAATAAACTGATTATGGGCGTTGTAGCTATCTGCAGCAAATTGCGACATGCCGTGCATCAAATAATATTGATTTAATACAGATTTTGAATTACCGGTACCAACTCCTAAAAAAATGTCAGGCATTGCTTTAATTGCAGATTCCCATAGTGTGAATCTCTCCCAGGAATCATTCAGTATAGCATCTCGACCGGTTTGCTCTGTGGTTACAACCCAAATCATACATATTATCATTGCACAGATAAACACAAACACAGACCATCTTGCAAAATTTCGATTTTCAATCATAAATTTTAGCATGAAAAAGGAAAATACAAAGAACAGACTAATGAAGGAAGTTAGACCGCCTGATAATATTAACATGATAAAGAAGAAAAAGAGCATTAAGAAAATAATCCAACCCTTGATCTTGTGCTTTTGATAAAATAACAAATAGAGACCAAATGAAATTGCAAAAATAAGGTAGTAGCTTAAGTAGGTAGGATGCGAATTAATAACACTTGTTAATTGATAGAAATAAAAAAAAGAAATCTCACCTGTATGTTGATAGTTGATTAACGCCTGAATAATGCAGGCCATACAGGCAGTCGCAAGCCCTAAAAGAAAAGCATAAACTAATTTATATAAATCTTGCTCATTCATTTTGTGTTCAACACAAAAAATAAGACCAATTGCGAGTACACTAAAGTTTGTTTCTAATACTTTTAACCCTGGTAAATATTCGTCTAAATAAATTATCCCAAATGATAATACGAGCATGTAGAATAGATTTGGCCAGCCAATTTGATAGCCTTGGCGCCAATTAAATTTTTGAAAAAAAGAAAAAACTAACAGCACAAGCAAAATTCTAACACTGATGTATTGAGACACGGGCACTGTGGCCAGCATTAAGGCTAAAACATTACAAAAAATTTTGTTGCGAGAAATCATTTAGCTTTACGAAGGAATTTCTTTATGACTGAAATTATATAATAAAGACAAAAAAAAGCAGAAGAAAACTATTCCCTTCTGCGCACTCAAGGCTGACTCCGTAAACGAAAATAAAACGAGAAATAAAACCAAAGACAGAAGGAGCAAATTCTTGTTTTGAACGGCATTAGTCCACACAAAATAGATCATTACAAAAAAAAATAAAAGTCCTATCAAGCCATTTGAAAGATAAAACTGAAAAAATTGGTTATGAGCATTGTAATGATGAAATCCTTCAGTACCTATCGTTTCGTCACCAGGATACACATTTTTTTTTACATAAGTCTTAGTCAATAAATCTTGATGGTCACCCGTGCCAACACCACCTACCCAAGCCTTATTTTCATTCACAATCTCAAAAATTATTTTCCAAATAGCTAAACGAATCGTACCACCTGTAAAGTGATAATTTCGATAATCACTTAATGATAAAGGATTCTCTTGATGAAAGGTATTCTCAAAAGTCTCAATGAAGCGGTACCTTAGATTTTTACTTATAGCGAAAACCGAACCAAAAAAAATTATGAACCCAATAAATATCATCAGCACTTTTCCAAAATTCTTACGAGGTATAGTATCATAGATGAAATATCCTAAAAACACCATAAAGGCGGTTGTTATCATCTTTGAAGATAGGAGGATTAAAAAAGTAAATAGAAATAGTGATAACAATGTGAGTAATGTTTTATGTATGGTGCTAACAGTGCTCCAATTTTGCCTTATAAACATTAACATGATAACTAAAGAAAAAGCAATATATAACGAAAAATAAATTGCATTTTTAAAATTAATTGCTCCTGATAATTTATGATAATAAAGGTAACTGCTATCCCCCTGACTTAAAAAATATAAGCCGTTAATTACACATACCAAAGCCCCTATTGTACAAGCAGATACAAAGCAATATAAAATGGTATTAATTGATTTTTTCCCGATTCGAATTGTGGCTAGCGTTAAAGGAAAAATTAAAAAAGCTACTCGCTTTTCTAATTCAAAAAAACCCTCCTTAAGATTTGAGGAATAAAACAACCCCACAATGTGCACTATATAGAAGAGGCACATTAATAAAAAAAACCGATTACTCCTTAATCGATTATACTTTTCATTCCAGTTCCCATCCAACAACCAAATTATTAATAATGATACTATTGCTAAACTGTTAAGTTTGATTGAAAAAGGCAGAGTTAAAACAACTAAGACTAAAGCCAGTAAATACAAGACTTGATATAGCTGATAGCCTAATACTTTCATTACTATTATTATTTGAAATTACTCATCATCGTTTTTACTTTTTGAAGAAATAATAATGGAATAAATTGGGGAGCTTCAACAAAGTATCGTTTAAACAATCGTCTTGGTTCTTGTAAAAATCTAAAAAACCACTCGAGACCGCTTCGCTGCATCCAACCTGGTGCGCGTTTAATTAAACCAGCCGTAACTTCAAACGCTCCTCCCACACCTATTGCTATGTTAACATTCAGTCGATCAAAATTTTCAAAAATCCAATAATCCTGTTTAGGCGCTGTAAGGCTAACCCATAAAACATTAGGCTTCACCGTATTCACCAATGAAATCATTTTTTCATTTTCGTCATCAGAGAATTTTTCTGCAAAGGGTGGCGAGTACGTTCCTACAATTTTTAAATCTGGAAACTTATACAAAAATTGTTGTGCCAATGTCTCTGCAACTCCTTCCTTAGCCCCTAAAAAAAAGAAACGATATTTTTCTATGTTTCCAACTTTTGAAAATTCAGGAAGTAAGTCTAATCCCGTAACCCTTCCACGAATACGGTTACCCAACAAACCGGACGCCCATATCAAGGGGACTCCATCTGCTAAATTCATAGCAGAAGTGTTATATAGTTCGCGTAAGCTTTTATTTTTATAAGCCCAAAGGATACAGTTAACTGGGGTTACACAAACTCTTTTCTTTTCGCCTGATTTAATCCATTGTTTAAAAATTTGGATAGTCTCATATAAATCCGATGTTGAAACATTAACTGATAAAATATTTACCGTATTTGTATCCATTACAATACCCTTTTCTTTTGAATAATTTTTCTATTTTTTATAATCAATGGCAGATTCTTTATTACAAATCTGTAGGCTTCTAAAGATGTTCTCTCAAAAAGCATGATATAAAGTAATATAAGTACCTGCCTTGGAATAATAAAAATACAATTTGTTATAAACGAGAGTAGTGATTCATTTTTAAGCAAAAGGATTAACTGGTTTTTCACAGAATGAACCTTTATTTCACTCTTAATTTTACTTCGAACTTTAATATTTCCAGGCTTAAAATATCGTGGGTGAACCGCTACACAATCCGGATTAAAAATGGTTTTCCAACCGTATAAATGAGATCGCCATGAAACGTCCCAATCTTCCTTGTGGGCAAAAAACATTTCATCAAAAAATTTTCCATCAATAGAAACGTCCCTTATCATTACCCTATTGTATAGAGGTAAAGCACCGTCCGCCCCAAAAACTTCAGTTTGCTTAAGAGTAACAGTGTTTCGTCTTTCGCCATGGTGCCTCATTTTCATTATGCGCGAGTTCGTTATCTCAAGTCCAGCACTGTCAATTACAACACCAGGTGAGGAGGGGTCGTTCTGTAATAGCAGTCCACAGACAGTTCCTACACTATTACCAGAAGATTTAATTGTAGCAATTACCTTTTCTAGGTAGTCGGGAGACAATAAAATATCAGGATTTACAAGTAGAACATAATCACTTTCTGAATTAGAAATCACATAGTTATGTCCGCCACAAAAGCCAAAGTTTTCATTCATCTTAAATAATTTAATCCTTGAATCATTAAATGATTCAAGGATTTCCACTGTATTATCAAGTGAATTATTATCCACAATAAAAAGTTGAAAATCAGAAACCGATTGTGCTAAAACCGATTTAATGCATTCGGTTATTGTTTTGGCAGAATTCCACGTTACAATAGAAATAACTAATGAGTTCATTTTCTCTCTTTCTAAATCTTTCAATTAACCATCCGCTTATGAATATATAACGTGACCAAACTCCTTACTGGTTAAATCCTTTTCCGATACCAATTAAAGGTCCTTCCAGAGCAAGCACAATTACAAAATTAAAGGCTTATAACTTTTCTTCTCATACCGTGTAGGTGTATGATATTTATAGCTTTCGTTTAATTTCTTAATCTGCATTCCCCTTTTGAAACCATTAAAAAAGCCGGAAATCATTTTTTTATAATCCTTTATATTTAGTGAATACTTTATGACGTGTTTGATGGATAAAGCAATACAATAGAAAAATACTAACAACATATTCAATACGCGCCCATACTTTAGATAAAAAACTGATAGATTAAAGAAATAATAATAAAACCATGTCGCCCTTTTGTCCTTCATTTCGGCAATATTTCCATTGTATTGAGGGTAATGGTAAACTGTTATAGAAGCATTGAAATAAATTTTATGTCCGGATTGTATAATTCTATAAGCAATATCAGGCTCCTCCACCATTGATGTACCCTCAAAGTATTCCTCGAAATAGCCTACTTGATTCAGTACCACTCTTTTAAACGACATATTACCTCCGTTTAAAGATGTTACATAACCAGAAACTGTTGAGTAGGGCTTATTTACCAATTGGCCATAAGAAGTCGTTCGCAATGGTTTATTAATTGCAATATCCGGATCATTCTGCTCAACCAAACGACATGAGGCCGCTGCAATAAATGGATCGGCAAGTGTTTCAACGTGTGTGGAAATGAAATTTTCCGGAACAATAATATCATCATCACAAAAGATAATAATATCCCCCGATGAGAATTGAATACCATAATTTTTTGCTAATGAGCGACCACGTTCTTCTATATGATAATATTTTAATTTATTGGCAAACAATTTTATCAAGTCTCGCTTAGCATCTGAAATATTTTCACTTTGATCAACAATTATAATCTCGTAATTTAAATAATTCTGCCTTGCAAGACTATGTAAGAAATCAACAAGGCATTGTTCTCTGTTAAACGTGGGTATAACAACCGAAACCGTAGGCGTGTTAGGCACTTTCATACTATTAATTAATCAAAAATAATCTATCGTTACCGTAACAGTCGTTTCAAATAAAAAAACAGTACCTTCCTGATAAACGTGAAATAAGCCCACCAAACTCCTCGATAGATCGTTATTACTCTTCTGTCTTCTATAAAAGCTTTTAGCCAATATTTATCGCTTAATCCTCCTAATGTCATATTGGTAATAATTTTATTTATGTTTTTAAAAGAAACATTTCCGTAATAAAATCTGGACATAATCTCATAATCCATAGCAATCTTATAGTTGATATTAAAGCCCCCAAACCTTTTATATATTTCCATTTTTACAAAAACAGCTGGATGCGCAATGGCCATACCATTCTTCAATTTTTTATGATCCCCAGTTGTTCTATGCTTTTGCTTGCCGTGCTCCCAAAACTGAACGTCACCGTATGCTATATCACATTCTTTCATACATGCTACTGCGCTTGCCACAGCATCGGGTTCATACCAATCATCTGCATTCAGAAACCCAACTATGTCGCCTTTGCACAGCTTAAGCCCTTTGTTAAAGGCGTCTGCTATTCCCTTATCCTTTTCGCTTACCCATTTACTAATATGTATCGAATTTTCATTAATAAGATTAAGGGTATTGTCAGTTGAACCGCCATCCACTATAATATATTCAATATTTTGATAGGTTTGGTCTGCAACACTTTGGATAGCTCTTTGAAGGCCCTTTTCACCATTTAGAACAATGGTGATAATTGAAACTAGTGGATTTGTCACAAAATATTATGTTATACAAGAAGTTAAAATCATTTTTCGTTAATTAAAAGCCCTCTTCGATTATTAACGGATTGGCTGCTCAGTTTTGTAGTAAAATATGTAAATTTTTACTGCAACAGCTAAAGTAAAGAAAAACTGCAAATCATAAATTACATCACTTGTAAGTGTTGTGATGAAATATTGGATTAGCACCAGCGTTATAAATATTGCAACCTTTCGGTTATAGCCGTCCAGTATGGTAGATTTATTGTAATGAAGCCAGATTAGCCGAGCAAAGAAGAATAAAAAAAACAAAAATGCGGGCACTCCAAATAGGTATGCAATCGAAAAAAATGTATTGTGCAAATTGCCCGTAATTAAGAAGTCGCGTTCCAATATTTCAGCTGGAATTTTTTGAAACCCTTCTAATATATCTCCCTCAAAATTATAATCCGCCATAGGTGCCTGAAATCCATTCCCAATCAACGGGTGCTCCTCAATTTTTTTTAAAGCCATGTTCCATATATTTAATCTGAAACTGGTACTAGCAGCTGCGGCCGATTCAGATAGATGAGCGAGTTTACCGGTGTAATACTCGGGAGGAAAAACAATTACCAACCGTTGATATTTTTCAGGTATTAATAAGATAACAGGTGTGGTTAAAATGTAGGTGGCCGTAGCTATAGTGCCAGCCAATATTAAAATAGATTTTCCAAAAATTCTTGCCTTAACAACTAAACTCACTAATAATATAAAAACACCAGAGAGGAAAAATATTCGACTCCCCGATATCAACAGCACAATAAAAGCTAAAAATATTAATGCTACCCGCCTTTGCTTATTATTAACAAAAACAAGCGTGTACAACAGCACAGAAGCAGCCGATATTCCGGCTATGATCATTTTTTTTGAACCATTACCTTCTTGTATTAATGACCATGAAAATGTATTAAAAAAAGGGAAGGTACCGATGTCAAATAAAATTACAATCACAGAAACCATCATGATCGCCAAATTGAATTTAAAGTAATAATCAATCCACTTTTCTGTAATACTGACATCAAACAAGGTGAGCCCACAAAAAAAAGCTACCATCGAGTTAAGTAAGTTAAACCTGTTAAGAAGACCGGAATTATGGCTAGATGAGTCTATGGAAATCTGAACATTATTAAAAACACCTATCAAGCAAAACGTAAAAAATAAGTACAAGCTGACACTGAGAAGCGACAAGTATTTTTTATTAAAAAAGTAAAACCTTGGAAAAAACCTAACGAAAGCTACACAGAGAAAAATAATTGGTAATACTAATGATAATTCTCGTTGAGGGAATACCGGGATTATTATCCTCATACTCACAATAATATATAGGAATATTAAAAGGTGATGATTTTTGCCATTAAGAAGAAGAAAAATTAATAGTCCTAATGAGATTAATAATAAAGTATATGCGATTGGTGGAACTATAGTTATAGTTAGTTGCGCCAAAAAGAAATTCAGTAAAAACAAAAATAGAAGCAGAAAAAAGCTATTATTTTTAATGTAGCTTATCCAAAAAGCACTGTTAGTGTTTACCGAAAGTTTTTGATTTGTCAAGTTCTCTTTCAAAAATGCGTGTAAATTTAAAATCAAAATCTACAATTCTAACATTGTATTGTTTCGCTTGCTAGGTATATTACGCGATTATCTCTTAAATATATGATTAAAAAAATCATTCAGTCGTGTCTTCAAAAAATTGGATACGAAGTTAAAAAATATCCCAGCCCCGAACTAAAAAGTCGGTTGCGGGCTATGGAAAACTTTAAAATCAATAAAATACTTGATGTTGGTGCAAACGCTGGTCAGTTTGGGAAATCGATGCGAAGCCAGGGCTTTAGAGGTGAAATAGTTTCCTTTGAACCTCTATCCTCGGCATTCGGCTTACTTAAAAAGCATTCACAAAACGATGCGAACTGGACTATACATAATATGGCAATTGGCGATACCGATGGAGAGATTACGATCAACGTATCAAAAAATTCTTTTAGCAGTTCTATTCGAAACATGCTACCAACTCATCTTGAAAATGCAAGTGAGTCTGTTTACATTGAAAAAGAGAAAGTTAAAATCCACAGGCTTGATTCTATATTTGAAAATTTCTATAAAGAAAGTGATCATATACTTCTTAAAATTGATACACAAGGGTACGAAAAAAATGTGCTTGACGGTGCCTCACGGTCATTAGATAAAATTGTTGGGATTAGCCTGGAAATGTCTTTGGTGCCATTATACGAAGGGGAAATGCTTTTTTTACAAATGATACCTTATCTACAGCAAAATGGGTTTACTTTATACTCATTAGAGAGCGAGTTTACAAGCCCTAACACAGGTCAATTATTACAGGTTAACGGAGTATTCTATAAAAATATTTAATTTCATAAACTCATATAGGTTTTGCAACCCAATTACCACCAAAGTCTATAGCTTCAATCTCATATCCGTTGTCTGCAACAAGTTTTAAGACATCAAAAACCTTATGTCCAAATGGCTTTATCAGATATTCAACCGATTCAAAGATTATTACAGGTTTATGTTTTGAGGATAATAACTTACTCGCCCCCCGTAGCACTTCGTATTCGCCTCCTTCAACATCGATCTTAATAAAATCAACTTTATTTATATTCTCTTTTTCAAGTAACTCGTCAAGCGTAATAGCTGGTACATTGATTGTTTCCACCGATTTAAAGGTTCGATTTTGTTTTAAAGAGCCATGAGCTTCATTTCCCTTCTGTGGAAGGCAAAAAGGTAACTCACCCCTTTTATCAGAAAGGGCCACCGGAAAAATTTTAACATTATTCACTTTATTTAATTCGGTATTATCTCTTAGCTCTTCAATCATTGCGGGGTTTGGTTCAAAGGCTAGAACTTTGCCAGTGGCTCCAACAATGGACGAAATTTTTATTGTATAGTAGCCTATGTTGGCTCCTATATCCAAAACAACCATTCCTTCTTTTACATTATTCATTATAAATTCCCTAGCCTCATCTTCGAAGGATTCACCGTTAATCAGCGTTAAGCCAAGCTTATCCATATTTCTTATTTTCAAAAATTCGCCTGATTTAAGTTTAAATACAGTAGACCTAATACCAACAAAGGTTTTTACAGATAAAAAGAATTTAATAAATAGTCCTCGGATAAATAATAGTCTTCGTTTCATCATTAAAGAATTTTTGTTTTATTAAACAGGTTGGATACTAAAAAAAATGCTGGTAAAACATAAAAGAGGCCATACCCAATACTGGTTGCCCAAATAACACCGCTTACACCGCAGTATCTTGATAAAAGAAATTTCAAAACAAAAGAAACGCAAGAGGCAATAGCAAAATATATAACCTGCTTTTTGTAAAGAAAACTAGCATTAAAAATAGTAGCAAAGCAGCTTACAAAGCTTTGAACTAATATATAAACACCAAAACCTAACAATAGTCCAAAATCCGGTTTCAACATTTCCTTTGATAGGACGGACACAATAGGTTTGCCAATTACAAGTAATATCATAGCAATTAACAAACCTAACAACCCACTAATAAGGAGATTTCTTCTGATGGTCTTCTTAACCCAGGAAAAATCTTCCTTTGCAAGTGCCTCGGTATATGCCGGCCACAGGGAATTTGTAAAAGCCCATAGTATAAAAGCTGCTAAAGAAAATTTTTGTACCACACCATAGAGCCCGGCTTCGGAAACTGAGAGTGTACTTGAAATAATGAAGCTATCGCTGTGCATACCAACCATATTTAGTAAATTCAGTAGAAAAAAAACAAATCCAACACTCAATAAAGAATATACTACGGTTTTGTCAAAATCCATCAGCGTAGGTTTCATTGTCCTCCTTTTAGTTGAAAGATAAATGAAATTTATAACCCTAATTAGGGTTGGTATTCCAAATGTTGCAGCAATTAAGCTAACTAAACCCAATTGATATTTTACTACAATCAAAATTGCTATAAATCCAAAAAAATTCCCAGCACTCTGCCACAGACTAGATAAGTAACCCTCTTGATTTGCTTCTTGAAATTTATCAACGATTGTAAAGGGGAGATTAAAGCAGAAAATAGTTATTAATAAATTCATCGCATGGTTTACTTCATTAAAATTGCTTGTGTTCTGGAGTTGAAAAATTTTGGTCCAATCCAAAAAGAAAAAATAAATAAATCCATAACTTATCAAAAGTAGAGTTGCAATACCTACCAAAAGGAAAAATCCATTAGATACATTTTTACGAATTAACGCTTTGTTGTTGAGACCGTTTAATTCTGAAACTTTGTTCATCAGGGCAATTCCAAGACCTAAATCAGAAACAATGGTGAGCATTATGATCATCGAGCTCATGGTCATCCATAACCCAAATCTTTCTTTTCCTAAATAGTTAATTGTTAATGGAATTGAAACAGTAAAAATTAAAAAATTAATTGCCTTTGCGGCAACAGCCCCAAGGGTTGTTAGCGCAGACCTTCTGTACCTTTCTTTTGATCTACCTTCTTCCGTTGACGTATCGAAACTTGTAAACGATAAAAAGGTTAAAAGCTGCTTTAATTTACGTATATTCAAATCGAAATAGAATACTGGTGAGCTTTAACTTTTTTTACTATTCATCATTATGATAGTTACAGGATAGTACTATTGTTAGCCAAGCAGTTGCTCGAGAGAGATAACACGCTTAAGGCCTTCACTTAATGATATTTGTGGTTTCCATCCAAGCGATTTTAACTTAGCGGAATTCATTACCTTTCTGGGTGTACCATCTGGTTTAGACGTATCAAAGACAACTGTTCCTTTATATCCGATTATCTCTTTAATCAATTTGGCCAGTTCTGCAATTGAAATTTCTTCTGATGATCCTACGTTAATAAATTGTTCTTCTGAGTAATTCTTAATTAAATAAATTGAAGCACTTGCCAAATCATCCACATGCAAAAATTCGCGTAAAGGGTTTCCGGTTCCCCACACCTCAACTGTTTCGGCATTACCATCTTTTGCTGATTTTATCTTTCTAATCAAGGCTGGTATAACGTGAGAGTTCTGCAAATCATAATTATCATTTGGGCCGTACAAATTACAAGGCATGGCACTTATAAAATCACATCCATATTGCCTTCTGTAATTCTCACAAAGTTTAATACCTGCTATTTTAGCAATAGCATAGGGCTCGTTGGTTTCTTCTAAGTAACCAGATAACAAATATTCTTCCTTTAACGGCTGGGGTGCCATTTTAGGATAAATACATGATGACCCTAGAAATAACAATTTTTTTACACCATGTACATAACTCTGATGAATCACATTACTCTCAATCATCAGGTTCTCATATAGAAAGTCTGCTCGGTATGTGTTGTTGGCTAATATGCCTCCAACTTTGGCTGCTGCCAAAAAAACATATTCAGGCTTTTCTTCTGAAAAAAAATTTTCAACCTGCAGTTGATTTCGTAAGTCAAGATCGGTTGAGGTACGAAGCACAAGGTTAGTGTATTTTTCTGCTTGTAGTTTTCTAACTATTGCGGATCCTACCATTCCGCGGTGGCCTGCAACAAATATTTTTGAAGATTTTTCCATACTTATTCGTGGTACTGAAAGATTTTATGACCACCTTCTTTCAGGTAGTGATCACGTTTAAACAATTGCAGGTCCGAACTTACCATATCATCAATTAATGAATCCAGGTTGTACTTTAACTCCCATTTTAATTCTTTCATTGCTTTGGATGGATCTCCAATTAATAATTCCACCTCCGTAGGACGGAAATACTTGGGATCAATACGCATGACAATATCGCCTTCACTGACCTTAACTTCTGGATTTGTTATTGTTGTTACAACAGCAATCTCCGCCTCATTCTTTCCTTTAAACTCAACCTCTATTCCTAACCGCTGAAAGGTTTTAAAAATGAATTGACGTACAGTTGTGGTTACACCGGTTGCAATTACAAAATCATCAGGTTTGTTATGTTGAAGCATTAACCACATAGCCTGTACATAATCCCGAGCATGCCCCCAGTCTCGTTTTGCATCTATATTACCCATATAAATGCATTGCTGAAGGCCAAGTGCAATGCGGCATGCTCCTCGCGTTATCTTACGGGTTACAAATGTCTCCCCACGAAGAGGCGATTCGTGGTTAAACAATATACCATTGCTTGCAAAAATATTATAGGCTTCCCGATAATTAACGGTTATCCAATAGCTATACAGTTTTGCTACTGCATAGGGCGAGCGAGGATAAAATGGAGTTGTTTCCTTCTGGGGAACTTCTTGAACTAAACCATATAATTCTGAAGTTGAAGCCTGGTAAAATCTGGTCTTTAATTGCAAACCGAGGATGCGAATAGCTTCTAGTAATCGTAATGTACCAATACCATCTACATCGGCTGTATATTCGGGCGAATCAAAACTAACCTTAACATGAGACATGGCCCCGAGGTTATAAATTTCATCAGGTTGTACCTCCTGTACAATGCGAATAATGTTACTTGTGTCACTTAAATCACCGTAATGCAATTTTAATTTGATATTCGTATCATGAGGATCTTGATAGAGATGATCAATCCGGTCGGTATTAAACAATGAGCTTCTTCTTTTAATGCCATGAACCTCGTATCCTTTCTCCAATAATAATTCAGTCAGATAGGCACCATCCTGACCTGTGATTCCGGTAATCAGCGCTTTTTTCATCCTCTGTAAATTAAGTTGTCAACTAATATTTTAAATGGATCAAATACCACGCAATCGTTTTCCGTATCCCACTCTCAAAATTCTCCTCTGCCTGCCAACCTAATTCATTTTCAATTTTAGTTGCATCTATGGCATAACGCTTATCGTGGCCGGCTCTGTCTTTCACGTAGGTAATCAAATTTTTATACGACTTACCATTAGCCGCAGGTTTTTCTTTATCTAAAATTTCGCAAATGGTTTGCACAATCTGGTTGTTGGTACGCTCGTTACGGCCGCCAATATTGTAGGTTTCTCCGGCTCGCCCATTTTTAAAAGCCAGCTCTATTCCTTTTGCATGATCTAATACATAAAGCCAATCGCGTACATTCATACCATCGCCATAAATTGGAATAGGTTGGTTAGACAGGGCTTTGCGGATAATGGTTGGAATTAGCTTTTCATTATGTTGGCGGGGGCCATAGTTGTTGGAGCAATTGGTGGTAACTACATTTAATCCGTAGGTATGAAAGTAACTACGCACCAACAAATCGCTGCTTGCTTTCGAGGCCGAGTACGGACTATTAGGTGCATAAGGTGTTTTTTCTGTAAACAATCCTTCGGCCCCTAAGGTGCCATACACTTCATCGGTACTAACATGCAAAAACCGATTATCTTTCTTTCCTTCTTTTACTTCGAAGGGGGCATTTAACCAATGCTTGCGGGCAACATCTAACAAGGTAAATGTACCGTTGATATTGGTTCGTATAAATGCCTCTGGCCCTGATATGGAGTTGTCCACGTGCGATTCGGCTGCAAAGTGAATTACATCTGAGATAGTGTATTTGCTAAACAATGTATCCACCAGGTCGCGATCGCAAATATCGCCTTGCACAAAAGTGTAATTACTATTGCCCTCCACTTCTTTCAGATTACCAGGGTTACCGGCATAGGTTAATAAATCGAGGTTAACCAGGTGCAGCCCGGGGTTATTTTTTAGAAAATGAATAATAAAATTAGAGCCTATAAAACCTGCTCCACCTGTTACCAATACTGTTTTCATTTTTTTAAAATTCAAATTTTGCTTCGCGCAGAAGCGGGTTTTTTTTGTCTTTGTCTGATAATATTAGTTCATCAGTTGCAAAAGGAAGTGGTATCTGTAGAGCTGGGTCTGTAAACAAAATTCCCCCCTCAGCCTGTGGATTGTAGTAGCTATCGCATTTATAGAAAATTTCAGCTTGCTGCCCCAATACAATAAATCCATGGGCAAATCCTTTGGGAACAAGTATCTGTTTTTTATTCTCGGCCGATAGTTCAATCGAAAACTGTTTTCCAAAAGTAGGTTTGTCTTTTCTAAGATCTACTACAACATCTAAAATACTACCTGATAAAACCCGTACTAATTTTGTTTGCGCATAAGGTGCGTTTTGAAAATGTAAGCCGCGTGCAACCCGTTGGCCAGACTGTGATTGATTGTCCTGAACAAAATTAATGTCGTACCCGGCTGCTGATAAGGTTTTTCTGCTGAACGACTCCATAAAGTAGCCGCGATGATCGCCCAAAACTTTTGGCTCTATTATTACCAGATCGTCAAATTCAGTTTTTATGATATTCACTTACCGGATAAATTTTTCGTTTATAACTTTAATCAAATACTGTCCGTATTGATTTTTTAAAAGCGGCTTTGCTAACTCCGCTACTTGTTCTTTTGTAATATACCCTTTACGAAATGCTATCTCTTCCAGGCAAGCAACTTTTAAACCCTGGCGTTCTTCTATTGATTCAATAAAATTAGAAGCCTGTAACATGGATTGGTGTGTGCCGGTATCCAGCCAGGCCATGCCTCTGCCCAATAATTTTACCGTAAGGGATTTTTCTTCCAGGTAGATTCTATTCAAATCTGTAATCTCTAACTCTCCGCGGGGTGATGGCTTTACTCGTTTGGCTTTTTCAACTACCGTATTATCATAAAAATAAAGCCCGGTTACTGCGTAGTTCGATTTTGGTTCTTTTGGTTTTTCTTCAATAGAAAGCACATTACCGTGGTCATCAAACTCAGCCACTCCATAACGTTCAGGATCGTTTACATAGTACCCAAACACGGTTGCGCCATGTTGAAGCTGATTAGCCTCCACTAATAGCCTGGAAAAATTATATCCGTAAAAAATGTTATCGCCCAATACCAGGCAGGCCGAATCGCCATTTAAAAAAGTTTCGCCAATCAAAAATGCCTGGGCCAGGCCATCGGGCGAGGGTTGTTCGCGGTATTCAAACTTTACACCTAAATGCGAACCATCGCCTAATAAACTCTTAAAAAGGGGTAGATCATGTGGTGTAGAGATAATTAAAATTTCGCGAATATTAGCCAGCAGCAATACCGATAACGGATAATAAATCATCGGTTTATCGTATATGGGCAAGAGTTGTTTGGAAACTGCTTTGGTTAGCGGATATAACCTGGTACCCGAGCCACCCGCCAATACTATTCCTTTCATTTATTTTTTTTTGCAAGATAGAAAGGCTATTCCGCGAAAGAAAGTAATCAGGCCAACCCCCGCACTTTTTTCTCCCACTGCCAGGCATGCTGTAATGATTGCCCCAGATCATATTGGTAGCGCCAACCCAGTTCTTTTACAATTTTTTCAGGATTAGCATAAACTTTTTCTACATCGCCTGGCCTGCGTGCGCCAATTTTATAGTTCAATGGCACACCGGTTACTGCTATAAACTTTTTAACTAACTCCAAAACCGATACACCAATACCGGTACCCAGATTATAGGTTTTAAAAACAGAAGCCGATGCTTGCTCTTCTAAAAATTGAATAGCATTTACATGGGCCGATGCCACATCGCATACATGAATAAAATCGCGAAGGCAGGAGCCATCGGGGGTGTTATAATCACTTCCAAAAACGGTAAGCTGAGCGCGTACACCTGCGGCCGTCTGTGTTACATACGGAACCAGGTTGTTGGGCACGCCAATCGGCAATTCGCCAATTAAACCTGTGGGATGTGCTCCTATCGGGTTGAAGTAGCGCAACGAAACCACGCGTATTCCTTCGGTGGTCATATCTTCTAAAATACGCTCACAAAGTTGCTTGCTCGCTCCGTATGGCGATTCAGCCCGCTTAAACGGAGCCGACTCGTCAACCGGAATGCGATCGGGCTGTCCATAAACCGTACACGAAGAAGAAAATATCAAATCCCGAACCTTGTGTTGTTTCATTACCTCCAGTAGTGTTATCAATGAACCCACATTGTTATGGTAATACATCAAAGGTTTTTCAACCGACTCGTTTACGGATTTATAGGCGGCAAAGTGAATTACAGAATCAAACTGTTGTGTCGAAAAAAGTTGATTCATGGCCACTTTGTTGAGGCAATCGATTTTATGAAAGCCAAAAGTTTTACCGGTAATGGTTTTTACACCTTCAATAATTTTTTGTTCGCTGCGCTCAAGGGTATCAATGGCTGTAACCTCGTAGCCTGCATTCAACAATTCTACAACGGTGTGCGCGCCAATGTAACCTGCTCCGCCTGTTACTAATACATGTTTTCTGTTTTTCACTTTGTTTCAATTTTATAACCGGGCTGTAACTTCCGATTTCTCCAAAAATCCTTTCACATCATACACAATTGTTTTTGAGTTTCGGATTACAGACCAATTCAGATTTTTAAATTCAGTATGACTAACGGCCAATACAATTGCCGAGTATGTTTTGTTTAATTCAGAGATGAGCTCCAGGTTGTATTCGTGCGCAACTTCAGTTGGGTTGGCATGCGGATCGTAAATTTCTACATCGGCACCAAAACTTTGCAATTCGCGAATTACATCAATGGCTCTGCTATTCCGAATATCAGGGCAATTTTCCTTGAACGTTATGCCCAGTACCAAAATTTTTGCTTTGTTAACAGCAAGATCATTTTGCGTCATTAACTTAATAACGCGGTTGGCAATGTGTACACCCATGTTATCGTTAATTCTGCGACCTGCTAAAATTACCTGCGGATGGTACCCCAGGCTATCGGCTTTGTAAGTAAGGTAGTAGGGATCTACTCCAATACAATGCCCACCCACTAACCCGGGTTTATAGGGTAAAAAATTCCATTTCGTTCCGGCAGCTTCCAGTACCTCATGCGTATCAATACCCATCTTTTCAAAAATCAGCGACAATTCATTTACAAAAGCAATGTTTATGTCGCGTTGAGAATTTTCTATAACCTTGGCTGCTTCGGCTACTTTTATTGTTGAAGCTTTGTGTGTACCGGCCACAATAATTTTTTTATAGAGTTGATCCACCCGTTCGGCAACTTCGGGTGTGCTGCCGCTGGTAACTTTCTTAATATTGGGTAGCCGATGTTGTTTATCGCCCGGATTAATACGTTCGGGTGAATAGCCGCAATAGAAATCAACATTAAACTTTAGTCCGCTAAATTTTTCCAAAACCGGCACACAGTCTTCTTCGGTGCAGCCCGGATATACCGTGGATTCATAGATTACTACATCGCCTTTCTTCAAAACCTTGCCCACTGTTTCACTGGCTTTCTTCAACGGGGTAAGGTCTGGGGTTTTAAATTCATCAACGGGAGTTGGAACTGTAATGATGAAGTAGTTTACCGATTTTAAATCTTCGGGGTTGCTCGAATAGAAAAGTTTACTTGCCGACAATAGTTCTGGTTTATCAACCTCAAGCGTGCGGTCAAACCCTGCCTTAAGTTCTGCTATACGCTCTTTATTAATATCAAACCCGACTACATCTGTTATTTTTCCAAACTCAACCGCGAGCGGAAGCCCTACATATCCTAACCCGATTACACCAATTTTTTCCATCCTATTTAATCTTATAATAGTTCTTATACCAATTCACAAAATTACCAATGCCTGTTTCTATTGTTGTTGCTGGCTTAAATCCAACGTCTTGCATTAAATCATCTATATTAGCAAATGTTGCCGGCACATCACCATCTTGCAGGGGTAAGAAGTTTTTTACAGCCTTTTTGCCTAATTTTTCTTCAAGCACTTCAATAAAGCGAAGTAATTCTACCGGGTTATTATTACCGATATTATAAATTTTATAAGGCGCAAAACTGGTTGCGGGGTCAGGATGTTCGCCATTCCAGCTAGGATTTTTTTTAGCAACATGCGGAATTAAACGAACAATACCTTCCACAATGTCATCTACATACGTAAAATCGCGCTGCATTTTACCGTTATTAAAAACATCTATCGCGCGCCCCTCCAGAATAGCCTTTGTAAAAATAAACAGTGCCATGTCGGGCCGGCCATAAGGTCCGTAAACGGTAAAGAACCTTAATCCTGTAGCGGGTATGTTGTAAAGGTTAGAGTAAGCATGTGCCATCAATTCATTTGTCTTCTTGCTTACTGCGTAAAGAGCCAGCGGATGATCTACATTATCATGCACCGAAAAAGGCATTTTCCGGTTTGCTCCATATACTGAACTGGAAGAGGCATAAACGAGATGCTTAACCGGATTATTGCGGCATGCTTCCAAAACATTCAGGAATCCTGTCAGGTTGCTATCCAGGTATGCATATGGATTTTGAATGGAGTAACGAACTCCGGCTTGAGCTGCAAGATTTACAACATAATCAAATTTACCGCTGTTAAATAGAGAATCGATTGCTGGTTTATCTTCAAGGTTTATTTTGTGAAAGCTAAAACCAGCCAGTTGTTTTAAAATTGCCAACCGCGCTTCCTTTAATGTAACCTCATAATAGTCATTCAAGTTATCAAGTCCGGCAACTTCATACCCGGCCGCAATTAACCGCTGTGTTAAATGAAACCCGATAAAGCCAGCAGCACCCGTAACTAAGACACGTTGCGTATTCACAATTCAAGAATTTGGTGGCAAAAGTACATCAAATCTGGTTAGATTTGCACGCGTTAAAAAATGTAAAGCATGAGCCCGGAAAAGAAGTCTGTTGTTGCTGCCGATGAAATTGATCTTACCGAATTAATGGTGAGCATTATAAAGTTTTTAAACAAAAACCTCGTTGTCTTTTCTGTTTTCATTTTGTTGGGAATCGGTTTCTCGATTTTAGCATACGCTATATCGCCCCGCGTGTATGAAAGCAAAATGATTTTACAATCCGATATTTTAACGGAATCATATGCGGAGCGAATTACAGAAAGCTTAGACCGTCTAATTAAAGAAGGAAACAGTAGAGTACTCTCATCCCGATTAAATATTTCGGAAGATGAAGCCGAAAAAATAAACAAAATAGAAATTGAAAGTGTAAAGCAAACAACGGCTTCAAAAGAGAAAGAAGAATCGATCTTTATTATTACGTGCGAAATAAAAGACAAATCGATACTCCCCGAATTACAAGACGGTATTATTGCGTTGCTTCGAAACAATGAGTTTGTAAAAATCAGAGTAAAGCAACGCGAAACCTACTACACCAGCCTGATAGCTAAAATCCAGGAAGAAATTAACTCGCTGGATAGCCTGAAAAAACGACTCTTTCAAGGCAAACCTGTTTATGGAAAAAGTGCTGAAATGATGCTGGTGGAACCAACCAGTATCTATTCAAAAATTATTGATTTGAATAAAGAACAAATTAATTATAAAAATGCGCTTGAGTTGGTAAACAGCATTCAGTTGGTAGAGGGTTTTACCGCTTTCGAAAAGCCAGCAAAACCAAAACTTTCTATTGCGCTTATACTTGGTTTTGTAGGTGGGGTATTTCTTGCGTTTTGCTTTTTAGGTGTAAAGTGGGGGCGGCAGGTAATTAAAGAATCGTGATCGCTACCCTTTTTTTAAAGGAACTTACACTGGAGCTGAGAAAAAAATCCGTTATCTCAGGCCTGGTTTTATATCTCTTTAGCACTGTCTTTATCTGCTATCTGTCTTTCAGCTTAAAGCAAAACCAAATTACACCTTTGGTATGGAGTGCCTTGTTTTGGGTAACCATTCTGTTTTCAGTTATCAACACAGTGGCCAAAAGTTTTATTGGCGAAAAAAAGGGGCGGGAGATCTATTACTATTCCATCTCATCGCCAACAGCTATTCTTATCTCCAAAATGCTTTACAACTTTTTGTTGATTACAGTTTTATCGCTTACCGGCTGGCTGCTCTTCATTATCTTTTTAAACAATCCGCTAACCGATCACGCTCTTTTTGCTGCTACATTATTACTTGCTGCCCTTGGTTTCTCAACCTCGTTAACGTTGCTATCAGCCCTGGCTGCAAAAGCCAATCACAGTAATATTCTGATGGCCGTGCTTAGTTTTCCGGTGGTGATTTCGGTATTGCTTATCGCAATAAAGGTTACTAAAAACTGCATCGATGGGCTTGATCGATCGGTAAGTTATCCGGAACTGTTTACACTGCTGGCAATTAATTGCGTGGTGGCGGCAGCGTCTTATTTGCTCTTCCCGTATATTTGGCGCAGCTAAAATGAAAACCTGGGTTAAAATTCTTTGCATCGCTTTACTGGTGTACACCATTGTGGGTGGTTTTCTTTTAGAAGTACCCCGCCTTAATATTGTAAACGAAAGCATTCGGGCACTCTACTTTCACGTACCCATGTGGTTTGGTATGATTGCCCTCTTTACGGTTTCGCTTGTATATTCCATCCTGTATTTAAATAAACCAGCTTTTAAACGCGATGCTTTTGCAGTGGAGTTTGTGCACGCAGGTATTGTCTTAAACATATTAGGTTTAACAACCGGCATGATCTGGGCTAACTATACCTGGGGCTCGCCCTGGCATGGCGATCCCAAACAAAACGGAGCGGCCATTGCACTTTTAATTTACCTGGCCTACTTTGTTTTAAGAGGCTCAATCGAAAATGAAGATCAGAAAGCAAGGCTAAGCGCAGTCTATAATATCTTCGCGTATGCTGCCATGATTCCCTTGTTGTTCATTATTCCGCGCATGACGAGTTCGATGCATCCAGGCAATGGTGGTAACCCCGGCTTTAATTCGTACGATTTGGATAGCCGCATGCGACTCGTGTTTTATCCCGCTGTTATCGGCTGGACTTTATTAGGTGTTTGGATTGCCATCTTGCGTGTACGAGTGCGTTTCATTTCTGAAAAACTTTTAAATCTTGAACATGACTAAATTTTTCAAGCTTCTTTGCTTGTTGATTTTGCCCGCAAGTGCCTGGGCTCAACCCATCGAAATGGCCGACACCATGCGCTCGGAAGGTAAGATTTATGTGGTAGTGGCTATCTTGTTGTTGATTTTTGTCGGACTAATAACCTATCTCATTCTGCTGGATCGTAAAATCACCAAAATCGAGAAAAAACTACCACCCGATTCTAATTCCTGAGGCTGTTTAAAAAGCATAATCAGAAAACTCATCTTTCAATTGCCTTTGAATCCTGTCCCCACGACCCATTCTTTTTGATTTCTCGTACGCTTGCCAAATCCTATTCCCAAAAATTCAACAAACAACAATTCTGAACTCCCCTAAAATCACAACTTTTTAACACTTCAAGTTGTTTTACACTGTACCTTTGCGCTCAAAGCAAAATCAGCAGAAGCTATGAAGAAGTCGCACATTTTTGCACTGGTTGTTATTGCCGCTGCTATCGGCATTATTATCGCTAACACGGGCGATGCCAGCACGTATGTTTCGTTCGATCAGGCCTATCAAATGGCCTCCACCGGTAACAATACCCAGATTCACGTAGTGGGCGATCTTAAAAAAGACGCCAACGGTAATATTGTAGGCATTGAAAAAAGTGCCGATAAACTTTCCTTCTCTTTCATTCTGATCGATGAAAACCAGAAAGAACAAAAGGTTTATTACAACGAGCCCATGCCCCCCGATTTTACACGCTCCGAGAAAGTGGTGGTGATTGGTGGCTATCAGAATAATTCTTTCGTTGCCAGCAAAATTCTTTTGAAGTGCCCCTCTAAATACCAGGAAGAAAAAATTAACACCAGCAGTTTATAAACGCGTTTTAAAAATCAGGTAATGCACTATTTTATTGGTGATCTTGGTCACTTCTTCATCATCCTGTCGTTTGTTACTTCGCTTGTAAGTGCATTTGCTTATTGGAAAACTATTAACACGAATGAAACTGCACGCGAAGCCTGGCGCAAAAATGCGCGCGTTGCTTTTTACGCACACAGCTTTGCGGTGCTGGGTGTAGTAGTTAGCCTCTTTGTAATTATCTACCAGCACTATTTCGAATATCATTACGCCTACAGCCACTCTTCCCGCCACTTGCCAGCTCAATACATGGTTTCGTGCTTTTGGGAAGGGCAAGAAGGTAGTTTCCTGTTATGGATTTTTTGGCAGGCAGTAATTGGCATCTTCCTTATTCATACCCAAAAAAAATGGGAAGCTCCTGTGATGGTGGTTTTCAGTTTAGTGCAGGCGTTTCTTGCCTCCATGATTTTAGGTGTGGTCATTCCGCTAATCGACCTTAAGCTTGGCAGTTCGCCCTTCATTTTATTGCGCGATGCGATTGACGATCCCATCTTCAGTATTCAACCTGATTTTATCCCGAAAGATGGCAGCGGACTAAATCCATTGCTTCAGAACTACTGGATGGTTATTCACCCACCTACTTTGTTTTTGGGTTTTGCATTAACACTTGTACCCTTTGCTTTTTGTGTAGCCGGCCTTTGGCAAAAACAATATACTGAATGGATTAAACCTGCACTTCCGTGGACGTTGATCGGTGCAGGCATTTTAGGCCTCGGTATTTTAATGGGCGGCTATTGGGCTTATGAAACACTAAACTTTGGTGGTTATTGGAACTGGGATCCGGTTGAGAATGCAGTGTATGTACCGTGGCTGGTAATGATCGCATCCATTCACACCATGATCATTTATAAAAACAATCAGACAGCACTCAAAACTTCTATCATCCTAACCATTGCCACGTTTGTACTGATTCTTTATTCAACATTTTTAACCCGAAGCGGTATTCTGGGCGATGCCTCCGTACACTCCTTTACAGATTTAGGATTATCCGGTCAGTTGTTGATTTATCTTTTATTCTTTACCGGTACCGCTATTGCATTATCCATTTGGCGTTGGAAAAAAATTCCTTCCTCCGAAAAGGAAACTTCGGTTTACTCGCGCGAGTTCTGGATTTTTGTGGGTGCAACACTTTTATGTTTGTCGGGATTTCAGGTGATTATTCCAACCTCCTACCCGGTTATCAATGAAATCGGTAGTTGGTTTGGTCTCGATTTACGCCTGGCTACACCGGGCAATCAGATTGAATATTACTCACGTTTTCAGGTTTGGTTTGGAGTGCTGATTGCATTGGCTTCAGGAACGGCACAGTTTTTCTGGTGGCGCAAAATCGACAAGAATAATCTTGTTAAAGAATTACTCTACCCCGCTTTGATTTCGTTGGTTGTGTTTGCACTTGTTATCTCGTTGGGAAAAATTTATAAACCTGCTTACCTCGTTCTTACTTTGGCAGGTGTTTACCTCATTGTATCCAACCTGAAAGTCTTATTTACCGTAACCAAAGTTAACAAAGCCCTTTCGGGCGGAGCCATTGCTCACCTCGGTGTAGGACTTATGTTGATTGGCATTATGTTCTCAGCTGGTTATGCTAAAGTGGTGTCGCTCAACAATACCGGCATGCTCATTTCGAAAGATTTACCTACAGAGTTTAATCGCGATAACCTGTTGTTGTTTGTACACGAACCCCGCCAAATGGCTGGTTATGAAATTGAATATTTAGGCGAACGGGTAAAGCCCAATGGTATAAAAGGCTATGTAAGTAAAAACGATATTGATCTTACACTTGATCCTTACAAAGTTATTGCCGTTAAGGATATCTATTTTGAAAAGAAAAAAATTCTGAGTGCGCGCGATACGTTCGAGATTAACCCTGAAAATACTTTTTATGAAGTTGAACTTCGCAAAGATGGAAAAGTAGCTGCCGTATTATTTCCACGTGTGCAAATCAATCCTGCCATGGGCGGCTTTGTGGCTTCACCGGATATTGAACGCCATGCAGGGCGCGATTTATATACGCATGTTTCGTTACCCATGAATCGGGAAGAAGAGCCTGAATGGAGCGAACTTACCGAAGAGCGTATTCAGTTGAATCAACAATTTTTTGTGAACGATTACGTGGCCACGTTGGATGAAGTAGTTCGCATACACGAAATAGAAGGCTTTAAATTAGATGAAGCCGATGTAGCTGTAAAAGCTAAAATAAAAGTGAAAGGCGAACGCGATGAATACATGGCAGAACCCATCTTTTTAATTCGCAACAAAAGCCAGGTAGGTCGCATCCCTTCCGAAATAAACGACCTGGGGGTGAAGCTAACATTACTCAATATTCACCCCGATACAGGTGAGTTTTCGCTTGGTATTAATACACGCCAAAAAGATTGGGTGATTATAAAAGCCATTGAAATGCCTTTGATTAATGTACTTTGGTTAGGTACAGGTGTGTTAATGATTGGCTTTACCGTTGCAATGGTGCGCAGGTTTGAAGATTTCAAAAAAGAATCTTAATACTTGATGCGTTTGGACTGAATGATAGGAACAGAGAAATATTAGCTGTACATTTGAAACATTATTTAAGAACAGTGCCTATCAGGAAGGCTTTTTAACAGAATCTTCCTCCTTTTCACAATTCTTTTATTTTATAATCCGCTCCGGGTTCTTCTTAAAAAACAACGAGATGATTATTAGTTACCAGATGGGTAAAGCTCATCGCAAAACAATCTTTTTATTTAATTTTTTAACAACAAATGCAAGGAACAGTAAAGTTTTTCAATGAAACCAAAGGTTTTGGATTCATCACACCGTCAGATTCAAAAACTGACATCTTCGTTCACGTATCAGGTTTAATTGACGAGATTCGTGAAAATGATTTAGTAAGCTACGATGAAGAGCGTGGTAAAAAAGGCATGAATGCCGTAAATGTTTCAAGGATAATGAATTAATAATTCCTTCTTTTATAACATTAAAAAAGATCGGCCAAAGCCGATCTTTTTTTGTTTGTAACTATCTGAATAACCTATCAAACATTTCCTTTTTTCATCTCCTCCACCACATACGCACATGCGCGGGCTGTCATGGCCATATAGGTAAGCGAGGGGTTAACACACGAAGAGGATGTCATAAATGAACCATCGGTAATAAATACATTCTTAACTTCGTGCATCTGGTTGTAACCATTAAGCACTGAAGTTTTAGGATTGCGCCCCATGCGGGCACTGCCCATTTCGTGGTTGGCATTTCCGGGGAAGGAAATATTGGCGTAAGAACGCACATTTTTATAACCTGCACTTTCCAGCATTTCGGCCATAGCCGAGGCCATATCTTTTTGCATGGCGCGTTCATTCTCTTTAAATTCCACATCGGTGGTTAAGGTATTGCGGCCCCACTTATCTTTTATATTGGTATTCAAGGTCACCCGGTTTTCTTCATAGGGCAAACACTCACCAAAGCCACCAAAGCCAATGCGCCAATTGCCAGGTGTTTGCAATTTCTCTTTCAGATCGGCACCAATTGCTGTATCCATATTTCCACGCCCCCATCCATTGCGGCTTGCACCACCTTGATAGCCAAATCCACGAATGTAATCTGTTCGTTTCTCAGTAAGATTTCTAAAGCGAGGCACATACACACCATTAGGTCTGCGGCCATAATAATACTGGTCTTCAAAGCCTTCTACTTCGGCTTCGGCACCGGCACCTTTGTGATGATCCATAATATTGCGCCCCACCTGATCGCTGCCATTACCTAACCCATTTGGAAACCGGTTGGATGTTGAATTAAGCAGAATAAAAGCTGTACCCAAGGTAGCCGCGTTTAAAAAGACAATGCGTGCGTAATATTCAATTACTTCATTGGTTTCTGTATCAATAATTTCAACACCCACTGCTTTCTGCTTTTGTTCATCGTACAACACACGGTTGGTTAATGAGTGTGGGCGTAAGGTTAAGTTGCCTGTGGCAAAGGCAGCCGGCAGTGTGCTGGCATTGGTGCTGAAGTAAGCCCCATACGGACAACCCCGGTGGCATTGATTTCGGTATTGGCACACACCCCTACCTTTTACCGCTGTAGTTAAATTGGCAACCCGGCCAATCGTCATCTTACGACCAAACGTTGCTTCTACTCTGGTTTTAAAATCCGTTTCAACGCAGTTTAATTCCATAGGTGGTTGAAACTTACCATCCGGCAAGTGGGGTATTCCTTCGGCTTGTCCGCAAACACCAATAAACTGCTCTACATAATCATACCAGGGGGCAATATCTTTATACCGAATGGGCCAATCTACGGCAATGCCATCGCGTACGTTTGCTTCAAAATCAAGATCGCTAAAGCGATAACAATGGCGGCCCCACAACACAGAACGTCCGCCCACAATATCTCCCCGTATCCAATCAAAACGCTTCGTTTCGGTGTAAGGATTTTCCAAGTCGTTTATATAAAAGTGTTTGTTATCGCCCGAATAAGAAAAGTGCCGGGTTTGTATAGGGCACTTATCGCGATCGGCTTGTGTTAGCCGGCCCCGGTTTTCCAATTGCCAGGGATCGAGCGAAGTAGTAGGGTAATCAGGATGTTCCAGATTTTTGCCACGCTCCAGCAACAATACTTTTAATCCACGCTCGCAAAGTTCTTTCGCAGCCCAACCACCACTTATGCCCGATCCTACTACAATGGCATCGTATGTGTTTTCGGCTTTTGCTTTCAGATTTAAATTCATAATGCAAAGGATTGAATTTTAAATTTTGTAAAAAATTTTCTGGAGCTGCATACCTCTTGAATAATTGTGGAGCTACCGTAATCATTTACTTAAAATACTCCTTATTTTTGCCCGATTTATCCAAACCATAACCACTAGAAATGCCAAGAGATCGCAGTATTCGCTCCATCCTCATCATCGGCAGCGGCCCTATTATTATCGGACAAGCATGTGAATTTGATTATGCTGGCTCGCAAGCCGCCCGTTCCTTACGGGAAGAAGGTATAGAAGTAATTCTGATCAACTCCAACCCGGCCACCATTATGACCGATAAGGTTACGGCCGACCATGTGTACCTGAAACCTTTGGAGAAAAAATCGATCCGCGAAATCTTAGAAAAACACCACGTAGATGCCGTGTTGCCCACTATGGGTGGACAAACTGCACTCAATCTTTGCATTGATTGCGATAAGGCCGGTATCTGGCAACATTACGGTGTAAAAATTATAGGTGTTGATATTAATGCTATCGAAACCACAGAAGACCGCGAGAAATTCCGCTTGAAAATGTTGGAGTTAGGTGTTGGTGTCTGTAAAGGCGCAACAGCTACTTCCTTTTTGGAAGGAAAAGAAATTGCACAGGAAATAGGTTTCCCGTTAGTTATCCGCCCATCGTTTACATTAGGTGGAACCGGTGGTGGTTTTGTTAACTCGCCCGAAGAGTTTGATGCCGCCCTTAACCGCGGTTTGCATGCTTCGCCTATTCACGAAGTATTGGTGGAGCAAAGCATTATGGGCTGGAAGGAATATGAACTTGAATTACTTCGCGATAGCCTGGGTAATGTAATCATCATCTGTTCGATTGAAAACTTCGACCCGATGGGAATTCATACAGGAGACTCTATTACAGTAGCTCCGGCCATGACGTTGCCCGATACAGTGTATCAAAACATGCGCAACCTCGCCATTAAAATGATGAATGGCATTGGCAAGTTTGCGGGCGGTTGCAATGTACAGTTCTCGGTAAATCCCGATACCGATGAAATAATTGGAATTGAAATCAATCCGCGCGTATCGCGCTCATCGGCCCTTGCTTCAAAAGCCACCGGTTATCCCATTGCTAAAATTGCCGCCAAGTTGGCCATCGGTTATAACCTCGATGAATTAACAAACGCCATCACCGGCACAACCACAGCCTACTTCGAGCCCGCGCTGGATTATGTAATTGTAAAAATTCCACGTTGGAATTTCGATAAGTTTCACGGTGCCGATCGCAGACTGGGCCTGCAAATGAAATCGGTAGGTGAAGTAATGGGTATTGGAAGAAATTTTCAGGAAGCATTACAAAAAGCTTGTCAGAGTTTAGAGATCAGAAGAAATGGTTTGGGTGCCGATGGTAAAGAGCTTACCAAACAGGATGACCTGCTCTATAGTTTACAAAACCCAAGTTGGAACCGGCTATTTCATGTGTATGATGCTATGAAACTCGGCATCTCCATGAAAACAATTCAAAATCTCACCAAGATTGACAAATGGTTTCTGGAACAAATCTGGGAATTGATTGAGGTTGAACAGGAAATAGAAAAATATAAACTTGACACCATTCCAAGCGAGCTGATGCGCAAAGCCAAAGAGAAAGGTTATGCCGACCGGCAGATTGCGCACTTGTTGGATTGTTTGGAAAGTGAAGTACACCTGAAGCGCAGGGAGATGGGCATTACGCGGGTGTATAAAATGGTTGATACTTGCGCGGCCGAGTTTGATGCTAAAACAGCTTACTATTATTCCACTTTCGATAAGGAAAACGAATCGGTTGCTTCCAACAAAAAGAAAGTAATTGTATTAGGCTCGGGCCCCAATCGCATCGGGCAAGGCATTGAGTTCGATTACTCGTGCGTGCACGGAATATTGGCTGCCAAAGAAGCCGGTTACGAAGCCATCATGATCAACTGCAACCCTGAAACGGTTTCAACCGATTTTGATATTGCCGATAAACTTTATTTTGAACCCGTGTTCTGGGAACACCTGTGGGACATCATTCAACATGAAAAACCAGAAGGCGTAATTGTACAGTTGGGCGGGCAAACTGCTTTAAAACTTGCCGAAAAACTACACAAATACGGCATCAAAATCATGGGCACTTCGTTTGAAGCGCTTGATCTGGCCGAAGACCGCGGCAGCTTTTCTACCTTGTTAAAGGATCTGAACATTCCTTATCCTGAATTTGGCGTTGCCCGCGATGCTGACGAAGCATTGGAAGTTTCCAAAACTATCGGGTTCCCACTGCTGGTGCGCCCCTCCTACGTATTGGGTGGCCAGAGTATGAAGATTGTGATTAACGAAAAAGAGTTAGAGAATCACATTATCGACATCTGGAAACATTTACCGGATAATAAAGTATTGCTTGATCACTTTTTAGATGGTGCCATTGAAGCCGAAGCCGATGCCATTTGCGATGGTGAGGATGTCTATATCATTGGCATTATGCAGCACATTGAACCGGCCGGTATTCACAGTGGCGACTCGTATGCGGTGTTACCACCCTACAACCTGGGCGACTTTGTAATTAAACAAATTGAAAGCTATACCAAACGCATTGCAGTTGCACTTAAAACTGTTGGCCTAATCAACATTCAGTTTGCCATTAAGAACGACAAAGTTTACATTATTGAGGCCAACCCGCGCGCATCGCGCACGGTACCTTTTATTTGCAAAGCATATGACGAGCCGTATGTAAATTACGCCACCAAAGTAATGTTGGGAGTAAATAAAGTGAAAGACTTTGCGTTCGCACCAAAAAAACACGGCTATGCCATTAAAGTGCCGGTGTTCTCATTCAATAAATTCCCAGATGTAAATAAAGAACTGGGCCCCGAAATGAAATCAACAGGCGAAGCCATTTATTTTATTGACGATCTGATGGACGATTACTTCCTGAATATCTACAGTGAACGAAATTTGTATTTGAGCAGGTAATGTTGGCTAACCTTAATTAAGTTTTTTCTGTTGATTGTATGTTTGCTCGCCTTGGCGTTTGCTTTAAAATGAATTAAAGAACAAGCATAAGATAGTTGCATTCAATCTATTTTGCACACATAGGGCAGTTCATAACATCAATCGCTACAATACGATTCTGCGCGATCAAGGATTAAATGCAAAAAGAAACTTAATCAAAAGGCACGTGCACGTGCCGTTCAGCGTGGTAACTGGAGCGTACCAGCGGGCCTGATTCTACATACTTCAATCCCCGTTTCAGGCCCTCTTCTTTGTACATAGCAAATGTATCGGGGTGTATAAATTCGGCAACTTCCAAATGCATTTTAGTAGGCTGCAGGTATTGACCCAGCGTAAGAATCATCAAGCCATTCGCAGCCAAATCATCCATCGCTTTAAAAACTTCTTCTTTGGTTTCACCTACGCCCAGCATAATCCCCGACTTAGTTCTTTTACCAGCTTCGCGAATGCGTTTAATCTGTTCCAGGCTACGCTCATATTTGGCTTGCGGGCGCACCATGCGGTACAACCGCCCCACCGTTTCCATGTTATGCGATACAACTTCCTGCCCGCCTTCAATCATACGGTACAATGCATCCCAGTTTCCCTTGGTATCAGGTATTAATGTTTCAATGGTTGTAGCCGAACTAAGTGCTTTGGTTTGCACTACGGTTTGATACCACACTTCGGCTCCACGGTCTTTCAACTCATCGCGATTTACAGAAGTAATTACCGCGTGTTTTACGCCCATTTTTTTGATGGCTTCGGCAACGCGTTTCGGCTCTTCAATATCGTATTCTGTTGGTCGGCCGGTGGCAACTGCGCAGAACGTGCAACTGCGTGTGCATACATTGCCTAATATCATAAAGGTAGCCGTGCCGGCACCCCAGCACTCGCCCATGTTGGGGCAATTGCCGCTTTCGCAGATGGTATGTAGTTTATTTTCGTCAACCAGTTTGCGCACTTTGGCATATTCGGGCCCTACCGGCAATTTTACACGCAGCCAGTCGGGTTTTCGTTTTTTTGCTTCGGGCGATATAACGGGTAGTTCAATCATGAAAACAGTATTGAGTTGGTAGTCCTGAGTCGTTAGTCCTTATCGTATAATGTATCCTGAACTCGTACTAAAGACTAAATACTAACGACTTTTATTTACCAATAAGTTCCTTGTATTGATCTGCCGTGAGTAAACCATCGGCTTCGGCTGCATTTGAAATTTCAACTTTCACCATCCAGCCATCGCCATACGGGTCGCTATTTACTTTTTCGGGGCCTGCTTCAAGGGCTTTATTAAACTCAGCCACTTTGCCACTTAAGGGCATAAAAAGATCGGAAACTGTTTTTACCGCTTCAACCGTACCAAATACATCGTGTTGATTCAGGTTTTGACCTACTGATGAAATATCTACATAAACAATATCACCTAATTCGCCCTGGGCAAAATCGGTAATCCCAACGGTGGCCAGGTTACCTTCAATCTTAATCCATTCATGGTCTTTGGTGTACTTCAGGTTTGCAGGAATGCTCATAAACTCAAAATATTTATTCAAAAGTAATGAATACAGGAACACCAAAATTGCCGATAAGAAAGTTTTTAACTTCTTCTATTACTAAAAACCTTCCTGGTCTTTTTTAGTATCAACATAAAGACATGAAAGGTTTGCTATTATTATTGAGCCAAGTTAAAGATTATTTTAAAACCGGCCCGGGTAGTGCTGCGCCTGAACGAATTGGTTACCAGCGGTTCGTTTACACTTCGCTCCATATAGGCCTGCACGCGCAGTTTTTGGTTTACCAGGTAACTAACATTGGGCCGCAGTTGAAAATTGATATTACCATTGGTAACCGTGTTAACCTCTGCAATTTTGCGCTGGATAGTGCGGTTGTTGGTTACACTCATATCCATTTGCATTACCACATCGTTCTTAAGCGTAATTACCTTACCATCGCTCTTAAAGGGCAACCGCATATTATTTTTGGTATAACCTAAACTAACAGACCAATCTTTGCTGTTAAGTTCTGTTACCTGCGAGTTGGAGATGTTCAGGGCAAGGTCGCGTTTGGTTTTATATTCAAATTTAAAGTTCAGTTTCTTTTTGGTGCGCAGGTTAACACCAATCAATGGCGAAAATTGTTCGCTGATCATTACCTGACTGATTACATATACCGGAATCAATTCGCCATTGCTATTGGTTTTGCTGGCAAATAATCCATTGTTATAATTTTCAATCGGGTTATTCAGGCTTACCTGATCATACTCCAGCGAGTTGGAATAATTTACTACCGAATAAGAAGATGCATAGGCGTGATTAATCGTAATGGATTGAAAAATATCTTTCAGGTTACCCATTTTACTTAGTCCGGTGTAATCCACACGCCAGCTTGGTATAGGCAACCGCGGAAAAGGCGAGAGGTTGGTACGTTCTGCTGATTGGCCGGTATAAGCTGCCAGGAAAGCCGGTATAAGTACATCTTGTGAGCGACTTTCATATGCATTGCCGGTGATAGTGGAAAACCGGTTTTGCATAATAGCAATGTTCTCTTCAAATTGTTTAAACACGGTTGAGTTTAAACTTTGATTATTGCTAAACGCAGTGTTAATGGTGTTAATTGAAATTTTATACGAGCCAATACGGCTGGGGCTTAACGACTCATAAGCTGTACCGGCAGAATCTATCCTGAAAATTTCCTGAAACGCGGTGGTGGAATTTTTCTTTACATCAAGCTTGATGCGCAATTCTGTTGAGGGCTCAACCGCAGCACTCAGGCTCAAATCCTTCATCTGCTTTTGTGTAAAGGGTGTAGTTAATCGCTGGCTTCGCGTAAGCCATCCCTTTTCACCTGCTTTTTTCTGAAACCCTGCTTCTTGTTGTCCTAAAATAAAGCCCCAGCCGGGTGCGGCCCAACCCTTATCTAAGCCAAATAAATAAGGATCGGGCGTAAAGCCGGGTAGAAGGGTACCTTGTGTTACTGTATAAGTGCCGGTGATGTTGCGTACCGACATGATTAATCGCAGCATTCCTTTTATCGCTTTTAAATCTGGCGGTCGCTTAATCGTATCAGGTTGGGTTGGTTTGGCTGCAGGTGTACCGGGCCGAACCGGTGCAGCAGGCCGTGGCGGTGTATTTATTGTTTTTAAAAATCCTATTTTATTATAAAGCTTTACCAAATCCACCCGGCCACTCAGCCCCTGGTCTTGCGTGTTTTGAATAATATTACCCAATCGCAACGACTCATCTTTTTCAAGCGGGCCTGCTTGCCAGTTGTAACCAACGTTGTACCGGTATTCGGCATTCAGCCAGTTGGTGAACGGCAATTTTTCGAGGGGTAATGTGTAGTTGGCGGTAATGTTCTGATCGAAGTTTTTCATGCGGCCCAATTTCTTCAGGTTATTAATTACAACCTGAATAGAATCGCGGTTATCCAGATCGCCATCGGGCTCATCAATAATAGCATTTACCCGCGATGCATAATCAAGGCCCAGGGTTTTGGTAATGTTCCACCGCACATTATAAAATCGATTGAACACAAAGAATTTCTGAAAATTAGGGATAGAACTTTCCAAATCGCTGCTGGCATTGCGATAAACCATTTTTGTAAACGAACGGTCTAATTCGCCCCGTACCGAAATGTTGCTCGGCATTGGATTAAAGTTAAAGTCTTTTATAAGTTGCAGAAATGGCGACTTCAGTGCCTTTGCATCTTTAAAAGGTTCAAAGCCTTTAAACTTGGGCGAGTATTGCCACACTACTGCACCCCGGTAATTACGCATGGTATTTTCGCGCAGGTTAAAATTAGTTTGGGTAGCCTCGCTAAAAGCATATGTAAACGAAAAATTCTCGATGTCGTAAATATGCGGTACCGCTTCTTGATTGGTTTTTACTTTACGCACATTGGTAAAGTTCAAACTCCGCCTCACACTTCTGTCCTGAATAATTTTTAAATACTCTTCTCGTTCGGCATCCGAATTAAAAGATTGCAACGCTGCCAGTATGCGTAAATCCGGATTGGCCGGGTCGTACTTCGGGTTAATGGTTGTGTTTTCATAACTAATAAACATGGGTATTTTCAGGCCCGTCCACTGTGGCAATAACTTATCAATATTCAGATTGGCCGATACATCGTAGCGGGTTGTTTCGCCCCGTGCACGTTCAGAGATTTTAGATTGCACACCGCCATAGCCAAAGCTGATGTGCCGTAACGATCCGCTTACCGTACCCAGATCGGCCAGTTTGGTGTTGAGCATAACGTTGGCTGCCCAACCTGCCGTGCGATCGAAATCTGTTAGGCGCATTTCATTGGCCCATAAACACACATCAAAGGTTTTGGCATCGTTGGTGCGTGGGTTGCGAATACCAATCATCATGGTGCGTACCTGGCTTAAATCGGGCCGTCCTAAAATACGAATGCCATGTTTACCGGCTGGTTCAGGCCCGCTTTGCGGATATAAAATACCGAGGTTAAATCCTTCGCGATCGCGCCTTGCTTTTAAGGCATATAGTTCATTCAGATCAAGATCAATCTGGTTTTGTTCGGGCCACACCTCATCAACCGAGCGCACACCTGCCGGAGTAATTTTTAAAGGAAGTTCAATCTCATAATAGTTTTCATCAAAATCAGTTCCCAACCGTAAAAAGGCAACCAACTCATTATCCTGAATGGGTTTGGCAAGATTGGTGTTGTGCGCACTAATAAACATTTTAATTCTTCCGTAGTTGAAGAAGTCCATCGATACGTTTTTATAAATGGCACGAGCATCGCCATCGGGCAATTCGGTTACACACATTTGCACCGATTGTTCGTTTAACCTGCGCTGCACAGCGGAGGTATTGTCGCGGTCGCGCCTTAAGGGTTCTATGTAGCCGGGTTTTACATTGTTGGCAACACTGTTCTCTTCAACATTTACTACCGATACCGAAAAGTTATCGAGGTTAGGTTCTATTGGTTCGCCAAAACGCGATTCTTCCAGGTTTTCGGTATAGCGTCTCCACCGGTTACCTACTGCCCTGAATTTAGCCATACGTAATACTACCGGTTTATCAAAATCGGTAAGCACCATGCGCACGTACCGAATGGATTTAAAACCATCAATGTTTCCGGTTATACCATCAAACTGCCTTACGGGAATGCGAAACAAATACCAGGTAGCATCGGGGTTATCGGAAGATTGTACAGCATCTACTATGTATTTATTACCTACGCGCAATTTGCTGGGAGTTAAGTCGATGTTATACGAATAATATTCTTCCAGATCGCTTAAGGTATTATCCTGATTCAGGTCTTCATTATCGGGTATGGTAGTTCCGGAAATGGCAAACGCTTCGTTGCCGGTAAGTATGGGTGTGTTGCCTTCCTGGTTATTGAAGTTTTTATAGCGCTCTAAAATTTTTGCATCGCGGGCATCCAGGTTATTTCCCAAAAAGTATTGAAAGTCATCGGCCGATGGATCTCGCTCGGCAATGGCACGGGCAGCCGGGTTTAGCAGGTTAAGAAAGTTGTTTTGAAATTTTGTGGCTTCCTGTGCGTTAGCGATACCGTCTAATCCTACATCCTGATTGGGACGAGCGGCTGTGTTATTATCAAACGCGTTGTTGAGGTATTGTTTATTGGTTACGTAACCCCAATTGTTTTCGGTAACGTTAATAGGCGAAAGGTCGCCATCGGCCGGTAATCCGTTTTCAAAAGCATGTTTACCATCGCGCAACACATCTTCTGATACACTCCCTAAATGAAAAATCAGTTTACCACCGGTGGTGTTGGATTGAGGTGGATTAACGCCATCATTTATCAACCCACGCGGGTTATTAATAAACGGATCAAGTAACCAAAATTCAATATACTCGATGTTAGCCTTATCAAAATCAACTTCGGTGCGGATGGCTGTGGTAATACCTGCCCAATTGTTGCGCGGATTATTTAATCGGCCAAAGTTGTTTAGCTGTGTATTATAGTTGTAAGGGCCGCGTTCTTCCGGGTAGTAAGCAAGGTCAAAAATCTGTTCGAAAAAGTTTCCAACAAATGGATCGAAATTGGGAAAAATCTCAGTTGGTTTTACAGCGCGCACATAATGATTAGCCATGTCTGCCTCTGAGAGGTTGTTGGGTTTAAACCGGCCACCGGTTCTATAAAACAAATTGTCCACCTGGTACCAGGCTAACTTGGCCCTGCGATAACCGGCTTCTATATTATCCAGTGAGCCATTGGTAGGATCATATTCCTTCGGTATGGATGCTAACTTCCATGCTTGCGGGCTTAACAAGCTATAAGGGGTTGCTGTGTTTTCAAAGTCATCGATAAACGAAGTACCATCGCCATCAACAATGTTAGATGTACCCGGCAACAGTTGGGCAAACTCGGCATTAAGCGTTACGGTAGATTGCTCTTTGGTTTGCAGAAACGGCAGCGCATCTACCATCTTGGTTAAGAAGCGCGATTCCTTGCGCATGTTAAAGTCTAACCCGTACTGCAGGTTACGGGCAGGCTCGGTACCAATCAGGTTACGCGATACCAGCGGGCGCTCGTTGTAGTATAAAAGCGTAGAACCAATATTAATATTGTCATTTAATTTATAATCCAACCGGGTGCCCAGCAACGAGCGCGTTTGAAAGGCAAACGGGTCTTGTTGTTCGTAGTTTATATCAATGTCTTTACCTGAAGTAAGAATGCCTTCGTTCAGAATGGTGACCTTTCCAAAGGTATAGTCAACCGTATAATCCAATCCTTCCTGTAAAGGCATGCCTCCGGCATATACTTTTACCGAACCGGGCGAAATGTTGAACCCTTGAATGATGATTTCTTTTCCTGAACCGGCTTTGAATGAGCCGACTAAGTAAAATTTGTTTTTAGTAGTAACCAGCTCAGCTTCAGCTTTGGTAGTGCGGTAGAGCGTGTCATACACATACTTGCGTATTAACTGATCGCGCAATGCCAGGTTGGTTTCATTTGCGAACAGTTCGCGCAATGCTTTATTGAAAGGTTCCAGAAAAGGAAATACAATGGTTCCGGTTTCGGAGTTGATGGTTACTTTTTCTACATAATCAAAGTTGCCATCGGGCTGCGGATCGTTGTAGGGGTTAAGTCGATCCAAACCAAACACACGAATCAGTTGTTGCGTGCGGGCAAAATCACCTTCCTGTAATTGGGGGTTATCAATACCGGTGCGGTCATCGCGATAAATCAAACGTAATTGAAAACCATCTCGCGTAAGCCCACTCACATTCAGGTTGTAGATGTTTTTCATCATCAGATCCCAGGTAGGTAAAATTTTACCTTGTGGGTCTTTAATAGCAATTTTGCGCGGCCGCAGTAATTTAAGATAGGCTACCTGATCTTCGGGCTTGTTGCCATAATCTTCTGAAAGCTCACCCACTTTATAGGCGCGGCCATTATACGTGTATTCAAATGCTACGGCAAGTGCTTCATCGTTTTGAAGTTTGCGTTGCAGTGTCAGGTAGCCCAACTCTTTATGGAATGTATATTCGGTGGGTGCCAGCTTGCGGGCCGAAGTGATTTTTTCGAAGTCGGTACCGTTAACCAAACCTAATCCTTCTAATGCCTGATTAATTCCATCGGAGTTGGCAGAGATTCCACCCAGCAATGTAAACAGGTTGTTGGCGTTGTTGGCAGTGGGCGCTTGTGCATTTGTATTTGGTGTAATAACGTTTGAGCGATAGATTTTACCCGCCTCGCCCATATCCATAAGGCCTACTACGTTGCGTAAGGTTTGCGTATCGTTCTGCCGATTTAACAAATACACTTCTACACGTGTAATGTTTATGCCCGATGTAATCTGTGGCAGTGTGCTTAGCCAGTTTTCGAAATTATCGCGGAAGAACTGGCCTAAAAAAAAGTGGCGGTTCTCATCGTAGTTTGAACCAACAATTTCAAACGGCCGCCCTTGTGAGGCACCATTCGTACTGCCATTTACTTTTATACTGGATTGTTTACCGCGTTGTGTGGTTGCCAATGTGGTTACAAACAACTTTCCAAACTGCATCTGCGCTTTTACCCCAAACAGGTTTTGCGAACCCGTGATTAAACTGTTGTTAAGCGGTAAACTCACATTACCAATCTCCAACTTTTTCAGAATGTCTTCTTTAAAGCCGGTGTACTCCACCTTCATGTTGTTCTGAAAGTCGAACGAGTTGTTGTTATCGAAGTTGGTGGTAACGGCCAATTTTTCGCCCACTTTACCTTGCACACTCAGGTTTATTTGCTGATCGAACTCGAAGCCTCCGTTGCGTTGCTGGCGGATGGGGATGGATGGATTCTCTAATTTTTGAAACTGCGCGCCAAAGTCAAGGTTAACAAACCCCCGTGGAATCAATTCCACATAGCTACCACCAAAAATGCGATCCAGTACAGGGCTTACATAAATCTTCGGAATTAACCCGCGGCCACTTACGGCACTCTCACCATCCAGCGCTTTACTACGCGTTTGCCAGTACTCGCGCTTAATCAGCTTATCTTGTTCCTGGTTAAACTCATCAAACGAAATAGCCGTGGGCGATCGGAAGTTGAGCTTACCCATGCGTTCATAGATGGTATAGGTGCGGCCGGTGTCAATTTGTAAGTCGAAACCCAGGTTTTTAGAGTCTTGCAAAAACAAGGGCGAAAAACTGCGATAAGAAGAAAACGGATCACCGTACCGATCGCGCAAGCGAAACGAGGGCCGGTAAGGATTGACTATTCTATAGCGCGATGTATCAGAACGCACAGTATCGCGCTGCTGCCCCATTGCCAACGGGGAGAGGCCAATAGTGAGGCCCAGGAGGAGCAGGATCTTCCGGTATTTAACAGTCAATGGGGTTCAGGCGTTTTTAAGTGCTTGCTTTACGAGCTCTTCTAAACTTATTGTGTTTCCCGATTTCTTCAGGATTGCATCCACACTCTTTTCAGCCGCAGCTTTGGCAATGCCAAGCGTAATTAAGGCAGTTAACGCCTCGTGGCGGATGGTATTGTGTGCCAACCCGGTTTTTCCGGTGTCATCAACCTGGTCTTTGCGAAGCTTGTCTTTCAGTTCCAGCACTAACCGTTGGGCGGTTTTTCCACCAATTCCTTTTACAGACTGCAGGGTGGCCACATCTTCGCGCACTATTGCATTTTTTAAATCGGTTGGCGACAGATACGACAACACCATTAATGCCGTGTTAGGCCCCACCCCATTTACCGAAATAAGATTTTGAAACATCTGTTTTTCGGCTTCACTGGCAAATCCATACAAAATGTGGGCATCTTCGCGCACATGCAGGTAGGTAAGCAGCGTAAGGTCTTCGCGATCTTTGATTTCAGAGAATGTATGGAGCGAAATGCTCACCTGGTAGCCAATGCCGTTTACTTCCAACAGCACAAATGTGGGCTCCTTATGTGCGAGCTTTCCTTTTAAGTAAGCGATCATGGAAAAGCTTAAAAAATAAAATGCAGTTTACGAGGATTTGGGCAGGGATGCAAATGCCATTAATCCCAACCAAAAGGGATAATTTTCTAAACTTTGATGTACCAAATCATGATTATGAAAACACCTCGAATAACCGGAACCCGTTACGTGTTGGCCGTTAAAAATCTGGCTAAGTCGGTTGATTTTTATAAGGATAAACTGGGCTTTTCTACCCATTGGGAAGATGGCATTGGCTGGCACCAATTGTATCGCGATAATTTTGTGGTAATGTTGGGCGAGTGTGCCGATGACCGATCGGCTTTTGAAACCCGGAACCATTCTTACTTTGCTTATGTAGAAGTGGAAAACATAGATGAGCTTTATCAGGAATTTGAATCCAAAGCTGTTGATATGTTAAGTAAACCCGAAAATAAACACTGGGGTCAGCGCGAATTTGGTATTCGCACAATTGATGGCCATCGGATCATGTTTGGTCAGCCTGTTTAAGTTTAAAAACCTTTCTTAAGCAGAACTTAAAGGTTGCCAACCTCTATTTGATTTAGGCGTTATGACGGCTATATACAGAACCTTGAAGCCGTCAGACGCCTTTACACGCTCTTTTTATTAGCAACTAAAATGAAAGGTGGTTAACGTTAACTACCTTTATAAAAATTTTAACCGTGTTTACTCCAACCCGAAATCTTGCTTTTGATATAGGTAACAACAATACATTGCTGGCCGATCAGCACAATATACTTTTGTCGCAACCATCGGTATTGGTGATTAACGAACTGAGTCATAAAGTCGAAGCCATTGGCGAAAAAGCGTTTGAGATGTTGGAGAAAACGCCTGCTAACCTCAAGCCTGTTAAACCATTGAAAGGTGGCGTAATCTCCGATGGCGAATCGGCTAAAAAGATGGTAAAGGAATTGGTGCAACGCATTGGCAAGCCTTCATTCTTAAGTGGCGGATTTAACTACTTGCTTTCAGGAGTACCTTTCGATACAACGCCCGTAGAGAAGCGTGCGTTACGCGATACGCTTGAGCAATTTACAGCCCGGCATACACACCTAGTACACGAGCCATTGGCAGCAGCGTTGGGTATGGGTTTAAATATTCAAGAGCCGGAAGGTAAACTGGTAGTGGATATTGGTGGCGGCATTACCGAAGTGGTGGTAATTTCCCTGTCGGGGATTGCTGCCTTTCAATCGGTGCGCGTAGCAGGCGATGCAATGGATGAAGAAATTCAGGATTACTTTAGAAGAGTATATAATCTGGCCATAGGATTAAAAACAGCCGAGCAGGTAAAGAAAAAAATAGGCTGCGTGTTTGAACCAGTTGCTTCGCGCGATGAAATGCTTTTGGTTAAAGGTAAAGACCTGATTGAAGGTGTGCCGGTTAGCAAAGCGATCAGTCAGGTTGAACTTAGCCACGTACTCGAGCGTCCGTTTCGGCAAATAGAGGAATGTATTCAGCAATCATTGGAAATATGCCCGCCCGAGTTGGCTGGAGATATTTATAAAAGCGGTATTTATGTAACGGGCGGCAATGCCGTATTAAAAGGTTTGCATGAACGATTAAGTAAAATTTTTAAACTGCCGGTACACATCGATCCGCAAGCCTTGTTTTCTGTAAGTCGTGGCGTGCGCACCGTGCTCTCTGCTCCAACAAAGTACAAGGGTATTTTGATGTGAGTAGTTGAAGGCCTAACACCATAAGCACATAGGGTGTATTTCAAATTGTCATGGTTTACTTCAACATTCAATCCCTACGGGATTGCTTTGGACTTGGGTTGTGGGTTTTCTACCATCATTAAATCCCTATCGGGATTTTAGGACGAACAGGACTCCGTTAGGAGTCGGATATTGGTAGAACATTATAATAATGAAAAACGACCCCGCCTAGCGGGGTCGAATGTTTTAGTACGACAATTTGAAATGGACCTGGCACATGCATCACTTAATGAAATCAAATTTTCTTTGGTTATTGCTCTGCCAGCTATGTGTACTATGTTTCTATGTGGTTAAATACCTACCGTTTAAACTCAAATTTCTTTTTTGCAACCACATTTCCATTCACCACAATTTCCAACAGGTGTGTGCCGCTGTGTAATTTGCGTGTGGTAAAATCCTGAAAGCGTTGCTGCTTTTTAATGATAATGGTTTCGCCTGGTTTTAAATCCAACTCTTTAAGCTTAAAAACTTTAGGCAATTGCACACCCGATTTTTTACTGTAATGAATCCGGTAATCAACCATTAAGCGCTGGTTGGTTTTTTTATTAGAGTCAATATTGAATTGAAAAAGTAATACATCGTTGAGCCTGAGCGTGGACTTATTAATTGTAAATTTTTTGATACTTATTTCTACTTTTTTTGTGAGGTTAAAAACAGCCATCGACTGTTGATCACCTTGCTTGAGCAGCGACCGGCACCCGCGTTTTATAATCCACGCGGTATGCGGATGTGCCTGATCCCAACTTTTAATCAAGTTCAAAACATGATCGGGCGAATCTTTTGTAATGTCATTTAAATGGTTGGCAACGGATTTCCGAACATACAAAACATCATCAGCACGCAAGGTTTGAAGAATAGGAGTAGTGAGTGCGGGGTTCTCAATAATGGCATCTAATTTAAACGACCACGGTAGTCGCGGTCGGCTTCCTTCCGAAGCTAGTCGCCTTACATGTTCATTTTTATCGTTAGCCCATTTGTACATTTCATTCAACGTTGCTTTCAGGTCTAGTTTCAAAAAAGTACGGATGGCAAACTCAGACGAACCAAATTGTGTAAAATACTTCAGAGCATTCAATGAAAGTGACAAATCAGCTTGTCCAAACTGGGCTACATAATCCGGAAATACCAGGTTGGTATAACCGCCTTTTAATTGAGGAATCACATCCTTCATAATGCCAACGGTGGTGGCATAATTTTCAGGAAGATGCTTTTGTAAAACCCTTGAAGTATTTCGCATCCGTTCATTGAGCGACAGTCTTTCAAAATTGTAGGTGACATCTTTTACGAAGGCCTCGGCTTTAAAGGGTTTGTAAACCAAGGCAACTACCTGCGCCAGATTTTTGTAGTAGGCGCGGTTGAACATTTCTTTTAATGGCTCCATGAAATTTGTTTGTCCAAAATAAAAGAAACTCACTGACAAGTGTATGTCAGTAGCTAAACGGGTTCAATAAAAAGGTTGTCTTGTATAGCCAGCCAAGACAACCTTTTTGTATTAGATCTTCGCCAATGTTTCTTTAACCACTTCGGCCAACGGTGTAGTTGACCTTCCAATCAATCCTGATAATTGTTTACTGTCGTCAAACAAATCGTTTTTAGAGGCGGATACATCCATGCTGGCATAAGCGTGTGCCATTGGTTCCGGCAGGCCAATCTTTTTAAGAACCTCGGCATACTCTGCTTCTGGCAGATTGTTGTATGGAATATTCTTACCGGTTTGTTTGGAAACTTCCGCGGCCAGGTTGGTTAACGTAAAATTTGTATCACCGGCCAACTCGTAAACTTTATTATCGTGCCCGCTTGTTGTTAGCACCACAACCGCTGCATCGGCATAATCTTTACGGGCTGCAGCTGATATCTTGCCATCTTTTGTGCTACCCACAAATGCACCGGCTTGTACAGACCCGGGAATAGAAGCAGCATAGTTTTCAGTATACCATCCGTTACGCAAAATGGTATAGGTAATGCCAGATGCCTTTAAAGCTTGTTCGGTAGCCAGGTGTTCAGGTGCTAAACCCAATGAAGATTTGTCGGCATGGAGTACGCTGGTGTAAACAATTTTTTTAACTCCAGCTTTTTTTGCAGCGTTAATTACATTTTCATGTTGTTGTTTGCGTTTCCCAATTTCACTTCCTGAAATCAATAACAATACGTCCACACCGTTCAGCGATGCGGCCAGCGTTTCGGGTTGATCGTAATCAAATGCGCGTACCTCAACACCTAAATTTTTTGCTTTTTCAGGTGTACGTACCAATGCCACTAAGCTCTGAGTAGATGTTTTTTCTTTTAATTTTTGAATGATTAATCGCCCCAATTGGCCATTCGCTCCAGTTACTGCTGTTTTCATAAAATTTATTTTGTAATAAAAGATGTTACATTTAAGGTTAAAAAAATTAAAATTGTTTCACGAAGCTGCTTAAAGTCTTTTTTCTTAAAGAACTGATTACCAAATCATCGGTTTCTGAAAAAATTCCATCCAGCTTTTTATTGATAACTTTACCCACAGGGCACTTGGCACTGGTGTGTAGATTTTTCTTACCGAGTACTTCTGAGTTTTTTACGGCTATATAAACATCAGCCAACGAAATCTCATTTTGTGATAAATTCAATTTGGAGCCGCCTTCCTTTCCTTTTCTACCAACTACCAACCCCGCGTTTTGTAAAACGCTCATTTCTTTGCGAACCATGGCTGGATTTATATTAATGCTTCCGGCAATCCAATCAGAACTTACCCACTCATCGCCAGCTTTGGCTAAAAGGGTTAAAATGTGAATGGCTGTTGCAAACCGGGTGTTGTTCATAACGATGCAAAGTAAAGCACAAATTTTAATTGTAACAAAAAATATTACAATTATAATTATATCCTTGAATCTAAATCAAATAGAACTTTTAAAGATTATGCTTATGCTGGCAGGTTTTATTTACAACCGGTTATTCTGATCGTGCAGTTGCGCATCTACTACGGCAATGGCTGCCATGTTGATAATATCGCGAATGGAACTACCCAATTGTAAAATATGCACGGGCTTTTTCATCCCCAATAAAATCGGGCCGATGGCTTCGGCACCACCAATCTCCATTAATAATTTGTAAGCAATATTCCCCGCTGCCAGGTTCGGGAATATCAAGGTATTCGCTCCTTCTTTTGCCAATGCACTGAATGGAAAAATCTGTTGTTGAATATCGGTATCAAATGCAACGTTGGCCTGGATGTCGCCATCCACAATCAGTTCCGGAAATTTTTGTTTGGCAATACGTACGGCTTCTCGTGCTTTTTCCGGAATCGGGCCTTTGCTGGAGCCGAAGTTGGAGTACGACAACATGGCTACGCGTGGTTCAATATCAAAAAATTTAACACCCCGTGCCGCCAACCCGATTATTTCAACCAGGTCGTTAGCAGATGGATCAACGTTTACGGTACAATCCGCAAAAAAGTAGGTGCCCTTTTTATTCATAATAATGTACATGCCCGCCACACGATTCACACCTTCTGCCATTCCGATTATCTGCAGAGAAGGCAAAATAGTTTTGGGATAATCTTTTGTTAAGCCCGATACCAGCGCATCGGCTTCACCAAACTCAACCATCATGGCGCCAAATGCATTCCGGTCGCGCATTACACGCTCTGCATCTTTGTAGGAAATGCCTTTGCGTTGTCTTTTCTGGTGATACGCTTTGGCAAACTTTTCGGTGCGTTCTTTTTCTTCGCGCGGATCAATGATTTTACATTCGCTCAAATCAAGTCCATGCTCTTGAATCAGGTGTTCAATATCCGGTCGGCTCCCCAACAAAATAGGATGCGCTATTTTTTCATCTTGCAGTACCTGTGCTGCCTTCAGAATTTTTGGGTGATCGGCTTCGGCAAATACAATTTGTTTTGGATTTTGTTTAGCGCGTTCAATAATGCGAGAAGTAAGTTTTTGATCGATGCCTACGCGCTTTAACAAATCCTGATGGTATTGTCCCCAATCCGTAATTGGATTTCGTGCTATGCCCGAATCCATGGCAGCTTTTGCTACAGCTGGCGACACGGTGGTAATTAATCTTGGATCAAGTGGTTTTGGAATCAAGTATTCGCGACCAAACTGAATGCGATCAATACCATATGCCTGAAAAACAATATCGGGCACGGGCTCTTTGGCAAGCGCAGCAAGTGCATACACCGCAGCCAACTTCATGGGTTCGTTAATTTCAGTTGCACGTACATCTAATGCGCCTCTGAAAATATAGGGAAAGCCCAATACATTGTTAACCTGGTTGGGATGATCGCTGCGGCCCGTACCCATTATTATATCGGTGCGCGTTTTTTTTGCAAGGTTAAAATCAATTTCAGGGTTTGGATTAGCCAGCGCAAACACAATGGGGTCTTTTGCCATGTTCAATACATCCTCTGGTGTAATGGCATCCGCAACGGAAAGTCCTACAAACACATCGCAACCTTTCATGGCTTCCTGCAGCGTGTTTACCTTACGTGTGGTAACAAATTCGGCTTTGGTAGCATCCAGATTAGTGCGTGTGGTATTGATTACGCCTTTGCTATCGCACATAATCAGGTTTTCTTTTTTTAAACCCAGGGCAATGTAAAGTTTGGAACAAGATACCGCAGCAGCACCGGCTCCGTTTACCACCAGTACAATTTCATCAATTTTTTTTCCTACAATCTCTAAAGCATTGAGCAATGCTGCACTTGAAATAATGGCCGTGCCGTGTTGGTCATCGTGCATAATGGGTATATGCATTTTTTCGCGCAGCTCTGTTTCAATCTTAAAACATTCCGGGGCTTTAATGTCTTCCAGGTTTACACCACCAAAGGTTGGCTCCAGTGCTTTTACAATTTTGATAAAGGCATCGGGGTCTTCTTCGTCAATCTCAATATCAAAACTATCGATGCCGGCATACTTTTTAAACAATACTGCTTTACCCTCCATTACAGGCTTGGCTGCTTCGGGGCCGATATTACCTAAACCCAACACAGCGGTACCATTTGAAATAACCGCTACCAGATTTCCTTTTGAAGTATATTTATAAACATCGTCTTTATTCGCGGCAATTTCTTTGCAGGGTTCGGCTACACCGGGCGAGTAAGCCAATGCCAGGTCAAGTTGAGTGCTGAGCATTTTGGTTGGTACTACTTCGATTTTACCGGGTTGTCCTTGTGTGTGGTAATGGAGGGCGTCTTGCTTGCGGATTTTAATGGACATACAATGGAATTAGAATAAGGTGGCAATTTACAACCTAACTAACAGGAATAAATAATTTTGAGTGTCGAATTTTAAGTAAGCAGGTTAGGCAACACATTTATGCGTTAATATCTCTTGAAAGGGATTGATAAAAATTCGAAACCCAGTTAACGTAATTTAAAGGTTATTTTCAAAGCATTTTGAAGTGCCCTTGTGAGTAACATGATGGTGCGTGAAAAATCTTAAGTGTATATTGATATTGCCTTGTAAAAACTACTGCGCCACTGTTTTTGCAATCTTTGTTTAGAATTATTTAATAACCACTCGGGTTTGCACCATCTGTCCTGCTATAAAAGCACGTAACAGGTAAAATCCTTTTGAAAGGCTATGTTCAAAAACCATTTCCGACTCTTCTGCATTGGTTATTATACCATAATATACTCTTACTATTCTGCCATGTACATCAAACAATTCAATATGTATTGGGCCTGTTCTTGATAACGATACAAACCGAAGGCGCAGCTCTTCACTAACTACCGGGTTCGGAAAGGCATTTACTTCAGCCATAGCAGTATCCGATATTGTTATGCGTACTACCTTGGAGAGTGCCTGCTTTCCATCATAGTCAACTTGCCTTAACCGATAATAGAAATTTCCCATAGCAGGTCTAAAATCCCACGCCTGGTAGAGCTGGCGTTCACTTGTAGTTCCTTTTCCTTGCACGCGCTCCACAAATTCAAACTTTCTTCCATCCGTAGATACTTCTACATCAAAGTAATGGTTGTTAAGTTCTGAGGCCGTTTCCCATATCAGTTTTACGCGATGACCGATTGGTTGCGCTGTAAAGGATAATAGTTCAACGGGCAACGGGTTGTTTACAGTAGATGACCCTAATGTAAAGAATGTATCAAAAACTCCTACAAACTGCGATGTTACCTCGCCATTAGCTTGTGTACCGGAATTACTACTTTGATAGTGGTTGGTCCATTGACTGCCGTACCACCGAAAGCAAATCACGGTCAAGCGGATCGTTGGAAACACCGCTTGCAAAATCCCAGATAAGCGTTACAAATCCGCTGGCCGAACCCGTTCTGTTTATTCTCCAATATTCAATATCACTCACGGTAGTAATTGTAACATCCATAGCTGAACCAATATTATCTATAGCACTTTCGTTAAAGTATTCAACAAAAAAAGTTGATGCCAGCGAATTGCTGGGCTCTATTGTAGCCGGCCGAATTTTACCGCCCTTACCTACCGGATAGGTAAATGGGGAAGTAGAATTAGTTTGTTTACCCAAGGGGCCGCTAATATACGATGCATTACTTCCTCCTAAATAGGAACCCGTGGTTGAAAGTGTAAGCGGGAAAGATAAGCTTGACATAACTAATCCACTGGTTAAGTTTAATACGCCATTTACCACCACAGATTGAGAGATAAGTTTTGAACCGCCACCTGCAACTGTCAGGTTATGGAAGCTAACCGGTGAAATATCTCCATTAATTGATTGCGATGATGCCGCAATAAGTGAAACCGCTCCCGTTCCAGTATTGAAGACATTGTTCTGTTGAAAATCTCCGTACAGTGTAATGGATTGGCCACCTGTAACTGTCAGGGTTCCTTCATTTACCAGGGCATAGGGCGAAACACCTGTTGTGCATTGTACAAGTTGTCCCGAACCGGAAAGTGTAACGGTTGCGCCCTCTAACACAATCAGTTCTCGAAAGTTGGCTGTTGTAGTTCCTGTGATAGTAGGTTGGTTTAAAACTATTCCGGGAATATTCGGCCCAATCTTTATTAGTTCACGACCGCCACACGATGGTACAACTCCTCCCGACCAGTTGGTAGTGGTAACCCAATTGGTATCGGTTGTTCCTAACCAGGTTACCATTACCTCACTTGCCCCTATATCGCAAATACCAGTTCGGTTTGCGTTATCTATATCATTGCTTACGGGGTTGGTTGCTGCGCTGGCTGCACCAAGATCTACAACATTGTTTAGTACATCAGCCGAGCCATCATCCGGAATACGAAGGTTGCCCGAATTAATAGCCATGAACTTAGGGCTGATATTAAAATTGCGGGAGTTGGCATCTTGGCTGCTTGCGGTTTGCCAGGTTGCAAAATTGCGAGCTGTACCATTAAAATTGGTGAGGTTGCCTGCTGTGGTGGTAAATAACAAATTATAATTAGAGGTAAAGTTGGCAAAACCATCTTGCCCTGTTAATGCATAATGACTGCCGGTGCCTCCTGTGCGGGTATTCAGAAAAATATTGGTTCTTAATTCCACTGGGGCATCGTGTGTGCTGGAGCGGTAAAATGCATGTGTTGGCAAGGACCCAGTGGATGTTCCAATAACTGCTACCGAGTTTGCATATATATGAACGGTACCTTGTGTGGTATTACCACTAACACCGCGCAGGTATATTCCCCTGAACTCCAAATTTTGTGAAGCACCCATTCCCAACGTTATCATATTGTTTTCCACCCGCGGCACAAATGGTGCAGGCGCTGTTGTGCGCAACAAAACTCCATTTATGGTAGCTCCATTTGCTGCAGCAATTCCCCACATAGTGTTTTTGGCAATCTGTACATTTCCCGTTCCGGCCTCGTACAAAAAAATTCCGGCAACAGCATCATAATCAGAAGAAGTAGTAAGCGAGGTGAGGTTGTAAATCTCGTTGCTGGTTAGTTGCACATCTGTGGGAGTGTTTAAATGAATACCGAAAAACTGCGGGTTGCCGCTGTTGTTAACACGGTTCCAGATATGGGCTATTTTATTGCGTTCAATTGTAAGGTTTACACTTGTGGATGCGTAAATACCGGCTACGTATGTTCCTGCGTTTACCGTTGTTGTAGATGTGGTAAAATACTCATTACCGGTTAAGTTACCGATTACATTCCTCCGCATGGTTAGCTGACCAGCCTGTTGGGCTATAAAAATTCCAACCGATTGAAGACGGTCTCCACTAACTGAGCCTGATGAAGTAACAAATAAACCATCGATGTTATTATTTTCAACCAGTCCATCAATGCTTGTTACAGCAGAGTTGGTTTGAAGCGCAATCCCAGCTACACGCCCGGTACAATTTGTGAATGTTCCGGTAATACGTTGATCGGTAGTGGTGCCACCAATAGTATTATTCCGCACCTCTAATTTCCCTCTTACTAGTAGCATGCCGTAAAGCGAAGCTGATGCCGCAGTAGTTGATGTAAGATTAGTAGTTTGAAAACCTCGAATAATATTTCCGCTTATTACTGTTGGCAAAACAAACCCAACTTCTTCAATTTCTATAAGCCGGGCACGAATAAATCCTCCGGCAGGTGCGTTTATAACCCGTTGCACGCCTGTTGCTCCTTCAGCATTACCTCCAATAGCGTTATTCGAAATTATAAAATTATTGCCAGCCGGACTGTTGATGTGAATACCCCGGTAGGTAATGTTAGCTGTTGCCGTACGATTAGCTGTTTGATAAATGGAATTGCCAGCAATAACCATGTTGCTATTAAAGTTGCCAACACTAATACCGGTGCCCCCGGCAGAAGCTGAAAAGAAATTAAATATGCGATTGTTAGTAAGTTGAATGTTATCATTGGTTTGGCTTGCACCCCCATCTAACCGAATACCTACTTGTGGCAGTGTTGCGGCATCTTTTATGTCGCAGTAATCTATTGTCAAATCATCATTGCCAGCTATGCTTCCCCCTGCTATGTTCACCACACCGGATGCACTTGCGTTGGCACTTTCAATAATAACTGAGCGGATAGAACATGAAACCGCATCGCTGGAAATACCAAAAGTGGCCGTTGTTGTACTTGCATTTCGAATGGTTAAGTAGCGGTTTGTGTAACTCATGGTGGCATCTCCCGGGGCTCTGCCATCAAAGATTACCCTATCGGCACCGGCAAGCGCAATTAACCCTTGCGAGTTATTGGTGCCTGAGATCGTGCGCATGGTGGCGGTATTAGAACGAAACGTTACTGTATGCGGGCCTCCTGTATCGGTTATTGGACCCAGTACATTAGCACCCGTCTCGGTTGTGATGTTCGTATATATTTCAAAAATTACATTGCCGTTAATGCCTCGGGAATTAATTGCTGCAAAGGCTCCCCCTGCAAGGGTAATACTGGCAAAATCGCATGCGCCTCCACAACCAGAAGCCAAAGGAGTTCCTATTTTATAAGTTCCGCTTAAAGGCTGAGCTTGTACAACTACAGAGGTAATTAAGAATAAAAGAACCAGCAACTTTTTCATAGTAGTGAGTTTACTTCTACAATTGTTACCAATACCTTTATTCAAATAGCAAAATAAACGGTCATATTACAATTTGAGTGGAGAAATTATTTTTCTGTAGTTATACAAACCTTCAAATCTTTGCGATTTTCAAAGCAAACATGGCGGCTTTGGGTAATAAAATTTAAAGCACATGCGTAAGCCCCAGTTAATTTGCTGGATTAGGAAAAAGGTAAAAATTTGTAATGGCTAAAGTAAACTTACAACTAAACCAATCCTTGATCGTCAATACATAGATACATGTAGTATCTGCTAAAACTCATTACCTTGCCTGGTAGTAATTTATTGTGAGTAAACTAAAACAACTTGCTGGCGAAACCGCCCTATACGGGCTGGGTAGCATGGTGCCGCGCATGATTAATTTTTTGCAAGTGCCTTTGCATACCATTAACATGTTTAGCGAAGCAGCATATGGCGAGCTAACCAAACTCTATGCATACGTAGCAGTGGTTAACATTATTTATATGTTTGGAATGGAAACCGCCTACTTCCGGTTTGCAACCAAACCCGGTGCTGACCCTAAACGGATTTTTAACCTGGCACAAACCATCGTTATTGCCATAAGCGGATCGTTAACCGTACTCCTATTGTTAGGAGCTGTGCCAATTGCATCGGCCCTGCAGGCCAGCAACCCACAATTTATTACCTGGCTGGTTATTACCATGTTTATTGATGCACTGGTAGCCATACCCTTTGCACAATTACGGTTGCAGAAAAAAGCATTGCTTTTTGCAACCGCTAAAATTCTAAATGTAGTACTTGTATTAGGGCTTAATTATTATTTTCTAAAACTTAACTACGATGCTTCTGTTGGCGTGGGCTACGTATTTTTGGCAACCTTAATTGCCAATACCCTCTTTATTATATTTTTTATTAAAACACTTCTTGCCTGGCGTCCTGTGTGGGATAAAACGCTTTCGCCCCAAATGTTCAGCTATGCCTACCCGGTAATGATTACGGGCATAGCCGGTATGATTAACGAAATGTTTTCGCGCAGCATGCTGGATTGGTGGTTACCCGAAAATTTTTACAAAGGAGTATCGCAAAAAGATGCCGGTGGAATTTTTGGTGCGGCTTATAAGTATGCTGTGTTTATGAACCTCGGCATTCAGGCATTTCGGTATGCAGCCGAACCGTTCTTCTTTTCCAATGCAAAAGAAAAAAACTCACCCCACTTATTTGCGCAGGTTAATCACTTTTTTGTTATAGCCTGCTGCTTCGTGTGGTTAGGTATTAGTATTAACCTCGATATTTTAAAATACATTATCGGAGAAAATTTCTGGTTGGGATTAAACATTGTGCCGGTACTATTATTAGCCTACCTGCTATTGGGTGTATATTATAACATGAGTGTTTGGTTTAAACTCACCGACAAAACGCAATACGGAACTATCATCACCATACTGGGTGCCATTATTACTATTGCAGGCAATTATTTATTAATACCCGTTGCCGGATTTATGGGCAGTGCGTTTGCGGCAGTAGCTTGTTATGCAGGTATGGCTATAACCTGTTATCTGCTGGGGCAAAAGTATTACCCCATACCCTACCGGATAACACCCGATGTTGGATATATAGTATTTACAGGCGCATTGATAAACCTGATAAATAAAATACAGTTTGCCAATCAATGGGCAACAACCGGATTTCATGCATGTATTATCATTACCTATGGCGTATTGGTTTATTGGATTGAAAAGAAGAATCTGACCCGAACTACCCATTCAGAATTTTAGTAGCTTTACTCCTCACACACGGCTATGAATATTATAATACCAATGGCTGGCTTAGGTAAACGCCTGCGCCCGCACACATTAACTACTGCCAAACCATTATTGCCCATTGCCGGTAAGCCCATTGTACACCGGTTGGTAGAAGACATTGCGCGTGTTTGCCCTGAAAAGATTAATTACATCGGGTTTATTGTTCACCCTTCATTTGGCAAACAAGTAGAAGAAGATTTGAAACTGGTAGCTAAAGCTGTTGGGGCCGAAGGGAAAATCTATTATCAGGAAACAGCCCTCGGTATTTCGCATGCCTTACTTTTTGCGAAAGAATTATTTGAAGGAAAAGTGATTGTGGCTTTTGCCGATACCTTATTTCGGGCCGATTTTAAATTAGATACCAGCAAAGACGGAACGATTTGGGTGCAGCGCGTAGAAAATCCTTCGCAGTTTGGAGTTGTTAAACTTAATGCACAAGGTGAGATTATCGAGTTGATTGAAAAACCTAGTGCATTTGTATCTGACCTGGCTATTATCGGAATCTATTTCTTTAAGCATGGCGAAAAACTGCGCACCGAAATGCAGTACTTGCTCGATCACGACATAAAAGAGAAAGGTGAGTATCAGTTTACAACCGCACTTGAAAATCTGAAAAAGAAAGGAGCCACATTTGTTCCTGGCCAGGTGCAGGAGTGGCTCGATTGTGGCAACAAAGACAACATGGTGCAAACCAACCAACGCTACCTCGAAATCATTAGAGATCAGAACTTGGTTTCAGAAAAGGCAACTTTAAAAAACTCGGTACTGATACAACCCCTATTTATTGCCGATGGTGTAACAATTGAAAACTCAGTTATCGGCCCGCACGTATCCATTGGTGCCGATACTAAAATCGCAGATTCCCGTATCAGCAATTCTATCGTCCAAAAAAACTGTTCAATCCGGAATGCTGTTATGAAAAATAGTTTAATAGGAAATTATGTTGAAGTGGACGGCCCTGCTGCCGATGTGGATGCCGGTGATTATACCCGATTCAAATATTAATTTGTTGAAGCATATTCGTCTATATAGTTTAATAATTTGCCTGCTGATCGTGCACGCTTCTGTTGCGCAAAAACGCAAGCCTGCAGAAACAAAATCAGAAAGCCTGCGCCTGCGCGAGGCAGAGTTTGCATTTACGGAAGGACAAAAATTTTTTGTGTTGGAGGATTACTCCAAAGCCCTGTTGTATTTTCAAAAGGCGGCCGAACTTGCACCCGAAAATGCAACCATTCATTATAAAATTGCTGAAGTATGGGCAAAGGGCGTTAAAGATGAAGATCAGCTACAGGCGGCTGTAAGTATTGAAAATGCACTGCGGTTAGAAAAGAAAAACAAATACTTTTATTTATTAGCATCCACTATCTATGCCGGCCGCAATCAGTTCGACAAAGCAACGGCTGCACTCGAAACTATGTTGAAAGAAGTGAAAGGCACAGAAGAACATTTATTTGAGTTAGCAGCTTTATACCTGTATGCCAAACGCGAAGATGACGCCCTTAAAACCTACACACGTGCCGAAGCAGCACTTGGCATAAGTGAAATTTCTTCGCTACAAAAACAACGTATTTATTTAGATAAAGGCAAGATTAACGATGCCTTGGCCGAAGGCGAAAAACTGATGTTGGCATTCCCGGACGAACCCCGGTATGCAATGGGCTATGCAGAACTTTTGGCACAAACCGGTAACCGAAACCAGGCAATAACCACACTTGAAAAATATCTGTATGACAATAATGAAGCGGGTTCTGTTAAAATGTTATTGGCCGGTTTGTACCGCGATAGTGGCCAACAAGAAAAATCGCACCAATTGGTGTGGCAGGTAATACAAGACCCACAGGTAAACCTGGATAGCAAACTGCTGATGGTAAGTACCTACAGTGCCCAGCTTGCGCAAAAAAATTCAAATCCTTCGCTGGAGAAATTTTTACTGGAACTTATAAAGCGACTGGAAACAGACTACCCAACTGATGCCAACGTAAATATTGTGGCAGCCGATGTGTGGATGAGCCTACATCGTAATGACGAAGCCATACTAAAATACCGGCAAGCCGTACATGGCGGTACCAGTAACTACGAGGCCTGGCAAAACCTGCTCTACCTGGAGTCACAAACCAATCAATTAGATAGTTTACTACACCACGCAGAAAGTGCGCTCGAATTGTTTCCTAACCAAAGTATGGTTTATTACTTCCATGGCTTTGGATTGTTAAAAAAGAAACAATATCGCGAAGCCGCTTATGCCTTGGAGCAAGCCAAAAAACTTTCTGCCTCCAACCCTGCTTTTGTAAGCGACCTGAATACCTTATTAGGCGATTGCTACAATGGTGCTAAAGAATATTCAAAATCAGATAAAGCATATGAAGAAGCTTTGGCCTATAACCCCGGCAACGATATAGTTTTGAACAACTACAGTTACTACTTGGCCTTACGCGGAGAAAATCTGGATAAAGCCGAAAAAATGGCTGCTCAATTAATCAAGGCCCACCCAACCAATTCATCATACTTAGATACCTACGCCTGGGTATTGTTTACGCAAGGCAAATACAAAGAAGCCCGTAAAATAATGGAGAAGGTAGTACAGGGCGAATCCGTATCGGCCACCCATTGGGAACATTATGGCGACATCTTATTTAAGCTGGGCGAAGTAGATAATGCTGTTAAACATTGGCAAAAAGCACGCGAGAGCAGTGCCGACCATACCCGCCTGGATAAAAAAATTAACAACCGAAGGCTAAATTAAATTACCTTTGGTCGGCTTTAATTTTTTGATTTTTATACATGCGTAATCTTGTTTTACTCTTTGGCCTGGCGTTGCTGTTACATTTACAGGCATGCCAACGCAAAGCGGTGCCCATGCTATCCATGCCCGATGCAATCAAAACAGTTGATGTTGAAGAAATAGATTTTGGTTACATGCACGGTAAAGCCCGCATGGTATTTCGCGATGATAAACGCGAGCGCGAAGTAAAGGCCAATATCCGTATCCGCAAGGATAGTGTAATCTGGATGACGTTTTCGGTAGTAGGTGTGCAGGGTGGCAAGGCACTCATCAACCGAGATTCTATTACAGTAGTAAGCAATGTGGATAAAGAATATTATGTGTTCGATTACAAGGAACTATCCAATCGTTTTAACTTCGAAATAAACTATAGCGTATTAGAGGCTGCCATGCTGGGAAACCTCATTCGTGCCAAAGAACCAACAGACGAGATTGGGCGGAACGGAAATTTTGATGTTTTACTACAACACGAAAACACTGTAACCATTAAAAGCCTCATTAACCCTGTTATAAAAAAAATTGAAAAAGTAGAACTGGTTGAATCTAACACCAACAATAAACTTATGTTGGAGTATGCCAACTTTCAGCCATTAGGCGAGAAAAACCTCCCCTACAACGGAGTGGTGAGCGTGTTTTATAAAACAACAGCCGGTTTAATTAATAACACCATTACTTTCGAGTATAATAAAATTGAAATTGGTGATAAGGAATTGAAGTTTCCGTTCAATATCCCCAAGCGCTATGACCGCAGGTAAACTTTTTGCGTTTGCGTTTTTGTTAGTGGGTTTTTCAGTCTCAGCCCAAAAATCCAAGACCCAACTTCAGCGCGAAAAGCAACTTAACCTTGAAAAAATAAAAGAAACCGAACGGATTCTGGAAGAAACCGGTGAGCAAAAGAAAAACTCGCTGGGTGAATTAAGTGCCCTCAACCAACGCATTGCACAACAGGAATCATTAATTAAATCTATTCAAAACGAGGTTTCGTTGTTGGATTACGACATCAGCGAAAACAACCAGATAATTGATGCGCTGGAGCGCGACCTCAAAAAATTAAAAGAAGAATACGCAGCCATGTTGTTTGCTGCACAAAAGGCAAGTGGCAAAGTTGATAAGCTCACCTTTTTATTCTCGGCTCAATCATTCGATCAGATGATGATGCGCCTGAAGTACATGGAACAATATGGAAAAGCCCGGCAAGATCAAGCTGTAGCCATTGAAAAAGTACAAGGCATTTTAAAAGAACAGGTTCGGGTAACGCAAGTAAAACGAACTGAAAAAAATGAATTGCTTAATGAAGAGTTGAAAGAAAATCGTGCCCTCACCAACCTGAAACAACAACAACGTACACTGGTACGCAACCTCGAAAAGCAGGAAAAGCAATTGCGCAAAGATTTGGAAACCTCACGCAAAGCCATTGCCGAATTAGATAACCTAATCGCTAAAATCATTAAAGAAGAAATGGAGAAAGCAGCCCGCGAAGCCCGTGAACGCGAACGCAACAAAAGCGGCCGCGAAGTATCAGAAGCAGCCATTGCCCTCTCGGCCTCCTTTGCCGATAACAAAAATAAATTTCCCTGGCCTGTGTCTGGATTTGTATCGCAAGGGTTTGGTCGCCAGGCACACCCGGTGCTTAAAGGAATTATTATTCAAAACGATGGCGTGAACATTCAAACACGTAACAACGAAGAGGTACATGTTCTCTTTAATGGCCAGGTGAGCGCAGTTTCACCAACCCCTGGATTAGGTATGACCATCATTGTAAAACATGGTGATTTTTTTACTGTATATACAGGCGTTAAAGACATTGCCGTTAAACAAGGACAAACGGTCTCCACCAATCAGGTATTGGGTAAAGTTCAGTCCAATGCCGATGGCATTTCCGAGCTTCGGTTTCAGATTCGGAAGAACTTTGATGCCCTCAACCCGCAGGAATGGCTTCGAAATTAGTTTAAGCGGCTAAAATCAGGGTTTTTCGATCGTATTATGGCATAACAAAAGTCCCTACAGCTATTCATTTATTCATATTTATCTATCTTTACACTCTTAATATTTCACTATGAGCGCAATTCTTTTGATCGGGATGCCCGGTATGGGCGAGTGGGTGGTAATCGGTTTATTCGTGCTGATTTTCTTTGGTGCAAAAAAAATTCCTGAGTTTGCAAAAGGTCTTGGTAAAGGCTTCCGCGAATTCAAAGATGCCGTTAAGGACGTAAAGAAAGAGGTGGATGATGCCGGTAAAGAAATACCGAAGATTGAAGAGAAGTAAGCATTGAATACCACTGCTAACGTAACACCTTCCCCCCCTCATTTTAGTAACGGCCAATCCTGTACGGATCGGGTTAACCGTTTTTTACAAAACATTGAATCTAAAAAACACCTCAATGCTTTTTTGAGTGTGTTTACCAACGAAGCACTTGACCGCGCCCGTTTGATTGATGAAAAAATCAAACAGGGCACGGCAGGCAAGTTGGCTGGTCTTGTTGTAGGCATTAAAGATGTTTTAGCCTACGAAAATCATCCCCTGCAGGCCAGTAGTAAAATTTTAGACGGATTTATATCAAAGTTTACCGCTACGGCTGTTCAACGCCTGCTCAACGAAGATGCCATCATTATTGGTCGGCAAAACTGCGATGAGTTTGCCATGGGGTCTTCCAACGAAAACTCTGCATTTGGTGTTGTCTTAAATGACATCGATAATACCCGTGTGCCGGGTGGTTCATCGGGCGGCTCGGCAGTAGCTGTAATGGCCGAGATGTGCGATGTGTCTCTTGGTTCTGATACAGGCGGTTCGGTTCGGCAACCTGCAGCCTTTTGTGGGCTTTATGGATTAAAACCAACTTACTCGCGCATTTCGCGGCATGGTTTGGTGGCATACGGTTCTTCTTTTGACTGCATCGGTATATTTTCCAAAAACTTAGAAACGATGGCCCGCGTATTGGAAGTAATTTCCGGTGCTGATGAATTTGACAGTACGGTTTCGCGCAAAGCGGTTCCTCCATTTGAAGAAGCTTTGCAACAACCATCTAAAAAATTCAAAGTCGCCTTCCTGAGAGATGCCTTACAATCAGATGCTGTTCAACCGGAAATAAAATCTGCCCTTCAATTAAAAATAGATCAGTTAAAATCGGCCGGGCATACCGTGGAAGGAATTGATTTCGCATTAAGCGAATATGTTTTACCTACCTACTATATACTTGCCACAGCCGAAGCGAGTTCAAACTTATCGCGCTATGATGGCGTGCGTTACGGGTACCGAAGCCCCCACACTACCGACTTGCAGTCGATGTATAAAAAAACGCGGGCCGAAGGATTTGGTAAGGAAGTACAACGTAGAATTTTATTAGGAACATTTGTATTAAGCGCCAGCTATTACGATGCATACTATACCAAAGCCCAAAAAGTAAGACGCCTGATTCGCGAACAAACGAAAAAAATCTTAACCCAATACGATTTTATCCTATCACCAACCACACCTACTACTGCATTTAAAATAGGTGAACATACCAGCAATCCGGTAGAAATGTATTTGGCTGATCTGTTTTCCGTTCATGCTAATGTGGCGGGCGTTCCGGCTATTTCGGTGCCGTGCGGCACAGACCATACAGGGTTACCCATTGGCCTTCAGATTACTGCCAATGATTTTGACGAGGCGGGGCTCTTTCAGTTCTCGAAGGTAATTCAGAACTTAGCGTAATTATAGCGGTTAGTTAACCCTTAATAAATGAAAGTATTTGTTGTTTTATTGAGTATTGTTGCCTTCCCCTTATGGGCACAAAATCCCCTGCCCGATACTTTGGCTATACCCTTAACGGATACACTTAATGTTATCGATGAAGCAGATACGGTAGAAATGATGCCGGTATTTCCAGCCGATGTAGAATTTATTCCCGGAGATGATACTCCAGAATTATTAAGCGACAGACTTCTCTGCATTCAACAATACATTCCACTTACGTATAACACCACCGTACACGGCTTCATTGATTATTTCACGGTGCGTAACCGCGATTATACGCGGGCCATGCAACGCAAAAAGGATTTGTATTTTCCGTTGTTCGAAAAGTATCTCGAAAAATATAATCTGCCCGATGAATTAAAGTATTTATCCATTATTGAATCGGGGCTTAACCCCCGCGCGGTTTCACGTGCGCGGGCCGTTGGGTTATGGCAATTTATGCCAGGCACGGGCCGCTACTTTGGTTTACAAACCGATTGGTATATCGATGACAGAATGGATCCAGAAAAATCTACCGAAGCTGCTTGCCGCTATCTTAAACAACTGCATACCATTTTTGGCGATTGGGAACTTGCCCTTGCTGCATACAACTCTGGCCCCGGTACTGTGCGCAAAGCCGTACGAAAATCGGGTTATAAAAAATCTTTTTGGGAAGTTTATCCGCACCTGCCGCGCGAAACCCGCGCCTATGTACCTCAGTTCATTGCCATTATTTATGCTATGAACTATGCCGAACACCACAATATGCTTGAAACCGTTCGCGAAGAATTTCCTCCCTACGATACACTGGCTGTAAATCACCACTTACACTTGGGCACATTAGCCAAATTAACCGGCACCTGCCTGGAGGATTTGCAAAAATTAAATCCGGCTATACGGCACAATATCATTCCCGGAAACGGCAAAACTTACACGGTAAAAATTCCCATCTATGCAAAAACAAATCTCGATTCGAATCGCGTTGCAATTCTGGATTCGGCTATGCGCGTAGGTAAAAAAGAATCGGCTGTAATGATGTATGCCTCCGCCCCGGCCAATGGTGCAGCCACTGTATATAAAGTTGCACCTGGCGATGTACTGGGTGGTATTGCATTGCGGTTTAATGTAAGTGTGGGTGCGTTAAAAGAATGGAACAACTTAACATCCAACACCATTTATGCAGGCCAGAAACTCTATGTTTATGCCCCGGCTCAACAAATAGCAAAAAAAACAATAGAGCCGATTTTACTATCGCCCGATACAAAAACCTACATTGTACAACCAGGCGACACATTGTGGGATATTTCGCGCAAAGCAGGGCTTACCGTTGAAAAAATTAAAAGTCTGAACAACCTGAAAAACAACAACCTGCAGCCGGGCCAAAAACTAATTGTAGGGTAGCTTGTTGTTTTATTGTGACGAATTAATCCATTCAGAATTACAAACGCATTAAATTTTGTATGAAGTACGTACTGCCATTTCTGCTATTCATTGTTGTTGCCTGCATGGAGCCCGGCAGTAAAAACCTACCCCCCGCTTCTGGTAAATCGGGTGATATTTTTTTGATTATGGATTCGGTGCAGTGGAAAGGTCCTCTTGGCCGAACCCTTGATTCTATCTTTAGAGCTGAAATGGAAGGCCTGCCACGCAAGGAGGCAATCTTTCACATGCGCTGGATTGACCCACGCAAACTAAATTTTGTTTTGAAGCAGCGTAGAAATTTGATTTTTGCAGTAACGTTTGATCAAAAAACCCAGGGAGCACGGCAAATCAGGGCCACTTTTACACCCGAATCGTTAGAACAACTTAAAGCTAACCCTAACCTGTATAGCCAGAATGCACGTGATGTGTTCGCAAAAAATCAGGAAGTACTGTTTCTGTTTGCACAAACTGAAGCAGAGTTGATTCAGTACATACAAGCCAACAGCAATAAGATGGTGGAGTACTTTAATCAACGCGAGCGCGAGCGGTTAACCACTTCGCTCTATAAATCGGGCCAACCCAAAGGTATTGCGCCAATGCTGCGCAAAGAGTTTAAGTGCGAAATGAAAATTCCGTTCGGGTATCAACTGGTACAGCAGGAATCGGATTTTTTCTGGGCGCGACAAATCAATCCGTACGATGATAAAGATGTTTTTATTGCACGAAAAAAATATACTTCGCAAGCACAGTTTCAACGCGATAGCCTGATAGCATTTCGCGATGCAATCTGCAAGCAATATCTGTTCGAAGATCCTGAGCGCCCCGAAACACACTTGCTGACAGAAACCACGGTGTTGCATAAACCCATTCTAACACGCGAGCTATCCTTCAATAAAAAATTTGCTGTAGAAATGAAGGGTTTGTGGAAAACAAACAACCTAACCATGGGCGGACCTTTTTTGTCGTTTGCATTTGTAGATGAAGCCCAGGGTATGTTTTACTATATTGAAGGCTTTACTTTTTCACCTGGTAAAGATCAGCGCGAGATCATGCGTGAGTTGGAAACCATACTTTACACCTTTAAAACGAGTAGCGAGATTGAACCAGCCAAAGACTAAGAACAGAATTTAGTAAACTATTGATGATTGATCTTATTTGAAAGAGGAGTTACGCAACCGAATATAGTAACTATTGAAACAACTCCGGGTGCTTCACCAGATTTTCAAGAATATCCCTTGTCATCTCCTCCAATCCAAACTGATGCTGCCAACCCCAATCCTGTCGTGCAGGGGAATCGTCAATTGATTTAGGCCAGCTATCGGCAATGGCTTGTCGGAAATCCGGTTTGTACGAAATCTCAAATTCCGGAATGTGTTTCTTAATAGTAGCCGCAACTTGTGCCGGACAAAAGCTCATGGCACCAATATTATAGCTTGAACGGATTTTTACTTTCTCAGCCGGAGCTTCCATTAAATCCAATGTGGCTTTAACGGCATCATCCATATACATCATGGGCAAATACGTATCGGCAGCCAGAAAGCACTCGTATTTTTTTTCTTTAATGGCTTTGAAATAAATATCCACCGCATAATCGGTAGTGCCGCCACCGGGTGGGGTTTTGTATCCAATCAAACCCGGATATCGCAAGCTGCGCACATCCACACCATATCTTCTGAAATAATATTCGCACCATAACTCGCCCGCCAGCTTGGTAATCCCATACACCGTGGTGGGATCCATAATAGTATCCTGAGGCGTGTTTTGTTTAGGTGTAGTTGGGCCAAACGCTGCAATTGAACTTGGCCAATACACTTTGTGCAGTTTTAATTCATGGGCAGCTTCCAACACAAAGAGTAAACTCTCCATGTTTAACTTCCACGCCCAGCGCGGATCTTTTTCACCTGTGGCCGAAAGCAAGGCGGCTAAATGATAAACCTGGGTAACTTCGTGCTTGCGCAGAAGTTCAAACAACTTGTCGCGCTGAAGCACATCAAATTTTTCGTACGGACCTTCTTTTAAAATACCCTGAGCATCTTTTATGTCAGAAGCAATTACATTCTCTTGGCCGTAAATTCTCCATAGACCTTGGGTTAGCTCAGAACCTAATTGCCCACCGGCTCCAATCAATAATACTTTGGTTTTCTTCATACGAAAAATATGGGTGCGAAGATAGGAAAATTGCCCTCACCCCATCCTGTTTGCGTTACAGTTGTATCTCCGACCCAACGGATGAAGTATTTGAATGATGAAGTCAGGTTTTTCAACCTGACTTCATTGAGTTAGGCGTCTGACGGCTGTTAACAGAAGTGTAAAAGCCGTCTGACGCCTATTATTATTTCTTCGCTTTCACAATCGGCAACCGAATGCTGCTGGGATATTGCGAAGAGTGGTGAATTTTGTTGTGTGCCACTTTAGCTGTTGATTCATCATAGTTATTACCACCGGTATTCAGGTTGCGATCGAAGCGCGGAAAGTTACTGCTCGAAACTTCAATGCGGATGCGATGTCCTTTCTCGAAATAGTTACTGGTACTCATCGGGGTCATCTCTACTTTATAAACTTTGCCGGCTTCCATAAATACTTCTTTCTCGTAGCCTTCGCGGTAACGCACTCGTTGAATGGTTTCATCCAAGTTATAGGCTTTGCCATCGGGGTACACATCAATCAATTTAATGGTAACATCAGTGTCTTTCACATCTGAGGATAGATATAAAGTTGATTCAATAAAGCCACTTACCTCAACGCCTTCGGCCAGAGGTTCGCTCGTATAAACCAAAATGTCTTCGCGCTTTTCCATCTCCTGCTGATCGAACGCGCCACCCTGTACCGCATTGCCCGTGCAGCACACATTGCCACCATGCGAAGTAACCGGATTCATTGGATCGTATGTAAATGCATCGGGATTGTCTTTCGATACTTTTTTGGTTACGAGTTTACCATCACCATTCAAGGTGTTGGCTTTGCCTTTACTGTCTAAGTAATAAGGAGTCATTACCGTGTTGGCAGGCGGCCATACTTCAGAAGTTTGCCATTTGTTCGAACCCATGGTATAGTAACGAACTTTAGGCATATTCTTAAATGGTTCGCCTTTCAGCCAATGATCGAACCAACCGGTAATCATCTCATTATAATCAAGACGTGCATCGCCTACACTTCGTTCGCCCACTACCGTGTTTTCTGTTGCGCGGGTGTAGGCACAGTGAAGTGTAGGAGCAATTACTAAGTATTGGCTATCGCGTACTTTTGGGTCTTTAGCATTTTGACGTACGTGATTGTATAACGCAATGTTTGGACTTGATGAAACATCGTACCACGATACAAACCAAAAACTTGGGGTATTAAAGGGCATATCGTCATGATACAAACCACCTTCAAACCAGGCTGGGTCGTTTGGCTTACGCCTGATCATTTTTTCATACACTCCCACCGGGCCATCAACCGCTTTGATAATATCCTGTACCGGCAAATGACTCAATCCTTCTTTCCAATCTACTTTCGGATAGCGGGGTGCCATGTCGTAAAACTTTTGAATGCGTTGTAAATCTTCCTGGCTTACATTCTTGGGCAGATTTGGTTTGGCTTCATCGTGCTGTGTTCCGTAAAGCCATGCTGTAAAAAGCATTTGTCCGGCACCACCGCGATACCAATTACCTTGTTCATTATATTTCCCCACGCGACCAACACCGGCACCATAACCTTGTGGTACCATAGCAGCCAGTGCTGGATGTTCCAAAGAAGCTACCGCCATTTGCCACTCGGCTGTTGATGAACAACCCAACAACCCGATTTTACCACTACTCCACACTTGCTTCGACATCCACTCGAATGCATCGTAACCATCGGTTAGCGGTGTACCCAATATATCCCAATCGCCTTCGCTGAAAAACCGGCCGCGTTCGTTTTGCACTACGTATGCATAACCTTTGTTTACCATCTCCAGCGCGGTTTGCAGCGTGCGCGTTACCAATTCGCCATCGCGGTAGCTGTTAAAGTTGTAGGGTGTGCGCGAGAAAATAATCGGGTATTTGCCATTGCCTTTTGGGCGATAAATGTCAGTGGAAAGCCGGATGCCATCGCGCATGGGCATCATTACTTTCTGATCTACTACTGCAACTTTTTTAAGTTGCTCCAGTACGTTTTCCTTTTCCTGGGTATAGCCTACTGCCGAAAGCAGCATAACTACAAACAATAACTTTATTTTCATGATAGATTGGGTATGATCTTCCAGAAAATTAGAGATGATTATTTTATCAGAAGCAGATAAGTTTATAGTCGGTAAATCGAAGGGTTAAAGAATCAGTAGATGCTTTTTTAATAGCTTTGCGTAATGACATTTGAAGAATACTTGATCGGCAAAAAAATAGACGGAGCCGCCTTTCAGGCAACAGAGCCAGCTTTATGGAATGAGTGGAACAAACTCTTTGAGCAGATGAGCCCGGCCAGCTTTACTTCGCAAAAGCTTTATCTTATAAATCCAATCCGTAGAAAATACCACCTAAAAGTGGAGGCAACGGAAACACCGAAACTCATTGTTGCTGCCAAACCGGTAATGAAACCCAAACCGAAAATGAATTGAACTATGTATAGAAAACTTCAACCTGTATTACAGAAAGAACTTGACTCCATTCGTGAAGCCGGACTCTTCAAAAAAGAGAGAATTATTACTACGCCACAAGGTGCCGATATAAAAACCAGCGATGGAAAGGAAGTAATTAATTTTTGTGCGAATAATTATCTCGGACTTTCCTCGCACCCGCGTGTTATTGAAGCTGCCAAACGTGCGATTGATACACATGGCTTTGGCATGTCGTCCGTACGATTTATTTGCGGTACGCAGGATATCCATAAAGAATTAGAAAAAAAGATTTCTGAATTTCTGGGTACAGAAGATACTATTCTCTACGCGGCTGCTTTCGATGCCAATGGCGGGGTGTTCGAACCGTTGCTGGGCGAGAAGGATGCCATTATCTCCGATGAATTGAATCACGCTTCTATTATTGATGGCGTGCGCTTGTGTAAAGCTATGCGTTATCGCTACAAGCACAACGACATGGCCGATCTGAAACTGCAATTGGATGAAGCAAAAAAGGCCGGAGCCAATCAAATTATTATTGTTACCGATGGTGCCTTCTCAATGGATGGTACCATTGCACAGTTAGATAAAATTTGTGATCTGGCCGATCAATACGAAGCGTTGGTGATGACAGACGAATGTCACTCTTCAGGGTTTATTGGAAAAACCGGTCGTGGAGTGCCTGAGTATTGTGGTGTGATGGGCCGCGTAGATATTATTACCGGTACATTGGGTAAAGCATTGGGTGGTGCATCCGGTGGATTTACCTCAGGACGCAAAGAGATAATTGAAATGCTGCGCCAGCGTTCGCGTCCGTATTTGTTTTCCAACACATTGGCACCTTCCATTACGGGTGCATCTATTGAAGTGTTTAATATGCTATCGGAAACAACAACCTTGCGCGATAAACTGGAACGAAGTACCAAATACTTCCGTGATAAAATGACTGCTGCGGGTTTTGATATTAAACCCGGTGTGCATCCCATTGTACCGATTATGTTGTACGAAGCGCCCCTCGCACAACAGTTTGCCGAGCGGTTATTGGCGAAAGGAATTTATGTAATTGGATTTTTCTTTCCGGTGGTGGCCAAAGGCAAGGCCCGCATCCGCGTACAGATTTCGGCTGCGCACGAGCAACATCATTTGGATAAAGCGATACAAGCTTTTACGGAAGTAGGGAAGGAGTTGGGTGTGTTGAAGTAAGTCATTAACCACATAGGCACATAGATCACATAGTAAGTGAAAATCTATGTGGCCTATGTTTCTATGTTGTTAGAAAATTATAGGACTTGAAAAATCGCGAAAAATAATAAGTCAATAACCTACCGCATCTTCTTCGGAATCAAATCCGAATCTGCAGCGAAAAGACCGAACAACGCTTGCGTATCTCGGGCAGGTAAAAAATAGATTTTGTTTTTCTTCCCCTTTAGCTTGAGGCAATACATGTTTAAGAATGGAAGATGCTTCACGCTCTTCACATCGTCCCACTCGTAGCTTTTTTCTTTTCCAGGTTTAATCAGCTCAATCTTTTTCTTACTGATGGCTACCCGCCTGATGTGTTTGGATACCAACAAATGCAATGAAAAGAATATCAAGGCAATTGTAAAAAGGGCGAAGGCAACAAATCTGGCTTTGGGAGAATCTCCAAACTGGTGGAGCATGAGTACAGAGGCCAGTCCTTGCAGCGCACTAAGCGCCAGGAAAAAATATCTGGCAAGGTAAAATTTAACCGGGTTTGCTTCTTCCATTAAACATATAAGTTGGTTTACGAAGTACGAAGGTAGAAAATTTCTAATTAAGATAAGACCTTCCAGGTCTTTATGCCGAAATACAAAGACCTGGAAGTTCTCGAAAACTGAACATGGACTATCGACTGAACAACTATGGACTAGCTGCTACCAACTAAATACTAATGCTCAATCACCACCGGAAAATCTTGTCCGCGCGAGAACGTGTAGGGATACTGCGGTTTGCCTTTCATCTTTTGTGTCATCTCCGGCACCTGATCATCTAAATACGATTTCAATTCGTAGATCGTAACCTTGCCGTCTTTCGGTGCACCATCAGCATCGCCTTGTAAAGCTTTTATCAATAGGTAGGTAAACAATCCATGCCCTAGCTCAGCAAACTCGGTGGCAAATTGTTCGCTACCAGCCGATGCCATTACATGAATGCCCGCACTGCGCGAAAGTTGCGCAATGGCTTTTTCTTCGGCAGCACCGCGTGTTGCTAAAAGTTCAACAGATGCACCAGATTGACACGCATCCATGATGATTAACTGTTTTAATGCTTTTATGTTTTTCAGTTTGTCTTGTAATAAGCTTGCTTCAATAGCTTCTTTCTGTAATGCGCTTAAATCATACAATCGGCTGCTTTCGGTGGGAATAAAAAAGAATTGGTTGTCCACCATACTGCCGTGGCCGGCATAATAAAAGATGAACACATCTTCCTGGTGGATTTTACCCGCCAGCTCATCCAACTTTTTAAGGATGCTGGTGCGCGAGGCTTCTTCATCGTAAAGACTATGCAACTCTAAGCTTTTGAACAAGCTTCCCTTTTCATCCAATACTTTACCAAACGACTCAGCATCGGGTTTGGCATAGTTCAATGTCATCTTCGGGTTTTTATATTGATTAATTCCGACTGATAGAATGTAGCACACACTACTCTTACCACCATGGTCGGCCACAACCTCAACCGACTGCGGGTCGGACTCAATCTTTTCTTTGTTGCTGGCAGAAGCCGTTATGGTGTTGGTTCCATTAACCAATGTAAGTGTATGCCGATAGGTGGTACTTTCACCTTTTCGGGAAGGGAGTGTGAGTTTTGATTTTTCAATAGGCACACTTTTGCCATTGTGAAAAAGTTTTACTGTTTCAATACCGCTGCCGGTATCCGTTAACCGAATCAATACTTCGGTTTGTGTGGATTCATCGCCCGGAAGGGTTGCGATTTTTACGCCCGGTGGTGGTGCGTTATTTAATTTACCTTGAATTCCTTTCAGGTTATCTTTGCCTCTACTTTGAAAAATCTTAGGTAATAAATCGGGTCGATAAAACTCGTGAAAGAACTGATCGACACCATACGTTTTTAAACCATCTACAAAATGAATGAATTGCCGGGCGCCATCCGTTCCATTAAAATATCCTTCCGGATTTTTAACCATCCATTCCCGTTCACCAAAATGGATGTGTTCAAAAAATTCTTTGCCGGTACCTAAATCCCAAAACTTAGTTACACCATCTAAGCTGTGGCTGATCAGCATTTTTTCATCGGGTGTTAAAATCAATGAAGTAATTTCAGCCACGTGTCCTTCAAAGGTTTTGATAACCTTACCATTCAAATCCCAAAAACGAATTATACGATCAGCACCAGCACTGTAAATTCCATTTTCTGAATTGTTAAAAAGGGCCAGGTGTACAGCACCTTGATGTCCAATGAATTTTTTTTCTGCTAAACCGGTAGCTACATCCCACAAGCGGATGGAACCATCCCAACTGGCCGACAATAATTTTTTTCCGTCTTTGGATTGAGCCAGTGAGGCAATTACATCGGTATGACCTTCAAACGTGCGCACAATTTTTTTGGAATCAATCTCGCGCATCTGAAGTTTATCGGTATTATCGCCCAGCGTAGCCGTAAAAACATATAAGTCATTTTTGCTGAAAAGCGAAACGTAGGCCGAGCCTTCTTTCAACTCGAAGTAGTGTAGTTGCTTGCCGGTTTTAACCTCGTGAATTTTTACAGTACCATCCCAACTGCTGCTGATAATCTGAGTTTCATCGCTATTGAAGTGGACATCGAACACGGGTTGCCTGTGCGACTTTATCGTAAAAATAGTATCACCCTTATCGGTATTCCATAAAATAAGTTTCCCATCGCCACCACCCGTAAGTAGTTTTTTTCCATCGGCCGAATATTGGTAACACAAGGAAGCTTTTTCATGACCAATAAATTCCATTTTGGTTTTACCCGTAGCAATGTCCCAGCTTTTAAGTTTGTTACCGAACTTGCCTTTCAATAATGTTTTGCCATCGCGACTAAGCAACAGGTTGTTTTTATAACGGACGTAACGTGCAATGTACGAGTCCCAATAGGAATTGGGATCGTATGTTAATCCACCTTTATCGCGCTGATTGAGGAAACCACTTAGTTCACCTTTCTTTTTACCGGTTGCGGCATCGTAAATCAACACCACGTTGTTCTCGCAGGCAATCAATACCTCGCTACCGGAACGATTAAACCGGGCTTGCGTAACTTCGCCTTCCAGTTTAGGATCGATGGTGAAAAGTGAATCGCCTTTTTCGGAATAGAGCGTAACAATTTTTTCGGTGCTGGTTAAAATTCTTTTACCGGTAGCACTAATGTCTATGGAAGTAACATCTTCAAGATGCTTGCTAAATGTAGTTACGGGGTTAGCGGTAGTAAGATCGTACTTAACCACTTCTTGCCGGGTGGCTTTAATGATAAAACGACTATCGGGTGAAAAAACCATATCTACAAAGCAACCTCCGCACGATGAATAGGCACGTGGTTTTATAGTTTGTACTTGTATCCAGTCTTTCGTTTGATATACATCAACCGTTGCATCGGTACCTACAGCCAGCCACTTGCCATCATTACTGAGTGATAAACTTTCGGCTCCTCGATTGCCTTGTGCTACCATCCACGACTTTATTTTTTTTCCGCTGGGAAATTCCCACACATGCACCATCTGCCCCAATGTAACAAAGTAGCGTGCTAACGGATCGAAGGCTACATCGTTAATGCGTTCCTGATTGGAGCCATAGTGTTTGTTATATTCTGAATCCTGGAGTGTAATTGATATAAGTTGTTTTCCGGTTTTTACATCCCATATTTTAACAGTCCGGTCGTTACCTCCGGTTATGAGGTGCTTTCCATCGCGGCTAAAATCCAAACTGATAACAGAAGCCTGATGCCCCAGAAAACTGCGCACCTCGCGGCCTGTGTTAAGCTCCCAAAGTTTGGCAGATTTATCGCGACTGGCTGTAGCTACATAATTACTATCGGGGCTAATGGCAACTGCCACCACGGCAAGCTCATGTCCTTTCTGAATTATGGTTTCAATTGATTGGCTATAAGCGAATGTTCCTGATGCGAGCAGGATGAGTAAGATTCGAATCATAAAGAATGAATTTTACGAGTTGGGTAAAGGTTTGATTGTTTTGTCCTGACAATTGGTGAAGTTATTCTCAATAGCTCCGATAGTCATCGGTTTTTTAAAATCAATTAAATGCTATTGTGTTTTGATTTCTTCAACTGGTTCACTTTCGTCTGGAATTGCTTCCCATGTTTTAGGTTCTTCGTTATGCAGATACTCTATAATTTTCTGTTCCACTTGTTTTAATTTCAAACCCCGCAGGTATTTGCCATTGCGGGCCAAAATTAATCGGCCGGTTTCTTCTGAAACCGCTAATAACAAGGTGTCGGTTACTTCGCTCATACCCATAGCCGACCGGTGGCGTAATCCAAATGTAGAAGGCAGGTTATCGTTTTCGCTAACAGGCAGTACACACCGGGCTGCTTTTATCCTGCCTTTATAAATAATAATGGCACCATCGTGCAGCGGACTGCTCTTATTAAAGATTGAAAGTAAAAGTTTCCGGCTCACTTTTGCATCCAGCGCATCGCCTGTTTCGGCATAAAACTTTAATTCTATGTCGCGCGAAAAAACGATAAGTGCTCCGGTTCGTGTTGCTTTTAAGGTTTTAACCGCTTCAATCAATTCGTGCACATCAAAATCGTCATGATGTTCATTTCGCCAGTTAGCCAGGTTCTTAAAAATGCTTTCGCGATTAAGGTCGGTACTTCGGCCAATTAACAACAAAAATTTTCTGATTTCCGGTTGAAAGAGAATGATCATGGCTAACACACCTACCCCCATAAATTGACCCAATATGGTGGTGAGCAGTTCCATCTGTGCAGCCCGCACAATCAGATAAATAAGATATAAGGCCAGTATGCCTAAAAATATTTTTACAGCAATACTGCCCCGTATAAGTTTATAGATTTGATAAAGCAGAATCGCTACCAGGCTGATATCCACCAAATCAACCCATGTTACTTCCAGAAACCCGACTTTAAATGCGAAAATCATTCGTAACAAAGGTAATAAAACCGCCTTGGTATTTTAGATTAAACGCGAAGTGAGTGCAATTACTTCGTGCGCTGCCTTTACATCATGAACGCGAAGTATAGAAGCTCCTTTTATTACAGCAACAGTATTTAATACAGACGTTCCGTTTAGGGCTTGTTCAGCGGTTGTTTCCAACGTGCGCCATATCATGGATTTACGCGATAAGCCAACTAATAAGGGTTTTTCGAGTACCCGAAACGAATCGAGTTTGTTTAAAAGCTCAAAATTCTGCGTGCTGGTTTTCGCAAACCCAAATCCAGGATCAACGAGTATATCCTTAACTCCGGAAGCCTTTAGTCTTTCAATCCGTACATGAAAGTAATTGATCATTTCGCGTATCAGATCATCGTATTGTGATAGTTGAATCATGGTTTGTGGAGTGCCCCGCATGTGCATCAATACATAAGGTACTTTGGCATGTGCAGCCACCGCATACATTTTATCATCTTCACCTCCGGTAATATCATTAATCATATCGGCCCCGGCATACAGTGCCGCCTGCGCCACTTCACTTCGAAACGTATCAATGGATAGGATTACATTGGGGAATTTTTTACGAAGGGTTTCCACCACCGGCACCACGCGTTGTAATTCTTCTGTTTCGGAAATATGGGTTGCGCCCGGCCTTGATGAGTATCCGCCCACATCAATAAAGTCTGCACCTTCGGTTATCATACTTTCAGCACGTTGCAATACGGCATCCATTACCATGGCCCGGCTTCCCGCATAAAAGCTGTCGGGTGTAATATTCAATATACCCATTACCTTGGGTATAGAAAGGTTGATGAGCCTGCCATTTACATGCAGTGTTTTGTTGGCTGAAAATATTTTACTTTGCACCGATATGAATGAGAAAACTGCCCACGAATATAAAGAGGTGATTGCCACGTGCAAAGAATTATTTGCCCGTAAAACGCACGACTATGGAACCGCCTGGCGGGTGTTGCGATTACCCTCTATTACCGACCAGATTTTTATTAAAGCACAGCGCATTCGCAGCATTCAGGAAAAAGGCACCCAAAAAGTGGACGACCCGATTAAAGATGAGTTTATCGGCATTATTAATTATTGTGTAATTGCCATGATGCAGCTCAGGCTGAAGAACTCTGACAAACTGGAGTTGAACTTTAAAGAATTAGAACCCCTTTATGATGAAGCTGTAACCGAAACATTTGAGTTGCTGCAAAATAAAAATCATGATTACGATGAAGCCTGGCGCGAAATGCGGGTAAGCTCCATGACGGACATAATTCTTATGAAATTGTTAAGAGTGAAACAAATTGAAGACAATCAAGGTAAAACATTGGCAAGTGAAGGTGTAAAAGCCAACTATCAGGATATGATTAATTATGCGGTTTTTTGTATGATTAAGTTGTCAACTGCCAATGGTTGATAGTGCATAGTAGGCCTGCGATTAGTATATATCTCGAGCAAATTAACTATAGACTACAGTCCATTGACCAATAAACTAACATGTTCAAAAAAATCATCGATCAATTCGCACGTTTCATTGTAGGAGGCCTGTTGATATTCTCGGGGCTTATCAAACTCAACGATCCCATCGGTACTCAGATTAAAATGGAAGAGTACTTCGAAGTGTTTGCCGAAGACTTTGGTACTTTTTTTCATCACTTCATTCCATGGGCACTGGAGTTTGGTATGATTATGATTATGTTGGAGTTAATGCTGGGTGTTGCCATCCTGATTTACTGGCGCATGAATTTAAGTGCGTGGCTTTTATTGCTCATGATGACCTTCTTCACATTTCTTACTTTTTATTCAGCCTACTTTAATAAAGTTACAGATTGCGGTTGCTTTGGCGATGCCATCAAACTTACCCCCTGGGAGTCGTTTACTAAAGATGTAATCCTGATGGTGTTTGTAGCGCATCTATTCTGGTATCGTAAAAGTTACAAACCGGCTTTGCGCACCCGCACCGGTACTAGTATGGTAGTCGCCACCGTAGTAATAAGTTTGCTGGTGGGAATTTATGCCATCCGACACTTACCTTTTTTAGATTTTAGAGCTTATCGCATCGGCAATAATATTCCACAACAGATGCTTGCTCCCGAACAACCCATTATTGAATACTTGTTTACGAAAGATGGTAAAGAAGTACGCGACACAAAGTTCCTGACAGAAGCCGATGGCTACAAGTATGTATCATCGCGTGTATTGAATGAAGATAAAATCAAACCAAAAATTACCGACTACTCCATCAGCAGCCCCGAAGGCGAAGACATGACCCAATATACTTTTCAGGGTTCAAAGTTGTTGATTGTTATGTTTGATGTGAACAAAACTTCTGTAACCAACATTACTGCTGTTCGGGAGCTTACCAAACAGTTAGAAGGTAAAGTAGAGTGTTTTATTCTTACTTCTTCAGGATCTGAGGCAATGGAGGCGTTTCGGCATGAACACCAATTAGCAGTGCCTTATTATTATGCCGATGCCACTGTGCTTAAAACTATCATCCGTTCTAATCCTGGTGTTGCACTTTGGAAAAATGGAACTGTATTGGGCAATTGGCACCACAACGATACACCGGCTGCCGGTACGGTACTGAAATTACTGCAATGAAAATTTTTTTATTGGGCTTACCGGGTTGCGGCAAAACAACATTGGGGAAACAACTTGCCCGTCATCTGAACATCAATTTTATTGATCTCGATCAGGAGATAGAAAAATTAGTTAATCTACCGGTGCGTGAAATTTTCAAAAAGTATGGCGAAACTTTTTTTCGCAAACAGGAATCAGAAACATTGCGCACCGTTAGCGATGCACAACATGATTTTGTGATGGCAACAGGCGGAGGTGCTCCGGTGTTTCATGATAACATAAAGATTATGAATGCTGTTGGGCATACTATTTTTCTGGATGTGCCAAGCCACGAAATTACCAACCGGATTATGCACTCCAACAAAGAAGAGCGCCCATTGCTGGCAGCGTTAGCACCCGATGAATTAAAAGATAAAATTGAATTTCTGCGTTCGCAGCGCATTCCGTTTTACAGTCAGGCTCAAATCACGTTAACGGGTATTGTACAATTACCCGATTTAATTGCTGCAATTAAATCTTAAAACGGAAAGCCCAGCGTAACCATTCCAAAACTGGTTTGTTTATCGATTGTTACTAAAGGACTATTGGGCATGTTTACGCGATAGGGCCTATATGTATTATTACCATCTGCGAACGCCACTGCAAAATCCACATAGAATTTTTGGGATCTATACCCTACACCACCCGAAATGGAGGTGATTGCCTGGCTACTATTGTTTTGTATAGTTCGAAATGGGTCGGGCATGTATGATACTCCGGCCCTAAATCTCAGTTTGTCTAATCTGAATTCACCCCCAAGTCTTACGTTGGTGGTGGTTTGATACACTTCGCCAATTGTTGCGTTGTCCGAATCGAAGGAAATACCACTTAAGCCGGATGAATAGCGCGCACCAGAGTAGTTCACCATCTCTAAATCGGCTGAAACAAATCCATTCTTACCAATAAATACAGCCGCACCCACACTTAACCGGCCCGGAGTCCTTAGCGAATACTCTGAAACAATTTCATTTGTTTGTTCTGAAACGGAGTTAAGAATTTCACTACCATCGCCAAAATAATCGTAGTTATTCCAATTGGTACCCATAAATGCAGAGTACACATCTGTTACGCTATAAAGCGTTGGCGTTGTATAAGAAATGCCCACCTGTAACATATCAACAGGCCGCCCGATAAGACCTAATGTGGCATTTATTCCAGACCCGCGTATGCTTAGTTCTTCTTCCAATAAAATGGAACTCAAGGGTTCGTTTTCAAAACTCTCACGAAAAGTTTTTGTTGAACTAAATCGTAGTGCAGTTAAACCAACCCCGGCACCCATAAAAATTTTATCGGATAGATTGGTTCCATACGAAATATTCCATTGGCCCTGATTGCCTCGATATTGTACAGATTCGGCTTGACGCGGAAAGCCACCCACAACTGAATAGTATTCGCCAGGAAAATTACCATCTTCTTCAATCAAAAAATTCTGATAACCCAGCCAGGTTACAGTATTATGGAGGGCACCATTTGTATTAAACTGAGTATCCGGATAACCCGTAGCGTCTTCTATAAAATAATCGATAATAGAACTTGAACCGTTGTTCCCAGCATAGCTAAAGTTCTCATTAAAATTATTAATTCGGTTATACGTAATGGCAAAGGTGCCACTTAAAAAACCTAATCGACCATCCTTTTCTGTTTGAAACACAAGACTGAAACCGGGTATGTGCAGGTTGGTTTTGGAATCGGTGGTGGTATTATTAAAAAATTTACTACTGGTGTTTGAGCCATAAAATCCTGGTGAAATCGTAAACTCTGAACGATTAAACATACCCAGGCCGGCAGGGTTTGAAAGGGCTGAACTATAATCGCCCCCCAGGCTTGTTTGTACCCCGCCCATACCCATCATACGCGCACTTCCTGCTGGCTTCGATCGACTGAACAACAATGCCGTTTCAGTAAAACTTTGCGAATAAGTTAACAGCGGTACAATCAAAACAATACCAGCGAGCAATCTGCTCATCGAATTCATAACCCAGAATTTTTTTCTGTTAAACGAAACTACCCTAGCTTAATTGTTACGCCCACCTCTTGCGCCACTGCTGGATGATCCGCCCGAGCTGCCTGTACTTCTGCTTCCTCCACCAGAAGAGAAGTTGCTGCCGGAACTTCTGGTGTTACTGCTACCCGAATTAAAAGAACCGGAACTTCTTGACGAACTACCACTATCCATCCAACCACCGGATGACCGGTTAGAACTTCTGGTGCTGTTATCGAAGGTAGTTCCGGTACGGGACGTGCTTAAACCTGTATTGTTGAGCGAAGTTCTGGAAGTGTTATCAGGATTGTTTCGCCAGCCGCGTTGATAATAGTTATCGGTGTTTTGAACCGCAGTGCGCGATCCGCTTCCACCTCGTGTATCATTCTGGATTGCTGCAGACTGCCGGGTGCCGCGAGACGAATTAATGGTATTGTTCATGCTGCTTGAGCGCGATGATCTTCGGCCATAAACTGCACCATTACCACTATCTCCTCCTACAACAATAATAGTTGGTCTGTTCCACGTGTTCCAACCCCAACCGTTCCAACCCATGTTGTTCCAACCCCACGGACTAAAAGCATTATATCCGTAAGGATCCCATGCCCAGGAATTCATTCCGTAAAAACTATTCCAGGGAGAATAACCCCACGAATTCATACCCCAACCCATACCCATGCTAAAGCTAAGCCCGGGTCTGTAGAAACTATTGAATCCGTACGGATCCATGCCCCAAAAAGAATTTCTGAAATAGGGATTGTAACCTCCCACCATGTATGGATTCATTCCACCCATCATGTAGGGGTTATTCATACCATAATAATTCCAATTGGCAGGATTATTATAAATATTCTGATTAACCGAAGTTGGCACGTATTCAGAATAGAAATAGGTTGCCGGCTGTTGATTACTTGAACTAACCGATTGCGAGATATACTCAGGATTTACATTGCGGGCCGAGTAGCTATCGGTAGGATTTATTGGAGTTTTAACTTCCGATTGACGATACGATAACTCAGATAATGGCTTGGAGGCTGCAATCTTCGCCCGATCGCTTGCTCTGAAATACATATCATCAGTTTCCTGCGCGCTTGCTGCAAACACGACCATCACTGAAAGCAGGCTCATTATTGTGATTCTGGATTTCATATGCTTTAAATTTTAGTTCAACAATTTATTTAACGCTCAAACCCCTTTGCGGGATATAATTATTTAACAAGTTTAACGCTTTAATAGTGCAAATTCCACCGATTTTGGGCTGGTAGTTATGCCATTTTTTATGGGTAAATTTTAAAACCTGCGCCACAACCAGCTAAACCTCATCTATATTTGCCGAATTATTCAAATTTAAGAAAATTTTTAGGTTTATCCGATGGGAAAAGAGATAACAAGCCGAAGCGAGGATTACGCACAATGGTACATTGATCTTGTTAAGAAAGCGGACCTGGCCGAAAATTCTGAAGTGCGTGGTTGTATGGTAATTAAGCCGTATGGTTACAGCATTTGGGAAAAAATGCAGCAGGCCCTCGATAAAATGTTTAAAGATACCGGGCATACCAATGCCTACTTCCCGCTCTTTGTTCCAAAAAGCATGTTCGAAGCAGAAGAAAAAAATGCGGAAGGATTTGCTAAAGAGTGTGCTATTGTAACACATTACCGGCTAAAGAACGATCCCAACAACAAGGGTAAGCTAATGGTTGATCCGGACGCTAAACTGGAAGAAGAACTGGTAGTGCGCCCCACAAGCGAAGCCATTATTTGGAGTACATATAAAAAATGGATTCAATCCTATCGCGATTTGCCATTGCTGATTAACCAATGGGCAAACGTAGTGCGGTGGGAAATGCGCACGCGGTTGTTTTTGCGCACAGCCGAATTTCTATGGCAAGAAGGCCACACGGCACATGCATCTGCAAAGGAAGCAATAGAGGAGACAGAACGTATGTTGGGCGTGTATGCCGAGTTTGCCGAAACCTTTATGGCGATGCCGGTTATAAAAGGTCGGAAGTCAGAAGGCGAACGCTTTCCGGGGGCAGTAGATACGTATTGTATTGAAGCGATGATGCAAGATGGCAAAGCCTTGCAGGCCGGAACTTCACATTTTTTGGGACAAAACTTTGCCGATGCTTTTAATGTACAGTTCACCAATAAAGAAGGTAAACTCGAAAAAGTGTGGGGTACTTCGTGGGGGGTAAGTACTCGCTTAATGGGAGCATTAATTATGGCTCATTCAGATGATGATGGGTTGGTGTTGCCTCCAAAGCTGGCACCTATTCACGTAGTAATTGTTCCGATCTTTAAAACAACAGAGGAATTAGATCGGATTTCGGAGCAAGCCAATAAGATTGCTGATGCATTACGGAAGCAAGGTTATTCCGTTAAGTTCGATAACCGCGATACCCACAAGCCAGGCTTTAAATTTGCCGAATACGAATTGAAGGGCGTGCCGGTGCGCATTGCCATCGGGCCGCGCGATTTGGAAAACAAAACAGCCGAAGTGGCACGCAGAGATACCAAAGCAAAGCAAGTAATGGCTTTAGATACGATTGCTACCTCCATTCCCGCCTTGCTTGATGAAATTCAGGCCAATATTTATCAAAAGGCACTAGCGTTCAGAACTTCAATGATTACACCAGTGGATACCTACACTGATTTTAAAAAAGTGCTGGATGAAAAAGGTGGTTTTGTGTCAGCGCATTGGGATGGCACCGCTGAAACGGAGGCTGCCATTAAAGATGAATCAAAGGCTACCATTCGTTGCATACCGTTAGATGCAAAAGAAGAAGCTGGCATTTGTGTGTATTCGGGCAAACCTTCAACAAAAAGAGTGCTTTTTGCGCGGGCCTATTAATAGAGTTAAATCTTTCTGGTCTTTATAACGATGTCAAAACACCTGAAAGGTTTTTAGACCTAAATTTTAACTACTTTTATAATCCCTGATTATTAAAACTGCCTTTGCGTGATTGAGTGGGTAACTGTAATTAGTTTAATCTTATTTGGCCTGGCCCTGGTGGTAGCCGAAATTATCTTTGTGCCCGGCACAACAGTGGTGGGCATTATCGGATTCATTTTTCTAATTGCCGGAGTTGGATTTGGATTTAAATACTTTGGAAGCGAAACCGGCTGGACGCTGGTAGGAGTATCAGCTGTGGTTTCGGGATTAGTGTTTTACTTTTCGTTTAAAACAAATGTGTGGGGAAGGTTTTCATTAAAGTCATCCATCAACAGCAAAGTAAACGAAGGTAGTCTGAATACATTGGCGGTTGGCCTGGAAGGCAAAACAACTTCTGCTTTGCGACCCATTGGCAAAGCGCTTTTGGGAGATAAAGAATATGAAGTAAAAACTGCGGGCGACTATTTAGACAGCGGCAGAGCTATACGCATCGTTAAAATAATTTCAAATCAAATAATTGTAGAACCTATAAACTAATACTATGGAAGGCTTAGCATTTATCTTTATTATTTTCATTGCCATTGTCGGGTTTTTCATGTTCCTCTACTTTGTGCCGGTAGGGTTGTGGATTACCGCCATTTTTGCCGGAGTTAAAGTAACTATCGGATCATTGATTGGGATGCGTATCAGAAAAGTACCCCCCAGTGTTATTGTAAATTCACTCATCACCGCTAACAAGGCCGGTATCGCGATTACAACCAACGAATTGGAAACCCACTACCTGGCTGGTGGTAATGTACCGAATGTAATTCGAGCGCTTATATCTGCCGAAAAGGCTAACATCAATCTCGATTTTAAGCAGGCAACTGCAATTGATCTTGCCGGCCGCGATGTGTTTGAAGCGGTTCAGATTTCGGTAAACCCTAAAGTAATCACCACTCCTAAAGTTGCAGCGGTAGCTGCCGATGGTATTCAGTTGATTGCCGTAGCTCGTGTTACGGTGCGGGCAAGCATTCAACAATTGGTGGGTGGTGCCGGTGAAGATACTATTCTGGCCCGCGTGGGCGAAGGTATTGTAACTTCTATTGGTTCGGCACAATCGCACAAAGAAGTGTTGGCTAACCCCGATAAAATTTCGAAGCTTGTGCTTTCGCGCGGATTGGATGCCGGTACTGCATTTGAAATTCTCTCTATTGATATTGCCGATGTAGATGTAGGCGCCAACATTGGTGCTAAACTTCAAACCGACCAGGCTGCTGCCGATTTGAAAGTTGCCGAAGCCCGTGCAGAAGAAAGAAGAGCGATGGCGGTAGCCTTAGAGCAGGAGATGATTGCAAAAGCGCAGGAAGCAAAAGCAAACGTAATTCAAGCCGAAGCGGAAATTCCGAAAGCCATTGCAGAAGCTTTCATTAAAGGAAATCTGGGTGTAATGGATTATTATAAAATGCAAAACGTGCAAGCTGATACCGACATGCGCCAATCTATATCAGGATCGGGTAAACCTAAGTCGGAATAAGTATAAAGTACTTATATAAGTAACAGGCTACTGGTTTAATCCGGCAGTCTGTTTTTTTTATAAGGTTTTAAACCAACATTTCAGGTTGTGTGCTTTGCATGGTTAACAATTATTTCAGCTTGCTATCTATTTTCGCAGCCGCCTCAATAATTAACCCAACACAGTCTTTATAAATCTCAGGATCCACCAATTCAAAATCATCGGTAGGCTGGTGATAGTCTTTGTGATCTTCCACACCGAAATAAATGAATGGAATTTTAGCACGATGAAAAGGACCATGATCGGAGGAGAAAGTCCAGTTTTCTTGTCCTTTATATTTTTCCGGATCATCGTGCCCGAACACGAGCTTTACGCGCCTGGAAGTAACGCCTTCAAGCATTGGCTTTAGGTGCGGGTAATAAAATGTACCGCATGCCACCAGCTCACCCTTATCGGCACGAGCCACCATATCCATGTTAAGATTAACAACAATTTTCTCTAAAGGAATAGGAGGAGCAGCAATAAATGCACTCGCTCCGCGTAAGCCCATCTCTTCAGCATCAAAGGCTACAATAATAATATTGTGCTGCGGCTTATGCTTGGTAAAATATTCTATCATCGCAAAAAGCGCACTAGTGCCCGAAGCATTGTCATCGGCACCGTTATAAATTTTAGCGTTGCGCACACCCACATGATCGTAGTGTGCAGAGATTACGATATAGGAATCTCTCTTACCCTTAATCCAACCGGCTACATTCGTGCCTTTTATCTTTTCACCAGCACGCGTTTCAAACTCAAAAGGGAATTCATAACCCGATTCAAAAGGCGTTAGCTTAAGTTGTTTAAATTTTTCAATTACAAAACTGCGGGCTGTGGCGTTTTCAGGCGTACCGGTTTGACGGCCTTTTAGCGAATCGGCCGAAAGAAATTTAAGATTGGCTATTAAGGCTTCCTCATTAAACAACTGGGCTTGCGATGTGGTAACCATCAGCACAACCAACACCATCAACAAACTCTTCTTCATAATTTGATTGGCTAAAGTTGCAAATCTAACACTTGAACCCTTACCGATATCACTTAGAACGAGAAGAGTGGAATAATAAATTAATCTGATACTGGCTGTTTAACCTTCAAACCCAATTTTTTTATGACTGCCATCGCAGAATGGTTTGTTGGCCGATCCGCCACAGCGACAAAATGCAGTTACATTATGCTTTTTCGTGATATTGCCCGCGGCATCTTTAAGCGCGACATTTCCATATACCAATAATGGACCGTTGGGCGTTGCTTCCACAATCGTTTCGGTTTCAACTTTTACCGGCTCTGCAGCTTCATTGTTCATGTAATAACTCAACGCACCCGAAGGACACTTTTTAATTTGATCAACAATTTGCTGCGTGGTGGCTTCTCCAGGAGTAATCCACGGTCTACGCCTCGGGTCGAACACCTGACCCAAGCCTTTAAAACAAATGGTGGAGTGAATGCATTGGTTGGGTTTCCACACAATGGTAACTTCGCCATTTGTGTATTTCTTGGTTATGTCCTTCATAGTTTAATCAGGTTTAATCCAGGCAGTGGGCCGCTTGGGTATTGTTGTAAATGTGCACCCTCTTTTAAAGTTCCGGTATCTACACCGGCAAAACCAATTTTATCAATCAAGTTTTTTACGATCGCTTTCGCGGATGCATCATCACCACAATAAAAAATTACGCGTTTGCCATTAGCCTCTTCGGGCGATGAACCCAAAAGTTGAGGTGTAAATGTATTGAATGCCTTTACCAGTTTCGATCCGGCAAGCATCTCTTGTACAATTTCGCTGGATGCACGACCATTCAGTTCGGCCATTTTATAATCGGGCGGAACCACTGGGTTAATTGGATCAATCACAATTTTGTTTGTCCAGTTTGAAATCTGCTTGGCAACTGTTGGTAAATGAATCCATTGCACAGCCAGAAAAATAACATCGCAGGCAACCGCTTCCACTATAGAACCGGCACGTACCTTACCACCAAGTTGCTTTACCAGATCAGCCAGTGAATCAGCCCCGCGACTGTTACTGATGATGACTTCGTATCCTGCTTTCAAAACATGACCGGCAAACGCCTGCCCTATTCCGCCAGAACCAATAATTCCAATTTTCATTCTTATTGTAATGTGTGTTCAAGATAAAGCGTTGCACTTAACTTATCAAAATTACGCAATCGTGGTTTCGATTTGAATTGGGCTGTTGAGTGTTTTATGTACCGGACATTTCTCGGCTATTTCAAAAAGTTTGGTCCGGTGCTCGGCCGTCAGGTTACCCGTAAAATATAACTCGCGCTTAAGCGTGGTTTTAAAATCATTCTTCTCCATCGACACTTCTACACGCACACCATCTAAGGGAATTTGTTTTCTATCTGCATACATGCGGATGGTAATGGCCGTACAAGACGCCAGCGACATTAATAAAAATTCGCCCGGTGCCGGACCGGTATCGGTTCCACCTAAATCTTCGGGCTCATCGGCTATAACGGTTTTACCAGATGCAATTAACTCTGTGCGATAATGTTCTTTACCAATTATTGCCGTTACCATAGTTAGAAGGGTTTTGTCATTACAAAAAAATCCTGCGTGTACCGTTCGCGTGGAGCCACTTCGCGTGCTTTAAGATTTTCTGGCAAACTTTCCGGATCACCCGGATAACCAATTGCCATTACCACTGTAGGTTCATGCGTTTCGGGAATGTTCAGGTTATCAATTAACACTTGCTTGTTGTAGCCGCCCATTTGGTGCACATTTAACCCTGCATGGGTTGCCTGTAATGATAAGAGTGCATTGGCAGCGCCCACATCATACTTCGCGGCACCATTTATTACACCGTTGCGAAGTAATGTTTTCCGGGCGAGGCTCACTACCAGCAACGGTGCCTGTTGCGCCCAGATTTTATTACTGTCGTTTAACGAAGCAAAGATTTTATTCCAAAGTTCTTTATTGTCGGCAACCGCGTAAATATAAACCCACGGTTGTTCATTCATACTGGAAGGCGCCCAGCGGGCAGCTTCAAACAACGATTGGATGGTTTCTTCACCTACCGTAGTTGTTGAATAAGCCCGCTTACTTCTGCGTTCCTTAATTTCTGTCAGTACAGGATATGCTATTGTTGTTGATTTGTCCATTATTTCCATATCTGCGTTTAACAAAGAAAGCAAGCAAACAGTTTAGCGCAAATTAAATTTAAGCTTCAATCAGCATTCCCATTTTACCCATCTGGTAATCGCGCATGGCTTCCATTATCTCCGTTTGCGTATTCATTACAAATGGCCCATACGATACAACTTCTTCGTTAAGCGGTTTGCCACTCAATAATAATACACGTGTTTCTTCCAGTGCAGTTAATGCAATGCCTTCGCCATCGTTTTTAAATTGAACCAAATGCAAGCCTTCTACCATTCCAAAACCACCCACATTTAGTTTACCATCCAATAGATAAAGTACTGCATTATGGTTTTCCGGTAACGGAATGTTAATTATACCGTCTTTCTTCAACACGAGGGTAGCCGCATTCACTTCCACCTGCGAAGGCACCGGGCCTTTTGCCCCCAATACTTCGCCAGCAAATACATTTACTGTTACCAATCCATCGGCACTTTTAATAACCGGTGCTTCATCTGCTTTAACCGGAAAATACATGGGCTGATCCATTTTATGCTTAGCCGGTGTATTGATCCATAACTGAATAATTTCTTGTCGCCCGCCTATTTCATGAATATCATGCGGTGGACGTTCGCTGTGTATAATACCCATGCCCGCATTCATCCATTGTGCGCCACCGGCATAAATGGTACTATCGTTGCCACGGCTATCGCGATGGTGTACACCACCTTTAAATATAAAAGTGACTGGTGAAAAACCGCGGTGCGGATGTGGTCCTACCCCGGCATCATCCGGATCGATTGTAGCGGGTGCCTTTACATCGGCATGGTGCAACAATAAAAACGGATCAACCTGCTGCACCTGTTGTGTGGGCAATGGCTGACGAATCGGGAATCCACCCATATCCATTTTATGGGCGTAGAGTAATCGGGAAACGGTTCTGGTTTTCATATGCGTTAGTCCTCCTCGGACTTGGTTAAAGAGCAGAATCTCAAAAGTTCTTGTCATCGCGGATTCATTCCGCGATCCCGCCAAGTAGCACTCAACGGGATTCCGGCACAAGTCCGGAATGACATTCTACCTTGGGGACTTTTGAGATTCTGCTCATGTTTTAAACAAAGTTATTACAATAATTGTCTATACAACTATTTTGACCGATTTTTCGTTCCTATCTTTGAAACAAGAATCAAAACAATGAAACCACAACTGATTAACGGCATCCACCACGTAACGGCTATGGCCGATGATGCCCAAAAGAACCTTGATTTTTATACCGGCATTTTAGGACTGCGCATGGTAAAAAAAACCATCAACTTCGATGCGCCCGATGTGTATCACTTCTATTATGGCAACGAAACCGGAAGCCCCGGCACCATCATGACTTTCTTCCCCTTTGCGGGAATGGCCAAAGGCCGGCATGGAAAAGGCCAGATGACCGTTACGTCTTTTTCCGTTCCGGCTGAAGGTTTAGACTATTGGCTAACGCGATTGAAAAAATTCAACATAAGTTTCACGGGTCCGCATCAACGGTTGGATGATGAAATGTTCATCAGCTTACTAGATGCACATGGTTTGGGTTTGGAGTTGGTGTTTAATAAATCCGATTTTCGCCCCGGTTTTACCTACGGACAAATTCCGTTGGAATACGCTGTGAAAGGATTTCATGGTGCTGTGTTGTCCGAAGATAATTCTGATCGCACTGCAAAGTTGTTGTTAGAAACGATGGATCATAAACTGATAGCCGAGAAAGGCAACCTGAAACGTTTTTCGGCCAGCGGTATGCCCGGAGATTTTATTGATGTATTAAATACACCTGAAGCTGCTCGTGGGTTGGGTGGCAGTGGAACCATTCACCACCTGGCTTTTGCAACAGCCGATGATACTTCGCAATTAGAGATCAGAGAAAAATTGTTGAGCAAAGGTCATCAGGTAACGGAAGTATTGGATCGGCAATATTTTCACAGCATTTACTTTCGTGAACCGGGGGGTGTGTTGTTTGAAGTGGCTACCAATCCGCCTGGCTTTGCGATAGATGAACATCCTTCTAAATTGGGCGAAGCATTGAAACTACCACAATGGTATGAATCCATGCGCGATAAAATTGAAAATGCATTGGAGCCAGTTGAATTGAAACCTGAGAGATTTAGCTAACCCTCACCCCCTTCCCCCTCTCCCTGGGGAGAGGGGTGTCCGAGGAACGAGGACGGGGTGAGGGAAAAATTATACTTACTTATGTCACACACTAAAAACATTATCGAATCAGGCTTACCCCTTCATCAAGCAAAAAAAGCTTTGATTATGATACACGGTCGCGGGGGCTCGGCTGAAGACATTTTATCGCTTGCGCAATACTTACCCGTAGAAGATTTTTACATCGCAGCACCGCAAGCCACCAACAACACGTGGTATCCATTTAGCTTTCTGGCGCCAACACCACAAAATGAACCGTGGCTAAGCATCGCATTGAATATGCTAAAAGAATTAAGTGAGCACATTCAGCAAAATGGGATTAAGCCTGAAAACATTTTTATACTGGGCTTCTCGCAAGGTGCTTGTTTAACGGTAGAGTTTGCTGCACGCAATGCCCAAAAGTACGGTGGTGTTATTGCTTTAACCGGAGGCTTGATTGGCGATAAGCTTGAGCCTTCACGTTACTCAGGAAATTTTTCGGGTACACCTATCTTAATGACCAACGGCACTAGCGATCCGCATGTACCACTTACACGCAGCGAGCAATCGAAACAACAGTTGGAAAAGATGGATGCAAAAGTGGAATTGCTGGTTTATTCCAATAGGCCACATACGATTCTTCAACAGGAGTTGCAAGTAGCAGCCAAGTACCTTGCCTGAAGGTCGCTGAAATAATCTTGCAATACATCATCATAAAATGCGCTAATTCAATACTCGGTTTTTGTTAACTTGGAGACCTATGACAGCCGAGAAACAAAGACTGATTGAAGATCGTGACAAAGTAAAAAACTGGCGCCAGTGGGGCCCGTATCTCACTGAGCGACAATGGGGAACGGTGCGCGAAGATTATAGCGCCAATGGCGATGCGTGGAATTACATTTCGCACGACATGGCCCGCAGCAAAGCTTATCGCTGGGGCGAAGAAGGCATTGCCGGAATTTCTGATGACAAACAATTGCTTTGTTTGGCGCTGGCCATGTGGAATAAAAAAGATCCGATTCTGAAAGAACGCTTCTTCGGACTTACCAACCCCGAAGGCAACCACGGTGAAGATGTAAAAGAGATTTATTATTACCTCGACTCCACGCCTACGCATTCCTACATGCGTATGCTGTACAAGTATCCGCAAAATGAATATCCGTACGCACAACTCGTAGAAGAAAGCAGACGCAGAGGTAAACACGATCGTGAGTTTGAGTTAACCGATACCAACATTTTTGCCGATAACCGTTACTTCGATGTAGCTGTTGAATATGCCAAAGCCGATGTGTGCGATATGCTGATGCAGATTACGGTTACCAACCGCGGACCAGAAGCTGCAAGCATTGAACTTTTACCTACACTTTGGTTTAGAAACACATGGGCCTGGGGCTATGATGACACGCGACCCGAAATTTATTTAGACGACAAAGGCATTATGAAAGCGAGCCACAAACAATTAGGCTCGTACTATTTCTGCTGCGATGCAAAGCACGAAGCACTCTTCTGCGAAAACGATACCAACACGTGGCGGTTGCATCAACACTTTCAGCCGGGCACATTTAAAGATGGCATCAACGATTACATCATTTTTAATTATCCGAGTGCCGTTAATAAAATCAGCAAAGGCACTAAAGCTGCCTATCGCATTGATTTGAATTTAAAAGCCGGTGAATCGAAAACCGTTCGCTTGCGTCTGGCTTCGCGCTTTCATCAAAAACCATTTCAACAGTTCGATCAGATTTTTACAACAGCCAAAACAGAAGCCGATAATTATTATACCGATCTGCAAAAAGACATTGCTTCCGAAGAAGAAAAAATGATTCAGCGGCAAGCCCTGGCGGGAATGCTTTGGAGTAAACAATTTTATTATTACGATTTAGATGTGTGGTTGCGGGGCGATCCACATCAACCACCACCACCAAGTGAACGCAAACGCAGTCGCAACCACGAGTGGGATCATCTCCACAATGCAGACATTATCTCCATGCCCGATAAATGGGAGTACCCGTGGTATGCCGCGTGGGATCTCGCCTTTCATGCTATTCCATTGGCCATGATTGATCCCGAGTTTGCCAAAAAACAATTGCTATTGCTTACCAAAGAATGGTACATGCACCCCAACGGGCAATTACCCGCTTACGAGTGGGCCTTTGGTGATGTTAACCCGCCCGTGCATGCATGGGCTTGCTGGCGGGTGTATCGCATCGACAGCAACCTGCAAGACGGCAAGCGCGACCGAAAATTTCTGGAAGAAGTTTTTCATAAGCTCATGCTAAACTTTACGTGGTGGGTAAACAAGAAAGACGAAAGCGGCAACAATATTTTTCAAGGAGGCTTTTTAGGCATGGATAATATTGGGGTGTTCGATCGCAGCAGCACCCACTTGCCAACGGGTGGGTACATTGAACAATCGGATGGTACCAGTTGGATGGCCATGTACACGCTTAACCTCTTGCGTATGTCGCTGGAGTTGGCCAAAGAAAATCCCACGTATCAAAGTATGGCCACCAAATTCTTTGAACACTTTCTGTACATCGCTGGCGCAATGGCAAACGTGAATAACGAAGGCATTAACCTGTGGGATGAAGAAGATGAATTTTTCTATGATGTATTAAACCTTCCCAACAACGAGCGATTAAAATTAAAAGTACGCTCGATGGTAGGACTCATTCCATTATTTGCCGTGGAAGTTCTGGACGAAGAAATCTTTCAGAAGATGCCCGAGTTTACCGAGCGCCTCGATTGGTTTTTACAAAACCGACCCGATCTGGCCAACTTAATTTCACGCTGGGGCGATAGGGGAAAAAATCAACGGCACTTGCTTTCCTTGTTGCGCGGTCATCGCATGAAGCGGTTACTGAAGCGCATGTTAGATGAAAAAGAATTTTTATCGCCTTATGGTGTGCGCGCACTTTCACGGCATCACCTGGAAAATCCGTATGTGCTGCATGCCAACGGCAGCCAGTTTTCGGTAAAGTATAAATCAGGCGAAAGCGATTCGTATTTATTTGGTGGCAACAGCAACTGGCGCGGACCGGTTTGGTTTCCAGTTAATTATCTGATCATTGAATCGCTGCAACGCTTTCATCATTATTATGGCGATGATTTTAAAGTGGAACATCCCACCGGCTCGGGCAACATGCTAACCCTGCGTGAAATTGCGAGCGAACTTTCGCAGCGATTAATTTCCATGTTTAAAACTAATGCTGAGGGTAAGCGGCCCATGTATGGCGATACCGAGTTGTTTCAAACTGACCCGGAGTTTAAAAACCATTTACTCTTTTACGAATACTTTGATGGCGACACTGGCCGCGGACTTGGTGCGAACCACCAAACCGGCTGGACGGGGCTTGTTGCGAAGTTGATACAACCGATACAGACGCGGAAGAAGAGGTGACAATACAAAGCGAATCAAAAAACCTATAAGGTTTTGTAAACCTTATAGGTTTAGAAGTAAATAGATAGAAATGAACTATCATATTCCTCTGGTACCAGACAATTATTACCATCTCTTTAGTAGAGCTGTAGGGCAAGAAATACTTTTTAAGTCAAATGAAAATTACTTGTATTTTTTAGAAAGAATGAAACATCACGTTTTGCCGGTGGCAGACTTACTTGCATACTCGTTACTTCCCAATCATTTTCATTTAGTTATAAGAGTCAAATCAGAGAAAGAATTATTCAATTTATTTCACTTAAAAAAGAAAAAACTTCTTAACTCAATAGAAATTTTTCTACCAGATTTTGTCATGGAACAATTTAGCAACTGGCTTAATGGCTATACAAAAGCTTTTAACAAATTGTACAAGCGAAAAGGGGGATTGTTTATGGACTACATCAAGCGCAGCGAAGCCGCAAAGGATAGCTCATTAACTTCATTCATTTTCTATGTTCATAAAAATGCGGTTCATCACGGACTAACAAAAAATATTGGCGACTGGAAATTTGATAGCTATAAAAGCATAATCAGCACAAAACCAACTAAACTTAAGCGGGACGAGGTAATTGAATGGTTTGGATCTGTCAGACAATTTATTGAATTCCACCAACAACCCGTTGATTTAAAACATGAGGATATTGATTCAAACCTATAAGGTCTTGAAGACCTCGCTTCCAAGGTTCGTGTCCCCACGAACCTAAGTAACAACCCATTAACAATACCTTTCATAAACCACAGAATAAAACAGAATTATGAGCAAAATTATTTTCGATAGCGCCATATCTCTTGATGGCTTTTTTGCAGGCAATAACAGAGGCCCTAAAAATCCAATGGGTGGTGTTTCCGGGAAAATACATTCGTGGATGTTCAATCAAAAGGCTTTTTGGCAATACCTGGGAATGGAAGGCGGCAAAGAAGATGGACCCGATGGAAAATTCATCAGAGAGACTATTGACCGAACCGGAGCTTTCATTATGGGTAAACGTATGTTTGAAGAAGGTGAAGTAGTTTGGCCCAACGATTTGTATAAAGCTGATGTGTATGTTTTAACCCACGAAAAGCGTGAACCCTGGATTCAGGAAGGAACAACTACCTTTTACTTTATTAATGATGGAATAGAAAGTGCGTTGGACAAAGCTAAAAAATCTGCAAAAGGAAAGGACATACGCATACAAGGTGGCGCCAACACGATCCAGCAATTTTTAAATGCCGGTCTTATCGATGAGTTTTTTATTCACCTTGCTCCGGTTTTTTTAGGCAGTGGAATTCGGCTTTTTGAAGGCATGAATAAAGACCTCTATGAGATTGAACTTGAAGAAGCGATATCCTCAACCCTGACCACGCATTTAAGATACACGCTGACAAAGAAATCCAACGTGTAGGTTCGTGCAGACACGAACCTTGGCAAACAACCAATATCTTTGCATGATGTCCACCCTCTACGAAAAACTTGGTGCCGATAATATTACGCTATTGGTAGAACGATTTTATGATCTCGTTTTCGGGCATCCCGAAATTAGTCACTTATTTAAAACCGATAAAGAAGTCATCAAAGAGAAGCAGCGGTTGTTTCTTACTCAGTTTTTGGGTGGCCCGGCACTTTATTCACAACAATATGGCCATCCGCAACTACGCGCACGCCACTTGCCTCACCCCATTGGTAATGATGAAGCCGTGGCCTGGCTGGCGTGCATGAGCAAAGCTATTGGCACGTTACCCATTGAAGAAACTTTGAAAGACGAACTCTTCAAACGATTTGTACCCACCGCTATGTTTATGGTAAATCAGGGCGAGGAGTAACTAAGCGGCTGTATCAAAAGTCGTATTAAGTGTAGAATGTCATTCCTTTCTTGTGCCGGAATCGCGTTGAGTATATGAACATGAGATCGCGGAAAAAGTCCGCGATGACAGAGCTACTTTTGATACAGCCTCCTTACATTATTTCAAATACTTATCCGGCAACGGAAAGCCTAAGCTTTCGGCACACCAGAAAATATTTACAATGTAGTAGCGGTCTTTGTCTTTAAACAACTGAATGCTGTTAATACCGCGATTGGTTACAGGGCCATCTTTCTTCTCTTTGGTTTCGTACGTGCTAAACACATGCACTACCGTGCCAAAGGCATCTTCCTTGCGACTTAACTCACGTTCAAAAAAACCAGTGCTGATGCGCGATGAAAAGAATTGCACATATCCTTCGGGCGTCATCGTGCGTAATTCAAAATTGCCTTTGTCATCCTTGCGGGATGGAATAAGTTTGGCATCGGGTTTAAATAAAAACCGAAAGCGATCCCAATCGCGCGGGGCTCCGGGGTCGCCCGAAATCACATCGTACAACGCGTAGATAATGGCATCTACTGATTGAACGTCTCGCTCATAAGTTTTGGTTTGCGCAGCAGCAGCAACAGCCACCACAAAAAGAAAAGTAAGTATCGAAAGTGTTTTCATGAGTTTGTATTTCAATACGAAAAGTACAAGAGTTAATCATGCATAGCAAATTGGAAGCGGACTGCTTATTTAGTTCGATTTGTATTAAACTCCATAGTTACTGTTGTCCAACCACTGCGCATAAGATGACCGTGGTCACGCGCTGGCAACCATGGAGGCCCAGACTTAATCAACTCAATTGCCAATGAGTCTGCCTGAACATTGAGGCTCTTATCAATCTGAAAGTCTGTTAACACCCGATTAGGGGTTACTCGAAACCAAACTTTAACTATTCCATGTGTTACCGGGTTCAGCTTTGCTAATTGTTCTTTCAGATAATTATTAAAGTGTACATAACCCTTCTCAGGTATGGGGAACAGGCTACTGGCATCATATACAAATCGCTCACCATTCAAGACACTGCTTCTACCCCGTACCAGTTGACCTAAACTATAAAACTCTTCATAGTAAATCTGGCCATTTGAATGATACCCCAACCAAACTCCTTCTTTCTTTCCATTGCGATATTCTCCTTGTTCGGACACTATGCCATTGCCATAATAAAACCGAACAACTCCTTCCCCATTCTGAACAAGTGGCTGGCCCGTTGAGTCCCACATATTCTTCATAAAGTATTCGGGTTCAAAATACTCTTCACTTTTGATTTTTCCGTTTGCATGAAACGTCTCCCACTTACCCACTGGTACTTCCATGCTATAACGGCCAGCCGATTCATAGGTGTTATGATCGGAATAATACAAGAATACTCCATCCCTTCGTCCATCCTTGTAAGCCCCCTTCATTTGAATCAGCCCGGAATTGTAAAAATCCCGCACAGCTCCTTGCCATCTTCCCAACGAATCTTGTTGCCCAAGTCGATAGAATGCCGCAGGCGGGCCCGGAATTTCTTCCCATTCATCGTTATACCAGGCTTTAACAGGATGCAACGATGGTCTCTTTGTTGTATCTACTTTGGGTTCACGCACTGGCAACAATTGTGTAAGGGGGTAGTCCAACGGGAAGCAAGATTGCATTTGTTGTTGGCTCAACTCAATGCTGTCGATATAGCGATAACTTTCTTTTTCAATTAATTGCATGCGAAAGGCGTTCTCTTGTTTCCGCAGATTAATATAACGTCTCAACCGAATTGTGTCCTGGTGTAATTCTTCCGGCAAGTAAGATTGCTCATCTAACAAAGTACGCGTACTATCCCAATAGGTATTAAATCTTTTAAAATGTTTTACATATTCAGCATCGGTAACACCTTGCTTCTGAAAAAGCATTTGCGTGGAGTCTTCCGTTGCAAGCAAGCTCTGAAAAAAGTGAAAATAAGTTACCTGGTATCGTGGTAACATAACAAACCCAGTAATAGCCAAAACCAAAATCAGGTATTCGCCTTTAATTTGTTTGTAAGAAGTATCGAACAGCGTTAATACGCCCAAAGCCAGGCCACCAGCAAGCCCGCCCATATGTGCTGCATTGTCCGCATTCAGAAGTTTAGCAAACAAAAAGTTTACAACCAGAAATATTATAAAGTTGAAAAGTAGTGGAACGATAGGTTGATCCGTTTTTTTGCTTTCAGCCAGTTGCACCACTAACATAAAACCAAACAGACCAAATATGGCACCCGATGCACCCACACCAATTGCAAACAAATTGAAATATAAACTTGCAAGGCTGGCAGTAGCACCACACAAAAAGTAAATCCAAAGAAACTTTAATGGCCCTACAATACGCTCAACATTGCTACCAACCGAAAACAATGCATACATGTTGAAAGCCAAATGAAATACGCTACCGTGTAAAAACATGTGTGTAAAAACCCGGTACCATTCCGTGTGCAAAGTGAGGGGCGCAAACTCAGCACCGTTGTAGAGCAAACCTCGTATCCATGCAGGGTTTTCAAATGTGCCGATTGTGTACCAACAAACGCCAAATACAACCAGGTTTACAGCCATGATTGAAAGCGTCATGATTCGTGGGCTAAGCTTCATTTATTTTTGAGAAAACTCCAGAAATTTAAGAAAGGTTTTATGGAAACAGGATAAGCCAGGCATCTTATGATTAAATCCTGAACCATGAAAAAACAATTTGCCCTTACCGTGCCCAGCCCGTGCCACGAAGATTGGAACAACTTTACCCCCACACAAAAAGGCAAATTTTGCGGAGCCTGTCAAAAAGAAGTAATCGACTTTACCGCGTGGACCGATGATGAGATCAAGCAGTTTTTCAAGCGCAGTTCGTATTCAACTTGTGGAAGATTTAAACAACAGCAGTTAAAAATCTATCCGGAAACTATAACTACAACAAAAACACATTCAGCATGGGCGGCTTTTGTTGCTTTCTTAATGTTATTGGGGAATGAAACTGCTGAGGCTCAAACCTCCACCACAATTCCACAAGAAGAAGTAGTTAAACAAACTAAATCGAAACTGCCATTTAAAGAAGGGAGTCCCATTACTATTTCGGGCGTAGTGTTAGACGATGTTGACTCGGTGGGGTTGCCCGGTGTAAACATTGTTCGTAAAGGTTGTACCGATGGAACCGTAACCGATGCCGATGGCAGATTTGAATTAACCATCCCCAATCCACAACCCAGCGAAACTTTAATAGTTTCCTTTATCGGATTAAAAACAGTTGAGGTTGCAATAAATCCATACCAGCACGCCAGCAATCTTAAAATTGTTATGACACAAGACGAGGAAATGCTTTTAGGCGAAATAATTGTAGGCGGAGCCGTATCGATGCGCAGATACAGTCCGCGTGGTTTGTGGTGGAAGATTAAAAGTTTGTTTCGTGGATATTAAGCTGATTACTGCTTATGAGGCTTTTATAATGCCATTAATAATCAAACAAAAAAGGCCGCTGTTTTGCAGCGACCTTTCCGGGTAAATTGTTTGTTGTGTTAAAGTGATTTTGATTTGGCGTAGGCCATTGATTCTTCTACCTCGCGAGCTACTTCTTCTTTTTGCTGGTTGGTTTTGCTGGAAATGTTTTCTACCAACTGCTCGAAGGATGTGTCTACACGGTTGATTTCTGCATCGGATAGATCCACATACTTGGATTTCAATTCCTGCTTCAGTAGATCGTTACGGCTAATGTCTATCACGTTGTTCATGGTTTCTTGATTTAAATGTTTCTACCAATTTAACGCGAAATGCAGCCCAAAAAACGGAAGCGCTTGTGCAGCAGCATTTTGGAGCCGTTAACTCAATTTTTTCAGAAATAATAAGAGGGTATTTTTAAAACCAGCGTGCTTTATTCAAGGCCTCGCTATAAATAAGCAAGCCTTCGGGCGCAACCGGTTGCGATTTAAAATAAGGCCATTTTCAGACAAAAAGCCTAAAATTGAGCAGAAAGAAAGGCCACCTTAATTTGCCAATTCTAATAATTTTCTAATAATTGATACGCCCATAAATTTAGTGATCATAAAAAAAGGAGAAGCTTGCGCCTCTCCCTTTCACTTCACACACGGAAAAGTCTACCTCCCTTTTCCGTTGCCATTCACACTAACCAATACAGGTTCAGTCTGGTCCGCAGTTTTCACGGTAGTGATAATGCGGGCCGCCACCTTGTAAGGGTCAGCTGCCGAATTAGGTCTGCGATCTTCCAGCCATCCTTTCCAACCGTTTTCAACGGTGGCAATCGGAATGCGGATAGAGGCGCCCCTATCGGAAATACCATACGAGAATTTATCGATGCTTTGTGTTTCGTGTTTGCCGGTTAAGCGCAAGTGGTTATCGGCACCATACACAGCAATGTGTTCTTTTACATATGGTGCAAATGCCTTGCACACCAGATCGTAAATATCTTTTGATCCGGCTTCGCGCAACAGCGAGTTAGAGAAGTTGGCATGCATGCCCGAACCATTCCAATCTGTTGCACCCAACGGTTTGCAATGCCAGTTAATAGCTACGCCATATTTTTCGGCAGTGCGCTCCAATAAATAACGAGCAACCCACACCTGGTCGCCTGCTTCTTTTGCTCCTTTGGCAAAAATCTGAAACTCCCATTGGCCCGGTGCTACTTCGGCATTTATCCCTTCTACGTTAATTCCTGCTGCAAGACAATAATCCAAATGTTCTTCAACAATAGAACGACCAAATGCATTCTTAGCACCTACTGAGCAATAGTACGGACCTTGTGGTGCGGGGTAGCCGTTCTCCGGAAAGCCAAGCGGCTTGTTAGTGCCCGGGTCCCACAGAAAATACTCCTGTTCAAAACCAAACCAGAAGTCGCGGTCGTCATCTTCAATTGTAGCGCGGCCGTTTGTAGGGTGTGGGGTTCCATCGGGACTTAATACTTCGCACATTACTAAGTAGGCATCTTTCCTTGCGGGATCGGTAAAGATGGCTACCGGTTGAAGCAAGCAATCGCTTGAACCTCCTGGTGCTTGTTCGGTGGAACTTCCATCGAACGACCACATGGGGCATTCTTCTAATGTGCCGTTAAAGTTTTTTACAATTTTAGTTTTGCTGCGCAGGCTTTGGGTGGGTGTGTAGCCATCCAGCCAGATGTACTCAAGTTTGATTTTTGACATAGGTAGTTTTGATTTGTTGATTAATTAAAATTTATAGACAGCAGCCAGGTTTAAGGTTGGCAATATCTTTTTATCTACGGCTTCAAATTTTTTGTTGAATGAATTTTCGGATGTCATGTCCACACGCAATTCCGGAATGAAAGTTAAACCACCCACTTTATAGTTACCTGATAACGTAAACTCCATTACGTTTCCGTTTCCTTCATTATCCAGACCAAACAAAGGCAAGTGATAATTTTTGATGGCAAAGTATTCGGCTCGTAAACCAAGTGCGAAGGTTTCTGATAATGTTACTTTGGGATAAAGTGCTACACCAAAGAAGGAAGATGGATCGCCACCTGCGTCTTCAATAGCACCACCAACAGCAACCGACTGACCAGCCGCTACTGTTTGGTAGGATGTATTCAGGCCGATGTAAAACTTTTCACCCACGTTATATCCCAGGGTAATATCCCCCTGAAATAAACTACCAGCCGAAGCATCGCCTGGTTGCAGGCTTCCATCCTCTTCATCGAACTTGCCATCCTGATCACCATACAAAAAGTTTAACCAAACACCACCTGCATCTGATGTTTTACCAATCTGTGCACCAAATGTGTAGGTATTTACAGGGTTAAACTCAACAATATCGGTTGGGTTCATTATCGCCAGCTTAGCTACAAAACCATTTGCACCAGCTATATCCAAACGCGCACCGGTATGATTGAATGGTCCCCATGAAAACAAATAGGAGGTAGAGTAATGAAAGTTTACTGCCGGAGAAATTACTTCATAACCCAAGAATGTATTAAACTGCCCGAGGTTAAGTGTAACCTTATCGTTAAATTTATAATAGGCATAAGCCTGATTAATGATAGCCTGACCGGATGCGGTACCAAATACAGCCGCCTGGCCGCGCGGACCAAACACTACATCACCAACAAAGCCAACCTTCTCACCTGAATAGGCAGCAATGAGGTTTACCATACCCAATGAAAATCCTTTTAAATCAGCAAAAGAAGTTGAAGGCGCATAGCCACTACTGAGTGGCGAACTGTTACGCGAACCAAATGAAGAATGAAAATACGTATCAATAGAACCTGATAATGTAAACGTTGGTTCTGTTTCTTCTTCTTTAACCGATTCAGTTGTTGCTTCACTCTTCACTGCTTTCTTTTTCTCTTTATCGTTTTCTGTCTTTGCTGATGCAAGCACCGGTGTTTCTTGTGCAAATGCGTTTACCGATAATGTAATAACTACTGTTAGTGACAATACACTTTTAAGGTTTTTCATAATTTTGAGGGTTGTTATTTTTAACAATGGCCAGGGAGATTCTCAGTGGATGACTGCAATTATTCAGCTGAGACTTCCTGGTGTTTTTTTGCCATACACGAAGGCCCATCCGGCACACCCTGCATGGCAAGTTTTTTTAATTACTCTTCATAGGTAATGGTGTAACCACGCATACCATGCTCATGGCTATCAAGGCCTTCTTTCTCGTGCTGAGCCGATACCCGGATGCCACCTTTCATTACTTTATTCAAAATGAAGAACACGATGAGCGAACCCACAAAGGCTCCGCCTCCGTAAGCGGCAACGCCCACTAATTGTTTTACAAATTGTTCGCCACCGGCAAGTTTACCCAACACCCCAACAGCTAGGGTACCGATAATGCCACACACTAAGTGAACAGAGATAGCTCCTACAGGATCATCGATCTTTACTTTGTCGAAGAAGATCACGGCAAACACTACTACCAATCCGCAAAGCAAGCCAATGAATAAAGCTTCGTTGGGCGACATCTGATCGGCACCAGCCGTAATACCTACAAGCCCTGCCAGAATACCATTTAATACCATTCCCAGATCAAGGCGCTTGAAGGCAATTAATCCGCCCACCATACCACCCAGACCACCGGTACAAGCTGCCAGCGCAGTAGTAACGCAAACCAACGAGATCAATTCAGGATCGGCCGAGAGAACGGAGCCACCATTGAAACCAAACCAGCCAAGCCACAACAGGAATACACCAATTACAGCAAGGGGCACTGAAGAGTTGGCAAACGTTTTAGGAGTACCATTGTCGTATTTACCCAAACGCGGGCCCAGTATAATTGCACCGGCTAATGCAGCCCAGCCACCTACCGAGTGTACAATGGTAGAACCTGCGAAATCATAAAAACCATATTCATTTAACCAGCCTCCACCCCACTTCCAGCTTCCCAAAATCGGGTAGATTAATCCCGTAAGGAATAATGTAAAAATGAAGTAAGCACTGATTTTAATACGCTCGGCTACAGCACCCGATACAATGGTGGCAGCCGTAGCACAAAACACAGCCTGAAACAAGAAGTCGGTCCAATAAGTATAATTACCACTTGCGTAGGTAATAGGCTCATAGCCCTCGGGCGGGTTTAAACCAATACCGGAGTCGGCAAAGCCCAGCCAACCGTTAAAGGTACCCGGATACATGATGGCAAAACCAAACAAGGCAAACACCACAATACCAATGGCAGTATCTACTGTATTTTTAAAAAGGATGTTTACGGTGTTTTTGGCTTGCGTAAAGCCGGCCTCCACACATGAAAAGCCAAGCGACATAATAAAAACCAATGCGGCTGATAAAATCATCCACACGTTGTTGGTGGTAAAAGCCGCAGTATTTTCTGCCGCAGTAATACGCGCAGAGAGAGCCTGCAGCGAATCGGCCAGGGCAGCGGCAGTGCCCGGATCGAGGGTGGTAGAATCAGATAGAACTTCAATCATAAGTGAAATGGGTTAAAAGGGTTTAATTGAAAGGGGTTGGGTTTAGGTTATGTGTACAAGAATCCGAACTGATGGTTAAATTTTAACCCAGTTTTAAATAATTATTACAGAATTCGATTACGATAGGGTGTTTTTTAATACTGTTTATAAAAAAACAATATATTTTTTGAGAATAATGGTTAAAAATTAACCTATTGTTAATAAAAACACTCAGAACAGACTTTGAGTGCGCTTTTTCGACTGCATAAGCAATGTTTCAACCGTTTGCAGATTTTTTAAAGAAGATGAAAAAAGCGCGCGCTATTACCGAAAGCCGGAACTAAACCCGGATTTTATCCAGCAACCTATTAAGCTCTGAAGCTTCAGCCTTTGTTAGTTTACGAAGTGCCCGAAGCCATTCGGTGGATTGGGAATCAATGCGTTTTAAAAGTTGAAGGCCTTTAGTTGTTATAGAGATATCTACCTGCCTGCGGTTGGTTGCACACAACTCGCGTGTTACCCAACCTTTTTGTCTTAATTTTTCTACCAACCGGGTGCAGTTGCTGTTCTTATCAATCATGCGGGCGGTTATATCCAGCAACATCATCGGCTTGGGATGGCTGCCCCGCAGAATGCGCAGCACGTTAAATTGCTCGGGCGTGAGGTCGTATTGCCTTAGAAAGTTTGCATTCTGGTTGTAGAGCCAGCTTCCGGTAACCAAAATGTTAATGGCCGCCTTGTGGTGCTCGCTTTGAAAATGTTCCTGCCTGATTTCCGATTCGAGTGACATACTTTCAACCTCAATTGTTGTAGCTACAACATTACAAACAAATAAGTTCTTTTCACTTCATTATAATCAGCGTTACGCGGGTATTTACCAGCAGCATCCTTAATTTGCACGCGCAATGCATACCGAAAAATTTTTACTGCGCACGCTCAAGCAGGTATTTTTCTTTGCCCGCAATCGCTTAAGTGCACGGCAGTTCTTTATGCTGTCCAGTGTAGTAGTTGGCGCACTATCGGCATTAGCCGCAATTGTGCTAAAGTTTTTCGTGCACACAATTGGTGTGTGGGTTAATTATTATGCCACCACCTACGAACAATTTTATCTGTTCGCACTCTTCCCCATCATTGGCATTTCGTTAACCGTTATTTATATCAAGTTTGGTTTGAAAGGGAACTTCAAAAAAGGAAGTGCCGAGATTGGCTATGCCATTGCGCGCAAGTCGGCCAGGCTACCGGCCAACCAAACGTATTCGCACATAATTACCAGCGCCCTTACTGTTGGGTTTGGCGGGTCGGTTGGGTTGGAGTCGCCCATGGTAAGTACCGGCTCGGCTATTGGTGCCAACTATGGAAATTACTTTCATTTACCGTACAAAGATCGCACGGTGTTATTAGCTTGTGGTGCTGCCGCAGGTATTGCTGCTGCTTTTAATGCTCCTATTGCCGGGGTGTTATTTGCTATTGAAGTTTTATTAGCCGATGCCACCGTAGGTGCTTTTATTCCCATTATTATTGCTGCTGCCACCGGTGCGCTTTTATCTAAAATTATATTGGCCGAAGGCATCATTCTTTCCTTTTCGCTGCAGCAACCTTTCAATTACCATAACCTACATTTCTACATACTATTGGGAGTATTAGCCGGTTTGGTTTCGCTCTATTATACACGCATGTTAGAGCGCACCGAAAAGTTTTTTGCTAATCGAGTAAACTACCGGTCAAAAATTTTAATAGGAGGCGCGGCCTTATCTGCTTTACTACTGTTTTTTCCTTCGCTGTTTGGCGAAGGGTACGAGAGTATAAAAATGTTAGCCAACCAAAAACCGCTTGAAGTGGCAAACGGAAGTCTTATCTACAGATTTCTGCAAAACGACTTTACCATTTTAATTTTTATAGGTGCGCTGGTATTTATAAAAGTTATAGCGGTGGGGTTAACATTGGGCAGCGGTGGTAATGGTGGTAACTTTGGTCCCTCTCTTTTTGTTGGTGCGTATCTGGGCTTTGCTTTCGCGCGATTGATAAACTTAAGCGGTATTGCCCAAATACCAGAAACCAACTTTATTCTGGTTGCAATGGCTGGTATTTTAAGTGGTGTATTCTATGCTCCGCTTTGCGCGATATTTTTGATTGCTGAAATAACCGGTGGTTACGAATTAATTATTCCGCTAATGATTGTAGCCGCGCTGGGGTTAACTGTTGCTAAATACTTCGAGCCACTTTCAATGGAAGGTAAAAAACTTTCGAAGTTATTGAACATGACGGTTGATAATCGCGATCAATTCTTACTGAGTAAACTTAACCTGCAGGATTTATTAGAACATAATTTTTCAGCTATTCGTCCCGAAGACAGTTTGCGTTTGCTGGTACGTGTGATTTCCATTTCAAAGCGAAACACATTTCCTGTAGTTACGCGCGAAGGCGAACTGGCAGGAGTGGTTCATCTCGATCATGTACGTGAAATCATCTTCAACAATAAATTATACGATACCACAATCGTAAAAGACATTATGACGGAAGCGCATGCTGTAGATTTAAATGAGAATCTTCCTGCTATACTCAAAAAGTTTGATGAAACCCGGCAATGGAATTTACCGGTGGTGAAAAACAAACAATACCTCGGCTTTCTTTCCAAAGCCCGCATCCTTACCGAGTACCGTGCCGAATTGATGAAAACTATTTAGTTTAGATTGTGATTCGGTTTACGGCTAAACTTCAAAAACAAACTAAACCTGGTGGGTGGACATACGTGGTTGTGCCCGCAGCTCAGGCCAAAAAATTAAAGGCTGTAAAAAAATCATTCCGGGTTAAAGGAACTTTAGATGCATTCGCATTCGCATTCGAAAAAACTTCCTTGTTAGCTATGGGCACTGGCGATTTCTTTTTACCCGTTAATGCAGCTATGCGTAAAGGAACAGGCAAAAACGCAGGCGATAAAATTGTGGTGGCAATGGAAGTAGATGAAAGTAAACCCAAACTTTCGCGCGATCTGTTGCAATGCCTGAAGGAAGAACCGGAGGCTTCAAAGTTTTTTAAAACACTATCACCCTATATGCAATATTTCTACAGCAACTGGATTGAAAGTGCCAAATCATCGCATACAAAAACCAGAAGGCTGGTGGCGGTTGTAAATTCGTTGGCACAAAAACTAAACTATCAGGAGATGATGGAAGTATATAAGAATACTATCTTGTAACAGGCTTTAATTTATAACGCTATGCGTTTCAAAAATCAGGTTGCTATTGTTACCGGTGCAGGGCAAGGCATCGGTCTTGAAATCTGCCGCAGACTTGCAGCCGAAGGTGCACACGTTGTATTGAATGATATAGAAGTTGCGCTTGCAGAAGAAGCTGCACAAAAAATCCGGCAAGAGAAAGGAAGTTGTAAAGCTATAGCCGGAGATTGTGGCGAAGTGGCTTTCATCGAAAGGTTAGTATCCGATTCAATCCGCGCCTTTGGCAAGGTTGATATCATAATTGCCAATGCCGGCATCACGTTGTTTGGCGACTTCTTTGAATACACACCAGAAGATTTCTATAAGGTTATGCACCTGAATCTGGGCGGTAGCTTTTTCCTGGCACAGCAAGCCGCCAAAAACATGCGCGATCAAAAAACTGGTGGTCGGATTTTATTCATGTCGTCTGTTACGGGGCATCAGGCCCATAAAAACTTAGCCGCGTATGGTATGAGTAAAGCAGCATTGGAGATGCTTGCCAAAAATTTAGTGCTCGAATTATCGCCTTACGGAATTACAGTAAACGCCATTGCACCTGGCGCTACGGCCACCGAGCGCACCAAGAGCGACCCCGGGTATGAAAACACTTGGTCGCGCATTACGCCTATGGGCAAACCTGCAACCACAACCGATATTGCGACAGCCGCTTTATTTTTAGTTTCGCCAGAAGCCGGCCACATTACCGGCCAAACATTAATAGTAGATGGTGGGTGGACAAGTGTAAGTCCTACACCCTATTAGCTTGGAACTACACTTGTTATTTTACTTTTTTCAGCAAAGCACCCCATTCACCAGCAGAAAAAGCAGGGCTTAGAGTTGGCATAACTACAGATTTTAACCTTTTAATATTTTATCAATTGCTTCTTGCGCCAGTTGCTGACGTTGCTCCCAGCTTCCTTTTATTTCTACAAACGGAACATGTGTGTTTTTAACCTCCTGCTGAAACAACTGCCAGAAGAACTCCCGCTTATCGGGGTGTTCGCGTTGCGGATCATCCACCCAGGGCACATCAATGTAGGTTAGCAAATATAAGTGGTACGTTCTTGCATTAATCAGATTCAGAATTTCATCATCGCATCGGCCATACTTATAATCACTCCAGATTTTTATAGTAATCAGGTTAGTATCGCAAATTACAATGCGGTTGGCATCGCGTGTCCACTCATCTTCCAAACGCAACTGCCCGTGTGCAATTTTTACAAGATCCGATTCCTGATACGGGTGTCCTAATTTATCCAGGTAAGCACGTGCATACTCTGGTATCCACTCGGTTTTATAAGCAGCAGCCAGGTATTTTGATAGTTCTGATTTCCCGGTACACTCAGGCCCTATTACACAAACCTTCTTTACATCCACCTTGTCATATGCGGCAATAGACATGTTGCAGTTTACTTTTTAGGTAAAATTACTATTAAAACGCTGAGGCGGATACAGAAACAGCCCAGGGGTTTCGTCAAATCGCGTTGGTATAATTATCTTTCGGTAAACTTTAAAGTGAGTGAAACGCAGAAAAGCAATTAAAAACATAGGCGTTGGATTAACAGCAGGATGGTTGCTGCCATCGGTATTAGCGGCCTGCAAAAAAGATGATCCGGGCCCGGAAGTTCCTTTTAATGGAACCGTAGCCATAATTGGTGCTGGAGCAGCCGGTTTATACACGGCTGATATTCTATCATCAAAAGGAATTAATGTGCTTGTATTTGAAGCCGGCAATCAGTTAGGTGGCCGCGTACGATCTTTACGAAATCAGCGCGAACTTACCATTCAAACATCAGCAGATTTCCCGGTAGAGTTAGGTACCGAAATAGTGTATGGCACCAATTCCGCATGGGGTAATATTATAAAGAACTATACGCTTACACGTATAGACCTGAACAGCCAAACCACCGAACAATTTATACTGGAGAATCAAGCCAAGAGCGCAGCTGATTGGGCAGGCGATACCGACTTGCAAGCCGTAAGAAATTTTATAAACGGGTTACCCACCTATGGCGGGGCCGATGTTTCTATGCAGCAGGCAGCAGGTTTAAGTACACGGGCTCAGGCATTGTTAAACTCGCTTGCCGGTAATCGTTTTGGTTCCAGCAGCGATAGGGTGGGCGCAAAAGGTGTAGCCGAAGCATTGGCTTTAACCGAGCACGATAACGTTGCCTACATGATCAAAACCAATCCCCTGCAGGATATCATTACTTCGCGCTTTAGCGGAGTAGTAGGCAAAATACAACTTAACACTGCTATAAAAAGTATTAACTACGCGGGCGAAAAAATTGTCCTTACCGATCAAAACAGCAACCAGACAGAAGTAGAAAAGGTAGTAGTAACTGTGCCCCTTGCAGTTTTAAAAACCGGAGGGGTTACATTCACTCCGGGTTTACCAGCCGCTAAAGTTTCGGCAATGAATAAAATCGGTATGGATCATGCCCTTCGGCTCATTATCGATTTCAAAAAAAATTTCTGGGGCGAAGGCACTGGCTACCTATGGGGCGGCACCCAAGGCCCCGCTTATTTTAATACCGGTGTTGCCCGCAGCGAATTTTACAGAACGCTTACTGTTACTGTGCATGGCCCAAAAGCTAAACAACTTTCGGACATGGGCGATGGTATGTTAGATGCGGTATTGGCAGAGTTGGATAGTATTTATAACGGCCAGGCTACCTTGTTTATTCGCAAAGTACTTAACGCAGATGCTACCGAAGGCGAACGGGTTTGGTTTAAAGCCGATTGGGGTAAAGACGAATTCTTTAAAGGTGGAATTTCCTTTTTACCACCTGGCTCCAGTGTACAAGATCGTATCAACTTCTCTACTCCAATCAATAACAAAGTTTTCTTTGCTGGCGAAGCTACCGACCATAAAGGAGATGGCGGTACCGTAAACGGGGCCTTAAACTCAGCCGAGCGGGTAGCCGAAGAAGTAGTGCAGTCAATTATTAACGCTTAGGTAATTACTGCGCATGGCCAGCAGATTACTCATATTAATAGCCGCTTTGGGGCTTTCGTGTAGTGCTTCAAAAAAAGAAAACACAGCCCAACCCAAAGCTATTTTTATTATTGCAGATGGCATTCCGGCCGATGTAATTGAAAAACTTAACTTACCAACCTTACAAGAAATTAAACAAAGCGGTGGTTATACACGCGCCTACACCGGGGGCAATGGCGGCTATTCCAAAACCCCCACCATATCAGCCGTAGGGTATAATAGTTTAATTACCGGCACTTGGGCCAATAAACACAACGTGTGGGACAATGATATTGCTGAACCAAATTATAACTACTGGAATATTTTCAGAATAGCGGCAACAACAAACAGCAAGTTTACCACAGCCATTTTTTCTACCTGGCTTGATAACCGCACCAAACTTATTGGCGAAGGTTTGCCTGCTGCGGGTGCAATTAAACTTGATTTTAAATACGACAGCCTGGAGTATGATACAGTTCGGTTTCCACATGGCGCTGACCGAAAATTTATACAACAGATTGACAAAGCTGTAGCACAAGCCGCTTCCGAAGCTATTACAAACCACGCTCCCGATTTAACATGGGTTTATCTCGAGTTTACCGATGACATGGGCCACCTGTTTGGCGATAGTCCGCAGTTTTACGAAGCTGTAAAAGCTGCCGATATTCAGATTGGAAAAATCTGGCAGGCCGTTAAAGAGCGGGAAAAGAATTTTAATGAAGATTGGCTAATCGTTATAACTACCGATCACGGCCGCGATGCTGCCACGGGAAAGCATCATGGCGGCCAATCCGATCGCGAACGATTAACATGGATAACAACTAACAGTAAAAATCTAAATCAGCATTTTAATGCAACACCAGCCATGGTGGACATTATGCCTTCTATTGCTTCGCATTTAAACCTTACTATTCCTGAATCAATCCGCAAAGAAATGGATGGCGTACCTTTTATTGGCCCGGCTGATATCGCAGAGTTAAAAACTTCATTTGAAGAAGACGGGATATTGCTGCAATGGAAACTACTCAATCCAAAATTGGATAGCATCACCGTTTTTATCACCACCACCAATAATTTTTCAACAGGCGGAGTTGATGAATACCAAAAATTAAAAACCGTAGGGGCCCGCGAAGAAAAGTTCTGGTTTAAGTATAATGCAGATATTCCCTTTACCAAGATTCTGATAAGCACACCCCATCAGTATTTAAATACGTGGCATGTGCGGTAATTTTTTATTGATCGGCACTTGGCAAACGAGAACCTGCAGCCCAAAACAAGGTTGCTTTTTGTTTTTCAAACTCGGCCCGCAATTTTAAAAGTTTGGATTGCGCTTGTATAAGTTTTTCCTGCTGCACATTAATTTTAAAAAGATCGCTTTCTCCATTTTCAAGGTTTAGTAATTCGCCCTGAAGCAAGCGTTGGTAGTTTGTGGCCATGGCATTTTGTTGCTGCAATAAGGTATTGGTGTTTACCAATTGATTAAACGTTGCTTGTACCTGGTTAAGAATTTCGCGCTGGGTTTGGGTACGCTCGTAGGTTGTGTTCTGAATTTTTAAACGGGTTTGGGCTACTTTGGCCCGCTCCTTCCGCAGGTAAACAGGCATATAAAAATCCAATCCGAACTTATAGTTATTCAAAAAAGTAAATGTTTGAAAATCTCCGGTAGGCCTTAGCGGCTGATTGAGGAAATTATAGTTCAGGTTGAGGCGGGGTTTTAGAAATTCAACTGCCAGTTTGCGATCAATCTCCAATTGATCGAGCTTGATGCTAAGCTTTTGCAATTCGGGGTGATTTTCGGAAGCAAGTTGGCGTAGTTGTTCCAGTACTGTTATCGAAAAAACTTCAGCCTCGCCAACAGGCTGCGGGGCTAATTGCTCAGAAATCTGTAACGGATTGCCGAGCGAATCCCATAAATAATTGGAAAGTTTTACCGAAGCATTAATCAAATCGAGGTACGATTCCTGGCGTTCAACCTGGCGCTGTTGCCGCGTAATATCGGCCTGCAGTGTATCTAACCCACTGGCTTCTCCCATTTGTTCATTTAAGCGCACGCGCCTGAAAATTTCTTCTGCAATTTGGGCATTGCGTGTATTCAGTTGATAATTGAAGTAAGCATAATACCATTGCCAATAATCCTTAGCGGCCTCCAATAAAATCTTGTTAATTAATTTTAATTTTTCAGCCTCAGCCAGGTTAGCCCCTAATTGTGCCTGCTGCAGGGTGGCCCTGCGCTCGTCCGTAAACAAACCCCGCCCCAGGGGTAACGATAACCCTGCAAATAGCTGGCGGTTATAATCTTCATCGGGTAACTGGCTTTCGGTACTTAAGTACGTACCGGTATTGCGCTCAATACCCACTTTCGGATCTACCGGAAACCAGGTGGGAATGGTAAACGCTCCGTACCACTTATTGTAATATTCCTTTTGATCGTATTCTTTCAGGTTTCCTTGTACTTCAATTTTCGGATCGAACGAGCCCCGCGCAAACCGAATATCTTGTTGGGCTGCATCGCTTAACAAGTTGGCTTGTTTAATAAGCGGATGATATTGCCACATGGACGCATACAAATTATTAAGCGTAAACGTAGGTACGCTATCGGGCAACTGCATGGCTGTTTGCAAAGCAGATTGAGCCTGGCTGTTAACCACGCACACAACTAATAGTGCTGTAATTACCGCCCTCATTTTTTCTTTTCCTTTTTAGGTTCTTCAGTTTGTATTACAGCATCCAGCGGTTCTTCATATAAGCTTGGCGGAAAACCATTGAGTTGCCGCCATATCTCATACCAAACCGGCACATCATCTAACATTACCCAGCCTTGCGTGCCCGAACCATTTCGAATTTGTTTGGGCCAGGGATCGTCATTCTTATCGGGCACAACCAAAATGCGAAACTCTCCCGGTTTGGAATTCACAAAGTCTATTACCTCCACCAAACCACCAAAAGAACCAACGGATACACTGGGCCACCCACTAAACTGCAGGGCCGGGAAACCATCAAACTCAATCCTCACTTTACGACCTTTGCTTAGTAAGGGAACGTCCATCGCCTTTACATACATCTCCACTGCCACATCGTTTGACTGTGGCATGATGGTGCAAACGGGATCGCCTTCTTTAAGTGTTTCGCCAATACCGGCCCGCGCAGCTTTTACAACAAATCCATCTTGTGGAGCTCTTATAAAGTATTGCTGACTTCTGATTTCCATGTTCACCAATTCATTCCGCAGCTTTGCCAACTCTGCCTGTGTATCAAATTGTTCGGCCAGGGTATTGTTTAAGTCCGATTCAGCTTTGTTGATTTTGTCTAAGTATTCGGCTTGCACGCGTTCTATTTCTATTTGGGCATTGGTTAAATCTGCCTCGGCACCCTGGTATTTGTACTCCATATCCTGATACTTGGTAAGGGGGATGTTACCCGCTTCAAACAACTTTTTATTTCGTTCAAATTGATTTTTAGCATTGGCAAATTTTACGCGCTCTGCCTCCAGTTTAGCTTTCGACTGTTCTACTTTGGTGCGCATACCATCGCGCAAAGCACTGATTTGCTTGCGCAAGGCTTTGGCTTTGTCATCTTTCGATTGCAAGCTGCTTTCTTTTGAATCAATCACCTCGCGCAGCCGCAACAGCAATTGCGGGTCGAAATATTTTTCTTTTACCTCGCTTACCACCGCAATGGTATCGCCTTTGGTTACGTATTGGCCTTCACTTACTTTCCAGGTTTGAATACGACCGGCAATAACGGTTTCAACAGTTTGTGGTCGGTTAGCCGGATTAAGTGCTGTTACCTTGCCATTGCCGCGTATGTTTTGTTGCCAGGGTAAAAACAATACGATAAAGAAGATAACGCCAATGCCCATTAGCCATCGGGCCAGAATTTTACCAGCCGTGGGTGTGTCCAGTGATCGCAGGGAATAGAGCCTGTCCTGCGGCATCATTTTTTCAACTGAACGCGATGAAATTTTAAGCATACATTAGGCGATTAAATCTTTCAGCAATTCTTTTTTAGTCAACTCTTCCATTGTGCCTTCGTGTAGTACCTGCCCCTCGTTTAAAACAATTACCCGATCGCAGGCACTCATAATTAACGGGTCTTTCGAAACTACAATAACCGTCCATGGATGTTGCTGGCGGGTAACACATTGCAGTAGTTCTATTTTATCGGGCTTTGCCAGGGGGATAAAAAAATCGTTCAACACCAGCAACTGCGGTTTTTTAGCCAGGCATCGGGCCAGTATAAGTTTATGTATAACGGTTTTGGTTAATCCTTTTCCGCCACTGATAATGGGGGTATCCAGGCCTTTGGGCAAGGCGTTAATGGTATCGCTTAATCCAACCTGCTCTATGGCATTAATGGCATCGTGCACGGTGGTTGTAATTCTACCCAGGGTAATGTTTTCCAACAAGGTTCCGTCAAACAAATCTTCTTGCGAAATATTTTTTGCAACCTGATCGCGCAGGTGTGTGAGGTCTATATCGCGTAGCGAATAATTGTTAATAGTAACAGCTCCTTCATAATCGGTATAAAGGCCGGTAAGCACATTTAATAAAGTTGTTTTACCTGAATTACCCGGCCCGGTTATACAAACTGTTTCACCGGGTTTAATATCAAGATCAATACCTTTCAACGCATAATAGCCAGAGGCAGCATACCGATACTTTAACCCTTTGGTACGTACATGAAAGCCACCGGTTTGAGCGGTTGGAAAATCCAGCCCCCCTGTTTTTTCAATAGGCAAGTCAGTAACCTGGGCAACTTTATCTACAGCCGTAAGTAAATCATATACAACATCCATGTACATGATTATCTTTTCCACAGCATTAAGGATTAGAATGATTACGATTTCAGAAGCTACAAATTGCCCTAATGTAATCTGGCGGTCAACCACCAGTAAAGTTCCCATTATCAACAACCCGCCCGTTATTAATGCTTTAAAGATTACAATAAATGAAAACTGTGTAACCAACACCCTAAAGTGCACTTTTCTGTTTTTGAGATAGTTGTTTACGTTGTAATCGGTTTTGCGAATGGGCAGATCGGTGCTGCCCGCCAGCTTGAACGAATGCAAGGCCCGGCCTAATTCTTCTAACCAATGTGCAACCTTGTATTTGTATTTGGATTCTTCTATGCTGGAACTTAAACCGCGCGGGCCGGTAAGGCTGAAAATTAGCCCCAGCATAAGCAGCAACACCAAACCAAAAAACACAAAGAAGGGGTGATACAAGGAGATAAGTAACAGCCCGAAAAGTATTTGAATAACCGATGAGGAAAGATCAATTAAAAGCTTGGGCAAGCCTTTTTGTATGTTCACAACATCAAAAAACCGGTTAATTAATTCCGGAGCATAATTTCGTTGCAATGCTTCCATGCGAATGCGCGGAATGCGAAATGCAAACTCCAACGAAGCCTTCGTAAAAATTCTTCGTTGTAAAAACTCTACCAGGCTGATTTGTATTACTTGTAAACCGCCACTCAACAGCACACCCAGAATTACCAGTGTAATCAATACATACACCGAACTGAAAAATACCCCACCTGAAATTAATTCTACCGTGGTTTGAATACCCAGTGGAATAACCAACCCGATTAATCCGATTATTATGGCATAAAATAAAATGTAGAAGATTTCCTTCTTCTCGGTACCCAGCAATCGTAACAACCGTTTAAAAGGTGTGGGCGGCTTGCCATCGGCCGTTTCCATACTTACCGGACTTTCATAGGCAAACACAGCGAAAAAATCTACCTCGTTTAAACCCTCGGTATGCAACATCAGGCTATCCAACGAATCAAACGCTTCTTCTCTGTCTGCATGGTTATCAATAAATACGGCCGATATTTTTCTTCGCTTATCAGGTGTAAGCAAAACCGGAACGATATGATCCTTGTATTTTACAAAGGCAAGTACCGGAGCGGTTTGATTCACAAAAAAATCTTCAAACGCGCTTCGTTCTAACCGATACGGCATAAACAACATACGCATTTTGTTGCCAGCCTCAACTAAATCGCGTTTAAATTCAGTTAAGTCATCTTCCCTGTAGGCACGTTGATTGGCCTCCACCGCATGCAAATCTTCTGAAGCATAGTCGTGCTTCAGTTTAAAGGCAACTTCACGCAGGCATCGTACTATCTGATCGTTGTTAAGCATAGGTTATCAACCAATTGTTTTTAGTAATAAGGTCTCCAGAAATTTCTCCAATTGATGGTGCCGGGAAGTAGTTTTATCTAAATCGGTAAGCGATGGCAAATGCTCAGCAAAAAAAATCTGGTGTTTTGCCGTAAGTAAAATTGTACTTACCAACGTATGCGGATAGGCATACGTGGGGTTAATCTCCGATACCCACGCGCTAATTTTTTTACACAGCAACTTAAAACCTCCAAACAAACCATCCTTGTTATCGCTATCAACTTGTTTGGTAAGGTATGTCTTATCCAGTTCTGAAACTACAATCCGATGCAGGGCTACCTCATCCATAAACTCAAACGTGTCATCAAATTTTTTTTCTGAGGCAACCACTTTAATACAGGCTTTTAACTTTTCGTGGGGTGTGGGCAGGTTGCTGGTAGATAAGTCGATGCGATACTCCAGCCACGTCCAATACCAACCTACCAGGTATTGTAATAGCCGGTGTTTATTTTCGAAGTAGCGATAAACCGAAGCCTCGGTTGAATCAATCTCTTCGGCCAGTTTTTTAAATGTGAATTGCTCAAAACCCAGGGTGTCGATTAGCCTTACGCTTGCGCTGATGATCTTTTGCCCGAGTTCCGTTTGCTGCGGATCGCGCAGGTACAGGTGAGGGTTTAAACGAAAGTAAAGGGTGGCCATTTGATAATAAAACTATCTGATATGATAGTAATGCTATCTTAACTGAGAGTAAAGCCAAATTGTTTCAGGCAGACCTAAAAAAATGTTTAAAAATTCGATTTTGATAAGAAAACCCCATTAACTCAAAAAAAACCGCTTTCGCGAATTAGAATAAAAACCCCCATGAAGAGTGTGAGCCACCCAAAAATTTTACGCAAGTAATTAGCTTGGCTTTTACGGGCAATAACGTTGCCTATCAAAATTCCCACTACAGCCAGGCCAGTAATTATCAATAGGAACTTCCAGCTAATGGAGTAGGTGAGCACATCGCCCAGAAAACCCAGCAGTGAATTAATAGCGATAATAAAAAGGGAAGTACCCACAGCGGTTTTGAAGTTTAAACCGGTTAAAAACACAAGTGCAGGAATAATCAGAAAGCCGCCACCGGCACCCACCAGGCCAGTTAAAAATCCGATAAGTAAGCCCTCCACAATTACCAAGAAAGTGCGAAAATGTTTATGGTTAGCTTCGGGTTCTTTCCGGTTTTTAATCATAGAAAAAGAAGCCAGCACCATAAGCAGTCCAAACAAACCCAGCAGCAAGGTGCGCTTGGAAAGCGTAAAGGTTTCCGTTTGCAAAATGATATCGGGCAGGGCCGGCACAATCCATTTGCGGGTGCAAAAAATGGCTATGATAGAAGGAATTCCAAACAGAATACCCGTGCGCAGGTTAACCAAATGCTCGCGGTATTTAGGAATAGCCCCAACTAAACTGGTAGTGCCTACAATAAACAACGAGTAAGCCGAAGCCAACACAGGCTCAATGCCAAACAAATAAACTAATATTGGGATGGAAAGGATAGAACCACCGCCACCCAGTGCTCCTAAAACAACTCCTACTAAAACAGCAGCTAAATATCCGAGTATGTCCATTATCAAAATCGCCATTACAGGCGACTGTAATCCACAATAAACGAATCGGGAAATTTCTTCTTTACTTCGGCCAGTAACTCATCGGCTTTGGGGCGTGTACTTAACGGCCCAAGTATTAAACTATAATACTTTACTCCGTTAATCACTTTTACCTGCACCATTACATTTTTCTTGTACGAGTTTTTCAGGTTATCGGAAAGGCGCATCAGGTTAACCAATTCCTGGTAGGTTCCAATCTGCACACCAAATCCCTTTGGAATCAACCGGGCTATTTCAAAATCATAAAACTCTTTCTCCTCTACCGCAACATGCTCAATGCTTGCCGGGCCTTCACCTTTGCTGGCCCGGTTCTTACCATCACCGGCATCTATCACTTCAATTCTAACTTCGGCAATACCCTGGTTAATAAAGCCAAGTTTTTCTGCTGCCGATTTCGATAGATCAATAATCCGGCCCTCTACATAAGGTCCGCGATCGTTCACAACAACTTCAACAGTTTCATTATTGGCCAGGTTCGTTACCTTTACTTTGGTGCCGAACGGAAGTGTTTTATGTGCTGCTGTAAGTTTGGAGTGTTTGTACTTCTCACCACTTGCAGTAGGGCTGCCTTCAAATTTGTCGGCATAAAAAGATGCTTTTCCGGTTTGGGTCTGCGCCAGCATGGCTCCGGCCATACACACGGCAAAAAATAGCAATACGGTTTTTTTCATTTTCAAAATTAATAAACCTTCCAGGTCTTTATAACGAAATAAAAAAGACATGAAAGGTTTAACGTTAACGCAACAGGAAGTCTTGGTAACTTTTAAATCCGGTGTTGGTAATCGGGGTTTTTAAGTTAACTTTGCCCGGCAAATAACGAATCCTAATCTTATTTGCCATGGCTCTCGATTCCTCTAAATTTCTTTTTGAAGCCCTTACGTATGATGATGTGCTGCTGGTTCCGGCCTACAGCGATGTGCTTCCGCGCGAAACCTCTACCGTTGGTTCGCTCACCAAAAAAATAAAACTGAACATACCTATTATTTCGGCTGCAATGGATACCGTAACCGAGGCCGAATTGGCTATCGGCATTGCCCTGGAAGGCGGTTTGGGTTTCATTCACAAAAACATGAGCATTGCGCAACAAGCTGAGCAGGTGCGCAAAGTAAAACGCTCGCAAAGTGGTATGATTCAGGATCCGGTTACGCTGCAAATCAATTCTACTGTACGCGATGCTGAAAAAATTATGCGCGAATACAAGATTGGGGGTATTCCGATAGTAGATGGTAATGGTAAGTTGGTGGGCATTATCACCAATCGCGATTTGCGTTTTCAAAAAGATATGTCGCTGCCCATCGAGCAAATAATGACCAAAGAAAACCTGATCACAGCACCAGAAGGAATCACCCTTGAAAAAGCAGAAGTAATTTTGCAGCAGTATAAAATTGAAAAGCTCCCTATTGTAAATAAGAAAGGCAAACTTACCGGCCTTGTTACATACAAAGACATTCTAAAGAAAAAGAATAAACCCCATGCCTGCCAGGATCAGTTTGGCCGCTTGCGCGTGGGGGCAGCTGTAGGTGTTACCCCCGATGTGGTGGAGCGCATTACGGCCCTTAAAAATTCGGGCGTAGATGTTATCAGCATCGATACAGCTCACGGTCATTCAAAAGGTGTACTAGATGCCGCGAAGCATGTACGAAAAAAATTCCCTGACCTTGAATTAGTGGTTGGTAATATTGCAACAGGCGAAGCTGCCAAAGCATTGGCAAAAGCTGGAGCTGATGCCGTAAAAGTTGGTGTAGGCCCGGGCAGCATTTGCACCACCCGTATTGTAGCTGGCATAGGGCTGCCCCAGCTTTCTGCCGTTTATGAAGCTGCAAAAGCCTTGCGCGGAAGTGATGTGAAAGTTATTGCCGATGGCGGCATTCGTTTTTCGGGCGATGTGGTAAAAGCATTGGCGGCTGGAGCCGATAGTGTAATGATTGGTTCGTTGCTGGCTGGTACCGAAGAAGCACCCGGTGAAATGATCATTTACGAGGGCCGCAAGTTCAAATCATACCGCGGTATGGGCTCGCTCGAAGCGATGGACGATGGCTCAAAAGACCGTTACTTTCAGGATGCCGAAGATGACATTAAAAAATTAGTGCCCGAAGGTATTTCTGGACGGGTACCTTATAAAGGTTCGGTGGCCGAGGTGTTGTATCAATTGGTTGGCGGTTTAAAGGCCGGCATGGGCTACTGCGGTGCTAAAAATTTAGATAAACTTAAATCAGCAAAATTTGTAAAGATTACTTCAGCCGGTGTGCACGAAAGCCATCCGCACGATGTAACCATTACGCGCGAGGCACCTAACTACAGCCGCAAGTAAAACACGTACACGGTTTAATGCCTATTCAGTAATATTGTAAAACTAACTTAGCAAGCGTGCGTAAACGCTTGCCCGCATGTAATTATAAGTTTTGAAAACAAAAGCCATTATCAGACTTCTCTTTCTGGGCACTATCATAGCCTGGCTGGTATTGGTGTTTTCAGACATTACGGTGCTGTATAGTGAAATCAGGCAATTGCCACCGGGTGTACCCAAGTGGTTGCCCAGCTTAATGCTCAATCTTTTTATTATTTGTCTTTTCTACTATTACCGTTACCGGATTGAGAAAGATGAAAGCCTGAGTTTTACCGATTTATTGTGGAAGGTATTTGCAACCGGACTAATCGCCACGGTTGTATCATTGGTTTTTAGACTGGGTGAGTTTTTAATTGGTACAACAAAACTTGCCAGCGACCCGCTCTTCAAAGATTTTATTTACCAGATTAACCTGGCATTATTTCTAAGTTTTCTGTTATCGGCCTATACTTCGTGGAAGCGCCTGATTCTTTATCAAAAATCAAAATGGCTAATCCGCACCTGGATGGTGTTTGAGTTGTGTTTGGCGCTTACGCTGCTATACGATAGCGTTAACGTAACCTTCTCATCAACTACCAACACCATTATCATTATTGTAATAGCATTACTCGTAATCGTGCTATCGGCCAACATGCGGTGGGTGGCTTATCTAAACTTTAAACAAAAGTGGACCAGCCTGTTGTTGCTGTTGCTTTCCTTCTTCTACCTGGGCTACTTTTTGTTCACCGTAAATTCTATCTCCACATTTATCAATGCAGCCAATCCGTACTTTCAGGATTTTGGCAGCCACATTTTTAATGTGTGCCTGTTGTGTTTTGTTATGGTGTACAGCATCTTCTCCTTTCTGGTTATTTTATTCAACCTGCCCACCTCATCGGTGTTTGAGCAAAAGCTGGAAGAAGTAGTGAACTTTCAGCGCATCAGCCAATCCATCCAAACCGAACAAAACGAAGAGAGTGTTTACAATATATTGTTAGAAAGTTCGGTAAGTGCTGTATTTGCCGATGCAGCCTGGTTAGAAATTGAAAGTGCCAGCAATGGAAACAAATTTTTTACTTATAAAATTACCGAGCAGGAGTCGCAGCAAATCCGGCAGCACCTGAAGCAACAAAATGTAAAAGGAGCCTTAGATCAAAGTAGTGATAAAACGAAAAATCTTTCCAAGCACCTGGCTTCGCTACGCGGTTCGCGCTTTCGTTCACTCATTGCATTTCCCATAGTGGTTAAGGGCGAAGCAATCGGCACACTGGCACTATTAAAAGAATTGCCCGAAGGGTTTAATAAGGAGATGATGCGCATTGTATCAGCATTTGCCAACCAGGCCGGTATCTCCATCGAAAACTTCCGGTTAATGGAGCAGGCCTTTCAAACCGAACGCTACAAAGAGGAACTTAAAATTGCGAAGACAGTACAAAAAAGTTTGTTACCAACTAAACTTGAAAGCGATCCTGATTTTGAAATTTCAGCGTTTGCACAATCGGCCGATGAAGTAGGTGGTGATTATTACGACACGCTTCGTATTAATGAAACCCAGGTAGCCCTTATCATAGCTGACGTATCAGGCAAAGGAACAACAGCAGCCTTCCACATGTCGCAAATGAAAGGCATTTTCCACAGCCTGGCCCAACAAGAACTGGAACCAAAAGAATTTATGGAGCGAGCCAACCGCGCGTTGGCATTTTGCTTAGAGCGCGGTTCGTTTATTTCTGCAACTTATTTTGTTGTTGATACCAAGACTAAAACCATTCGGTATTCGCGCGCAGGGCATTGCCCCGTATTGTACTATAAAGCCTGCGAAAAGAAAACCATGTACCTGAAAGACAAAGGTACAGCCCTGGGTATGGTGCGTACCCGCGATTATACCCGACTGGTAGAAAACAATGAAGTACACTACGAGCCGGGCGATGTAATGGTGCTTTATACCGATGGTATTACCGAAGCAAAAAACAACAAGAGCGAAGAATTTGATTACCACCGGTTGGAAGCGGCATTACACGAAGTAGCAGAAAAAAGTTCCCATGAAATTGAAAAACATATTATTCAACGGCTGTATGAGTTTTCGGGCTCTACGCTGATAAATGATGACTATACGTCTATGACTATAAAGTTCAGATAGACAGGTAAACATAAAAAAAATTAAACCGTTAAAACGAGAACCATGGTTCATATTAAACGATTACAGGAAGATGGAGCAGATATTATCTCGGTTATTGGAGAAATAGACGCAAGTTCTTCCATTGAGTTAGATCTGGCCATTGCAAAAAGCGTAGGCGAAGGATTTAAAAAAATACTGGTGGATTGCAGTGCCCTGGAATATATTTCTTCGGCCGGGTTAGGAGTATTTATGAGCTACATCGAAGAACTGAAAGACAAGAATATTCCCATGGTGTTGTTTGGTATGAAGGAGAAAGTTTTAAACACATTTAGCATTTTAGGACTGGCCGAGTTGCTTCACATTGCCGCAACCAAACCAGAAGCAAAGAAGTTGGCCAATGAATTATCAGTATAACATAGGGTGTAGCCTCAGCAACCTGAAAGGCATACGCGAGTTTGTAAGAAACTCGTTGAAAGACCAGCGGGTACCCGAGATTGAAATGAGCGCAATTGTGCTTGCGCTGGATGAGATGTGCTCTAACCTGATGATACACGCCCATCACTGCAATCCCGATCACATGCTGGAATTACACATTGACATTCCGGCCCATGGAAAATTCATTTTCGAAATTGTGGATGATGGTTCCCTGTTTGATATAAACGAATTTCACGAACCCGACCTGGGTAACCTGGTACACCAAAAACGCAAAGGTGGTTTAGGCATCAGGCTTGTAAAAGCTATTATGGATAATGTGGAATACCTGAAACGGGATGACAAAAACGTTTGCCGCCTTACCAAGGTGATTAAATAGCCCCTAAAAGTGCCGTGCTTCCCAGCCTAAAAAACCTTACTTTTACGGTCTTGTTCACTTTACAAGCACGAGTATATGCGGGTATTTTGGTTCTTATTAGGCATTCTCCTTCTCCCTACTTTTTTACAGGCTCAACACAAAAAAGCTTCGGTTGGTAAACCACTTTTTACAGCCGGTGGCACTACCGTAAACACCGATGAGTTTATCTATACCTACCGCAAAAACCACCCCAACAAGCAGGATTTTACCGAAGATAAAATCAACGAATACCTGCAGCTATTTATCCATTTTAAATTAAAGGTTGCAGAGGCCCGCTTCCGCGGATTGGATACTACCGCTAAGTTTAATACCGAGTTTAAAACCTACCGCGAAGAACTAAAGAAACCCTATCGGGCAGAAGAAGATGCCCTGGAAAAATTAGTGCAGCAAACTTACAAGCGATTAACAGAAGAAGTACGGGCAGCCCACATCCTTATTTCGGTAAACGCTGATGCTCCGCCAGCCGACACGTTGTTAGCATTTCAAAAAACAGATGAGCTGCGCAAACGTATTGTTGCAGGCGAAGATTTTGAAAAACTGGCACGTGAATATTCGCAAGACCCATCAGCAAAACTAAACGGTGGCGACCTCGGTTATTTTACAGCTATGCAAATGGTAGGTCCATTTGAAGAAGCTGCGTTTTCTACTCCTGTAGGAACCATTTCGCCCGTAGTACGGTCACGTTTTGGATACCATATTATTAACGTAAAAGATCGCAGACCTTCGCGGGGCGAAGTTGAAGTATCCCATATTCTTTTGCGAACCGGTGGTGATGAAGGCGCACTTCGAAGCAAAGCATTTTCCGTGCACGATCAATTGCGGGGCGGCCGCAGTTGGGATGAAGTTTGCAAAGAATTTTCGGAAGATAAGAATACCAGCGAGCAAGGCGGAAAACTGCGGCCATTTGGTGTAGGTGCCCTGGCATCGGTGCCTGAATTTGAAGCCATGGCCTTTTCGTTGCAACAAGCAGGCGATATATCCGATCCATTTCAATCTTCATTGGGTTGGCACATCATCCGCTTAGAGCGAAAAATTTCATTGCCGCCACTAAAAGAAATGGAAGCATCGCTTAAGCGCAGGCTTGCCCGCGATGAGCGCGTGCAACAATCGCAACAGGCACAAAAAGCCGCACGCAAAACCCGCTATCAGTTTATTGAAAACAACCAAAGCCTTGAAAAAGTATTGGCCCATGCCGATAGTTCCCTCACCCGGGCCAATTGGAATTATATGCCTGATGCCACCCTGGCAGTTCAAAAACTTTTTTCAGTAGAAAATACTCCCTATACCGTGAGCCAGTTTGTAACCTATGTAAAAAGGAAGCAGCAAGTGAGTCGCCTGGCACCACGGGCTTATTTGCAACAAGTGTACGATGCCTATACCGAAGAAAAAATTGAAACAGCCGAAGAAGAAAGACTAAAGCGCGAAAACCCCGATTTCAAAAATCTGTTAGCCGAATACCGGGAAGGCATACTGTTATTTGAGATTATGGAAAAAGAAGTTTGGAATAAGGCTTCGGAAGATACGGTGGGCCAAAAGAAATTTTATGAAACCAACAAAAACAACTATCAGGCTGGCGACCGGGTGGAAGCCCGGTACTTTGCTGCTGCCGATAAAAAAGTGATAACCGAAACATTCGCCAAAATCAATAAAGGCGATACCCTGGCACCAGCCGATTTGGCTAAGTTTAAAACCACACAAAGCTTCAGGGTTTACGAAAAAAAAGACAGCAAGATTATAGATGGAGTAAATTGGGTACCCGGTTTGTCTGAATCGGAAATTGATGGCTTGCACTATCTGGTAGAAATAAAACGATTGGTTCCGCCCGGCACTAAAACATTTAATGAAGCCCGCGCGCAGGTAATTGCCGATTACCAGGATCATTTGGAAAAACAATGGGTGGCCTCCCTCCGCCAAAAGTACCCCGTTAAAATCAATAAAAAGAACAGGAAACTCGTTGTAGCAGCGTTAACCAAAAAATGAAAACACACTACTTCATTCAAGTTGCAGTTTTTTTGGCCCTCGTGTGTCTGGCCGGGTGCGACCTTATACGCATGAAGCAAGAAAAGAATGAGGCTGAGGCAGCCCGTAAAACCATAGCACGGGTACATAATTCTTTTCTTTACCAGGATGAATTGGCAGGCATCATTCCGGCAGGGGCAACAGCCGATGACAGCCTTGCCCGGGTTACTGCCTATATAAACAGTTGGATACGCAAACAACTGGTAATTCAGGAAGCCACTAAAAATATTAACATTAACGAAGCTGAGGTAGAGCGCAAGGTTTTGGATTACCGGTATAGTTTAATCGGGTACGAATACCAGAACTATTACATCCGGAAAAACCTGAATGATAGTGTGAGCGATAAAGAGATACAGGATTATTACAACTCACGCATGGATAATTTTATTCTGAAACAGAACATTGTGCAGGGTACCTACATAAAGGTTCCCAAAGAAGCCCCGCGCACCAAGCAGATTAAAGATCTGATGTTTTCCCGAAAGGATAAAGATGTAGCCGAGCTCCGCTCCTATTGTTTAAGTTTTTCAGCAGCTTACCACCTGGCCGATTCTTCGTGGATTGAGTTTGATAAACTAGTTGTGAACTCGCCCCTGGCCGAGATTCCCAACAAAGTTCAATTCCTGCGCAGTTATACGTACTTCGAAACCAGCGATACCGAGTTTTTGTATTTTTTGAAGATTGATGCCTACAAAATGTCTGATAATATTTCGCCTTTAGAATTCGTAAAACAGGATATTAAAAACATTATTTTAAACAAAAGAAAAGTTGAACTTGCACGCAAACTGGAAGATGAAGTGTATGAAAATGCTGCCAAACGAAATGACTTTGAAATATTTAATCGCTAGTGCGTTTTTCCTGCTGGCATCTGTTGCAACCGCTCAGGACAAGGGCTTTGTAGTAGATAAAATTATCGCCAAGGTAGATAACTACATTGTGTTGAAGAGCGAACTGGAAACAGCCTACCAGGGCTATCTGGCCGAAGGAAATCCGCAATCGCAGGAAGCACGATGCGAACTTTTTAACCGGTTAATCATTAACAAATTGATGGTAGCCAAAGCCGAGATCGACTCTGTTATTGTTACCGATATTGAAGTAGATGGCAATACCGAGCAACGGATGGCCATGATTTTGCAAAATTCCGGCAACTCGCCCGAACAATTAGAGCGCGCTTATGGTAAAACACTCGATCAGATTAAGTTCGAGTTGCGGGAACAAATTCGGGAGCAGCTCATTGCCCGCGAAATGACAAGCCGCATAACAAAAGGGATTACCGTTACCCCAGCTGAGATTAAAAGATTTTTTAATAAAATTCCTGCCGATAGTTTACCCTTCTATTCATCGGATGTGGAGGTTGCTCAAATTGTGCGGGTAGCTAAGGTAAGTCCTGTACAGGAAGAAGAAGCTCGAAAAAAATTAATTGATATACGCGAGCGTTTGCTGAAAGGCGAAAATTTTACCGAGCTGGCCATGAAAAACTCCGAAGACCACAGTGCACAATACAACGGTGGCGAATTGGGTTATGTGGGACGTGGGGCCATGGTACCGGAGTTTGAAGCACAAGCCTTTAAATTAAAACTGGGCGAAATCTCGCAGCCCTTTAAATCGCCATTCGGATTTCACATCATGCAATTGATTGACAGACGCGGAAATGAATATAATTCGCGTCATATACTTATTTCGGCTGTGCCTTCGGATAATGATATCAAGCAAGCTGAAAAATTTCTGGACAGTATTCGCACTAAGATTATTAACGAGAAACTAAAGTTTGAGCAAGTAGCAAAAGAAATTTCAGATGATGCCGAAACAAAAGGCTTAGGCGGATTTTTTACCGATGACGATGGCTCTACCCGAATTTCCATGCGCGATATAGATCCTGTGGTTTATATGAATATTGATACCATGAAAGTTGGAAATATTTCCAAACCCCTTCGCTACCGCACACTCGATAACAAAGAGGCAGTTCGCATTATTTATTTTAAAACCAAATTGCCACCCCATGTAGCTAATTTGAAAGACGACTGGAGTCGTATTCAGTCTGCAGCTTTAGCCGAGAAAAAAGATATTGCTTTAGATAAGTGGTTCAACAAAGCACGCCAGGATGTATTTATAAATATCGATCCGGGTTATAACTCCTGCCGTATATTAGATCAATAACCGTTGGTATAGTTATCCCCAACCCTGCATTGTAAAACCCGTAACTTGCTTTAAACAATTTTTATGGCACAAAACTTTTCAAATGATGTTGCCGCAGCCGATGCTTTGAAACAAGCCTACACTAACCTGAAAGCCGAAATAGCGAAGGTGGTAGTAGGGCAAGATGATGTGGTGCGGCTGGTACTAACCGGAATTTTCTGCCAGGGCCATTCTTTATTAGTTGGGGTGCCAGGCTTAGCCAAAACTTTGTTGATCCAAACCATTGCCACTTCATTAGATTTAAACTTTAAGCGTATTCAATTTACGCCCGACCTGATGCCTTCGGATATTGTGGGTGCAGAAACGATGGACAAAGAGCGTAATTTTCAGTTTGTGAAAGGCCCCATCTTTGCCAACATTATTTTGGCCGATGAAATAAATCGCACGCCTCCTAAAACACAAGCTGCATTGTTGGAATCCATGCAAGAGTATGCGGTTACCATTGCTGGTAAACAATACGAATTGCCACGACCATTCTTTGTATTGGCTACACAAAATCCAATTGAACAAGAAGGAACGTATCCACTACCGGAAGCCCAACTCGATCGTTTTATGTTCAACATTTGGTTGGACTATCCATCGTATCAACAAGAAGTGGATATTGTTAAAAACACCACAGCCGATGCTGTGAAGAAAGTAAACAAGATTCTTACAGCCGAAGAGATTGTAACGTTTCAGCATTTGGTACGCAGGGTACCGGTTGCCGATAATGTAGTAGAGTATGCCGTTAAATTAACACAGGCCACGCGGCCGGGGCAAGGCAATAAAACAGCAACCGATTATTTGGAGTGGGGTGCTGGTCCGCGTGCATCACAATATTTAGTGCTGGGTGCAAAATGCAATGCATTGATTAATGGAAAGTACTCACCCGATATTGAAGATGTGCAAGCAGTTGCCCGCCCCGTGTTGCGCCATCGCATTGTGCGCAACTTTAAAGCGGAGGCGGAGGGAATGAGTGTGGATAGTTTGATAGAAAAATTGCTGTAAGCTTACGAAGCAACCTCTAATCTAAACCCAACTCCGTGATAGTTCACAATCTGCACGCGCGGATCGTCTTTTAAATACTTGCGTAGTTTGGAAATGAACACATCCATCGAGCGACCTAGAAAATAATCATCGTTACCCCAAACGGCATTTAGAATTTCTTCGCGCTTCAACACGCGGTCTTTATTCTGGCAAAGCAGTTTTAATACTTCGGCTTCTTTTTGCGTAAGTGTTTTTTCGCCCTGGCTGTGCTGTAGAATAAAATTGGTGCAATCAAACTGAAAATCGCCTAAAGCAAAATTAGCAGGTTGTGTAGTGGCAATACTTCTGCGCAAAAACACTTCTATGCGAAGACAAAGCTCCGCCATGCTAAAAGGTTTTACAATGTAATCATCACCTCCTTTTTTAAAGCCTTCAATTTTATCTTCCTGCATGGATTTGGCCGTAACAAAAAGAATGGGCACATTCAGATTTTTTTCGCGGATTTGTTGTGCCAGCGTAAAACCGTCTTTTTTGGGCATCATTACATCCAGTATGCAGAGGTCGAATGGTTTTTGGTTAAAGAGGCTTAATCCTTCTTCGCCATTGCTGCATAAGGTTACCTGGTAACCTTGCTGTTCCAGGTTGTCCTTAATTACAAAACCCAGGTTGGGGTCGTCTTCTGTTAAAAGAATTTTTACCGGCATAATCTTAAACTATGATTTTGCACTTAACAAGATTTAAATTTGTTGAACATAGCGTTTCCATGCTTAAAAAAATGATTTATGTGATTCCTGATTATTAGCTTTAACTCATCCAGTAGCAACCATTCCTTTTTCAAAATCGGTAATGAAATCAGGAGAATCATATTAATCAGTAAAGCATTAGAGTATTCAAAATTCAGTTGTTTCAGACAAGATTTTTTAATGAATAATCATGGTTAGACAAGTGGTAATACGATAGAAAAGCAACTTCCGTTGCCTGGTTCGCTACTTACCGAAATTTTTCCTTTATGGGCCTCTACAATCAGTTTTACATAGCTCAAGCCCAAACCAAAACCTTTTACATCGTGCAGGTTGCCGGTGGGTACACGGTAAAACCTAAAGAAAATTTTGCGTTGATCTTCAGGTTTAATCCCAATGCCATTATCCTGAATTTCGATCTGAATATTACCATTTGCGTTTTTACTGCTTACGGTTATTTCAGGCGATTTTGAATTGTATTTAATAGCATTATCCAATAGGTTAAAGAACACATTGGTAAGGTGCAACTTGTCCGCAGTGAGTTGTGTATGGGTAGCTTGTAGCTTTAGTGCAATGGTGGCCTTTGAACTGATGGCATCGGCTTTAACGGCATCCTGAATTAATTCGTGTACATCCACCGTTTCTTTCTTCAGGCCAATGTCTTCTTTTTCTAACCGCGCCATTTGCAAGACACGCTCCACCTGCTGCTTCAATCGTTGATTTTCATTTTCAATAATGGTAGCGTAATTGAGTAGCCGCTCCGGAGTTTGAACAATATTTGGATCTTTTAATACGGCCGTAGAAATAGCAATGGTTGACAGTGGAGTTTTAAACTCATGCGTCATGTTGTTGATAAAGTCCTTCTGAATTTCGGATAGCCGCCTTTGTTTCAAGATCACCAGCAAGGTGTAAACGAAAAAGAAAATCACAACCAGCAATACAGCCGAAGAAAAGGTCCAGATGCCCATCTGGCTGATAAGATTTGCTTCTACTAATGGAAAGCGTACACCAAAATAATAACCATCGTTACGCCATGTAGGTAGTTCAGAAAAGCTGGCTGGCAAAACTTTTTTGGGTGATACGTAACTGCCACCAGCCATACACTTGGTGGCACAATCATAAACACCGTACTCAAAATCTGCTGTAACGTGTCGTTTTTCAAATTCTGTAACTAATAAAAACTCAAGCAGGTTATTGTCGATAGGACCGTTTACAAGTACAGTAAAATAGTTTGTAGAAATCTGGTTAACGAGTGTGTTGGCTGGCGATGGCGATTTGTTGATCTCCAGAATCTTATTGGCCACGTTGCTCAAAGCCGCAGTAACATCCTGATTAAATTGGTTTTCGCGCAAATCGTACGCTTTGCGCACCCAATACAGTTGTGTGGCTACAATACCCACAATGCTTATAGTGGCTAAAACAATTACAATTCGCAGGGTTAATCGGCTCACCTTGCAAAGGTATGCAGTATTTAACAGCCGGGGATACATTAACAAGTCCTTAACACTAATTAGGCACCCCTTAACACGGGGCCTGCTTTTTGTTTCCGATGTTTGTATCGTTAAAAGAAACCGATTAAGTTTAACCTAAAATTGAATAATATGAAAAATTGGATGTTTGTAGCGGCTATTGTGTTCTGCTCGGCAGCAGTTTATGCCCAGCAGGTACCGCAGCCTACTACGCTAAATAAGAATGAAGTAAAAACGGATGTAGCTGTTTTCAGCTGGGATAATACCACCCACGATTTTGGCAAAGTAAAGCAGGGTACACCAGTTACACACGAGTTTAAGTTTACCAACACGGGCAAAGTGCCTTTGGTAATTACCAATGTGCAGGCTTCATGCGGATGTACAACTCCCGCCTGGACGAAAGAGCCGGTAATGCCGGGTGGCCAGGGATTTATTAAAGCGACTTACAACTCAGCTTCGGCTGGGGCATTCAATAAAACCGTTACCGTTACCGCCAATATTGAAACGGGATTCGTTCAGCTTACTATTAAAGGCGAAGTGCAGCCTACAGAAGTGGGTAAGTAATTTTTGCTGTATGGAATTAAAAGGAAGGTCAGGCGAGAGTCTGACCTTTTTATTTTAAAGATATAGTACATCGACCCTATTTTGTTGCAGCCCATTTTGCAATCTCGGTTCTAAACCATTCATTCGCAGCATCAGTCCACTTGTAGTTATCGCGAATGTATTCCATAGTTTCTTTCTCAATATCGGTGTAGGTGCCGCCATCCTTTACGGCACGTAATAAATTTTCAGCGTCAACAAGCGAAATCCGACCATCACCTGCTCCTGAAACAGCTTGATCGGCCATTTCTAATAATTTCGCATCTAACTTTTTACTGCCAACTGTTTTATAATAGCTCATAGGTTTTTTATTTATGAAGATACCCCGCTAATCTAAGATTTGGACACATCTCATATTAAGGTTTTGTTACGAGTAAGTGTTTTGAGCAAATCAATTACCATGATATGTATCAATAATATGTTGACTGATGATACGATAGATTTCAGCCAATCGCTCATCCTCACCTAAAAACTGTAAGTGGTTATCCAGAATTTCAAGGTCGCCCCGCCTGGCCGGCCCGGTTTGTGCCAACTGCGGCCCGATGGCCATGCTTTTGGTTACCATTTCGGTAATGAGTGGTTTTAGCCAATTATAATCAAGCGAGTTTTGTTGCATTACCTGTTGCGCAAGTGTAAGCATGTGGTTGGTAAAGTTGGAAGCAAACACTGCGGCCACATGCAAGGCCTTGCGTTCTTCTGAGGTAATCTTACGAACTTGTTTGCTTAAACTTTTTGCCAACAGCATTACCGCACCTGCGGCTTCATCGGTTAATGTTTCTACAAACAGTGGAATGGTGGAGAAATCAATCTTGCGTTCTTTGCTGAAGGTTTGCAACGCATACAAAACACCTACATGCGGTGTGGCTGCATATTGTAACTCTGTTATCGGTATACTTCCTGATGTATGAATTAAAATGGCATCATCGGGTAAAATAATTTCGCGGGCAACTTGTGCGATGGCTTCATCGCGCACTGCCACAATAAAAATGGAAGAAGTACTGGTTGAAAAATCAAGCGTTGCTTTTACTTCGGCCTGGTACAAGCGTTCTGTAAGTGCTTCGGCATGTTGTGGGTTAGGACTATAAACCTCTTTCACTACAAAGCCCGCATTATCCAATGCCGGTGCCAAATGCCAGGCTAAGTTGCCCGAACCAATAAACGATAAAAAAACCTGAGCGGCCATTTAACTATGATTATACACTTAACTAAACCAACAGAACTAAAAATTTCTACTGTCTGAATTCCTTCCTGATTTATTTGATTCTTATGATTTTTTGATCGCAGTTCTTTTCAGGAGGCTATTCGCCATTTGTAACCTTTTTGTTCTATTGGTACCATTAAAAATAAATAAAACCATGATATTAATCAGTTCGCGATGTAAAATCGCTTGCTACCTTTCGGTCTAATAAAGTCAACAGAAATATTTATGAACACGAATTATACAACCGCTGCGGAAGCCATAAAACTTATCCAATCGGGCGACCGCGTGTTTATCCATGGAAGTGCAGCCACACCACAAGTATTACTGAAAGCATTGGCTGAAAATTCGGAACACCTGCGCCAGGTTGAGTTAATAGCTGTAAGTACTCTCGGCCAATTGGATATAGCCAAACCTGAATTTAAAGACCGGTTTTATTTCAATTCGCTTTTTGTTTCGGAGAATATCCGTGCCTGTGTGAATGGCGATAATGGCGAATACATTCCTATTTTCTTAAGTGAAATTTCGAGGCTGTTCGAGAAAGGAATTTTAACGATTGATGTGGCCTTGATTCACGTTTCGCCACCCGATAAACATGGGTTTTGTTCGTTGGGCACTTCCGTGGATGTAGCTAAATCGGCCGTGAAGCATGCTAAAAAAATTATTGCGCAGGTAAATCCCAACATGCCGCGAGCGCATGGCGATGGATTTATTCACGTAAGTAAACTGGATGCCATGGTGGAGGCACACGATACATTACCACAAGTAAACTATGGTGCCCGCATCTCTGAATCCGATCGGATTATAGGCCAGAAAGTAGCCGAGTTGGTGGAAGATCGTAGCACGTTGCAAATGGGAATTGGGGCCATTCCCGATGCGGTGTTGCAATCGCTGGGGCATTGCAAAGATTTAGGTGTACATACCGAAATGTTTTCGGATGGTGTGATTGATCTGGTGAAGCAAGGGGTAATTACAAATGCCTACAAGAAAAAACATCGGGGTAAAGTGGTTTCCGCTTTCGCGATAGGTACCGATAAGTTGTATCATTTTATTGATGATAACCCCGGCTTTGGTTTTCTGGAAGCAGATTATGTAAATGATACGCGCGTAATTCGGGCTAACCCAAAAGTAGTTGCGATTAATAGCGCGATTGAAATTGATTTAACGGGTCAAGTGTGTGCCGATTCGATTGGTACGTATCAATACTCGGGTGTTGGGGGACAAATGGATTTTATTCGCGGAGCTTCTTTATCAGAAGGTGGTAAACCGATTATTACGTTGGCTTCGGCTACTAAAAAAGGCGAATCGAAAATTGTTCCGTTCTTAAAGCCTGGTGCAGGCGTGGTTTCCACTCGGGCGCATGTGCATTATGTAGTTACCGAGTATGGCATTGCCAATCTATACGGAAAAAATTTACATCAACGCGCGTTGGCCTTGATGAATATTGCACATCCCAACAATAGGGAAATGTTAGAGCAGGAAATTATAAAACGATTTGGTAGTAGACAGTTTGCGGTGAGTTAAGTATCTTGATTTTGGCTTTAAAGGTTATTCAAGCCAATCTTTTAAGATGTTAATTCTTTTATGAAACAGCTTGTCTGAATAATCCATATGCTCACGTGAACCACGTGTAAGCACTATTTGTTTTTTGTCACTAAATCCGAAAGAAAACTTTGTATCTTCTTTATCTTGAGTTTTAAGCTTAAGACTTCCAAGAAAGTTTATCATTTCACTTTCAGTAAAAAGAAGCAAAATGTGATCATACCAGTCATTTCTTTTTACGCTTCTTGATTTTTCATTTCTGGTTGGATTTGTAATAAAAAGTCCAAACAAAACATAAAAATCGGCAAGTCCCTTTTCAATCTTGAATTTACTAAACCAAGTATAGTTTTTGTATTTGATAATTTTAGTATTCTTTGGTGGTGTTGGATTATATGTTCGTGATCCTTTCACCTGAAGTGTCAAAGATTTTTTGGTTTTGCTGTTGTAAAGCAAAAGATCAAATCCTTTTTGCTGGCGCGTAGATGGAATCAAAATGGAGTATCCATCTCGCTTGTTGAGTTTTTTCTCTAACTCATTTATAACCAAACTCTCAAAAAAAGGTAATGTGATGACGGGATCCATTTAGTTGATTTAGAAGCCTAAACGATCTCTTTTACCCCGTAAATCTCCGCCACTTTATTAACCACAAAATCAATCTCCTCGGGCTTATTGTATTTGCTGAAAGAAAACCTCACCGCACCCCGTTTAGAGTTGGGATAGATCGCACCCAATACATGTGAGCCGGTACTCGCCCCGCTGGAGCAGGCACTTCCACCCGATGCAGAAATTCCAGCCATGTCGAGATTAAACAACAGCATTTCGTTTTCATCGCTTTCGGGCAGACTTACATTCAATACGGTGTACAAACTTTTAGTTAAGTCGCCAGAGTTACCATGAAACGTAATGCCCGGTACCGTTGCCGTTAACTTTTCAATCATCGTCTTTTTAAGCGAAGTGATGTAAGCTTCGTGCTCCTCCATTTCGCGGTAACAGATTTCAAGCGCTTTGGCTAAACCGATAATACCATATACGTTTTCAGTACCACCGCGCATATTGCGTTCCTGTGCACCACCGTGTATCAGTTGCTTAATCTTTTTGTCTTTGTTGATGTACATAAAGCCAACGCCTTTCGGACCGTGAAACTTATGGGCAGCAGCCGTAATGCCATGCACTTTCAGTTTCTTCATATCGTGGCGATAGTGCCCCATGGTTTGTACGGTATCCGAGTGAAAGTAGGCTCCGTATTGTTCACACAAATTGCCAACTGCTTCCAAGCTCAACAGGTTACCGATTTCATTATTGGCATGCATGAGCGACACCAAGGCATTGGAATGTGCCTTCAATAATTCCTCCAAGTGTTGTAAATCTACACTACCATTTGCATCAAGCTTTACAAAATGCAATTCAACTAGGCCTTGTTTTTCTAATGTTTCGAGTGTATGTGTTACGGCATGATGCTCGATTGGCGTTGAGATGGCATGCTTGATACCATACGTTTCAACCGCACAGCGGATAATGGCATTATCGGCTTCGGTACCACCCGATGTAAAAATTATTTCGCCCGGAGTGCAGTTCAATAATTCTGCGATTTTCTTTCGTGCCGATTCAATAGCAGCACGAACCTTACGGCCGTGGGCGTGTGTGGACGAAGGATTTCCAAAATCTTCCAGCATGAAGGGTTTCATGGCCTCAAATACCTCGGGGTCGAGCGGGGTAGTGGCAGCATTGTCTAGGTAAACTCGCATATGGCCAGCAAAGTTAAATTATTTGGTGATCTGTTTGAAAAATGAGGGGTGCATTTCAATTGTAACGCCACTTCAACATTCGACCCCGCTGGGGTCGCTTTAATCTTCGATTCGGGTTTTTCTACCAACATTAAATCCCTAACGGGATTTCTTGAATGGAGGACTCCGATAGGAGTCTAATATTGGTAGTCTGAATCATAATGATGAGCGACCCCGTAGGGTCGAATGTTGTAAGAGGCAATTTTAAAGGTATTCGAGATAAGCTCAGTGCAACTAAATTTTAGTTACATTTGTTTTTAATGAGTAAGTTTGAGAAAGCCTTAAGTTGTCTAAGATCAAAACCAAAGGACTTTACATGGAAAGAGTTAGTGAGTATCATGACTCATTTTGGATACACAGAAATCAAGGGCGGTGGTTCCAGAAGAAAATTTTACCATACTCAAACTAAGTCGGTTGTAAGTTTGCATGAGCCACATCCGCGTCCGGTTTTAAAGACTTATGCAATTGAAATAATTATCGATCATTTAAAGGAGCAAAAATTAATATGAAGAACGTATTAGAACATAAGGGATATACCGGAACTGTTGAGTTTAGTGCTATTGACGAAGTTTTCTTTGGAAAAATTAACGGCATACGTGATGTAGTAACCTTTGAGGCTGATACTGTAAGTAAATTAAAAAAGGCCTTTCGTGATGCTGTTGAAGATTATATTGAAACTTGTGCGGAAATCGGGAAGGAACCCGATAAAGAATTTAAGGGGAGTTTTAACGTTAGAATAAAACCCAAACTTCATCGGCTTGCCGTTATCAAATCTTCGGCAATGAAAATTTCTTTAAATCAATTTGTGGAACAGGTGATTGCCAAAGAAGTGATTGATTAACCTCACTAACTTCAAACTACTTAGCCCCAAATGTCATTTGCCAATTATTTCAGTAATGTCTGATATGATTCGTTGTGCCAACTCAGCTGCCTTCTTCTCGTTTTGCGATTCGGCATAAATCCGAATGATGGGTTCGGTATTGCTCTTACGCAGGTGTACCCACTCCTTTTCTTTTTCAAAGTCGATTTTTACACCATCACTGGTGTTAATGTTTTCGTGGGCGTATTTCAGCTTCACTTTATTCAGCACATCATCTACGTTGATCTGAGGTGTGAGCTCAATTTTATTTTTAGAAATGAAGTAAGCCGGGTAACTTTTGCGTAGTTCTGAAGCTTTCAGTTTTGATTTAGCCAAATGACTTAAGAACAACGCAATGCCCATCAGTGCATCGCGACCGTAATGAAAATCGGGAACGATAACCCCACCATTGCCTTCGCCACCAATAACCGCCTTAACTGCTTTCATTTTATTCACCACATTTACTTCGCCTACGGCTGCGGCATGATACTGGCCACCGGCTTGTTCGGTAACATCGCGCAAAGCTCGCGTGGATGAAAGGTTTGAAACGGTATTGCCTTTTTTCTTTTTCAGGATGTAATCGGCCACAGCTACTAACGTATATTCTTCACCAAACGGTTTACCATCTTCCTGAATCAAGGCTAAACGATCTACATCGGGATCAACCACAATTCCCAAATCACATTTTTCTTTTTTAACGACTGAAGTAATCTTTTTAAGATGTTCTGGTAACGGCTCAGGGTTATGCGGAAACTTGCCATTGGGTTCGCAATACAAAGGAACAATCTTTTTAACACCCAAAGCTTTCAGCAACAGCGGTACAGCAATACCACCGGTTGAGTTAACCGCGTCCACCGCAATTTTAAATTTTGCATTTTGAATGGCGCGTTTGTCAACCAATTTATGTTTCAAAATGAGGTTGATGTGTTTTTGATTGTAGTTGTTGTTTTGCGCGTAGCTCCCTAAATCGGTAACAGCCGCAAAGTTGAAATTATCTTGTTGAGCAAGTTGCAGCACTTCGGCTCCATCTTCGGCTGAGATGAATTCACCATTTTCGTTCAGCAGTTTTAGTGCATTCCATTGTACTGGGTTATGACTGGCCGTTAGGATAATTCCACCACCCGCTTTTTCAAGAGGCACAGCAATTTCAACTGTGGGTGTAGTGGATAAACCAAGATCAACCACGTTAAGTCCCAACCCTTGTAGGGTTGAAGAAACCAATTGGCTCGCCATTTCACCGGAAGGCCGGGCATCGCGACCGATAATTATTTTTTTTGCACCACGAGCCTTTGCCCACGTGCCGAAGGCAGCAGCAAATTTTACAACATCAACAGGAGTTAAGGCTTCGCCCGGTTTGCCACCAATGGTACCGCGTATGCCGGAAATAGATTTGATTAGGGTCACAGAAAGGGATTATATGTGCCCGCAAATTTAAGAAACGAGAGTTGTAATTTAAGATACTAGAGGACTAACCTTTCTTTCTGATCTCAGGCATTTTAGCAATAGCTTCTGCTTTTTCTTTTTCAGGATCACCACAGGCGTCACCTTCGCCAATGGTTTTACCACAATAACCGCAGGTAATTCCTTCTTTGGCCAGAAAGGGACTTTGCGTAGCACACGTACCTCTAAACTCGCCATTTTTTACAAAAAACAAACGCACCGACATCAGAATAAAGAACAGTGCAAAAATTCCGAGTGTTAAAAGAAAGATAGCCATTGTACTGCGATTTTGATTTAACGAATACCGACTTTTGTAGTCGCAAAAATACAACAGTTAACTCGTAAAGTTAAGTTTCAACCCTATGAAAAAAAGTCCCCTTTCCGCACCTGATCTAAATCGTGAAGCTAAACTAAAGGCTTTCGACCGCCTGCTTAAGGTTATGGACGAGCTACGCGAAAACTGCCCGTGGGATAAGAAACAAACACTGGAATCGCTCCGCCATTTAACCATTGAAGAAACCTATGAGTTATCGGATGCTATTTTGGAAGGTAATCTGAATGAAGTAAAAAAAGAGTTAGGCGATTTGATGCTACACAATGTGTTTTATGCGCGCATTGCCTCAGAACAAGGTGCGTTTGATGTTGCCGATGTATTGAACTCCATTTGCGATAAACTTATTGAGCGCCATCCGCATGTTTATAGCGATACCATTGCTGAAGATGAAAAAACAGTGAAAGAAAACTGGGAGAAGATAAAGCTAAGAACCGGAAATAAATCCGTATTGGAAGGCGTGCCTAAATCGTTGCCCGCTTTGGTAAAGGCTATTCGCATTCAGGATAAAGCGCGGGGTGTTGGTTTTGATTGGGAGAAGAAAGAGCAGGTTTGGGAGAAGGTTGAAGAAGAAATGCAGGAATTTAAATCTGAATTTAATGTTGAATCTGAGGAAGCGATTAATAAAGAAAAGGCAATGGCTGAGTTTGGTGATCTGTTGTTTTCGTTGGTGAACTACGCACGGTTCATCAACATCGATCCGGAAGAAGCATTGGAGCGCACCAATAAAAAATTCATCAAGCGCTTTCAATACCTCGAAACAGAATCTGCCAAAGATGGGAAGAAAATGGGTGAGATGACACTGGCCGAAATGGATGAGTATTGGAATAGAGCTAAAGCAATTTAGTTATCGTTCCAATCAAACTCTTCTTCGGTAAGTTCCAGTTCTTTTTTCTTTTTCTGGCCTTTCAGTTTAAAGGCATCTTTCAATTCCTGCACTTCTTTCTTTAAATCGCTGGCAATTTTTTTCTTCACAGCATCCTTATCCAGGCTTACATCATACGCATCGGTTGTGCCGGTAATTTTTAAGAAGATTTTTGCCTTACCACTGCCATCTTCTTCGATAGCCCCAAAGGCTTCATCGGGATCAATTTTCTTTTTGTTGCGCAACGGAGCGGCTACCCGGTAGTCAATGTGTTGATCGAACGTATGGGTACCGCTAATCTGAATGGTGGTAACATTACTTTTTACTTCCATTTGAGGTAAGTAAATGGTTTGCTTTTCAATATGAATTTCATTTTTAAGATCGGCAAAACGCATTTTGCTCAAGCCTTCATCATCTAAGTATTTGTTGAGCTTTTTCATAGGCTCAAAATTATTCAACTCACCATTTTTGATTGTTGCACTGATGTCGGCAATCAATGTAGGTGCGATAAGATTAAGTTTTTCGTTCAGGGTCATTTCAATATCTACGTTCGCGTAAGCGCGGCCTTTCAAATGTTTATCCTGAATGAAAGTCTGATCGAAATTTTCAAACACATAGAACACACTATCTACATGCAGCCCGTCAAGCTTAAAAGTTGAAATTACATCTATAGCCTTTGGATTTTTAGCATCAACTATTCCATTTAATGTAAGTGAGCCGCCCATCGCATTCATGGTAATGTTGCGCGATACCGCCACTTGATTTTTAACCAACAGATCGCCTTTAATGTTAGTTGGTTTGAAGCGCTTGTACTTCATCTTCTTAACATCACAATTAAAATTGAGTTGCACATCAGGGGAGATGTGAAACTGATACTCGTTGGATTCTTCCTGTTCAAAGCCAATAGAAAAGAGTTGGTCCAGATCTAAGAAATCAGATTTAAGATCGGTCTCAATGCCGATGGGTTGATTTTCAAATAACAAAAACGTGATGATATTTTTAAAGAACCCATTAAGCTGAAAATCACTATTCTCAAAATGTCCGCGCACATTGCTTAATGCCAGATCGTTATTATTGAATTGCAGCGTACCCTTAATATCTTTAAAGTGAATGTTTTGTTTGCCATACGTAAAGTTTACCTCATTTAACGTAATGGCTCCATTGGTCTTTACCTTCTGAGCTGTAGTTTTTTTCTTGAGAAGGGAGGTCTTTCCTTCAAACATAATGTCGGCATCCACTAATCCGGTAAGTTCTTTTACTTCGGGTATCGGGTAAAAATTATTCACGGAAGAGGCATCTAATTCCCCTTTAAAATCAAGAACAATGTAAGGATCGTTAAACTGACTGATGCCGAGATTTCCGGTAAACAGCTTACCATTCAACTCGCCTTCCATGTCCTTCAAGAATAATTTAGCATCACTAAAGTCAGTAAGCGAAGGGCTCGCAAAGGAACCATTCAGATTTGCTTTTGTGATTCTGGATTTATAATCGGGGTGGTAAAGCGTAGCGTCCTTACATCCAAAAGAAACGGAAATAAACGGACTTTTCCGGTCGCTGATTTCCCCCTTCAATGTGAGATTAAAAAACACATCGCCTTCGCTGCGGTATTGTTTCAGTTTTTTGCTGATTTCATCGGGTAGTAAAGAAAGCAGGGTTTGAATGTCAGTATCTTTTCCGGCTGCGGTCAGATCGATCAGATTTTTATCCTTAAAGGTATAGTTGCCTCCAATTTCAAATTTCGACCGTGCAATTTTTAAAACAGACGAGTTGAAGGCCACAATCTTTTTATCGTCATCGTAATCAACCTGCGCATCAACTTCAAAAGTTTTGTTGGTTAGAAAAAGTGTTTTACCCACGCCTATCTGTTCAGTAATCACATCGCCTTTGGCGGCAATGCTGTATAAATCGCCATTAACTGAAATGGAGGCCGTAAGCTTTTCGCTGTTAAACACATGATGTTGGTCGGCCTGTTGATCGAGGTAACTTACAATGGTATTATTCAATCGCACATTGCGCAGATCGAACTGAACCGCGCCCCCTGTTCCATCACCTTGCGTTTCTTTAAGAATAATGTAGTTGGCTTTACCTGCCGCATTGATGCGCAGGTTAGTTTCACTTCCTGTTATGGATAAGCCACGGATGGAATAATTGCCCTGCCATAGTTGGACAGGGCTTAAGGTAAAAGCTATGCGCTCGGCCGTTAGTAATGGGTAAATGCCAGGGTGGCTATCCTCCACATATACATCGGTAAACACGATGGCCAGGTTGGGAAAATCATCAAACATCGATACATCTATCTTTCCGATTTTGACGGGAGTATTGAGCTGTTTGTTGGCTTCGGTTACAAACCGCTGAATGATCTTATCCTTGAAGAGAGAAACCGATATGACAGCACTGGCAAAGAGCACGGCCAATACAACAACGGTGTAAATCAGGATTTTCTTAAGCCGTTTCAAAAGTTTAAAAAATGGTTAGGCAAAAATACAAACAACCATCATACCAACGTATGGGTTGGTTATTTTGATAGGTTAATGCATCTTTATTTTTTAAAGGCTGAATCTTTATTCTAATATCCAAAATAGGTATTAAAACCATGTCGTCACAATTTGTGATGACAAGTCTATCAATCAAAATCTACTATCGATGACAGTGTGAAGTTTGAAGGTTCAATCAGAACAATCCAAATTTCTTTTTCGTACGCACCGGAATGGTTCTCGCTTCTTTTACGGTTCTCTTCACCAATTTTAAATCATCGGTGCTTAGCTGGCCAATCAAACAACTGGCATCCTGTTGCAGTACAGCCAACAAGTCTTCATATTCTTTTTCGTAAACCTTGCTGCAATCCAGGAAGGAATCATGATCAAGATATTTGCGATTTTCTTTTTCAAGTTTAAGATGAAGATTCTTTAGTTCTGCTGTAGGAAAAAGATTGGGATTAACTTCAGAGTTGATGTAGAGCGTACCAATAGCGAGTTTATCAGCCGAGATACCCAGCACTACAAATCGTTTTATTTTTGGTGGAGTGGTGTCGGTTACAAACGTTTTAATAACTGAACCTATGGTTAGATTGGTTTCAGCAAATTGTTTTCTGAATTCTTCTGGAAAAGCATCACCGAGCGGAGGCATGCAACGGCCGTTGATTTTCGAGTACCTCTTTTATGTAGTGCAGCATTTGATCGTTAGCACCCCCGGTTTGGGCAATATCAAAAATTGACATCGTATCATTTTGATCAGCCTTTTTCCAGGCATCATCGTGAGACTTATCAGTTAATAAGTTTTTAGACAGTGCTTTATTTTCCGCTATAGACTCATTCAAGCACTCTAATTCTGTTTCGGAGAATAATTCTAGATCAATCTCTCCAACAGGATGAACGATATAACTGTTCTTAACTTCTATCAATTTCTTTTCAAATTGGGTATCGACCTCAAACGCCAACTCGTTACGCAGGGCTTTAAGAATATCATAAATCTTAGAAGGAACTGGTCCATTCTTCATGGCAACAAATACATCACCCAGAATAGATGATCCGTATTTCGCCAGGTGCTTCTGTTCAGCGAAGTATAAAATCTTAAACACTTTATGAAAATCGGCTTTCTCTAATTTTTTAGAAATATAGAGAACCGTGTTCAAGGCTTTTTCTCGGTCAAAAGTCATAGACCAGTAATAATTTTAGTGTATTTACAGAAATAACGCCAACCTGAACAAGAACCAGATAAAGCTAATCAAAAAAAGCCACCTTTTTAGAGTGGCTTTTTGTTGTGGGAGCTGAGGGGTTCGAACCCCCGACCCTCTGCTTGTAAGGCAGATGCTCTGAACCAGCTGAGCTAAGCTCCCTTTCTATTAGGTTTCTTCTCTGAACCTCCCGATAATTATCGGGATGAGCTAAGCTCCCTATTTTAAAGGACTGCAAAGGTAGAAGAGAATTCTATTTGTGCAAAAAATTATTTCCAATAATCGTATTGCATATACCGAGCGGTTTCAAGGGCTACTTCAGCCCCTTGTAGCTTGGCCACCACATAAAAAGCCATGTCAATACCCGCTGAAACCCCGGCCGATAGAATCACTTTTCCACTATCTACATAGCGCTGATCGGCAAGTACATTGGTGCTGGGTGAAATTTCTTTCAGCGCTTCAACAGCCATAAAATGGGTTGTTGCCTGTAACCCATCCAGCAATCCGGCTTTAGCCAGAATCAATGCCCCGGTACATACTGAGAGCGTTAACTCACTTTGAACATGTTGTTGCTTAACCCAGTTCAGCATTACCGGATTATTCATTTCCCTGCGCGAGCCAAACGGTTTGCCGTCAGCATCATAACCGCCACCGCCAGGTACCAGAAAAATGTCGGCAGGTGGGGCATTGGTAAACAGGTAGGTGGGTTTTACAACCAGGTTGTTGCGGGCAATTATGGTTTCAGTTTCAGCCACCGTAAAAACTTCGTACGGTTCGCCCAGCTTTCTTTTCCCGGTAACGGAAAATACTTCAAACGGCCCGGCAAAGTCCAGCACTTCTACTTCATTAAAGAGAATAATAGCTATTTTTTTCATAAATGGAAGAACGCTAAACTTTTTTAAACTAAACTACATTAGTATAAAGTTAGCTTGTAACCAAGTCATTTTATGAATTATAAACTTTTAGGTCAGTCGGGTTTGCGTGTATCTGAATTAAGCCTGGGCACCATGGGCTTTGGTACCGAATGGAAGTGGGGTTGCGATAAAGAACTCAGCAAGCAAATTTTTGATGCGTATGCAAATGCAGGGGGTAACTTTATCGATACGGCCAATCGTTATACCGAGGGCACCTCCGAAAAATTTGTAGGCGATTTTATTGCCAAAGACCGCGATCATTTTGTGGTGGCTACCAAGTATTCTTTACGCGATCGATCGGGCGATTTAAACTTTGCCGGCAACCATCGCAAAAACTTAATGCGCAGTGTAAAGGAAAGTTTGTGGCGACTCAACACCGAGTATATTGATTTGCTGTGGGTGCATGCCTGGGATAGCTGGACTCCTACCGAAGAAATAATGAAAGGCCTGGAAGATCTGATCAGCCGCGGAATGGTTCACTACATTGGTATAAGCGATACACCTGCCTGGGTAGCAAGCCAGGCCAACACGATGGCACAACTGCGCGGCTGGAATCAGTTTGTAGGATTGCAGGTTGAATACAGTTTAATACAACGCACGGTGGAGCCAGAGTTGCTGCAGATGGCAAAAGCATTTGGAATGACGGTAACACCATGGGCACCCTTGGGTGGCGGTGTGCTTACCGGCAAATATTTGAAAGGTGATAAAGGCCGTTTGCCGGATTCAAGTATTCGGTTGGGTGAACGCGCCACATTAATCGCAAAAAAAGTAGTTGAGTTGGCTGAGCAAATGGGTGTAACACCGGGCCAGTTAGCCATTAACTGGACGCGCCAGCACAAAGATCAATCTGTAATTCCAATTGTAGGCGCAACCAAGGTAAATCAATTACAGGATGTGTTGGGTTGTTTAGCATTTGAAATACCCGTTGATGTGATGAAACAACTCAATGAAGTTTCGGCTATTGAGTTACCATTTCCACATCGGTTTTTGAACGAGCCCGGAGTGTTGGATGTATTATACGGTGGTGTAAAAAATCAAATGAAAGACAGTAGGTATTGATTTCAGACTGAGTCTGTCGAAGTAATTCGCTACAAGTTTGAACTAACAGTAGGCAATGCTTCGTGTACCATCAATTAATAATTTAGGTGGTGACTTCGAGTCCTGATACATAAACGTTTAAATTAATTTCAACCATGAAAAACCTGGTCGTGATTTTATGCATGGGTTTGTCTGGGTTTGCGTACAGCCAAAACCCATCAGATAGTTTATATATAGTAACCTACACAATAGGCACTGCTTGGGATGTTTCCAAACAACCCACCGAGCAACCGTGGTTTAAGGAGCATTCAGCTAATCTTTCAAAGCTGCGGAAAGATGGAATAATTAAAGCCGGTGCCCGTTATGCCGATAAAGGTATTATTGTAGTAACAGCAAAGTCTTTAGCCAACGCTCAAGAAATTGTTTTTGCTGATGCTGCTGTGATTAATAAACTTTTTGTAGCCGATGTTCAGAAGCTGAATGTTTTTTACGAAGGTTGTCTGGAGCGACCGAAATGATGTTTATTTTGCCACATGCATATTGAAAAGGGAATTCATTTAAACGGAGTTGAGATCAGTTACCTGGAAGAAGGTGCTGCTAACGCTTTACCCATAATTTTTATTCACGGCTTTCCATTTAATAAGTGGATGTGGTCGCGGCAATTGGATTCGATGAAGCATCTATATCGTTGTATTGCTTATGATGTACGCGGCCATGGGCAATCACAAGCTGGCGAAAAAGATTTCAGCATGGATTTGTTTGGTGATGACCTGCTTGCATTTTTTGATGCGTTGAAAATTAATAAAGCAGTAGTATGCGGTCTTTCAATGGGGGGTTACATTGCGCTTAACGCGATCCGAAAACAACCCGATCGGTTTGCGGCCCTGCTTTTGGTGGACACCCAATGTGGGGCCGATACTCCGGAAGGTCGCGAAAAACGCATGAAGACTATTGCATTCATTAAAAAAAACGGATTACAAGTTTATGCCGATGAATCACTGAAGAATTTATTTGCTGCTGGATCCTTTCAATCGCGCCAGCAGGAAGTACAATTCATTCATCAAACCATACTTAACACTCCGGCCGAAGTAATATGCAGAACGTTGCAGGCATTAGCCGATCGGAAAGAAAGTTGTTCCTACTTGCCAAAAATCAATACCCCCGTTTGTGTAATGGTAGGTATTGAAGACAAACTAACCCCACCTGATGTGGCTCAAAAAATGGCCGATTCTATAACCGGCTCTACGTTGCGGGTAATTGAAAATGCCGGTCATCTTACAAACCTGGAACAACCCATTGCTTTTAACAAGGTACTGGCAGATTTTCTGAACCAGCATTAGTCAGGATGTATAATGATTATGTCAGTACTTCTTTCTTGATTTCTAAACCTTCATGAGCACAGCAGCAGACCCCTACGCAGCCATACGCATCCGCGATTTCCGGTTGTTTGTTACCTCACGCTTGTTTATTACGCTCGCCATGCAAATGCAAGGCGTAATTGTGGGCTGGCAAATTTATGAGCTCACCAAAGATCCACTTTCGCTTGGGCTTATCGGGTTGGCAGAAGCCATTCCGGCCATAACGGTCTCGCTCTATGCCGGCCACCTGGCCGATATTGTAGAACGTAAAAAAATTATTGTTGCCTGTGTAAGTGTACTAGCTTGCTGTTCTGCTGCACTGTTATTCTTTACCACAAATCCAGGTGCATATTTAATTGCGCATGGCGCACTTGCTATCTATGCCGTAATTTTTGTTAGTGGTATTGCGCGTGGATTTTTATCACCTGCTAACTTTTCGTTTATGCCGCAGTTGGTTAATCGCAACCTGTATCAAAATGCTATTACGTGGAACAGCACCATCTGGGAAGGCGCGGCCGTAGGAGGCCCCATGCTGGGTGGTTTGATTTACGGATTCTTTGGTATTACTACAGCGTATGCAACCGATGCTATACTGGTTGTTATTGCCTTAATCTGTTATCTCTCTATTCCCAACCGGCCGCTACCCGCGGTTAGCAACGAGCAAGGTACGTGGACTAAAATAAAAGCCGGACTAAAATTTGTCTTTAATCATCAGATTATTCTAAGTGCCATCTCGCTGGATTTATTTGCGGTACTTTTTGGTGGTGCGGTGGCGCTGTTGCCTTTCTTTGCAGATGAAATTCTACATATTGGTAAAACCGGGCTCGGATTTTTGCGAGCAGCACCAGCCATAGGAGCAGTAATAATGGCAGTTTACATTACCCGAAATCCAATTAAGAAAAATATTGGGAAAATTTTATTGATCTGTGTGGCTGGTTTTGGTTTGGCCATGATCGCGTTTAGCCTTTCTACCTGGTTCTGGTTATCGATGGCCTTGCTTGTTCTTAGTGGCATGTTTGATTGTGTGAGTGTCATTGTGCGCAGTACATTAATTCATACACTAACACCCGAAAACATGAAAGGCAGAGTTGCAGCCGTTAACAGTATGTTTATTGGTTCGTCTAATGAGATAGGTATGCTGGAATCGGGAATTGCTGCAAAGTTACTGGGTGTGGTGCCTTCGGTAATTTTCGGGGGGCTAATGACACTTAGTGTGGTGGGGATTACGGCCTGGAAGGCGCCTGCATTGAGAAGGCTGCAGCAGGTGAAGTAGCTAGGATTACGATTATTGACTTGTGATGATTGATTTGTGATCGTTTATCAGTAACTCCAAATTCTAAATCACAACTCACCAATCAATGATCACAAATAGGTTTTTAAAATTATGACTTCTCCCAATTAAATTATCTTAGCCTGTAGTATATTGTATTTGAAATGAACAAAGGAATGATTCTTTTAATTGTCATAATAGGATTCGTCATTTTAACGATTGGCCTTTACTATGCATTTACATCATTTAAACCTTTACACTTTAATCTTTTGGCCGGTTTAATGGCATTAATAATTGGAGGTTTTGCGCTATTTGGGAAGCACAAACAAGATAAGTATTCATCAGAAAAATCTGATAAGATTCTGAGGTCAGAGTAAATAACAATTGAAAAAATTGATAGCCTTGAACTTCAGAATGCTGAATTAACCCTTAACCTTGAAAAACAATCGAAAACTATAGATAATTTAAGAAGAGAAAATACTGACCTCCATTCAAAACTAGCCAATGTAAGCAATCAGATTTACTCAAAGATTACTGGTGGTAATAGTTATATTGAGGTTATTCCCGCCTTCTTTGGTGAAGAACCTAAATTTTTGCTCAATCTCATTGGTCAAGAACCATTAGAAAATGTTATGATGATTATAAATGATGTCGAAAGAGCAAAAGTCTTGACAGAAAAAGCTCGGATAACACCAGAAACCACTGCGGAGGCTATAATCAAACTGATGTCTCAATCTAGATACTCCTTTCAAATTAGCCTACGTCCAAATGTTGGGCAAGAAATTTCAATCCCAATAGGCAAGGATCAAAATGAAATAGATTTACAAATAAGTATCCATCAAAGTAATGGTGTGGTTGAGGAAACAATAAAAATATTCAAACTTCAGATCACCGAAGGAAAGGAAGGTTAAAATAGAAATAAAAAAAGATGGAGTTTTGCTACCTCGGAACTAATTAACAGTTTCATATAATGTGGCTTTCTGTTTGGTGTTATTAATCTATTGCTTTCACTTCTTAGATCGTGACAAAAAGCAAAAACTTATTATTACACCAACCAAAAGCTAAGTCATGGCTATACGTACCGGATTAAGGAATATATAGAAAAACAGTTTAGTAAATCCATTGCCCAACACTGGCAAAAATCTGATCTCAAAAACAATTACATTGAATTTCAAATTACTCTCGATGTCCACCCGCAGATCGTTCTTTCAAAAAGCGTTAAGCGCCACCGGTGCGCTTTCATTAACCTCAATCGCCAGCCAGGCTTTAGCCGAAGATATTAGCGAGGCTTTGGTTTCGCTCAATAAACTTTCGCCAACGCTGGCCGCTGCCGATGAAGAACTATGGGCCCGCATGGCGCAGGCCTACACGGTTAGTGCCAACATCATGAACCTGAATAATGGTGGTGTTAGTCCACAGCCTAAGGTGGTGCAAGATGCTGTTGATCGTTATTACCATTTGAGTAACGAAGCGCCCACGTATTACATGTGGCGCATTCTCGATGCCGGGCGCGAACCCTTGCGCAGAAAACTGGCCGACCTTGCCGGAGTGGATGCCGATACGATTGCCATAAATCGAAACACCACCGAAGCGCTGGGTACTATTACATGGGGCACTGATCTCAAACGTGGTGATGAAATTGTAATGACGCGTTATGATTATCCTAACATGATACATGCCTGGAAGCAACGCGAACTGCGCGAAGGCATCAAGATAAATTGGATTACACCTGAGTTGCCCATTGAAAATGATGAAACACTGTTGAACCTTTATACAAGTGCAACCACACCCAAAACCAAAGTGTGGCACCTTACACACATCATTAACTGGAGCGGACAAATTACACCCGTAGCTAAACTTTGTGCCGAAGCGCGCAAGCACGGCATTACTACTATTGTCGATGCTGCACATTCCTTCGCGCATCTTGATTATAAAATTTCAGATTTTGAATGCGATTATTTTGGAACGAGTTTACATAAATGGTTGTGCGCACCTTTTGGCACCGGTATGTTACACATGCGTAAACCATTGATAGAAAAAACATGGCCATTATTCTCGGTGGAAAAACCACAAAGTGCCGACATCCGAAAGTTTGAAGCGTTGGGCACCCGATCATTCGCACCCGAGCAAGCCATTGGGCAGGCTATAGATTTCCATAACGCCATAGGAAGTAAGCGTAAACAAGAACGCTTGCATTACCTGAAGTTATATTGGTGCGAGGCGGTTGCCAAACATTCTAAAATTAAATTACACATCTCGTTAAAACCCGAATACTCGTGTGCGTTGGGTACATTTAGCATTGCCGGCATGGAAGCGGTTGATATCTCCGCCAAACTTTTTAACCAGTTTCAGATACACACTACTTCCGTAAAATGGGAGAAGTTGAATGCCGTGCGCATCACCCCGCACGTTTACACTACCACTAAAGATTTAGATCGGTTTATTGATGCCGTGCTAAAGATTGCTAACGCGTAATTCACAACTCAAATGAAAAATCTCCTTTACCTGTTCTTGCTTTTCGTTTTTGCGTGTTCAGAAAAAAATCAAAACACACTTCAGATATCCGGACTGCAACAACCCGTTGAAATTCTGCGCGACTCGGCCGGAGTTAATCACATCTACGCACAAAACGAACACGATTTGTTTTTTGCGCAAGGCTATTGCGCAGCGAAGGATAGACTTTTTCAATTTGAAATCTGGCGCAGACAAGCCACCGGCACCGTAGCTGAAATTTTAGGCGAAGCTGAACTGAAGCGCGATATAGGTACGCGCTTATTTAAATACCGGGGCGACTTGAAAAAAGAATTTAATCATTATCATCCCAATGGCGAGGCTATCATTATTGCGTTTACCGAAGGCATTAATGCATACATCACCAAAACAAAAAGCGATTCATCGCTACTGCCCATCGAATTCAAGCTTTTAGGAATTAAGCCAGAGTTGTGGACACCCGAATTAGTAATCTCGCGCCATCAAGGTTTGCTGGGTAACATCACCGATGAGTTGGTGATAGCGCGGGCCGTTGCGTTGATAGGCGAAGATAAAGTAAAAGACCTGCGCACGTTTGAACCCGGACAACCGCATTTAACACTCGATAAAAAAATTGATACCGAGGGTCTGTTCGAAAATATAGTAGAGCTCTATGATGCTTTTCGCAAACCAATTGCATTTAAGCCCGAGTATCTCGCACATGCGCATAATCCCGATCAAACAAATTTTAAAAAATTGGCCTTGGCCAATGAGGCTGCCTATGCGGATATGATTGATTCCGAAAGCCGGTCTATTGGTAGCAACAACTGGATTGTTAGTGGTGCAAAATCAGAAACCGGTTCGCCTATGTTGGCGAATGATCCGCATCGTGCAGTGGCGGTACCCTCGCTGCGCTACATGGTTCATCTCAATGCACCCGGTTGGAATGTAGTGGGTGGTGGCGAACCTACTATTCCCGGCATTTCCATCGGGCATAATGATTTTGGTGCATGGGGGTTAACCATTTTCAACATTGATGGTGAAGACCTGATGGTGTATAACATCAATCCGCAAAACCCAAATCAATATTGGTATAACAATGCATGGGAAGAAATGACTTTGATTGTGGATACCATACATGTTAAAAATGCAAATCCGGTTTTTGTTGAACACAAATACACGCGGCATGGCCCTGTTACATTTGTGGATGTAAAGCGCAACAAGGCGTATGCTGTACGTGCTGCGTGGATGCAACCCGGTGGCGCTCCTTACCTGGCCAGCTTACGTATGAATGCTGCCACTACGTGGGAAGAGTTTCGTGAGGCCTGCACTTACAGCCACATACCCGGTGAGAATATGATTTGGGCTGATCAGAAAGGAAACATTGGTTGGCAAACAGTGGGCATTGCGCCCATTCGAAAAAACTGGGATGGACTTGTACCTGTACCAGGCGATGGCAGTTACGAGTGGGAAAGTTTTCTACCTATAAAAGAATTACCCAACACCTTCAATCCGCAAAAAGGATTTTGGGTTACCGCCAATGAAAACTTAGTAGCTGCCGATTACAACCATCGCTATGCCGTAGGTTGGGAATGGGCCGATAGCAGCCGCGCCAATAGAATTAATGAAGTGCTGACTACGCGCGATAAAATTTCGTTTGCCGATATGCAGCAACTGCAATTTGATTACCTGAGTAACCCCGCACGCAAGCTTGTGCCTTTTTTACAAAACTTAACTGCAACTGGTGAAACTGAAAAAGCGCGACAACTTTTATTAGGTTGGGATTACACCATGAACCAACAATCCATAGCAGCAACCATCTACGCGGCATGGGAAAAGAAAATGTTGGAGAAAGCGTATGGCTTATTTGTTCCGGAAAATGCCCGAACAATTCTAAAATCAGTGTCCACAAAAAAATTGATCCTTTGGTTAACCAGCAATAGAAAAGAATTGGGTAATCGCGATCAGTTTTTACTTACTGCGTTAACGGAAGCGATTGAAGCTGTAACGAAAAAATTAGGTGCTGATAAATCGAAATGGCAGTACGGGCAACCGGCTAATCATCATGTGTTAATAAAACATCCACTCAGTAATGCCGTGAATGATTCGGTTCGTAAAATATTGGAATGCGGACCACTACCGCGCGGTGGTTCAGCCTCTACACCTGGTGTTACCAGCAACAACGATAATCAAAGTCATGGCGCTACATTTAGAATGGTGGCCGATGTTACCGATTGGGATAGAACCCGCTTCACCAATGCGCCAGGCCAAAGTGGCGATCCGGCAAGTCCGTATTACCGCAACTTATTTGAAGGCTGGGCTACCGATCAACATTTTACCGTTTACTTCAGTCGGGCTAAAATTGAAAAGGCAACGGCACAAAAAATCAAATTACTCCCAATAAAGTAATTACTCTGTAACATTTGTTACAAACAAAGTTTGGCATAACCTGTAATGTTGTTACAACAAACCGCTTAACACAATGAAAAAGAACATGGGAAATGCAGATCGAATTATTCGCGTTGCGCTGGCACTAATTTTTGCAGTACTTTATTTTACAGATGTTGTTACAGGCACGCCTGGGCTACTATTAGTAATAGCAGGAGGAGTGTTTTTACTTACCAGTTTAGTTAGTTTCTGCCCGCTGTACACTTTATTTGGAATCCGAACCTGTTCTTTAAAGGAATTGGGCAAAGTCTGAGTTTTACCCATTAAACCAATTCGGGAAACTCCACACCATCCACCCATATAATGCAAAGCGTAACACACGGCTGATACAAATCAGCATAAAGTATTTAAAGTTCATATTTACTGAGCCGGCCAGCATACACATGGCAGAAAATGGCAGGGGTGTAATGGCTCCAACAAAAACCAGGTAGCCACCAAATTTTTTCAGATTCTTTTCGTACTGTTTCAAATATTTTTCGCGGATGCGATTTTGGTAAAAAGCGGTTTTGGAGAATTTATTACCGATGAAGTAACCCAATATTCCGGCTCCATAGGAGATTACTGTTAGAATAGAGAGGTTGATAATAAAGCCGGCCAGATCAATTTTATCCAACACCCAAATCATCATAAAAAGCTCTGGAGGAAGAATTCCAAAAACGATTTCTGAAAGCGTGTACATGCCGTATAAAATACCGGGGTTGGCCCTTATGTCTTCTATATGACTTTTGAAGTTTTCCTGAATATAACCTTCCAGCAGAATAAACGTGGTAATAATTACGGCAAACCAGATTAACCCCCGCAGCAGGTTGCGAATTAAAAAACCAGATCGTGTTTCTTCTTCCTCTTGCATACTATTTCACAATTGGCATTCGCGTAAAAGGCTTGGTTTCATCAAATAGTTTCCGGTAGGTGGCATGTCGTTTTACTACTACAGCATTAATTTGTTCAGCAACGCGTATCATCTTCGGATTAAAATCACCTATCCAATTCATTTCATATTCAGTATAAGCAAACCCACCGCCATGTGCCAGCTTGCGAAAGGCTTCAATAATGGCCCCATCCACACCCTTGCCTTGATGTTCAGGCACCAATCCAAATAAAACACCAAACGCTTTCTTGTTTGTCTTCATCCATGTATGCCATACAAACTTTACTTTACCAAGCCAATTCATCTTTCCGTTTACATGTTTAAAAATCTGGTTTACCTCCGGTAAGGAAAGAAAAAATGCAATGGGTTCATTTTTGTAGTACCCAAACCACAATAACTTCTCATCCATAATGGGCTTCATCTGCTTTACCAGGTGTTTTGCCTGTAATTCGGTTAACTCCGGTATTTCGCCTCGCTTTGCCCAAGCCTGGTTATACACCTGGCGGATTAGTGACGGTAATTTGTTCCATTCGGATTTTTTCAGGTAACTAAAACTATACTCCGGATTTTTTGCCACCAGCGCAGCCTTTTCATAAAGCCGGTCATCCAGCGGGCCCTCTATTGGCCGGCCGAACGTAAACTGATAGAAGTAAACCTGAAAACCGTATGCTTCAAAAAATTTCTGGTAGTATGGAAAATTGTAATTGCATTGGTAGTTTGGTTGGCGCTCGTAACCTTCCAGCAATAAACCCCACCACCTATCGCGATTGCCAAAATTTACGGGGCCGTCCATGGCTTCCATACCTCGTTGCTGCAACCAATTTTTGCATGTATCGAAAAGTAAAAATGCCGCCTGCTCGTTTTCAATGCACTCAAAAAATCCCAAGCCACCGGTGGGTTGATCATTCCCTTTGTTAGTGGTTTTCTGGTTTACAAAAGCAGCCACGCGGCCAATTGTTTTACCGGCATCATCAAGCAAAATCCAACGAATGCATTCGCCATGCTGAAACGTTTTATTCTTTTCTTTGTCGAACACACCTTCTATGTCGGCATCCAAGGGTCTTATCCAGTTGGGTGTATGTTGATACAACCTTACCGGTAGTTCAATAAATTCGCGCTTATGCTGGGGCGTACTAACTTCTTTAACTTGCATGCAAAATCAAGATAACAATTGGCTGGCTTTATTGGGCAATGTAATTTCAAACGTGGTACCAATACCGGGTTGGCTGTGTACGGTTAGTGTACCATTCAGTTTATCAACCGCATTTTTAACAATATACAATCCCAGGCCCGAGCCCTGCGATTGCTCGCTGGCGCGATAAAACATTTCAAAAATCCGGCTCAGGTTTTCAGCACTTATTCCAATGCCATTATCTTTAAATTCAATATCCGCTTGCTCATCGGTTACATCTACCCGAATGTAAACGCGGCAAGTATCATCATTAATTTTACGATACTTAATGGCGTTGGAAATCAGGTTGCGAAAAATCTCGCCTATGCGCCAAGGGTCGCTGTGAAAAACAGGGCCTGTTACTTTTAAATCTAAATCCACCTTGTCGGCTCCGGTCATGTAATTCAAATCCTGAAAGGTTTTGTGAATAATCGATTCAAAATCGATGGCCCCCGTTTTCACATCCAACTTCAGGTTTTTAGAATGGCTTAACACATCGCTGATAAAATGATCCAGTTGGTCAACCTTATCGCCAATAATTTTTACATACTCCGCCAGGCTATCGTCATTGCCGGGCATTCGGGCCAGGTTAACAAGACCCAAAACGGATGATAAAGGTGCTCGCAGATCGTGCGATACTTTGTAAACAAAATTATCAAGCTCAGAATTTCTGATCTTCAACTCCTCTTCAATTTTTTTCTGATCGGTTATATCCACATACACACCGAAAATACCAATGGTTTTATCTTCCAGATGGATGGGCACACCGTAAATAATTACCGATACCGGCACATCGTCTCTGCGCAAGCGTGTGGTTTCAATTTTCACAACCTGCTCAGCCGAAATTAACGAGTTCAGATCATTGCCTTCCGACTCCAACTCAGCGGGTACAATAAACTCATTTAAACTACTGCCCCGCAATTCGGTTATGGTATAGCCAAATAGTAATTCAAAACCCCGGTTTACCTGCTGCACATTGCCTTCGCTATCCAGCAATACAATGGCCATAGGCGAGTTGTTGAATAATTCCGAAAAGAGGCTTGCCGCTTCGCGGTAACGCCTGTCTGCTTCACGTTGTCTATTCTCAAGTTCTTTTCGTTCGCCTATATCGTTTATCACACCACTCCACGTAATACGGCCATCGGGTAACAAAACCGGATCGCCCGAAACTTCCACCCAAATGGCTTGACCTTTGGCATTTAAAATTCTGCCCTCCCATTTAAAAGTAGTTACCTCGCGTATGGTGAGCTCCAGGTTTTGCTCAAAGTGAGGCCAATCGGCACGATGAATAAAAACCTTCATCGGATACGAACCGCTAAGTAAGAGCTCGCGCTCAATGCCTAGAATTTTTTCGCAGGAGGTGCTCAGGTAAGTAAAGTCGCGCGAACCATCTGGCTGCACGGTATATTCAAAAACAACCACCGGCAGGTTGTCAATGATCTGTTGCATGGTGAGTGTCTGCGAGCGCTTTTCCGTATTCATTTCGTAACACCAAACCGACAAGATAAGTTACTTTTTGGGAATTTCATGACCGCAGGTAAGAGTAGCGTAAGATTCAGGTAATGTTAACATGAAACGCTACTGATCGAATAAATCTGTTGGTGGAATATGCACTTTGTAATGCAACACAACCAGCCTGAATCAACACCCGATGCCAGGCCGGTAAAGCATTGGTTCGAAGGTTGGTAACCATCCGAAAGAACAAGTACATGGCCCGGGTTTGAAGCCGATGCACCCAGGTTTGATTCTCAAAATCCGACACTAGCCAAAGGGCATCTTTTACGAGGTGAAGTTTTAGCTGGACTATCAACCTGGTGAGTTGTGTTTCCGGAAACAGATCCAGGTAAAAATGTGTAAGCACTGCATCATAGTTGTAGGCAGGTATAGCCGCTTCTGTTCCCTTAATAAACTGAATCAACTTATTTTCTGCAGCATTTCTTTGCGCCTGTATAAGCATTTTTTCGGATGCATCCACATAATGAATAATCAGGGTAGGATTAACACGAAAAATGTATGGCAAGATCCAACCGGTACCACCACCAATTATCAAAAGCTTTTTGCGATTATGAAGATGGCGGAGCAATTTTAATTGCATTTGCTGAATCTGTTTACCTACAACTACCCGCGCCAACGCATCGTAAAAGGGTGCCAACCAATTATACCCGCCACCCTTCATTTCAATTAGCGATTGATGAATAGCCCGATTGCGGGCAGATAAAAGACCGCATCGCCCCATAGCCGGTAGCGTTCCGCCATACCGAAATAACTTTGAAAGGTATATACTACAACCAGGCATAACCACATGCAAAAAAATATCCAACCTTGGGGATTAAACATCGAAGCATAGAAAAGACTAAAAACCATGCCGCAGCCCATCAACACAAAAATGCAGCGGGCAACAGCCCACTTGCCAACCCGAGTGGCCATCGAGTGCTGGCCCATAGCCCGATCTGCCGATTCTTCAAACCATGCAAACAATAACAAGTTGGTGAGTGCTATGAAAAAAAGCTGTGCAATCATTCCAGCCTCTGAAAAGAGGATGTTCCAACTACCGGGCCAGGCTGGAAGCAACACACCAAACGTGTACATAAGCGCAACGATTAACTCTTTAATGGGTAGTTTTTTCTGAAGCAGCAGATACAAGGCAATAAGTGGAGCAAGCAGCAACCCCCCTGCAAGTACCGCTGGCCTTACAAAGAGTACCAGTATGCACACAACCACTATAGTTAAACCAACTGCTATGCTTAAAACCTTATAATTGTTTTGGTGAAACTTGTGCCGTTCGCTAATGGCTGACTGCTTCAACTTCCTCACATCCATTAACCGATCGGTTGTGTAAATGATCCATACGGTTAAACCCAGGGCAACCACTCCGTAATAGCGCACCGGTGCCTGCCATACCTTTGAAAAGAACAATGCGGTTATAATTGCACCAAATGCCACATCTAAACTGAGCAGATTCAGAAGCCGATATACCCGAAGCATCCCTAAAAATAAAAAAAGCTCTTAGGTTTTTCCGAGAGCTTTTATTTGATGGTTAGTGTTTTTTGTTACGCGGACTTCAATGCTTCGGCACCAGCCACAATTTCCAGAATTTCTTTGGTAATGGCTGCCTGGCGGGTACGGTTGTAGGTAAGCTTCAAGTCTTTTAGTAACTCGCCCGCATTTTCGGTTGCTTTATCCATAGCTGTCATCCGCGCACCGTTTTCTGCAGCATTGGAATCAAGTACAGCTTTATACAATTGTATTTTAAGTGCTTTTGGAACAAGACCTGTAACAATTTCTTCTTGGTTAGGCATGTAGATATAATCTACTTCGGTTTGCGATGATTTTTCTTTCGCCACCGGCAATACCGGCAAGAATTGTTCGGTACGCAAAATCTGAGTAGCCACATTTTTGAATTCGTTATACACGATTTCAATTTTATCGTATCGACCTGCCTTGAACTCATCCATCAAAAACTCGCCCACCTGCGCTACACCATCGTACGAAAGTCCTTGAAAAATATTCCAAAAACCATTCTCCATTTTGTAGCCCCGTTTGCTGAAATACTCAAATGCTTTTTTTCCTAAAGGTAGAACGGTAAGCTTACCCTTTGCATTTTGATCACTGTATTTTTCTGAAGCCAGTTTGCTTGCAGCCTTAATAATAGTGCTATTAAAGGAACCGCAAAGTCCGCGATCAGAACTGATAACAACCAACAATACATTTTCAACCGAGCGTTGCTTGCTATACCAGGCTTGCTCATCTTGTCCGGCAGCCGAAAGGTTTTGAAATAACCCGGTAAGCTTTTGAGCATACGGACGCATTTGCGTAATCCGCTCCTGCGACTTTCTCAATTTAGCAGCCGCCACCATTTTCATGGCTTTGGTAATCTGCTGGGTAGAGATTACTGAGGTTATTCTGCTTTTAACTTCCTTTAAACTTGGCATAAATTCAATTAGGCAATTTGAGAATTTGAAAATTTGAAAATGAGAGACTCTCTCTTCAAATTTTCAAATCAGCTAATTTTCAAATTAGTATTTCGATGCTAACTCAGTTGCTACTTTCTTAATCACATCCACATCGGCATCTTCAAATTTACCACCCCTGAAGTTGGCTAATGTTTGCTTGTTCTGAGCGCGCAACAATTCAATAAATTCTTTTTCAAACTCCTTTACCTTGGTTACAGGCACACGATCGATATAACCGCGGGTAGAAGCCAGAATCATCGCCACCTGTTCTTCAACGGGCACGGGCGCATATTGCGGTTGCTTCAATACTTCTGTATTTCTGCGACCACGTTCAATAGTCAATTTGGTAGCTGCATCAAGGTCGGAACCGAACTTGGCAAACGCTTCCAATTCGCGGAACTGTGCCTGATCTAACTTTAATGTACCGGCAACTTTCTTCATCGATTTGATCTGCGCATTACCACCCACACGCGATACCGAAATACCTACGTTGATAGCTGGACGGATACCAGAGTTAAATAAGTTAGTCTCCAAGAAGATCTGGCCATCGGTAATCGAAATCACGTTTGTTGGGATATATGCCGACACGTCATTGGCCTGTGTTTCAATAATCGGAAGCGCGGTTAGTGAACCGCCACCTTTTACAACCCCTTTCAATGAAGGTGGCAGGTCGTTCATGTTGGCAGCAATACCATCGTTGTTGATAATCTTAGCGGCACGTTCCAATAAGCGTGAGTGAAGATAAAATACGTCACCTGGATAAGCTTCACGTCCTGGAGGTCTGCGTAACAACAACGACACTTCGCGGTAAGCAACAGCCTGCTTCGAAAGGTCATCATAAATTACCAATGCCGGGCGACCGGTATCGCGGAAGAACTCGCCAATAGCCGCACCGGTAAACGGAGCAAAGAATTGCATCGGAGCCGGATCGGAAGCCGAAGCCGAAACAATTACAGTATATTTTAGTGCGCCCGCCTTTTCTAAGGTGGCAGCCACACCAGCAACAGTAGAAGCTTTTTGTCCAACCGCTACATAAATACAATAAACCGGTTCGCCTTTTTCGTAAAATTCTTTTTGATTGATAATGGTATCAATCGCAACAGCAGTTTTACCAGTCTGGCGATCACCAATAATCAGCTCGCGCTGACCGCGACCAATCGGAATCATCGCATCAATTGCTTTGATGCCGGTTTGCAGGGGTTCGTTTACCGGCTGGCGGAAAATTACTCCGGGAGCCTTGCGTTCCAATGGCATTTCATATACCTGGCCTTCCACCGGACCTTTGCCATCAATTGGCTCGGCCAACGTGTTTACCACACGACCCAACAAACCATCGCCTGCTTTGATAGAGGCAATCTGACCGGTGCGTTTTACTGTAGCACCTTCTTTAATGCCTTTGCCATCGCCCAACAATACGGCACCTACGTTATCTTCTTCCAGGTTAAGCACCAATGCTTTTAGTCCGTTCTCAAATTCAACCAACTCACCCGCTTGTGCTTTGGTAAGTCCATAAATACGAGCCACACCATCACCAATGGTAAGTACGGTACCTACCTCTTGTAATTCAGTAGCGGTGCGCGACTGCGAAAGTTGTTCGCGAAGTATTGCTGAGATTTCTTCGGGTCTGATTTCTGCCATATACTTTTAATTCAAAATTTCTATTAACTAATTTTTTCAATCTACTCTCCACACCGCCTATGTTCCCCTCTCTATGAGAGGGGTTAGGGGTGAGGTCAAAATTCTTTTACGAAAGGGTTTTCACTGAACTTCAGTTTCAACGCCTTGAGTTTACTTTTTACTGAAGCATCTATCTGGCGGTCGCCTACGTTCAACACAAAACCACCAATCAGATCTTTATCTACTTTCTCTTCCAGTTCAACTTCTTTTTTGTTGCTAAGCTGTTTCACCAGCAACTCAATTTCGCTGCGCAATTTGGCATCCAAAGGTTGAGTGGAAGTAACTGAAGCTTTTCCAATGCCTTTAAAATCGTTGTATGCAACATGAAACTCGCTTGCAATAGCAGGCAAAAGTGGTTCACGGTTTTTCTTGGTAAGGATGTCAATAATCCCCATGGTAAGCGGATGTACCTTTCCTTTGAACAACGTTTCTAACACCGCGCGCTTTTTTTCGTGGCGAACAATCGGGCTTTTGAGCATGAGCACAAAGTCGCGGCTGTTGCGACATACCTGAGCAAACAGTTGCATATCCTGATGTACAGGCTCAACTACACCTTGCTGCACGGCCAGACCAAGGAGTGATTTTACGTATCGGGAAGCAACGCGAGAATCGGCCATGTATTAGTTCAACTTAAGTTCTTTGATGTAAGCTTCGGCCAGATCCTTCTGCGCCTTATCGTCAGACAAATTTTTCTTAATCAGCTTTTCAGCAACTTCAAGCGAAAAGGCCGCAACTTGTGCTTTTACATCGCGCAATGCGGCATTCTTTTCGGTTTGAATGATGGCTTTGGCATCCTCAATAATTTTATCTGCAGTTTTCTTCGCATCGGTTTGTGCCTGCTCGTGCATTTGATTAGCCGCTTCGCGTGCAACCTTCAAGATTTTATCGCGCTCCTCACGAGCCTCGCGCAAAAGTTTTTCATTATCAGCTTTCAGGTTAGCCATTTCTTTTTTGGCTTGCTCCGCAGCATCCAACGCTTGTTGAATAGATTGCTCACGTTCTTTAAGCGAACCCAGAATTGGTTTCCACGCAAGTTTTGCTAACAAGAATATTAACAGCAAGAAGATGAATGCTTGCCAGATAATGAGACCGGGGCCGGGGGTTAGTAAATCCATAGAACTTTGTTTTACCTAAAACTTTTGTTGTTAAATAAGAACTCAAAAAAAGACTACCCCGATCCAGTATCGGGGCGAGTCTTTTAAATTTTTTAGCCTTTGAAAGAAATCAACAAGCAAATAACGAGAGCAAACAAAGCTGCAACCTCGATAAGAGCCGCGATTACAAGCATGGCGTTCTGGATTTTGCCTGAAGCTTCTGGCTGACGTGCCATACCTTCCATAGCAGAACCACCGATTTTACCGATACCAATTCCAGCGCCAATTGCAGCCAGACCAGCACCAATACCAGCACCCATGATTGCGTAGCTAATGTCCAATAATAGAGCGAACAACATAGTTTTATTTATTTAAGTTAAACACACCCGCGACCTACTGCCGAGGGATTTCTTTAATACTATTTTTAATGATCGTGTCCGTGATCGGCCACAGCCATACCAATGTACATCGATGAGAACATCGTAAACACATAAGCCTGAATTCCGGCCACCAACAACTCAATCAGATTAATAAACAACACAATTAACGATGAGCCAAGACCCACCGCGTAACTCCCAAATATGAATGCGAGACAAATCAAACTCAACAACACGATGTGACCAGCAGTAATGGCCACAAACAAACGAATCATTAATGAGAATGGCTTGGTAAAAATTCCAATGATTTCTACTGGTAGAATTACAATACGTAATGGAAGTGGTACTCCCGGAGTCCAGAAGATGTGGCCCCAATAACCTTTATTACCATTGAAGTTGGTGATCAAAAACGTGAACACTGCCAACGTCATCGTTACTGCGATATTCCCCGTAAGGTTACCCGCGCCTGGCAGTAAGCCTAACAAATTTCCGAACAGGATAAAGAAAAACAAGGTAAGCATGTACGGCATAAAGCGCTCGTAATGGTGCCCGATATTCGGCTTCACAATTTCATCGCGTACAAACAAAATGATGGGTTCAAAGAAAGACTGCAAGCCGGTTGGCGCTTTGCCGTTGTTCTTTTTAAAGCCTTTGGCTACAGATGTAAATACAAACAATAATAACGCAGCATTTATAAACAGCATGGCTACGTTCTTGGTGATGGATAGATCCAGAACCGCTTTGCCCGAATCGGCCAGGGTAATGTGATTATGATCTAGTTTATAGCCGTTGTATTCAACTGTATTGTGGTGTTCATCATAAAACCGGCTGGAAGAAAACACGTCCAGGCCTTTTTCAGAAGAATATACAATTACCGGCAGCGGCATTACGAGCCAATCGGCAAAATGCCACTGGTGGTCGTCCATTACGTGGTGTAGAATTACTTCGCTGGCATTAAAAGGCTCGGCTTCGTGGCCTGCTTCGTCCGATGCTAAAACCGGTGAAAAAATGCCTGAAAAAACGATTAGAATAAGGGCGAAAAACGTTGATTTCTTGGCAAAAAACGGCTTTTTCATCGCAGTCGGAACAGAGGCTTTTATTTGGACTGCAAAAGTATCAATTAAACCATCTGAAAAAAATGTTTTGTCTGAATTTTGGATTTAACTCCGGTGTTCCTGGCCGGGGCTTGTGCGCAACAAATAAACAACCTCGGCAATGGTAAAAAAGATATAAGCAACCAGAAACAATGCTACGGTGGGCGAAGCATGAGCCGGGTTATCCCAAACCAAAAAAAAGATAAAGGCAAGCCCTGCTACCATCTTTACGGCAATAGATAACAAATAAAAAAGTGCAAAAGTCTGAGGCTGCTTTTTGCGAATGTGCACCAGGTTAAATCCTATAATAAGAGTAGCCAGAAATAAAAATACCAATACCTGTATCCACATGTGGGGTAAAGGCCACCAGCCCTGCCCGTTGCCAAGCCACACCAAGCCTGATAAAAAAACCAAAACCGCCAGCATTATAATTAAATACCGAATCATTCCTTATTCAATGTTCTGTACAGTTGATACATCACTCCGCCAAAGAGCAGAAACACAAACGTGAGTAAAAACACAGGAAACTTTAATTGAAGGTATTGATCTAGTTTGTAGCCCAGCCAAGCACCCACTCCAATTGTTACCAGCATTTGCAAGCCCAGGCCACTGTATTTAAGAAAGGAGTTTGCGGGTTTTTGATCGTTACGCATGGCTGATAAAAACAAAAGCCACACATCCGGGTTCAGAAATGTGGCTTTTAAATGTTGATCCGATTAATCTCAATTGGCTTTTACTTCGGGGCGCAGCGCATGCATTCCGTTTTCACCAATTTTAATATCTTTAATAATGGCACCCATTTTACAACTTCCATTAAAAACAGCCCCTGGTTCTACCACCAATTTTCCGGTAAGGATATCGCCATGAATTTTAGCTGTAGCTTTTAGCACCAGCAGCTCTGAAATTTCAAGTTTGCCTTTTACTTCGCCTTCTATATCGGCATTTTGAGCCACGATGTTACCTTCAATGTGGCTGGAGTGCCCCAACGCAATTTTCGATTTCGATTTAATGCTGCCCAGCACTTTGCCTTCTATACGAATGTTGCCATACGTTTCGATGTTGCCCTCCAGCACCGTACCTTTTCCTATTACATTACTGGAGTTGCTGATTTCGTCTGCTGCTCGTTTTTGCTCTTTTGATGTTAACATGGCCTTGTGGTTTTTTTAAAACGTTACAAAATCTTCCGGGTTAATCGAGTTGCCATTGTACCACATTTCGAAATGAAGGTGTGGGCCATCGGTCATCTCGCCACTGTTGCCAACTATAGCGATAATATCACCGGCATTTACAAAACTACCAACTTTTTTTAACAATCCGGCATTGTGCTTGTAAACCGAAACCAGGTTACCCCGGTGTTGTACGGTTATTACATGACCCGAGTCTTGCGTCCACGAAGCTAACACTACTACACCATCGGCTACACATTTTACAGGCTCGTTTGTTTTGGCAACTATATCCACACCGTAATGTCCTTTCTTAATATCGTAATGATCGGACACAAAACCGGTAATGGGTGTAAAGAAAAACATCTCTTGTAACTCGCGGTACTTGCCACTGGCCAGGGTTACCAACGAAAACTCACTCTTCTCAAACTCTTTGCGAAACAACGAGTCGGACGGTGCGAGTTTCATATTACCCACTGCCGATAGTGGTCTGTTCTCTGAACTGAAAGCCTCGGCCGGATCGGTAAAACCACTGGCTGTATCGCCACTTAATACCCGTTGAAAGCTCTGAATGAACATATCCTTCTGGTGCACTTCAACAGCAAGCGAATCTACTTTTAACGCCAGTTCGTACAACTTTTTGTTGGCTTCCATCTGGGCATGCTTAGGATCGAACCATTTTGCCAGCAGTGTTTTGGATAAAAAGAGACTAAACGCAAACAGCAACACAAAAAGAGATACCGATATAACCAACACTTTGGCATAGGTAAAACCAATGTTAGATGTTTCTGCCAGGTTTTCCTCGTTGCGAATTACCATCAGGTATTTGTTGGTAAGCCGTTCCGATAAGGTCTTTTTGGGTTTCAAAATGTTTTAAATTTTGGGCAAAATTAGATATTCCCTGCGATTATAATATTGATCATCTGTTTTTTACGTTTGTAGTTCTAAACTGTTTCCAGTGCGACTTTCCATAATCGTTTTGTTGGGTTTACTGCTTGTGGGCTGTTCGGTTGAACAGAACACCTTTACCGCCAACATATATCATAATACGGCCGCACATTATAATGGATATTATTATGCCCGCGAAAAAACCCGCGAAGTAGAAAAGGTTATTGCCAAAAGTCTGGATGATGACCCCAACCAGATTTTACGATTATTTCCAAAGCTTGATTCTACGTTAGCCAAATCGTACCAAAAAGATACCGAAGAAATTATAAAGATGGCTTCGCTTGCCATACAACGGCACCCCAATAGCAAATGGGTAGATGACAGCTACCTGCTGGTGGGCAAAGCCCGGCTTTACGGGTACGATTTTCAAAACGCCATTCAAACTTTAAAATATGTAAACACCAAAAGCCCCGATGCCGATACCCGGCATCGGGCCCTGGTGCAATTGCTGCGTACGTTTACAGAGCAACAAGAGTATGACCGGGCCGAAGAAACTTTTCGCTACTTAGAAAAAGAAAAGCTAAGCAAGCAAAATGCAAAAGCGCTTTACTTAGAAAAAGCTTACTACTATCAGGAGCGCAATAATTATGATTACATGGTGCGCAACCTGGCCTTAGCCGATTCGCTATTGGAACGAGTCGATCGCAAAGGCAGAATTTATTTTTTGATTGGTCAGGTTTACCAAAAACTAGGCTTTGATGCCGAGGCCTACAATTATTATCGCAAATGCATTGGCACCAATCCCGATTATGAGATTGATTTTTATGCCCGGCTTAACATGGCACAGGTAGCCCGGTTAGATAACAGGCGAGACATAAAACACCTGCGGGGCCAATTCGAAAAAATGTTAACCGACACTAAAAACATTGAGTTTAAGGATAAGATCTATTACGAGCTGGGTGAGTTTGACCGCAAGCAAGGTAACCTGAAACAAGCTATCGAAAGTTATTCATTAGCTGCCCATGCCGGCACCAACAAACGTATTCAGGGCAGCGCTTATTTGCGCATCGGGCAATTGCAATTCGATTCGTTAAAAAAATACAGCCTGGCCAAATTGTATTACGACAGCGCTATGGGTGCCTTGCCGAAAGATTTTGAAAACTATGAATTCATAAAAAAAAGACAGGAGGTGTTAGGTGAATTTGCAAAACATACCGAGGCTATAACCTGGAACGACAGCTTATTAACTATGGCTGCTATGGATACTGCCCAACTGCGCAAACAGATTGATTCGGTATTGGCTGAGCGGGCTAAACCTTTGGCTTCGGCCAAAAAGAAAAAACGCAAGAGTTACACAGGCCCCTCCAATGCAAGTAATAGTCCATTTTTTAATCAAGATACTGGCGGTGGAGTAGATTGGTATTTTGGTAATCCATCGGCAGTTGCTTTAGGCCAAACAGAATTTAACCGGATTTGGGGAGCCATACCCCTGGAAGACAATTGGCGAAGATCGAATAAAACTACTGTATTGCAGGAACCCGGGCCCCTGCTAGCAGGTAGCGGAAATCAAACACAAAAAATACAGGCCGAAGCCGCCACTGCCACCCAAAAAGTTGATGAAGCGGGCAAACTAATCAGTCAGATTCCGCGCACAGCCGAAGATAAAGCCAAAGCACTTGCCCAAATTGAAGAGGGATACTTTAAGCTGGGCGACTTGTTTTACTTTCAGCTTAACGAAAAGAATAATGCCGCAGAGTCTTATACCAAATTATTGAAACGCTTTCCTGAGTCGCAGCATATTCCGGAAGTGCTTTATAAACTATACTTAATTGCAAAAGATACAGACCCGGCCCGGGCCGAAGTGTATGCTAATGAGTTAAAATCCAACCACCCACGCTCTACCTTTACCCGCATTTTAATTAACCCCGACTATATGCGCGAGACCAGCGTGGCAGCAGAAAAACAAAAACTGATTTACCAGGATGCCTACACATTGTTTCAAAATAATAATCTGCGTGCCGCACAGGATAAACTAAAGCAAGCCCTGCAGGAAGGTGAAACTACGTTTACACCTCAATTGGAATTACTGCAGGTTTTGATTACCGGCAAAACAGAAGATATAACCCGCTATCAATTTGAATTAGGAGAATACATCAAAAAATATCCTGATGGAGAACTAAAGCCGTATGCAGAAGAATTGTTAGCCGCATCCAAAAACTTACTAAATAGGTTAGAGCGCGCGCGCGGAATTCAGTTTTTAAAATCGCTGGAAGGCACACATAGCTTTGTAATTGTTTACAACACAACCGATAAAATTACCATTCCCGTATCGAATGCCCTTGATAAACTTAACAATACTCAATTTAAAGAGTTGAAACTTACCACCACCAACATTATTCTAAACGAAGAAAAAACCATTACACTGGTAAGCGATTTGCCAAACAAGAGTACCGCTTTGAGTTATTTCGACAAATTCCTCGCTCAGATTGCTCCTACCAAACCTGTTGCAAACTATAAATTCAATAGCTTTGTAATTACAAAAGATAATTTTCAGATTTTTTACCGAACCAAGGCACTGGATGAGTACCTCACCTTCTTTGATCGTAACTATCAAAAACAAAATCAATAATCTGTTGCGGATTGAAAAACCGTGGATAGGCAAAACCATTCAATACATCTGGATTGCCTTCCTCTGTTTTATAATCGGGTTTCCCCTTTATATCTATTCTGTTAAAATCGATTTGTTTGGTTTATATGGTGCTATGCCCAGCACCGTAGAAGTTGAAAATCCTGAAAACGATCTTTCCTCTGAAGTAATTTCAGCCGATGGTGTTTCGCTGGGGCGTTATTACCGGGGTGCTAACCGCAGCCAGGTACATTTCAGTGAATTGTCAGAAGACCTGGTTAAAACCCTGATTATTTCGGAAGACCACCGGTTTTACAATCACCCCGGCCTGGATTTTCCGGCCTACCTGCGGGTGTTGTACGGAATCATTACCTTAAATCCTCAGGGCGGTGGCAGTACCATAACCCAACAGTTGGCCAAAAATCTTTACACCATGAATCCGGACAGAAGTTTGGATGGTCATTTGGCCAAACTTGGTAAATACCCAAGACGCATCATTCAAAAAACCAAGGAGTGGATTATTTCTATTCAATTGGAAGAAAATTTTACCAAAGAAGAAATTATTGCCATGTATTTGAATACGGCAACCTTTAGCAGTAACACATTCGGCATTAAAGTAGCAGCCGAAACCTACTTTGATAAAGCACCTGACAGTTTGAATATTCAGGAGTCGGCCGTGCTGGTAGGTATGCTGCAGGCTGTAACCTTGTTCGATCCTAAACGAAACCCCGAATCATCGCTGCGCAAACGAAACGAAGTGCTGTATAAACTTTTCCGGCATGGCTATAAAATAAAATCACAAGCGCAATTCGATTCTGTAAGAGCACTGCCTATCGATTTGAAATACCGATTCCAAAATCAAAACGAAGGGTTGGCCACTTACTTTCGCACCGTATTAGGCAATTACATGTTAACCTATTGCCGCAACCGCGGAATCGATTTATATAATTCAGGTCTAAAAATTTACACCACCATCGATACGCGCATGCAAAAGTATGCCGAAGAGGCTGTGGCTACCCACATGAAAACCTTGCAGAAACAATTTAAAGAAGAATGGAAAAAACGAGGCCGTAACCCCTGGGTAGATGAAGACGGTAAAGAGATAAAAGACTTTTTACAAAAACGCATTCGCCAAACCGATGCCTACAAAGCTTACGCACAGAAGTATGGCGAGAATTCCGATTCGCTTAAGATCATGCTGAGTGTTAAAAAGAAGATGACTGTTTTTACCTGGGATGGCGAGCGCGATACGTTGTTCAGCAGCTACGATTCACTTAATTATTATAAACACTTTTTGCAAACCGGCTTTATGGCGGTTGATCCCTACACCGGGTATATTAAAGCCTGGGTGGGCGGCATTAATCACAAATACTTTAAGTACGACCACGTAAAGCAAGGCACGCGGCAGCCGGGCTCCACTTTTAAATCTTTTGTTTATGGTTTGGCTATGGAAAATGGGTGGTCGCCCTGCGTAATTAAAAAAGATATTTCTCCGCAATTTAATATTCCCAATCAACCACCCTGGTACCCTTTAAACGCAGATGGCTCCAGAGGTACGGGCGAGTCTATGACCATTCGCAAAGCCATGGCACAATCTGTAAACTCCATTACCGCACAAGTAATGCAAGAGTTAAAAGCCGAAAATGTAGTAGAGTTTGCACATCGGGTTGGTATTCAAAGCAAGTTAGACCCTGTTCCTTCCTTGTGCCTGGGCACCAGCGATGTTTCGTTGTATGAGTTGATTGGTGCCTATGCCACGTTTGTAAACAGTGGCATTTATACCGAACCGATTTACATAACCCGTATTGAAGATAAAAACGGTAATGTAATTGAAATCTTCAACCCAAAAACACGCGAGGCTATTAACGAACAAACGGCTTACAAAATGATTTACATGTTGCGTGGTGGTGCCGAAGAAGAAGGTGGCTCTTCTTTAGGCTTAAGCAGAGATGTACGACAAGGTAACGAAGTAGGTGGTAAAACCGGAACTACCAACGATGCCTCGGATGGTTGGTATGTAGGTATAACACACAATATGGTTGCCGGAGCCTGGACCGGTGGCGATGAACGCGCCATTCATTTCCCTACGTGGACGTTCGGGCAAGGCGGAAGAACTGCACGTCCCATCTGGGATTTATTCATGCAAAAACTCTATGCCGATCCACAATCCGGAATTGTAAAAGGCCAGTTTAAGCGCCCATCCAGCGGATTGGATATGACACTGGATTGCAGCAAGCATATTGTAAACGATACTACCAGCATTGATTACGAACAACCATGGGATATTAAGCATTAAGCAAGTTTCAAATTCATAATTTGTGATTCGTAACTTGCGGTGTGTCCATCGATCCGAAAAATATCCTTACATCCATCCCCGATTCTCCGGGTATTTATCGCTATTACAACAAAGAAGGCGAGCTGATTTATGTAGGTAAAGCTAAAAGTTTGAAGAAGCGGGTATCAAGCTACTTCAACAAACAATCGCAATACAATCGCAAAACCGAAAAATTAGTAAGTGAGATTTTCAAGATAGAGTTTACACTGGCCAATACTGAGTTCGATGCGTTACTGCTCGAAAACAATTTCATTAAACAATACCAGCCCAAGTACAACATCTTACTGAAAGACGACAAAACCTTTCCTTATCTCTGCATTTTAAATGAACCGTTTCCGCGTATTATCTACACGCGCAAATACATTCCCAAACAAGGCGAATACTTCGGGCCGTACTCCAGCGTGGTATCGATGAAAAGTGTGTTGGAATTAGTGCGTCAGATTTATTCCATCCGCACTTGTAACCTGCTGCTTTCGCAGGAAAACATTGAACAAAAAAAATTTAAAGTATGCCTGGAGTTTCACATCGGCAACTGCAAGGGCCCGTGTGAAGGATTGCAAAACGAAGCCGATTACCTCGAAGATATTAAACAGGCGCGCAACATTTTGAAAGGCGATTTAAGCGTGGTGGAAGACGAACTTGCACTTAGAATGAAAAATGCTTCGGAAATAATGGAGTTTGAAAAGGCAGCTATCTTCAAACATAAATTAGAGTTGCTCGAAAAATTTCAAACCAAATCGTTAGTAGTAAATCGTAAGCTTACAGACATTGATGTAATTACCATTACCAGTACCGAAACCGATGCCTATATCAACTACATGCAGATAAAAGAAGGCTCGATCATTTTTTCTAAAAACCTGGAGGTTAAAAAGAAACTGGAGGAAACCGATGAAGAGATTTTGAGCATGGTAGTGCAGGGCTTACGATCTACCTATCGCAGCAGCAATCCGGAAGTATATACCAATGTACCGCTTACCGTTAAAGCAGATGCATTTGAAAATGTGCTGCCGCAAATTGGCGACAAGAAAAAATTAGTTGATCTATCCTTAAAGAATGCGCTTTATCAAAAGCGCGAGAAAGAAATCAGTAAGGAAGAGCAGAAAGACAAGAAGAATAAAGTTTTGCACATTATGCAAGAGAACCTGCGCTTGCTGCAATACCCAAAAATTATTGAGTGCTTCGATAACTCCAACTTTCAGGGTACATCGCCCGTAGCTTCGATGGTGCGCTTTGTAGATGGCAAACCCGATAAAAAAGGGTATCGTCATTTTAACATCAAAACCGTTGTTGGCCCCAACGATTTTGCTTCCATGAAAGAAATTGTAACCAGGCGTTACAAGCGCATTATGGAAGAACAAGGTGAGTATCCACAACTTATTATTGTGGATGGTGGCAAAGGACAATTAAGCAGTGCGTGCGAGGCTTTGCAAGAACTTGGACTTTATGGTAAGATTCCCATCATTGGTATTGCCAAAAGGTTGGAAGAAATTTATTACCCGGAAGACAACCTGCCGTTGTTGATCAGTAAAAAATCGCCTGCGTTGCTATTGATACAACGCATCCGCGATGAGGCTCACCGGTTTGCCATTACGTTCCACCGGCTAAAACGCAGCAGCAATACATTCGTTACCGAGATTGAACAGATACCGGGCATCGGTAAAAAGACAGCCGATAAACTGTTGGCACATTTTAAATCTGTAAAGAAAATTAAGGAGGCGAGCGTGGAAGAGCTTACAGAATTGGTGGGCGAGAAAATTGCGAATAAACTGAAAGCATAAAGCTTGGATGGTGCATTTCGAATTGTCGAGGAATACTTCGTCATTCGACCCCGATGGGGTCGTTTTCATCTTTGGTTCATTTTCTACCAACATTAAATCCCAAACGGGATTTTTTGGGTTTAATGAAAAAGGACTCCGTTAGGAGTCCAATATTGGTAGTAGATCGTAATACTTTTAAAACGACTCCGTAGGAGTCGAATATTTGTAAGAGACAATTTTGAAAGAAGATGAAAAGAAACCGAATGGAACAGCATACCGAATTACAGTCAAGCTTTCCATGGTCAATTGAAACGTTAGAGGCCACCAAAAAACAAAAAGCTTAAAGCCTTCCGACTTTAAGCTTTTAACTTTTTAAGCAATAAACTACTAAAGATCTTTCTTCGCCAAAGGTGGCACTACACCCATGTTGTACCACGTAAACGCATATTGATCAGCTGCCGATTCAATTGCCTTGCTCAGGTTAGAAGAACCGTGGCCTGATTTCACATCAATGCGAATAAGCACCGGGTTTGTTCCGGTATGATTCTCTTGTAGCGTAGCCGCAAACTTAAATGAGTGTGCGGGCACCACGCGGTCATCATGATCGGCCGTGGTAACCATCGTAGCGGGATAAGCCGTGTTCGGTTTAATGGCATGTACCGGAGAATATTTTCTGATATACTCAAACATTTCCTTCGAATCATCGGCTGTTCCATAATCGTAAGCCCAACCTGCACCTGCCGTGAATTTATGATAACGCAGCATATCCATTACACCTACTGCCGGTAACGCTACTTTGGCAAGATCGGGGCGCTGGGTCATCGTAGCGCCAACCAACAAGCCACCATTAGAGCCACCACTTATGGCTAAGTAATCACTTGACGTATATTTTTCGTTGATGAGGTATTCGCCTGCGGCAATAAAATCATCAAACACATTTTGCTTGTTCATTTTAGTCCCTGCCAAATGCCACTTCTCGCCATACTCGCCACCACCACGCAAGTTGGGTTGTGCATAAATACCGCCATTCTCCAACCACATAATGCGCGAAGGACTAAAGCCAGGCGTAAGGCTAATGCTAAAACCGCCATAGGCATACAGCCAGGTTGGATTTTTACCATTCAACTCAATACCTTTTTTATGAACAATAAACATGGGCACCTTCGTGCCATCTTTACTGGTGTAGAATACCTGCTTGGTTTCATAGTCCTCCGGATTGAAATCAACTTTGGGTTGATTGTATAAAGTCGATTTACCGGAAGCGATATCGTATTTGAAAATAGTAGTAGGATACGTGAATGAGGTGAATGAATAATAAAGCTCCTTATCTTCCAGCTTAGCACCAAAACCACCGGCAGAACCAATGCCTGGCAACTCAACATTGCGAATCAGTTTGCCTTTCATGTCGTATTGTTTTACCTGCGTTTTCACATCTACGGTATAATCCGCAAACAGATAACCACCTCCTGTGGATGAACTCAACACGTTTTCAGTTTCAGGAATTACATCTTTCCAGTTCTCGATTGCCGGATTGGCAAAATCAAATTCCACCACACGATTGTTGGGGGCATTCAGATTGGTTTGTACCAGAAAGCGCGTGCCTTCATTGTCGATTACATTATGGTCGTTATCAAAATTGTTCACAATGGTTTTTAGTTTTCCTTTCGGGTCATTCAAATCCTGAATGTAAAGTTCATTACCGGTAGTACTGGTGGAAGCACTTACAATCAAAAAGCGTTCGTCTTCTGTTAAACCTCCACCTACATAGCGCCTTGGGTTATTATCATCGCCAAACACTAATTGATCTTGCGAACGCGGTGTGCCTACTTTGTGATAATACAGTTTATGATTTTGAGTCTTAGCCGAAAGCTGGCTGCCTTTTGGTTTTTCGTAGGTACTGAAATAAAAGCCATCGTTACCGCGCCACGAAATACCACTGAACTTAATGTTGCGAATGGTATCTTCTAACGGTTGTTTAGTAACGGCATCAATAACAATCGCATCCGTCCAATCCTGACCGCCAACTGAAAGTTGATACGCTACACGCGAACCATCTTTTGAAAAAGAAACTCCGCCTAAGCGCGTAGTACCATCTGCCGAAAAAGTATTCGGATCAAGAAAAACTTCCGCTTCACCTTGCTCACCTTTCTTACGATAAAGTACATAGTGGTTCTGCAGGCCATCATTCTTATAAAAGTAAATGTATTCGCCTCGCTTAAAAGGCGAACCTAATTTTTCGTAGTTATTAAGTGCTTCCAGGCGCGCTTTGATGGCCGCGCGGTAGGGAATCTTATCCAGAAACCCGAAGGTTACTTTGTTTTGTTCCGTAACCCAATCCGCTACCTGTTTGGTAGTATCGTTTTCCATCCAGCGATATGGATCCGGAACCTCTGTTCCAAAGTATGTATCCACGGTATCTACTTTAGCCGATGTGGGGTATTGTGAAATGGTATCGGGAGTTTTTGAACAAGAACTGAGTACTGCCATAATGATTGCAGGGTAAACAATATTTCTCATACACATGTTAATTTAAGGAGGCAATAATACCCTGCCGATTTCTTTTAACCAAGCTACCTTTGACGAACGCAATTACTATGTACCGAAACCTGCAAATCTTAAACTTCCTGGCCCTGCTGGCAACCCTTACGGTGAACGCATTAGCGAACATTTTACCGATTAACGGCATGAATACCGGTGAACTTTCGGCACTTTATCCAAGTTTGTTTACTCCGGCTGGTTTTACATTTTCGGTATGGTCAGTAATTTATCTGCTGCTAATTGGTTTTGTAATCGCGCAACGCAGCGTTGCATCCAAGCCCTACTTTGTGGAGCTGTCGCTTTGGTTTTTGGTATCGTGCGTAGCCAACAGCAGTTGGATTCTGGCGTGGCATTATCAGTACGTGTTTGCATCGGTTATAATTATGTTAATGCTTTTGTTTTCGCTGGTGCGGATTTTTCTATTGGTGCAGGCCGATTCTGAATTAACCTTGCTTCAAAAAATTTTTGTACAACTGCCTTTTATAGTTTACTTATCGTGGATATGTGTGGCCACGATTGCCAACATCTCGGCTTTGTTAGTTTCGGTTCAATGGTCGGGTGGACCACTATCACCTGTAACGTGGACTATCACCATGACGGGCATCGCAAGTTTGCTGGGGATTTTTATTGTGGAACGATACCGCAAACCAGCATTCTTTCTGGTGCTAATCTGGGCTTTATTTGGAATCTATAGCAAATGGAACAACACCGAAAACCTGGCGATAGCCAATGCAGCACTTGGTGAGTTGATTTTATTGGCAGTTTTATTTCTGGTATTTCAATTTGGGTTTATCAAAAAATTGAGAGTGTAAGAAAAATTCTTTTGAACGAATAAAATATTCCTATTTGTCGGCTGGAAAATCTGCACTTTGAAAATCGCTCGCAGGCCGACACGTAGCTTTTACTATCCTTTAGCCACGGGCTGAAGCCCATGGTTAGTATATTACGCTCCTACGGAGCTATCAAACTATCAAACAAAATATTGCGAGACAGATGTAACAATTTCCCCTCTCCTATGGAGAGGGGTTTGCAAATTTTATGAACAGAAAAGTTTACCGGGGTGAGGCCCGCGAAAACTAAATCCACTCAAATCCAGCATACGGCACCAGCACTTTCGGAATTTTAATTCCATCGGGTGTTTGGTTATTTTCCAGAATGGCTGCCAAAATCCGCGGCAACGCCAATGCACTACCATTTAGGGTATGCAACAATTGTGTTTTACCGTCTTTGTTTTTGTAGCGAAGTTTTAAGCGGTTAGCCTGAAACGTTTCGAAGTTGCTGACAGAACTTACCTCTAACCACCGTTGCTGTGCCGCAGAAAAAACTTCCATATCGTACGTAAGTGCAGAGTTAAAACCCATATCGCCCCCACATAATAATAACTTGCGATACGGTAGCTCCAGCTTTTCTAACAAACTTTGTACGTGGGCACACATTATATCCAGCGTAGCGTAAGAATCTTCGGGTTTGGTTATTTGTACTATCTCTACTTTATCAAACTGGTGCAGACGGTTTAGTCCCCGCACGTGCGCCCCCCAGCTACCAGCCTCTCTGCGGAAGCATGGTGTATAACCAGCATTCTTTACCGGTAAATCTTCTTCGGTAAGAATTACATCGCGGTATAAGTTAGTGATAGGAACCTCTGCTGTAGGGATCAGGTACAATCCATCTTCATTTACAAAATACATCTGACCTTCCTTATCGGGAAGTTGACCAGTACCGTAACCACTGGCTTCATTCACTACAATAGGTGGTTGTATTTCTTTGTAACCTGCTGCTTCAGCTTCATTCAAAAAGAAATTAATAAGTGCTCGTTGGAGGCGCGCACCTTTGCCTTTATACACCGGAAAGCCTGCACCTGAAATTTTTACTCCCAGGTCAAAGTCAATAATATCGTACTTCTTAATTAACTCCCAATGGGGCAAGGCCCCGGCATGCAACGTGGGAATAGTGCCATGCTCATGCACCGTAAGATTATCTTCTGCGCTTTTACCAGCCGGAACTTTTGCTGCCGGCACGTTGGGGATTTTATACAGAATGTCTTGCTGCTTCTTTTCAAAATCAGCCAGGCTATCTTCAAGTGCTTTCACCTTATCCTTACTGGATGCAACCGAAGTCCGGAGTACAGTTGCTTCCTCCGCTTTGCCCACCTTCATTAGTTCTCCTATCTTTTTCGAATCGGCATTCAGGTTAGCCTTAATCGTATCTAACGTGTTCTGTGTTTCCCTGCGAAGTTTATCAATTTCCAATACCTGATTCACCAAGCTATCTGCGTCTTTAAAATTACGCTTGGCCAGTCCATCCAATACAAGTTCTGTTTGTTCGCGTAGTGTTTGAAGTGTTAACATAGTTTCATGTTGAGGGGTCAAAATTAGCCAATAATTATTTTAGACAATTTGATAATATTCAATTTTGGCTTATACTTGCATCATCATTCAGGTCCTGTCGGGCCATCCGAATATAGATAAATCAGAACTTTGCCGTTTCTTTTCGATTGTTTCTAAATGCATTTTATCTCGGGTCTTAAGGGCCAAACTGAATAAATCTTGTTCTACTTATTAATCCTTTTTTAAACTCACATGTACACTATTGATGACCTGAACAACAGGCTGCTTTCTGAATTGAAGGAAATAGCAGATGGTATGGGCGTAAAAAACGCCAAGAAGCTGGCCAAGCAGGAACTGATTTACAAAATTCTGGATCAACAAGCCGTTAGCGGAGAGCCCAAACCCAAAGCCACCGAACAAGGTGAACGCAAAATGCGCCCACGCAGACGCGAGAATGTGGCTACTGAAACTTCAAAACCACAAGAGAAAGAACTAAGCAGCGATGAAATGTTGCAAAGTATCGACCTGGAAGTGGATCAAACCATTACCAGCTTCGAAAACACAAACGAACCGGAGCAACCACTTACAGAGGCCCCCAAAGAACAACGCGAAGAAAAACCCTATCAGCAAAATCAACAACCCAATCAAAATCAGAATCCGAATCAAAACCAACATCCACGCAAGGAAAACTTCATTCGCGACTTTGATGGTGTAGTAAGCAACGAGGGAGTTTTGGAAATTATGCAGGATGGCTACGGTTTCCTTCGCTCAAGCGATTACAACTACTTAGCCAGCCCCGATGATATTTATGTATCGCCTTCGCAAATCAAATTGTTTGGGTTAAAGACTGGCGATACCGTGAAAGGACAAATTCGTCCGCCAAAAGAAGGCGAAAAATATTTTGCTTTAATTAAAGTGGATAGCATTAACGGCAAGACTACTGAAGAAATCCGCGACCGCGTAGCATTCGAATACCTTACTCCGCTATTCCCAGAACAAAAACTAAAACTCAGTACTACGCACGATAATCTTTCTACCCGCATTCTTGATTTGTTCTCGCCTATTGGTAAAGGACAACGCGGTATGATTGTGGCCCAGCCGAAAACCGGTAAAACCGTTTTGCTGAAAAACATAGCCAACGCAATTGCGGAAAATCATCCGGAAGTTTACCTGATCGTATTGTTGATTGATGAACGCCCGGAAGAAGTTACTGACATGGCCCGCAGCGTAAAAGCCGAAGTAATTGCTTCTACGTTCGATGAGCAGGCCGAACGCCACGTAAAAGTTGCTTCCATTGTATTGGAGAAAGCCAAGCGCATGACAGAGTGTGGCCACGATGTGGTCATCCTGTTGGATTCGATTACCCGTTTGGCGCGTGCGTACAATACGGTTGTTCCATCCTCAGGAAAAATTCTTTCGGGTGGTGTGGATGCAAATGCATTACACAAACCAAAACGTTTCTTCGGTGCAGCCCGCAAAATTGAGAATGGCGGTTCGCTTACTATCATTGCCACAGCATTGATTGATACCGGTTCGAAGATGGACGAAGTAATCTTTGAAGAATTTAAAGGAACCGGTAACATGGAATTGCAGTTGGATCGCAAGCTTTCCAACCGCAGGGTTTATCCGGCTATCGATGTTCCTGCTTCTGGCACCAGACGCGAAGATTTATTGATGAAAGAAGAAGAACTGCAACGCGTATGGATACTGCGCAAGTTTATGGCCGATATGAATTCGGTTGAAGCAATGGAGTTCCTGCAAAGTAAGATGAAAGGCACCCGCAACAACGAAGAGTTTTTAACTTCGATGAATGGGTGACCTAATTTGAAGATTAGACACTTTGAAAATGGCTCGGGAAACTGAGCCATTTTTGTTTAGTGCCACTCTGAACATGGGCTTTTAAGCGTGGTGGCCATACCACCAGCAAAAAAAATACTCTAAAATTTGATTATTTTTGGTGGACTACTTAGGAGGACAATGAAAGCAACAAATTTAAAATTCAAATTAATAGATAGTTATCTAGGCCTTTTGGAGAACCTAAGCCCTGATAATAAACTCGAACTCATTTCTAAACTTTCGGACTCCCTTAAAAGCTCGAAAAAAAATAATGAGAACCCATCCGACAAATCATTGGATGATTTATCAGGAGCGTTCATCTTCGACAAATCAAGTGATGATTTAATAAAAGAATTAAAAGAGAGCAGAAATTTTAACCGACAGATTGAAAGGTTTTGAAAAAGTATCTTCTTGACACGAACATTTGTATTTACTTCTTAAGTAATGAATACAACATCAAAGAAAAAATTGAAAAGGCTGGGCTAGAAAATTGCTTGGTTTCAGAAACAACTATAGCCGAATTAAAATTCGGAGCAGAGAACAGCCAGAATAAGGAAAAGAACCTCAAAACTATTGAGGCCTTCCTTAAAAAGTTTTCAATCATCCCCATCTACAATTCACTCGATATTTACGCTAAAGAAAAGGCACGGCTTCGTAAAAAAGGCCAACCATTAGACGATTTTGATTTATTAATTGGGGCAACAGCCATTTCAAATGATTTCACTCTTGTAACGAGAAACATTTCCGATTTTAACAGAATGGATGGAATTGAAATCGAGAATTGGGTTGGCTGATGAAAAGGCACGAACGCACAATACAGAATTGAAAATGGCTCAAGAAACTGAGCCATTTTGTTTCTGTACCTCGTCATGCTTACTTCATGCTTTGAATCAGTGATTTAAGAATAGCCCATTTTCAAATTCTCAAATCATCTCATTTTCAAATTATAATTAACGCCTCAACTCCCATTTCTTCAAATGAAACGCGCCCTTAAACTCCGGGTCTTCGTACCGCTTTTGCCGATCAATTTCGCGGGCCATGGCTTGAGCTTCTTCAAAAGGTGTTTCAGCAATTTCAACTTGTTTGGGTAACTTCTTTACCGGAATTTTTTCGCGGATGATTTTTTCGATTTTGTCGATGTGGTACGTCTCCGCATCGGTTACCAAGGTAATGGCCTTCCCTTCCTGAAACGCACGACCGGTTCGTCCGGTACGATGCACGTAATCTTCATACATAATGGGCACATCAAAATTAATTACATGCGATACATTCGTTACATCAATACCGCGTGAAGCCACATCGGTGGAAACCAGTATGCGTAGTTTACCTTCTTTAAATTCATTCATCGCATTAATGCGACTGTTTTGTCCTTTGTTGGAATGAACCACACGCACGGGCCCAAGTTTTTTTCGTTCCAGAAATCGAAACACATTATCGGCCACTTCTTTGGTGCGTGTAAAAATCATCACACGTGTAAACTCATTTTTATCGGCAAGCAAGTATTCCAGAAAGTTTATCTTGGTTAGTGCGTTGGGCACATGGTACAACTCCTGCTCCACTTTAACCGCTACCGTTGCTTGTGGGGTAACTTCAATCCTTACGGGGAAATCCAAAAATTCAGCCGCTAACCTTTCCACCTTTTGCGGAAAGGTTGCCGAGAATAAAATGTTTTGACGCTTGGGCGGAATTACTTCAAAAATTTTTCGCAACTGCGGCATAAAACCCATGTCCATCATTTTATCCGCCTCATCCAGCACCAACACTTTAATCTGTTTTACCGGCAATTCATTGCGCTGGTATATCTCCATAAACCTGCCCGGTGTTGCTATCAACAAATCAAGCCCGGCTTGAATTTTTTCAATTTGTGTTTTAGGACCCACACCGCCATAAATTTCCACAACGCGCAAGTCGGTGTACTTGGCCAGGGCGCGGGTATGCTCAGCCACCTGTACCACCAGTTCTTTGGTAGGCACCAGAATTAATGCGCGCGCATCCGTTCCCTGCGCATACCGCAGTTTTAACAAAAGTGGTAGTAAGTAAGCGGCTGTTTTTCCGGTTCCGGTTTGTGCAATACCAATTACTTGCTGCCCGCCTGCAATAAGTGGCAGGCATTTTTCCTGAATTTCGGTAGGTGCGGCAAAGCCAGCATCGGCAATTGCATCCAGCAATTGTTTATTCAATTTAAACTCACTCCAATCGACCACGCTGCTCATTAACATTTATCTTTACACAACTTTACAAGGTAATGAACTCTACGTTAATCACGAATGCCCGCATCGTAAACGAAGGGCAGATTATAGAAAGCGATGTGTTGCTTACCGGGCAGCGCATTGAAAAAATTGCCCGATCGATTTCTGCCAAGCATGCAGAAGTAATTGATGCGAAAGGAAAATTTCTATTGCCTGGAGCCATTGATGATCAGGTTCATTTTCGTGAGCCAGGACTTACGCATAAAGCCACAATTTACACCGAGGCAAAAGCGGCTGTTGCTGGCGGGGTAACCAGCTTTATGGAAATGCCCAACACGGTGCCGCCTGTGTTTACTCAATCATTGTTAGAAGATAAATACCAGATTGCCGCGCGCTCTTCACTTGCTAACTACTCCTTCTTTATGGGTGCAGGAAATGACAACCTGGAAGAAGTTTTAAAAACCAACATCACCAACGTATGCGGCCTAAAAATATTTATGGGTTCCTCCACTGGAAATTTGCTGGTGGATAATCCCGTTGTTTTGGAACAGCTATTTTCAAAATTTCCTTCGCTTATTGCTACCCATTGCGAAGATGAAGCGATCATTTTGAAAAACACAGCCGACTATAAAGCAATGTATGGCGAAGGTATGCCCGTGAGTTATCATCCGCTTATCCGCAGCGAAGAAGCCTGCTTTAAATCTTCTTCCTTCGCCATTGAGTTGGCCAAGAAGCATGGTACACGCTTGCATATTCTGCACATCTCCACTGCCAAAGAAACACACCAGTTTGATAATAGTATTCCATTAGAAAAAAAGAAGATCACGGCAGAAGCGTGTATTCATCACCTTTGGTTTAACGATACCAACTACGATAAATTGGGTATGCTTATTAAATGGAATCCGGCTATCAAAACAAAAGCCGATCAACAAGAAATTTTTAATGCTGTATTGAACGATCGCATTGATGTAATTGCTACTGACCATGCGCCCCATACCAGCGAAGAAAAAAGTAAAGGTTATTTCCAGGCACCTTCGGGCGGACCACTTGTTCAACACAGCATTGTAGCTATGTTGGAGTTTTATCATCAAAAAAAAATAAGCCTTGAAAAAATAGTGCAAAAGATGGCGCATAATCCGGCCGTCCTTTTTCAGATTGAGAAGCGCGGGTTTATTCGCGAAGGTTACTTTGCCGATGTGGTTTTAGTTGACCCTGCTAAACCGTGGACGGTAAGCAAAGAGAATATACTAGCCAAGTGTGGTTGGTCGCCCTTTAAAGGGTACACATTTCAATCAGCCGTAACACACACCTGGATTTCGGGGCACCTGGCTTATGCCGAGGGAAAATTCAACGAACAAAAGCAGGGAGAACGATTAATGTTTTGCAGAAAATAAAAAAGCCCTGACTTATAAAAATCAGGGCTTTGGGTGAGTAATGGGGCTCGAACCCACGACCCTCAGAATCACAATCTGATGCTCTAACCAACTGAGCTATACCCACCATTTGAGGTTTTTATACCTCTACTTTTTCTGATGCTCTAACCATCCCGATAACTATCGGGAGAGCTATACCCACCATATAATTTTCAGATTTGGGTTGCCAAAGGTAACGGACAGTGCTTAAAATTCAAAAAATGATTTATAACTCCTTTTTTTTAAGTTTAAATGTTATTCTTTCTCTTAGAGTATTGGTAAGAATTTGGCAAGCAGTTTTTAGTTGCTTGTTTTTAGTTGTAATGATCTAAAAGTTATGGTTGGTTGGAGCGATTTAAAAAGTCTTCCATTAGAAAGGAAAGTAGCCTTGCTGTACGAGCATGCAGCATTTATAATGGCCATTCGCTACTATAAATACAAAGTTAACCTGTATTTATTAGGATCGGATTATGTGGAAGTATTTGTAAACCACAAGTATGCCTCCATCGATAAAATTGCTTTGCTGGATTCTACCCATAGCCGCATGAAGTTTTATTCCGATCAGATTAAGTTACCCCTCTAAAACAAAAACGCCCCGATTAAAACCGGGGCGCATTGCTGAAGTATTATTTTACTCAGGCAGTAGCTGGTGAAGACTCTTCCAGTTTTACCTGAGCTTTTAGAGCAACTGTTTTGCGGGCTTTGTAGCCGCAATAACTGCACACGTAGTGTTTCATAATTTCACCCTCTTCGGTTGCAGTAGGTTGTTTTATAATCTCCTCGCGGTTAATCTTAAAGGTTTGATAATTACATTCCGGACATTGAATGGCATGGAGGTGCCCGGCATACTTTTCAATTTGCTTGTAACCCGTTTCTTCATCTAACCACACATCGTAGTCAACCGAAAACACGTTTTCTTCTGCAATCATACCTTCGTCCAGGTGAACGTCTTCTTCTTCCTCGCTTAGCAATTTCATCGGCTTGCCGGTTTTAGGAGAAATCCGGGGCTTGTAACGCAATACCTTCAGGCGTCTTTCTATAAAAAACGGATAATAAAATTTAAGCAGGTTTTGAATTACCACCGCTACCAGAATTCCCATCATAATAGTGGTAAACACGCGTACAAATATCCATAAGGTGGTAAGTTCAACCACGTTAGCATTTACAAAGAAACAGCCACCAATTACCAAAACTATTGTGGCAACCCACAATACCTTAATTTCATGACGATTGATGTAATCGTACTTGTTTTTGCTTCCGCCTATAGTACTTAACCTGATGATGTAGCCCAGAATAATCAAAATACCCAAGGCCCAAAAGCCTAAGGCCAGATTGAGCGCCAGGTTATTCCATGCATCGTACTTGTGTGGGTCAACGTATTCCTCCATTGTGGTAATAAGTTTATGGGTTTATTCTTTACTTGCTAAGTTGGTAACAATCAATTTAAACTATTCTAGAAGTTCAAATATAAATGCAATAAAGCACAATTTAGATGGATTGACCGAATTTTCAAAAAACAACAAATCAACTAAGGCATGTTGGGTGGTAGAAATAAATCAAATCATCTGGGTGGTAAGCGGGCGGGCTCGCTAAAATATTGACATTCAGATGTTTTTTAGAGCAATATTGCGTCTAACGCTGGTAATCGGTACCTCAAGCAATGCTTGTACTGCTATTATAATACCTTCACTATCCATTCCGCATTCCTGGTGCAACTCAAGTTGTTCGCCATGTTCAACTATCCTATCCGGAATACCCAATCGTTTTACCTGCGCTGTGTATTGGTTATCGGCCATAAACTCCAGCACGGCACTACCTACGCCACCTTGTATGCAACCGTCTTCAACGGTAATTACTTTTGAGAATCGGGTAAATACATCATGCAAAAGTCCGGCATCAAGTGGTTTGGCAAAGCGTAAGTCGAAGTGGGCGGCACTAATTCCTTTCTTGCGTAATACCTCGCACGCGTCCACAACATAATTGCCAATGTGTCCGAAGGATAAAATCGCAATATCATCACCATCCTCAATCAGGCGGCCTTTACCTATTTCAATCTTTTCGAAAGGTGTGCGCCAGTTGGGCATTACCCCCTGGCCGCGTGGATAGCGAATTGAAAATGCCTGTTCGGTGCGCGGCAACTGAGCCGTAAACATCAGGTTGCGCAACTCCTGTTCATTCATTGGAGCAGCCACAATTATATTAGGAATGCATCGGAAGTAAGCAATGTCATAAGCCCCATGGTGTGTGGGGCCATCCGCACCGGCAAAACCTGCTCTATCCAAACAAAAGTTTACAGGCAGATTTTGAATGCACACATCGTGTACCACCTGATCGTAAGCCCGCTGCATAAACGAACTATAAATATTGCAGAAGGGAATTAAACCTTGTGTAGCCAAACCTGCCGAAAAGGTTACAGCATGCTGTTCGGCAATGCCCACATCGAAGGCACGTTCCGGCATCTCCTTCATCATAATATTCATAGACGAACCGGAAGGCATGGCAGGTGTAATACCTACAATTTTTTCATTCTGGCGGGCTAATTCTACCAACGTGTGTCCGAATACATCCTGATATTTGGGAGCCTGCGGTTTTTCATAAACCTTCTTATGAATTTCGCCCGTAATTTTATCGAACGTTCCGGGTGCGTGCCAGGTGGTAGCATTACCTTTTTCGGCCGGGCCATAGCCTTTACCTTTTACGGTTACACAGTGTAGAATTTTGGGGCCTTTAATAGCCTTCAAATCGTTAAGTATGGCAACCAGATGGTCCACATCATGACCATCAACCGGGCCGAAGTAACGCAGGTTAAGTGCTTCAAACAGGTTGCTTTGACTGAGTAATGTGCTCTTGATTCCATTCTCAACTTTCGAAACAATTTCCTGTGCATTTTTCCCAAACGTAGAGAGCTTACCTAATAATTTCCACACATCATCCTTCAACCGGTTATAGGTTCGTGAAGTAGTAATATCGGTAAGATAATCTTTCAGTGCCCCCACGTTGGGGTCTATCGACATGCAGTTATCATTGAGAATAATCAACAGGTTGGTATCAGAAACTCCGGCATGATTCAAGCCTTCAAATGCCATACCCCCTGTAAGCGCTCCGTCTCCAATTACGGCTATGTGTTGTTTTTCATGCAAGCCCTGGTATTTAGAGGCTACCGCCATACCCAATGCAGCCGAAACCGAAGTAGATGAATGCCCTACACCAAACGTATCGTACTCACTTTCTTTTCTTTTCGGAAACCCCGACAGGCCTTTGTACATCCGGTTGGTGTGAAAAGCATCTTTTCTGCCGGTTAAGATTTTATGGCCATACGCCTGGTGGCCTACATCCCACACCAATTGATCGTGGGGTGTATTAAATACATAATGCAAAGCCACCGTTAGCTCTACCACACCCAAACTGGCTCCAAAGTGGCCTCCGTAAACAGAAACATTATCTACAATAAACTGGCGTAGCTCCTCACAAACCTGCACGAGTTGAACCTGATCAAGCTTTTTAAGGTCTTTCGGACTGTTTATCTGGGCAAGTAATTTTCCGGGTGTAATCAACATTCGGGGTTGAATTTGGTGTGGTAATTCTTAAACAACCTTATTTGGTAACTGTTTAAAAACAAAATTAAATGTACTACTTAATTACAAATGTAGTGAATTAAGCCCGGTGGAGGGTTTGTGATTAGTTTGCGGATAAATATTCCTGCCAGAAGTCAATCCTGATTATTTTTGCGATCTTCTTTTCAGACTGAGTTATGGAGCAGGAACAATTTGAAATTCGTTTGCCGTTATTTGAAGGTCCGTTCGACCTGTTGTTGTTTTTTATTGAGCGCGATGAGTTGGATATAAACGATATTCCCATCTCAAAAATTACCAACGATTTTCTGGAGTACATCCGCAGACTTGAAACCCTGAACGTAGAGGTTGCCAGCGAGTTTATACTGGTTGCGGCTACGCTTATGCGCATTAAATCCAAAATGTTGCTACCGCGGCCGCAGTTAGACGAACAAGGGAATGAAATCGATCCGCGCGAAGAATTGGTTAAACACCTGATGGAGTACAAGAAGTACAAATCGGTGGTGGAGCATTTCCATAAAATGGAAGAGACGGAGCTGATGAAAGAGAAGCGCGGCAACCTGATGAAGGAGTTGCGTGCACTTGCCGAAAGCACCAATGTGGAGGCTGAACTTCAGGATGTAGATCTTTTTAAGCTGCTTACTGTTTTTGAAAAGGTTTTAAAACGTGCCGAAGAAGAAAAGAATAAACCGGTGCACCAGGTTATTCAATATCCGTTTACCATCGAGGGCCAGAAAGAAATGATTCTGAATGCTGTTACCGTAAAGGAACGGGTTTCGTTTGTAGAGTTGTTAGAAACCGCTCCTACCCGTATCGGGTTAATATTTAATTTTTTATCGGTGTTGGAACTACTGGCCACCGGGTATCTTACTATACAGGTAGGCGAAGGCTACAACAATTTTTGGGTTATGAAGCGCGAGGAAGAATCGGTGAAGGCGGAAACAGAAAAATAGGATTCAAAACTTAGCAAGCATTTCGCAACGCGTTGGCTTTAAAAATACGTGGCATTAACAATTCCGTAATCTTAAACTTTTAGAGGGAAGCATATACTACCAGGTGCGTAAGAGCCACCTGTGTTGCAGAAAGCCTGAGTTGCCTTAAACTGCCAGGCGCAATTTCTTGCGGCCTTTCTCCTGGCGCAATGCCTGCCGGATTTCCTTCATGGCTTCTTTCTTGAAGGCCTGGTAATCCGATGTTCTTACAGGCTGGTTAAGAATGCCCTTAATGTAAGTAAGCACCTCTTCCATTTGCACCTTGTCCATAGCATCCAGGCTTTGCAGGATAGCAAGTTTGGGTGATTGTAACATACAATTAGTGGTTGTTGTTAGTACAAATAACGTAAATCAATACCCTGTGGTTCAATAGGTAAGCCCCCAATTAACCTAATGTTGACTTGCCGGTAACATCAGCCTGAATTGTGATTAAAAGGGGTTATTATTTTCCTGCATAGAAGTATCAGGTTCAGCAATTTTCTAATCTTCTTAATGCATAGCAGGGTTAAAAACCGTGCTTATGCCAAATCTTTCAAGGCGGCCACAAAGGCATCAAGCTCTTGAGTGGTAGTGTAAACATTGGGCGTAATACGGCAACCATGCACCCCGGCTCCGTCTATAGCTACAGTATAGATTTTGTATTTTTTCAACAGGGTATCAGCCAAATCCTGTGGTTTCATTCCTTTTACGCCCACGTTACCAATACCTGCATGGCGCTTAGGGGCTTCGGGTGTATTTACACGTATGTGCGATAGGTTGCGCACTTTGCTTGTCCAATAGGTTTGCAAATACCGAAGCCGTTCTTCTTTGCGGTCGCGGCCGATCATCAGATAATAATCAATGGCATTTGCAATTGCCAGATCGGTATGCACCGGATGTGTGCCTACCTGGTTTAAACTATAAATATCATTCCTATCGGGATTACCCGATGCCAGCAACGGCCACACGTTGGCAGCTTTCCCTTTCTTTACATATAAAATGCCGGCACCTAATGGCACGCTCAACCATTTATGCAAGCTGGAGCCATAATAATCGCAGCCCAAATCAGGTAAAGAAAAGTTAAGGTGTGCAAATGCATGGGCGCCATCTACCAATACCTCCACTCCTTTGGCATGGGCCATATCGCAGATTTTGCGTACTGGCAACACCTGGCCGGTAATATTTATCATGTGGCATACCATCAGCAATTTTGTTTTAGATGTGATGGCACTTTCATAAAGTTTTACAATTTCTTCGTCTGACTGCGGATGGTTGGGGACCGAAATAATTTTGTTTACAATTCCGTGTTTCTTCTCCATTAACTTAAAGTGATTCAGCATAGAACCGTAATCCTGCTCGGCCATTACGGCTTCATCACCCGCTTTCCAGTTTATTCCACCAATCACCATATCCAACGATTCCGTAGTGTTGCGTGTAATGATTAGTTCTTCGGGTAAGCAGCCCGCAAGCGCAGCCAGTTTAGCAGCCATCTTGCGCTTATTATCCCACTGCACGGTGCGCATGTAATACGAGCCCTGGTAATTTACCTCGCGTATATGATTGATGTGGTGTTCCAGAATTTCCTGTGGCAGAAAACAGTAATAGCCGTTTTCGAGATTGATATAATCAGGTTTTAGTTTATACCCTCCGCGAATGGCAGCCCAAAAATCTTCATTACGTGCTGCTGCTTCTGCAGAAAGATGTGCCGTATTTTTATTGGCTTCGGCCAGCGCATCCCACAAGGGCAAGGCACTAAGCGAAAGTAAACCTACGTTTTTTAGAAAGGCGCGCTTGTTCATCGGTTTTTGATTTTGGTTATCAAAGCTAACCAACTCTGCCCAACATGCTTTAAAATTTTTGTTAATCCATTACTGTAGAAGAGGCTTTTGCGAAAGCCTTTAGTATTCGTTTCTTTGCACCGCTAAAAAAACCAAAATGAAATTTCTGTTTTTTCCATTGTTACTGGGCGGCTTACTTGTAAATGCCCAATCTAAAAAAGAACTGATAGCCAAAACCCAACAACTGAGTGCAGAAGTTGAAGCTTTGAAAAAACAAATTGACGAGTTAAAGAAACCCAAGACTGCCGATTTAAATGATCAGCATAAAAAAGCCAGCTACGCGTTGGGCATCCTGGTTTCCAAAAATTTAAAAATGCAAGGTGGCGATTCGCTGGATTATGAATCGTTAACGTATGGCATACGCGATGTTTTTAAAGAAGAGTTGTTACAACTTGAGCCACAAGAAGCCGCCATGTTTGTACAGATTTACATGCAACAAGCCATGCAGGCAAAAATTGAAAAAGCAAAAGCGGTGGGTGTGGCATTTTTGGCGGAGAACAAAACCAAAGCCGGTGTAATCGAAACAGCCAGTGGTTTGCAGTACAAAATAATTACTTCGGGCTCTGGAAAAAAGCCAACCGCTTCTAATCGTGTAACTGTACATTATACCGGCAAGCTATTAGACGGAACAACGTTTGATAGCTCTGTTGAAAGAGGTGAGCCCGCAACTTTTGGCGTGAATGAAGTTATTGCCGGTTGGACGGAGGCTTTGCAATTAATGCGTGAAGGTGATAGGTGGATTTTGTTTTTACCATCGGAATTGGCGTATGGCGAACAAGGTGCGGGTGGACAAATTCCACCACACTCAGTCTTGGTTTTTGAAGTGGAGTTAATAAAGGTGAATTAATTTACAGCAGTGCTACTCAAATCTGTACCACTGCCTTCCCAATTACTTTCCGATCCATCATATCCTGTAAGGCTTGTGGTGCTTCCGTTAATGAATAGGTTTTATAGATCTGTTGATTAATTTTTCCTTCTGTATGCCATTGAATTAATTGCTGCATGTTAGCAGCATTATGCGCGGGTTCCTGCTCGGCAAAGCCACTCCAGAAAACCCCTACTATCGAGGCCCCCTTCAACAAAGGAACATTTGCTGCAAAGTTCGGAATGGTGCCGGAAGCAAAACCCACTACCAGGTATCGGCCCCGCCATGAAATACTTTTAAGTGCGTTTTCGGCAAGCGTTCCACCTACAGAATCATAAATCACATCAACGCCACCGGGTGTAATTTTCTTTATACTTTCTTTTAAGTTGTGCGTAGAATAATTTATTCCAAAATCTGCAGCCTTACTTTTACAGATTGCTAATTTTTCATTTGTGGAAACGGCTGCCAACACAGTAGCACCCATACGTTTACCCAACTGCACGGCTGCCAACCCAACCCCACCGGCAGCGCCCAGTACCAATAATTTTTCGCCCGGTTTTAGATTTGCCCTGTCTTTTAGTGCATGATAGGCTGTAGCATAGTTATAAAATGTAGCGCCTGCCTGAAGCAAGTTGGTTGCTGCGGGCAACACAAATACCCGTGTTGATTTTACTACTACATATTCTGCAAAACCACCCCAACCACTTAACGCTACAACGCGTGCACCAATGTTTATGTGGGTAATGTTTGCACCCACCGCTACAACTGTGCCTGCAACTTCGCCACCAGGTGCAAAAGGCAACGTTGGTTTAAACTGATATTTATTCTGAATGATGAGTGTATCCGGAAAGTTTGCACCACAATAAGCAACTTTTACCAACACTGTATCGGGTTGAAGTTGTGGCAGTGGCAGCTCGGCTATTTCAAGCGTGTGGGGTAATCCGTAGGCGCGACAAACCAGTGCTTTCATGTAGGCTCACGTTTATCGCGAAAAATTACATGCTATTTTTTGAAAAGCTTACTTAAAATTCCTTTCGGTGGCTGATTGAGTTTATCCATGGCTGTGCGCAGGTGTACCAGAAAGGCATCGTTCTTTAAAATATGATCTGTTACTTTCAGCTTTTTAGTTTGTGCTTTCAGGCCTTCATCGTTAAGCCCGGTAATGTAGATAACCGGTACGCCCGATTGCTTTTTGCGAATCTCCTTCAGGTAATCCAAACCTGTTTTATCGGGAGCGTTGGTAAACAAATGGTCGAGTATAATCAGGTAGGGCCTGGTGGTTTCCAATGCTGCAATTCCTTCCGGCCCCGACTGAAACACCTGCGTTTCAAACTCAGGCATTTGCTTGAAGTGCCCCTTCATAAAATGGAGGTACACGGGGTCGTCATCGATAATAAAAACCAACTTTTTCATCAAGTAAAGATATTCGCAAATACCACTTTAGAAAAAAAACAAGTCATTAAAAAAGCAAGTATGTACCATTTACCTTAAATTTCAATTTAAACCTTCGCAAGTATGATACCACGCAGACGATTTATTCAATTGGCCGGCACCACGCTGGCGGCTTTACCCATGTCCGGAATATTAGCCCAAACGCTTACCGAGCAGAAAAAACACTGGGGCATTCAGTTGTTCACCATTCCGCAAATGGCTTCTAAAGACATTAAGGGTACGCTTAAAACAGTAAGCGAAATCGGGTATAAGGAAATTGAATTTTTCGGGCCGTACGAATTCAGCGCCACCGAAACCAAAGAAAGCTGGAAAGGAATTGCCGGCCAGTTGGGCATTCAGGGAAATGCATTTTATGGTTACTCCATTGCCGACATTAAATCTATATTGAAAGACTATGGTTTAACTACACCTTCGGTACACATGGATCTGGCTACCATGCGCACCAATTTAAAACCCGCCATGGAAGCATTGCGTCAATTAGGAACCCGCTATGTAGCCGTGCCGGCCCTCAACAATGTAGAAGAACGTAAAACATTAGATCACTTTAAAAAGTTAGCTGAAGAGTTTAACCAGATTGGTAAGAAGATGGCCGACCATGGACTTACGTTTGTGTACCACAACCACGGCTATGAACACTGGACAGAGAATGGTCAAACACCTATGGAAGTTCTATTGAAGAACACCGACCCGAAGTATGTAGTATTTGAGTTGGATATTTTCTGGATGACAGCCGGAGGCGCAAGCCCGATTGAATTTTTGAAAAACAACCCGGGTCGCTTTAAACTACTTCATATTAAAGATGCAAAAGAACCCGTGCGCTTTGCGGGCGATGGCAGCACGCCCGATCAATGGATTACCTTGTTTCCCAAAATGGCTGACCCCGGCACTGGTGTGTTTGATATTAAAGGCATTGTAACGCAAGCAATAAAATCCGGAGCGGAACATTTTTATTTAGAACGCGACCTTACACCTACCCCGGTGGAAACACTGAAAAATTCGTTTGAATATTTTAAAGGTGTGTGATTTAAACAAGGTGATGCACGATACTTTAAATCTTTACTTGAAAAAATAAGTTTTGATTTTTAAGAGGATATGAAGAATTTACTTTTGATTTCAATGGTATGGATTAGCAATGCATTGTTGGCACAGCCGGTTACTGAATCCGTACAAGATGCTGATGTGCCGGCTGTTGTAAAAGAGGCTTTTGAAAACAACGTGGGCCTTCCGGTTGATGAATGGCGAAAGTTAACTATTAGTGGAACGCCACGCTTTGTAGCCGTTTTCCAAATGCTGGACCCAACCAGTGGAAAGACATTACAAAACCGGTATCGCTATAACAACAACGGTAAGTTAACTTCCTACTCGCAGTACCGGGGTAGTGGAATTGATCAGGCTAAGGACTTTTACCTCAACTTTTTCACGGACGCCAGTGATGCTTTACGCAAACGAATACAAAAGCTTTTACAAGATAACACCCTGCTATCAGTTGAGGGCTTTAGTTTCGTGCCGGGCAATCAAATTGATTTTATACACACGCACCGGTTTGTATTAAAGGATAAAAAAGGGAAGCGAACTGTTATCTACTTTAGCAAAGACGGCACAGAGGTAGATATGACTAATTATCCGCTACGAAAAACCGAAGCGGAAGAATTGGATTTGTAAAAGCTATGTTTTATAGCTTTTATAAACTAATTTTTTTAATAATGCACTTAGCGATGTTACTTGTTTATAAAACGATCCACTTCCAAAAATTTCTCTTTCATGGTGCTTAATGCAAACGCGGCTGCGGCTGCCGTAAACACCGAAAAATCAAATGCACCTTTTATACCGGTTGAGAACGCCATAGCCAGCGCGAAGGTTAACAATAAGATGCCACTGAGTTTGGCGACCAACTCCGTTTTAAATCCCACCAGCAAACACACGGGAAAAATTACCTCGGCTGCAGTAGCCACAATGGCCGAGGGTGAAACCAAGACCTCGGGCAACCACGGATTAATTACTTGTGTGTAGGCCACAAAGTTTTCCCAATTGCCCCACACCGAAATTTTTGCCGGCCACCAACCAAACCGATCCGCTACAGCGGAAAGAAATGAAAGCGAAAGTGCGAGGCGAAGAAAGAGTTTGATGTTTTGGGTAGCGAACATGATAGCGGAAGATTTGTAGCTAAAGGTAGGAAAACTAATATGCCTTCGACAGATTTTAAAATCTGCATTATCTGTAGTTCGATATCACAGATGTCGAACAGTTTATGGGAAGTAGTAGTGCAATTGCTACTTTGTTGGCAACTGGGCTGCTTCTCCACTCTTTATAAGTTGGTGAGCCAGTCACCTTTGATTTCAACTGTCTCAGTTAATTTTGTGTCAACACCCAATTTTAATTCTTTCATTTTATCACAAAGAAGTTCTCCGTCAATCAGGTCAATTGGTGGAGCTCCGTCTCTGGTCGCTTCTTTAATTGCTTCTCTCGTAAAGGTCCCTGTTGTTATAACAAGTCCTTTGTCTGCACGTCCTTGCATTGCTCCTCTAAAGTCTCGAATTTGACTTGGTGTTACGGAACCTCTGTACCGCTTGCACTGAAAAATAACATGAAAACTTAAGAGTCCGCTAACTCTAACAATTCCTTTTCCATCAATCCCTCCGTCTCCTGATTTTCCAGTCACCTCAACTTGAAAGAATCCACTTTCTCTTAGTAATCGTTGAGCAAGTCTTTCAAAAGCTGCTGGTGTTATATTGTAAAGAATATTTAATAATTTCTCCTTCCATTCTTCGGTGTCGTCAACTTCATCACCAACTTCTTGTTCTATTTCGTCAGTCGTTTTCTTTGTTATCCTTGGTTTTGGTTCGGTAAGCTTATTCTGTTCTCTAACCGCTCTCGCAATTTCAATATGGTCAAGTTTGTCAACGTCAATGTCTGCCTTTGATAACGCCCAAATACCCCGTGAAGAATTTTCAAGAAGTCCAAACTTCTTTAAATATGTCCTGCTCCATGCAAGTCTATAATCAACTTCATTTGTTGTTCCTTCTTCCCCATGTGGAATTTGTAGAATGTCGTCAGGTAGTTTAGCAATTTCATACACTTTACTATTTATCTCCTCAACTGTTCCTGAACCACCTAACTGAATTAATGCTTTGACTGTCGGAATAATAAGTTGGTCAAACGAAGGTAAATTACTGTTCAGTTTTTTTCTTGCCATGTCTTTATAGCTTGTTTGTCCCGAAGCCTTGCTGCCAAGCTGTTACACATCACAAATCCCAACCCCCTGCTTCAACGATGCCAACTTATCGGGGCGTTTGGGAATAAACTCCTGGCCTACAAAACCGGTATAACCGGTTTCAACTATAGCCTTCATAATAGCCGGGTAGTATAACTCTTGTGTATCGTCAATTTCGTTGCGGCCCGGTACACCACCGGTGTGGTAATGGCCAATGTATTTATGGTGTTTACGGATGGTGGCAATTACATCGCCTTCCATAATCTGCATGTGGTAAATATCGTACAATAACTTAAAGTTGGGCGAGCCTAATTTCTCAGCCAGCGCTACACCCCAGGCGGTGTGGTCGCACTGGTAATCTTTATGATCCACTTTGCTGTTGAGTAATTCCATCTGCACCAGGATGTTATGTTGCTCAGCAATTTTCATAATCGGAGCTAAACCTTTGGCGCAGTTTTCAATGCCTTGTTCGGCACTCAGGCCATTGGCATTGCCGCTAAAGCAGATTACACTTTTTAATCCCGCGGCAGCGGCTTTGGGAATACTGATGCTATAGTCTTTTAATAATTTTTCGTGCAGCGATGGATCGTTGAAGCCTTTGTTCAATCCGACATCGGTAGCATAAGCCATTGCGCAGGTAAGTCCGTGCTTTTGTACAACAGCCCATTGGTCGGCACCCAATAACTCAATCGACTTTAGCCCGATTTCTTTAGCAGCTTTTGCCAGATCTTCGAGTGGTATGGAGTTGTAACACCATTGGCACACAGAGTGGTTGATTTTATTGTTGAGCGTTTCAGGAAGTTTGTGCATGGCTTTTACCATTTCGGGTAAAGCTACAACGCCTGCTGCGGTAGCGGCAATGGATTTAAGAGCTTGTTTGCGATTCATAGTTGTAAGGATTATATCACGCAAAGGCGCAAAGACCGCAAAGAATTCTGTTTTTGCTTTGCGTACTTGGCGCCTTTGCGTGGCTATTTATTTAATTGCTTGTTTACGATTCATGCGTGAGAGATTAATTGAAAACTAAGGTACGAGATTTAATCTGATCTTAAACACGTTACTGGTTTCTGGTCTCTCGTTTCTGGTTGTAAGTCCTAAATGATTAGATTACTCCAAACCAACCAGTAGCCTCCCGATAGTTATCGGGAAACGAGTAACCAGCAACTATTTCTCATTCCTATAAACCACCCCATCCTTCATTACAAACTTTACCTTTCTCAGGTCAGAAATGTTTTTGGTGGGATCGCCCGATACAATCAGCAGGTCGGCTTTTAAACCGGGCTTAATAAAACCAACCTGGTTTTCGAGATGAAACGCCCGCGCGTTTACACTGGTAGCTGCTTTCAATACATCTAATGTGGGCATACCGTACTCCACCATCAGTTCTATCTCCAACACATTTTCGCCATGCGGAAACACACCTACATCGCCACCCATGCCAATGGTTACGCCACTGGCCAGTGCTTCTTTAAAACTTTTTTTCTTGTTGGTAACATTGGCAGGTTCTGGTGTTACGCCTTTCTTCCAACCACGGTATTGCGAGATTACATCCACAGCGGCCAGTGTGGGAATAAATGTAACGTTGTGTTCTTTCATCAGCTTACCGATTTCAGCATCAATAAAATCACCGTGCTCAATGGTTTCGGCACCCGCTATCACCGCACGTTTAATAGCCTCTTTCGATTTTGCATGGCACACCAACACGCGACCACTGCTACGCGTTACTTCGTTAATCAACTTCAATTCATCTAATGTAAAAGCTGGTTGATCTTCTCCGTTTAATCCCCAGCGGTAATCGGCATACACTTTAATAAAGTCGGCACCTTTGCCAATCTGATCGCGCACCACGCGAATCAAATCGTTGCCATCGGCTGCTTCTGCGCCCAGCATTATCTGTTGATCGTGATCATAATTCTTCGGTCCGTACGAACCAGTCGAAACAATTGCCCGGCCCGCAACCATCAATCGCGGGCCTGGAATAATACCTTCGTTGATGGCACGCTTTAGCCCTACATCGGCATACCCAGCGCCTTCGGTGCCGAGGTCGCGCGCGGTAGTGAAGCCCGCCATCAAGGTATTTTTTGCATGAACGGTTGCGCGAGCGGTGCGATAGGTATCCGTTTCTTTCAGCACTTGTGTATCCCAATCGGTAATATTGTAGGGATATAACAACAGGTGCGAATGCCCTTCAATAAGTCCGGGTGTGAGCGTTGAGTTTGCAAAATTTATCTTGATTGCTTTGGCTGGTTCTTTAACAGAACTTTTGGAGCCGGCCGCAATTATCTTATCGCCTTCTACCAGTACAGCCCAACCTTCGTGCAACACTTCGCCATCAAAGATGCGATCGGCTGTGAGATAGTAGGTTTGTTGGCTGTAGCAAGTGTTGAAGGCTATCCATGCAATGAGAAGGAATAATGTTTTCATTGGATTGAAATTATGGTTGGAGCTTCCGAATCTTCAAAATGGCATTTTAATTGCTTCCGAAATATTTTCCTTGACTTCTTCCAAAGTCTCGCCTTCTGTAAATATTGAATACTCAAGGCTCGGGCTTCAAAACCACCATCAATTGATGGTTGAATCTGAAATTTTATTTCTTTCATTCACCCAATGTACCATGTTCACCAAAAACAAAAAAACCTTCTGTAAAGAAGGCTTTTTTCTATCATGTGATTGGTAATTTCTAAATCGCCTTCAAAGCCGAATCATAATCGGGCTCTTCACCAATTTGTGGAACCAGTTCGGTATATTTTATTTTTCCGGTGGTATCAATTACAACTACAGCGCGTGCAAACAATCCTGCGAAAGCGCTGTCGATCAATTCAACTCCATAGTTTTTACCAAACCCACGGTTACGGAAATCAGAAACCAGAAAAACTTTGTCAATGCCTTCGGCACCACAAAAGCGTTTCTGGGCAAAAGGTAAATCTTTCGATACACAAAAGATCACCGTGTTATCAACAGATGCAGCCAGTTTATTAAACTCATGCACCGAAGCAGCACACACGTTGGTATCTACACTCGGAAAAATGTTCAGCACAATGTTTTTGCCTTTGTGATCGCTCAGCTTTACATCTTTCATATCAGCCGATGTAAAAATGAAATCGGGAGCGGAAGAACCGACAGCCGGTAAATTGCCAACAGTATTTGCATCGGCAGGACCAAGTTTGGTTAAGGCCATAGTATTAATTGTTTAGATGGATATTCAATAAAACAGAAGCTGGGTAAAAATGTTAACGCAGGCGATCTGAATCGCGCACGAGTTTTTCATCTCTGCGAATAAACCGCACCGCCAGCCAATTGCAGGCTACGCCAATAAACATAATCCACAAAACCGGGGGCAAATGAGCTGAGCCAGCTCCATATTCGTTTGATATTTGTGTAAAGAAATAAACAGCCGAGCCTAAAGCTGCCGCAAGAATTAATGAATTAAGCGTGCCCAACTTAATTTGGGTAATGCGATTATCGAACCGCCTGATTTCTATAACGGCAATGGTGGCGGCAGCAATCATTAAGATAGCCGTAAGGGAATAGGGAAAATAGGCGGTGGTGCGTTGCCCGGCTTCAATAGTTGAAAAGTGTAACGGAAAAAGTTGAATTTCTTTTGCTCCTTCCACAACTTTAAGAAGCGGCAGAAAGAGGCTTACTACCATACTGGCCACCACTAATCCGAGAAACACCGTTTGTATTCTTTGCCACATAGAAGGGTTGCGTTAACTTGCCTGCAAAACTACTTAAATAGCGCAAAGCCCGAATCAATTCTATGACAAAATCAGTTTATGTGCTGGATATTTTACGCACCCCGATTGGAAAGTTTGGCGGTGCATTGGCTTCGGTGCGCCCCGATGACCTCGCGGCTGGCGTTATTAAAAAATTAATTGCCCGAAATCCGACTGTGGATGTTAACCAACTGGAAGATGTGGTGTTTGGTGCAGCTAACCAGGCCGGTGAAGACAATCGAAATGTGGCGCGCATGGCTTTGTTGCTGGCTGGTTTACCGAAAGAGATTGGCGGTGTAACTGTAAATCGTTTATGTGCTTCGGGTTTGCAAGCTATTATGGACGCCACGCGGGCAATTGCCAATGGCGATGGCGATTGTTACATAGCCGGAGGCGTGGAAAGTATGAGTCGCGCACCGTTTGTAATGGCTAAAGCCGAAGAACCCTTTTCGCGCAAAGCCGAAATTTTTGATACTACTATCGGCTGGCGATTTGTTAACTCAAAACTTTCAAAGTTGTATCATCCATATTCGATGGGTGAAACGGCCGAGAACGTGGCGGAGAAATGGAAGATTACGCGCGAAGCACAAGACACGTTTGGCCTGGCATCGCAACAGAAATATTTTGCTGCACATAAGGCCAATCGGTTTAAAGAAGAGTTGGTGTCGGTATCCGTTACCAAAGGCAAAGAAACATTTGAGTTTACGCAAGATGAATACCCACGCGAAACTTCGCTTGAAAAACTTGCCCAGCTTAAACCCGCTTTCCGCGAAGACGGAACTGTAACAGCCGGAAATTCTTCCGGTATTAATGATGGCGCGGCAGCGGCTTTATTGATTAGTGATGCTTACGCGAAAACAATTTCACAAAAACCATTGGCTCGGGTAGTGGCAATGGCTGTTGCCGGAGTTGATCCGGCCTATATGGGTGTAGGCCCGGTACCTGCTGTGAAGAAAGCATTGCAACGGGCCGGTCTAAAAATTTCCGATATCGGTTTGTTCGAATTGAACGAAGCGTTCGCGGCACAATCGCTTGCCTGCATACAAGATTTAGGAATTAATCCAGAACTGGTGAATGTAAATGGTGGAGCCATTGCCATCGGACATCCGTTGGGATGCAGTGGTGTTCGCATCAGCGCAACCCTCATCCACGAAATGCAAAAACGAAAAGTTAAATACGGAGTGGCCACCATGTGCATTGGTGTAGGGCAGGGTGCTGCAGTGGTGTACGAAAATTGTCAATTGTCAATTGTCAATTGACAATTTATATGCGTTACTTCTTCGAAATATCCTACAACGGCACCCCGTATCACGGTTGGCAGAATCAACCCAATGCCATTAGTGTGCAGCAGGTGGTGGAAGATTGTTTCACCAAAGTGTTTCGCAAAAAAATTGATATTGTGGGTAGCGGCCGCACGGATACCGGTGTGCACTGCGTGCGGCAATTCTTTCATGCTGATATTGATGCAAAGCTGAATGAAGAAGAATGGTTGCCAAAACTTAATTCCATTCTTCCGCGCTTTATTGCGATTAATTCAATTCGGTTGGTAAAACCCGATGCCAGTGCCCGGTACGATGCGCAAGCACGCACCTACGAGTATCATATAACACGCGTTAAAAATCCGATTTTGCTTGAACGTGCCTATTATTTTTTCAGACCGTTGGATATGGAAACAATGGAACGCGCTACCAGTTTGCTTTTAGGCGAACACGACTTTCAATGCTTCAGCAAAACAAACACCGATGTAAATCATTTTATTTGCACCATTAAATCGGCCCGCTGGAATCAAAAAGGCGACATGCTCGTTTTTACGATTTCCGCAAACCGGTTTTTACGGGGTATGGTACGATCAATTGTGGGAACTTTGCTGAACGTGGGCTCTGGTAAAACAACCTTAAAGCAGTTTGAGCAAATATTAAAAAGTAAAGATCGCAAGCAGGCCGGTATGAATGTGCCAGCCGATGCCTTGTATTTGGTGAACGTAAAGTATCCGAAATCAATTTTTTTATAATTCTATTAACCTGTAAGGTTTATAATTTAAGTAGCTAAAAAAAGCCTTACAGATTTTTAACGTTAAGATGGAAAAAGAAAAAGTAAGCAGTGGTAATATCATCGACTGGAAAGTTGTAAAACGCATTCTGGAGTTTATCCGGCCATACCGTGGCCGGTTTTATTTCTTAATAGCACTTACTGTATTGTTGGGTGTACTAACTCCCGTGCGTCCGTTGCTCATTCAATACACATTGGACAGGCACGTGGCTGTTGGCGAGTACTGGAGCATGGTTTATGTTATGCTTGTAATTCTTGTGCTGCTATTGGCACAATCGGGCGTGCAGTATGTGCATACCTATTTGTCGGGCCGAATCGGGCAATATGTAATTCGTGATATACGCATCAAACTGTATCAGCACATCGTTAACCTTCGGTTAAAGTTTTTCGACAAAACGCCCATTGGCCGATTGGTAACACGCACCATTTCGGACGTAGAAACGCTGGCAGATGTTTTTAGTGAAGGCCTTGCTGCCATGGCGGGCGATCTGCTGCAAATCATCTTTATTCTGGGATTTATGTTTTATATGGACTGGCGCCTGGCCTTGGTTAGCCTCTCCACCATACCGCTTATGCTCTTATCTACCTATGTGTTTAAAGAGAAAATAAAAGTGGCGTTTAACGATGTGCGCAATGCTGTTTCTAACCTAAACTCGTTTGTGCAAGAACACCTTACGGGAATGAGCATTGTACAGATGTTTGGAAGTGAGAAGAAGGAGTTTGAAAAGTTTAAAGAGATAAACAAGGAGCATCGCGATGCGCACCTGCGCTCGGTACTGTATTATTCCATTTACTTTCCGGTAGCAGAAGTTATTGCGGCTATGGGTATAGGGTTGTTGGTTTGGTATGGGGCTAAGTCGGCCATTCATTTTGAGCAAACGGGTATTACTATTGGCACGCTCACGGCTTTCATCATGTACATTCAAATGTTCTTTAGGCCCATTCGTATGATTGCCGATCGGTACAATACCTTACAAATGGGGGTGGTAAGTTCATCGCGCATTATTACCCTGTTGGACGATAATACCGATGCAGTAACCAACGGTACATACCAACCCACACAGGTAGCCGGTCAGGTAAGCTTTAATAAAGTTTGGTTTGCCTATAACGATCATGATTATGTGTTAAAAGATATAAGTCTGCAAATCCATGCGGGCGAAACGGTAGCACTGGTTGGTGCTACAGGTGCAGGTAAATCATCTATTATTAATCTGCTTAACCGGTTCTATGAAATTAACCGGGGCGAAATTCAATTAGATGGTGTAGATATAAAACAATATGATCTTGCCACGCTACGAAAAAACATTGGGGTAGTACTTCAAGATGTTTTTTTGTTCTCCGATTCGATTCGCAACAACATTACCCTGGGTAACCCCGATGTTACCGATGACATGATTTTGCGCGCTGCCGAATTGGTAGGGGCCCGCAAGTTTATCGATCGGCTGCCTGGCGGGTTAAACTACAATGTAATGGAGCGTGGCGCTACTTTATCTGTTGGGCAACGCCAACTACTGTCGTTTATACGAGCCATGGTGTATAACCCTAAAATTCTGGTTTTAGATGAAGCTACCTCATCGGTAGATACCGAGACCGAAGAAATGATACAAGAAGCCATCTCAAAAATGATGACGGGCCGCACCGCCATTGTTATTGCGCACCGGCTTTCTACCATTCAAAAAGCCGATAAGATTGTAGTGTTGGAGAAGGGCGAGATTAAAGAACAGGGAACTCACGAAGTGTTACTGGTAGCTGATGGCCTTTATACCCAACTACACAAAATGCAGTATAAAGAAGTAGTATAACGTTTAACCTTGTAAATCTACTGCTTGCCCCGCAGTGTCTGCAAAAGCATTATATTTGCTTTAATGCGTTTAAAAAAGTGTACTTTCTTTTTGTTTTTAAGCTTACTATCGGGTGCGTTAATCTGTAAGGGGCAGGTACGTAAAAGCATTAAAAGCGGCACCTTTCGGCAGCCGGTGGTAAGTCGTAGCAAGGCTAAAATAGTATGCCCTATTTTTGAAACCAGCCAGTACCCCTACCAGGGTATCGGCTTTAAAATGGGCGATCCGTTTGCGCTTACCTATAAGTTTTATCCCAACAAAAACTGGGCTTTTGCTGCCGATGGTGGTAAAGCCGCCAGTGGACTTTATAACCGGTATTACCGAAACGCATTTGATACTTACCTACCCGATTCATTAAATGATGTTCAATCAATTTCTTACCTCTCGCATAGAGCAAACTCCGATTGGTTTTTAGAGGCCAAATTTTTATACCAATGGAATGCCGATAAAATTTCGAAGGGACTTCAGTTTTATACAGGCTTAGGCTGGCAATGGCGCAGCACCCGGCTTACTTACGATTATTTGTATGAAGATTCAGGCCCATCGCAGGAAAGCAACTTGCGCAAGTTTAGCCGCGATCGGTTTACGTATGGCCCCGTTGGTATTTTGGGCTTCGAGTATTCTTATTTCTCGTTACCCGTTTCGGCATTTATCGAAATAGAGTGGTTTACCGATGTACTGCTCGACCCTGGCTATCAGCGCTTTCAGGGTGGCGTAGGTTTACGCTACGTATTTTAACGGTATTTTCATCTTTAGCTTTAGCAGCAGGTATATCATTTGCTGATTTATAGTCGTTGGGTGTTCAACAACCCAGATAAACATTTAAAAACGACTTTAAATTAAAAATCTGATTGTTATGAAGCGATTCGTTTTCCTCATTGTGTTGATTATTTCCACAACAGCAATGGCACAACAACATGGTATCGGCCTTCGCCTGGGCGACCCTACGGGCGTTACGTATAAAAAATATTTAGGGCGTACACGGGCTGTAGAGTTTGGTATTGGTTCTGTACCGGCACAATGGCACAACAACTATTACATCAACTCGTTTGAACGATACCCGCGCTTTGATAATTATCGCTATCAGAATCATTCAGTACAAAGTACTGTTTACCTGCAAGGGCGATATCTTTTCCAGTATAATATTCCGGTTGAAAATATGGAAGGAAGCTTAGCCTGGTATTGGGGTGCAGGTGCTTTGTTAAAGGCCGCTCAAATTCAGTATCGCTTTCAAAACCGCGAAGCCCCGTTTGCTTCAGGCCGGGGCAGCGTGAATGATCTCGACTTTGGGGCCGAAGGGATTATAGGAATAGAATACACCTTTCAAGATACACCGCTCACTGTATTTGGAGAAACCAGTCTGTTGCTGGAGATAGCTGACCAACCCGCCACCATGCGCGCGTTTGGTGGTCTGGGTGTACGGTATAATTTTTTTAGGAGATAGTGAAGGCTACAAGACGCCTGATTGAAAAGTTTGAAGTCATTCAATCCGCCACTTCGTCCACCAGCATTTGTTTCTCGTACAACTCGCGGTAAGCACCGGTAGTGGCAATCAAATCATCGTGCGTACCGGTTTCCACAATGCGGCCTTCATCCAACACAATAATCTTGTTGGCCAGTTTTGCTGAAGACACGCGGTGTGAGATAATAATGCTGGTGCGACCTTGCATAATTTTTTTCATACTGTTGAGTATGGTGTTTTCCGTTTTGGTATCAACAGCCGAAAGTGCATCATCCAGAATCAGAATCTTCGGTTCACGCACCACAGCTCTTGCAATCGAAACCCGCTGTTTTTGTCCGCCCGAAAGCGTAATGCCCCGTTCACCCACGCGCGTATTAAAACCTTGCGGAAAGTCAATAATGTTGGAATACACATCAGCATCTTTTGCTGCCTGAATAATTTTTTCTTCTGCTGGCTCCGAAAGTCCAAAGCCAATATTATTAAAGATTGTATCGCTAAAAAGAAAAACATCTTGTGGCACAATGCCGGTTTGGCTACGCAGATTATTCAGGTTGTAATCTTTAATTGGAACACCATCAATCCGTACCTCACCTTCGGCAACATCAAACAATCGGCTAATCAGGTTGGCAATAGTAGTCTTACCCGATCCCGTTGTTCCGATGATGGCCAGCGATTCGCCCGGCTCAATAGTAAACGAAACATTTTTAAGCGCCTGAATTCCCGTGTCCGGATAAACAAACGAAACGTTATCGAATTCTACTTTGCCTTGCAGGGTACGAACCAGATTTTTGGTTGAAATAATGTTGGTTCTGCTTTTTAAAAATTCGTTGATACGTTTTTGCGAAGCCTCTGCCCGTTTAACCAGGCTGCTGGTCCAACCCAACGAGGTAACTGGCCAGGTAAGCAGGTTTACATAAATGATAAACTCCGCAATGTGGCCGAAGGTAAGAGTACCATTTATTACTTCTACGCTGCCCGCATACACCGTTAATACAGTACTTAGTCCAATCAAACCCATTATAAGTGGGAAGAATAACGCCTGCATGCGCGTAAGTTTTAGCGATTGATTTTTATACTCTTCACTTTCGGAAGCGAAATGTTGTACCGATTCCCGTTCGCGCGTAAATGATTTTAATACCCGTATTCCGGAAAAGGCTTCTTGTACAAAGGTGCTTAACCGCGACTGACTTTTTTGTATCTGTTCGCTCCGATGCTCGATTATGTTATTCACATAAAAAATACTGATAGAAAGTAATGGAAGCGGAATGAGGGAATACAAGGTAAGTTTGGGGCTTATCTGAAACATAACGGGTATCAGCATGATAAACAACGTGATTAATTGCATACCGTACATGATTGAAGGGCCCAGGTACATGCGTACGCGGCCTACATCTTCGCTAATTCGGTTCATTAAATCGCCCGTGCTGTTTTTGCGATAAAAGCTAAGCGGCAGCGATTGGTAGTGTTCAAAGATTTCATTTTTCAGATCGTACTCCACCAGCCGGCTCATTACAATCAGGGTTTGCCGAACAAAATACAGAAACACTCCGCGCAACAAGGCCATTATTAAAATGAGGATGGCATAGAACAAAATGCCGCGTGAAAAAACTTTAAAGAAATCGGCTTGTAATTCCGTTTTTTCAAACGATCCATATACCCGAATGTTATCTACTACCAAATCAATAGAATGGCGCACCATCTGGGCGGGTAAAATCTGAAACACGTTGCTGATAATTACAAACAACAACCCCAACAGCATGTGCCATTTGTACTTTAGCAGGTATTTGTTCAGGTACTTAAGTTCTTTCATCAGAATAGCGGCTAAGTCAAACGGATTGGGCGATTGTCGGGTTCATTCAGACGCGCAAAAATAGTTAAACCGGAATTATGCATTTAAAATATCTTATCAGAACTGGTTGATCCGGTGTATTCTAATTTTAAATACATCTTGGTTAAAAATGTAGCGTTCAAATCTGTGCATCAGTGGCTGCGGTTGCGTACTTTTGCGCCTTTCAAAACGTTCTTTCGTCATGCTTAACAGACGTACCATCCGCATTAAAATTATGCAAAGCCTTTTTGCTTTTGAGCAATGTAAGGAAGCCAACCATTTGCTTGCCCACGATTTAATTGACGAGAGATTTCAGCCCGATCTTAACTCCATGCAGCCGCAGGACAAAGAACTGCTACGTAAGCAAAAAAAGGTGGCGCTACAGCTTTTCGAGCGCAGTTTTAAAGGCAAACCGGTTGAAGAAAGTCCCGATTCAAAAATAACCGAAGTGGTGGCAGCAGCATTTGAACTGTTCAACAAGCAGGTTAAAAAAGATCAAAATTTTTTAGCCAAAAACATTGTGTTGGAAATTGAAAAACTAACCAACCTTTACCACGATGTTTTAAGTTTATTAACCGAGTTTGCCGAATTGGCCGCAGCCGAAAAAAAGGTGGACCATTCACATTTTTCCCAACAAGCACTTATACTGGCCATCCGCAATAACACCGAGCTAAAAGCCAGCCTCTTAAAAACAGGAAACATGTGGCAAAAACATAAAAACAGTGTACGCAGTTGGTTTAAAGAAGTAATTAAAGAAGATGATGCTTACCAGGAATTTATAGCCGGTAAAAAGCCATCAGCAGAAGACCAGAAGTCAATTATCAAACACCTGGTGCGCAAACGCATATTAGGAGCCGGCCCGATAAATGATTTTTTTGAAGCGGAAGACATTCGCTGGGCCGAAGACCGCGAGATAATTAAAAGCCTGGTTGACAAAACCATTAAATCGTTTGACGGCACACAAATAGTGTTGCAAAAACTTTCGTTGGATTGGGAAGATGACAAGCAGTTTATCAACAAACTTTTTATCAACACGATAGCGTTAGACGATAAATACAAACAACTAATTGCCCAAAATACCCGCAACTGGGAGGTAGATCGACTGCCATTAACCGACCGGGTAATTCTGGAAATGGCTTTAGCCGAAATGGTAAGTTTTCCTAACATTCCCGTTAAGGTTACCATTAACGAATACATTGAACTTACCAAAGAATACAGCACCCCGAAAAGCCGCCAATTCATTAATGGCATACTCGATGTAATGTCCAAATCCATGCAAGATTCCGGTGCCATTAAAAAGAGTGGCCGCGGGCTTATTGATAACAAGTAACTAAACCTTCCAGGACTTTTTGATGGATGCAAAAAGACCTGGAAGGTTTTATAAAAGGCCTTTAAGTTTTATCTTTACGATCCCTAAAATCTAAGTTATGGGCAAAAAAGGAAGTAATGCATTAATGGCATTTTTAGCCGGGGCAGCTGCAGGCGCAATTCTGGGAATTTTATATGCCCCCGATAAGGGTTCTAACACGCGCGAGAAACTGTCATTTCAGTTGGATAAATACAAAAAAATGCTGGAAGAGTTTCTGGCCGATATCGTATCGGGTAAGGAAACACCGTTAACCACCGAGGCAAAATCGCAAGGCCAGAAAGTAGTATCAGAAGCAAAAGATAAAGCCCAACGCCTGCTGGATGACGTAGATGAGTTGTTAGAGCAGATTCGTGGGAACAAGAACAGTTAATGATATGTTAATCTGCCGGCAACGCAATCCTTTGCCACCCGAACAACCTAATTTTGAAACCTAACTGAAACTAAACAATAACAAATATGAAAATCACAATCAGAGTACTAACAGCATTGGCGCTGGTAGTTGTGATGATGAGTTGCAACGACCGGGCTGCTGAGAAAAGAATTGCCGAACTGGAAAGCCGCCTGGCCCAGATGGAAGGAAACAAAGGCGCAACCTCAACCCCGGTAACAGCCACCGAAACACCTACCCTGCCCGAAGAAAAGCCGGAAGGCCCGTTGCCGGTAGCACAGTTCGAAAAAATTGAACATGATTTTGGTACCATTAACGAAGGTCAGAAAGTTAGCTACACTTATAAAATTAAAAACACAGGCGAAGCTCCACTCATTATTCAAAGTGCACAACCCTCGTGCGGTTGCACCGTTCCTAAATGGTCGCAAGAGCCCATTCCAGTAGGTGGAACGGGAGAAATTACGGCCGAGTTTGACAGCAGCGGCAAGCCGGGCATTAACAACAAAACCATTACGGTTACCGCTAATACCTGGCCTAAAGTTACTACCCTTCGGTTTAAGGCGATGGTGGTAGAAAAACCAACAGGCGCAAACGGGCCAGTGAAATAACAGACAATAACCAATATTAGGAACATCCCAGGCTGTAAAGCTTGGGATGTTTCATTTTTTACCCATCCATAATTACGGTTTAATGCATAATCCCGGTTTAATGGGTAACTTAGCGGCCCAAAATTTATATTATGATTTATTCAATTTTAGTTCAGGCGCAAACTCCGGGTGGAAGCGGGTTAACCACGCAACTGCTTTTTATGGGAGCATTGATTGCTGTGTTTTATTTTTTCATGATTCGGCCGCAACAGAAAAAAGCGAAAGACCAGAAAAAATTCACCGAAGAAATTAAGAAAGGTGATTATGTAGTTACCATAGGTGGTTTGCATGGCCGTGTGGCCGAAATAGAAGACGATACGTTTATTATTGAAGTTGAGCGCGGTGGAAGATTAAAATATTCCAAGTCAGCCGTTTCAATGGAATCAACAAAAGCTGCGGCTGGTAAAAAACCTGCCTGAGCAATTTTTAACTTACTTAATCCGGTAAGCGTATGAATTTGGTAAAGCTATTGGTTAACCTCTTTCAATTTAACCGGACAAACTGGAAGGCGGTATCGTTGTGCGTGTTGGCAGCGGCCGTCTTCTGGCTTTTTAATGCCTTTAATAAAAGTTACTCAACAGTACTAAAGTTTCCGCTTCGGGTTACCTATAACGAAACGCGCTTTGTGCCAATAGGCAACTTACCAAACGAATTAAAACTAAACGTACAAGGTAATGGCTGGGATTTGTTTCGTAAAAGTATTGGCATTGGTTTGCCGGAGTTAACCCTGAACATAGAACGCCCGCTTGAACTTAGAAAAATTCCGGGTGTAGCACTACCACCCTTGCTGGCAGCTCAATTAAATGGTTTGGTTGTTAACCATGTTCTTAACGATACACTTCGTGTACAATTTGATGAACGCGATGTACATACTTTCAGGCTTGTGCCCGACCTTACCGATGTTTGGTTTCGCGAAGGCTACGGCCGTACCAGTCCCGTAATGCTAACACCAGACTCAGTTAGAATTGAAGGCCCGCGAACGCTATTACACAGTTTACCCGATGCCATTATTATAAAAATGCCGCAGGTTACGTTAGACGAAAATTATAAAAGTGCCATTGCCGTAAGCCTGCCCGATTCGTTACCATTGGCAGTAACACCTGATGCCGTAACCATAATGTTTGAAGTAGGCGTTGTGCACACACTAACCTTGCGCCTTCCGGTTGAACTTCGAAACAAGCCCAAATTGAAAGCCCTTGCAGCCGATAGCTGCCGGGTTACGGTGCGGGTTGCGGGTTCGCAACTTGCACAACTCGAACCGCAACTTAAACAACTGGTTGTTTGGGTTGATCTGAAAAACAAACCTCAGGGCTTGGGTGCTTTTCGTGTATTGCCAGCCCTAAACCAGTTGCCCGATGGTGTAGAGCTTATCGGCATCGATTCGCTTGAAATAAAATTTTAATTTTTAAAACATGGTAAACCCATTACAGGTTGGGATTACGGGAGGCATTGGTTCGGGTAAAAGTCTGGTGTGTAAAATATTTAATACGCTGGGCGTACCTTCTTACGATGCAGACAGCCGAGCGAAAATAGTAATGACCACTGACGGAATACTGGTAGAAGCAATCAAAAAAGAATTCGGAGTTTTGTCGTACGATGCAACGGGTACGCTTAACAGACAGCATCTGGCCACTACCGTATTTAATCAACCCGATAAGCTAAAGCGCCTGAACGAATTGGTTCATCCGCGGGTAGCCTTAGATTATGAACGTTGGGTGCAAAGCCAGGCAACTGTTAAATATGTGTTAAAAGAAGCGGCTCTTTTGTTTGAGTCCGGCTCTGATCAAACGCTGAATAAAATAATTGTAGTAACGGCACCAGAAACACTTCGGGTGCAGCGGATATTACAACGCGACCCGCATCGCAGTATTGAACAAACCAAGGCGATTATTCGTAATCAAATGGCGGAAGCAGAAAAAATTAAAAGAGCAGATTACGTAATTACCAACGATGAAACCCAGTTACTTATTCCGCAAGTGCTTAACCTTCATTACCAGTTTATTGTTTAGTTTTTATTTCCCACTCTCATTGATACGACTAAATATGATGAATTCCCTTCGCTGTGCTGCCTGCTTAACAGCATGTATTCTAATGGCATCTTGCCAGGGTAAAAAAACACCCATGCTTACAAACAACAACCGCAATGCAGGCCCCATGGTGGTAGATGGTTTTTTGGTTACTCCGCAAAATATCAGCGACAAGTTAGAAGTACCGGGTTCGCTTATGCCTGCCGAAGAAACGCAAATACGAACCGAAGTTAGCGGCCGGGTAGTACGATTGAATATTCAAGAAGGTACTACGGTGCGCCAGGGCGAATTGCTGGTAAAACTTTTTGATCAGGATTTACAAGCCACCTTAAAAAAATTGCAGGTTCAATTAGAAATAGCTAAGAAAAACGAAGAGCGCTTACGCGAACTTCTTGCCATTAATGGCATTAGTCAACAAGATTATGATTTGAGTAAATTAAATGTTGAAAACCTGAATGCCGATATTGAATCAACACAGATTGCAATTTCGAAAACAGAAATTCGGGCCCCCTATCAAGGTAAGGTTGGTTTGCGAAACGTAAGCCTGGGCTCCTACCTGTCGCCATCGGATATTATAACCACTATTCGTCAGGTAGATCAACTAAAACTGGAGTTTTCAATTCCTGAAAAATATGCCAAGGATGTGAAAGCCGGAAGCAAGGTTGTTTTTAGAGTAGATGGTGGAAGTCGCGAGCACATTGCATCTGTTATTGCTACCGAAAGCGGAGTAGATCAAACTACCCGTACGTTGCGTATCCGTGCCTTGGTTACTAACATACATCCTGAATTGGTGCCGGGTGTTTTTGCAAAAGTGCAACTGCAATTAGGCAGCAGCGAAAATGCGTTAATGATTCCTTCGCAAGCGGTGTTACCCCAAATACGCAATAAGCAGGTAATTGTGTTTCATAAAGACAGTGCAAACTTTACCATCGTGCAAACCGGCATCCGCGATTCGGTGTATGTACAGATTGTAAGCGGTATTAAACCGGGCGATACAATTGTAACCACCGGCTTAATGGCTATCAGGCCAAATGCAAAAATTAAAATCGGAAGTTTAAGTCGTTATCAATCTAAATAACCGGGCTTATGAATATTTCAGAATTAAGTTTAAAGCGCCCCGTACTCGCATTTGTTATGAACATCATATTGGTGGTGTTTGGTATTATCGGATTTCAGGCGTTGGGCGTGCGCGATTACCCGGCTATCGATCCACCCGTTATCAGTGTGAGCACTTCTTACTCCGGAGCCAATGCCGATATTATCGAATCGCAGATTACCGAGCCAATTGAAAAAGCCGTGAATGGAATTGCGGGTATTAAAAACATCACCTCATCATCCAGCGTAGGTCGTAGCAACATTAACATAGAATTTAACCTGGAGGTGGACCTGGAAGCGGCCGCTAACGATGTGCGCGACAAAGTTTCGCAAGCTACACGCCAGCTACCAGACGATTTGCCAAGCCCACCCACAGTTTCGAAAGCCGATGCCAACTCCGGCCCCATTATTAGCATGACGGTGCAAAGCAATACGCGCAATCACCTGGAGTTAACCGAGTATGCCAACAATGTATTGGTAGAGCGCCTGCAAACGATACCCGGTGTTAGTGGCATTCAAATTTGGGGCGAGAAGCGTTTTGCTATGCGCATTTGGATTGATCCGGCAAGATTAAGTGCTTACAACTTAACAGCATTGGATGTTCAGCAGGCATTAAATCGCGAAAACGTAGAATTACCGGCTGGTAAAATTTCGGGTAATGCAACAGAATTAACCGTGCGCACCTTTGGCCGGTTGTTTACCGAAGAAGAATTCAACAATGTAATTATCAAATCTTCGCCCGATAGCGACATTCGCCTGCGCGATATTGGTGAGGCTGTGCTTGGCCCCGAAAACGAAGAATCGATACTGCGCGAAAGTAACATCGCCATGGTGGGGATGGCCATTGTACCGCTGCCCGGATCAAATTATGTTTCTATTTCCGATGAGTTCTACAAGCGGATGGAACAAATTAAAAAAGAGGTACCCAGCGATATCCGGTTGGACATTGCTATGGATCAAACCGTGTTTATCAAGCGCTCTATTCTGGAAGTGGAAGAAACTTTATTGATTTCTTTCTGCCTGGTTGTGTTAATCATTTATCTTTTCTTCCGCGATATGCTGATTGCCTTGCGACCGCTAATTGATATTCCGGTATCGTTGCTGGCTACCTTCTTTATCATGTATCTGTGTGGGTTCTCGATTAATGTGCTTACCATGCTGGGCATTGTGCTGGCTACCGGGTTAGTGGTAGATGATGGTATTGTAGTAACAGAAAACATTTATAAAAAATTAGAAGGCGGCATGAACAAATACCAGGCCGCGCTGGAAGGCTCAAAAGAAATTTTCTTTGCTGTTATTTCCACTTCTATTACACTGGCCATTGTGTTTCTGCCTATCCTGTTTCTGCAGGGTTTTACAGGCCGCTTGTTTACCGAGTTTGGGGTAGTGGTAGCCGGTGCCGTATTGGTTTCGTGCTTTGTGTCGCTTACACTTACACCGGTACTAAGTGTTAAACTTACACGCAGCCACCACAAGCGCTCGTGGTTTTATAATGTAACCGAACCGTTTTTCGAAAAGATGGAAAGCGGGTATGAACGATTGCTGGGTAAATTTATGCGCGTAAGGTGGACAGCCGTAGCAATTATTCTGGCTTGTTTGGGTATTACCTACCTCATTGGCATCAACATTCAATCTGAACTTGCACCACTCGAAGACAGAAACCAGTTTCGCTTACAACTAACAGCTCCTGAAGGTACTGCCTATGAGTATATGGATAACTATGTGCGCGAAATGGTTGACTTTGTGATTGACTCTGTGCCAGAACATAAAACCGCTCTTTCTGTAACGGCTCCTGGCTTTACGGGCAGTGGTTCTGTTAACACCGGCTTTGTTCGGGTTACCTTGGTAGATCCAAACCAACGCACACGCTCGCAGCAAGAAATTGTAGATGCCGTAAGTCGCAACCTCAAAAACTTTCCGCAAGGCCGTGCATTTGCAATTCAGGAACAAACAATTTCGGTGGATAGGCGGGGCGGATTACCCGTACAATTTGTAATTCAAAACAACAACTTCGATAAACTGAAAGAAGCTATACCCCGCATGTTGCTGGCTGCCAATCAACACCCCGATTTACAAACAGTAGATATTGACCTGAAGTTTAACAAACCGGAATTACGGGTATCCATCAATAGACTAAAAGCAACGCAGTTGGGTGTAAGTGTGCAAGATATTTCGCAAACACTGCAACTTGCTTATAGCAACCTTCGCTTCGGATACTTTACCCGCGATGGAAAACAATACCAGGTAATGGGCCAGGTTTCCAAACCAAACCGCGATGATCCTGCCGACTTGAAAAATCTGTATGTGCGTGCCCGCTCGGGCGAATTAGTTTCGATTGATAACCTTGTTACAATAGAAGAATCTACTACACCGCCAACACTATATCGCTTTAACCGTTTTAAGTCAGCCACTATATCAGCAGGGCTTGCACCGGGCAAAACAGTTGGTGATGGTATAAAAGCCATGCAACAAATTGCCAGCGAACAGTTAGACGATTCCTTTACCACTTCCTTATCGGGTGTATCGCGCGACTTTGCCGAGAGTTCGGGGAATACGGCTTTTGCATTTGTACTGGCATTGGCACTGATTTACCTGGTATTGGCAGCACAGTTTGAAAGTTTTATCGATCCGTTTACCATTATGCTAACCGTGCCATTGGCCATTTGCGGAGCCTTGATTTCGCTTTGGGTTTTCGGACAAACACTTAACATCTTCTCACAAATCGGAATGATCATGTTAATTGGGCTGGTAACCAAAAACGGTATTTTAATTGTTGAGTTTGCCAATAAGAAACGCGAAGAAGGATTGAGTAAAATGGAGGCAGTGGTGGAAGCATCGCGCTTGCGCTTACGCCCTATTCTTATGACCAGTTTGGCTATGGCATTAGGCTGTTTGCCCATTGCCTTATCATTAGGCGCGGCCTCAACCAGCCGCAGGCCATTGGGTATTGTAATTGTGGGGGGAGTTATCTTCTCGCTTATATTAACCCTGTTTGTAATTCCAGCCATGTACACGTACTTATCGCGGCAACGCAGGCATAACCCGCTTGATGAACCACTAACCGTGCCTTTGCAAAAAACAGAACTTGCGTATGAAGCTTAGTACAGTTGCCATTTGGGTGGCGTTTAGTTCAGTTGCCTTTTCGTCATATTCTCAGAAGCAGATTTTATTAACTGATGTAATTGCCCTGGCATTGGAAGATGGCTACGATGTACGCCTTTCGAAGAATGCATTAGATGCAGCAGCTACTGATAATGAATTTGCTGTTGGTGGTTTTTTGCCCCAGGTAAATGGAAATGCATCTACCACGTGGAATAACAATAACCAGAAACTTGAGTTTCAGGATGCCGCGCGCAACAACAGTGGTAAGGCGGAATCGAATAATACCGCAGCAGGTGTGCAACTAAACTGGCTGTTGTTTGACGGTGCCCGCATGTTTGCTACCCGTGCCCGCTTAGCCGAAATTGAAAAACAAGGCGAAATAAATGTGAAGAACCAGATGGTAAATACCATTGCCCAGGTAATCACCAATTACTATAACATTATTCAGCAAAAGCAGCAATTAAAAGCATTGGTTGAATTAATGTCGCTTAATGAAGAACGGGTTCGGTTAGCCGATCGAAAACTATCGGTTGGCGCGGGCATTAAACAGGAACTGTTACAAGCCAAACTGGATTTGAATGCCCAACGCACACAATTTATCAATCAACAAACCGCCATTGAACAACTAAAGAATCAGCTAAATGTGCTGGTGGGCATGAAGCTGCCCATAGCATTTGAAGTTGCAGATTCAATTGAGATCAATCTCAACATTACGCGGGAAGCTATTGCCGATAATATAGAGAGCAAAAATTTCTTGTTACAATCGCTGCGGCAAGGTATGTCGATAGCACAACTACAACAACGTGAACGTTTTGGGGAGTATTTTCCAACTGTATCATTCGGGGCAGCTTACAATTATTCCTTTACCGATAATAAAAAGTTAATCAACCCTTTTCAGGCACTTACCAACCGAAGCAATGGCTATAACTACGGGTTTACTGTAGGGGTTCCGATTCTGAATAATTTTAGTACCCGTAGAAATGTACAGCAAGCTCAGATCAATTTTAACCGACAAGAATTATTGTATGATCAGCAACGGGCTGTAATTAATACCTCCGTTCAAAACGCTTATGTAAATTATGATAATGCCCGTAAGGTTTTATTAATAGAAGAAGAGAACATTTTGCTGGCAAAAGAAAATGCCAACATTGCGATGGAAAGCTTTAAACGAGGTGTAAGCACCTTTATTGAACAACGCACCGCCCAGCAAAGCCTGGAAGATGCCTACAATCGTTTAATAAACGCACGCTACTTAGCCAAAGTAGCTGAAACCGAACTATTACGATTGAGTGGCGACTTACTTAAGTAGTGTTTTCATGCAAAAGAAATAAAACTTCCAAGTGAATCTTGGGAAATGAAACGTACTTCAATTACCCCTCAATTATACTTCACATAATTCTCCCACTTCTCAATCACCTCAACAAAGTCGGTGGGGAGTTCGGAATCAAATTGCATAAACTGGTTATTAGCGGGGTGCACAAAGCCCAGCGTTTTGGCATGCAATGCCTGGCGCGGTATAACTTTGAAGCAGTTTTCAACAAACTGCTTATACTTCGAAAAAACCGTTCCTTTTATAATTTCACTTCCACCATACATGGCATCGTTAAACAACGGGTGGCCCAGGTATTTCAGGTGTGCCCGTATCTGATGCGTGCGGCCTGTTTCCAGTTTACATTCAATCAACGAAACGTAACGCAAGTCTTTTAATAGTTTAAAATGTGTTATGGCATGCCTGCCGAAATCACCTTCAGGAAAAGCCACGGTTACACGCCTGTCTTTTAAACTTCGACCTACGTGAACATTAACCGTGCCTTGTGGCGGATCGGGTATGCCCCATACTATTGCCTGATACGTGCGTTCAATACTATGATCGAAAAACTGTTTGGCCAGTGCGTTCATAGCCATTTCTGTTTTAGCAATTACCAACAAACCCGAAGTATCTTTATCAATACGATGTACCAATCCGGGCCGGCCTTCATTACCTTGCATCTCGGGTAAATTCTGGAAGTGCCAGGTAAGTGCATTTACCAATGTGCCGCTCCAGTTTTGATAGGCCGGATGTACCACCATTCCGGCAACTTTATTTACAACCAGCACATGTTCATCTTCAAATACAATGTTGAGCGGAATGTTTTCCGGAACCACATCTGTATCGCGTGGCGGCTCCGGTAACGAAACGGTAATTACATCGTGCGGATGTATTTTATAATTTGGTTTAATGGGTTTGTCGTTTACTTTCACAAAGCCATCATGAATACCTTCCTGAATTTTGGTTCGGGTTACGTTGGGTAGCCGATCCATTAAGAATTTATCAATACGTAACAGGCTTTGCTTAGCATCGGCTACGATGCGATGGTGCTCAAACAAACCATCTTCATCGTCTTCCAGTAAATCTTCTGAGTGCGTCACGGTATAAAAAATCAATCCCCCAAAGGTAGCTTATTTACTACTGACAACGGCAGGTTTGCGGCTGCGGCAAGCTGCGCTACAATACAAAACTTCGTTCCAAACCTTTTCCCACTTCTTTCGCCATGTAAAGGGGCGGGCACACGTTTTGCAGGTTTTTTCGGGTAAATCAGATTTTTTTATTCCACGCATAAAACCGTAACAAATTGGTTGCTGCAATGTTATGTGAATCATGCCTACTTCTGAAGAAACAGACAGAATAATTGCAATGGCCTGGGAAGATCGAACACCATTTGAGGCGATCTTAATTCAGTTCGGGCTTACGGAAAAACAAGTGATTGAACTGATGCGCAGGAATCTAAAACCTTCCAGCTGGCGCTTATGGCGAAAGCGGGTGCAAGGCAGAAAGACAAAATTTCAGAAACTACGTTTAGAAGAAGTAACACGCTTCAAGTGCGCCCGCCAACGGAATATCAGCTTAAACAAAATCAGCAAGCGGTAAGATTTAAGTTTTGTAATTTACCGCATCAAATTTGTTCAAGATGAAACACGGGTTGATTCTAACTGTAAGTTTAATGGTAATGTGTTGTTCCGGCAAAAAAAATTCCGATACGTTTTCTTCGGCCCAAGAAAAAGGAATAGTAGATATAAAACTGGAAGAAGCATCGGGCCTGGTGGCAAGTGCCGCACACCCCGGCTATTTCTGGACACACAACGATAGCGGCAATGGTGCCGAATTATTTTTGATTGATTCAACCGCACAGATTGTTGCAACTATGCCATTAGCCCATGTGCGCAACCGCGATTGGGAAGATATTACACTAGGCCCAGGCCCGGAACCAGATAAAACATACCTGTATGTGGGCGATATTGGCGATAACAATGCACAATACCCGTATAAAATAATTTACCGTTTAGAAGAGCCCGCTCAGATAGAAAACAAAGTGATTGAAAAGTTTGATACACTTTACATTCAATTACCCGATGGTACACGCGATTCAGAAGCATTGATGATTGACCCCATTACCTCGCGTATGTTTATTATATCGAAACGTGAAGATTCGGTAAGGTTGTATCAATTTGCCAATACTTGGAGGTCGGGAGATACGCTTACCGCAGAATTAAAAATTAAAATGCCTTTCTTCAATACAGTTGCGGCCGATGTTGCTGTTGATGGTAGCGAGGTGATCTTAAAAAATTACGATCATGTTTACTATTGGAAACGCAACGGCTCGGAGCCTATACCTGATCTGCTGCTGCAATCTCCAATCGAATTAAAATACAAGCCCGAAAAACAGGGTGAAAGTATTGCCTGGAGTAGGGATGGTTCAGGCTATTATACCTTAAGTGAATCAAGCACGCAGGAACGAGCACGATTGCTATTCTATAAGAGAAATAGATAGCTAATTGCCCGGCTCAGCTACGATTGCCGGTTAATCAACTCTTGTGTAAACTTAATCAGGTTTTGCTTTTGTGCTGATTCGGGCAAAACATTGAGTTTTTCAAATCCTTTGGTGAAGTAATCCGCAATTTTTTTCTCAGTGAGTGCTGCAATACCCAGTTGATCGTAAATGGCTGTTATAGCTTTTACCTTTTTTTGTTTGTTGAACTTTTTAGCGCTCAACCAAAATTCAAGCTCGCGTTTGTGTTGGCCGCGGGCTATTTCTCTTGCCTTTATAAGTAGGTAGGTTTTTTTATTGGCAATAATATCGCCACCTACTTGTTTGCCAAACTTTTTCTTATCGGCATATACATCCAACAAATCATCTTTTAACTGAAAGCCAATCCCGATAAGGGTACCAAATTCGCGCAAGGCAACTCGGTCGGCTTCGGGAGCTTTGGCTAATAATGCACCCAACTCAAGACTAAACCCTAACAACACTGCTGTTTTCAGTTTAATCATTTCAATGTACTGCGCTTCGGTTACTTTGTTTTTGGTTTCAAATTCCATGTCCCACTGCTGTCCTTCACATACTTCGGCTGCGCATGTGTTGAACAGACTTAATGCTGTGGGTAAAATTTCTTTATCCAAATCCAGAAACATATCATACACTTTTACCAACATCACATCGCCCGAAAGGATGGCTGTGTTTACATTCCATTTTTCGTGTACGGTAGATTTGCCCCTGCGCAAGGGAGCATTGTCCATAATGTCGTCATGCATTAAGGTGAAGTTGTGAAATGCCTCTACCGCTGCGGCATATTTTAGAATTTTTTCAACATCGTTTTTATACAACGAATAAGCCAACGCGGTTAGCAACGGACGCATGCGCTTACCACCCAGCGCCATGATGTAGCGAATGGGTTCGTATAACGATTTGGGTTGTGAGCCAAATGCTAGTTTTTTTATTTCTGACTCAAGATGAGACAACAGATCCTTCATTAGTGATATAAAAATTGAAGATTTTTCGTAGTAAAATTAGTCTTAGTAAGCTTAAGCGATTCGTTTTGTTTTACCGAAATTTAAAAATCTTCTTCTGTGTAAAACGGTTTGGTTTCAAAGCTCAAATCAATCATTCTGCGATCGACATCGGTCTTTTTAATTCGCACCTGAACTTTATCGCCCAGGCGGTAGATTTTTTTTCTTCTGCGTCCAATTACCCGATAATTTTTTTCGTCAAATTCATAGTAATCATCCTTCATATCGGCCATGCGTACCATACCCTCACATTTGGTTTCTACAATTTCCACAAACACACCAAAGTCGGTTACTCCTGAGATGATTCCATCGTAAACTTTGTTTTCTGCCATGCTCATAAATTCCACCTGCTTGTATTTGATGGAAGCACGTTCGGCATCGGCTGCGCGTTTCTCCCGCTCCGATGAATGAACACATTTGTCTTCGTATTGTTTTTTATTAACCGATTTTCCTTTGTCTAGATAGTGTTGCAACAAGCGGTGTACCATCATATCCGGGTATCTGCGGATAGGCGAAGTAAAGTGGGTATAGTGATCGAACGCTAATCCAAAGTGACCTTTGGCATCGGTCGTGTATTTTGCTTTCGCCATAGCCCGTACAGCCAACGATTGTAATACATTTTGTTCGGGTTTACCTTCAATCGTATCCATCAGGTTGTTTAGCGAGCGTGAAATGGAGGCGCTCTCTAATTGTAAAGTATGACCAAATTGTTTGGCAAAACGAGCAAAGTCTTGCACTCTTTCCTGATCGGGTAAGTCGTGTGTACGGTAAACAAACGTATTTTTCTCTTCGCCTTTTTTCATTTTGAAAACATACGTAGCCACTGCACGATTGGCCAACAACATGAACTCCTCAATCAGTTTGTGTGCGTCCTTGCGAATTTTAGGAACCACAGCCAAGGGTTTTCCACGTTCGTCAAGCTTAAATTTCACCTCGGTGGTTTCGAAGTTTACAGCTCCTTTCTTAAATCTTTCTTTGCGAAGAATGTGGTGAAGCTCATTCAGGATCTTAAGCTCATCAGCAAACGTACCCACTCCGGTTTCAATTACTTCCTGTGCTTGTTCGTAAGTAAACCGATGATTGGAATGGATAACGGTTCTGCCAAACCACTCTTTGTGAATTTTTCCTTTCTTGTCCATTTCAAATACGGCTGCAAAGGTTAGTTTGTCTTCATGCGGCCGTAACGAACACAATGCATTCGATAAACGCTCGGGTAGCATGGGCACAGTACGATCCACTAAATAAACAGAAGTTGCGCGATCAAACGCATCTTCATCCAAGGCTGTACCGGGTTGTACGTAATGAGTTACATCGGCAATGTGTACGCCAATTTCGTAGTTGCCATTCTCCAGTGTGCGGAACGAAATGGCATCATCAAAATCTTTGGCATCTTCCGGATCGATGGTAAACGTAAGTACCTCGCGGAAATCCCAGCGCTTTTTTACTTCTTCTGGGGTAATGCCTTCACTTATTTTTTCTGATTCCTGTAGCACATTTTCCGGAAAACGGAAAGGCAACTCGAACTCTGCCATAATGGAATGAATCTCGGCTTCGTTCTCACCGGTTTTACCCAGTATTTCAACCACTTTAGCTTCCGGACTTTTATCGCGATCGGCCCATTTTACTACTTCAAACAATACTTTATCGTTGGCGGTAGCGCCTTTCAGATTTTCAGGATAGATGAAAAAGTCCTGATAGATTTTTTTGAAGTCGGGTACCACAAACCCGAAGTTGCGCGATAGTTCAATGCGACCCACAAACCGATTGCGTCCACGTTTTACAATGGAAGCTACCCGACCTTCCGGATTTTCGCCTGTACGTTTATTAAAAACTTCTACCTCCACAGTATCGCCATGTATGGCTGTGGCCAGATCGGTAGAACGAATGTATATATCCTTCTTGCCTTCTTCGCCTATGTTTACATAAGCAAAGCGTGGATTCACATGATCTACTACACCGGTGAGCGTGCCCGTAGTTTTAGTGATTTTGAAGTGGCCGTTGCTGAGTTGCTCAACAGTGCCATCATCAACCATTACATCCAGCAGCTTAAATAAATCTTCAATTAGTGATTTTTTCTTCAGTCCGAATTTCCGGATCAATTGTTCTACGCTGTATGCTTTTCCATTCGATTCTTCCAGAAACTGAATCAGGGAAGAATACAAGCCACTGCGCTCTTTCTTATCGCGTTTGGCTTTCTTTTCTTTAAATTTCTTTTTACTCATATTAAATTATCTTGAGTTGTTTTGGATCTTTTCGATTATCCCAACAAGCTAGAATGATCACAGTGTTATTTTCAATTTTGTAAAACAGACTATTGTGTTTGGTAAGTACGCATCGATGAATAGCGTCAGTTATTTCAGGATACATGCCGGGATTATGTACAATTAGCTTGAGTACTAATTCTGTTCTGGAGATAAGGTGATTTACCTCACGCTGACTCCAATGAATTTCTAAATAATTAATTACTTCTTCGTAGGATTTTTTTGCGGCATTTGTCCAACTGATTTGAAAGGGCATTAAAGGCGTTGGTATTTACTTTTAATTTCAGCAATAAATGTTTCCGAGGAACTAAGTTTACCGCTTTTAATTTCTTGAAGCGAAGTATTAATGGTTTGCTTTACCGAATCGGGTACGGCACTCCATTCTTCAGATTCAGTAATGCCCAGAATAATTTTGATTTCTTCCAGCACGTTTTCGTCTGAAGTTTCAATTATCTTTTCTACTATTCTATATTTATCTATCGCGTTCACGCCAACAAAGATACGCATTTCAATTACACATACAGTATATTCTGCTGGCCTATAATTGGCAGTCCCTTCATTTTCAAATACAATTGCGCTACGGCCACAACATCGCCCACGCAATATTCAGCAATTTTATTCAGGTCGCCTTGCTGGTGATAAACTTCGCTTACCATCGAGCCATCCATTACACCTTTGCTGGTAGGAACTTCAAAAATCGCGGCAAGTAAATCGAGTGATGTATAATGTTTATAATCACCAAACTTCCACATTTCCATGGTGTCAAGGTGGTTAACTTCCCAGGGTTTTTTGCCCGACACATTTAAAACACCAGGAATGGGTAAACCGTTCACCAGCGCTCTGCGGCAGATATATGGAAAGTCGAACTCTTTACCATTATGGGCGCACAACTTTGTTGCCGGGCCCATCTTCTCTAACGTATCACTAAACTCTGAAAGCAATTTCTTTTCGTCATGATCAGCAAAGTATCGCGTGCGCAATCCTAACACACCGTTTTGTTCGGTGTATTTACCAATGCCGATGACAATAATTTTTCCAAACTCAGCATAAATGCCAGCCCGATCCTGAAACAGATCTTCATCGGTTTGGCCTTCTTCGCGTTTAAAGAAATTTGCTTTACGCGCCCATTGGGTTTTTAGTCGCTCGTTTAGTTGTTTATACTGATCAACCACCCGCACCGTTTCAATATCAAGAAACAAAACATCTTTCAGATCGGACTGCATAGTAGTAACATAACTTTTTTAAAGATACGGATTATTACCAAAGCCTTTTTCAAGAGTGCAGCACTCCTTCTTTATCCAGCTCTTTAATAAAGGTAAGATTAGCTTCGCAGATGGAGTCGGGCACAAAAACAAACCTGCGGTCGTAAATCTGCGTGCCGATATAATAACTCACCCAGTATTCATTGTTGAGGTGAAAAAGTTTTTCATCCAACGGTTCTACCAGTACGGCTTCGTTGGCCGGGACAGTTTCCAGAAAATGACGCAAGGTTGAGGTGCGTTGCGTTTCACCTTCCTTTTCGCCATAGCCACTGCTTGCTACCAACGTGTTTTCAATGGTAAACGAATTCTTATTAATCAGGTAAACTTTCCATTCACTCTGGTTCAGCATGTTCTTTTCGCGTGTAACGGCCAGCGTTACATTTTTTACTTCTGGTATTTCAATATCTTTTTTCATTACAAATTTCTTTTATAGCTGCATCAAAAAATCTCCATTTCAAAAACATCGGCCAGCTTCTTTTTCAAAACAGTTTTTACCAATTCAAAATCCTGGGTAGTACTTAACTCCTTTTCCATAGAGGTAACAGCTTTATCAGCAATACCACAAGGCACAATGTTAGTAAAGTACTTCAGATTAACATTAACATTAAAGGCCAGCCCGTGCATGGTTACCCAGCGACTCGTTTTTACTCCCAATGCACAAATCTTGCGGGCTTGTCTTTCAGACTCGTAATCGAGCCACACACCAGTAAGTCCATTTATTCTTCCACTCTTGATTCCAAAGTCTTTCAACGTTTGGATTACTGCTTCTTCCAGCAGGCGCATGTATTTGTGAATGTCCGTGAAAAAATTTTCAAGATCAATAACGGGATAGACCACAATTTGCCCTGGCCCATGATACGTTATGTCGCCTCCGCGATTGATGTGATAGTAGGTGGCATCAATGGTGTGCAGGTCTTCCTTTTTTAAAAGTAAGTTTTGTTCTTCTCCGCTTTTGCCCAGCGTATATACGTGTGGATGTTCGCAAAAGAGTAAATAGTTTTGAGTTGTTAAATTCGAGTTGGCAGTACGATTAGAAGTCTTTACATCCAGTATAGATTGAAACAACGTGGTTTGATAATCCCAGGCTTCTTTGTAATCCATTAAGCCCAGATCAATAAACTTGGTTTTTTTGTTAATGAATAAATTCAAAATCGTGTTTGTCGTATAAAGTTCTCTTCGATAACGATTATTGATCTTTCGAAGTCGAGTTGCTTATTGTTAAGTATTTCAATTACTAACCTGGCAGGTGTAGTTGATTTGAAATTTTGTAATCTAAAATACAAGACCCCATTTTCAGGAACTATACCCTCCTTAAAAATTAAATGCCCAAAATCACGATCAAAAGTTAAGATTAAACGACCTTCTCGATTGGCAAGTAAAATTACATCCTTATCGGAAATGCTTGGGTAAAGTTTTAGGATGCTAAGGGTATCTAATCCTGCTGAGTTTAATTGATCAATGCTGGCGTTTGGAAAGTTTTCGTCAGCAAGTAATTTAATCATACAGAAATTTTATGATCAAATATTAACCCTTCTTTTACTCCATCTTGAGCAAAAGCAAAGGCAGCTTGAAGGTCTTCCTTGGTAAGGGATGGATAGTTCTCCAACACTTCAGCCTCTGGCCACCCGTTGGCAAACAAACCCAAGATAAATTCCACTGATAACCGTGTTCCTTTAATCACCGGTTTACCAGCAAGAATATTTTTGTCTGAGACAATACGTTCGCGCCAATTCATAAGGCAAAGGTAATAAAATCATTATTTAAATTCTTTGCCCGCCAAACTACTTCATTCGCCCCAATTCTTCCTTAACATGTTCTATCGCTTCCAGCGGTTCGGCTTCCACACCATTTTCTTTAGCCAGGTAAAAGGATATCCAGTCTGTAAGATGGATCAGGTAATAATATTGTTCCAGTAACGATGCGCCCTCGGCAACAATATCTATAATATTGTTGGATCGTTTCTCAAAAACCGGTCGGCAGATTTCCATACGTTTTTCTACACGCTGATGATCGTGATCGGAATACAGATAAATTACCTGTGCATGTTGCAGTACAGCTTCCGGAAATTGCCAACCTGCAATTTCATTATGGTTCATCTCCGGAAAGGTATTTACGTGTGCCAACTGCTTGGCATTTTCGTTTATCTGATTCTGAAAACGAATAGCCATCGCCTTTAATCGTTCATCGCAATAGATAATGGGTAACTTGCCTTTCAGTTTTTTAGCAATCAACTCAGCTTCCGATTCCACGGCTTTTTCACATCGGTTAAGATGTTCAATGGCATTTTCGGTTTCTTTTATAAAAGCTGCGCCAATCAGGTTGGTGTGGTACAAGGCATTCAGCAGCGAGATCATCATGTAGCCCAGATTACCACGTGGACTTTTTGATTCGCCCGGAATCTGAATCCAGTATAAATTATATTCTTTGGCAAGCTCCAGCAACTTGCCCCCTGAAGTAATACAAATAATGTGTGCGCGCTTCAGCATAGCTTTTTGCACAGCGGCCAGCGTTTCTTCGGTATCGCCACTGTACGAGCAGGCTATAAATAACGTATGCGGACTAACAAACTGCGGAATGTTATAGCCTTTGCAAACCGTTATCGGAATGGGCACGCGCCCAAACGTGAGCGATTCCACCAGGTTGGCCCCGATACCCGAGGCCCCCATACCTGTAATAAGAATGTTGCGGATGTCGCTGCCCGGTCGCACCAGATCCACCGATTGCCCAATCTTTAATGCGTGGGCCAATTGTAATGTAAAACCTTCTATTAGTTTCTTCATTCTTTCCGTAACTTAACCTCAAAGGTAAGCAGATTCATGAAGTGATGAAATCGAAATACTTACCAATACTCTTAAACTACATGCATTAATGAAAAAGTTTCTGTTCACGTTTTTGATTAGTAGTGCAGCAATTGCAGTTCATAGCCAGGTGCGGCTAAACCACATTGCAGTTTATGTGCAAGACTTAAAAACCAGTCGGGCTTTTTACGAGCAAATAATTGGGTTAGATACTATTCCAGAGCCCTTTCACGATGGTAAACACACGTGGTTTGAGGTAGGCCCCAAAAGCCATTTGCATTTGATTGAAGGCGCACGCACCAAAATCACCTTTGATAAAAATATTCACTTGTGTTTTAGCGTACCATCTGTTGATGCGTTTGTAGAACTACTGAAGAAAAATAAAATTGAGTTTGAAGATTGGAGCGGCAGTAAAGGAACCATTACCAAACGCGTGGACGGTGTGAAGCAAATTTATTTTAAAGACCCTGATGGTTATTGGATTGAGATAAATGATGCCCGCGAATAATTGGAGCATGAACGATAAGCAACAAAAAGGAAAAGAAGGCGAAGATCTGGCGGCAGCCTTTCTGCAACAGGCGGGTTACGAAATAGTGGAGCGCAACTATCGCTATAAGCGATCGGAAATTGATTTAATTGTACGCAAAGCCGGCTGGCTGGTGTTTGTAGAAGTAAAGATGCGATCCAGCAATGCCTTTGGTTACCCCGAAGAGTTTGTGGATTACAACAAAGCAAAAAATATTGTGTATGGTGCCGAACACTACACATACGAAAATAAATACGAAGGAAATGTGCGCTACGATGTAATTGCCATCAGCATGAAATACGGCAAGCCTGAGATCAGGCATTTTGAAGATGCATTTTATTGAGGCTGGTTCTTACTTACTTGTAACTCTTTCAGCTTGATTGATAAATTTTTTCCTCGCTTATGGAATACTAACTTTTTTGCATCTTAAGGCAGTGACCATTTTAAACGGATTGAATTAAGTACTTGGTAATCACAAACTTTATGAAAACGCAACTACTGGTCATTTTAGCAACCTTGTTAATCAGTATCGATTTTGAACCTAAAAACCCACCAATGCCTTACGATTATGAAAAAGCCTGGCAACAGGTAGCAGAATTTGAGAACAAAGGATTACCCGAATCGGCCTTAAAAGTGGTAAACACTATTTATGATGAGGCTAAAAAAGAACAGAACGCACCTCAGTTGGTAAAAGCAGTTATTCACCAACTAAAATTTACCGATTACAAAGAAGAGAACGCATTTGTCAAAAACCTCAATCGCTTACGAGACGAAGCCAACACCGCTGTATTTCCAGCCAAGCCATTGCTGCACTCCATGCTGGCTGAAATGTATTGGCAATATTATCAGAACAACCGGTACCGGTTTAACAACCGCAGCGAGGTTGTCGAAATAAGGCAAGACGATATTGAAACGTGGGGGTTGAATAAAATTGTAGAAGAAACATTTCAACAGTATAAACTTTCTTTACAGGAAGCAGAAAAAAGTAAAAACACCCGCATTGATTTATGCGAACCGGTATTGCACACCGGTAACGCCCGTGGCCGCAGTTACCGACCTACACTGTTTGATTTTCTAGCCCATCGTGCGCTCACTTTTGCTTCGGGCAGCGAGGCCGCCATTACACAACCCGTTTATGCATTTGTATTGGATCAGGAAAATTATTTAGCCGATGCCACTACGTTTGCCGGATTAAACATCACCACACCAGATACTTTTTCACTGAAGTATTTTGCTACTCAGCTTTTTCAGGAGTTAACACGTTTTCACCTTACCGATAAAGATCCAGAAGCATTGGTTGATCTGGAAATAGAGCGCCTGATTTTTATGCACACCAACTTGGTGTTGCCCGATAAGGATAAGTTGTATCGAAGTGCGTTGGAAAAATTAGAACAACACTATCAGGCACATCCTATTTCAACCCGCGCTACTTATTTATTGGCTCAAACCTATGTGGAGCAAGGTCAAACCTATAAGCCCTTGCAATCCGATGCACACAAGTGGGATTTAAAGAAGGCATTTGAAATTGCCGAGACTGCGAAGAAACGTTTCCCCGATTCGGACGGAGCCATACAATGCGAAAACCTGCAACGCGATCTGCAAACAAAAACAATCAGCGCGGTTATTGAAGAGAATAACATCCCCGGAGAATTGTTTCGGGCATTGGTACGCTATAAAAATGTAACCAATTTACATTACCGCATTATTAAAACAACCCGCGAAGAGGTTCAGACCCAACGCAGAAAATGGGAACGGAATTACGATGTGGATCGGGAAGAAAAATTTATTGAATTCTTTCTACCCAAAACACCGGTAAAGACTGGCAAGTTTACCTTGCCCGATGATGGCGACTATCAGCAGCACAGTCTGGAAGTAAAATTGGATGCGCTGCCCGAAGGCGAGTACATGGTTTTGTTTAGTCATAGCTCCGACTTTGCTATCAATAAAAATGGATTGGCTTATGCATTCACATCGGTTTCAAACATCAGTTACATTCACCGTTCTACAAAAGATGGCAACACCGAAGTGTTTGTGCTCAATCGCAAAAGCGGCCAGCCGTTAGCGGGAGTTTTGGCTGAACTTTATTCTTATACCTACAATTCGCGCAAGCAACAATATGAGGCAAAAAAAATTGGAACATATACTTCTAATTCGAAAGGATATTTTAAAGTTCCGTATTTGAAAAATGAACATTACAATTTCTCCATCAACTTCAGCTATAAACACGATCGCAACAGCACCGAACCCATTGATAAATATTCTTACTATGGCGGAAACATTCATCAAAATATAGAGCACGGTAGGCAAAATGTGGTTAAAACATTTTTCTTTTTGGATCGGGCAATCTACAGACCTGGACAAACCATTTATTTTAAAGGACTGGTGGTTAACACTGATGGTAAAACTTCTGAGCTTGGACAAAAATCCATTCATACCGTAAGGTTGTACGATGTGAATCATAAGGAGCGTGGTAGTGTTGAGGTAACAACTAATGAATACGGTACGTTTAGCGGAACATTTACGGCCCCCGCTAGCGGACTTACCGGCCAAATGAGTTTGGAAACCGGAAGTGGCACGGTTTATTTTTCAGTAGAAGAATACAAGCGACCAAAATTTGAAGTTGACTTTGAGCCGGTAAAAGGTTCGTTCCGGTTAGATGAAACCATTAAAGCAGAAGGTTTTGCACGCGCCTATTCCGGAGCTAACATTGATGGCGCAGCTGTAAGTTATCGCGTGGTGCGCATGGCGCGTTATCCGTATTGGTGGTGGTGCCGCTGGGGTTACTACCCATCCTCGCCCGAAATGGAAATTACAAACGGTAAAACGGAAACCGATGCCGATGGAAAGTTTGTGGTAAACTTTAACGCATTGCCCGATCGCAATGTAGATCGTGCAGCCGACCCGGTTTTTGATTATACGATTTATGCAGATGTAACAGATATAAACGGAGAAACGCACAGTAACTCTACAACCATTTCGGTTGGTTATAAAGCCTTGCAAGTAGGTGTTTACATCGGCAACATCAATAAAGATCAGATAACTGCTGCCAAAGAGTTTACCATTTCAACTACCAACCTTGCCGGTCAGTTTGAAGCCGCAAAAGGGAATATTAAAATCTTTGAACTTAAGTCGCCAGCCAAAGCGTTTCGTCCCCGCCTGTGGGAACAACCCGATCGCGCTCTTTATTCGCGCGAGCAATACTATCAGTTCTTTCCGGTGGATCTGTTTGAAGATGAAACCAATAAGTTCAATTGGGCGCGGGCTAAAGAAGTTTTCGATCTGAATTTTAATACCGCAGAAAAGAAAACTTTTGCCCTCGAAAATCTCAACAAGTGGAAATCGGGTGAGTATGTCTTGGAAATAAAAGCACAGGATGCTTCCGGCCAGGAAGTAAAAGAGGTGAGTTACTTTACCGTGTCAGCACCTTCTGATAAAACCGTTCCCACTCCGCAGGTAAAATATTTTCAATCGCTAAGGATGTCGGCTGAGCCAGGTGAAAAAGCCGCGTTTATTATCGGCACGGCCGATAAAAAGATTATTGCCTTGTATGAAGTAGAACGCGATGGCGAATTATTGAAGCAGGAATGGCTTGAATTAAAAAATGAACAGCGGATGTTTGAAGTTCCGGTTACAGAAGCTGATCGCGGTAATCTGGGTATTCACCTTACGTTTATAAAAGACAATCGCTTGTATAAACAAAGCGAAACCATTTCGGTGCCATTCTCCAATAAAAATCTGAACATCGCTTTTGAAAGTTTCAGAGACAAACTGCAACCGGGCCAACAAGAGCAGTGGAAAATCAAGATTAAAGGTAACGGAGCCGAAAAGGTAGGTGCTGAAATGGTGGCTACACTTTATGACGAGTCGCTGGATCAATTCCGCAGCAATAGCTGGTATGCCAATTTCTTCAACTCGCATTATGCGCGATTAGGGTGGAGTAGCACAAATGGATTTAATCGAAAAGATCTTTCGGTATTCAGCAAAGATTGGAATCCAGATTACGACCGATCACCGGAAGGAGCCTACTTCGATAGCTTTAATTGGTTTGGGTATAGCTTCTATGATTTTTATTATGGAGGAAGACGTGAAGGTGTTGCATTAAGATTGCGTGGTAATGCAAAGATGTCTAAGAAAGAACTTTCGTTTAGTGTTGCCGAGGCAGCGCCTGCTGGGGTAGTAGAAGTTGCCGATGAGGAATCATTAGCTGAAGATATATCTATAAAGTTTGGTGTTGAGGTATCGGAGGAGCGACTATCTCAGAAACAACCTGAAACCATGCAGAAAGAAGACTTTTCCGCAGTAAAAGTGCGCACCAACTTTAATGAAACCGCATTCTTCTATCCACACTTGCAAACCAATGCCGAAGGTGAGATCATTATCAACTTCACTATTCCCGAAGCACTTACGCGATGGAAGATGCTGGGCTTTGCCCATACGCCCGATTTAAAATCAGGCTCCATCATAAATCATTTGGTTACGCAAAAAGAGTTGATGTTAGTACCCAATCAGCCACGCTTCTTCCGCGAGAACGATAAAATGATTTTTGCGGTGAAGGTGAGCAGTTTGGTAGATGCCGAATTAAGTGGTCAGGCTCAACTTGAATTCTTTGATGCGCTTACGATGAATTCGGTGGACATGCAAATGAAGAATCAGGATAAGTCAAAACCATTTTCATTGAAGCCGCGCCAGAGCACCAACCTGGAGTGGAGCATAGAAATCCCGGAAGGTGTGCAGGCCATCACCTATCGGGTAGTAGCCAAAGCAGGAAATTTTTCGGATGGTGAAGAGATGACTATTCCGGTGGTTACAAACAGGATGTTGGTAACAGAATCTTTACCGTTACCAATCCGCGGAAAACAAACCAAAGAATTTAAGTTTGAGAAGATGGTGAACAACAAATCCAACACGTTGCGCCACCATCGCTTTACATTGGAGTTCACTTCAAATCCGGCCTGGTATGCTATTCAGGCATTGCCATACCTGATGGAATATCCCTACGATTGTGTAGAGCAAACCTATAGTAAATTTTATGCGAATAGTATTGCATCGCATATTGCCAATTCTAATCCCCGAATTAAGCAAGTGTTTGATACGTGGAAGAACATTCAACCCGATGCATTGCTTTCTAACCTCGAAAAAAATCAGGAATTGAAATCGGCTTTGCTGGAAGAAACTCCGTGGGTGTTGCATGCCAAAGATGAATCGCAACGTAAGCGCAATGTGGCGTTGTTGTTTGATTTGAATCGCATGGCAAACGAACAGGATCGCGCACTCGATAAAATTATCAAAGCACAGAATGCAAGTGGTGGGTTTAGTTGGTTTCCGGGTTTTAAAGAAGACCGGTACATGACGCAGCATATCATCAGTGGTATGGGTCATTTAGATGTGTTAGGTGTACGTGCTGTACGCGAAGATGCCCGTATCTGGAGCATGGTAACCAAAGCAGTTGGTTATTTGGATTACCAATTGAAGGATGATTACGAAAAATTGAAAGCTCAGGCCAAGCGCGGATTAACCAAGTTGGAAAATGATCATTTAGGGTATAGCCAGATTCATTACTTGTACATGCGCAGTTATTTTAAAGATGTGGAGGTTCCTAAGGATATGAATGAAGCTTTTAATTACTATTTGGGACAAGCAAAAAAATACTGGTTACGTAAAGGACTCTATATGGAAGGTATGTTGAGTTTGGCGTTACACCGATTTGGTGATAAAACAACTCCGGCAGCCATGATTAAATCGTTTAGTGAACGTGCTTTGCGTTCGGAAGAAATGGGTATGTATTGGAAAACGGATCGCGGGTATTACTGGTACCAGGCACCAATTGAAACACAAGCACTGATGATTGAAGTGTATGATGAAGTGGCGAAAGATTTAAAATCAGTAGAAGAATTAAAAGTCTGGTTACTGAAACAAAAGCAAACGCAAGATTGGAAAACCACGAAAGCCACTACCGAAGCTTGTTATGCACTGTTGCGTAGAGGTGCAGATGTGTTAACCAATACCAAATTGGTGGATATTAAAGTTGGCAACGAAATAATCGATCCAACCAAACGTGAAGACATAAAAGTAGAAGCGGGTACCGGCTATTTTAAAACCGCGTGGCAGGCAGGGGAAATTAAATCCGACATGGGTAAGATTACGATTTCAAAAACCGATGATGGTGTGGCCTGGGGCGCTGCGTACTGGCAATACTTTGAACAGTTGGATAAAATTACGTCTGCTGAAACTCCATTGAAGTTAAAGAAGCAACTGTTTAAACAAGTGAATTCTGATCATGGGCCGGTAATTACACCTATTACAGAAAAAGCTCCACTGCAAATTGGTGATCTTGTAAAAGTGCGGATTGAGTTGCGCGTAGATCGCGATATGGAATACGTACACCTGAAAGACATGCGTGCCGCTGGCTTTGAACCGACCACTACAATCTCAACTCATAAGTATCAGGATGGATTGTATTACTATGAAAGCACGCGCGATCTGGCCACCAACTTCTTTATCGGGTATTTGGGTAAAGGAACATATGTGTTTGAATATGATTTACGCGTATCACAAAAGGGCGATTTCTCGAATGGCGTAACAAAGATTCAATGTATGTATGCACCAGAGTTTGCCAGTCATTCGGAGGGGATACGGGTGTTGGTAAAGTAAAAATCATATCTTGAACAGATTTGGATGACCAAAAGGGATTGAACTCTTGATATAGAAAGAGTCAATTCCTTTTCTTAATTTTAACTGATTAATGGAAAAATATCTCGATCATATTACAATTGACAAAGAAATCCGTTTTGGTAAGCCAACCATAAAGGGAACCCGTATTGCGGTTTCAGATGTGTTGCAGTGGTTTGCATCGGGTATGACAGAAGAAAAAATTTTAGAAGATTATCCATACTTATCTAAGGAACAAATAAGGGCTGCATTGCTTTTTGCGGCACATAAAGAAGAACTCACTAAGATTATCGCTGCCTGATGAAGTTATTGTTGGATGCGAATCTCTCATGGAGATTGGTAAAACCACTTCAAAGCCATTTCACGGTAAATCATATATTGGATTTCTTTAAGCATAATGAACGAGATTATATTCTGTGGGATTTTGCTAAAAGAGAAGACTATACCATTATTACTAACGATGAGGATTTTGTCCACATCCTCTTATCCAGAGGATGGCCGCCAAAAATAGTTCTGATCAAAACTGGAAATCAATCTAATGATTTTATTCTTAATCTTCTTATCGCTAAGAAGACAGAGTTAGAAGCTTTTCACAATAAAGGTGACTTAGGTCTGTTGTTAATAGCATAATCACTCTTTCAAATTCTCCACCGGATTTACAAATGTAGCTCGGATGGTTTGCGAGCCAATCGTGATAACAGCGAACACAATCAGAATCAATACTCCGATGATAATTACACTAAAGTCGAATGAAGTGTGATAGGCTATTAACTGCAGCCACATGTTGTTGGCTAAATAGGCAAGCGGTACAGCAACCACAATCGAAATAAACAACAACACAAGAAAGCTCTTTGATAACAATAGAATCAGCGAACCAATATCCGACCCCAATATTTTTCGAATTGAAATTTCTTTCATGCGGGTTTCCATGGTATACGTGGCCATACCCAATAAACCCAGACAAGAAATCAAGACGGCTAACGATGCAATTACCGTCAGTACCGAAACAATATCACCAAAAATGATTTCATAAAATTTCTTCACTTCGGAGTCAACTGTTTTATAATCGATTTTAAGATCGGGGTTAATAGTTGCCCAAGCCTTTTCAATAGACGCAATGGCTTGCTCATACGAACTCAAATACGAAACCTGCAACACATTGAATTGAGTAGGATCGTACAGTAATGCCATAGGCGAAATTTGCCGCGTTAGGTCGCGATGGTTATAGCCCGACACCACTCCAATGATGGTGCGCACAACCGAATCACGCTCTTGTACGAGTTGTTGCCCGATGGCATCCTGAGTTGAACCAAAATTGAATTTGGTAACCGCTTGTTCGTTAAGTACAATGTATTCCCTGTTGATGCTATCTGCTCCAGCCTGAAAGAAACGACCTGCCAATAATTTAATATCCATGTTGCTCAGGTAATCTTCATCCACCAGAAAGTAATCCAATTGTAATCCTTCGGTATCGCTCAGGTTACGTTTTAACGTAGTACCATACGATGTGCCAGCCGAAGGCAAATGCGAAGAGGCTGTTACATGGGTAATGTTGTTATGCTTTGCCAGTTCATTCTTAAGATGTTGTGCCGAAGTATTATTGAGTTTAATAGAAATATTCTGCGCCATGTTAAACCCATGACTCTGTCCCATAAACAAGTTAAACTGATTATAGAGAACAATTGCCGACAGAATAAAGAAGAGCGAAAGTGTAAACTGTGCAACCAATAACGTTTTGCGCAAGCCCATGCGCGAGAATAACTTCATGTTACCAAAGCCCTTCAAAACTTTTACCGGTTGAAACCCGGATAGCACCACGGCCGGAAAGAAGCCGGCCAATATCCCAACCACTAATGCGAACACCGCAAAACTTACCAGCACCAACAGGTTCGACTCAAGGTCCCAATGGAACATGCGCGCAAAGTTGAGTTGTAGAATAACAGGCTTTAGTACAATCAGAAATGCGAAGCCAAATATCAATGCTATGAATGCTATAAAAATCGATTCACTTATAAATTGTATAAACACTTGCCAGCGTGCGGCCCCGGTAACTTTTCTAATCCCGATTTCGCGTGCGCGGGTTAGTGAACGTGCAATGGAAAGATTTGTAAAGTTGAAACAAGAGGTAAGCAAAATCACAAGACCTAAACCGCCCAGGAAGTAGATAAAAAACCAAGGTAAACTTGGGCCGATAGGATTGTTGGTTAGCGGTCCCGGTGTAATACCCATTAAAGGCTGCAAACCAAACTTCATGCGCGAGGCATTCGGATCGGTTAAGCTGCCAATGTGTTGGGCATAAATTTTATCGAGGTTGGCTTGCACGCTTTCGCGCGATTGTGAAGCATCTGTTAAAATATAAGTCCAGCCATTCCAGTAGTTGGTCCAATCGGTAAGGTTATTCTTGCTGGGCAAACTGTTTACAGTAGAAATGCTGGCCAGCGCTTCAAACACAATGTGCGATTTGTTTTTAGTCTCCTTTAATACACCTGTAACAGTATAGATGCCGATGTCGCCTACTTTAATCGTTTGCCCCAACGGGTTTTCATCTTTAAAAAGTTTATTGGCTGCTGCGCGTGTAAGCACCACCGAGTAAGGTTCTTTTAATGCGGTAGCTGCATCGCCATATTGAAGTTCGTATTCAAAAAATGTGAGGGCTTCCGCATCGGCAAAAAATCCCGCCAACGGAATGTTTACATTTTGATTTTCAAATTCCAACCAGCCGTTACCAAAGCCACGCATAATTCTCACCGTCTTTTCAATGCCTGTATATTTTTCCTGCAACTCCTGGCGCAGTGTCATAGGTGAGGCCGCATTGGGCTGATCATCATTGATTACACCCTGTTGATCTACATGGTGTGTTGTAACCCGATAAATGCGATTGCGATTGGAATTATGTCGGTCGTAATTAAGTTGATCGGCCACCAGCATGATCACCGTCATGCATACCGACATGCCAATGGCAAGACCAAACACATTAATAGCCGAAAAGAATTTATGGCGCATTAAACTGCGCATGGTTGTTTTAATGTAATTACGAAACATAGCGTGATAATTTTGAAAGTGAAGGCTAATCAAAAACCGAACCTCTTATGCCGAGGTTCGATTTTGATTTGAAATACTCGAAATGAAAAACCTGTGTGTTGAAATCTGAACAGGACTTAGACAAAACCGAACATTATTTATTCAGTTCCTTTTTGATTACATAGTAATAAATCAAAAACCCAAGCGAAACAGATAGCGCAAATAAGCCATAAGGCAATGGCGAATCCGGACCGGTAGGAATAAATTCCATAATTACCAATGCCAGCCCGGCAAAGAAAATGATCAGGCCCCACTTCAGTGAACTATACCTGCCATCGCTTGTATGTTGCTTAAAAATGGCTTGTGTGTCATCGTTTACAAATCCCTTCTCAATCATTTTCTTTTTAAGAATGTAGTCAGTCATTACTTTGGTAAATAGATAAATGGCTGTACCAAAACTTCCGATAATGGTAATCGGCATAAAGATATCTCTCAGGTAATTCATATTTAATTGTGATTTAGTTTCTGATTTGTTTGGGGCGTAAGACACAAGCCTTGAAAGTAATGTTGCAGGGAATTGAAAAATATTTTTAAAGAGTGATCATGCAAGAAAAACCAGCAAGGATTCGAAACCACATAATTACTTTATGCTGTTCGCCATTTGTAATGGCGAACGTTAGATGGTAATGATTTTAAAATCGGGCTTATCTGGAGTCGGGATTATAAATCCGGAATAGCAAGTGCCTCCATGAGTGAAGCGTACAATATAGTATCCGGATTAAATAATTAAACGCCAACCTGCCAGTAACCAGCCACGAGCGACCAGCAGTCTTTTTTTACCTAACTTCCTGCAACATCCGTACAAGTCCACGTGTCTAACCCCGAAATGATTGACGACAAGGCCCTGGTGGCACAGGTTTTAAGTGGCGACCGGCATGCATTCCGTATGCTGATTAAACACCACGAAAGACTGGTGAGCCACATGATTGGCCGGTTGATTGATAAACCGGAAGACCGCGAAGAACTTTGTCAGGATGTGTTTTTGAAAGTGTACGAGAAGTTGAATGAGTTTACGTTTCAATCGAAGTTAAGCACATGGATTGCCACTATTGCGTATAGACATGGCATTAACCATTTGCGCAAGCGAAGGATTAAGATCAGCGATTTGCCCGAAGATGAAACGAGTATTGAACGATTTATTGCCATTGATGACGCCAGCGAAAACCTGGCTGACAAGGAAATGGATCAAATTGTATTGAAGTTGGTTGAGAAACTTCCGCCACAGTATAAAGCCATCCTCACGTTATATCATGTGCAGGAAATGAGTTATCCGGAGATTGTAGAAATAACCGGTTTGCCCGAAGGTACCGTGAAGAATTATTTATTCCGGGCGCGACAGTTGTTGAAAGAAAAAGTAAAACAGTACCTTGGCAAAGAAGCAGTATGAAAGAAGAAGAATTGCAAAACAAAATTGAAGCCCGAATGCCAGTGCAGAGCGATGATGGCGAAGCCTATAAGCATGTGTTTACTGCTTTAAAACAAGAGCCAGCATTTTATGTATCGTTACCTTTTGCCGATCGCATTATTGCCAGAATAGAAAAACGCGAAGAGCAGCGCGATTTCCGGTGGTTGGCATTTGGAATTTTCCTTTCGGTGATTGCCTTGATTGTAGCGCTTGTTATAACAAACGCATGGACAGTAGGTGTGTTTTCGTTTATCTCCGGGTACCCGGGACTGGTAGTTTTTGGAATTGCGTTTATTTTGTTTTTGCAGTGGGTGGATAGACGAGTTTTGCGAAAGCATTTGGAATGATGAGCGCAACAACCTCCCTATGAAATGTCATTCCGGATGAGCGTGACGAATCGAATTATGAGATCGAATTTATTAAGCAATTGATAAACTTCTTCTAAGCACTCGCGAATTCCGGAATCCCCGGTTAGGTATGCACAAGATCTCTATGAAAAGCTCTTCATACTTAACTCATCAACACTTCATCGGGATCGCGGTATGGGTTTGAAGTCTAATCCTTGGTTACTTAAAAACCAGCACCCAACCGCGATGACTGCCTTGTAATGATTGCGCAATGTACTCAGACACTTGCTATGAAATGTCATTCCGGATGCGCGAGTGAATTGCAATTGGATGGGCCTTGCTAAATAATATTAAACATCTTTATTCAAAGATGGCGAATTCCGGAATCCCGCGGAAGTAGCACAAGCTTGCTATGAAATACAACCGAATAAAGGTATATTTTAAGATGTATAATTGGCTCATGTTTATTTATCATGTTCTTTATACAACACAAACTCCTTTTCATCGAACCAATCTTTACTTAAATCAGTCCAATCTGGATTAAGCCCGTTTATTAAATTAACCTTCCAACCTCTGTTGTATTTTTTAATTTGCTTTTCGCGGTGTATAGCTTCTTTAACATTTGAATATTCTTCGAAATAGACCAACTGATCACAATTATAGCGTGCTGTGAAACTTTTTTTGTTTCTCTTCACCTTATGATCAAATACACGATCTTCCAGATTATTTGTTATCCCCGTATAGAGTACGGTGTGTCGTTTATTTGACATGATGTAAACGAAGTACTGCACAAATTAAATTTAATGAAAAACCATCGCTTGAATATACTTTTTATAGCCGGCTCACCTATTCTCATCGGGATCGCGGTATGGGTTTGAAGACTTGGTTTTAGCTATCTAAATCGGTTGCCCAACCGCGATGACCGCCTTGTGATAAGTTGTGCAAGCATCCATAAACAAAGCATTTAAGAACAATCAAAACTTAGCGCCTCTGCGCCTTTGCGGTTAATGTTTTACCTCCCATCAAAATCCCGTAACCTTTTGCCCATTTCTCAGTAAATCAATCCTGTTTTAATCCCCAAACTGCATGACTAAATTTTTTACCCCGCTTTGCGCGATGCTCTTAATTGTAAGCATCGCCACGCTGGCCCAGGAACCCAAAAAGGAGGAGAAGGCCGACACCACCAAAAAAGAAAAACCCAAACCCAAAAAGAAAGACTTGCCGCTTGAAGTTGGCAGACGGGTGCCCATCAAAACCAATGAAGGCACGTGGATGAGTCTGGACGTAAGCCCCGATGGCAAAACCATTGCCTTCGATTTTCTGGGCGATATTTTTACCATGCCCATTACCGGTGGCAAACCCACCCAGTTTACAAGTGGCATGGCGTTCGACTCGCACCCTAAGTTTAGCCCCGATGGCAAAAAGCTGTTGTTCATCAGCGATCGCAGTGGCGGCCAAAACATCTGGTGGTTTGCACTCGACAAGTCTGATTCACTTCAGGTAACAAAAGGCAACAACGAAAATTATCAATCGGCCGAGTGGACTCCCGATGGTACGTACATTATCGGCTCGCGCGGTACACGCAATCTTAAGTTGTGGATGTTCCATAAAGATGGTGGCTCAGGTGCGCAACTCATCAGCAAACCCGATAACCTGAAAACACACGAACCTGCTTTTGGTCCCGATGGTCGTTACATCTGGTTTTCGCTACGCAACAACGCGTGGAATTACAATGCACAGTTGCCGCAATATCAATTAGGCGTTTACGATCGCGAAACCGGTGAATCGCAAAACGAAACAGCTCGCTATGGTTCTGCTTTTTCACCCACACTTTCGCCCGATGGCAAGTGGTTGGTGTACGGCTCACGCTACAACGATAAAACCGGTTTGCTGCTTCGCGATTTAAAAACCGGTGATGAAAAGTGGTTGGCTTATCCCATTCAACGCGATGAACAAGAATCCATCGCACCCATGGGTGTGTTGCCGGCTATGTCGTTTACACCCGATAGCAAAAATGTTATTGCCTCGTATGGTGGTAAGTTTTACAGCATCCCGGTAACGGGTGGTAACGCGGTAAACATTCCGTTCGAACTGGAGACAGAATTTTTAATGGGCCCAACGTTGGCCGATTTTAAATACCCGATCAAAGACGATAAAGATATCATAGCTACACAGATTCGCGATGCGGTGGTTTCGCCCGATGGTAAACAAGTTGCCTTTACCGTATTGAACCGGTTATACACGATGGATCTTCCGAACGGAACACCAAAGAGAATCACAACCAACAATTTTACAGAAGCATTTCCAGCGTGGAGTCAGGATGGTGCACAATTGGCGTGGGTAAGTTGGGAAGGTACCGGTGGTAACATTTATAAAATCAACTTCAAAGCAAAAGGTGCCAAGCCTGTAAAGCTTACGCAAGCTGCTGCTGTGTACAGCGAGCCCGCCTGGTATGGAAACAAGATTGTATTCCTGAAAGGAACGGCCAACAACTTTCGCGAAAGCGAAGGCCCATTTGCGTTTGCCATGCAGGAAGACCTGCTTTGGATAAGTGGCGATGGTGGTGCCATCAACTTTATAGCGAAGTCGCGCGGCCGAAGTACACCACACTTTACAAAAACTTCCGATCGCATTTACTTATATGGTGGCAAGGGCTTGGTGTCCATTCGCTGGGATGGTACCGATGAAAAAACACATTTGAAAGTTACCGGTATTACTGTGTATGGCTCGGTGGCCGATGAGAATCATTGCATGTTGGTAGAAACTGCAGCTGAACCACAACGCCAGCCTTCCAATGCATCAGTTGTATTGATGGCACCCGAAGGCGATCAGGCCTTGGCTAAAATCAACAATGATATTTATGTGGTTACCGTTCCGAAAACCGGAAGCGAAGCGCCTACCATTTCCGTAGCCGATGCGGCCAGTGCACAATTTCCGGCACGCAAGCTTACCAAGTTGGGCGGTGAGTTTCCAAGCTGGAGTAGCAATGCAAAAAATGTGTACTTCACCTTGGGTAATGCCTTCTTTACGTACAACATTGAAGAAGCGAAACTGAAAGAAGAAGAACTGAAGAAGAAAAAAGCAGCGGAAGAAAAAGCGAAAGAAGCAGGTGAAACTAAAAAAGAAGAAGCGAAGCCTGAAGATAAAAAAGAGAGCGACAAGAAGGATGAAAAGAAAGACGAGAACTATAAGCCAGCCGAACTTCGCATTAAAGTAACCATCCAAAAAGATATTCCGGTTGGTAAAATCTTATTGCAGAATGCACGCATTGTTACCATGAAAGGTGATGAAGTAATTGAGCGTGGCGATGTGTTAATTGAAAATGCACGCATCAAACAAGTGGGTGCTGCCGGTTCTATTTCGGTAGATGCTTCCGTGCAGAAAATGGATTTGAGTGGCAAAACCATTGTTCCCGGTTTTGTAGATACGCATGCACACATGTGGCCGGCCTGGGGTATTCATAAAAATCAGGTGTGGGTTTATGCGGCTAATCTGGCTTATGGTGTAACCACCACGCGCGATCCGCAAACTTCTACTACCGATGTATTAACCTACAGCGACATGGTAGAGACGGGCGACATCATCGGGCCGCGCGTTTATTCTACCGGGCCAGGTGTGGGTTATTGGATGTATAACCTGAAAGATGCTGAGCAAGCCAAAGATATTTTGAAACAGTATTCAGAATATTACAACACCAAAACCATCAAGATGTATTTAACCGGTAACCGCCAGCACCGGCAGTGGATTATTCAGGCTGCGAAAGAACAAAACCTGATGCCGACTACCGAAGGTGGTCTTGACTTTAAACTCAACCTTACCAATTTGATTGATGGTTATCCCGGTCATGAACATTCATTCCCTATCTATCCGCTGTATAAAGATTTTACAACGGCAGTAGCCGCTTCGGGCATGACATACACACCTACGTTGCTTGTATCGTATGGCGGACCGTGGGCCGAGAATTTTTATTACGCTACGGAGAATGTAAATGGCGATACCAAGTTGAATCACTTCTTTGCTAAATCCGAGCTCGATCAGAAATCGCGCAGAAGACCAGCGTGGTTTATGAAAGAAGAGCACGTGTTTGAAGACCATGCACGGTTTGTAAACGATCTGGTGAAAGCCGGGGGTAATGCGGGCATTGGTTCGCACGGACAATTGCAAGGTTTGGGTTACCATTGGGAATTGTGGAGCGTAGGCTCTGGTGGTTTGAGTAACCACAATGCGTTAAAGGTTGCCACCATACAAGGTGCAAAAGCCATTGGGTTAGATGGTGATTTGGGAAGCATTGAAGCCGGCAAACTAGCCGACTTAGTAATCCTCGATCAGAATCCGTTAACCAACTTGCGCAACACCAACACCATTAATAAAGTAATGAAGAATGGCCGGTTGTATGATGGCAATACCTTGGACGAAGTATATCCAACGGTACGCAAAGCTCCATCGTTTGGTAACGAACAGGAAGCACCTGCGGCTACCTTGCCGGGATTGAAGTAAGATTTTTTCAGGTTTGAATTTTGAAAGAGCCGCCTCAGCAATGGGGCGGTTTTTTGTTTGGATAGAATTATACCGAACAAACTCACTATGAAATGTCATTCCGGATTCGCGTGATATTTGTTGAATGAAATCATGTTCTTTAAATTAAGGGTAAACTCAATTTGAACACTGGCGAATTCCGGAATCCCGAGAAAGCAGCACAAGTTTTCTATGAAATGTCATTCCGGATTCGCGTGAGAATGGCTGAATGAAATCGTGCTTCTTAAACAAAGGATGAACTAAATTTTAACATTGGCGAATTCCGGAATCCAGCAGAATTAGTAACAAGTTTTCTATGAAATGCTTTTCATAGTTAGTTCACCTCTTCTCTATTGGGATCGCGGTATGGGATTGACGTTTTCGATTTCATGTAAGTGGAATGAGTTACCCAACCGCGATGACCACTTCGTAGTAGGAGGTGTACCCGCTAATCCCAATGCCGTGCATAGGGTTAAAACATTTAAATTCCCAATTCCATACGGCTTTGAAAAATATATTTCTCGGTTTGATTTGTTTGATAGGGCGGGGTTGTTATAACTTACATGAGTGAGCTGCTTATAAAGTATAAGACAACTTAGTCATACGTTATTTCCAGCCACAAAATACGACACCACATGAACCTGAAAGGGAAAATCTTAAAATTGATTGAATCAAAAAGAGAAAGTGACTATTGGGATTTTAAACAAGAACCCCATGACAATAATGCTTCTCTATTACATGATATTTTATGTTTATCAAATTGTAATCACCGCGGCAATAGATATTTGATTTATGGAGTTACTGATCCTAAAGAAGGAACAGAGATTATTGGGTTAACTGAAAATCAAAGTAATCGCAAGTCCCAGGTTGAGTTTATAGATTTTCTAAGGTCAAAGCCATTTGCCGGGGATTGTAGGCCAGAAGTTGAATTACATACAATTCAAATTGATGGGAAAGATGTGGATGTATTGGTAGTCTTTGATAATCCGAACAAGCCGTATTATTTAACTCATGATTACAGAGAAATGGACAAAAATGTAAAGGCAAATTTTATCTACACTAGAACTAACGACACAAATACTCCGATAGATAGGTCCGCTGATATTGGAGTAATAGAGAAAATGTGGAGACAGAGGTTTGGAATAGATTTGTCTCCATTAGAGCGGATGAAACTATTATTACTTCAACCTCAAGATTGGTTTAAAGATATTGGCAATAAACCTTATTCGTATCATCTCGATTTTCCTGAATTTAGAATTGAATTCTCTGAAGTTCATGCGTTTTATGAGGTATATAGTTTCTTTTTCACAAATGAAAAATCCTTTTTAGGGACTGCTACTTTTAAATATCACTCCACAACTTTATTTGAATTAGAGTACATGTATTGTGATGAGATGAGAATTGCGTTGGCTGTACCAGAGACCGCTAATGTGAGATTAAAAGAATATGAAAACTGGTTTTACTATTATGACTTACAGGAACTTAATGGAATATTTCTTCAGTTCATGACCAATAAATTGACACATTTACATTCAAGAGGTTCAACTTTTCCCTTTGTACTTTTTGACAAGAAATCTGAAAAAGCGGAGTTCATAGACTATGTTGTGAATAACGAAGATACTTTTCATAAAATTGTGCCTAGTTACTGGGGGGAACATGCAAAAAAAGAAATGAAGGAACAAAAAAAGGGCCTTACAATTGATCCTATTTTCATTGATAGGATTACTCAATTCCATGAGAGGTGGGTGGAGCATTATAAATGTACATGAAGTTATGATTGATAGTCCGTCTTTAATTATAAAAGATAAAGAAACCAAATATGAAAACATGGATCACCCCAACCAAAAATCAAGCTATCTTAATTTGTTTAGTAACGGGATTTTTATTCTTGCGCACATTAGCAACAACAGATTTTCTTACAAGCACTAGTTTTAGCAATCGGCAATATTCCATCTTTCAAAGCGGAGTCTTCGCAAACGCAAACTTCAATTAGTACATAGATTCATAAAATTCTCGCTGCTTAATCGCGGAGTCCGAGGCGAGACTCCGCGTGGAAGTGAGTCGACCAGGATACTAAAGATTTTAAAATCTTTGGTAATTGGGTTCGGGATTACAAATCCCGAAAAGCAATGGTATTTCTCTGATCCCTATGTGGTTAAAAGTAAAAACTTAAAACACTTTCCTGTATTCCCTGTTTTATCAAACATGGAACTCGCCCTTGTTTTCCCGCATCAATTATATCCAAAATCACCAATCGTTAAGCCCGGCCGTACCGTGGTGTTGATTGAAGACGAACTGTATTTTTCGCAATACGCATTTCATAAGCAAAAATTAGTGTTGCATCGGGCTTCCATGAAAATGTATCAGCAGGGGCTCGAGAAGAAAAGCCATAAGACTCTGTACATTAATGCAAAGCAATCCGATTTAAAAGCTTTATTTAAAGGCTGGAAAAAACAAGGCGTAAAAGAAATTCATTACATCGAAACAAATGATTATTTGTTGGAGCGCAGGCTTACCCGATTTGCCAAACAAACCGGAATAAAACTCAACCAAACACCTTCGCCCAATTTTCTCACCGCAGCCAATCAGTTGGATTCCTTTTTCCCGAAAGGAAAGAAATACCTGATGGCTGATTTTTATATCCGCCAGCGCAAGCGATTAAATATTTTAGTGGAAGACAACGCGCCTGTGGGCGGCCAATGGAGTTTTGATGCCGACAACCGCAAGCGCATCCCGAAAGGATTGAAGTTGCCAGCTATTTATAAGCCGAAAGCAAACTCATATACAACAGAAGCAAAAGAATATGTAGCCCAACATTTCCCAAATAACCCAGGCTCTCTTGAATCATTTACATACCCGGTAACGTTTGCTGAAGCCGAAAACCTGCTGGAAGATTTTCTGATTAACCGCATGCGCGATTTTGGTGCCTATGAAGATGCTATTGTAAAAAATGAGTCCATCTTGTTTCATTCTGTGCTTACGCCTGCGCTTAACATCGGGTTGCTATCGCCACAACAAATTCTGGATAAAACGTTTGAGCTGCATCGCACCGAAAAATTTCCGTTAAATAGTCTGGAGGGTTTCGTGCGACAAGTTATTGGCTGGCGCGAATTTATGCGCGCGGTTTACCTGCGCGAAGGTGTAAAGCAACGCACCACCAATACACTTGGTTATACCCGAAAAATTCCAGCCTCATTTTACAACGGTACTACGGGCATTGAACCGATTGATCAAACCATTAAAAAAGTTTTGCAAACGGGTTATTGCCATCACATAGAACGGTTGATGATTCTCGGCAACTTCATGCACTTGTGTGAATTCGATCCCGATGAAGTATATCGCTGGTTTATGGAATTGTTTATTGATGCTTACGATTGGGTAATGGTGCCAAACATTTATGGTATGAGTCAGTATGCCGATGGCGGAATGATGACCACCAAGCCGTATGTATCGGGGAGTAATTATGTATTGAAAATGAGCGATTACGCCAAAGGCCCGTGGTGCGAAGTGTGGGATGCCTTGTATTGGTTCTACATTGAAAAGCACCGTGAACAATTTGTGCGCACCCCGCGCATGAGTATGATTGTAAACCTGCAGCAGAAGATGGATGCTACGAAAATGAAACATCATCTCAAGTTGGCTAAGGAGTTCTTGAAAAGGATTTAGTTTGCTAAGCTGGATGGCATTTGCAATGCCGACCATAGTTGCTAAAGATTTTTTAATCCTCTGCTTAAAAAATATTATCTCAAAATGGATTTGCCTTAAAGGGTAAGTTTCTTATATCTTACAACACGTGATGGCTTTAAGCCAGAGCATTGCTTAAAGCCAAACGGTTAGGCACAATTACAAAAATGAGACAAACTCTAATTTACTTCGGACTAATAATGTTACTTTCGACTTGCGGACAAAAAAGCGAGCTGATAAAGCGTAATTGGCTTATCTTGGATGGAACCTACATCGGACAGCCCATTGACTTTCGTAGCGTGGACTTAATAGAGCCTTGGGCCATAAACGGTAATGCGATTAAGAGTTTGAATTTCTCGAAAGATGGAACAATCATTTTACCAGGAATCAATTCGCCAAATATTTCTGCTAAGTGAACAGTAGAAGGTGGACAAGTAAGATTCTCAGTAGACTCATCAAGGTACTCTATTTACAATAGAATTGATAGAGATTTGTCCTTTTTAGACACTAGCGACTCAGTTTCACACAAAGAAATTATAGACGAACCAAAACAGAAAATTATCAATCCGATCACGACAAACGAATTTAAAAGAGCGATGGAGGTATATGGACAAGCGTTTGACTTCTACATTTCACGTGACACATTAATACTCAAAGGAAATAAAGGATATATTAGAGCGATACGTGATAGGACTATAGATGACTTATTTAAGAATTTGTAACGGTGTCTAACAAAAATTTTAGCTACTTCTAAACCCATGGACTGTGTCCTCACAGTCCACCAAAATCAAACACAATTTAATAGACCTAACCTCAAGATACCTTCCTTTGTGCTTTACCAACCCCCAGAAAACCATTAGCCATCACAAACTAGCAATCAAAAATTCTTTACTTTCGGGTTGGTGAAACGTGTAACGGTAATATTGTTTCTGAGCTTACTCCTGATTCAGGTGGCCGGATGCTACATTTATTTTGTAGGCCGGTTGGCGGCCATCCGCACCGAGATGCGCGAACAGTTGAAGCTTTTACCCGAAGCACAACTCACCAGGTTTCAGTTTACACCCGAAGAATTTGTAAGAGTGCGGGTAGAAGATCATGAAATAAAAGTGGCGGGCAAGATGTATGACATTGCCCGTGTAACCGAACAAGCTGATCAGGTAATTGTATTAGCGCTGCACGATGAAGCCGAAGACAACCTGCTCGCTTTTCTTTCCGAAATGGTTTCACGCTCAGCCAATGACAAAAAGCCAGTGCCCGTTGAAGTGGAGCAATTGCTCACGCTGAGTTTTTTACCAACATCATTCATCACACTCCAGAACACTTACACGGATATTTCTCACACCACACCTTACAAAGAGTTTGGTTCAATCGTTTTCTTTACCTGCGAGTTGCCACCACCCCGAGGCTGAGTTTTCATTTTACTCAGGGTTGTCTTATATGTCAGCCTAAAAATATTTCTTTAACCTCACATTTTATAAAAAGAATGAAACTCATTCACCTTATGGGAATGTGTTTGTTTTCTGTTGCCGCCATGGCACAAACAGAAACAGATACAACCAAAACTTATTTGGATGAAGTGGTGGTATCGGTTAACCGGTGGGAACAAAATCAACGCGAAATTTCCACACGGGTAACGAAGATTACACCTGCTTTTATCCAGCTTCAAAATCCACAAACCAGTGCCGATTTACTTGGGCTCTCTAATCAGGTTTTTATTCAGAAAAGTCAGTTGGGTGGCGGCAGCCCGATGATTCGCGGCTTTGCTACCAACCGCATTTTATTAGTGGTTGATGGTGTGCGCATGAACAATGCTATTTTCCGCTCGGGCAATTTGCAAAATGTAATTTCATTGGATGCCAACTCCATTCAAAATACTGAAGTTGTATTTGGTCCGGGCTCGGTAGTGTATGGCAGCGATGCCATTGGTGGCGTCATGAACTTTACTACACTTACGCCAACACTTTCCGATTCGGGCTTAAAATTTTCAGGCGATGCATTTACACGTTATGCTTCCGCGAATGAAGAAAAAACCGGGCATGTAGATTTTTCAATCGGACTGAAAAAGTGGGCCTTTGTAACGAGTATTACCAAAAGCGATTTCAGCGATTTGAAAATGGGATCGCATGGCCCGATTGAATACACCCGACCCGATTACCAGGTGCGCGATGAGAATGGAAACGATATTACCGTTATCAATCCCAATCCGAACGTACAGATTGCTAGCGGCTATAATCAGTTTAATGGTATGCAGAAAATCAGGTTTGCACCCAATGCCAACTGGGATTTTAACTATGGATTCCACTATTCAAAAACATCGGATGTTCCTCGTTATGATCGGTTGATTCTGAAAAACGGTTCGAATGTATTTACCAGTGCCGAGTGGTATTACGGACCGCAGAAGTGGTTGATGCATTCACTGCAAGCACAGTTTAATAAGCACACCGCTATCTCCAATCAGATAAAGCTTACTGCTGGCTATCAGGATTACGAAGAAAGTCGGCACAACCGAAACTTTACCGGTGGCAATCGCAACCGAAGGACTGATCGCTTTGAACGTGTAAAGGCATTTTCTGTAAATGTAGATGCCGATAAACAACTGAATGAAAAGGCAAACCTGTTTTATGGATTGGAGTATGTAACCAATACAGTGGGTTCGACAGCCGAACGGGTAAATCTTGTAGATGGCACCGTAAGTGGTATATCCACTCGTTATCCGGATGGCTCAACGTGGCGTTCGATGGCCGCGTATGCCAGCATGCGCTATACGATTAGCAGTAAATGGATTGTAAACGGTAGTGCCCGCTATACACATGTTTACACACATGCTCCGTTTGATACTGAGTATTTTGATTTTCAGTTTACTGAAGCCACATTGAAGAATGGCGCCACCAATGGAAGTTTGGGAGTGGCGTTCAATCCCACATCAAAGTGGAAGATTTATGCAAATGCGTCCACAGGTTTTCGGGCTCCCAATGTAGATGATATTGGTAAAGTGTTCGATTCGCAACCCGGCACTGTTGTAGTGCCCAATCCAACTTTAAAACCAGAGACTGCTTACAATACAGAAATTGGTTTTACAGGTAAAATTGGTGGTTTAACGCTTGACGCATCAGCCTTCTATACTTTGTTGGACAATGCCATTGTACGCGGCCCGTTTACCTTCAATGGCCAAACGCAAATTGATTACGATGGTACACTCAGCGATGTGCTGGCTTTGCAAAACATCAGTGAATTAACTGTGCGCGGGGTGCAGCTTGGTTTGCGTTGGGATTTCAATGAGAATTTTCAATTAGCATCGAACCTGAATCTGCAAAAAGGAAAGGAAAAGAATGTAGAAACCGGTGAGAATGTTTCGCCCACACATGTGGCACCCTCATTTGGGTCAACCCGATTTTCGTTTACCAACAAAAAGATTCGGTTAATGCTGTATGCCAACTACAATGGCGAAATAGAGTTTAAAGATCTGGCATTAAGTGAACGGGCCGATTCCCATTTGTATGCAAAAGATGCTGATGGAAATCCGTATGCACCGGCCTGGGCCACCCTCAATTTTAAATCATCTTTTGAAGTCGCAAAATTGGTTACGATAGATGCCGGTATAGAAAATATTCTGGATAAGCGTTACCGCCCATACTCATCGGGCATTACCGCTCCCGGAAGAAATTTCATATTTGCATTGCGGGTAAAGGTTTAAAATGATAGTAGGCGTCAAGACGGCTGTAGCCTTAAGTAAACAGCCGCCAGACGCCTCTACTTATTTAAGTTTGTGTAACTAAGTTGAAAATTTAAATCGAGGTTGTCTCAAAAGTTGAAATAAGAGCGTGCATCATTCCGGCCTTGTGCCGGAATCCAGATGAGCACCACTGAAACGCGATCGCGGAATAAATCCGCCATGACAGAACGACTTTTGAGACAACCTTAGTCTCTTAAAAAAATATATGGCACTTCAGAATCTTGTTAATCGGCTCAGGCAATTCAGAACCTGGCATCATTGGGTAGGTATTAGTGTGGTGTTGTTTATGCTCATTACCAGCATTACCGGAGTGCTATTGGGTTGGAAAAAAAATGTAGAAGTATTGCAGCCCGCTACACTAAAAGGTGGAACTACAAACCTTAATGCGTGGGTAAGTTTTGACAAAGTTGCCATAGCGGCTTCACGTGCGGTTGATTCAGTAGTGGGTCGCGCAATTGAAATAGATCGCATGGATGTGCGCCCCGATAAGGGTATAATTAAGGTATTATTTAAAGAAGGATATTGGGAAGCACAAGTTGATGGCGCTAATGGAAAAGTTTTATCGGTAGCCCAACGCCATGCCGATTGGATTGAACACATACACGATGGCTCCATCATTAGCGATGGTTTTAAGTTACTTTACACTAACTATATCGGTCTAGGCTTATTAATGCTTTCGATAACCGGGTTCTGGTTGTGGTATGGCCCGCGCAGAATTAGAAAAGTGAAGCAAGGTTCTTAGTCAGGCACGATAATTTCAATAGCGGGGTTTACTTTTCGCAATTCATCTAAAAATTCCTGTTTGTGTTTTGGCGAAATCAAAACCGAATCATACTTATTGTAAAAAATCTCCAGCCTGTCTAGCGAAGCAGCCGGTGAACTAAAGATGTTGTTCGATTTTTGGATTTTACGAATAGCATCTATTGCAATAAATTTATTGATAATAAAGCCACTTTTAATTCTTAGTTTATCATCTTCAATCTGATAATAGGTGTTGGTGATTAAATGACTAATCAAAAGCATACTAAACAGATGTATTGCCACACCCAACCATGCGCCTTGCATAACCATTATAGTGCCTGTGATCCCGAAAATCAATACAAGAGGAATCACTATCTCTAACCCTATTTTAGAATAAAACCGTTTCATTTTACCGCAGGTGTTGAAATTTTCTACACAGTTTTAAATTGCCATACCGCTAAAATAACAAGAATTCGGGTTTTGGTTAACGGTCATACTTTTTGATGATCAGTCAAACAAACCAAACTTTTGTTTTATGATTAAGAAAGCAGCAGTACTTATTGTTTTATTGGTAACTTCAATTGGGGCCTTTAGTCAAACAGCCTTTGGGTTAAAGGGTGGTTTAAATCTTAGTACCATCAACTGGAACGATGCACAGGCAACATACAATGGCCGCTCCGGCTACCATGCCGGGATATTTCTTCGCAGCCGACATGAAAAAATAGCCTTTCAACCAGAGGTTTTGCTTTACACTCAAAAAGGTGATTTGCAAAGTTCAGTGTTTGGTACCGCGCAGGAAAGTTTTACGTATGTAACAGTACCCGTACTATTTAAATTTTATCCTGTTGGCGGATTAAATCTACATGCCGGACCACAGTTTGGATTTCTGGTAGATGGCGAACGCAAATACGATACGGTATTTGGTGGTGGTTCTGAAGATATTACCGAATCCTATAAAAAGAGCGATGTAGCAGTATCGGCCGGCTTGGGTTACGACTTCAAGTTTGGATTAAGTGTAGATGCGCGCTATAACATAGGCGTAAAAGATATTAACAATGCAGCAAACGGAGACGATGCGAAAAGCCGTGTGTTTATGATTTCGCTGGGTTGGAATTTTTTGAAGTAACCGAAAAAATTTCATTAACGATTAAGCAAGGCAAACCGCCTTGCTTCATTGTTTTGTACATATTACGTGTAAAGATGCGGGCTAAGCTGACGGTGCAAGGTGTATCTTTTTAAATACCTCCCACACTACAATGCCCAAACAAACCGAAATATTTAGCGAGTGCTTTGTGCCGAGCTGTGGTATTTCCAAGGCCTGATCGCCCAGGGTAATGGCTTCTTCGCTAACGCCATTTACTTCGTTACCAAATACAAGGCAATATTTTGCATGGGCAATTGCTTCGAAGGTTTGCAGTGCAATGCTATCAGTAGTTTGTTCCACTATTACAATTGTGTAGCCTTCGGCTTTAAGCTTTTGTAGTGCTGCATACGTGCTTTCGGAGTATTCCCAAGCAACAGACTCCGTTGCCCCTAATGCAGTTTTTTGAATTTCGCGATGCGGGGGCGTGCCGGTAATACCGGTTAAAATAATTTTTTCAATCCGAAAAGCATCGGCTGTGCGAAAGGCCGAACCTACATTATGCAAACTGCGCACATTATCCAATAAAATACAAACCGGAATTTTTTCAGCGTCTTTGAATTCTGAAACAGACATACGGCCAAGTGCTTCGAGGGAAAGTTTTTTCATTGTAAAATTCAGCAACCCTGTTTTAAATCGTAGCTACACCTCAATAACTCTACAGCAATTTGTTTGTCTGCTGCGGTTTTAATCCAAAATGAAATCCAACCGGAGTTTTTAAATACATGATGATCCTCAATCGGATACTGTTGCATCAACAAAGCCTTTTGCTCGCGGCTAAGTAAAATGTCTAACAAACCGTTACTGTGAATATGCCCTACCTCACGATTATTAATATTAAACTGAATGCCTCCAAACTTATGAGCCTGCACGGTGGTAGTGGGCCATGCGCGCACTTCGTTCTCAATTTCGTCTATGTAATCGGGTAAGTTTTTGTTATAAAGCAGACTTATCACTTTCAGGCTGGCATCAAAAATATGAGGCAACAGCGGCACGTGTTTGAGAAACCCAACATTTTTTACAACCCAATCAAACATCTTGTTCGCTTAGAATTTTAATGTGCTCCATCACCCGTAAGTGTACGTTGCGGGTAATACTCTCGCTCCACAAATTAAAATACCAACCCGGAAATACATACAGTTTATACCAGGAGTTTCCAATTACGGTAGTGGTACCATCGCCATTATTTTTTAAAATAAACTGGCCGCGCACAATATCAATGTGCCCCATAATTTCCGGGTCGTGCGGCTGGCTGATGATATCAAACGTAAGCTCATCGTTTGGTTTAAATACTACCATTTTTTCATCAAACACATAGCCGTTCGAGAAAATGCATTTTCTCCCGGCACCGGCTTCGTAGCCATCAACCGTGCTTTGCACCGGGCTGGGCATACCAATCTTAAATAGCCAGTAATTTTCCTTTGAGGTGATGGGTTTATATTCTACTACATGGGGCCACACTTTTTCGATAGGAGCATTAACAATCAACGTATCGGAAACCAATTGCAGATTTTTGTGCGATGAAAATGTATCGGCCAATAAAACCAACAACACAAAACCCACCAAACTTGAGTTAAGGGTATTGTTTTTTCGGTTATACACCATGCGGGCAAGTAAGGCCCCGGTTACAGTAAACACCAGCATGAGAGGCGATACAATAAGCAAACAGATAACACCCTCTTTTAAAAAGATAAAACTTGCCAAGCATGCTATCAGGGTACTAACAGCTGACCAACCAATGTACGCCCGGGTTTTAAGTTGTAACGGATGCCAATACCAGGCGCTAATGGCACCCATTATAATGGGAACGATTATAAAACTTGAAAAAATGAAAATGCCTGAGCCATTGCCCGTTTCATAACCTTCCAGGTAGGTTACCAGATACTTGCCGGCACCAACCAAAACGATGGCAACCAGATTGGCCATAAGTATTCCGTAAACTATTCTGGTTTCGTTTTGAGGGGCAGTAGCCATAGCATTTTACTTTGATTGAGTGCTAATGTACCACTCTTGTTCAAAAAGGCAATCGAAACATACATGACCGCCCACCAACAATTTTTGCAAGATTTTTGGCTGGTTAAAAATTGCTTAGCTTGAACTCCAGTTCTGAAATTGAGTAAAAAAAGTGAAGCAGTTAAGTCTTTTTAAAATTGGGGTAACAGAGGAGATGGATACCGAGTTCCGGAGGGTTACCATATTAACCAATATTGTTTATGCTTTGATCTTTTTCTTACTTCTGCCATATCTGGCTTACTTCCTGCCAAATTATTTGAAGGCAGAACATCTCCCCTTTCGGTCGGCCGTGCCGTGGTTAGCCTGGCTAAGTGCTATTATTGGCTTTGTACTAAATGCCCTGCGGCAACATGTGCTTTCCAAGGTGTTATTTATGGTTAGCTGGATTTTATGTGTAATTATTATTCCGGTTGTAACGGGCGAAAATCATGTGGTAGCGCTTTACATGCATCCGTTTTACGGTATCGCCACCACTATAATTGTGCACCTGATTTTTTCTTACAGGCGTGAAAAATACCTGTATTACTCTTTTCTGGCTGTGGCATGGGGCCTCATTATTTTTTCATACGACTTCATCATGTATTACAATCCGGATTTACCGGTTCTATCATTTTTCCCAAACGGGTTTTCGCGGTGGCGGCTTATCATACTCATATTGGCCGCGTTTTTTAATGGCGCTATTATTTACCTGATCCGACTAAATCATGATTTTTATGCTGCACTTCAAAAACGAAACGATACTATATCCGACCAATATAAACGACTGGAGTGCCAGCGCAAAGACCTGGAGGCTTTAAAACAAGACCTGGAAGAAAAAGTAAAAGCCCGCACCCAATTGTTATTGGAACAAAATAATAAGTTGCGCGAATACACTTTTTTTAATTCGCACATTTTGCGTGCACCGGTTAGTCGCATTCGCGGATTGCTTTATTTACTATCCGTGGAAACATCGCCCGATGAAGAAAAACGAATCCGGTCGTTACTGGCCGAGGGGATGACCGAACTGGATCAGGCCATAAAATCAATTAACGATAAGCTGCAACAAGCCGAACTTTTAGAAGATCCCAAATAATCAAGGTTGTGAATTTAATTGTTGTATCAATCCATGCAGTTGATTGAGGTAGCGGCCATAACCAATGCGCTCTAACACAATGGCTATATAATAACAAGTGGGGGTTAAAATTAATATGCTAATCAACAGGGCTATCCAAATGGATTTATTCTGCAGCATGTCCTCCACATTACGATCGATAGAAAGCCCCAGGAAAAAACCACACGTAGCTGCAAGTGGGTAAATAAACAGTGCTGACTTGCGTTGAAATTTTAACGATTGCTGAGTATTGTCGTAAATGGATTGCAGGGTGTGGCTCAGATTCTGATCCATCCGGAATGTGGTTTGAATATGATGAAGGGTTTTATAGTTGGCAACGAAATAAAAAATATAAACAATCATCATTACCACCATGGCAGCCTTTACAATGGGTTGCGGGATACTAAAAGCCAGGTAGGCAAAAGCTAATTCGAAGAACACAACAAAGCCCAACGCTACTTTGAAGCTGTGTATGAGTTTTTGCACGGGATGTTTACTGGTTTTATAAATCTCGGCACCACCCACTACCGGCAGGGCAAGTTTTTCCCGTTCCAGTTTTTTCCATACTTCTTTCAGGTCCATCGTTATTCGGCTTTAAGCTGCTTAATTAAAAGATCTTTTATGCGATGCAGTTTTACGGCTGTATTGTTTTTAGTAAGGCCGGTTATATCTGCAATCTCTTCGTTTTCATAACCATCCAGGTGCAACGTAATGATCATACGATCCACTTCGGGGAGTTGCCGGATAGCTACGTACAGAGCTTCACTCTCGTCAGTATTGATTTTGGTTTGCGCCACATTAAGCGAAGCCAGGTCTTCATGGGGTATTACCACCACGGGTCTTCGTTTAAACGTGAGCACCGTATTTAACCCTACACGATAGAGCCACGTAGAAAACTTGGATCGGCCGTCAAAACGCGGATACGATTTCCAAGCCTGGAATACGATCTCCTGGTACAGGTCGCGCGAGTCTTCTTCCTGGTTTATATAGAGGCGAATTACTTTGTAAATGATACCGCGGTTTTCATTTACAAGTGCTACAAATTCTTTCTCCGACACTGGCATGCAAGCCGCGTTAATTAACGGGTGTAACCTTATACCCTTGCTTTTGCAACAAGCTGATTAACCCATCCGGTCCTGTTAGGTGCAAAGCCCCCACCGCAATAAACTGCGATTCCTTTGCCATTAAACCGGGTAAGGTTTTCATCCAATTCAGGTTTCTATCTTTCAACAAAAAATCACTATTGTCCATATCTTTCGGCAAGCTTTCGGCATAGTGATACAATTGTTGCAGATCGTGATCTAAATAAATTTCCAAAAGTTTTGATTGCGCTTGTTCGTTGATTTTCTTTTGCTTTACAAAAATAACAAGCTGGCGGGCCTGCTCTTGTAGCGGAAAGTGGTTATACAACAAATCAAGCTGTTGTTCAAGTGTTTCTAAAGCAGTTACTGTTTTATGATTTCTTTTAGCAACAGCAGCAAGGTGTACATCCATGGGCAGGCCTGGATATTTTTTCAAAATCTCAGCATTTAGTTTTTGCGAATAAAGCAGAGTCATTAGCGCAATTACCGAACTGGGCTTAAGCTGATCAATAGCAGCCAGGTTTACGCCCATTAAGGCTTCTAACTCTGCCGATACAAGGTTGGCTTCTTGTGGAGTAATCATGTCCGAAATTTTTTTGTCCGGCATAATGGCCATCATGGCCATGTGCTGCAGTTTGGATGAATCTATCACCGCCTCTACCACCACTCCTTTCGCTTTGGCCATCGATTGATTTACTTGCGGTATTTCAGTGAGATAAGAGTTGGTAAGTAAATGATAGGTACCAAACAAGTACGAAGGTTCTTTCAGATCTTTTCCACTTACCTGCCATAACAAACCATTTTTTGATTGGCCAAAGGCCACTTGGGTTACCAAAAGCCCAACTACAAATAAGAAAGCCTGAAGCAAACGAAACAATTGTGCCATAGAATTATAAGTTAACTGATAAGTAACATCAGCTCTAAAAATATTACACGCCTCGATAAAATTTTTGGTAGTGCAAATTAACCCGTTACACCTGTTTATAAATGAAAAAGTAAAACTCTAAACATTTGTTAAGGGCTTTGATCTTGAAGGCAGCATAGTTTTGCTCTGGTAACAAAATAATTATCCTTATGAAATTAATGGTTTTACTTTCTATTGTTTGCATAGCCGGTGTAGCCCAATCACAATCGCTTCAGCAAAATTACCCGGTAAACTGGCCATCTGGCTACGAACCTGGCAAAAGCAAATTTTTTGTTCACAACGAAATTGAGATAGCCGCAGCACCTGAAAAAGTTTGGGCTATTTTAGTTGAGGCTGTAGCGTGGCCCAATTGGTACGAGGGAGCACATGATGTTGTTATTTCAGAAGGCAGCTCAACCGCCTTACAACAGAATTCGGTTTTTACCTGGAAAACAATGGGGCTTCATTTTACATCAACCATTAAAGAATTTGAACCGGCTTCCCGATTAAGTTGGGAATCAAAAAAGAAAAGTATTCAAGGGTATCATGCCTGGGTTATTATTCCAACGGCTACAGGTTGCCGGGTTATTACAGACGAATCGCAAAACGGGTGGCTTACATTTTTTGAAAAAACCTTTCAGGGCAAAAAGTTAAAACGCCTGCATGATGTGTGGCTAACAGCATTAAAGGCAAAGTCGGAGCAGTCCTGAAGTTTTAACTGAGTGAACCAGTTTTACCAATGGTTCACTCAGTATTTCAGCTTCACCCGATTACACGATTATCTTTTGCCACATAGCGCGCAAAACCCAGCAGTGCCCCCGTTACCATAATATTTCTGAAAACGTTCACCAATTCCAATTCTTTTTCCCGGGCAACGGCATCAGTCATCATCATTACGCTATCCAACTCATGCCCCATTGAACGAGGCAAATGCACCAGCAGTGCCATGAGGATGACGTATAGCGCCATTAATGAATACGCCAGTTTATCATACTTACCCAGCAAGGCACTAACGATAAAAAGCACAATGCACACCATCGTAAAGTAATTCCAGAAGAGCGGAAACGGCAGGTAGTCAGGTACGAATGCGGCCCCTACTTCGGGCTTGCCCAAGTGCAGGCCTACATACATTAAAAATGAGAGCGGAAACAAATAGCGTCCAATGTTTAATAGCTTGTCCATAACATTAAATTTCAAAGGGTGACACTTCGCGTATTTCGGTAAAGCCTGCCGGGTTTTGGAGAATGGGACACGTTTTTGCCCACTCGGTAACCTCGTCTACATTTTTTGCTTTACAAATCAGGTAGCCTGTAACCATTTGTTTTTCTTTAATGGCAGGCGCGATTGTAATGCCCGTGTTCCCTACGGTAACCCCATCCCAATTAATGGGCTTGGTAGAAATCAGGTTTCCGTTCATGGCAATGTTCCCGATCCAGGCTTGCCAGGCAGCCATACCGGCTTTCATTTTTTCGGGGTCGATCAGATACTGGCCATCGCCCGATTCATTCCAGAATAATAAGAGGTACTCTTTCATAAAGTTTTTGTTTTGTTTGATGACGTAAACTTCATGAAGTACCACAGCCCAACTCTTGATAAATGTCAAGAGTTTAAATTTTTGATTTCAGGCGGGTAAGTGTTTCTGCGCTAATGCCAAGGTAAGATGCTATGAGTTTACTGGAAAGCCGGGCCATAATTTTTGGTTTATTCTCCATCATCCATTTTATGCGCTCAAGTGCATCCATACTGGTGAGCGTGTTTACCCGGTAAACCGTGTTATTGTAGGAAACTTCCAGAATCTGTTTGTAAATGGCGGCAAACTGGGGAACAACATTTGCCAACTTCTGAAAGCTCTCGTAATGAATTCGTAAAAGTTTACAAGGTTCAGTACACCGGATGTATTCAGCTGATGGGATTTGATTTTGAAAGCCGAAAATATCGGTGGCCCATTGATCTTCAATATAAAACTCACGCGTTGATTCGTTTCCGTTTTTATCGGTTACAAAAACCTGCAAACAACCTTCCACAATAAAATACACGTGTTTGCAAACCTCTCCAGGCTGCAAAAGAAGATCACCTCTTTTGGTAATAACCGCTTCGAAGTGAGGTAACACTAAATCTATGTTGTCGGGCAGTTTCCCCAGCCTATTGGTGATATGCTGCGTTAAAGTTTCAAGCATGTTGTATCGAAGCTATGGATAGGAAAAGATGTCTGCAAAAAATTCGTGTTATCATTCCAGGTTTTGTTTTGCCCAAATCTGGATTTGTGTAAATACTGGCTTGAGGGCAAATCCTTTCTCAGTAAGAGAATACTCAACAGTAGGAGGCATGGACGCAAAAGCATTGCGGGAAATTATGTTCGACTTTTCAAGCGACTTTAATTCTTTCACCAACATGCGGGTACTAATGCCGGATATTGACCGCTCAAGTTCTGAGAATCGCATCTTCTTATCCATTAATGTATAGATGATGGCAAATGCCCACTTCCCACCCATCAGATCCAAGGTTTTTCGTACCGGACAGGTTTGAGTAGAAATTAGTTTCGAATTATTTTTTGTCATAACATCTTAGTAGCCAGAATTACTTCCCTTTTTGTTACCAGGTAACCTGCAGGTTCCTTCTTGAATGCTTGTGTTGATATAATGATCTTCACCCATTAAATAGAACAACAGAATTTTTCAAAATGTTTTAAAGATCCAGAAATGAAAAAGAAAGTAATCAGTCGCACGGTTCTTCAATTTACACCTGATTTTCCTGGGTTGAATGGCGTTAACATTATGGCGCGACAATTTCCTATAGAGCCATTTCTTGTGTTTACCGAATTTAGAATGGATCGCCCTGTGTTTGGGCCGCATCCGCATGCCGGAATTTCAGTACTAACGTACATGCTGCCCGATAGTAAGGGGAGTTTCTTTAATCGCGATAGCCAGGGCGATTTTAGTACGATTGAACCCGGTGGTTTACACATTACGCAAGCCGGTAGTGGCATCCACCACGATGAGTTTCCTACGGTTACCGGGGTGGAAACTCATGGATTTCAAATCTGGATAAATCATTCAAAAGATAACAGATTAGTAGCTCCACAAGCGATGCACGCTTCCGCTAATCAAATTCCGGAAGTGATATCGGATTCACATCGCATTCGGATTTTATTGGGTTCTTTTGAGAAGGAAAAAGCCCTGCATTCTTTGGTTACTCCTGTAACGCTATTGCATATTTTTCTGAAGCCATCAATAAAAATTGAATTGCCTGCTGAAGCAATGGCTTTTGTGTATGGTTTACAAGGCGCGGGTAAAAGTGATGGTAATCACTTCTCGGGGCAGACTTTATTAAACTACGAAGCATCGGGTAATGCAGTGCACATCGAAGCTGGGGAAGAAGGTGCTGAGTTTATTTTTGGAACCGCTGTTCCTCTTCAGGAGCCAATCGTTTATGGTGGGCCTTTTGTAATGACATCACAAGAACAAATGATGGCCACACAACAACTATATGCTCAAGGATTAATGGGTTCATTAGCCCCTTTCAGAGTTTAAAATAAAGTATTACCTGCTGCTCTGCTGGCTGGCCAGTTTCTTTTTGATTTTCATCATAATACCATCAGGTGTAATGCGTGGCAGATTGGAAATAAACCAATTGTTAAAGCCAACAATCTTTTTCCCTTTTCCTTTCAATAAAAGTTCAACACCTTGCTTTGCTACTGTGCTGGCAGGCATTGGTTTGTTAGCTTTATAAGCATTGGTTTTCCACATCGCATCTGTGTTAAAAGCAGTATCAACCGGCCCTGGACACAATGTGGTTACAGTAACACCGCTCCCCTCTAGTTCTGCTGCCAGGGTTTCGGAAAAAGCCAGCACAAAAGCCTTGGTGGCAGAATAGACCGAATAGTATGGAAATGGAAGAAAAGAAAGTAAGGAAGCAACATTCATAATGCGACCACTTTTTCGAACGATCATATCCTGAATAAATAATTTTGTAAGGGTTACCACTGAAGCAATGTTTAGTTCGATCATGCGGAGTTCGGCTTGCAAATCGGTATTTATGAAATCTCCATATATGCCCGTTCCGGCATTGTTAACCAACATGGTTACCGCTATTCCGTCTTTTCGCACCTCCTCGTATAACTGCATTGCCTGAGTAGGATCAGCAAGATCTTTGGAAAAGACATGAACTTTTATGTTGTGCTCTTGCTCCAGTTTAGTTTTAATTTGGTGAAGCCTTTCAGGTTGTCTGGCCACCAGCACTAGATCGAATTTTTGAGAGGCTAATAAAACAGCCATTTCATAGCCAATGCCAGCGGTGGCTCCCGTAATCAGGATAGTGTCTTTCATTTTGCAGCGGGTTAATATTTTCTGGTAACAAATGTGGCTGGCGCAATTTGCCTGGCACGATAACATTTGTTTAGAATAACCCGTCTATAAAGATTTTTTCAAACGGCTCAAATGCACGGGGCTAACACCTAAATAGGAAGCGATCATGTGCTGAGGCACACGGTTGTGAATGTTGGGAAAAACCTTGCTTAGGTTTTCGTAACGCTGGGCGGGTGTAAACAGATATTGATTTTTGAGTCGGATGTCGAAGTAGATAAAGTAATATTCCGCAATAAGCCGCCCCAGTTTATCACCCTGTTGTAAGTTGGCGTAACCCCATTCAATAGCTTTGCGCGGCAGCACCACCACTTCGGTTTCTTCTACGGCCTGCAAACTGTTGGTTGCCGGAGTCTGCAACATGAAGCTGGTGTAGTCACAAATAAATTGGTTCTCGAGTGAAAAATGGATGGTGTGTTCTTCGCCAGCGGTATCAACTATTAAACTCCGGGTAATGCCTTTGATGATAAAAAAAATATCCTGACAAACTTCGCCCTGTCTGCCCAAAAATTCTTTTTGATGAAAAGTCTTGAAATAACAAAAGGATAGAAACTTTTCGGCTTCTTGATCAAACATAGTGATCATTTGGCGCATAGCCCCTATCAGTGGCTCTTTGTTCATAATCTAACTTGTTAAAGCCTATTATAAACGCCTCTATATTCAAGATTGTTTAAAAAATAAAATAGCTGCCCGGCAAAGCAGCTATTTGTTGAACTCCATTTTTAACCTAGCTCCTCCGGCCCCGGATAAGTTGCAACAGAATTGAAATTACGGCCAGCACTAATAACAGGTGAATCAGTTGGCCAGCGCTGTAAACAAAGGCTCCTAACAGCCATCCGATAATCAGAATTACAGCAAGGATGTATAACAGGTTACTCATATTTGAAAAGGTTTGATTTACCGATGTAAATGAAAATGATGTGCCATATGGAAATGAACCCTCTTAAACGTTTAGAAGAGAAAATTTTAGTTAATTGTTGTAGAAAATTGCCTCAAGGTGAGGAATAAACCCCGACCAACACAAATCGAAAAATTCAGTTTTGTTATAAAAATTCAAGTTTTGGTTGAATTACCGGCATTGGTATCATTATGTGTTTAAGGATTTAGCAAAAGGAAAATCCTGATTGGAAAATGTTAAACTAAACACAACAACTATGAACACTACAGTAAAAGTAATTGGCGGTATTTGTTTGGGAGCCATTGCAGGAACCATAGCGGGTATTTTGATTGCGCCCGCTTCAGGCCGCGATACACGCAGGCAATTGAAAGATAAAACGCAAACCCTGACAAACGAAATCAAGAGTTCAGTAAATGATTATGTCGATCACCTCCTGAAGGGTTACAACAAAAAGGTGGACGTTTATGCGGAAAACGGGAAGCATGCTATTGATCAGGTTAAGCAAAGCATAAAAGTGTAAAGAAGATTCTTACAATCTAAACTCAATAGCCATGAAAAATTCCATCAGCATATTTTTATTAATGATCATGATGAGTGTGTTACTGGCATTTGCCATATCATGCAATCCACCAAAGGAAGATAAGCTGGCCCAGGTAAAACGCGACATTCAGACTGAAAGGGAGAATATGCGCAAAGAGTTGAATGACTTGCGTGAAAATATTAATACTCAGATTGAGAAAATCGATCAACGTCTGGAAAACGCTTCCGATGAGGTAAAAGAAAAGCTTCAGGACGTTCGTAAAGAGTTGGAAGCGGATCGCAACGAAGTAGATAAAACATTGGATGAAGTTAAAGATGCAACCGAAGAAACCTGGGACGATATAAAAAAGGGTACTGAGAAAACCTTTGCCAAAGTTAAAAACAAGGTAAAGTCAGCCTCGGAAAGTATAGCCGCATTATTTGATAAGTAAATCCTGATACCGATAATTAAGAGTCCGCTTGCAACCCGCAGGCGGCTTTTACTTTTTAAAAGTGAAATATTTGTTAAGACGAAAACTGAAACTGTGGACGTGCGTACCTTGTGGAATGAAGACGTTACTATTAATGAGCATACTCACATGCTCACTTTCCTTATCTGCACAGGACACCTGGAAAGACGTATATAAAGAAAGCGCCTGGGCCGATCGCGACCGGTGGCAAAAAGCAGACGAACTTATTCAAAACCTGAATTTGAGACCTGACAGCCATGTAGCTGATGTAGGCTGCCACGAAGGATACATGACTGTGAAACTGGCAGCGCTCGTAAAAACCGGAAGCGTTTATGCGGTGGATGTTGAACAACCCAAACTTGATAAACTTAAAACCAATCTTGCCAACCGTAAGGTAACAAACGTGACCGCCATTAAAGGCGACTACGATAATCCGAAACTGCCAATCAACACACTTGACGCTGTGATTATTGTTGACACCTACCATGAGATGGACGAACACGACAAGATTTTGCAACACCTGAAAGCCACGTTAAAAACAGGTGGGCGATTAGTATTATGCGAAGCTATTGCAGACGCGCGCAAGGAAAGCACCCGCGAAGAACAGGAACGCAAACATGAACTAAGCATAAACTTTGCGTTGGCCGACCTGAAAGCAGCAGGCTTCACCATCATCAAACAACAAGATCCTTTTGTGGATCGCACCAAGGAAAAGGGCGATAAGATGTGGTTGATTGTGGCTGAAAAGCGGTAAAGTTGCCACAGATTTCACTGATAACCACCGATGTTTCATTCATTAAATCTGTGGCGAACAGTTTACTTTCCCTCCTTTAACCTCGCAACATGCGCAATCGCATTTTCATTTTTAGGATCAAGCTCTACAGCTCGCTCATAACAAAATAAAGCGTTGTCATTCAAACCAGCTTTCACGTAAGCCTCGCCTAAGCTATCAAAACAATTGGACGATTCAGGATACAAATACACATTGGTTCTGAAGACAGCTATTGCTTCTTTTATATTGCCGCGGGCCATCAACACATAACCGCAGGAGTTTAATTCCGATTCTGAGTTTATGTTGCTGCGAATCTGATCGGCTAATCCTCTCGGGCTTACATTTTCATCGGCTAATAAGCCTTGCGCAAGCCAGTTATTAATTTGTGGAAAACCACGATAACTTGGCGTATAAGGCTGGCCACTTACTATTTTTTGAAGATCGCGCTCCAGTGATTCAACCGGATATTCATTGATGCGGCCAATTTCTTTGTTATTTTGATATACAATAAAAGTAGGCACGCGGTACACATTCAACTCTTTTTCCTCGCGATTGGGTGCTTGCTTGTAAACTTCTGAGTCGCTGGATACTCCCAGCAACTGAATATTTTTATCAGTACAGCCAGCGGCATGCAAGGTTTTTATCATACGGGGTACTTCGCGTTTACTATCACCACACCACGAGCCGAATACAATTTTAATTGCAGTCTTTTCAGGTTTTAATTTTTTAAGTTGATCAATAACTGTGGTATTGGGCTGATAATTTTCGTAGCCAGGTTTATACCATTTGGCATACGGTTCTATTTGCAACGCCTCGAGGGAGCAAACCCCTAACAGTGGAGTTTCTTTTTGAGCGGAAGCAGAGAAGGAAATAAAAAGTACAAATACAATCAGGTATTTCATTTGGGTTTTGGTTTTAGACAAAAGTATCTGTCCGCAATGCACAACGCTGTTAACTTATTCCTAAACGATTGCCAATAAGTTGTTAAGATATTCAGGGGCAAACCTTCCAGGTCTATATGCCAATGCTAAAAGACCTGGAAGGTTTTGTTAGCAAGGTTGCATTTCAAATTGTCGCCCCAAAACCTTACACCCCTCCGGGGTCGTTTTTCATTATTATGATATTCTACCAATGCGACTCCTAAAGGAGTTGTGTTCGCCCTTAAATCCCGATAGGGATTTAATGTAGGTAGAAAACCCATAACCTAAGATCAAAGCGATCCCGTGGGGATCGAATGTTAAAGTAACCCGCACCAATTTTGAAATGCACCATAAGCAAACAGTTGTAATCCTAATGCAGACTTTTCTTTATTTTGCCGCTTATGGCAGGAGCAGGCGCAATGGATACCCCGTTAATGAAACAATACAATGCTATCAAGGCGAAGTATCCCGGTGCGTTGTTGCTTTTTCGTGTGGGCGATTTTTACGAAACCTTTGGCGAAGATGCCATCAAAGCGGCTAAGGTGCTGGACATTACACTCACCAAACGGGGTAATGGCTCGGCATCTGAAATAGAACTGGCTGGCTTTCCCCATCATGCCTTGGATACTTATTTGCCCAAGCTGGTGCGGGCCGGAAATCGGGTAGCTATTTGCGATCAGTTGGAAGACCCACGTTTCGTAAAAGGAATTGTGAAGCGCGGGGTAACAGAATTGGTTACACCCGGGGTGTCGTTTAACGATAACGTACTGGAACGAAAGCAGAATAACTTTCTGGCTTCGCTTCAAGTGGGTAAAACTTTGCTGGGCGTTGCCTTCTTGGATATCAGTACGGGTGAGTTTTATGCGGCTCAAGGACCAGAAGTTTATATTAATAAGCTCATACAAAGTTTTGCCCCAGCCGAAATCATTTACAGCAAATCCAATCGCGAAAAGTTCGAACCCCAGTTTGGTGAAGCGCATGCCACCTTTGCACTTGACGATTGGATTTATGCGTTTGATTTCGGAAACGAAAAACTGATTCAGCAATTTAAAACCAGCACGCTAAAAGGTTTTGGTATTGATGGCATGAACGAAGCTATCATTGCGGCCGGGGCAATCTTACATTACCTCGAAGCAACTGAACACAAAGACACGCAACACATTGCCGCCATCGCGCGCATTGATGAAGATAAATATGTTTGGCTCGATAAGTTTACCATTCGCAACTTAGAGTTAGTAAGTTCTTCCAACGAAGGCGGAGTATCGCTGCTTGAAGTGCTGGATAGAACGGTAACACCGATGGGTTCGCGCAATCTGCGCAAGTGGCTTATACTTCCATTGAAAGAAAAGGAAGTAATTGAAGAACGGCTCCACGTTGTAGAACAATTTTATAATGATCGTGATTTAGCAGAACAAATATTGGAACAACTTAGTCAGATTACTGATCTGGAAAGATTGATTTCAAAAGTGGCCGTAGGCCGGATTAATCCGCGCGAGTTGTTGCAACTGAAGCGTTCGCTTAAAGCGATTGTGCCAATCAAAGAGCAACTGGAAAAATCTACTTCTGTTGAATTAAAGAAGCTGGGCGATCAACTTAATAATTGTGAATTTCTGCTGGATAAAATTGAGCGCGAACTGAAAGAAGATGCTCCCATGCTTATTCACCAGGGCGGTATAATTAAAGAAGGTGTAGATGCCGAGTTAGATGAACTGCGGGCTATTGCCTTTTCGGGAAAGGATTACCTGCTGCAGATACAGAAACGCGAGGTAGAACGTACCGGAATTAACTCACTTAAGATTTCGTATAACAAAGTGTTTGGCTATTATTTAGAAGTAAGCAATGCCAATAAAGATAAAGTTCCCACCGATTGGATTCGGAAGCAAACGCTGGTAAATGCCGAACGCTACATTACCGAAGAACTGAAAGTATATGAAGAAAAAATTCTTCATGCCGAAGAAAAGCTGCAGGTTATTGAGCAGCGACTATTTACCGGGTTGGTTCGGCATGCGGCCGACTTTATTGCACAGATACAACAGAATGCACGTGTAATTGCCGCGTTGGATTGTTTGGTGGCCTTTGCCGAAATAGCACGCGCCAATCAATACCGCAAACCTGAAATCAGCGATAGCAAACGGTTGGCAATAAAAGCCGGCCGCCATCCGGTAATTGAAAAGCAATTGCCGGTAGGCGAAAATTATGTGCCGAATGATATTTATCTCGATAACGAAACACAACAGATTTTAGTAATCACCGGCCCCAACATGGCAGGTAAGTCGGCCTTGTTGCGACAAACAGCATTGATCGTATTGATGGCTCAGATGGGTTGTTACATTCCGGCCGAAGCCGCCACTATTGGTATTATCGATAAAGTATTTACACGTGTAGGCGCAAGTGATAATTTATCGCGAGGTGAATCTACCTTTATGGTGGAGATGACCGAGACCGCCAGTATTTTGAACAACCTGAGCGATCGTAGTTTGATTTTGATGGATGAGATTGGCCGCGGAACTTCTACGTACGATGGCGTTTCCATTGCGTGGTCGATAGTTGAATACTTACACAATCACAAAGATTTTAAAGCGAAGACTTTATTTGCCACACACTACCACGAATTGAATCAGCTTACCGAAGATTTACCCCGCGTTAAAAACTTTAACGTGAGTGTAAAAGAAGTAGGCGATAAAATCATTTTCATGCGCAAGCTGAAAGAAGGCGGCAGTGAACATAGCTTTGGTATTCACGTAGCACAGTTGGCGGGTATGCCCAACAGAGTAGTGCTACGCGCCAACGAGATTTTGCATTTTCTGGAAAAGGACAAACATAAAAATGAATCGAGGAAAAAGTTTGAGACTTTACCTAAGCCCACAGCTCAAATGAGTTTGTTCGAACTGGATCCCAAATCAAAAGCCGTTCATGAAATGCTGGAGAAGATTGATATTAATACGATCAGTCCGGTGGAGGCACTGCTGAAGCTAAATGAGATTTTGGGAGTACTGAAGAAGTAAAATGCCTGATTTTTGCCTGAAAATGTACATCGAGGTAACACCTTTGTAAGTTACATTTATGTAACTCGCAATTGTTATATCCTAACTTACCGCCTCAGTAAACTTCCACCAGTAATTTTTTCGATTACATGTTGGCGTAAATTACGACTTACAGGAACATCCATTTTACCAACTTTCAAAACACTCCCTTCAACACCCGTTACCTTATCCAACGCTACAATAAACGATTTATGTACTTTCATAAACCGAGCAGAAGGAAGTTTTTCCACCATTGCGGTAAGGGTAACATAACAAATCAGCTTGCGCGAGGCCGTGTGAATGATGCAATAGTTTTGCATGGCCTCTACAAACAACACTTCGTTAAAAAGAATTTTCTCTAACTGCTGATTACACTTAATGAAAAAGTAATCGGGCAGCATTTGTGGATGTTTTAATAAAAAATAGTCAAACGCTTTTTGTGCAGCCTTTTTAAATCGCTCTGACGAAATGGGTTTAACCAAATAATCAATTACGTTTAATTCGTAACTCTCTAAGGCGTGTTGCGGAAACGCAGTAGTAAAAATTACCAATGGTGGATTTTTTAGCTCTTTTAAAAATTCAATACCCGATTGCCTCGGCATGCGAATGTCCAACAAAATTAAATCTACCGTATTATTCACAAGATAAGCTTTCGCATCGGCAGCACTTTCAAAACTACCTGCATGATTCAGGTACGCAACATCGGCCACATATTCTTCCATACCTTTGCGGGCCATGGGCTCATCATCTACTACTATACACTGTAACTTCATAGAAACGGAATTTGTAGTGTAACACGAAACCGTTCGTCTTCAGATTTTATTTCCAGCTTATAGTGCTCCCCATACAACAAATCCAGCCTGCGGATTACGTTCTTCAAACCAATACCACCGGATTCATTTTTAATAGAACTATCGGTTGTGTTTTCTGTAATTAAAAGCAGTCCGTTTTCTTCCTTTTTTAAGGCAATGCTGATTGTATTGGGTTTATCTGTAAAATGCGATACGTGCTTAAACATGTTTTCAATAAATGGAATGAGCATCAACGGTGGAATAAATAGTCCTTTCAATGCAACGTCTGTCGCTAGTTCTACCACATACCGATCGCTCAGTCGTAACTTCTGAAGCGCGATGTAGTTGTGCAGATACAGAACTTCCTTTTCTATAGCGATCGTTTCGTTTGTGCATTCATACAACTGGTAGCGCAGCATTTCCGAAAATTTTTCCAAGGTTTCGCGGGCTGTGGTATTTTGCTTATCAATTTGAAAGTAAATTGTGTTGATGGAGTTAAAAAGAAAATGCGGATTAACCTGCGCACGCAGGTATTCCAGCTCTGTGCTTAATTTTTCCATTTCAATCAGTCGCATTTTTTCGCGCTGCAAATACCATTGTTTGCTTAGATAAAGCGTGCAGGCAAAACTCAGATAAAAAAGCACAATGGATAAATTGTAGTAAGTGCTGTGGAAAAAACTTACACGCGAAGCATCACCAATTATATAACCGTAGAAGTAAACATCGTGTGCGTTCTTGCCAACCACATAAATTAGTAGTGCCAGCAGCAACCAAAGCAACCCAATCAATCTTTCTTTGCCCTGGGTTAAGCGCGGAAGCGATAGCCCGATTGTTATATAAATCGCGCAAGCCAGCAACCCGTTTCGCACAACCAACTCAATAATAAATTGATTTAATCCGGCTTTGTTTATCCACGGCAAACGGGTATAACCATGAAACAACACCGTAAGTATCCAGAAAATAATATGATCTAATCGGTATGAAAAGAAACGCGACATGTTTCAAAAGTACAGGTTTTCGGAGTTTCACAGTGCGCGGATTGTGCTGTTCGTCAAGAATACACTACCAAAGATCAGGTTCTTAGAAACTGAGAGCATGCAGGCTCGTACATTTCAATAAAAAATATCGCAATGAAACTTCTTTATGTCTTTTTCGGATTGATAATCGCGTTAAGCAATTGCGCCCAAACCTACACCAAAAAACAGATTGGCGGCCCGTGTGAAGATTGTCAGATGATGTTTGAAGGAATGCCCGCACGTATCGAAGCAAAAACAAATCTTGTTGCGGATACAGAACCCGGTGAGCCTTTGGTAATTCGGGGAGTTATTTATAAACCGGACGGTAAAACACCTGCCCCCGGAGTGATTTTATACGTGTATCAAACAGACTCAAAGGGTTTGTACTCCAGAGGCAACAATCAAACGCAGGCCGTACGGCATGGGCACATACGGGGGTGGGTTAAAACAAATGCAACAGGCGAGTATGAATTTAAAACTATTCGCCCGGCATCGTACCCAAACAGCAACAGTCCACAACACATTCATCCAATTGTATGCGAACCGGATAAGGGATACTACTGGATTGATGAATATCAGTTTGAGGACGACCCATTCTTAACCGTTCATGAAAAATCCAAAGTGGTTAATCGCGGAGGCTCCGGAATAATCAGTCTCACAAAAAATGCAGCAGGGGTTTGGCATGGCAGGCGCGATATTATTCTGGGGTTAAACGTTCGTAACTATTAAAACCATGTATATGAAAAACATCTTACCTATTATCCTAATGTTAGCAGTTAGCCGCGTTTGTGCTCAAACAGAATTGAGCGTACTAACTTCCGAATCAAAAGTAATGTGGACGGGCACCAAAGTGGTGGGTTTACATCAGGGTACTGTAAAAATCAAAGAAGGAAAAGTAAAATTGAAAGATCAGAAACTGGCAGGAGGTTATTTTATTATTGACATGACTACCATTACCTGTACCGATATTCCGGATACAGACCCGATTCCTAAAAAGAAACTGGAAGCTCATTTAAAGGGAGAGGATTTTTTTGATGTAGTAAAATACCCTACGGCCAAGTTTGAAATTAGCGAAGTAAGAACCCATCCGGATAACCCGGCCCGTAACCTTGTGCTGGGTAACTTAACCATTAAAGGAGTTACCAAACAATGGAAAGTTGAAGTAGAGCCCACGACACAAACCGATAAACTCTTTATCGCACAAGCCGATCTCCGGTTCGACCGGCAGCAGTTTGGCGTAGCCTATAAAGGGTTAAAAGATGAATTAGTACATGATATCGTTCGCATGAATATTGTAATTAAAGCAAAATAAATTATGAGGATTCTTGCAACAATCTTATTCAGTTGCTACACGGCATCGCTGGTGGCGCATCCGGGTGTGGGTATTGTTATGGACAAAAAAGGAAATGTATTTTACACCGATACAGAGCGAGTTCTTAAAATCGATGCCAGTGGCCGACAATCAGTTGTTATTCCCAATGTACACACACATGAATTATTTCTGGATGCCAACGATAACCTGTATGGTGAACATTTATGGTATGAAGGTTCAATGGATTCCTGGGGCCATTATGTGTGGCGGTTTTCAGCAACCGGCCAGTTCGAAAAAATTAAACCCGATACAAAAGGCTTTTTGGAAGACTACAGTTTTGCACGCGACCTTGTTGGAAATATGTTTCGGGCAAATCGCAATAAGGAATGTCAGCAAATTGTTAAAATGGACAATCGTAGAAAGAAGACACCTGTAACCGATGCCTGTTTTGAGAGCATCCGGTGGATTTATGCAAATGCTAAAGGCGAATTATTATTTGCCGATTTTCAGGATATAGTAAAGATTGATAAACAAGGTAACGTAAAGAAAGTAGCAAAACAGATTGCAAATAAACGCTGGACTAAATCAACAGTTGAAAATCAAAACTCTGTGTTTGGTGTGTGGGATGATGCCCAAGGCAACATTTATACAGCTGTAGCCAGTAACAGGGTGGTGAAAAAGTTCGATACATCGGGCCAGGAAGAAATTATATGGCGTACCCCCGCCCCCTGGACTCCCACTGGTGGTTTGGTTTCACCTGCAGGCGAACTATGGATACTGGAATGTTCCGATACAAATGCCGTTCGCGTAGAGCGGATAAATGGCAAAAAGGTTATTACTTACTAACCCGTCTGCAACCTTCTGTTTGGGGTGTGCGTCTTATGGCTGGTAAACCCATCCGTATGAAAAACCTGCCCATCCTTCTGTTAATTGTTGCGGTAACGATAGCCAGCGCCCAATCCGAAAAGTTTGGTAATTATCACCTCGATCAGGAATACAAAATAAATGCTACGGGCACGCTTCGGCTAAAAGCAACCGATGCGAAAGTTACCATAACCGGTTCGGCCCGCACCACGGCCCACATAAAAATTAATCGCGAAGTAAACGTAAAAGGACTAACCTTTGGCGAACAGGAGTTTCGGGTAGATATTAGTGAAGAGAGTGGCAACCTTTCCATACGCGAGTATAAGCGTGGTTCTGTTTCTGGAATTGTGGGCTACCATAGCGAAAAGTACACTATTACAATAGAAGTACCCGAAGGCATAAGCCTGAATATTACTGGCGATGATGGCGACTATATCATTAAGTCGGTTAACGGTGCAATTGAGTTAGATGCTGACGATGCCGATATAGAGTTGCTTGGTTGCAAAGGAAACTTCTTCCATATAAAATTAGACGATGGCGATTTACGAATGGATATGGGCCAGGGCGAACTTAAAGTAGATGCCGATGATGCCGACATTCATATAAAAAACGCAAGCTTCGAAAAGATTGCTGTTGAAATTGATGACGGAGATTTTATTGTTGAAACCACACTGGTGGAGAATGGAAATTATTTTATCTCCGCTCAAGATGGATTGGTAGCCATGAAAGTGTTAGGCGGTGGTGGTAAATTCGAAATCCGCCATGACGATTCAAGCATTCATGCCGGTACCGGCTTTGAGTTTGTAGAGCGATCGGAAAACAGAACCCGGGTTGCAACCTCCACCGGTAGTGCCCGTGTGGAAATACGAGCCGATGATGCGCGGGTGCGATTGACCCGCTGACAGGTTTACGCAACCTGTTAATTTTAAAGTACCCCTCAAAACATTTTGAGATTTCCATCGCCTTTGCCCAAGGCATAAATTCAATTTCAAGTCCTGTTAAATAGTAGATATTCGAATCAATCATCCTCTTGTAATTCCTTCGCAAATCAATCTTTGGTTCCTATTTCCTACCTTAGGCATTCATTATATCAATATGAAACGCATTTTACTTTTTCTCGTTTTGCTTCCGGTGTTTGCCAACAGCCAGCATCAATCAAAAATAACCCGCATCGATTCGGTGCTTACTTACCTGCATCAATACCATTTGTTCAATGGCACGGTATTGATTGGCGAGAAAGGAAAAGTACTTTATAAAAAAGCGTTTGGCATTACTCATCCGCAAACGCAGCAACCGCTTACTACCGCTTCGGCTTTTAACCTGGCCTCGGTAAGCAAGCAGTTTTATACCATGATGACGATGCAGTTGAAAGAACAAGGCAAACTGAATTATGACGATGCTGTGCAAAAGCACCTGCCCGCTTTTCCATATAGTAACATCACCATTCGCCAGTTGATGAATCAAACCTCTGGTCTGGCTGAATATTTCGACATCGCACAAGGCGATATGAATCCGTTGGATACCCTCACCAATCAATCCATGCTGGAGTTGTTGACGCTTAAAAAACCCCCGCTTGTGTTTGAACCCGGTACGCAGTGGCAATACAGCAATACCAACTATACCACACTCGCTTCCATCATCGAAAAAGTTTCGGGGCTTTCAGCCGATCAGTTTTTTGCCAAACACATTGCAAGTCCGCTTAAATTGAAAAACACGTATGTGTATCATTTGAAAATAAAAACATCTCCATCTTCGCGCGTATTTGGATTGGACTATGACGGAGCTAACTACAACCTGAACGATCTGGTTCGCTTCGATGGCATTGTGGGCGATGGTAACGTGTATGCATCTGTAGAAGATTTATATGTGTGGGATCAAGCCCTTTACACCGATAAACTGGTGAAGAAAACTACGTTTGCCGAAGCCATTACCCCAGGCAAACTTAACAATGGTAAAAACACGGAATATGGTTTCGGGTGGTTTATTCGTGAGTCCGGAAAAATTGTTTCGCACACCGGTGGCTGGGTTGGTTTTGGTACAGAGATAACACGCTACATCGATAAAAATCAAACCATCGTTGTGATGGATAACTCATCCAACTTTCGTGCACACACCCTGGTAAAAAATATTTGGGAAGGTAAACCTGTTACGCTTCCCAAAACCCACCTGATTACTAACGTAAAAATTATTGATGGCACCGGGCTGCCGGCTGTTGCCGGAAGTGTGCGGATATTAAACAACCGCATCTGGCACGTAGGCAAGCTTACACCTTTTGCAGGCGAAACCGTTACCGAGGGCAACGGAAATGTATTGGCCCCCGGTTTCATTGATAATCATAGTCACCACGATGGTGGACTGGAAAAAAATCCATCGGCTGTAGCCGTCACCAGCCAGGGTATAACCACTATTGTGGTCGGACAAGATGGTAGTTCGGATGCGATGGACTCAATTCAGCAAGCCATTAAAAAAACTCCGGTAAGTGTAAACGTGGCTTCGTTTACCGGACATGCTTCGTTGCGCGAAAAAGTGATGGGCAAAAATTTATTGCGCAAAGCAACTCCTGCGGAGATTGATTCGATGAAAGTATTGCTGAAACTTGAAATGGAAAAAGGTTCGTTGGGATTAAGTACCGGACTTGAATATGAAGCAGGATTTTACAGCAGCCGCGATGAAGTAGTAGCATTGGCCAAAGTTGCGGCTGAGAAAGGTGGCCGATACATCAGCCACATTCGTAGTGAAGATGTGAACCTGGAAGATGCCATAGATGAAATTATTCACATTGCGTACGAAGCTAAAATACCCGTACAGATTACACACATTAAAATTGCCATGCGCAGCAAGTGGGGTAACTCAACCAAAATTCTACGTCAACTGGAAATGGCGCGACAGCAAGGCGTAAATATTACTGCCGATATTTATCCCTACACCATGTGGAACTCCACACCGCGCGTACTCTTTCCTAAAAAAGATTTTGAAAGTTTAGCAAGTGCTGAATTTGCTACGCGCGAGTTGTTCGATCCGGCAGCTTCGGTAATGGTTCGCTATTCGCCACAGCCTGCCTGGCAAGGAAAAACGGTTAGTGAGATTGCCGCTATCAATAAAGAAACTTCAGCACAAACTTTATTACGCATCATCCGCGAAAGCGCGGCACCGGAGCAGGGTGCTACTATTGTAGCGAAGAGTATGAGTGAAACGGACATCAGCAATTTTATGAAGTGGCCGTACACCAGCATTTGTTCGGATGGTACCATGCGCGGGCATCCGCGCGGACATGGATCGTTTACGCGTGTGCTGGGTAAATATGTACGCGAAGAAAAACTGATGCCATTGGAAACGGCCATTCAAAAGATGACCAGCCTTGCCGCAGAGAATGCAGGAATCAAAAACCGAGGCTTAATTGCACCTGGCTATTTTGCTGATCTTGTTTTATTCAATCCAGACACGGTGATTGACAGTGCCACCATCGAAAACCCAACTGCTTTATCTACCGGAATTGAATCGGTTTGGGTAAATGGTAAACTGGTATATGCTGATCAGAAACCAGTAACGAATTATCCAGGGGTGTTAGTGAAGCGATAGTTGTTAGTCTTTAGTATAGTTGTCGAAGATTGCAACTACCAAATACGCAAGACTAAGGACTCTGAACTAATGACTACTTAGCTGTAACCTGAAAAGCCCGCTCGCCATTCTTTTCTACTTCGCGTAGGGTGCGCAGTTGTTTCATTTCTTCCAGCATGGGCAGTAGTGCGCCCTCATCTGTTACTTTAAGATGGGCCATTAATTCCGAAAGCGATTTAATTTCGTTAGGAGCTTTCCGGAAATCAGTAATGAAGTTGAGGATGTCTATTTTCTTAATGAACATGAGAACTGTTTTGGGATTGTAACGGGAAAGGGTATGATTGGGATACATCAAAAAAATATAGCCGAAGATGCGGCAAAGAACGTTGACCCTTAAACTGTTGGGGATTTAAAATTCTGAGTGACTGGCGAGCAGTAAAGTTTATAGATTGGCTTTAGCTTTCGTAAGCTTAAGCAGGGCCTCTGCTGTGGAAGATACAAAGTTGATGTGCCCCGCACGGTTACTCTCAAGCATAAACTGCATCAGACTAGTGCTTTTGTGCGCAGAAAAATTGCCAACAATAGCCAAGCACACCCGGTAGTTGCTGAACTTTTGTAGCAGTTCGCCTGCCATACCGTTAGCCAGATGAAAGAATCCTGGTGTGATGTTTTTCTCGTGCAGCACAATGCAATCAAACCCCTGATAATAAAGTTCGCCCAACAGGTTTAAACCATCACTAGCATTGTTTATTAAAATATGGTCAGAAATAATTTCTGCAATTTGGGTTTGGTTACTGGTGTGCGCTTCTATTTTCATTTTAGGCTTTATTCTGCAAGTCTGTTGGGTTATCAAAATCAGCCAGCATTATCTTTAAACGATGGATATGCTCTCCATACAATTTATGCAGCACCCGGTCAACAAAAAAAACAGGACCAATAATAGCAGCTGTATACAACACCACAAGCAACGCTCCCTGCGCGGTAGTAATATATTCCAATACACGATCAGTTCCGTGTTCCAGGTAAGCTGCCGTTAGGCCCAGCAGGTAGAACACCACAAGCCCCCATTGGTTGCCGCGCTTATAAATTTTCAAAAACAATTCGAGCTTATTGATCAATACGGCCAGATTGTTTTTCAGGTTGTTCGTTGAAAAATCGAACGTTGTAACCAAGCGTATTTTCAGGTAGAAGTAAATGGCCACACTGGCCGAGAATACCAATAAACCAATCATTAACCACCAGATGGGGCCAGGTTCCACCATGATAATCTGCGAGACAAGAATGGCAAATGCAATGCCACCCGTGGTAATTTCAATTTGTATGCTGCGCTTAATGCGGCTTAGTATCGATTTGCTTTTTCCTTGAAGGGCTTCAAGCAGTTCGGTTGCACTCCACACTGTTTCGGTTGCAGATGGATGTTTCCAGATTTCCTTTAATTCGTCAAGCTCCATGTGTTAATGCTTTTTTTAGTTTTTCGCGTATCCGCAACATGCGCACGCGTACATTATTTTGTGTTAAGCCAACGGTAGCGGCAATCTCTTCATAGGGTATATCTTCCAGCGCCAGCATGATAAGTGCGCGGTCAACTTCGGGCAATTGCCTGATGGCTTTGTATAAATTCTGGATCTGCTCTTCTTTATCCGGCTCAACGGGGCTGCCCAGATTATAGTGGCCATCGTTCATCTTTTCAAAATAGGGTTGCCGCGAAGATTTGCGCCAACCTCCAATGGCGGTGTTAAGAGCAATGCGATACATCCACGTAGAAAATTTTGCTTCACCCCGAAACGTATGGTATGAGCGCCAGAGTTGTAACACAATTTCTTGAAAAAGGTCTTTGCGTTCGTCTGCCGTTTCGGCATAGAGGTTACATACCTTATGCACAAGCCGCTGATGTGCATTGATAAGCTCTACAAATGTTTTTTCGGTTTCGGTGGCCAAACTGTTGTTTACGTTTTGCCTGTATGTTGACAGGATATAACCAGAATTACAAAATGACAGGAGATTTTTTAACGGAGGTACCCGCTAACCTAAATCTTCCATTTAATACCGCTGGTAAAATCGGATGTAAACCTCCGCTCGGACTACTGTTTTTTTTAACGACTCCGATCCCAGGTCTGTGTCCACACAGACCTGTTTACTTACTCAAAATGAAAGTTGGAGCCTTGCGATGTTTGGTGGCTTGTTCATAGCCATAGGCAATTTCAATCAATGTAGGCTCTTGCCAGGCGGTACTGAAGAATGAAACCCCAACCGGTAATACATCTGCAAAACCCATGGGCACCGTGATGGCAGGATAACCTGAAATCGCGGCAAGTGAAGAGCTGCCCCCCAGAAAATGATCACCATCAATCAAATCAGTCTTCCAGGCCGGTGCGCCTGTTGGTGCCATCAATGCATGCAGATTATTTTCTTTTAACAATTTATCAATACCGTTTTCGCGGGTAGCTTTCTGCATGTTGGCCAAAGCGTCTAAATATGCTTTGTCTTGTAGCGTGCCTTTCTCGTGTGCTAGTTTTAATAACTGTTGATCGAAGTATTTTAACTCAATAGTATCTTTCTTATTGAACTCCATCAACTCAGCCAAGTCGTGCACACGGGCTTTATCGCCCAGACTGGCAAAATATTTAGTAAGGCCGTCTTTAAACTCATACAACAACACCGTAAACGAAGAACCTCCGGCACTGCGGTCCATATTAAAATCGATTTCAATCACCTCTGCACCTTGTGCGCGGATATCAGCCACAGCTTTTTTCATTAATGTATCTACTGCAGCATGGTAGCCTCCAATATTTTTTAATAATCCAATGCGTTTGCCTTTTAAGCCATCGGCTTTCAAATGCGAAGTGTAATCAGTCTTATATTTACCAGTTGACGCTAATGTCTTTTCATCAGTTGAATCAACGCCCACTAAAGCCCCCAATGTAATGGCAACATCGGTAACCGTGCGCCCCATCGGTCCGGCTGTATCTTGCGTAAACGAAATGGGTATAATACCACTACGGCTCAACAACCCAACCGTAGGTTTTAATCCTACCAACCCATTGGCGTTGGAAGGGCATACAATCGAACCATTAGTCTCTGTGCCAATAGCAATGGCACATAAGTTTGCCGAGGCCGCCACACCCGAACCCGAACTGGAACCACACGGATTGCGATCGAGTACATACGGATTTTTGGTTTGCCCCAACATACCACTCCAACCACTGCTGCTCATATCGGCCCGAAAGTTGGCCCACTCGCTTAAGTTTGCTTTCGCGATGATAACAGCACCAGCAGCTCGTAGTTTTTTAACAAGAAAGCTATCATCAGGTGGGTAAGAATCGCGTAACACGGTTGCCCCGGCCGTAGTAGGCATATCGGCTGTGTTCATGTTATCTTTAATGATAACCGGAATGCCATGCAGCAACCCACGACTTTTACCCGCTTGCAATTCCGCATCCAACGTTCGGGCAATTTCTAGTGCCTGGGGATTTACGTAAATAATGGAGTTGAGGGTGGGCCCGTTCTTGTCCAGGTCTTCAATACGCTGCAGGTAATCTTTTACCACTTGCTCAATCGTAAACGTGCTTTTCTGATAACCCACTTGTAACTGGGGGATGGTCATCTCCTCCAGGTATTGATGTGCCGGTGTGGATTCTTTTTCTTTAGGTTGTTCACAGGCCAGCACAATGATGGCAGCCAGAAACAAAATACGGGTTGATTTCATAGAGGATTTTATGGATGATAAAGTTACTGTGTGCCTAACATCATACCTAACCGCTTAACAAATTACAGCCTTGCGTGCTTTCGATCAAACCTATTGATAACCGTTAAGCTTATCGCTTATGAGGTAACTACGTCCCTGCAGTTTAACCGGTATAACTGCTAAGAAGTAAGCCATAATGCCTGCTTGGTGTTAGGGCTAACCAAAGCTTTTAAGAATAAATATTGACAAGTACTTTACTTTAATAATAATATTTATTGAAATTGCATAAACTATGGCAAATAGTACTTTACTGCACCCTCTGCGGTTGTTGGGTTTATGACATTACTCAACGATATAACCGCCTATAAAATCTGGATATTTGCTCCTTACCTGGAGACGGAAGACCCTACTCTAAAATTTTATTACGACTATACCCAAAGCATTGAAGAATACACGCGGGTATTCGCAGAGATCAATTGCGAATGGGAGTGGGTAAACGTTACGGTACATAACATTGCTGAGTGCATAGAGCGGGTAAAGAACTACTCAGCGAAACAAAGCATAGTATTAAACCTGTGCGATGGCGATGAAATTAACAACGTTCCCGGAGTATCGGTTATCCATGCCCTGGACGAAAGCGGTATTACCTATACCGGTTCCGATTCTTACTTCTATAATGTAACCACTTCTAAAATCACCATGAAAGAAGCTTTTGGTAAAGCCGGGGTAGCAATGCCAGGCTGGCAAAAGCTAAACGGACACATCGATCCGGATCTTTTCAAGAAGGTGGGCAAACCCATTATTGTTAAGCCTGCCGTATCGGCTGGTAGCATGGGTATAAGCGTAAAGAATGTGGTGAATGGAAAGCGTGAATTAAAAAATGTGCTCACCGATCTGCACAATGGCTTTAAAGGTTGGGATCTGGATACCGCTGGCTTGTTGGCCGAGCAGTTTATTATCGGGCGCGAGTTTACTACACTATTGGTAGGGTCGCACCATAAACCCGAACAGATTAAATTCTATCAACCTATAGAACGTGTGTTTCATAAAGGCTTACCCGAAAAAGAACAGTTCCTTTCGTTTGAACGCCTGTGGGAAGCATACGATGAAGAAGCACCACCACCGGACAATGGATTTCTGTATGAATACGCCCCGGTTATGGATTTTTGTCTGGCACAAGAACTAAAAGAACTAAGCATTGATGCCTTTAAAGCCGTGAAGGGTGTGGGTTATGCGCGGCTAGATTTCAGGCTGGACAAGAAAACCGGAAAACTATTTGTATTGGAGATTAATGCCCAATGTGGCTTGAGCGAAGACGAGAACTATACCTCCATAGGCGCTATTCTGCGCGTAAGTAATAAGACCTTCACCAACCTGATTGTAGAAGTACTGGAAGATGCCCTGCTTCGCAATACAGCCAACAGCTAACAAACAAAATCCCTGCACGTAAAAGAAATCCGGATATGAAGGTTTGTGTGTTGCAGCCCGATTACAGTACAACCGAAGTTGATTACAAAAACTACGATCCACCCCGTAACCTCGCTCCGCTGTTACCAAACGATCAGGTTGATCATGTATTTCTAAATAAGCTTACTACCTACAAGCAACTGAAAGAACTGCGCAAGCAGAAGTACGATATTTATGTAAACCTATGCGAAGGTTATCTGGATTGGTCGGTACCGTCTATCGATGTAATTAATTCAATGGATGCATTGAACCTACCTTACACCGGGCCCAATGCAGTTTTATACGATCCGCCTAAATCACTGATGAAGTATGTGGCCTATTGTGCCGGTGTTGCCACTCCGCTTTATGCAGAAGTTACAGGCAGCCACAACCTGGAAGCTAAAGTAAGCCACTTAAAGTTTCCATTGTTTGTAAAGCCCGCCAAAGCAGGCGATAGCCTGGGTGTGGACGATGAATCGCTTGCCCAGGATATTCCACATCTACAACACAAAGTTGAAAGTCTGCTGGCCGAAGGCTATGACGAAATTCTGATTGAAGAATACATTGCCGGGCAGGAGTTTACCGTATTGGTAGCGGCCAACGTTCAACCAAAGTATGGAGCAATTGCCTTTAAGCCGATTGAATACAAATTCCCGAAAGGCTATGCCTTTAAAACCTATGCGCTCAAAACATCGGAGTTGCATACCGATGTAAATAAACCCTGTACGGATGCTGACCTCGAAGTGCGCCTGAAGCTGGCTGCCGAAAAAATCTTTACCGGATTTTCAGGCGTAGGCTATGCGCGGTTGGATTTCCGGGTAAACGAAAAACAGGAAATCTATTTTCTGGAAATCAATTTTACCTGCTCCGTCTTTTATGAAGATGGCTACGAAGGATCTGCCGATTACATTCTGCAATTTGATCCGATTGGTAAGGCTGGATTTTTAAAACATATTATTGAAGAAGGCAAAGCCCGCTACGCGGCCAAACAAAAAAAGTATCGGGTTAAAGGTAACTCCATAAACGGGTATGGTATTGTAGCACAAAAATCCATCCGCAAAGGCGAAACCATTTTTAAGTTTGAAGAAGCCGCCCAACGCCTCGTTACCAAACGGTACGTAGAACAAAACTGGACACAGCAGCAGCGCGAAGAGTTTAAGCATTATGCCTACCCCATTTCCGATGAGGTTTATATTTTGTGGGATCATAAACCTGAAAACTGGGCGCCACAGAATCATTGTTGTGCACCCAACACCATTTACAATGGCCTTAACTTAATTGCCCTACGCGATATTGAGGCCGAAGAAGAACTTACGTTGGATTATGCCGACTTGTTGGACGACACCATACCATCTTTTGTATGTACGTGTGGCCACCCCAATTGCCGGAAAGTTGTTTCAGGCCGAGCCGATAACTCAATAACGAAGCGGGAGAAAATTAACGTGAATCCACCACAAGTTTAATAGTTACAAGTGAACTTCGCTCTTACTTTTGACTTAGAAGTTTTTGGATTAGCTCGAAAGTCTCAGGTGAACTTGGCCGGGGCGCATCTCTAAACTTCAGGTCTCCATTCCGATTATAAATTAAATAACGAGGTATTGATTGTACATCTAACTCATTCCACTGAGTGGATGTGACCTTATCAACAACAACATAAGAATTGTTATCGGGTAAACTATTCTTAACACTAGAGGTTTGCCACTTTACTTTATCATCATCAATCGATAAATAAACAAACACCACATTCTGGCCTTTTAATTTGCTTCTTAAATCTTTCGAGGCTGGGAACTCCTGAATACAAGGACCACACCAACTAGCCCAAATATCCACATAAATAATTTTTCCAAAATTCATTTGTAACACCTGATTTAATGAAGTGCGCTCACTAGTTAAAGAAATCAATTGAATTTCATTGGTTGATGGTGCCTCAAGCTGATACTTAATTAGCAAATGATTTATTAATGTAGAATCCCTTATTTCGTCCTTCATTCTCTGGGCGTAAAGTTTATTCTCCTTCAGCTTGCCTCTTTCAAACAATAAATCTAAAGTCTCGAACAGGAACACATCTCTGAGCTTACCACTAAAATTCTTGTTCGCGACTATCGAGTCGTAAACTATCCGGTAATCAGGAAAATTAGAATTTTTGGTAGAAATTCTATTGACCTTATTGTCATACAATGTTGCCCGTAATTGAGAAAGCCAAAGTCGGTAAGAATGTCGCCCCAAAAGAGAGTCTGAACCATTTAAGTATTCAGAAACCTGCTTCAAGTCAGTCGCATTCAGATGTGCATCTTTTATAAATGCGTTTAATTGCAACCGTTGCTTAAGCCAATCAAATGATTTGTTTGATATTAATCCTGCTGAAAACAGAGAATCAATAAATTCATGTTCTTTTTCTTGTTCGCCAGTAAAGCGAATGGATGCCATTGCTTTTATTTTATCTGTTTGGCCAGCTATTCCAGGCCTTTCTCCCTCAAGCCCAAAATAATCCGCATTGAACGTTACAAATAACAAAGGATTAAGAAGCTTACACAGCGCGGGGTAACCATTCTGGCAAACCTTTTCCCGATATTTCAAATCGTAGTTTACTTCATATTCCGATACTTCTCGATTTATAACACGTGCCTGTGGGACTTTGTCCGAATACTTAAACAATACTGTATCGCCTCTTTGAAAAACGTATTCATAATTATCGATTGTCTTTACTCTATGTTGCACTTCAATCGTTTCACGATCGGAGGTTATAATGATTGTATCATTTGGTTCACTTTTAGGCTTCAGGGTTCTTTGAATTCCATTATCATCATAATACTTAAGTTCATATCTGGCTATTGTATATGCGCTTTTCTGTGTGTCGTTTAGGAATACTTTATGATCGATTGGAAAATTCTCAAATATCAAAACAATATGCCTTGACTTTAATTTTCCAGAATAGCTTGGGTCATCTTTCACAACGCACGAAGCAAGTAGCAATGCAACAACTATTAATCTGGCATTCATGAATGTAAGTTATAACTAATCCAAATAATGTTACCATACTAAGCCTCATTAAGGCTTTGGATTCCAGAAAGATTTCGACCGTCTTTTCCGCAATCGGTACCTTGTATAACAACCAAATCCTGTAACTTTCCTTTATAAGTTCTCACTTCACTTACCAACATGCGGAAAATTTATTACCTGATACTACTCATTTTCGTTTCGGTGGCCGTAGTGTGGTATTTTTTTCCCGAATCAAAAATCGACTACAACACGCAGGTAAAACCGATCCTCAACAAAAAATGCATTGCCTGCCATGGTGGTGTAAAGCGCGAAGCTGAATTCAGTTTGTTGTTCCGGCAGGAAGCATTGGCTAAAGCCGAATCGGGTAAATATGCCATTATACCCGGTGATGCCGCACATAGCGAATTAGTGAAACGCATCACGGCAACTGATCCGCAAGAGCGAATGCCTTATAAAAAAGATCCGCTTACGCAGGACGAAATAAACATTCTCACCCAATGGATTGAAGAAGGCGCGGAGTGGGGCGATCATTGGGCTTACGTGGCTGTGAAAGAACAAACCGTTCCTCTTAAAAACGATTGGGCGTTAACTGAGGTGGATGCATTCGTCTACCAAAAACTTGAAGAGAACAATTTAAAACCTTCCGCTGCAGTTGATAAAGCCACCTTGCTGCGAAGAGTAAGTTTGGATTTGATTGGCATTCCTGCTCCGGAAGCTATCAGCAAAAAATATTTAACCAATTCAAATGCCGATGCCTATCAAATTTTAGTGGATGATCTACTTGCCTCCCAACATTATGGCGAGCGCTGGACCAGCATGTGGTTAGACCTTGCCCGCTATGCCGATACCAAAGGCTATGAACGCGATGATAGCCGCGCCATCTGGCGTTACCGCGATTGGGTGATCAACGCATTTAATGCCGATATGCCTTACAACCAGTTTATCACCGAGCAATTGGCGGGCGATTTACTCGATAATCCTACCGATGATCAATACATCGCCACGGCCTTTCACCGCAACACCATGACCAACGATGAAGGTGGAACTGATAACGAAGAGTTTCGCACTGCGGCTGTGTTGGATCGGGTAAATACTACGTGGGAAGCACTGATGGGGACCACGTTTGCCTGCGTGCAATGCCATAGTCACCCGTACGATCCATTTACGCACGATGAGTATTACAAGTTCATGGCTTTCTTTAACAACTCACGCGATGAAGATACCGAAGCTGAATATCCATTACTTCGCCACTTCGAAAAAGAAGATACTGAAAAACTAAACACACTTACCGCGTGGATCAATCAAAATATCTCAGCCGAAAAAGCTCAAGAAGTTTATCGCTTTGCTAAAACCTGGCAGCCAAGTATAAACTCCATTCAGGCCGATCAGTTTATAAACAGCGAACTCACCGATACTAAGTGGCTCATCTTTCGTAATAACGCGCAATGTCGTTTGCCCAATGTAAATCTTACCGGCAGCAACCGGCTTATCTATCGTAATTCCAGTTGGGTAAATGGTGGTGTGTGGAATATTCACTTAGATAGTGTTACGGGGCCGCTTCTTAAATCTGTTGCGATAAAAAATACATCCAACAAATGGCAGATTGTGGATTTCGAATTTATTCCAGTTGATGGCACACACGATTTATATTTTACGTATAGCAGTCCCAACTTAAAAAATGCAGATGGCAGCGGCATGATCTTCGACTGGTTTTACTTTACAGATGATTGGGATAATAATCATCCTGACAAGCGTAAAACATTCTGGGAGTTGGTGCGCAAAGAACCACCCACCACGCCCATCATGTTAGATAATCCGGATAAGATGAAACGCGCTACTCATATTTTTGAACGCGGCAATTGGTTGGTAAAAGGCGATGTGGTAGAAGCTGCGGTTCCGCATACGCTCAATGCGTTTCCAAACGATGCGCCCGCAAACAGGTTAGGACTCGCACAATGGATGACAGATCCCAACCATCCCTTAACAGCACGCACGATTGTTAATCGCGTGTGGGAACAATTGTTTGGAATTGGTTTAGCCGAAACCGTGGAAGATCTCGGCACGCAAGTCATCCCCCCCACGCATCCGGAATTATTAGATCACCTGGCGTGGAAATTAGTACACGAATACAACTGGAGTTTAAAAAAACTGATGCGTGAAATTGTATTGTCTGCCACGTATCAACAAAGCTCAGATGTAAATGAAGAATTATTAGAGAAAGACCCGCTCAATAAATTATACGCACGTGCACCACGCGTACGCTTATCAGCCGAACAAATACGCGATCAGGCGTTGGCGGTAAGCGGATTGTTGAGTAATAAAATGTATGGCCCGAGTGTAATGCCCTATCAACCGGCTGGCATTTGGAAATCGCCCTGGAACGGACAAGATTGGAAGATGAGTGAAGGTGAGGATAAGCATCGGAGATCACTATATACTTATCTAAAGCGCACCGCTCCGTACCCTTCTATGCTCACGTTTGATGGTGCTTCGCGTGAAGTGTGTACCGCAAGGCGCATTCGTACCAACACGCCTTTGCAGGCATTGGTAACGTTGAATGATTCAGTATATGTAGAAGCGGCACATCACCTCGCATTGAAAATGCAAACCCAATCATCCGTGAAGGAACAGATAGGTGCTGCATACGAATTAGCGACCGGCCAGAAAATTACCGAACGAAAATTGGCAGCGTTTGAAAAACTATATGCCGAAGGAATAAAGGAATATCAGGGCGGAACGATGGTAAAGGTTCGCAACAAGAAAGAAGAACAACCACAACTGAAGGCACTGAGTTTAGTGGCGACTGCAATATTAAATTTAGACGAAGTTGTAACGAAGAATTAAATTTTAAACCGCAGAGGGCACAGAGAAGCGCAAAGTGGTTTTGAAAAAATTGGATTAACCGTAACTAAATAACTTACACCACACTCAAGCCCCTCTCCAAGGAGAGGGGTTGGGGTGAGGCAAACTAACACAAGGTCTGTGTCCGCACAGACCTACAACCATGAACGAAAAAATTATCCACGAACTTCAGCGTAAACAACTCGAAGAAACTACCAGGCGACATTTTCTGCGCGAATGTATTGCCGGCATGGGCGGACTTGCGCTTGCGTCTGTATTTGGAAGTTGTAATCCGTTCGAGAAGCAAGACAAATACGCGGCCCTGTTTTCATCAAACCCACTTGCACCCAAAGCACCCCAGTTTATTCCCAAAGCCAAGTCGGTAATTTATTTGCACATGGCGGGTGCGCCTTCGCAGTTAGAGTTGTTCGATTATAAACCGGCCTTGCACAAACTCGATGGCCAGGATTGCCCGCAGTCGTTGCTGGAAGGAAAAAAATTTGCTTTCATTCGTGGTGTACCAAAAATGTTGGGGCCACAGGCAAGCTTTAAACAATACGGGCAAAGTGGAGCGTGGGTATCCGAAAACCTGCCCCACTTTTCTTCTATAGTAGATGAAGTTACTTTTCTGAAGGCCATGCAAACCGATCAATTCAATCATGGCCCCGCACAATTATTAATGCACACCGGCAGCGCACGTTTAGGCCGACCCAGTATGGGCTCTTGGGTGACGTACGGGTTGGGAAGTGAGAATCAAAACTTACCGGGCTTTGTGGTGCTTACTTCGGGTGGAACAAATCCCGATGCGGGTAAGAGTGTATGGGGCAGTGGATTTCTTCCGTCTGTCTATCAAGGTGTGCAATGCCGCAGCGAAGGCGATCCGGTGTTATTCATCAAAGATCCTGAACACGTTACCCGTGATCTGCGCAAAGCATCCATCGATGCTATTAACGAAGTGAATAAAATTCATTACGAAGAAAAAGGTGATCCGGAAATTCTATCGCGCATTGCACAATATGAAATGGCATATCGCATGCAGATCTCTGTGCCCGAAGTAATGAACATCAATGACGAACCAAAATATATTCACGAAATGTATGGCACCAAACCGGGCGAAGTAAGTCTGGCCAATAACATTCTGCTTGCGCGAAAGCTGGTAGAGAAAGGTGTGCGCTTCGTGCAGATTTTTGATTGGGGTTGGGATAGTCATGGAACTGATTCCAATCTTGCTATTGATGTGGGCTTCGTAAACAAATGTCGCACCGTTGATAAAGCCATGACGGCATTGGTACTTGATCTGAAACAACGTGGCTTGTTAGATGAAACATTAGTAGTGTGGGGTGGTGAGTTTGGTCGCACACCCATGGCGGAAAATCGCGAGGGCAAAAAGAATCCGTTTAAAGGTCGTGATCATCACACCGAAGCCTTTACAATCTGGATGGCGGGTGGTGGAATGAAAAAAGGATTTACCTATGGCGAAACAGATGAGATTGGTTACTCGGCCATCAACGGCAAAACAACTCCGTTCGACTTACAGGCAACCATTTTGCATCAGTTAGGTTTCGATCATGAAAAACTTACCTACGAATTTCAAGGCCGGCCATTCCGGTTAACTGATGTACACGGAAAAGTTATTCACGAAATACTTGGGTGATGAAAATTAATAGAAGAAACTTTATGAGAACAACAGCATTGGCCAGTACCGGATTAATGATGAATACGTTGGAGAGTTTTGCCAAGCCACTTACACATACAACACAAGCGGGATACTCACTGCTGGTCTTTGCAACCAACTGGGGCTTCAACGGTTCGTACGATGAATTTTGTGCGAAAGCAAAAGCGGCAGGTTACGATGGTTGCGAAATCTGGTGGCCGGGCGATGCAACGGATCGCAAAAAATTATTGGATGCACTTGCCAGGCACAATCTTAAAATCGGGTTTCTGTATGGCAATGGCGAAAAAGATTTTGCCAGGCATGAAGCACAGTTCAATCAATTCTTATCAGATGCAGTTGCAGCCAAACCCGTTTTTATAAACTGCCATAGCGGTAAAGATTATTTTACGGCCGATCAGAAAGAAAAACTCATCAAACATTCCATTACCGTTTCTTCGCAGAGCGGAATTCCCATCTATCACGAAACCCATCGCGGAAGAGGTTTATACGCTGCCCCCGTTACGGAAGAATTAATCAAACGTGTACCCGGCTTGCGGTTAACGCTCGATATTTCGCATTGGTGCAATGTGCATGAATCATATCTGGAAGATCAGGCCGAAACCATTGCTCTCGCACTTAATCGTACCGATCATATTCATGCGCGCATTGGCCATCCGGAAGGACCACAAGTAAACGATCCACGCGCACCCGAGTGGGACTATGCTGTTAAAACTCATTTTGCATGGTGGGATAAAGTGGTTGAAGAAAAAAAGAAAGCGGGCAAACAAATGACATTCCTAACGGAGTTTGGTCCGGTAGATTACATGCCGGCTTTGCCCTACACGCGTCAACCGGTTGCTGATCAATGGGCAATTAATGTGTACATGATGGAAGTTTTGCGAAAGCGCTATTCTTAATATAATAATGGAGTTCATCGGCCGCTTACATCCGTTACTCGTTCACTTGCCCATCGGGATTTTGCTGCTGGTTGTATTATTTGAATGGCTTCCATTTCGCAAACCGTACAAATCACTCAGAAGATCCATTCGGTTTATTTTATGGTTGGGATTTCTGGCGGCATTGTTTTCAGTAATTACTGGTCTGCTACTTAAAGAAAATGGCGAATACGACCCACAGAGTATAAAGCTGCACCAGTTTTCGGGAATTGCTCTTGCCGTGATTACGTTGGTATATGCATGGGCTCGAGGGCAGAAGAAATTAAAGGCCATCTATAAATTTTTATCAATACTCATGCTTGCGCTGATTATTGCAACCGGACATTTAGGTGGCACACTTACACATGGAGAGAATTTTTTGTTCGTTTCCTCTTCCGAAAATTCTGAGCTATCTCAAGTTGATTTACAACAAGCTCACTTTTATAATGATTTGGTAAAACCGATTCTAGATTCGAAGTGCTACTCGTGTCATGGTTCAGGCAAACAGAAAGGTAAACTCAGATTAGATGCTCCCGAGCATATTTTAAAAGGTGGAAAGGGTGGCGTTGTGTTGGTGGCTGGCAAGGTTGATGAAAGCGAATTGATCAACAGAACCTTATTACCCCTTGATGATGATGACCACATGCCGCCCAAAGAGAAAGCGCAACTTACACCAATTGAAATTGAAATCTTGAAACTTTGGATTTCATCCGGTGCTGATTTTGATAAGTCAGTGGTTGAAAGCAATCAGGTGAATGCGCTGCAAAAAATCATTGCGACTAAAACAATTTCTTTAGCAGAAGTTCCGGAAGGCAATGCAGGTGCTGCCGATCAAAAAATTATTCAGTCGTTAAGTCGGTTGGGTGCTGTTGTGTTGCCCGTTGCAGCTGGTAGCAACTACCTTTCGGTAAACCTTGTGAATGTGACGGAAGTTGATTCTGCTCTTAGAATTTTAGTGAAAGTAAAACAACAACTTGTTTGGCTGAAGGCAGGCGACCTTCCTGTTGCTGATTCCCATCTGAATCAAGTCTCGCAATTAACACAACTCACCAAGCTTAGTCTGGAGCGAACTGCCATTACTGATATTGCGCTCACCAAACTTAATTCCTTAAAACAACTTCAGTATCTAAACCTCAACCAAACAAAAGTTACCGCTACCGGAATAAAATCCTTGCGTGAATTAAAAGACCTGCATTCACTCTATATTTATGGAACCGAAGTAAAAGCAACTGACTTGGCAGATTTACAGCAAGTATTTCCCAACACAAAAGTTGAATTCGGAAATTATATAGTACCAACCCTTGAAACAGATACCACTATCTTAAAGTAAACTTGAATTTTCTATCTTTCGAGTCTTGTACGAAACAAAATGCTTGAAAATAAATCCATCGTAATTATTGGCGGAACAACCGGCCTCGGCTTGACCGCAGCAAAAGCATTTGCGCGCGAAGGTGCCAATGTAGTTGTGGTTGGTCGCAGTGCCGATAGTGTAAACGAAGCACAACAGCAGCTTGGAAAAAATTCGGTTGCCCTTGCGGGGGATGCTACTCAACCCGGAGTTGCTCAACAAGCTATCGAAACATGTTTAGAAAAATTTAAAAGCTTTGATGGCCTGTATCACGTAGCAGGTGGCAGCGGGCGCAAGTTTGGCGATGGCCCCTTGCACGAATTATCGTTGGAAGGCTGGAACAAAACATTTGAATTGAATCTTACTTCACTCATGCTTTCAAATCAGGCCGCAGTACAAACTTTCTTGAAACAAAAAACCAGTGGCACTATTCTCAACATGGGTTCGGTGCTGGGCTTTTCACCTTCGCCTCAACATTTTGTAACGCATGCGTATGCAGCCACTAAAGCCGCAGTGATTGGTTTTACCAAATCAACAGCTGCCTATTATGCAAAAGATAATATTCGCATTAACGTATTGGCACCAGCGCTGGTAGAAACACCGATGGCCCAACGGGCTGCGAATGACGAAGCTATTTTATCGTTCATCAAAACAAAACAACCATTAGACGGTGGCCGCATCGGCAAACCGGAAGACTTAGATGGTGCTGCGGTTTATTTTATGTCCGATCAATCACGATTTACAACCGGACAAGTTTTGGCTATTGATGGTGGTTGGGATTTAAGTGAAGGACAATATTAGTATGGAACACGCGATAGGAATTGATTTAGGTTGCACGCACATCAAAGCCATACTGGTAAAGGCCGATGGCTCAATCGTAAAAGAAATCCGGCAGGATACGGATGAGCAAAATGATACACACTGGAAAGAATCCGTAAAGCAGATCATTAGGCAATTCAAAAAAGAAACCGCACAGATTAAGGCAATCGGACTTTCAGCTCCCGGTCTTGCCAATGCAAGCAATACATGCATTGAATTTATGCCGGGTCGGTTACCGGGGTTAGAAAATTTTAACTGGAGTGATTTTACAGGTGAGCGCATTTACGTGTTGAATGATGCGCATGCAGCCTTGATGGCCGAAGCGCAATTTGGTGCGGCTAAGCATAAGAGATATGCATTCATCCTTACATTGGGTACCGGAGTGGGTGGTGGAATTTTAATTGATGGAAAACTATATCAGGGTGTTGGACAAATGGCTGGTCACCTGGGCCACACTACCGTAGATGCCATGGATGATAATAAAGACGTTACCAACATGCCGGGTAGCCTGGAAGATGCTATCGGTAATCTTTCTATCGAAGCGAGAACCAAAGGCAAATTTAAAACTACGTGGGATCTGGTGCAGGCTTATCAAAAGGGAGATGATTTTGCCACAGAAGTCTGGCTTACTTCGGTGCGCAAGCTGGCGGCAAGCATTGCTTCGTTCATTAATATTCTCTCACCCGAAGTGGTAATTATTGGTGGCGGTATTTCAAAAGCGGAAGAGACCTTAATGAAACCATTGCAGCAGTTTGTGAATGAATTTGAATGGCAACCCGGTGGTAAAAAAACAGAGATTCAACTCGCACACTTTTCCGATCTTGCCGGAGCGTTAGGCGCAGCAGGGTTTGCGCTTTCAAAAATTAATTAGGTTTATGAGCGTCATTCAGGAATACATTTCTCTCAGTAAAAAAATGGCCGATAGCGTTGCGGCACAAGAGGCCAACATTCAAAAGGCTGCACAGTGGTTTGCAGAAACCATTCTGCATGGTCGCATGGTGCATGTGTTTGGTTCTGGCCACAGTCGCATTATGGTAGAAGAAATGTGGCCCCGCTATGGTTCCTTTCCAGGATTCAATCCGATTGTAGAACTATCACTTACGTTTCATAACCTGGTGGTGGGTGCCAACGGGCAGCGGCAGGCTATGTTTCTCGAAAATGTTTCTGGCTTGGCCGATCGCATCTTGCGCAACTTTGATATTTCTTCAATTGATTCTGCCCTTATCATTTCCTCCAGCGGTACCAACATCGTACCGGTTGAAATAGCTGAGTTGTTTCAGCAGAAAAAAATAAAAGTGGTTTCCATCATCACGCAACAACACTCAGCCAAAAGCGAAAGCAAACGCAGCGATGGAAAAAAACTAAGCGACTTTTCTGATCTGGTTTTGGATACCGGTGCGCCTGTTGGTGATTCGATGATTTATATCAAAGGACTTGAAACCCCGGTGGCTCCAGGATCAACTGTGGGTGGGGCCATGATTATCAATTGCATCAAAGCTGAGGTAGCCCGATTGCTTACCGAAGCAGGGCAGCCACCAAAAGTATTAACCGCTACCAACATTGCAGGAAAAGAAAAAGCTACCGCACTTTTTGAAAGTGCGTACGATGAACACGCACACCGGTTAGCAAAATTGTATGAACACGTAGGCACTAAAAAATAAACTATGCAACCTCTACCTATTCGCACCACGGTTGTGGGCAGCTATCCGTTTCCGGGATGGCTTGAGTTTTCTGTTAAACATCTCAACGAGTTTGGCAATGCCGATAAAGAAGAACTGATTGAAGATGCTGTAATTGCTGCCATTCACGATCAGGTTACTGCCGGTTTAGATGTGATTACCGATGGCGAACAAACACGATTGGATTTTAATCTTTCGTTTTATGGATTCATTAAAGGCATAAAAGAAAACACCGATGAGTTGCGCAAGTTCGGTCCGCCTGCGCACGACCAACGCGGAAAAAATTCTATTATAGATACCCTCACCGCTCCGAATGGATTAGGTGCTGTAAAAGAATTTAAACGCTTACAGAAACTTGCACCTAAAGGTCCGGTGTTAAAAACCAGTGTGCCTGGCCCTTATACCTTAAGTGGCAGATTGTTGCCGAATGAAAAGTACAAAGATCGATTTGCCATTACCGAAGCATTACTTCCTTTCATTAAAAAAGAACTGGAAGATTTGGTTGCAGCTGGTTGCACCGAGATTACCGTAGATGAACCGTCCATGAGTTGTTATGCCTACAAAGAAGACACACAACGTTTTGTGGATATTTTTAATCGCACAGTTACCGGAATAGTAGGCAAGTGTCGTTTATCTACGCATTTATGTTTTGGAAATTTTAAAGGTCGTCCGGTGGGATATAGAAGCCTTAAGCCGATGCTGCCCGACTTTTTAAACCTTACGGTGAATGAAGTACACATTGAAATGGCAAACCGCGAGTTTGCTGAAATAGAATTGCTGACCACGTTTGCCGAGAAGATGGATGTAGCCGTAGGCATTATTGATGTCAAAAACTATTACATCGAAACAGAGGAAGATGTAGTGCAGCGCATTAAAAAATGTTTGCAGTACGTGCCAGCAGAAAAATTAGCCGTAGCTCCTGATTGCGGACTAAGTCAAACCGCGCGCTGGGCTTCGCGACAGAAGTTAGTGAATATGGTGAAGGGAGCGAGGAAGGTTAGAGAGAATTTAAAATAGTTACCGGTTTCCTGTTCCCGGAAACCGGCAACACTAAAAAATATGATCATACCTCACAACTCCGGCCCCGCTCTCGCAGCAGAAATCCGCAACGCAAAAAGTGCGGGCAGTGTTGATTCATTTGATATCTGGTGGCTGGGGCAAAGTGGTTTTCTGATTCAGTGGAATAAAAAGTGTTTGCTGTTCGATCCGTACTTGTCGGATTCGCTAACCAAAAAATATGCAAACACAAATAAACCCCACGAGCGCATCAGCGAGTTGGTGATTGAACCACAACTGCTGGATTGTATTGATGTGGTTACGTCCAGTCATAATCATACCGATCATCTGGATGCGAAAACATTAATACCTTTGTTTCAGGTTAACCCTAATATTCAGTTTATTATTCCTGAAGCGAACAGAAGTTTTGTAGTTGATCGCGTAACGTGTGTTCCGGATTTTCCGATTGGTATGAACGATGGTGAAGTAAAGACCGTAAATGATTTTATCTTTCATGGCGTGCCTGCTGCACACAACGAGATGGAACGCGATGCACAAGGCCGGTGTAAGTTTATGGGTTTTGTGGTGCAGTTCGGAATGTTTACCGTTTACCACAGTGGCGATACACTTTGGTATGATGATATGGTGAAGATTTTAAAACCGTTTAAGGTGGACGTAGCCTTTCTGCCCATCAATGGTAACGACCCGAGCCGCGGTGTAGCCGGAAATCTGAATTGCAAAGAAGCCGCACAATTAGGAAAAGAAATTGGCGCACGAATGGTGATTCCGCATCACTATGATTTATTTAAATTTAATACGGCAGATGTGAGGGAGTTTGAGCGAGAGGCGGATAATCTTGAGCAACCTTATGAGGTATTGAGATTGGGGGGAGGAATTAAAATTTTCAGCGAGAACATAAAATCGCGTGATTAGACCAATACCAGTTCCTTCGATTAAAATTCTACATTGTGTCGCTGAATCTCTCGCATTTCAACCCACACCCGCAGTCGACATGCTTTATTCTTCACATTCTATTCTACAAACAGGATGCTCCGCTGGAGCATTAGCCGAGCCCATTGATGTAATGATAACAATTAAACCAAATGCTCCGTAGGCGCGACCTGTTTGTAGAATGAAGAATTTAATCAGATCAGGTGTCGCCTACACAAGGTGATTAAGGCAGGCCTGTTTTTTCGACACCATGCGCATTGATTTGTTTTCGTAATTTGTTTATTCATTGCTTTTATTGGATGAGCTAATCATGTCGCTGAATAACCCGCATTTCAACCTACGCCCGCAGGCGACATGCTTTTATTCTTCACATTCTATTCTACAAACAGGATGCTCCGCTGGAGCATGAGGAAGACCTAACTTGGGTATACGTAAGCGCTCCGTAGGCGCGACCTGTTTGTAGAATGAAGAATTTAATCAGATCAGGTGTCGCCTACAAAAGGTGATTAAGGCAGGCCTGTTTTTTCGACACCATGCGCATTGATTTACTTTCATAATTTGATTATTGCTTTTATTGGACGAGCTAATTATGTCGCTGAATAACCCGCATTTCAACCTACACCCGCAGGCGACACGCTTTTATTCTTCACATTCTATTCTACAAACAGGATGCTCCGCTGGAGCATTAGCCGAGCCCATTGATGTAATGATAACAATTAAACCAAATGCTCCGTAGGAGCAACCTGTTTGTAGAATGAAGAATTTAATCAGATCAGGTGCCGCCCACACAAGGTGATTAAGGCAGGCCTGTTTTTTCGACACCATGCGCATTGATTTGCTTTCATAATTTGATTATTGCTTTTATTGGATGAGCTAATCATGTCGCTGAATAACTCGTATTTCAACCTACGCCCGCAGGCGACATGCTTTTATTCTTCACATTATGTTCTACAAACAGGATGCTCCGCTGGAGCATAAGGAAGACCTAACTTGGGTATGCGTAAGCGCTCCGTAGGAGCGACCTGTTTGTAGAATGAAGAATTTAATCAGATCAGGTGTCGCCTACAAAAGGTGTTTGAAATGGAATAGATTTTCCGACACCATACACCTTGCGCAATCATTGAAAAAAAGGGTACCCGAGAAACAAAACTGCCAGATCGTTTTGATCTGGCAGTTTCAACGAAATTATTTTAAACCTTAATCAATTATTAAGTTCTGTCCTTTTTGTATTGGTGTTTACTGCTGGTAAATTCTTTTCCTTAAACGTTTTATTAAACGTGGCAATCTCTTTCTGAATCAATTCATTCATCTGTTGTTTATACTTTGCCCAGTCGGCCTGTACATCGCGGGCACGATCTTTCACTCCTTTTGTTAAACGTGGATCGTGTGTATCGGCTACGCTGCGTAATTGTAAAAATTCTGAATTTAGTTTATTTGGGAAGTTAATTACATCCTGAAAATTCTTCGACCGGGGCTCAACAAGATTAGATTCCCACGCATCAATTTTCTTAATCACTTCTTTACCCATCTGCACTACATCTTTTGCATCGGGGTTGTTCTTTAACGATTCGTTGATGGTTTCAATCTGCTTCTTTACCTGCCGCATCTCGTTTACCGATTTATGAAGCTCTTCAAACTGTTCACCCGCTTGTTTCAAAAATTCCTGTTGCGCATTCCAATCGGCAGTAGTTGCTGTTACGCGCGGATCGGGAATAATTTCAAGTTCGGTTTCGGAAGTTTGATCTTTGTAACTGATGCGGGCCTTGTATTTACCCAGTGCAACACGATGCCCGCCATGATCGCCATACACAAACACCCCCGGTACTCCGGTTAATCCCTCTGTTCGGAAATCCCACGCAAAGCGATTGATGCCGGCTTCTGCAGGTATTGTTTCTTTTGGTGATGGGCCACCCGGCCATGGTTTAAAACTTTCATCGGCTTTGTTGGAATAACTGCGAATTATTTTTCCGGATGCATCTAATATGTCCAACATAACTTTTGCGGTATCGGCTTTATCCTTCAGGTAATAATCGAGAATAACACCATTCATCGGGTTGCGACCCAAGCCTGGTATATCACCAAAGTAAGCCGGGATAGAAACCGATGATAAGCGGTACGTAGGCTTAGGTGAATAAATTTTTACTGTTGAGTTAAACTGACCTTTCGATTGTTGAATCGCACCCAGATCATCCAGAATCCAGAACGAGCGACCGGCTGTGGCGGCTACCAGATCGTTATCTTTAATCATCAGATCGGTAACCGGAACGATGGGCAGATTTAATTGAAACTTACTAAACGTAGCACCACCATTGGTGGATAAATAGAAACCCCGTTCCGAACCTGCATACACCAAGTCTTTCACCTTTTTGTCTTCGCGAATCACTTTTATAAAATCATCAGCCTCTACACCGCTTCCAATTTTTGTCCATGTCTTTCCATAATCTAAAGACCTGTAAGTGTAGTTGCCATAATCGTTAAACTTATAGCGCGACATTGAAATATAAACGGTGCCTTTATCATGTGGCGATACTTCAATGGAATGCACCATGCCTTCGGGCATACCTGCAGGAGTTACATCGTTCCATGTTTTTCCACCATCGCGCGTAAGCTTCACCAAACCACAATCGCTGCCGGTATAAATTACACCACGTTCGTGTGGCGATTCCACCACATAATAAATGGTATTATAATTTTCGCCACCGGCACCTTCATTGGTAATCGGGCCACCGCTGGTATTCTGTTTGGTAGTATCGTTGCGTGTTAAATCGGGGCTGATTACTTCCCAACTTAAACCACCATCGGTGGTTTTGAACAACACATTGCCGGCATGATAAATTGTTTTGGGATCGTGTGGTGAATTAATTAATGGTGCATTCCAATTGAAACGATACTTCATCTGGCGTGGTTTAAACCCGAGATTGGTGGCCGGATATTCCTGTATATCTTTTACTTCGCCCGTGCGTACATCTTTCACATCGATAATACCCTGGTAGCAACCACCATACAATAACTGTGGATTGTTGGGATCGTTAAATGCTACCCAAGCACTTTCGCAACCGGGGCCATCAAACCAATCTTTATCGGTAATACCATAACTGTTGTTACGGCTGGGTATGGCTACCGAACTATTATCTTGCTGACCACCGTAAATCCAATATGGAAATTGATTGTCGATATTAACACGATAAAATTGTGAAGTTGCCTGATTGTTGAGTGGCGACCACGAGCGTCCGGTATTAAAACTTATTTCGCCACCACCATCATCGGCCAGTGCTACGTTGGCCGGATTTTTTGGATTGATCCACAAATCGTGCGTATCGCCATGACCCACACGAATGTTTGAAAATGTATTGCCGCCATCTATGGAGCGCATCATAGGTGCGTTAAGCACATACACTACATCGGCATTAACCGGATCGGCATACACTTCCATATAATACCACGAACGGGCCGTGATTGCATGATCGCTTGACAGGTGGTTCCATTTTTTACCACCATCATCTGAACGATACAAACCAGCTTTTGATTTTTCTGCTTCGATAATTGCATACACGCGATTGGGGTTAGCCCGCGAAACACTCAAACCAATTTTACCCATCTCTTTCGGGAGGCCCTCCATAATTTTATTCCAGGTATCACCACCATCTACCGATTTCCAGATGGCACATCCCACACCACCACTTTCAACCTTCCAAGGGAAACGTCTGTGTTGCCAGGTGGCAGCATATACCATACGCGGGTTGGTCATATCCATACTTAAAGAAGAAACACCCGTGTTCTCATCTACATACAGCGTCTTCTTCCAGGTTAATCCACCATCTATTGATTTAAATACCCCGCGATCAGCATTTGGCCCATGCACGGTACCTTGCGCACCTACTAACACCACATCCGGATTAGTGGGATGAACCGCTACATCGGATATGTGACGTGTTTTTTCGAGGCCAATATTCTTCCAGGTTTTTCCACCATCGGTTGACTTATAAACACCATCGCCATACGAGGTCATCACACCTCGCACGGCATGTTCGCCTGTGCCAACATAAATTACATTGGGGTCGCTTTCGCTGATGGCGATATCACCAATGGATCCCACTTTAAAAAATCCGTCTGAGATGTTATTCCAGGTAATGCCGGCATCTTCCGTTTTGGCAATGCCACCACCGGTATAGCCTACATAATATATGTTGTCATTGTGCGGAACGCCTGAAATAGCATTGGCTCGTCCGCCACGAAAGGGGCCAATGTTGCGCCACTTTAAGCCTTTAAAGTTATCGGCATTAAGTGCAGCAGTTGTTTGTGCCTCAGGTTTAGCTTTTTGCTTTTGGGCGATTGCGGGAACCAGGCAACAGAGCCCGGCCAACAGCATAAAAATTCGGATCATAGGATTTAGGTTTAAACCTCTATGTAACCAAAAAATCTGATCAGTAAAAGTTTCAGCTATGCAAGTGGCTTTCTGCGGGATTATCTGGCCAAAGAATTATTGGTGCCGTTCAGAATGTCGCGGGCAATTGTCTTTAGATGCGACTCCATTGCAACGTAGTCTGGCTCGATAATCCATTTGACCTTTTTTAACTTCTCAACCTGAAAAAATGCAGAAATCTAGAAGCGTTCACTTCATCAATCCAGGAATCTTTACCTTTTGCCTCATCAATAATCTCACGCCACTTAAAGCTATAGTTTTGGCACATCAGAATTATGTCAGCAGCATCTTTACCTTCCTCGCGCGATAGGGCTGTAATTTTGTTGGAAAGTATATTTCTCCAATTATCAGTTCGTTCAAATATGGCACTTTCTGTAATCTCTCCTACCCTAGATCCAACATCATTCACATAATCGATTTTTAGCAAAACATCTTTTTCTTTTATGAATGCACGACCATACGATTCTTCTTTTACTTGCAAATCAACTTCGAAGGACTTTTTTAAGTGTTGGGTTAACCGATCAATTTCTTTCTCAAAGTTTGGATGTTGGTTTGAAAATAAATCAAGATCATCGGAATATCGATGATTAAGATAAACGCGACTAACTACTGTTTCTCCTGTCAGGTAAAGAAAGGTGCCAGATTTTTCAATCTCTTTAAGAACTCTATCTTGTAGTGGGTAAAGCCTTTCCGTATAGTACTTGTCGGACATACGCATATTTTTCCTTCAATGATGTTACATGAAGATTATTAATGACCTCGGGCGAAAGCATTTCTTCAAGCTCTGTTTCTGTAAGAACATCTTTTAGATCATACCATCGAAATGATTTTAACAACTTAATATAGAATGATTTTTTTTTCTGATGATCTGTTCCTTTTAAGATAGCATCAATTTCTTCTACCGTGTAGGTGTATTCCCAGTTAATCATACTCAATACATCTTCTCGCGTTTTCATTATACAAATATAGAAATTCCTATTCTTTGGGTCACCGATTTTTTATCTCCCGCATTGCTTTCGCGAAAGCAGGCTTAATGGCATGACCATTTTGATGATGTTGATCCTTTACAACCCACTTACCGTTAATGATAGTGCCTGCAATGCGACTGGTATCGCCTGTATAAACCAACGTGGCTAACCTGTTTTTTGCTGAGGTATTAGCTACCAAATGCGCACCAGATTGATACACCACCGCATCCAACGGTTGGCCGATTTCAAAATGATCGGTAGCAGCAATTCCCATCGCCTTGCGCCCCGATGCTGTTGCTTCGTTTACCAGATAAGCAGCTGCATCGCCTTCAAATGTATTGCGATGGTTGGTCATTAATCGCTGGCGGTAGTCGATCATTCGAAATTCTTCTAATGGATTTAAACCAATATGACTATCGGTACCAATGCACCACTTGCCTCCAAGTTTTACGTATTCTTTCATTCGAAAAATACCATCGCCCAGGTTGCCTTCTGTAGAAGGACATAACACTACGTTTGCACCCGACTTTGCCAACCGGACTAACTCACCATCATCTATATGTGTGGAATGAACCAGGTTAAATCTTTCGTTCACATTCAGATTATCCAGCAACCATTGCATTGGTCGTTTATTGCAATGCGCCAGGCAATCGGCTACTTCTTTCTTTTGTTCGGCTACGTGAATGTGAAAAGGCAAAGTTTTCGGGCCTTGTTCAAATGTTGTTTTAACATCGTTTAAATCAACTGCCCGTAACGAATGCACACTAAAGCCAAGTTGTGCGTTAACATAACTTTTAATCGCTTGTGCAGATGAATCCAGCAATTTGAAATATTCATCATCTGTTTGACAAATAAATCTTCTTTGTCGCGGTTGTGGTTCTAATCCAAACCCTCCCTTTTGATAGAAGACCGGAATCAAAGTGATTTTTATGCCCGCTTGTTTTGCAGCTTCCACCATGCGCAACCCCATTTCAGCGAGTTGCGCATAAGGCTTTCCATCTTTATCGTGATGCAAGTAATGAAACTCTGCCACATGGGTATATCCAACACGAACCATTTCAGCATATAACATCGCGGCAATGGCTTGTGCCTGGTCCGGATCAACCACCAATGCACATTGGTACATAGCTTCGCGCCATGTCCAGAAATCATCGTCCACACCGGCAGGATGATTTTCTGCAAGACCGGCCATGGCATATTGAAATGCGTGTGAATGTGCATTTTGAAATCCCGGCAAGGTCAATCCTTGAACCGACTCAACTGCAATTGCAGAGTTGGGAGGTGTTGTATTTAGATATTGGATAATACCTTTTGCATCTACACCCACATAAGCTGATTCAAGCCAACCTTGTTTTTGAAGAAGGGCAGTGAAGTGAAAGCATTTTAACATCATCCGGTCGGGTATAAGATGGTTTGTGGGACACAAACCATGGGGTTGAAAATCTAAGCTGATAATATTTTGACTAAATCATAATCATTAATTTGTTTGGCAAAGTCAAGTGGCGACTTGTTATTCTTGTTTTTATGATAAGGGTTTGCATTTCTTTGGATAAAAAGAGAGACAATATCATATTTTCCTCTTGCCTCGAAGGTTGCGGTCCACAAAGGTGTATTACCGTATTTATCTTCAATACCTAAATCTCCTCCATGATCTAAAATCACTTTGGCCATTTCAAGCTTATTGGGTTCGGCTGAATAGTGTAAAGCTGTTTTACCAATATTATTCTGGTTATTTAAATTGATACCCCCTTTAATCAACTCAAATGCAATTTCTAGCCTTTCGTACTTTAAAGCAACTTGCAGCAAGTTGTTCTCTTCCTTGTTAAGAGTATTAATATTTTCAAGCTCTTCAAGCAAGGGCATTAAAGTACTCTTATTATCAAGTATTACAAGTTCAAATAAACTTAGACTATTCATTTTATCTCTGTGTTAAAGACTATCCTCAAAACCAAGGCCTGTGTCCCCACAGGCCTTAAGGCTACTTCACCACTTCAATCAATTTTTCAAAAACCTGTTTCAATACGGCTCTGATTTTTTCCGCGCGCATTTTATCGTATTTTTTTTCAGCATCATCCATGTAATTGATCTTCGTCATTTCCAATTGCAAGGCATGCCGGTTCTTCAAAGGTTTACCATAATGGCGGGTAATATAACCACCTTTGAAGGGTTGATTATGCGCTACGATGTAGCCACTGTTGTTGAGTACCGACAACGCAGTATCAATAAAATTTTGGGAAGCCGAAACGCCATCAGCATCGCCTAAAATCAAATCTGGAAATTTTTCTTTATGGATGGTAGGTACCAGGTGTCGGATTGAGTGGCAATCCCACAACAACACTTTGCCAAACTTACGCCTGCGTTGAGTAAGCAATTCTTTTACTTTGGCATGATACGGTTGATAGTACAATTCTTTTCTCCGTTTTACTTCAGGTAGTTCCACCTCTTGCCGTTCATCTTTATAAATGTTCTCACCTAAAAATGTAGTAGCGGGACAAAGCGGAGTTACGATTCTCCCATCTTTATATAACGGCTTACTATATGGATCGCGATTCAAATCAATTACCCATCTGCTATAATGAGCCGTAATCATAGTTATGCCCATTGCCGGAGCAAAGTCGTATAGAATTTGTACAAACCAATCGGTATCGTCCGGAGCTTTGATCATGGCGGGTTTATACTGGCTTTTCAATTCATCCGGAAAAGCAGTGCCACAGTGCGGCACACTAATAATTATGGGTACTTCGGGTGCGGTGGCCGGGTAAATTGTATAAACCATTACTTTTTGTTTTTGGATTTTGATGCTGCTTGCTCTTCCAGCAATTGAGTTTTCTGCGCTATTGCGTCTAAAGCTTGCTGTAATTGTTGGTTAGCTTCAACAGCTCTTCTTTCACATTCTATTACCCTCATTTTATTTTCAATTGCTATTGAGGCTTGCCGTTCTGCTTCTTTCTTTTGCATAAAAGCATACACAAGCAACGTAAGTGAGGCGAATGCAAACCCACCTAAAATAAGTGCAAACCAAAATGGTTTTAATTTCATAGTATCGCTATTTACAATTCTTCAATTGTTTTTCGCAAATAGTACGTTGCACCAAGGCTTCTTGCTGTGCCAACTCTGCCATCTTTTGAAACTCCTCTGCACGTACACGTTGTTCAGAAGCTAACTTCTCCAACTCTTCTTTTTGTTGAGTTGCGTCTGACGCAATCTTTCGTTGCTGAAATCCATACCCAACACTTACAACAGCCAGCAGTGCAAGTCCTATCACCAACACATTTTTGTTCACGAGGTTTTGCGTTTAGATTTTTTCTTTGATTTTTTTTCAGTGTCAGGCGTTAGCTGTTTAAATTCTTCTTGTTCCTGTATAGGAGCAGACTCTGCTTGTACCTTTAGCGCATTTTGTAGTTTCGTAATCTCTGCTTTGTAGGCGGCCACATCACGGTTGCCCATGCGAGCCTTTAGCTGAAGGATGCGTTGAAACGATTCATCGATGCGCGCTGGCGAAACCTGGCCGCTTTGAACTAATTTTTTGATGATGGTGTGTACTCTATCTACCGTTCGCTCATCGCTTCCGGCAATGTTATTCGAAAAACACATTACATCCACACCGGCATTAATGGCTAACCGAATTGATTCTTCTAATCCGAAATTTTTTGAGATTGCATGCATTTGCATATCATCCGAAAACACCACGCCATTAAATCCCAATCGCTTGCGCAGAATGCCATCCAGTATATCGCTGGAGAGTGTTCCGGGCAATCCTTTTGCGTCTAAGTTTTTGTTTACGATGTGCGAAGTCATCACGGCATCTACATATCCGGAATCAAGCATTAGCTGATATGGTTTTAATTCGCGTTCGCTCCACGTAGTAGTAACATCGGCCACACCAAAGTGTGTATCTTCCTTAGAGCTACCGTGGCCGGGAAAATGTTTTAGTGAAGTAAGTACACCATATTTACGATGCATTTTTACCACTTCTTTCGCCATCATAGCAACAGTATCTTCATTTGCTGAATATGCACGTTCGGGTTTATAAATCACTGTATTTTGAGTAATAGCCAGGTCCACGCATGGGGCAAAGTTTACATTGAAACCAAGGCCTGCCAATGTTGCTGCTGTAGCATCGGCATAAAAGCGCACCGAATCCAGCGATTTTGATTTACCCAATGCTGCTGCTGTTATGGACTTGGTAAATCCATATTTTTCTTTCAGACGATTTACCTTACCACCTTCCTGATCGATGCAAATAAACAAAGGGATAGGTGCCGCTTTCTGATATGTCCACGTCATGCTTTTTACCGAAGCAAATGCATTGGGTTTATTAGGAATATTTTTTTCAAAGAAAATTAATGCGCCCACTTTTCCTCGCTTCACTTCATCCAGTACCAGGGGATCTAACTCGGCTTTTGGCATGCCAATCAAAATCATCTGCCCGATTTTTACATCCAGTAAATCCGGGGCTTGTGCCCGCGCTGACATAAAACCAACACATAGAATGCCTAACAACACTCGCTTCATTTCTAAAAAATAAGATTAGTATCGGGTATAAATCGAAAACAAAATTTTTTCCATGCGTTTTCGCACTTCGTTTGTGGGGGCAAGGTAGTTATTATTCATTAAGCTGAAGATAAGAACTTTGCCATTGGCAGTACGCAAGTATCCACTCAAAATGTGGTTATTACTCAAAGTACCGGTTTTGCCGAAAACATAAGGAATATCGTTTTTATACCAGTTTTTAATCGTGCCGCTCTTTCCGCCCACAGCCAGCAAACTAAAAAGCCGGTCGTGTGGTACCGTTGCATAAATTTTATCCCAAAGCATTGTAACCGATCGTGGTGTAAATAAATTATAGCGCGATAGGCCCGATCCGTCCACCCACCGGGGTTTATCGGGCAAATCGGTTAGCCATTTTTCTGTTACATACTTAATAGCTATTTCGGGTTTTAGCGAATCGCTTATTACACCTGCACACTGCAGCAACAATTGTTCTGCAATAAAGTTATCGCTCTCCTGCATCATTACTTTAAACAAACTATCAACCGGAACACTCTTTAATGTCTTAGCTTCCGCAGAAAGTAAAAGCCCAGCTTCCGTTACTTCACGTTTAAGGGTATCGCTTAAAAGATCAATTACCACATCGGTTGTGCTTCGGAACGGAATGGTCCATTCACCACCAGACTTTGCTCCCGTAAAATAGGTAAGCTGATTATCGTCTAAGCCGCGTGTAACTATTTCGTGCTCGCGTTGCTGGTTGGCAATTGTAAAGTGTTGTAAGAAATAATCAGGTATAGTTGAAAAATTATCGCCCAACTTTTTTACTTCCATCAGGTTGCCATAAATAGGAAGGGCAGAGCGCTCGGCAGAATAGTACGAATCGTAATCGCTCCAGGCCCAACCGGGGCCCAGGGGCTCGGTATAAAAATTTGTTGCTGAGAAATAAAGTCTTCCCGGGAATTGTTGCAGAAACTGAAATGCTTTTGGTGATTGATGAACTTCTCTATATAAAAAAGAAGGATCACCCATACCCCAAAATATCAACGAATCGCCAACAGGCAAATACTTAAAGGCAGCAATTGAATCGCCCAGCAATTTAAGGCTTGCATAAAATGTAAAAATTTTTGTGTTGGATGCCGGAGTAAAATATTTGTCGGACTGATGTTCGATCAGGAATTTTTTTGTTTGCGGATCGTACAACGCAAACCCAATATGGTTTTGTAGTTCATTTTCTGATTGTGCTACCTGCTTTTGAATATAACTGCGTGGAGAGCAGGCCAACAGCGAAGCCAGTGCTAAAAAGATAAAAAACCGCATCACTTAAGCCAGGTACCGTTCCTTTAAAATATGACAATGGTGTGTTTCATGCCCGGCAATTATAAAGCCCAGTGCTACTACGGAAAGTTCGTTGTTGTTGGCTACTCCTTTGCGGGCTAACATATCGGGTGTAAAGCCTTCAAACAAATCGATTGTGGTTGAACGCAGGTGAGCCATCTCGGCAGCAATTTTTTGAAGCGATCGGTTCGAGGCATTAGCGTGTGGAGCATAGTCATTTTCGTCCCAACCCGCTAAGGGTGTTTTGTCGTTTCGGGCAAAGCGCAAAGCCCGGTATGCAAAAATTCGTTCGGCATCTATCATGTGGCAAAGCAATTCGCGAATAGTCCACTTACCTTCGGCATAGCGAAAATCTTTTTTCTCATCCGGTATCGTGTGCAGTAACTCCAATGCACGGTGCCCCGAAATACGAAGAGCCTGAATCAAATCCGTTTCTTCAACTTGCTTTACATAATTTTTATAGAAATGCGGAACGGTATCTAAATTCAATAGCATATCAATCAGAATTCGGTAAATAATTTTTCAGAAAGGTCGGTTTCAACTTTTACTTCTTTAGGCCCGCTGCCATTGCTGCGGTTACCTGAAAATAAAACTTCATTTTGTCTCTGATAGTTATCGAACGGCAATACGAACGCGGCCGTATTACTGGCTGCCGGATAAAACGACCAATACCGAACCAGCTTTGCACTTTTATCTACAAATAATTTATAACGCCCTGTGGTGGAATCTTTTGGTATAACTACCAGTGAATTATAGCGCTGCCTGGCCAGGGTATCTTCGCCCATGTATTGCAAAGTAAAATCTTTACTCTTGGTAAGAAAGGGCAGTGCCAATTCGTACAAGGCTCGTGTGAAGGCCGCATTTATATTCATTGCCTTGGCGGGATCATCATTATTATTTACCTGTGCTTTTGCTTCGCCTGTTGCTAAATTAAGGAGTGCAACGGAGGCATCGCTTTGGTCTTCTACCCGGGCACGTTTTGAATGTTTATCCCAGTAGTAAGTCTGCTGGCCGTCCGCTGATTTCCACGTTATGAAGTGAACTTTATCCCAATTGCTGCGGCCACCCAACGCGTGCATTACGCTATCGGCAAGTTGTATGGCGGCTGGGTCTGAAGCAGCCAGGTTGAAGCCAGCTTCGGGTGGGTTTTGATTTGATCCGGACAAATCTTTTGCTTTTTCGGTGGAGCAACTAATTGCGCAGGCAACAATAAACATCAATAGCCACGCTTTCATAGGGTTGTTTTGTTTTGGTAGTGGAGTGAAGGTACTAAAAATCCCCGAAAGGAAATGGACTGAAACGTTTCTTACTTTTCTCTATCCCAAATATGCCGGATCCGGTATTTGCCCTCCACATACTTCATCATGGCATCGCGTGCAAAAATTTCCACCGGGAAGATAGCCAGCGCCACAAAAACCTGAATAATAAAATCGATAACGGGCGAGGTTTTAATACCAATTAATGAGCTGATAGCGGTTTGCAGAAACTGCACCAGCATAACAATGGTTAGCAGCGATAAAATCTGGCTCACAAACCGATAGCGGGTATTGGCGCGCCCCAGGCGTAGCGATACCATTACAAGTAAACTAAATACTGCAAACTCGAGTGCATAAAACCACCACCGCTGCCAATAAGGCGGCAACACTCTAAATGATAGTTGTTCCACTTTCGATTCATTACCCAGTAAATCGCGCGATTGAACCAGCAACTGGTATTTGCCCGGAGGCAAATAGGAAAAGAGAATTTCGTTGTTGGAAGCTGACCAGGCTGACCATTGTGCTTTTAGGCCTTTTACCTGGTAACGATATTGCGTTAAGTTTAAACCCAAGTAAGCAGGTTGTATAAATTCGAAGGTAATGGAACCTTCATGTTCATCCACTTCAATCTGTTCTGCAAGACTTATTTCCTGGCCTCTTATTTCACGCAGATAAAGTGGGTAGTTGGTGGCAGCTCCGGCCACAGTTCCTGAAAAGCGATACAATTCATTAGCGGCTGTAATCACCCACAAATTATTTGCAGCCTGATCGGGCGCGAGGTAACGCAAGTTTGGAAACATACCCAACCACTCCAACTTTAGTGATTGTACCCTGCTATCCACCGTACGCCACCGGGTGCCATCGTGAAACCAAAAATATCCACCCGATGCAAAGTACTTACGTGGGCCCGGCAGCGAATCGAATTTTACAAATGCCGACTTATGATCGTAAAGGCTAAACTGGCCCGAAGCTGCCACATAAACCTCATTACCATAAGCAAGGCCAACTGTTTCGTCTTGCGATGGATTGTGGATAGGTATGGGTTCTATCTCAGTAATTTCTTTATCTATTGTTTCAACTTTGTAGATATGCGATTTACCACATAACCACACATTCTCAAGCCGATCTTCAAATGCGTGGCTGATGGGTTCGTGAATAGAATCTAACAGAAACGTCTCCTGCCAGTTTGTACCAACCGGTTGCAGTGTTTTGATCTGTTGTGTAGTACCAACAATTAATTGTTGTAAGGATGGCGAATAGAAAACAGTACGCACCGCTCCCGCTACTACCAATCTGGATGTAAGCCCCTCCACTTCAAATAATCCGCTTACACCAGCGGCTATCAGTTTATTATTTACAATAGCAAGTTGCGTAACCTTACCTTCAATTCCTGTAATGCGTTTATACACATAACTGGTTTCGGTGGGCAACTTGGTATCTGGTAATGGTTGTGTATTTCTGCGGCCTCGACTTGTAGCTGTTTCCGTGGGGGTAGCCGTACTTTCAATTGCCTTTACCAATTCAAACAGCCCCAGTGTTGTGCCCACAAAAACATTTCCGTTAAAAGTTTGAGCACAAAGCAAATTGCCGGTTAAACCGGGATAATGATCGAATGAACGAAAAGGTACCTGAGGGGCAATTCGGGTAAAGCCATATTCGTGCGATACCCAAACGCCTTCATTACCATCGGCTAATAGCGCATACACTTCGTTATCGGGTAACCCGTTTAAATAATCCATTACTTGTTCGGTTTCGCCAGTGGTTGTATTTACAAATATTACTCCACCCTTTAAGGTGCCAAGCGCAATCAGGTTATCGTTTACCCAGGCACCAGTAGTTAGTATATGCTTTGCGAGGTAGCTATTGTCCTTTAAATCAAGTTCACGCAGTTGATTATTCTGCAAAACAAACACGCGGTTGTCACCGGTACCTAACAAAGTAGCATTCCGTGAATCGGCAAAAACAACATTAGCAAGAGCATACGGGGCGGGTACCAGTTTTTGATCCTGAACTTTTTGCAAACCGCTGTTGGATGAGCGCACATAGAGTTCATTATTAATAGTAAAGAGTTCGAGAAAAGCCCCGTGCGAATTATCCTTTATTGTCCAGCTTATTTGATTAGTTCGCGGATCAAATGCGATTAACTGGTCTGCCGCAAGAAAGTGAACAAGATCGCCCGCAATACCAACTCCGATAAAGTTTCCTTCAAGAAGTGAAATGTAAGCACGGTGTGCCTCAAATTTTTTGTTGAGTTTACCTCCACCGGCAACCCCGGCCACATAAACATCGGTGCCCTTGGCCGCTACGGCATGCACCGCACCGGGTACTTCTACTTCGCTCCAGTTTTTTCCATCAAACTCCAAAATGCCCTGGCGGTTGGTAAAGTAAAGTTCACCCTGTTCGTCTTGCAGCATAAAGCGACTGCGAAAATCAATGCGATCATCGGGTGGTGTAAAATGCGATAAATAATAAGCCCCGGTTTGGGCTTGCAAAAAACAGGATGTTAACGATAACGCAAACAGGAAAAAAAATTGGCGCATAGATTATTCCAAGCCTTTAAATTAGAAGTATTGTGTGGCAAATAAAAGGGTTATTAGCTAATGCGGCTCCAATTAACCACCGTTCGTTTTAATGAATCTACTTGTTGCCGTACCACCATGTGTTCAGGTCTAGATAAAGTTGGGTCTGCATTTAAAATTTCGGTTGCTGCTTCGCGGGCTGTTTTAAGTATCTCGCCATCTTTTCCCAAATCAGCTATCAGTAAATCGAGTGCACCGCTTTGTTGTGTGCCCATTAAATCGCCCGGGCCGCGTAACTTCAAATCGGTTTCAGAAATTTCAAAACCATTATTGGTCTTCACCATCGTATCGATGCGTACGCGCGAGTCGGCACTGAGTTTATTTCCCGTCATTAAAATACAATACGATTGCTCGGCTCCACGCCCCACCCTGCCGCGTAATTGATGTAACTGCGATAATCCAAAACGCTCAGCACTTTCAATTATCATAGCGGATGCGTTGGGTACATCTACACCCACTTCAATTACAGTAGTGGCAACCATAATTTTGGTTTCGTTTTTTACAAAGCGCGCCATTTCAAAATCTTTAGCTTCGGGTTTCATTTGCCCGTGTACAATACTGATGGGTACATTCGGAAATGCACGGCTAATGCTTTCGTAGCCATCCATGAGATGCTTTAGATCCAGTTTTTCAGATTCATCAATTAACGGATACACTATATAAATTTGTCGGCCTTCATTTAATTGTGATTGAATAAAACCATTTACCTGCAACCGATGCGAATCGTACCGATGCATGGTCTTAATTGGCTTGCGCCCTTTCGGCAATTCATCAATAACGGAAATTTCAAGATCACCATAGAGTGTCATGGCCAATGTGCGCGGAATGGGTGTTGCTGTCATTACCAATACATGCGGAAATACAGTGGCATTCTTTTGCCAGAGTTTAGATCGTTGTGCTACACCAAACCGATGTTGCTCATCAATAATCGCAAGACCCAGTTTATTAAACTTTACACCTTCTTCCAACAAAGCATGTGTGCCCACTAAAATTTTCAGAGTACCATTTTCCAACCCTTCGTGTATAAGCTTGCGCTGACTTTTTTTTACTGATCCCGTAAGGAGTGCAATGGCAATGCCCATTTTATCGGCATACTTTTTCAGGTTGGCGTAATGTTGTTGCGCCAGAATTTCGGTAGGGGCCATTAATGTAGCCTGTGCTCCGCTGCCCACTACCAGCAACATGCAAATAAATGCTACAATAGTTTTGCCACTTCCTACATCGCCCTGTAATAATCTATTCATTTGCTTGCCGCTTTTCATATCGGTATAGATTTCGCGGATCACTCGCTTTTGGGCCTCGGTTAAATCGAAGGGTAAATGTTCTTTATAAAATTGAGTAAGGATAGCCGTATCGGTAAAAACCATGCCTTTAAACTTATCCTGCCGCACCAGCTTCATTTTAATCAGGCGCAGTTGAATGTAGAATAGCTCTTCAAATTTTAACCGATATCTTGCTTGGTTTAACAGAGATTCACTTTGTGGAAGGTGAATGTTTTGCAAAGCCGTGCGCTTATCAACCAGGTTATGTTGTTGAAGCAATGTTGCAGGCAATGTTTCGCGAATATGATGTTGCGCCAACGGTAACAATGTCGTCATCAATTTTGAGATGACTTTGCTATCTACATGGCGCGCTTTTAGTTTTTCAGTTACCGGATAAACAGGATGTAAGTAGCCGCGATTTTCATTAGTAGCACTTATAGGTTCAATCTCTGGATGTGCAATGGAAATTTTGTTGCCGAACAAATTGGGCTTGCCAAAAACAACGTAAGGTGTATTTAGTTTTACTTTATCCAGTATCCAATTGATTCGCTGAAACCAAACCAGCTCCATACTTCCGGTTTCATCTTTAAAGGTTGCCACCAAACGTTTTTTAAAACCAGTTCCAACGGTTTGAAATCCCGTAAGGGTACCTTTTAATTGAATTCCGGTTGAGATTTCATCAATTGCTTGTGCTACTTCTTTTACTGTGTAGAATTTAGTGCGGTCTTCATGCCGGAAGGGGTAATACTGAATCAGGTCGCCAAAGGTGTAAAGCCTGAGTTCTTTTTGCAGCAAAGCCGCGCGCTGTGGGCCAACGCCTTTTAAGAATTCGATTGATGTTTGGAAGAAGGTTGACACAGGTTTGATTGCAATTTAATCAAGCTTTATCAACACTTTTTATTTTACTTTTTTTATCCGACTGCTCTTAATAATTCTGACACTCCAGGAGGGATCATCCCAAAATCTTTCAACACCCCAAGTACAATAAAAAGAAGAAAGAAAAAAGCAAACCAATAAAATTCAGCACCTTGTGTACTATCATATGGAGTAGAAAATCTGGATTTACCCGGATTAAGAGTGCCCTGAAATAAAACTACTGCTTCCTCCACGCTAACGTGTTAATAAAGTGCAACGTTTCCTTCTTCATAAATTCTATGGCCGGGGCCAATGAATCATTCTGCACAGCCGTGTTAAAATACAGTGCACCGCGTAAAAAATTTTGCGTGGAGTCTGTCATGGTAAATTGAAATTGGCTTGGTACATCACCGGCTATTTCGGCTATTACTGCTGTTTTACCGGAGGGTGTAACCACACTCACCTCATCAATTGCGTATGCTTTTATCTGTTGCTTGGAAGTAAGCCGATACGCATCGTTCAGCAACGTCTTTAATAAATCTTCTTTGCTGTTTAACTTTTTATAGGTGATGTGGATGTTGGCTTTTAGTTCAGGATAATAAATTTCAATCCAATGGCGCTCGCTAATCCACGAAGTGTCATCGAGTAAGCGCGCATGTTTGGAATACTCAAAACGATAGGGCAATGTATCGGGCGAAAGTTGATACTCTGCTGGCGGAAGAACCAAACGATTATATCCTTTCGGTTTCGGTTTATAATCAGGCTTGCAACTTGCCAGCACAAGGCTACTAAAAAACAGGCCCCATGATAAGAAAATCACGGGGCTTTGGTTTAGTTTTTTCATTTAGAAGGGGAGATCGTCCGTAGCGTTGTCATTCGATTTAAAATCATCGCCACCCGACTGTTGACTGTATGCAGGTGTTGATCCGCCTACGTTTCCACCACCTTGGCGCGAACCGAGCAACGTCATGTTATCGCCAATAATCTCAGTTGTGTAACGGGTTACGCCATCCTTCTCCCAACTGCGGGTTCGTATCTTTCCTTCAATGTAAACCTGGTCGCCTTTGTGCAGGTACTTGGCCGCTATGTCTGCCAATCCGCGCCATAAAACAATGTTGTGCCAATCGGTTATTTCTTTTTTCTCACCTGTGTTGCGATCCTTATATGTTTCGCTCGTGGCCATCGTAAAATTTACAACGGTTACTCCGTTCTCAAAATTTCTTACTTCCGGGTCTTTGCCCAGCCTGCCTACTAAAATTGCTTTGTTTACACCTGACATATATTTATTTGTTTTGTTTTCTGGTAAGATCGTGGCCATACCAACGCACAACCCGCGTGTAAATTTCAAAAGTAACCATTATTTACACCACTATAAATAACCCACATCTTGCAAGTACCGCGAAATTAAAACAGGTTTGGGCAATTGCTCAACCTGTTTTTTAGTGTATGAATTCAACCCGGCTGTATCCATTTGTTTTTTCAACTTTGTATTTACTTCTGTTATCTCAATAAACCGAACCACTAACTTTTGGTGCGATAAAATATGTTTGTATTCTTTGCTTACGCGATCGATGTTGGTGAGCCCATACTTTTCAGAAAGTTGTCGGGTGTTGAGCGATTTGTTTTCTTCCTGCAAAGGGAAATCATACAGCCCACTCCAGATGTCGCCACTGGCGCGCTTGCGCAACAACAATTGCTGGCCGTTTCGCACTACCCAGTAATAAAAATAACGGGTTCTTACTTTGGTTCGATTGAGCTTAACCGGTAACTGTGTTTGCAGGTTCTGTTGGTTTGCCACACACATCCGGGCAAGTGTACAGTTTTTGCACATCGGATTTAGCGGTGTGCATTGCAATGCACCAAACTCCATTATAGCCTGATTATAAACTCCAGGTTTTTCTTTGTGAATTAACTCATTTGCTTTTTCAAAGAAAAATTTCTTACCTGCAGGCGATGCTATGTCTAGTTCGATTCCAAACACACGCGCCAAAACCCTGAACACATTGCCATCTACCACAGCTACCGGTGTATTGAATGCAAACGAGGCGATAGCTGCCGCAGTATAACTGCCTATCCCCGGAAGTTCTAAAAGTTCTTCATAGGTTTCCGGAAATTTTCCGTTGTGTTCATCAACCACCTTTTTAGCACATGCATGCAGGTTGCGGGCACGCGAGTAATAACCCAGCCCTTGCCAAAGACGCAACACTTCATCTTGCGGAGCAACAGCCAGTTTTTTTACCGTTGAATAGCGTTTGGCAAATGCGAGGTAGTAAGGCAACCCTTGCGCAACCCGTGTTTGTTGCAGAATAATTTCCGAAAGCCAGATTTTGTAAGGATCGCGGGTATGGCGCCAGGGCAGATCGCGTTTGTTTCGATCGTACCAGTCGATTAGCCGGTTTGCAAAAGCAGATTTACTCATTACAAAGTCAGAGAAGCATTTAAAGTATGTGCGATCAATTGTTTCGAACAAACTTTTTTTGAGTGCCCAATTTCCGTTTAAAATTGCGAAAGTGTGAAAAACAATCGTTTCGCGTGCTAATCTTAGAATTTTTATGGGTGCACGGAATTACATCGTACAAACCAAAACCGGAGTGATGCATTTAAATTGCTATTTCACAGCGAATGTTTCGACAGTTAGTCGTATTTGTTCTGTCCATGTGGGTGATAATCAATAATTTCATTTTGCGATTGCGGAAACTCGGTTAAATTTGCAGCCCTGATTTTTTAGTAGCATCGTAACACCCTTTATTCATATAAAACATTTTTAAGCCGTGACCAAAGCTGACATTATCAACCAAATCGCTGAAAAAACCGGAATTGACAAGGCAGATGTATCTGCTACCGTAGAAGCATTTTTTAACATTGTTAAATCCAACATGGCAAGCGGCCACAATATATATGTGCGCGGCTTTGGCAGTTTTATTAATAAGAAGCGAAAGAAAAAAATTGCCCGTAATATTTCCCGTAACACAGCCATTGTAATTGATGAGCATTACATTCCCAGCTTTAAGCCGGCTAAAATTTTCATCAACAAGATTAAGAACAGCGAAAAGGTAAAACAGCTCGCTGAAAAAAATTAACCAATTGTTCAATCTACAGATTAGCCAATTGTTCATAGGCTAATTGACCAATTGATAATTAATGCTAAAGACACGCATCATTTTAGTTAGTGTGGCTGCCCTGTTGGTGGTACTCATTTTTATGCTGCCCAAATCGGTAGTTGAAAACGATAGCCAGTTAAAAGAAGCAGCTCCGCAAGAAGGTGGCCAGGGTGCTGGCCATGCTACCGTACCTGCCACCCTTTCGGCCACCATTAAGAGTGTGCGCACCCAGTTTCAATCGAATTCGTCAAATCAAAAAAATGCTATCTTTGCCGACTCTTTGAGAACCCTTTATACGCAGGCAGGTCAGTTTGATAGTGCCGCGTGGTTCGCAGAGCAGGCAGCAACGTTCTTTAACACAACTGAGAGTTTTTTGAATGCCGGCAACAGCTATTACGAAGCTTATACCTTCGCTATGGAGCCAGCACGGCAAGAGCAACTAGCCGAAAAAACGCGCACCTGGTTAAGTAAGGTAACAGCAGCAGATTCTAAAAACCTGGAAGCTAAAACAAAAATTGCCATGACTTATTTTACATCCAACCCACCGCAGGGAGTTGGCTTGTTGCGCGAGGTTCTGGCCGAAGATCCAAAAAACGAATTCGCACTTTATAATATGGGTATGCTGGCAATACAATCGGCACAGTACGATCGGGCTATCGAGCGGCTGGAGCAATTAAAGGCTGTTAACCCCAACCATATACAAGGTGCGCTTATGCTGGGAGTAGCGTATGCTAACAAGGGCAATAAAGATAAAGCCCGCCAGCAGTTTGAATTAGTAAAGACATTGGATAAAGATCCGGCTGTACAATCTACAGCAGATTCGTATCTGAAAGATTTAAATAAATAATTGTTCAACCCCGTTCTGCAACTGCAGGATAAAAACCAAAGCATTATGCCAAGTGGTAAGAAAAGAAAAAAACACAAGATGGCTACTCACAAGCGCAAGAAGCGTTTGAGAAAGAACAGACATAAGAAGAAGTAAAACCTCACCCTAAGCCCCTCTTCCCGAGAGCTAGCTCTCGGGAAGAGGGGCTTGGGGTCTAAATTTTTAAAGTTTTGAGTAACGAACTTATTATCAGTGCTACTCAGAACGGATGTCGCATAGCCCTTCTTAAAGACAAACAGCTTGTTGAATTTCATGAAGATGAAGGCGGAGGCAAGTTTGTAGTTGGTGATATTTACCTGGGTACTGTTAAAAAGGTAGTACAGGGACTTAATGCAGCGTTTATTGATATCGGGTACGAGAAGGATGCATTTCTGCATTATCTGGACTTGGGCCCCAAATTCAATTCGCTACAGAAATTCACCAAACTGGTAAAATCTAAAAAGATTACCGGGGGGCGGCTGGATAAATTTCAAATTGAGAAAGACATTGACAAGCATGGCAAAATAGGCCAGCAACTTTCCAAAGGCCAGCTCATTCCGGTACAGGTAGTAAAAGAACCCATTTCTACCAAAGGCCCGCGACTTTCGTGCGAGTTATCAATTGCCGGACGCTACCTTGTGTTGGTACCCTTCGGCCATGGTGTAAATGTTTCCAAGCGCATTTCCAGTAGTGAAGAGCGCAAACGCCTGCAGCGCCTCATTCAATCTATCAAACCCGAAAACTTTGGGGTGATTATTCGCACCGTTGCCGAAGGCAAAGAGGTTGCCGAATTGGATAAAGACTTGCGTAACCTGGTTAAAACCTGGGAAGATGGCGTAGCCCGCCTGGTGGACGGCAACCCGCGCGATAAAATGATCGGGGAGCTTAGCAAAACCTCATCGGTATTGCGCGATGTCCTTAATGAGTCGTTTGACAATGTGCATGTAGATGACAAAAAAATATTTGAAGAAGTAAAGGGCTACATTCACAACATTGCGCCCGAAAAAGAAAAAATAGTAAAACTCTATTCCGGCAAGGCCAAAATTTTTGAGCACTACGGAATTGAAAAACAAATCAAATCTGCCTTTGGACAAACCGTGAGTTTACGCGGTGGCGGTTATCTTATTATTGAACACACCGAAGCGTTGCATGTTATTGATGTAAACAGCGGTAATAAATCCAATCGCGAAGAAAACCAGGAAACAACTGCCGTATCGGTAAACATCGAAGCCGCCAAAGAAGTGGCTCGTCAATTACGCTTACGCGATATGGGTGGCATCATTGTGGTGGATTTTATAGATATGCGCAGTGCCGATAACAAGCGCGTAATCTTTAATGCGATGAAGGAGGCGATGGAACTGGATCGTGCTAAACACACCGTACTTCCACTTTCCAAGTTTGGATTAATGCAAATTACCCGCGAGCGCGTGCGCCCGCAGATGAACATTGTTACCAAAGAAGTTTGCCCTACCTGCAACGGCACCGGAAGTATTGTGGCCAGCATTTTAATTACCGATCAGATTGAACAACATTTAGATCATCTGCTGATTAAACAAAACGAAAGCAACCTGGTGTTGGCATTACATCCCTTCTTGTATGCTTACTACACCAAAGGAATTATTTCCAAGCGTGTGAAATTTTTCTTTAAATACAAGAAGTGGTTAACGCTGGTTAAAGACAGTTCGCTGGGCATTACCGAGTTTCACTTTTTAAATAAAGATGGGGAGGAGATTGAAGTGGGGAATAAGAGCACCCCAACAGTAATTATTGAAGAGGAGTAGTTTTAAAAAACATTTATCCGATTGGGATTGTTTAAATTTCATCGCCCAAGATAAGAAATTCATGAGCTTGAGCCCTCAATAGAAGAGGGCTCACTTTTTACTGGCCAAGTAATTTTGTTATAATCAAATATTTATAAAATGTTTGATAATAATAGCTCAAATCTTACATAGATTGAAATACAAGGTAACCACTTAATTTTATGTTCTCGTAACCCGAAATGCGATATTTCAATCTATTTCCTCTGCTTTTTTTAGTAGCCTTTGATTCTAATGGTCAAAAGTTATCGCTCGGTGTTTTTGCAGAGTATAATCTTTTGCATGTTTATACAAGAACACAAATCAGTACAAAGTATTTAATTTTTAATTCGCAGAGTAGCTTTGATGGATTTCGGATTGGGGCTAATGGACAATGGAATTTGAGTAAAGGATATTGGAGTTTTGAAGCCGGATATTTTCAAAATCAATCTTCTTTTACATTTGTTAATCTTGCTCCCGATGAAGATCCTCAATTAGCTCCTGTTTGGTTTAGTTTGGAAAACATCTATTCTAACAGACGAATTGATATAAACTTCAATCGCGGAATAACATTATATCGTAAAAAAATTTATGCTGAGTTAGGAATACTTGGTTGCTATTGGATGAAGGATGAATTGGCTGGTGAACCAGATGCTTACTTCGAAGCGTCTGAGTCTCTTAGACGAACCAAAATCTTATTTAGATTCGCTGATAGCTATAAAGACCTTTCTGCGAGTCTTAGAGTAAAACTTAGCTATACATTTGGGCCGCTTATCATTTACGTACACTCCGAAAAGAGTATTACCCCTATCTCTGAACAATTAGAGTATAACGGAGTTAACTACCTTTCAAATCAAAAGTACATGACCTATTCGATTGGTGTTAAATATTTAGTTCTTAATCGTGCCCAATGATTTATGAAAAGTTTACTCATGCTCTTTACCGTAATTATCTACGTAAATTTTGGATATACTCAAGAAAGTAAATTTCAAAAAAAATGGGATTTTTCTGGCCGAATTTCGTTTGGTAGTGAGAACAACTATGGCAACCCCGGCTTGCTATTTCAAACAAATTTAAATTATCAGTTTCACAAGACTATTTCAACAACCGGTGCTCTTGGATTTTTTCATTCTTTGCCAGAATTAAATAAAGAGCCCGGTGCTGAACTCTCAACATTTAGTGCTGCATTCATCGGATTTAACCTAATGCACACGGCCGTATTCAATCAAAACAAGAACTACGTAAAAATACAAGGCGGAGCTTTACTAATTAATACGTCCTCTATATATCGAAATCTAACTCTAACCGCATTTGATGAATTTGGGAACCCATTTCAATATGTTGTTCCAAAGCAGGAAGTATTAACTAAAGTTGGTTACCATGTGGGTATGCTTGGCGGGGCCAACTTGTCTGAAAAAGTTTCTTTTGGTCTTAGCCTTGATATTTATAGTTATCAAATCTTTGGTGATATAGTTACAATCGGAATAGATTTAGGGTATAAATTCTAAGCTACCCACTTCTGCCAACCTGTCATTTTTTCTATTCTGGAATACCATTTGACTTGCTCGGGTTTATTATTTTTCAATTCTAAACGCTGACATTTTATGACCACAACTGCCGAAAAAGGTACCATCTCTATCCATACCGAGAACATCTTCCCCATCATTAAGAAATTCCTGTATTCCGATCATGAAATCTTTTTGCGCGAGTTGGTGAGCAACGCGGTTGATGCTACTCAAAAGCTAAAAAAGCTTGCCGCGCTAGGCGATTTTAATGGCGAACTGGGCGATCTTAAAATTGAAGTGAGCTTCGATAAAAAGAACAAGACCATTACCGTTAGCGACAAGGGCTTAGGGATGACAGGCGATGAAATTAAAAAGTACATCAACCAGATTGCCTTCTCCGGAGCTACTGAGTTCGTAGAAAAATTTAAAGACAAAACCGATGCGAAAGACATCATCGGTAAGTTTGGTCTGGGCTTCTACTCCGCTTTTATGGTGGCCGATAAAGTAGAGGTGATTTCAAAATCGTTTAAAGAAAATACCGAGGCCGCACGCTGGGAGTGCGATGGTTCTACCGAGTTTGAACTAACTGCAGCCAATAAAGAAACCCGTGGTACCGATGTAGTGTTACACATCAATGCCGACTCAGAAGAATTTTTAGATGAGTATCGCTTAAAAGGTATTCTTGAAAAATATTGCAAATTCCTTCCGGTAGAAATCAAGTTTGGGACAAAAGAAGAAAGTGTTGAAGACGGGGTTGACAAAGATAACAAGCCCAAGTATAAAACCGTTACTTCCGATCGGATCATCAATAATACCTCGCCTATTTGGACAAAGGCTCCGCTTGAATTGAAAGATGAAGACTACCTGAAATTTTATAAAGAACTTTATCCCTTTAGCGAAGACCCGTTATTCTGGATACACCTAAACGTGGACTATCCTTTTAACCTTACGGGAGTGCTTTACTTCCCGAAAATCAAAAACGACTTTGAGATTCAGCGCAATAAAATTCAACTGTATTCGCGACAGGTATTTATTACCGATGAAGTAAAAGATGTAGTGCCCGACTTTTTAATGCTGTTACATGGCGTGTTGGATTCGCCCGATATCCCGCTCAACGTGTCGCGTAGTTATCTGCAAAGCGATGCCAATGTAAAAAAGATCAGCGCGCACATTACCAAAAAAGTGGCGGATAAGCTGGTGGATATGTTTATTAAAGATCGCGCTGAGTTCGAGAAAAAGTGGGACGATATAAGTGTATTTGTAAAATACGGCATCATCAGCGATGAAAAATTTTACGATAAGGCTAAGGAGTTTACGCTTCTTAAAAATATTGATGGCAAGTACTTCACCTTTAAGGAATACGAAGAAAAGGTAAAGCCCAACCAAACCGATAAAGATAAAAATGTAGTGTACCTGTACACCACCAATACCGATAAGCAACATGCTTTTATCGAGATTGCTAAAAACCGGGCTTACGATGTACTGGTGTTGGATGGCATGCTTGATAGCCACTTCATCAACCACTTAGAACAAAAACTGGAAAAAACCCAGTTGAAACGCGTGGATAGTGAAACTATCGATAAACTGATTGCCAAAGATGAAAAGGTAGCAAGCGTGTTGAGCAAAGAGGAAGAGGAAATTGTGAAGAAAGTTTTTGAGGCCGCTATCAACAATACCAATATGACGGTTGCAGTGGAATCGCTTTCGCCTGATGATATGCCGGTAACCATTACCCTAAGCGAGTGGATGCGCAGAATGAAAGACATGCAAAAAACCGGAGGTGGCGGTGGCATGTATAGCTTTATGGGGGCTATGCCCGATAGTTACAATGTGGCTATTAACGGCAACCACGCATTGGTGCAAAAAATTCTGAAAGCTGAAAATGAAGATCAGAAGACTAAATTGGCAAAACAGGTTTATGACCTTGCATTGCTATCGCAAAACCTGCTTACCGGGGCAGACTTAACCAATTTTATTAAGCGAAGTGTAGAGTTGGTGGGTTAAACCAATCAAACGAAATTGTAAATAATAAGGGTGGCCAATAGTACTGCAACCAGTAATATAGCCACCCATTTTATTGCAGGCACACGCTGCGGAAATTCATATTGACAAATCGGGCAGGTATTCAGGTCTGCATCAATCTCCATAGCACACGATGGGCATTCTTTTTTCTTCATCAGGTATTAAGCCATCTTAAAAATTTACCCAACCAGGTGCGGGGTGGTTTGGCTGTTGCATTGCCAGCCGGTTTTTCTTCAACCGGTTCATCATAAATGCGCACAGTCTTAGCGGGTGCCTGATGCTTTATCTTGTTTAAGTAGTTAAGCCGCTTGCGTTCTTTTTGTTCCTCCAACGCTTGTTTTCTCCGCTCTTCCCTTTCACGCTCTTCTTTTTCGCGTTGGGCTGCTATTGGATTACGCCATTGCTTTTCGGTTCGCTCTACCGGCTTTCTGCGCTTGTCTTTGTGTTCGCGCTTCGGCTTTTGTTCAGCTTCAGTGGTTTCGCCTTCCGCTTTTGGTTCTTCCTTTTTACGAGGTGCAGGCAAATCAATTTTACCCAATACCTTTAACCCGGCCAGTTCAACCTTAGGCGCCCGAATGGTTTCGGCTTCATCTTCCGAAGCTATTTCGATAGATGCTTGCGGTTGTGGTAGTTCCTGCACAACTTCAGTAATGATCGGTTCTGGTTGTAGTGGCTCCGGTTCTGTTTCCTGAGTTTGCACGGTCATAATTTCGGCTAACCGATCGGGGGCAAAGTGTAGCACAATCTGTTTAACCAGTTCATCGCTTAGTTTGGCGTTCGATCCATCTTCCAAAAATTGCTGGTTCTTGGCCAGCATGTCCACGAGCTGCGAAGGTCTTACCGAAAGTTTTCGGGCTAATTGTCCGAGGCGCATAAGTTCAGTCTAAATTACTGGGCGCAAATATAGTTTGTTCTGCCCAAATTAGTGGATGGCTTATTGTTTCTGGTTACTCGTAGCTGGTTGCTGGTTTGATTGGAGTAATTTAATCGATTAGACTGTTTTACCAGAAGCCAGAGACCAGCAGCAAGTAACAGTTTCATTAAGCTCACTCCGGTTTCTGCCGCCATTTCTTCTTTTCGGAATGCTGCTTTTTGGATTTAAGCCGTGCTTGTTTGGCAGCCTTACCGGGTTTGGTAGGCTTGCGTACTTTACGCACCGTAAACGCTTTGGTAAGCAACTCCTGCAGCTTTTGTATGGTTGCTTCTTTGTTCTGCAATTGCGATCTGTTTTCTTGTATAGTAATCTGCAACTCGCCATGTGCTGTAATGCGCGATTGCAGTTTTTTCAGAATCACTTCCTTTAGTTCAGCAGCCACTAATGATTCATGTATATTCCACGAAAGTGTAATACGCGAGTTTACCTTGTTTACGTTTTGACCGCCCGGCCCACTGCTGCGCGAGGCGCTGAACGTAAGTTCTGGTTTTATCACTTTCAGCAGTTGCAAAATATTTACATCCACAAATCAAAAATACTTCATAGGTAATCGTACTCCAAAAGTGCCAAATTCTTTCACACTATAAATCGGGTTGTAATAGATGTATTTAAGGCTGTCGTGGTGTACTTCAATAATTAAATCCCTATCGGGATTTTAGGATGTACACGGCTCCGTTAGGAGTCGGATATTGGTAGAGGTATGATAATAATGAAAACAACCCTGGAGGGATCGAATGTATTTTGCGCAACAAATTTGAAAAATCCACCATTGCTATTGAATAAAAAAAGCCGGACATTCAGAAAATGAAATGCGTGTGGTTGATTGCGTTCGTTTTTCTGGCACAATCAAGTGTTGCCAACTCCATCTTCATTCCGATGGATGAAAGTCAGCGCGATCATTTAAAAGCGTATGGCGTGGCTTACTATACATTAAAAGAAGGCCAACCGGTTGATTGGTTGCTAAACTACCGGGGTGGAAGTTTTTTAATTCCTTTTCACAACCGTGTATTATCCGAATGCAAAGTGCGCGGTATTTCATTCGAATTAATTTCAGAGGCAAAAACAAACAGCATCTTAACCGAAATAGCACGGCCCGATGTTAACCTGAATGTGGTGCGTCTTGAAACCGCTCCGCGTGTAGCGGTTTATTCACCCAAAAATGAATTGATTGAAGACGATACCGATGCCGTAATGCTGGTGTTGGATTATGCCGAAATTCCCTATACCATTATTTACGATGAAGAAATTCTGAAAGATGAACTGACTAAGTTTGATTGGCTGCATTTACATCATGAAGACTTTACCGGCCAGCACGGAAGGTTTATGCGCAGGGAGTCGGCCATTATACAAGCAAAAATTCAGGAAGAAACTGCCTTGCGTTTAGGTTATGCCTCTGTTACTGATATGAAGTTAGCTGTTGCCAAACGTATTAAAGGTTTTACTGCAGGTGGAGGTTACTTGTTTGCCATGTGTTCGGGTGCCGAAACATTTGACATCGCACTTGCCGCAGAAGGTTCTGGAATTTCATTTAAAGATTTTAGTGGCGATGAAGATGCTGCGCTTGATTATTCAAAAACATTGGCATTCGAAAATTTTTCGTTGGAGCCAGCAGCAAGCCGAAAGTTTTCGGATATCAATGCACTTGGCCCCGATTTTTTTCAATCAACTGCCTCGTACTTTCAATTGTTTCAGTTTTCAGCTAAGTGGGATATTGTACCCTCATTGCTAACACAGAATCATGAACAGGTAATTAAAGAATTCAGCGGCCAAACCTCTTCGTTTAACGCGGCTCTTATAAAGCCCAGCACGTGGGTGTTGGGCGAAAACCGGGGCGCAGGGCGTGCGCGCTATTTGTATGGTGAGTTAGGGCGTGGCCATTGGACGTATTACAGTGGTCATGATCCGGAAGGAATGCCCGGTTGGCGCAGGGCAAATACAGATCTATCCATGCACCCACACTCGCCCGGTTATAGATTAATTTTAAACAACGTGTTATTTCCTTCGGCTAAAAAGAAAAAGCAAAAGACGTAAGGTAAATCCATATACTTCTTTTCAATGAAAAAACTTAATTGGGTCTTATTTGCATTCTTCTCTATAGGGGTTGGACTTTACCCTATAATTTACTTATTGATGCAATCAAAATTTGGATTACTATTTACCAAGTCCGATGAACTTCTTGCCAGTAAGGTCTGGAATTTTGCTTTTTATCAACACATCATTTTTGGTGGTGTTGCCTTGCTCACCGGGTGGTCGCAGTTTAGTGTTAAAATCAGAAATAAATATTTAAACACGCATCGCTGGTTGGGAAAGATTTATGTAACGGTGTGTTTGTTAAGTGGTAGTGCTGCACTTTATCTCGCTATTTATGCCACCGGTGGAGAGATTGCTGGTTTAGGATTTGGAATGTTAGCTGTATCCTGGATTTTCACAACCACTAAAGCATTTCTTTCCATCCGACAAAAACAAATCAATCAACACCAGGCATGGATGATCAGAAGTTATGCCCTTACATGGGCTGCTGTTACGCTACGAATTTATTTACCGCTTGGGCAAATGGCACACTTCGATTTTATTGAAGCATACCGGGTAATTGCATGGTTATGCTGGGTGCCGAATTTATTGGTGGCAGAATGGATTGTTTCGAGATTGAAGGTTGGCCCACACCCCGCCTCGCTCCACGGTAGCCCTCTCCCTGTTGAGAGGGGAAGGAGGTGAGGGGTTATTCAATCACTTTTCCCAATCGCTTCCATCTTATTTTATCTAACCACTTACCGTCTTTGTTTATCGAGAACCAGATAAACATAGGTTTACCCAGAATGTGATCTTCCGGCACTAAACCCCAATAGCGCGAATCAATCGAGTTATCGCGGCTATCGCCCATCATAAAATAATAATCTTGTTGAAACGTGTACGTGCTTACAGGTTTGCCATTTATCTCCAATTGTCCGCCTGAAATTTTTACGGCTTTATGACCTTCGTACTTTTCAATAAACTCGCCATAAAAATTTAAAGTAGAATCATTCACCACCATCGACATTCCTTTCTGCGGAATGGTGAGCGGGCCATAGTTATTAAGTGTCCACGTATTATTCATCATAGCTGGATAGAGCGGAAACCCGCCTTTATCATCGGAAGCAGATTGCACCGAAACTTTGTAAGGCGCTGCATTCACATCCTTAAATTGTTCTTGTGTAAGCAACATGCTGTAAACTGTTTGGCCATCGTTAGTCTTCCCCAGCAACCAAAAGTCTTCGCTGTCCAACCCTAATTTTTCCAATGCCCGCGGTTGCAATTCTTCTTTGGTGATAACTTGATACCGGAACTTCATACCGGGAGGATTTATCATGGGTTCTCCATTAATAAACACTTGCTGATCTTTAATCTGAACAACATCACCACCTATGGCTACACACCGTTTTACTAAATAGGTTTTCAGATCAGCAGGTCTTTCTGTTGGATCAAGCAAATCTTTAGGGGTGTTGAATACCACTGGCTCATCACGTTTTACTTTCCGCAAACCGGGTAAACGATACGAAGGCAACTCAATCCAATCTAAATAAGATGATATTTCTGTTCCCCAGATTTTTTGATGCGTAAGTGGAATTTGCAGCGGTGTGCGGGGAGTGCGCGGGCCGTAATGAATTTTACTCACCCACAAGTAATCATCTACCAGCATGGAATTTTCCATCGACCCGGTGGGAATTACAAATGCTTCGGCCAGCGACCACCGAAAGAGTGTGGCTACTACAACTGCAAACACAATAGATTCACGCCACTCTTGAAATTTGGTTTTCTTAACTACAGGTTTCGATTTCATGTCCATGCTTTGGCAGCATTAGTACCAGCAAACAGGGAATTATTACAGGCTTGAGAAATTTAAGGTCTGTGAGAGCAGACTTTGATTGTTGGGGGAAAAATTAAGGTCTGTGAAGACACAGACCTCGGAGTTGGGGTTGGGATATGAAAATATCAGGTCTGTGAGGACACAGACCTGATTGATTGAGTTAATTATTTAATCCGACTTAAGTGTTTTTACCGGATTGGTATTTGCCGCTTTTAAGGATTGATGGCTTACCGTTACCAACATCAGTACCATTGCCGCTATACCAACCAATCCAAATACCCACCATGAGATTTCAGTACGATATTCGTATTGCATTAACCACGTGTTGGCTAAATAATAACCCAATGGCAAAGCAATGATCAAAGCCAACACAATCAACTTCATAAAATCCTGCGAAAGCAGTTTCCAGATTTGAAATACGGAAGCTCCCAACACTTTACGAATACCAATTTCTTTCGTACGCTGACTGGCAGCAAAAGCTGATAGTCCTAACAATCCAATACCGCTAATGATAGTGGCCAGGGTTGCAAATACTGTTGCCAACTTACCAATGCGCTCTTCATTCTTAAACAGCCGGTCGTAATCTTCATTCACAAACTTGTAATCAAATGGTGCTGCGGTATCATACTTCTTTAAGATTTCTTTTACACTTGCCAATGCTGTTTGTGCTGATACACCTTCGGCCAAACGAAATGTCAGCACACCATATTCTTCATATTTAATAAAATACATGTGTGGCGATTGATTGGTAAAAGGGGACCACCGCACCTGATCTTTAATCACGCCTACTACTTCGCGCTCAATACCACTGGCAAAATTTATTTTCTTTCCTATTACATCATCGCCTAAAAGTTTAGCAGCCATTTCGTTTACAATTACCGCGGTAGAGTCAGTGCTAAAGTCGCGCGAAAAATCGCGACCCGCCACAAACTCAAACCCATTGGTAGCTGGAAAATCGTGCGAGCAACTGTTCATGGCAATTAATGGACGGAAGGCCGGATCTTTTCCTTGCCACGTTACCGAAGCATCGGCTGACATAGAACCGGTGATCGGAAAGAAAGACTTGGCTACATTTTTGAAATAACCCGTTGCCAACACATCGGCACGCACGGAGTTATAATTGGCAAGCGCCAGGTCTTGCGTGTGGATGGGCACAAAGAACACACCTTCGCGTAAAAAACCAACCGGCCGGTTTTTAGCATGTTGTATTTGTTGAAACACAACCCCGGTGCAAAGCACCAGAATAACCGATACCGTAAACTGAAACACAACCAATACCTGGCGTGGTCGCTTTACCCACTCGCCCACTTTAAATGTTCCTTTCAAAACTTTTACAGGATTAAAACCCGACAAGTAAAACGCAGGATAACTACCAGCCAATAAACCTGTAGTAATAATAAACAAGGCTGATGCCGCTATGAAATAAATATTATTCCACGGCAATGAAATCTGTTTGTCGGTTAGGGTGTTGAACCACGGCAAGCTGAACCACACCAATAACATAGCAATTGCAAATGACGCTATCACTACCATCAACGATTCGCTCAGAAACTGATTGATCAACTGACTGCGGAAAGAACCCATTACTTTTCGCACACCTACTTCACGGGCCCGTCTTTCGCTGCGGGCTGTACTTAAATTCATAAAGTTGATGCAAGCCAGTAACAACACAAACCCACCCACCATAGCCAGCATCCAGATCAGGTTAGCTTTGGTTTCGATGGGGACACCATTTTTATATTCGTTAAATAAATGCCATCGCGACATCGGCAGTAAAAAACCTTCTGGCTTTATAGCTTTAATATCGCCAGAGCCTTTTTCGGATAACATGTTTTTGATCCTGGATTCTGCCGATGCAAGTGAAGCTCCTTCATTCAACAGAACAAAACATTGAAAGTTGAGGTCTTCCCAATTGGTCATTTGTTGCGCAGTTGCTTCACCCATCGCTACATAATAATTTAAAGGCAATAGCATGTGGATGTTGGCAAACTCAGAATTGGTGGGAAAATCTTTATACACACCAGCCACCACTACATTATCGCGGTTATTGAGTCGCAAGGTTTTTCCAACGGCATCCGTTCCAATTAATTTTTCGGCTGTGGATTGCGAGAGCAACACCGAGTGAACTTCCTTTAATGCAACGGCCGAGCCCGCCTGCATCTCAAGCGAAAAGATGTCGGCAAAGTTGGGTTCAACAAAAAGTCCGGTTATAGTGGTAGGTGCATTATCGTAATCTACAATTTGTTCTTTCGGCCATGTAGTAATTGATACCGTTTCCAATTCGGCAACCGTATTTTTTAATTCAGGTCCAATGGGTGGCGACACATCGCCAATCGTAAGTTTATCTTCACCAAATTCTATGTGATGATACACTGCGGCAATGCGTTGATGATGTTTAAATGATGTGTCAAAACTTAATTCATCATACACCCACAAACCGATCAGCAACGCTACGGCCATGCCCAGCGCTAACCCACTAATGTTAATGATGGAATAACTTGAATCGCGGAAGAGATTCCGCCAGCCGATTTTTAAATACGATTGAAGCATGTCGGTTTGATTAGCATTGTTTTTAAATTTCTTTAGAGCAAACGGACGCAGGTACTGAAAAACCTGGTACCAATAGTTTAGCCTTGCCCGAAAGGCTGACTTGGTTTTTGTTATAGAATAAAAATTCTCATCCAGATCGCCCAACACTTCTTCGGCCAACTCCCTTCGCAAGAAGCCTTGCAAAATTTTCTGTGCAAGTTGCGGAGGCTTCACTTTATTCGGCCTTAATACTTGTTACCGGATTGGTTAATGCAGCCTTAAGCGATTCATAAAGCACCGTTACCAACGAGACCAGGATGCATAAACCTGCTGCAAGTACAAACAACCAAAGGCCGGGGTTATCGCGGTAAGCAAAATTCTGCAACCACTGTTGCATCAGGTAGTAACTTACGGGAATGCCTATAGCCAACGCAATGGCTACTGTTTTCAAATACTCTTTCGTGAGCATCATTAAAATTTGCTTTACCGATGCGCCCATTACTTTACGAATACCAATTTCCTTCACCCGTTTCTCAGCCAGAAAAACAGACAAGCCATACAATCCCAAACAGGAAATTAGTACCGCCAACATGGTTGATCCCAATACAAGTGCCGACATGCTGCGATCGCTCGTGTATTGGTTACTGATGCTTTCGCTCAGCAACTCTTTTTCAAATGGGGTATCAGGCACAACTTGTTCCCAGGCTGTATGAATTTTGGTGAGGGTATCTTCCGCATTTTTTTGATCGATGGAAACAATCATCTGCCGGAAGGCACTCGAATCAGTGGACGCCAGAAATATGATTGGCGAAATAGCATGATGCAACGAGAACTGATGAAAATCTTCCACAACGCCTATAATTTCAAACATGTTAGTACTATTGGCGTATTTCAATCGCATGCCCACAGCTTGCTCAGGTTTTATTCCCATCTTTTTTAAACTGGCCTGGTTTACAATTACTTTCTGCGGATTAGATGCAGGTTGTCCATCTGCCGGAAATACAAAATCGCGCCCGGCAATTCTTTGGATGGATAACATGTCGAAATAGTTTTCGTCAATTGAAATGATGTAGTGATTTACTGCTTCGGCTTCTGTTTTATCAGCCGGATAAAAACTCCAATCGCTGGTGGGTGGTGTGGATGGCAGATTGGAGGAGGCACTCACGGCATTTACACCTGCAATATCTTTTACCACTTCGCGAAAGCGGGCATATTGAGAGGTGGCCTCACTCGTTCGAAGCGGCAACATCACTTTGTTTGCCACATCAAAACCAAGTGGTTTGTTTTGAATGTAATTTAGTTGATGCTGCACAACCAGAATACCTGAAATTAAAATAACCGAAATAGAAAACTGGAAGGCGATTAATCCTTTCCGTAACATGTGCGATGATCCCAATTGTAAATGTTTGTCTTTTAAAACCTTTACGGGATCGAATGAAGAAATAAACAAGGCCGGATAAGCTCCGGCAATTAATCCGGTGGTGAGTGTAATGGCTAATAAACTTTTGATCAGAAAAGCGAGGTTGTGATTTCCTACAAAGAGATTTTTTTGCACCAATTGGTTGAAATAAGGTAGCGTTATATAAACCAATGCACAGGCTATGAACATAGCTAAAATTGTAATGCCAACCGATTCGCCCATGAACTGTGCAATGAGATTAGCGCGGTGTGCTCCAACCGTTTTGCGCACTCCGATTTCGCGTGCGCGTTGTGAAGCCTTGGCGGTTGTAAGATTGATGAAGTTGATAGCGGCCAGCAATAAAATCAACAAGCCAATTGCTGCTGCGAGGTACACATAGGTAATGCTGCCGCGCGTACCTAATTCAAATTGGTTGTCGAGGTGCGCGGAGTGTAAATGAATTTTTTCCAGTGCCTGCAATCCCAACGTTTTCTTTCTACCCATGGCTCGATTTTCTTCATCACCATACTGCTGCATCAAAGCCGGAAACTTGCTGAGCAGTTCTTCCACATTCGCTTCTGGTTTTAGTTTAAGATAGGTAAACACAAAATTACCGGAAGCCCATGTGGTAATCGGTTCCAGTGTTTGCTCTAATCCCGAAAAATAAAAATCAGCATCGAGGTGCGATTGGTGGTGATTCTGTTTTATCACTCCGGTTATGCGCAGCACCGCACTATCCGAAAAAGTAGGAATTGTAACCAACTCGTTTAAGGCTGACTTATTGCCGAAAATTTTAAATGCAAGCTGTTCGCTCAACACCACCGAACCGGGCTGTTTCAAAGCTGTTTGTGGATTACCTTCAATAAATTGGTACGGAAACAACTCAAAAAAAGTAGAATCAACCTGGTAAGCACGCGATTGAGCAAAGGAACGATCCGCATGCATGATAATCTGTTGCGGTGCGCTCAAATCTTTCACCACGCGCGTCATGTTTTCAAGTTCAGGAAACTCGCGCAGCATGGTTGGCCCGATGATGGGTGAGGCACGCTGCAAACGCGTTTCAGTTCCGTTATCAGAATTTAGTGTGGTGGTAAGTCGATAAATGCGATTGTAGTCTGCAAAATGTTTTTCGAACGAAAGTTCGTCCTGAATAAAAAGCGCAAGCAACACACAGCAGGCTATACCAATGGCTAAGCCAAATACATTTATAAAAGCAAACGTTTTATTTTTCAGCATGCTGCGCACACCGGTACGGATGTAGTTCTCAAACATATCGTATGGGTTAAGTGATGACTTTCTTTTCCGGATAGCGAATGGACGTACATACTTAAGTACCTGCGCCCAATAGTTAAGCTTTGCTTTTAGACGCGATCCCGATTCAATTTCAATACAGAATTTTTCCAACAGATCGCCTTCTACCTCCTCTACCAGATCGGCACGTAAAAATGAACGAAGCAACCGTTGCGCGAGTACAGGTGGTACTATGGAGTTGTGTTGTTTCAACTTCACTTTTTCAGAAAAGTTACGCTCTTAATTCGGTCTCCACTTACATAGAGTCGTTGAGTCGTTCCGCTATGGTCAAACTCAACAGTATAAAAATCCACCAACATTTTATTTCTTGAAACTACCCATCCCAATGTTTTATAACCATTTGGAAGTATTATCTCATAGTCAGATTCGTTTTTATGGTGAACGCTAATTATAATACCGGTCTCATGATTAAAATATTCTCCCTCAAGTGATTTAAAATCAAAACCGTTCCAATTATTTGAAACTTTCTTTAAGGTGTAAGGAGAATGATTAGTGTAATAAACTGTGACTTGTAATTCACCTTCTGCATTCTTTAGAAATTCTTGCTTGAAATCAGGATCATTCTTTTGACTAAAAATGTTATCCGATTCGCGCACAAGCTCAACATCATTTCTGCCAAGACGTTTTAATAGAAGTCTATTTTCATCATTAACAAATTGAAAATAAAAATTATCCGCTGTGAGATACCTACCTAGTATCTCATGTTCATCAATATAGGGGCCAGGCTGTCTTGGTTTTGATACATAATATTCATTGTCAGATTTCAGGTCAAACACTATATCTACCATCTGTCGGGTTTGGCGGTATGGTACTGATTTACCTGTATTCGTAAGGGTTATGAATGAAATGTTTTTAGATGGTATCCTTATTACGGTAGCCTTCCACGCACCCGTTGCTCCTTCATGAAAACGGTACTCAAAATCTTTGTATGTACCGAATTCCAAACCATAGCCATAATTTTTAATTGAATTAGAAACAAGTGATTGGCTTTGTTCAATTATCTTTCTGTTGAATTTTGTGTGTACCTTGCCCTGAACAATTAATTCCCACTGTATTTGGTCTTTTAGAGTAGAGAATACATTTCCATCACCGCATGCATTCCATATCCAATTATAGGTTGTCCATGTGTTAAAGTTAAAGTAGGACTTAGCAATTTGTCCCCTGATTTTAGTTGCATCGTCAATGAAAGACGTATTTGGCATATTCAGTTCTTGAAACATACCATTCGTGAATTCAACGAAACTTTTTTTACTTACTACCTCAACGAGTAATGCTAATAAAATATAATTGGTGTTGCTGTATAAATACATTGTTCCGAGCTGAAAATTCAACTCAACCTGGTTTTTTACTATCTTCAATATATCCTGGTTCGTATAATTTTGTTCCCACCATGTAATGCCTTGCAAGGAAAGTAGATCATAAAAATCCCTGATTCCACTTGAGTGGTTGAGTAGATTGTTTATTGAAATCTTGTCTTTAATCGTTGGATATAAGTCGGGAAAATACTTTCTGATGTCGTCTGTTAAATTTAGCTTCTTCATAGCAGCCAATTTCAAAATGGCTAATGCCGTAAACTGCTTTCCATTTGATGCAATGTTGAATCGGGATTCTTCTCCTATCAAAGTGCTGTCTTCTAAATTTGCATAACCGGCATATCTTTCAAATATGATTTTCCCATCACTAATTATTGCCGTTGCGATACCCGGTGCTTTACTTGGCACATCTTGCGTTGCTATTCGATCTAACTTTTCAAGTTGTTCTGTCGTAAGGTGTTGCCGTCCCAACGAACTGAAACTTAAAAAGATCATAAAAAGAGAGTAGATTCTCATCAGTTATTAAGTTGCTTGTTTAGCATTCTCTTCTTTATAGATTCAAATTTTTGTTCAGCTTATTCTGATCGTAAACTATCAACCGGGTTTGCCTGCGATGCCCGGATCGATAAATACCCGATGGAAATACCCGCCACCATAAATGCAGTTAATCCGGCTAAGGCGAACATCCACCATGTTAGCTGAATGCGATACGCAAAATCCTGTAGCCAACTATTCATCGCAAACCAGCCGAGCGGTACCGCTATAATAAATGCGGCCAACACGCGCCAGGCAAAACTTTGTGAGAGAATCACAACCACCTGTTGTACCGATGCACCCAACACTTTACGAATGCCGATTTCCTTTGTACGCTGACTTGTAGTAAATGCTGCGAGGCCAAACAAACCCAACGAAGCAATAACAATGGAAGTAATGGTAAAGAATCCAAACACTTCACCCAACTTCAGTTCGCTGCTGTAAAGCTTGTTGTATTCATCGCTTAAGAACTGATACTCGAACGGATAGATTGAATTTTTCTTCAATACTGCTTCAATATGACCAAGGGTTTGCGGTATTTCGGTTGGTTTAATCTTGATGGCAAAAAACCGACCCCAGAAATTTGTGTAGCGAATCATTAAGGGTTGAATGGGCAAATGCATGGAGAGCATGTGAAAATCCTTCACTACCCCGATAATAGTTTTGGCGCCATCACGATCAACTTGTTTTCCTATTGCCTCTGTGGCTGTCCACCCCAAGGCACGCGCGGCCGTTTCGTTTATAATCAGATTCTCTTCCGTTACGTCCGATTTTATTTCTTCCGAAAAAGTGCGCCCCGCTACAAGTTCTATTCCGAATACATTTAGAAAATCGGCTCCAACCGACCACTGGTAAATAGCCAGCTGATCTTTATCGGCTGCTGTTTTTTTAATCAACGTACTGGAAGATATATCGGCCGGAAGGCTGGTGGCCATGGTAGTATGAATAATACCGGGATGTTGCTGCCACTCGCTCGCCAGCACCTCAAACTTTTCGCGCAGGGCACGATCTTTTATCCAAATGGTAACTACGTTCTCTTTATCGTAACCTAATTCTTTATTCTTCATAAAATTTAGTTGGCGATAGATCACCACGCTGCTGAAGATTAGTACAATGGAAACCACAAACTGAAACACCATCAGAAATTGCTGCAAGCTGAAACCAGAAATTTTTACGTCCGTTTTTGTTTTGAGAACATCAATTGGTTTTAAAGAAGACATCGCGAAAGCCGGATAGCTGCCCGATAATAATCCCACCATCAATACCAGCACTAACAAAGCCGGAATTACATACGGGTTAGCAAGCAGATTAAACTCCACCGGGCGCTCTACAATTTGTGCGAAATAAGGCAACACGCCATACGTAAGACCAATCGCAAGTATTAACGCGAACAATGCAATCAAAACCGACTCGCCTAAAAACTGCGCTACAAGTTGTGCACGCATTGCCCCTACAACTTTACGCAAACCTACTTCGCGGGCACGCTTAACCGAACGGGCCACAGCCAAATTCATGTAGTTTACACATGCCAGCAACAAAACAATTAATGCTACTGCTGCATAGGCGTAAATAACTTTCAGATTTCCCTTTTGGCCAAGATCAAAGTTTACTCCTGTTTGAAAATACGAGTCGGTTAACGATTGTGCGAAGTATTGATCTTTAAAGGGATAATCCGCATAATCTTCCGGAAGCTGGTATTTTTTCAGAAGCGCTGCAAATCTGTTTTCCAAATCGGGCACTGCCGCTGCTTCACGCAATTCAAAAAATGTATAGTACGAGTTGTTGCTCCAACCAGTATGTTTTATTTCTTCTGCATAACCAGAGCTATAGAGTAAGTGAATGACAAATGAATATTTAAAAGATGCATTGGCCGGTGGATCGGGAATGATGCCCGTAACGATAAAATCTTCAGCTACATCCTGATACCGAAATGCTTTCCCAATAGGATCCTGATCGCCAAAAACAGTTTGCGCTAATGTTTGCGTTAACACAATACTGCGCCCATCCGCTAAAGCTGTTTGCGGATTACCTTCATTAAACGAAACGCGAAACACGTTGAAGAACTCCGCATCGGCTGCAATTCCTTCCTGCCAGAAATTGGTATCGTTATGCGATAACAACCCTGAAGTGCGTTGTACCGAAGTGGCATGTGCAACTTCCGGGCATTCTTCCATCATAACACGGGCAAGTTGTGCGGGTGTTACGGCAAAATAATCGGTGCCCATAAACTCATTGCCTGCTTGTTTCTGATACACGCGGTAGATGCGTTCTGTGTTAGGATAAAACCGATCGTATGAAAACTCATGCTGCACATACAACAGAATTACCATAAAACAAGTAAGACCAAGTGCGAGCCCCGCAATGTTAATTCCTGAATAGAGTTTTTGTTTTAACAGATTACGCGAAGCTATCTTGAAGTAATTCTGAAACATATCGTACTGATTAAGCTGTGCTGATTTTTTCTTTCGGAGTGCGAACGGCCGCAGGTAATTAAAAACCTGAAACCAATAACCAAGCTTTGCGCGGAATACAGATTTTAACTTTACATCTACATAAAATTTTTCTTCCAGGTCGCCTTGAACTTCTTCCGCTAGATCATCGCGCAAAAACCTGCGTAACAATCTATTCGCCCATACCGGTGGTTTCAATTCTTCCATCACTAATGTCTAGTTTCCCGATGCCTAATTCCCCAATACCCAATCTCCTAATACCTAATTAAAATTCACCTTAAACGCAGGATACTGTTCCCACAAACTCACTTTAAAGTCGCGCGATTCTTTGAGCACGCGTTTACCCAATGCTGTTATGTTAAAAATTCTTTTTCTGCGGCCACCGCGTTCGGCTGTAGCACTGCCCATTTCCGATTTCAGAAAGCCTTTGGTTTCTAATCGATCTAATGTAGAGTGCGTGGCACCAATGGAAATAGCGCGGCCGGTTTGATTTTTAAATTCTTCGGCAATGCGATAGGCATAGGCACCTTCGCCCAAAATGCCCACCAGTAATAGAATTACTTCTTCAAATTCTCCTAATCGGGTTTCGATCATATTAGTTACTAAATTGTAGAACAAGTGTACGAAAAAGAATTTTATTTGTTCTACGATTTAGTAAGAAATAAATAAAAACTTACGGGTTTACAACAAAGGCTCCCAGGAGCCTTTGTTTTTAAAAAATCAACATTTCAGGCTTTCGCGAAGTGTTTATAAAAGGACATGATTGTTTCAATACCAATTAAAAAGTTCTTTATGCCGTAATGTTCGTTGGGCGAGTGTATCGCATCGCTATCCAAACCAAAGCCCATCAGTACAGTATCCAATCCTAATTCCTTTTTAAAAAGTGAAACAATCGGAATACTACCGCCATCACGGGTTGGAATAGGCGCTTTGCCCCACACTTCTTCAAAGGCTTTGCTGGCAGCGGTAAATGCTTTTGAATTGGTGGGTGTTACGGCTGGTTCGCCACCATGCAGTGCTGTTACTTTTACTTTTACTGATTTAGGTGCGAGCGATTGAAAATGTTTGGTAAACAAGTCTGTTATCTCATGGTTGTTTTGGTTGGGAACCAACCGCATGGAAATTTTCGCGTAAGCTTTGGATGGCAATACCGTTTTGGCACCTTCACCCGTGTAGCCACCCCAAATACCATTGCAATCTAATGTAGGACGAATGCCCGTGCGCTCTAATGTGGTGTAACCCTTTTCGCCTTGTATATCGGCAATGTCTAATTCTTTTTTGTATCGATCGAGATTAAACGGGGCTTTATTTAATGCTTCACGCTCGCTTGCAGTTAGCTCAGCAACCTTATCGTAAAAGCCCGGAATGGTAATGTGACCGTTTTCATCGTGCAGCGAAGCAATCATTTTGCTTAAGATGTTGATGGGATTGGCTACGGCACCACCGTACACCCCCGAATGCAAATCGCGGTTAGGGCCGGTAACTTCTACTTCCATGTAACTTAATCCGCGTAAGCCAACAGTTATAGAAGGCGTATCCATGGAGATAACCGAAGTATCTGAAATCAAAATCACATCGGCTTTTAGCTTATCGCGATTTTCCTTTACGAATGTACCGAGGTTATCAGAGCCTACTTCTTCCTCACCTTCAATCATAAACTTGATGTTGCAGGTAAGTTGTTTCAGTTGCATCATGGCTTCAAACGCTTTGATGTGCATGTAAAACTGACCTTTATCATCGCACGAACCACGCGCATAAATTTTTCCATCCTTGACAACGGGTTCAAACGGGGGCGAAGTCCACAGATCGAGCGGGTCGGGCGGTTGCACATCGTAATGGCCATACACCAAAACAGTGGGCAACGACTTATCAATCAGCTTTTCTCCATACACAATTGGGTGGCCTGCTGTTTCGCAAAGTTCTACCGTATCGGCACCGGCTGCTTTTAATTTTTGTACGATGTACTCGGCTGCTTTGCGCACATCACCTTTGTGGCGACTGTCGGCACTTACGGATGGAATACGCAGCAACTCAAAAAGTTCGTCTAAAAAGCGTTGTTGGTTGGATTGAATGTAGTCTTTAATCATAACTGAAGTTTGAAGCACCAAAATGCGAAGATAGGCAACAGGTTTATTGATGTTATTGAATTGGTAGTCCTTGTAATATAGTTCTGGCAAAACTTAAGAAAAAGACACTCAGAGGGTTGAGCCAAATAAGCCTTAAAAATTGTAAAAAAATACTTATAAGACACATAAAGGTAAAATAAGATTTTTTTTAAAACCTTATTTGATATAAATTTGGTTATTATGTCGTTAAATTCATTTTCTGAAGACCAAATTATAGCCCGCCTGCAATTTGAAAACCCGTGGTGGGCAACTGGAAATCTAGACAGCTATTATCGTTCATTCAAGCCGCGACTTTACTTCAATCTGTTTTATCCGCTCGTACATCAAACCTCGGTGCATCGGGCATGTGTACTAATGGGGCCAAGGCGAGTGGGTAAAACCGTAATGATTTATCACACCATTCAACAATTGATTGCAGATGGGGTATCACCACAAAAAATTTTATACGCATCAATAGAAACCCCTATCTATAATAATATTCTATTAGATGCATTGTTTGAAATGGCCAGAAAGGCCACCGGAGATACTGATGCAAAGGGTTGGTATATATTTTTGGATGAGATTCAATACCTGAAGGAATGGGAGGTACACCTGAAAGCCATGGTGGATTCTTATCGCAGCACACGCTTTGTGGCAAGTGGTTCTGCAGCAGCAGCGCTAAAACTAAAAAGTATTGAAAGTGGAGCCGGAAGATTTACAGATTTTATGCTTCCCCCTTTAACCTTCCATGAATTTATACACTTAAAAAATCTGTCCGTACTGATTAAGCCTGATACAATCAACTGGAAAGGAAACATTGCCTTATTCTCATCCACCACAAACATTTCAGAATTAAACAAACACTTTGTTAACTATATAAATTTTGGCGGTTATCCAGAGGTAATTTTTAATCAGGAGATACAAAGTAACGCCAGCCGCTTTATGCGGGCAGATATAATCGATAAAGTATTGCTACGGGATTTGCCAGGCTTGTATGGTATACAGGATGTGCAAGAACTAAACTCTCTATTTACAACTATTGCCTGGAACAGTGGGCAAGAGTGCAGTATTGATGAACTAAGTAAGAATAGTGGTGTAAGAAAAAATACGCTTCGGCAGTATCTATCTTATCTCGAGGCCGCATTTTTGATTCACATAGTAAAGCGGGTTGACCAAAAAGCAGGGCGTTTCCAACGGGAGAACTTCTTTAAAATATACTTAACAAACCCCAGTTTAAGAAGTGCCTTGTTTGCACCGTTATCGGCAAATGAAGATGGTATGGGCGCAATGGTTGAAACTTCTATTTTTAGCCAATGGATGCAGCGAACTTCTTTTGTGCCTTACTATGCGCGATGGAAAAATGGTGAGGTAGATTTGGTTAGCTTAAGCAGAAAAACAAATCGACCCGATTGGGCGGTCGAAATAAAGTGGTCTAACCGATATTTTGAAGCCCCTAATGAGCTAAAAAGTTTAACTACATTTTGTATTGAAAACGATCTTAAGCAGGCATTAGTAACCTCCATTGATAAGTCAGGAGTAAAAGAATATCAATCGGTACAAATTCAATATTTGCCGGCAGCCGTCTATGCTTATAACGTTGGAAAGAATACACTGGAAAGCCAGCGATAAGAAAAACTTATAACTGTTTCTAATTCTGCGTAAGCACAAAAGCTCCCCAATAGTACGGTTGCGGATATTTAGCCTTCAGCGTAAGCATAGCTTGTTGAAATGATTCTGTGAGGTTGTGATTTTCGGCAAGCGTAGTATAAAAGCCTGTCATGAATAACATGGTGGCTTCATCATCTACTTTCCACAATGAAGTAATGATGTTTTGGGCACCGGCTTTCAGTAAGGCACGCTTCAGTCCGTAAAGCCCTTCACCGGGAACCACTTCGCCCAGGCCGGTTTCGCATGCAGAAAGCACCACCAACTTTGTGTTGAATAAATTCAAATCCTGAATTTCGGCCGATGTTAAAATACCTTGTGGCATTAAAGTAAAATCATTTTCACCGTTGGCCTTTTGTGCTCCGGCCAGAATAAGACCACTACCAGCCAGTGTTTCATACATGTTGCGATATGCGGATTCGCTACCTGGTTGATCTAACCAAAATCCATGCGTTGCCAGATGCATTACATCTGCATTGCTGTTGTTGAAGAGCTGCTGCTTGGTAGCGTTTTGCTGTGTAAGTTGAGTTACGCTTGTTTGTTGTTTTTTCAACACGTTGGTAATTGCTTCTACTTCGGTAGCGGTTCCGGGAAGTTCAACAATTGCCTGCCGCGTTAAAAACTCACGCGAAGTACGAATAGTATCAGCCTGGTATTTCTTTTTCCCAGTTCCAAAAAGCGGGTTACCTAAAACCGTTGCCGACTTAAAGTTGATTAACCCTGGAGTGTTGATGCTGGCAATGGTTGGTACGGTAAGAATTTTATATTCAGTAACCACATGTTGATTGGAAGCCGGGTTGAACAGTGTATTAAGATTGATAAGATGATACACACCATCGGGGGCCCAGTAAACAGTTTTAATTCCCGCAAGGTGTTTGGCGAGAGGTTCCCAATAAATTCCATGCGAATGAATGTCTTCTTGTTTTAGTATGATGCTGTTGCGATAGCGTTTATAAAACCTTCCTTCCAGTTCCGCGCCTGCTGATGGCAACTGCACAAATTGCAATGGCCCCTGATGCGAAATGATTAAGGCAGCATACTTTACCTGCTGGCCATAGTAAGTTTTATGATTTACGGTATAGCGCACAACTTCAATAGCAGCTTCGTCCGGTTTTAGCTTTGCGCGAATAGAATCCAAAGAAGGAATATAGTCCAGCTTCATGCTGGCTGTATCGCGGGCCGAACGGATGAGTTTCTTCTCGGTTTCCAGAATATACTTTTTCCAGGCAGTTAATGCTTTTTGATCGGGCTCGCCTTTCACATAAAGCTCGTTCAGGTATTTGCGCAACTCCTGCCACAATACAAAGTTGTTGGCTACTTGCTGATCGGTTGATCGCGACACATCATACAACAATTGAAAATTTCCACGCAGGATAAATGCATGCTGAAACAGAACTTGTTGTAAACAGATTTGCAACGCACTATCGTAAGCAGCTGGCGTTGCCGACTTCTCAAAATCGGTAAGCACGTTGATGTACCGGCTTAAGACTTCGCGCTGCCGCTGGGCATAAAACAGTTGGGCTTCTTCTGAAAATCCCAACCGAAATGCAGTGGCTTTAAGATTATCTGTAACAAAAAGGTTTTCGTATAACGTAATTGCTTGTTTGTGCTGGCCTTCGCGCCCCAGAAAGAAGGCGAGATCTTTTAGCCATTCATTGGCTGTAAAATATTGACCTTGCGCATCCAATTGTTTTATTTGATTGAGGTAAAAGTTTTTGTAAACCGGATTGCCACGGTATGCTAACTTTTGTACTAACATCCGGTTATTGAGCACATCAAGGTATGCGAACAGATTTTCTTTTCGAAGTTTTTCCAGGGCTTCGGCCAGGGTCTGATCTTGTGGGATGAAAGCTCCCAACCGCGCCTGCAATACCGTTTGATTTTCACCAGAGAGTGTCCACAACGGATTGGGATTTTCAACTTGTTCTTTTTTAAAATATTCATCGCATAGTTTATAGAGCGAATCGGCTTTGGTAAAGTTGCCAAGTGTTTCAAAGAATCGGGCGGAACTAAGCCATAAACGATCGGGTTGAAATTGGTAGCTGCATGCAAAAGCAAGCGTAGCCTCAGCCACTACTTTTGCTCCTTCATCATATAGTCCCGAAGCAGCATAGTAGTCTAACCTGGCGATTAAAAAATCCAACATGGAATTTTGTTCGGTGGCTGCAGTAGCTGCATGATTAAAATTTCTAATAAGAGCGGTATCTGATTGAATAATTTGCCAAACAGGCTTTACTAATTGCTGATGCCGGATGGCTTGTTCAATAATCATATCGGCCGATTCGTAATCGGTATTACGGATGAAGTGCTCCAACGCAGGAATACTTCGTGCTTTCCAAAGAATGGGAAGCGATGAAATAAGCGGCTGATGAAAAATTTCTGGTTTATCGAAATAGCCGCTCTTCTCCATTTCGTTATAGTGATCCAGACTGTCGGGCAATAGTCGTTGAATTAAATCGCTATATGCGGATGTCATCAAGTCGCCCATCTTCATCGCTTCGCCCAGGCGATTATTAATTTCTGATTTGCGATCTTCAGGAAGAATTTTAAACAAACCCGAATACAAGCCCGACATTAATCCGGCATCTGTAAAAAGTAAACTGCTTGCGCGATGGTTGCCCACAAAGGCAAATGCCGAATCGGCCAATGAAATGGCACGACTAAAATCCTTGGCAGCAGCAGCTTGAAGCGCTCGGGTATAAATAGAATAGAAAAGCTCGGCTTCGGTATAAAGTTTTTCTACGGCAAGCGAATCCAACGCTTCTTGTTTTAAGACGAAACTTCCATAAGTAAGATAAGGATCGCGCTTACGCCTGAATGCGTTTAACTGATCAATGTCAGTAATAACTTTTACAGGCAGGTTAAAAGTTACATCGGGAATTTTAATGTAGCCTTCAGAAAAATAGGCGGAGGTAAGTTTGATGGAAACCTGATTGAAGTTTTTGAAATCGGGATTGTTGAAGAGACTTTCTTCCAACACAATAGTGGTGTGTCCTGGGTGCAGCGAATCGGTACGATAAACAGAAGTAAGTGCTTCTGCCTTTTTACCTTTTGTTAAACTAATGGCCCACTCGCTACTCAGTGAACCAATTGAAACGGTATTGCCTGTAAGGGTAAGACTAATCTCGGCAAACAAGTTGGTATCTTCACTGTATTCAGAAGTTCTGATGTGACTGAACCACAACTCTTTTACTTGTGCTGTAAATCCGATTAGCTCAACAGAGAGTTTAACCACAGCACTTTGTGGTTCGAAGAGGTTGGTATCCTTGGCAAAAAACTGTGCCAGCAGATAGTATGAACCCGGTTTAAGCGAATGTTTAATGGGAAAACTTTGATAGGAATAATCAGGTAGCGTACAGACAGAGTCTAATACGACAAGATCGTTTTGACTAAGAATAGAATCTGCAGAAGCGAAAATTTTAAGCTTACCCGGAATGGGTTTGTCAAATCCAAAAGCATCGGGTCGCACTTCGGCAATTAACCGAACAGGGTCATTGGCCATTCCTAAAAAACCGATGGGCCCTTGTGTTTGTTGCGAGGAGAGGTTTAATGAGTAGGCTTGCTTACTTTGCGCGAAGCCGATCGAAAATTGTAAGAAGAAAAACAGAACAAGTACAAAACGCATCATGTACATCAGGCAGGCAACTCGCCTTCAATCTTTCCTTCAAACCGATCTTTTACGTATTCAATTTTTGTTTTGCCATGTGGCGCGGGTTTGCCTTCGGCATCCAGATTCACAAATGTGATCTTGTCCACTTCAAGAATTGTTTTGCGGGTCATTTTATTGCGTACCACACATTGCAGCGTAATAGAAGTGCGGCCAAAGTTGGTGGGCACTAAACCAAGCTCAATAATGTCGCCTTGTTTGGCAGAGCTCACAAAATTTATTTCAGACATGTATTTGGTAACAACTCGTTTGTTATCGAGTTGAATCATGGCATAGATTACAGCCTCTTCGTCAATCCAACTCAATAACTTTCCACCAAACAAGGTTCCGTTTGGGTTCAGATCTTCGGGCTTAACCCACCTGCGCGTGTGGAAGTTCATAAAGAAACTTTATTAAAGCATAAAAATTTTAACTGCAAAGAAATTTATACATCAGAATGTATTTCAAAATTTTCTCTGCGATTCTCCGCGTTCTCTGCGGTAAAAATTTAGTCGCATTATTTTGGAAACTGACTCTTATCCATATTAGGCAAAATACGCAACGCATTTTTATAATACACTTTTTTCAGAATCTCATCGGGTAAACCGATACCATACATGCGCCAGAAAGCATGATAACGTTTGTGATAAGGAAAATATTCGTCCTCTGTTTCCAACACCCTAAAGTAGGTTTCATATTCTTCTGGTACCCAGCTATCCTTACCAAATAAAACCCGATCCTGATATTTAGTTAAGAAGGCTTTGGCCGCGCGGGGTTGTCTTCCAAGTTCGGCAATTACCGCTCCTATTTCAGTAAGCATGTTTGGGTATTTTTCCATCAACTCACCCAGCTTATTCAAATCGTTTCCGTACCAGCCTAAATGTGCATTTATAAATGTTGTTTTAGGATGTTTGCGAAACACATCGTGTTGTTCGGCAATCAATGTTTCCCAGGTGGCGAAGGTTTCATCGTAGCGTCTGCCTGGATGAAGTTTTAGTTCCAGCCAGCGTTCGTTCCGGTTATCGATTGGATCCCAGAAAGGTTTGGGGTCGGCTGTGTGAATTAATACCGGCACACCCAACTCGCCACACTTGGCCCATACCGGGTCGATACGCGGATCGTTAACAGCAATGCGATTGCCTTTACTGTCTTTGCTGTGTAAGCCCAGGCTTTTATAAATCTTTAATCCCTTTGCTCCGCGTTTAATATCCGTTTCCAATTGTTTAACCGTGCGCGCTGTCCATTCCGGATTATCTATATCATTAAAATCAACATTGGTAAACAACACAAACCGGTTGGGGTAACGGTTGTTAATGTTTTCAATCGATTTTTCCAGGTGGTCGCCACTGCTTCTGAAGCCGCGACCGCTCAGGTTAATCATCACACCCATGTTCAGCGCATCCATTTTGGCAATCAGGTCTTTAAAATCGCTGGTGTTCATGTTGCCCTGGTGGTTGTGAATATCAATAAACGGAAACTTGGCCCGCTTTAACCGATGTTCTGCCACTTTAAGGGTAGAGGGCGGATCGTATTGTTCAAAATCCATTTTCATATCCAATGGTTTTTCCTGCGCTGCAACCTGCACAACCATAAACCCGAGGCAAAAAATCAGAACATGCTTCATGAAGTAAGTATTTAAGGCATCCAATTTACTACAAACATCAAACCACGCTTAAAAAAATTTGTTAAAAGGTTTAACGGGGCTTTACCCGCACCATTCAAGTGGAATACCTTAGCTATTTCTTGCTAACTTGCCTGTTCAGACATAATGACAATGAAAAAGCTGATTTTAATTTTGTTATTGATCCCACTATGTAGCCAGGGGCAGGATGTAGAAGCTGCACGTAAAAAGATTGAAGCCGGTAATTTTAAAGCTGCCAAAACCGATCTCACCAAAATTATAGAAACCAACCCGCGTAATAAGGTAGCCTTTTTATTACGGGGCCGCGCCAACATGGGCTTAAAAGATTTTTATGGAGCCATTGGCGATTTTAATTTTGTTTTGGAAATAGACAGCACATATGCAGAGGCTCTTAACTACCGCGGTGAATCAAAAATAAACTTAGGCGATGATGAAGCAGCCATTCTGGACCTTACCAAAGCTATAAAGTTCAATGCCCGCTATGCCGATGCTTACACCAACCGGGGGTTCGCTTATTATAATGTAGAAGATTTACAAGCCGCATATTTCGATTTTTCAAAAGCCCTTGAATTAGGACCAGCCGATGCCGATAAATATTTTAACCGAGGGTTGGTAAAAGCTGAACTGGGTGAATTTGTAAGTGCGATAGACGATTACACCAAAGCTATTGAGTACGATAAAACCGATGCTAATTTATATAACTACCGGGGTGTAGCTTATTACAATACAACCAATTTTGATAAAGCTATTGCCGATTATAACGAAGCCATCCGGCTCGATCCTAAAGACCCATTTAAATTTGAAAACCGCGCCTTGGCCAAAACCGCAAAAGAAGATTTAAAGGGGGCACTGCAGGATTACAACAAAGCCCTTGAACTAAATAACAATGATCCTGAAACCTATAACCTAAGGGGTGTAATTAAACACAATCTGGAAGATTATGATGGCGCTATTGCCGACTATACAAAAGCCATTCAGTTAGACGATACCAATCCGACCTACTACGATAATCGCGCCTGGAGCAAAACCGAAAAAGAAAACTATGCCGGTGCCGTTGAAGATTACACCGCCTCTATCGAATTGTATCCCAGCGATCCGGAAACTTATTACCAGCGCGGACTCGTAAAACTTTTAATGAATAACAATTACGATGGCTGCCTCGATTTAAAACGTGCCGATGAAATGGGTTTGCCCGATGCAAAGGCTGCTATTAAGAAGAGTTGTAAGTAACCCTCACCCCTTCCCCTCTCCCAATGGGAAAGGGGTGCCTGAGGAATGAAGGCGGGGTGAGGCCAATAGACACAATTAGAAAATTGAACATCGCCATCATCCTTAACGGCATTTCGCGCAAGAAGCAATTCTTTTATAAAAACATTTTACCGCCATTACAAAAGGAGTATGCAATAACCGTTTTTGAAACCCGGTATGCAGGCCATGCAACAGAGTTAGCAAAGGAAGTAGTTGGTAAGTTTAATGTAATACTTGCTGCCGGTGGCGATGGTACACTCAATCAGGTTTTAAACGGAATACTTACATCACCAAACAAACCATTTCCAACCCTCGGGGTGATACCATTAGGCTCGGGTAATGATTTTGCCGGAGCAATTGGGGCTTTAACTGATGCGAAGCATTTATTGCAATTGCTTAAACAAGGTGGCAAGCCTACCGATGTTGGCTTTATTACGTGTAAAGATTTTAACGGAAAGGAGAAGCAACATTATTTTATAAATGTATGCAGTGCTGGTATGGGGCCAGCCACTATCAAACAAATGGAAAAAGCTCCGGCCTGGATGGGAGCAAACCTGCGCTACCTTACCTCCATTATTAAAACTTTTTTTACGCACACTCCCGAACCAGTAGAATTAAAAACGCAAACGTGGAATTGGCGCGGTGCCGTGCGGGTGTTGGCAATTGCAAACGGAAAATCGTTTGGCAATAGAATCTATCTGGCACCCGAAGCAAAACAAGATGATGGGGTGTTTAATCTTTTTGTGGCTGGAGATGTGCCACTGTTAAAATTCCTGTTGTATTTACAAACGTTAAAGCAAGGAAGTAAAATCAATGATTCTCAAATACAGTATGAGCTTAGCAATAAAATTGAAATTACTTCCGAACAACCTGTTGCAATAGAAGCAGAAGGTGAGTTGGTTGGTTTTTTGCCGGCAAGTGTTGAAATGAAGTCGAAAGCGATTTTCTTTTTACGATAAGCTAAAGATTACGCCATACAGCAAATCCTATTACGATAATTAGGATAACAAGTATAGCCCTGGTTCCATAGAGTGTTTTCCTAATTCTAAGACCTTTTTCACCCAATGGCAGAATTTCGAACAGATACCCAATAATGATATAAGGAATTGAAATTACAAGCAATGGATTTAACGAGAATGCTTCTTTAACCTCTGCATTAAGAAGATGATGAACGGCTCGCTGTGATCCGCAACCTGGACATTGTAATCCAGTGAAGAAAAGAAATGGACACTTTGGAAAGAGGTGCATTGCAGGATTAATACTCTTGTACAAGAGTATTAATCCTGTTGCACTTATCCCAAGTATCAAATATTTGAGTTTAGCCCATTGCACCCATTACACTCGCTCCAATAACAAAGATGTAGAGAAGGATAAAAAGTATGTTCACACCAATACCCACGAAGAACCCAATTTTAGTCCACTTGCCAGCATCAGCAGAAGCTTGATTGGCACCGGCTATATCACCGGCATAAAACCGTGATTCCACTCGGGTAGCGTTTATAATACCCACAATGCCTAAAGGTAAACAACAAAAGAGAGTTACCAGAATAGATTCGATTAACCACGATTTTGGAGGTCTTCCGGCAGCTTGATTTTCCATGATAAGTTAAGGTTAGGTTTTTGATAAGGTTAAAGTTAAAGCTAAAATATTTATTGTGGATGTCAAAACCGGACTTCACAAAATCAAATTACATTTACCTTAAACCTGTTTTACAATGCACCCCCAACTTCAAACCGTCTTCGAAAAAATTGAAAAGCAAAAACAGGAATTATTGCATCTTATAGAATCGTACAGCCCCGAACAGTTACACCATGGTTCACCAGGCCAGTGGTCGCTTAGCCAGGTGCTTGCTCACTTAATAACATCCGAGCAATTGTCAGTACAATACCTTAAAAAGAAGTATTTGGCAATAGCGGAGCAGCCGCGCACCGGTATTGTAGAAGAGTTAAAAATGCTAACCCTCATTATTTCCCAGCGATTGCCTTTTAAGTTTAAAGCACCCAAAGTGGTGGTAGATAATACGCCCACGTTTGCCGATGCTGCCGCTATTGCCAAAGCCTGGGCTACCACGCGTGCCGATATGAAAGATTTGCTAAGCCAGTTTACAGCCGATCAACTAACCCGAAAAGTTTATAAACATCCGGTAGCCGGAAAACTAAATATTCTTCAGGCCATGCGTTTCTTCCGCGAGCACATGATTCACCATCAACCACAAATAAAAAGACTGTTGAAGCAGAATTGAATTTTTAACACCTTGCCCAAATAACTTACTCTCCATCCTCTCCTGTGAAGAGGGTTGGGGGTGAGGCCAACTCTAATCATTTTTATGAAACAAATATTTCTTTTTGCATTCGTAATCCTTTCTTTCACAAGTACCGCTCAAACCATTCAAACCCCCGATCAATTTCTGGGTTATGAACTGGGTTCGCGTTTTACGCGCCATCACCGGGTGGTTGAGTATTTTAAATACATCGATGAACTTTCGCCCAATGTAAAAGTTACCCAATATGGTGAAACCAACGAGCTGCGTCCACTCATTTATGCAGTCATTGCTTCGCCCGAAAATTTTGCTAACCTCGAACAAATCCGGCAGGACAACCTGAAGCGAGCGGGTGTGCAGGAAGGTTCGGCCGCAGGCAAAGTTGCCATTGTGTGGCTCAGCTACAATGTGCATGGCAACGAGGCCAGCTCGCTGGAAGCTTCCATGAAAACACTGTATGAGTTGGTAAATCCGGCCAATGCAAAAACAAAAGAGTGGCTTAAAAATACAGTAGTGATAATGGATCCGTGTATCAATCCCGATGGTCGCGATCGCTACGCAAACTTCTACAATCAATATGGCAACAATCCCTACAACTCCAGTGGCGATGCCAAAGAACACCGCGAGCCGTGGCCGGGCGGAAGAGCCAATCATTATTTGTTCGATCTGAATCGCGATTGGGCTTGGCTTACACAGAAGGAATCAAGAGCGAGAATAAAAATTTATAATGAATGGCTTCCGCATGTGCATATCGATTTTCATGAACAAGGCTATAATAGTCCTTATTACTTCGCTCCGGCCGCGGAACCCTTTCATGAAGTAATTTCTCCGTGGCAACGTGAGTTCCAAACCATGATTGGAAAAAATCACGCCAAGTATTTCGATGAACAAGGTTGGTTATACTTTACCAAAGAAGTTTTCGATTTGTATTATCCAAGTTATGGTGATACTTATCCCACATACAGTGGAGCAATCGGTATGACTTATGAACAAGGCGGTGGAGGCTTTGGTGGTTTGAGTATTACCACACGCGAGGGCGATCCGCTTACGCTGAAAGACAGATTAACACATCACCACACCACGGGTTTATCTACAGTAGAAATTACTTCAATTAATTCCACTCGCGTGGTAGATGAGTTTGAAAAGTATTCGAAAGAAAATCTGAACAACCCGGTTGCGCCTTACAAAACGTATGTAATTAAAGGCGACAATAATGTGGATAAGATCAGCAAACTAACCAAATGGTTGGATAGCCACTCGATTAAATACGGCCATCCGGCTGCCAGTAAAGTTACCAGAGGTTTTGATTACCAAACACAAACTACCGGAACAGCCAATGTAAACACCGATGATGTGATCATCAACATCTATCAGCCTAAGTCGAGGTTTATCACCACATTGTTCGAACCGGTTTCCAAACTTCCGGATTCGGCTACGTATGATATTACCGCATGGAACTTGATGTATAATTATGATCTGAAAGGATATGCCCTGAACGAGCGCATGAACATAGGTAAAGCTTATCAACCCAAATCTATTGATAATAATACTGTAATAGCAAAACCCTACGCTTACATTTTTAAATACGAAAGCTTACGCGATGTGGAATTTCTGGCAGCGTTGCTGAATAAAAATATAAAGGTTCGCGCATCAGAAAAAGCATTTGCAGTGGCTGGTCAGAATTTTGAACCGGGCACATTAATAGTAACCCGCAGAAATAATGAAAGCGTGGCCGACTTTGATAACCTGATTAAAAAACTGGCTACGGATAAGGAAAGAAAAATTTATACCAGCACTACCGGCTTTGTAGATCGGGGTAAAGACTTTGGTTCATCATCGGTTGGTTATTTGAAGGCACCTAAGATCGCAGTATTGTTTGGCGATCAAACCTCATCATTAAGCGCAGGCGAAATCTGGCATTTCTTTGAAGAACAACTTCACTACCCGATTACACAAATCGGGACAGAATATTTTGGCAATGTTGATTTGAACAAGTACGATGTGTTGGTTGTGCCGGAAGGCCGTTACCGATTGTTTGATGAAGGCACACTGGATCGGGTTTCATCGTGGGTTTCGGGTGGTGGTCGATTGATTGTTATCGCGAACGCACTAAGCTCATTTGCTGAAAGAAAGGGTTTTGCACTAAAGGCTTATGCAAATGATGCTGAGAAAAGTGAAGCTGAGAAAAAAGACAAAGAAGTGCGTGAGAAAGATATATTAGGCCGCTATGAAGAAGCTGATCGCAAACAACTTTCAGATGCCATCTCAGGTGCTATTTATAAAGTAACATTAGATCGTTCGCACCCACTTGCTTTTGGCATGAAAGAGTTTTACTACACACTTAAAACAAACGAGTTGCGCTATGGCTATTTACAAAATGGCTGGAACGTAGGTGTAATTAAAGGCAATGCGAAACCGGTGCAGGGTTTTGCAGGCTATCGTATTAATAAAAAGATGAGTAACAGTTTGGTGTTAGGTGTGGAGCAAAAAGGGCAGGGTAACGTTGTTTACCTGGTGGATAATCCCTTGTTCCGCAATTTCTGGGAAAGTGGTAAAATGATTTTTTCGAACGCGGTGTTTATGGTGCAGTAGTTTAAAAAGGTTTTCAACCTTTTATTGCATCGTTTTAAAAGGTTGAAAACCTTCTAAGGGCAGTTGGATATTCCGACTGCCTTTTTTGTTCAACTAAACAAACTATTCAGCTCCAGTTCAATCTTGTTAACAATAAATGAAAAATCTTCCACACGCTCTACAAAGTCGAGGTTATTAACATCTACAATTAGCAGCTTACCGTTTTTGTAATCGCCAATCCATTTTTCATAATGTTCGTTTAGCGTGCGCAGGTAATCCAGCTTAATGTTAAACTCAAAATCGCGATTGCGTTTTTGTATTTGTTGTACCAGCTTGGGGATATCGGCTTTCAGGTAAATGAGCAAATCAGGCGGTTCTACAAAACTAACCATCGAATTAAAAATGTCTAGATAACTTTGATAATCGCGATCGTTGATGTGGCCACTCTTGTGCAGGTTTGCCGCAAAAATGTGGGCATCTTCGTAGATGGTTCTGTCCTGAATAATAGTTTTGCTGCTTTCGCGAATTTGCCGTACCTGGTTAAAACGACTGTTCAAAAAATAAATCTGTAAATGAAAAGCCCAGCGCGTCATGTCGTCATAAAAATCGCGCAGGTAAGGATTATGATCTACCGATTCGTAAAGGGGAGTCCAGTTATAATGTTTGGAAAGTTTTTCGGCCAATGTGGTTTTACCAGAACCAATGTTTCCGGCCACGGCAATATGTTTGGGTTGTTTGTTCACAGTTAACGAATTTAATATCCATGTTTGGTGCGTAAGGACACGAACCAAGGCAAATGCGGTGTAAAAAAATTTAACGCTGCAAATTCAGCATAAGCTCAAACAATTGCAATTAATAGGAGCTGCTTGCGTTTAACCGTTTGTGCTTTTGTCATCACACATATTCTCACCATCTTCGCCACCGAAATTTTGTTTATGCGCATAGTGAAGCAAGCCTTTTCCTTTTTATTTCCCTCGGCTCGTACGTCATCTTATTCTACGGTTCTTATTTCTAACCCTGTGCTTCGTGTCCTTGCGAACCATCAATTCAAAACACTCGCAACTGTATTTGTTTTCTTTTTATTAACCCGTTGCAGCACTAAAGAAAAGTGCGCCTTTATTCCGGACACAAAAGATATTACGATAAGTTATTCTTTTGAACAGCTGCAGGACTCCTTACCGGCCATTACCAGCAAACAACAATTAGTAGATTTCTTTTCGCGCCATACCACGTTGCGCGATTTTGTTTTTGCCCGCAAATCGTACCCTAACGATTCTGTTTTTATTAACGAACTCTACGCCCGCTTCTCCAATCCGCATCTTGATACGTTGCTGATGGAAACCAAACGGGTTTTTGGCGATTTGAATGAACTGCAATCGGAGTTTAATCAGGCATTCGTCAACCTAAAATATTATTACCCCGATTTTCAGCCGCCTAAAATTCAAACCATCATTACTGGTTTGGAAACCGATCTGTTTGTAACCGATACCTTAATAGTAGTGGGATTGGATTATTATTTGGGCAAAGGCGCAAAGTATCGGCCCAACATGTATGATTATATGTTACAACGCTACGAGAAAAGTTTTATCGTTCCTTCTGTGATGTTGCTCTATGGTATTGACCCGCGCCTAAACGAAACCGATCTGCAAGACAAAACCGTATTAGCCGAAATGATTACCTATGGCAAGGCTTATTATTTTGCCAAACACATGTTGCCGTGTGTGGCCGACAGTGTGTTTATTGGTTACTCGGCCGAAGAGATTGCCGGGGCGCGGGCTAATCAGGACGTGATCTGGAAGAAGCTTGTGGAAGATGAAGTCTTTTATTCAACCAGTGCCAAAATCCGGCAGAAGTATATTTCTGAACGGCCCAAAACTTTTGATGTGGCCGACCAGGCTCCGGGCCGCATTGGCACGTGGGTAGGCTGGCAGATTGTAAACAGCTATGCCAAGCGAAAGCCTGGGCTAACCTTGCCCGATCTGATGAAACTAAAAAACGCGAAACAGATTTTTGATGAATCGCGCTACCGGCCGGTAGCACCGTAACCCATCTGTATAAAATTACGCTGCGCCTTTCTGTTTTATGAAAAGCGTTTCTATCTTTCTTCAACTAAATTGAACGAACGTATGAAGCCTGTTGTGTTTACAAAGTTGTCGGCCATGATGCTGCTGGAATATTTTATCTGGGGTGCTTGGTATGTAACGATGGGTACATATATGTCGGAGTTTTTAGAGGCTACCGGAAAAGAGATTGGTGCGGCTTACAGCGCATTGGCAATCGCTACCATGATCTCGCCATTTTTTGTAGGCATGGTGGCCGATCGGTTTTTTGCAGCGCAGAAAATTATGGGTGTATTGCATTTGATAGGCGCAGTGCTTCTGTTCTCAGCAACACTGGTTGATAAGGATAGTGCTTCCATTTTTTATTGGATTATTCTTCTCTATTCACTTTTATACATGCCCACCATTGCATTGAGCAACAGCATTGCATTCGGGCAAATGACTGATCCGGGAAAACAATTTCCTTGGATTCGTGTATTCGGAACGTTGGGTTGGATTGCAGCCGGAATCTTAATCAGTACGCTGGGGTTGGATAAATCGGCTTTAACATTTCAGATGGCGGCCATCGCTTCATTAGCGTTGGGGATTTTTGGTTTTGTTCTACCCAATACTCCACCCAAAGGAAAAACAAGCGAAAGCGCTTTGGGCACCGAGGCATTCGTGCTGTTTAAAGATAAGCCCTACTTGATATTCTTTATCGCTGCTATTTTGGTGTGCATTCCACTTTCATTCTATTATGGTTTTGCCAATGTGTTTCTGAATGATAAAGGCATGAACAACGTAGCTTTTAAAATGACTTTCGGCCAGATTTCGGAAGCGGTGTTTATTCTCGCCATTCCGTTTTTGTTTAATCAGATAGGTGTAAAGAAGATGTTGTTGTTGGGAATGACGGCTTGGATTTTACGGTATGTATTCTTTGCGTATGGAAACATTGATACCAGTGTGTGGATGTTATATGCAGGAATTATTTTGCACGGCATCTGCTACGATTTCTTTTTTGTAACCGGCTACATGTACACCGAAAAGAAAGCCGGAGATAAAATTAAGAATGCTGCGCAAGGCTTGTTTACGTTTGCAACGTACGGTGTGGGCATGGTAATAGGCACACGCTTTTCAGGCTTTACAGCCGATTATTATTCAGTGGATGGCGCATTTCAATGGCAATCCATCTGGATGGTACCAGCTTATATTGCAATAGCAGTGTTGATTTATTTTATTTTGTTCTTTAAAGAAAAGAAGGAAATTAAGGCTGCGTAAATTTTTTCTTAAGGTCTGTGCGGCCACAGACCTTGGTAAAAGGTAAGAGCAGAATTAATATTCAAAAGTCATATTAATAGTTTACACAAAACAAACCAGTAACTTGAAACTGGCAACCTCCCGATAGCTATCGGGAAACTAGTAACCAGCAACAAAATTGTAACTAAAACTCTACCTCATATGAAAATCGCCATGCTCGGCTCAGGTTTTATCGGCCGCTTTTATGCAGACTCACTTCAAGGCTACAGAAGCAAAGACAAAATTGTAACCATCTACTCGCGCAGAGAAGAAAGTGCAAAAAAGTTTGCGCAAGATTATAACGTAGCTTTCTCCACCACTGTAATGGAAGAAGCCATTAACCGACCCGAGGTAGAAGTGGTTTGTATTTCGTTACCCAACAATCTGCATGAAGAAGCAGTACTTCTATGTTGTAAACACAAGAAAGCAGTAATCACCACAAAGCCACTTGGTCGCAATGCCGAAGAAGCTAAGCGAATGCTTGAAGCAGTGGAGAAAGCAGGCATCTTCAATGGCTATCTGGAAGATCTGGTTTACACACCAAAATTTATCAAGGCGCATGAGAGCGTAAAGAACGGAGCGTTGGGTAGAATACTCTGGGCGAAATCGCGTGAGACGCACCCCGGCCCACACAGCGATTGGTTTTGGGATATTGAACAAGCAGGTGGCGGTTGTATTCTGGATTTGGGTTGCCACTGTGTGGAGATTACCAGGAGTTATATCGGTAAAGACATTAAACCAATTGAAGTAATGTGTTGGGCCGATACGCAAGTAAAACCTATTGATGCCGAAGACCACGCCATTGGTTTAGTAAAATATGAGAATGGCGCCATTGCACAGTTTGAAGTAAGCTGGACTTTCCGTGGTGGATTGGATTTGCGCGATGAAGTAATGGGAACAGAGGGGACTATTTGGATTAATAGTTTCTTACGTACTGGCTTCGAAATGTTTACTACCGGCAAGGCTGCTAACTATGTTGCCGAAAAAGCAGAGAGCGATAAAGGCTGGTTGTTTCCGGTGGGTGATGAACTGAATGAGTTAGGCTACAACCACATGTTTATGGATATGTTCAACTCCATGGAAAAAGGAGTACAGCCCAAAGAAACTTTTTACGATGGCTATGTGGTAAACGCAGTGTTAGATGCGGCCTATAAATCTGCCAAATCAAAACAATGGGAACCTGTTAAGCTGGATGTCTGGCGTGGTAAAGTTGGTGTAAGCAAAGACGGTCATCTTGTAGAGTACGATGCCAATCATTACTTAGTGAAAGAAGAGGTTACGCACTACGGTGCTAAGAAAGTAATTCTAAAGAATAAGAAGACAGGAAAAATTTCTGAACAAGTACTGGGTTAGTCTATAACAAAAATAGCTGTAAGCCGGATATTAGCTTACAGCTATTCCCACTTCGTTTGCCATCTCAATTACACGCTCCATGCTAACCTCGGCCATGCGGGTTGCGTAAAGAATAAAGCGAACTTCTTTTACGCGCAATACGTCATCGGCAAGTGCCATTCCATAAAGCTTTACAAAAATCTGAACTTTCTCCGTTTCTGAACAAAGATTGATAGCCGCCATCCCAATCTGGTAGATTTCGCGCTCGGTTTTCCCAATAACGGAATTATAAAACCCACGAAACTCATCATCGCTTACACCAGCCTCTTTGCGCACAGAATCGAGGTAATTCAGCTCATTTTCGCTGATTTCCTGGTCTGAATCCATCAACAGATAGGTTATAAACAGTAAACCAGCGTTGAAATTCGGGTTATTTTTCATGGCATTTATTCGCTTATGCCCGTACAAAGTTCAAATACCAAACCAGGTTTTGGCTTTATAATCCAAAGAACAATTTCAACACCCAGTGGCCTCTTATACCCCGGTGCGTGTCCTCACGCACCGGAATAACTACTCTGCTTTTGTATTAAAACTTCATCCCAAAAAAAACCCGCAACCATTTTATTCTTCGGATGATTTCATACAAAAGCAAACATCCGCCAAGCGTAAACAATAACACCAACACAAACTGAAGCTGAACGGGAATGGCTATTGGAAACACAAGCACCGATCCCAGGTAAAGAAAGAACATGTGCAAAATATAAACCGGATACGCTGCCGCACTCAGGTATTGCAAAACTTTTCCGGTATGGTTAAGATATTTGTGCCCGAATGCCAGCACACTGTAAATCCACAATTGCGATTCAACTACAACTAAATAGCCCGGTGCTTGCATACCGAAGTAATGAATCCGCAAGGTGAATAATCCGGCCGCGAGCGATACAAATAACCATCGCCACGTTAACAACATTTGTAGAAAGCGTTCTCCACTAAGTACAAAACAAAACCCAAAAAAGAATGCGAGCAGCCCAAGCACAAATCCGTGCCATGTCATGGCATACAATTCATACGGTATTGGTTTTATGATCACAACTTCAACTGCAAACGCGCCAATTACTACCAGCAAACCCAACGGAGTGCTGAACAATTTTCTGATGGCTTGAACTACTTTTCCGTTCTCATTTTTTTTGAAGTAAAATAAAACGGGCGATAAGACTAATACATAAACAAAAATGTTAGCCAGAAACCACAAGTGGCCCGGATCAAAGATGTATCGCAACTCCATTTTGTAGTAATAGCGAAACACCAACACGTGCAAGGGAACAATTGCAAACATGCCAAACACAAAGGGCAACCAAATACGCATGGTGCGTTCGGTTATTAATTCTTTCCAGGAGCGTTGCCGCATAGCAAAGTACACACCCATTCCTGAAACAAAGAACAAAAGTGGAATCCGCCATACATTCAGCATAGCCATGGGCGTCCACAAACCATTCCACGGTTGGGGTGAAGTAATAAAACCAATCATGCGGCCCCACATTTGAAAGCCAATGGCCACATGGTAAATCAAAAGCAAGCCGATGGCAAGTACACGAAGCCAATCTATATCGTAACGTCTCATAAAAAGTATTGAGTAGCTAGTATTAAGTATTGAGTAGATTACCTGAGTATTGAGATTCTCTACTATCTCAATACTCAGTACTCACTACTATTTCAACATCACTGCAATCTCGGGCCGTGTTTTTTCGATGTACGCGTAATCAAGTTTAAGTCCCATCGGGCCAAGTACATTGCCCATCATATCGTAGGCATCTTTCATCTGTGCAAAAGGCAACGCAACATTATCATAAGCGGTGGCTTCATATTTATTTTTAATGGTTCGGTCTGCATTTTTATCCAGTAACAACTTTACAATCTCAGGCCTGCAGAAAAAAGCAGCTGTATGCAAAGCGGTGGAACCATCGCTGTTTTGAAAGTTCAGATCCACACCGGCATCAATTAAGACTTTTGCCATTTTGGTTTTACCGAATACGGCTGCACTTATCAACGGACTTGAACCACCAAACGGATCGCGTACATTCAGATCGCTGCCTGCGGCAATGTGTTGTTTTACGGCCTCCATGTTGTCAGAGATTACTGCAGTGTGCAAATCAACATCAGGGGCCTTTACAGAAGATCCGTTTTCACTTTTGCTTGCTTCTTTGCCGGTGCATGCGGCTACAAGAAAGATTATTAAAAGAATGTAAATGGTGGTGTTAAGCGTTTTCATAAGTTTTTTGTTTGAGTTAAAATTTTGTTTTTTCTGATGATGCAAATGAACGGCAACCACCCGGGTGCGACTAAGTACAAGCGCCCAGAAAAGCGTCAATTTTGCGGGAATCAGCATAAAAATTCGCGCATCGATATAAATTTTGAAGCAGATTACATCAACCCGGGTATAAGGCACCTATAATCACAAACTCCGGTAACTTAGTTCTCGCTCAGTTTTTTGTTATTTCGCCCTCGAATTGAAAAGAGTTTATGACCGATTCATCGCCACAGGATACCGAGTTTCTGAAACTTTTGTCGGCAAAGATTGAAGAGAATCTTTCCAACGAACAGTTTGGCGTTAGCGAACTGGCCGATGCGCTGAACATGAGCCGCTCTAACCTGTTGCGAAAAGTAAAAAAAGCAACCAACCTTTCGGTGAGCCAGCTCATCAGCCAGGCACGGTTAACCAAAGGCATGGAGTTGTTGCGCGCAGGCTCCTTGAATGTATCGGAAGTAGCGCATCAGGTTGGGTTTAGCAGTACTTCGTATTTTATAAAATGCTTTCGCGAATCGTATGGTTATCCACCAGGCGAAGTAGGCAAGCGTATTCACGAGCAGGAACTACTTCCGGTTGCCCCGCCCCCAACAAATGGCAGTAGCAAGAAATTTATTTTAATTGGAGTAGTCGGTTTATTGCTAGTTGCGATCGGATGGTTTGCCTATACAAATTGGCCCACTAAACAAGAGTCGCTTGTTGAAAAATCTATAGCTGTGCTACCCTTTAAAAATGATAGTAACGACAGCACCAATGTATATCTCATCAACGGCCTGATGGAGTCCACACTTAATAACCTTCAAAAGATTAAAGACCTGCGCGTAATCAGTCGTACGTCTGTTGAGAAATACCGGAACAATGCCAAAACCATTCCGGAGATGGCCCGCGAGTTGAATGTTGCCTACTTTGTGGAAGGCAGTGGACAAAAAATGGGTGATCGTATTGTGCTAACGATTCAGTTAATCGATGGCGTAACTGATCGCCACTTGTGGAGCCGGCAATACAGGCGCGAAACCAAGGATATCTTTGCGTTACAACAGGAAATCTCCAACGACATAGCGGGCGAGATAAAAGCAATTATTACACCCGATGAAAAAAATCGCATTCAAAAAGTACCCACGCAAAACCTGGAAGCCTACGATGTTTTTTTGAAAGGAGTTGACTTGTTGAAAGCGGGTGGCGCGTCAAACCTCAGGCAATCGCTGGTATATTTCGATGAAGCCATTTCGAAAGACAATGCATTTGCGTTGGCTTATGCCTGTGCAGGTATGGCATGTTATTATCTGGATATGTTTCAGGCTGAAAAAAAGTATGTAGATAAATTAGGCGCTTACGCAGATAAAGCTGTGCTGTACGATGCAAAGTTGGCCGAAAGTTTAATGGCTAAGGGAATGTACTACCTGATTCGCAAGGAGTACAAAGAAGCATTACCCTATCTGGAGCGTGCCCTTGAGTACAACCCCAACTCAACTGAAGTTATCGGGTTATTAACTGATTTCTATTATATGTATTTGCCCAACACGGGCAAGTATCTGCAATATGCATTAAAGGGCTTGAAGCTGAATGCCAACTCAGGCGATTCCGTTGCTATTAGTTACTTTCATTTGCGTTTGGGAAATGCATTAATACAAGCTGGCTTTGTAGATCAGGCACTTGAACACATTGATAAATCGTTAGCGTATAATCCTGAAAATGCTTTCTCGCGCTATGTGCGGGCCTTTGTGCTGTATGCCAAAGAGGGCGACCTGAAATACACCCTTAAGCTTTTACAAACAGAGTTTGAACGAGATACCAATCGTTATGATATTCTGCAGGACGTTGCGAAGGTAAGTTATTACTTAAAAGATTATGATGCAGCTTATAAGTATTATAAACGATTTAACTACCAGCGCGATACTAAAAAGCTGGATGCATTTGAGCATGAAAACCTGGTGATAGGCCGTGTGTATGAATTGGCTGGCGAAACCGAGAAGGCAAAAGCATTCTACGAACGCTACCGCCAGTACCTGCAACGTGACCAAACCGCGTATAAAAACATTGGCTTAGCCGTTTATTATTGCCAGATGAATGATCGTGTTAAGGCGCTTGAGCACATGCGCTTGTTCACACAGGAAGATAACATTCAGTACTGGGTAATTTTGTTTATGGATAAAGGGCCGGAATTAACGGAGACTGAAGCCTCGCCCGAGTTTAAAAAATTATTGAAAGAAGTAGAACGAAAATTCTGGGCTAATCACGAAAAGCTTAAGGGGAAGTTGGAAGAGGAGGGGCTGTTGTAAGTGGTTAACCCGCTTATTCTTTTTTTAAGTGGCTCATGAAGCACTTACAAACTGGTTATGCAGCGTAAGTTTTAAGCGCGGTATATTTTGCTATCTTCTCAAAGTCTTTATCGTTGTGTACGAGTTCTAACTTGAAATGTATAGCGTAAAAGGCAATAAGACAATCGTTGGGTTTGCGAATGGTAACGCCTTTATCTCTAAGTTGCCTATAAAGAATGGCCGATTGCTCAGCACAGAAGTATCCATCAAGATTTAGAAACTTGCACGTAATGAGCAGATCTTTTATTAAGACGGGGTTATCTTCCTTATTAAGACCTTGTAATATTTCTTGAAAGATTGGAGGGCATAAATAAACATTTACAGGATCGTACTCTGCTAAAAATTGGTCAAGCAAAATCTGTTTTTTCGGACTTTTTTCCTCTTAAGTAATCAACCCAGATTGTAGAGTCAAAGATCATCTGCCCTCACGCATTTTCATCAAGTCAACTTCCCATTTAACTTTTCCTCGAAGTGATCTTAATTTTTGACGTTTTAGCCAGTTTGCATGCGCCACCAATGCCTCTTCTACAGCCTCGCGTTTGGTTTTGGCCTGACCAAACCGCATGATGTCTTCTATTAAATCATCGCGGAGTACAATATTGGTGCGTGTTGTCTTCATACACACAAAATTAACAATTTTGTACACACGCTGTTTGATAAATAAAAGCCACAGATTGCACCGATGCCATAATACTGTCTGTACAACCGGTGGCGATTACCTTTAATGTCCGCGCAGTTTAGATAAAGTAGAATCCAATACTGAAGCCATCTTGTCGATAGCACCGCTAAAGGCATCATCCAGATTAGATGCGTGGTTGCTAGTGGTTACAGGGCTTAACCCTTTCAACTTGGCTTCAATAAGACAACGTTTATCATCATCGCCACCTTTGGCTCCGTTCTCATCACTAAAGTGTACATCTATGCGGGTGATATAATCGCTAAAGCGATCGAACTCTGCTTCAAGTGTTTCGGTACAATAAGCAATCAGTCTTTCGCTGCCTTCAATGTGCCGGTCGGTGTTAACTTCTATTTTCATAACAGGTAGAATTTTAAAATCGGGTACATGTTAGTAACTTATAAGATATTAGTCAAATCAAGATCGTGGATGACTGTCAACTAAAGAGTTAAAAAGTTAAGGCTTACGAAATAAGTATGATCTTAAACTTTTGATTAGCTAAAATCCAAACAGACGAAAATAAAAGTATCCAGCCGAGTGTTTGTAATACATAGGCTCGGGTATATTTTTCTTGCACGATGGTTTTATAGAGCAACCCAAAATGAATAATTACAAATATTATTGGAAGAGTAAACACCCCAATATTCAGATACTTACTGAGCCATCCAAGATCATTCACATTGCGATAATTCATAATTCCAGAGAGCAATTCCAGATAGAAACACGTGAATAAGAATGGAAACCAAAGCATGTTTCCTTTGAAACGGATGATATAGTAAACTGAGAAAGAGGTTAGGAGTGTAACAGCAGGCCCCACCACACTAACCACCATAAAGTCTTCCGTTGAATTCCATTGCAATGCTTTAGGATAAGCAGTGTTTAACGTCATCACCATTTCGTAACCAATGAGTTTGCCCATTAGCCAGTGAGCAAACTCATGTGTTAAAAAACAGAAAAAAACTGCTCCAAGCGAAGCAGCTGCTAACGTTGTTTTGGAAAACGTCATTGCTTCACCGTAGCGGGTGCAGGCTCCGGATGTTTCGCATACCGTTCAAAGAATTCAATTACACGCAACATATGATCCATCATTCTTCCTGGATTACCGCTGCGCGTTAGTTCATGGCCTTCGCGCGGGTAGCGAATGTATTCCACAGGTTTATTCAGAATCTTTAAACTTTTGTACAGCATTTCAGATTGGATAACACCGGTTCGCAAATCCTGATCGCCATGTATAATCAATAGCGGAGTATTAATCTTATCTACGTAGGTGAGTGGTGATTCAAAATCTAATACAGCTTTTGTTTCTTTATCCCACGGCCAGCCACCAAAGTTGGTAGGTACCAGTCGCCAGGCATTGCCTTCGCCCATAAACGTGGTAAGTTCATACACACCGCGTTGCGCGTTGGCGGCTTTAAAGCGATTATCATGGCCCACAATCCACGCCACCATATAACCGGCATAACTTCCACCTTCTACAAACAGTTGATCTTTATCAATCCAGGTGTGTTGTTTAATAGCTTCATCTAACGAAGCGAGTATATCGCCAGCAGGCCCGGTACCCCAGTCTTTAAAATTTCCTTTCTTAAACTTATCGCCATAGCCACCACTGCCGCGCGGATTGCAATACACCAAACCATAACCCCAGCTATTTTCCAATTGATACTCATGCCACATACTAAAAATACCAGGGCCCCACATAGCCGCTGGTCCACCATGGATGTTAAGAATAGTGGGATATTTCAATCCGTCTTTTTTGTTGGCGGGTTCTTGTACCCAATACTGAATCTTTGTTCCGTCAGGACGTGTGAACCAATATTCTTTTGGCGAACTGATAAGACGGTTCTTAACCCAGCCTTCGTTTAGTTGTGTAAGCTGACGATTGGATTTGTCTTTTAAGTTGTAGAGATATACCTCCCACGGGTTTTTAGTTTCGGTAAGGGCATACACCACTTTATCGCCACGCACATCAAAATCATTTACACCATTATCGTTACCGAAGATTTTTGTAATGGCTCCACCCTTGGCGGGAATACTGAACAACGGAATATCGCCTTCGGTTTGCGAGGTAAAATAAATGGTCTTACCATCAACTGACCACATGTGGCTGCCGATGTCGCGATCGAGTGAAGCAGTTAAAAGGGCAGGCTTACCTCCGGCCGCAGCAACAATGGCCAGATTGCTTTGTGTGGCATGACGATTATCAATTGCGGTAGCATAAAAAGTAACGTGTGTGCCATCGGGCGAGTAAGTTGGATTTGAAATACTATAGCCGGGCCACGTTAAAAACTCTTTTGCGTTTTTACTGGCCACATCAATTATCCACAGATCACTATCTTGCTCCCGATCGGGATGAATTTTATAAACCCGCGAAGAACAAATAATACTCTTGCCATCGGGCGACCAGCTTGCTGATTGAAAATCCTGAAAGCCTTGTGTGAGTTGAATGTCTTTATCGTCCGAGCCAATGGTTTTGATAAAGAGGTGTGAAAAACTTTCCTCTGGATTAAGATTAAGTTCGCCTTGAAAATCCTGACGCACTAACACGCGTGGATTGTTATCGAAATTATTTTTTGCTAACCAGGCCCGCACTTCCGTTAATGAACCATCCGGACTATTCGCTACACTTTTGCGTTCATCGGCTTTCAGATTTTTGAAGTTGGGCTCATCGCCTTGCGTGCGTCCGGGCCGCTCGTACGGCCACGGTGTTTTACCTTCTATTTTTGAAAACGGAATACTGGCCGAATATAAAATCTTTTTCCCATCAGGGGACCATTGTGGATTGCTCGCACCATATTCTGCTTTTGTTATTGCGTGTGCTTCGCCACCACTTAATGGTAATAACCATAACTGCGATTTATCGCCATCAGTACGCACAAAAAGAATTTGTTTACCATCAGGGCTCCAGCTTGGCGAGCCGTCATTTCGATCACCAAAGGTTAATTGCAAAGGTTCTGTTTTATTTACCAGATCAAGCAAATAAAGATTGCGCGTGTAGTAATATTCATTTTCATTTTTTACACCCTTGCGGTTAACCACCAACACGGCTTTGGCACCATCAGGCGAAATCTGAATTTGATTGGTGGTGGCTATTTTCAGTAAGTCTGATGCCACAACCGGAGTTTTGCCTTGGCTGTAACCTGATACAACGATCAGCATCAGCATAAATGCCTTTAACAGTTTCATAAACGTTTGAGATTATAAGTTTGAAAATGAACAAAAAAGAAATCGTGCGTAATTTGTTTAGGATGAGCGGGTGTTTGCTGTTTTGTTTTTGGGTTATATAATGAAGGACTTACTCAGCCACCATGGCCAGAATGTCATCTACATATTCGCGCGAGTTACTGAGGCGTGGCACTTTATTCTGGCCGCCCAATTTGCCACGTTTTTTCATCCAGTTATAAAATGTTCCTTCGGCTACCGGATGTACAGTGGGTGCTACCAATGCAATATCGTGGGTTCGTTTGGCGTCATAATCAGAGTTAACCTTACGCAACGTTTCGTCCAGCAACGCAATAAACTCTTTCATATCGCGCGGTCGCGTTATAAACTCAATAATCCATTCGTGTCCGCCCCGCTTGGATTTTTGCAGGTAGATGGGCGCAGCAGTAAAATTATCAATAACAGCCCCTGTTTGTTCGCAAGCCACCGTAATAGCTGTTTCAGCATTTTCTATTATTACTTCTTCGCCAAAAGCATTTATAAAATGTTTGGTGCGCCCTGAAATTCGAATGCGGTAGGGTGCAATGCAGGTAAACTTAACGGTATCGCCAATGCTATACCGCCACAAACCCGCATTGGTGGTAATAAGCATCGCATAATTTTTGCCCAACTCAACATCGGCCAGCGAAATAGCCTCCGGATACTCTTTGTCAAGTTCTTCAACTGGTATAAACTCATAAAAAACCCCGTAATCCAACATGAGTAGCAGGTCTTCAGAATTTGGTTGATCCTGAATACCAAAAAATCCTTCACTGGCATTATAGGTTTCCCAATACTTCATGCTATCGTCAGGAATAAGCGAGCGGAACAAATTGCGATAAGGTTTAAAAGCAACTGCACCATGAAAGAAAACCTCCAGGTTGGGCCATACTTCCAGAATAGAGCTTTTGTTTTCTTTGTTGAGAATGTATTGCAATAACAACACCGTCCAGGTGGGTACACCGGCAATGTTGGTTACGTTTACATCAATCGTTTCGCGGGCAAGCCGTTCAATTTTTTCTTCCCAGTTGGGCATTAGTGCAACTTCTAAACTGGGCGTGCGAATAAACTGCGCCCAGGGGGGCAGGTTTTGCATAATTACAGCCGATACATCGCCATAATGCGAAGAAGCCGTTGGCTCAAATTCGTTTACTTGTGAGCTACCACCCACAGCCAGGCTCTTGCCCGAAAACATTTTGGTATCGGGGTAATTGTTTACATAGATAGATAGCAAATCCTTACCACCTTTGAAGTGGCACTCTTCTAATGCTTCGTTTGTAACGGGAATAAATTTACTGCGGGCATTGGTGGTGCCGCTTGATTTGGCAAACCACTTTACTTCCGTAGGCCACAGTACATTTTGCTCGCCCCGCATTAACCGATCGATGTACGGAAACAACTGCTCGTAGGTGTGCACAGGTACCCTGCGTTTGTAGTCTTCATAGTCAACTAATTCATCGAAGGCATATTTCTGACCAAACTCTGTATAACGTGCTGTGTTGAGTAATTTTTTCAATACTTCATCCTGCACATCGTGCGGGTATTTCTTGAACAACTCGATCTGGTGAATGCGTTTGCGCATTACCCAGGTTAGAATGGAGTTTAGGATTTGCATAGGCTGGGTAAAAATAGAGCAGGCTTACACGATTACCAAAACCTACTCGCTGGCAACTTTCGATCTGCGAAGCTGAAAATTTTGCCCGAGGTAAACTTTACGCACCATGGGGTCATCGGCCAACTCTTGCGCGGTGCCCGCTTTAAACAGTTTGCCTTCCACCATCAGGTAAGCACGGTCGGTAATGGAAAGTGTTTCGTCCACATTATGATCGGTAATCAGAATACCAATATTTTTCTTTTTTAACCGGGCAACTATACCCTGAATTTCTTCTACGGCAATCGGATCCACTCCGGCAAAAGGTTCGTCTAACAAAACAAAACTCGGATCAACAGCCAATGCGCGTGCTATTTCTGTTCGCCTTCGTTCGCCACCGGAAAGTACCATACCCAGGTTTTTGCGCACATGGGTAAGGCTAAATTCTTCCAGCAGTTTTTCAACCTTCTCTTTGCGATCCACTTTTGACATACTATGCATTTCAAGCGGTGCCATGATGTTTTCTTCTACCGTTAGTTTGCGAAACACGGAAGCTTCCTGTGCCAGGTAGCCTATACCCAGCTTGGCCCGCTCAAACATGGGCAACTCGGTAATATCTTGTTGGTCGAGGTAAATCTTCCCTTCATTGGGTTTTATTAACCCAACAATCATGTAAAAGCTGGTTGTTTTACCAGCGCCATTTGGGCCCAGCAAACCAACAATTTCTCCTTGCTCTACCTTAACTGAAACATTGTTAACAACGGTTCTCTTTTTGTATCGCTTAATAAGGTTATCGGCTCGCAATATCATGGTTAATCAAATTTAAGGTCTTTGATGCGGAGTTGCATGGACGTAAATCCGTTATAGGTGTTTTCATCCAAAGTAAAGGCCATTCTGAAAGTAAGCCCGGCAGCCAGTGCCTCGTAGTGCTGCATGGCATCAAATGCTACCGCACTAAATACCGATTCGTTGCCTGCCTGCCCAGCCAGAAAGCGAACGTGCCGGTCTTTAAAACTACTAAGTGCATTTTGTACAAATACACCCTTCGCTTCAAAAACAGGTTTATGATTTTCAGGGCCAAACGGGGCCATTTGTTTTAGTACATTATTAAACTTGCCATTCATGGCATCGAACTGAACCGGTACATCTATTTCAACAATAGGTGTAAGCATCTCTTCGGTAAGATTTTGTGCTACCTCTTCTTCAAAGCGTTGCTGAAAAGCAACCAGATTTGATTTATCTAATGTAAGGCCGGCTGCATATTTATGGCCTCCAAACTTTTCAAGCAAGTCGCTGCAAGCCTGAATGGCTTTGTATAAATCAAAGTTGTGAACACTGCGGGCCGAACCGGTAATTTTATCGTTCGATTCTGTAAGAATAATTGTGGGTCGATAAAATTTTTCTACACAACGGGCAGCCACAATTCCGATTACACCTTTGTGCCACGTTTCTTTAAACAATACAGTTGATTTGGCATTGCGCAATTGCTCATTCGATTCAATCATGGCAATTGCCTCTTCCGTAATGCTCAGATCGAACTCCCTGCGTAAATCATTTTTCAGATTCACTTTCTCAGCAAGTTCATTCGCTTCTTCCAGTGTGGTACAGATTAACAACTCTACAGCAGCCCGTGCATGTGCTACACGACCTGCAGCGTTTATTCGTGGCCCGAGGGTAAACACAATTCCGGATATATCGAGGTCGGTTTTAATAGCTGCAATATCTTTTAATGCCTGTAGCCCCGGGCGTGGAGATTGATTGAGCTTTTGTAATCCGAAATGTGCGAGTATCCGATTCTCACCATTAATAGGTACAATATCCGAAGCAATACTTACCACCACCAAATCAAGATAGGGTAATGCATCTTGCGGATTTCCGTAGCGTGCTGAATAGGCTTGCACTAATTTAAACCCAAGTCCGCAACCGCTTAATTCTTTAAAAGGATAGTTGCAATCTTCGCGCTTGGGATCAAGTACGGCTACAGCATTGGGAATTTCGCCACCGGGCAGGTGATGATCGCAAATAATAAAATCGATGCCCTTATGACGCGCCAGCGTTACCATGTCTGCGGCTTTGATGCCCAGATCAAGCGCAATGATTAAACTGAAGTTATTTTCTTCGGCCCAAATAATACCGGCTTCAGAAACACCATAACCTTCGGCATACCGATCGGGTATATAAAAATCGCACTGCGGATAAAAACTTTTGATATAGCTATACACAAGGGCCACGGCTGTGGTTCCATCCACATCGTAATCGCCATAGATCAATATTTTCTCCTGCCTGTCAACGGCTTGCTTCAGCCGTTCTACTGCTTCTTGCATATCGGTAAGCAGAAACGGATCGTGCAAATGATCTAACGAGGGTCTGAAAAAATTTTTGGCAGAATCAAAATCGCGAATGCCGCGTTGCCACAACACAGTGGCCAGGTAAGGGTTTACATTTATAGTTTTGGTAAGCGCCTCCAGTTCGGGCAAGGCCGGTGTAGGTTTATATTGCCAGCGCTTTTGCATTTAGTTCTGGTTAAAGGTTACGGTACCGGTTTTTCCAGACTGGCCTTCTTCACCATGTGCACCGCGTACCCCATTTTTACCATCACGCATACTGCCCAGGCCAGCTAATCCGCCCTGCCCTGCTTTACCACCTTCGCCACCAACTCCGCCATAGTTTCGGATGTGCACCTTACTGTTTATCCATACTTGTATGGGTGGGCATCTTTTGCACTGTATGGTAAGGTTGCCGCCCTGGCCACCATTGCCGCCCCGCATGCCACTTCCGCCCTGGCCTCCATCACCCCCGGGGCAAACCCTTGTTCCGGGTCCACCTCCACCACCGTTGCCACCATCGCCCCCATTGCCACCATTACCTCCGTTTAAATTTATGGTTAGCGACCCATCAATGATAAGCTCATCTGAATAGATGTACAGGTTGTTTCCATTTAGACCATCCTGACCATATTCTCCGTCTCTTCCTGCGTTAGCTTGCCGGCAAGGTGTTGGCTGATCGCTACCGGAAGCGCCAGCGGCTCCATCTTTGCCCCGCTTGCCACTACCATCTATCAAACAACCATTTCCAATTCGTGCAATGCGGGCATGCAAATAATTTTCGGCTTTTGCGCGGTTCAGTATAATTCGGGCGGAATCGCCCATTATCAATGTATCCACAACCAGAATGTCCGATCCTTCGATTACAAATTGCTGCCCTGGTTTTAGTATCAGTTTCTCCAAACGAATCTGAGCGGTAACGCCAAGGCTAACTACGGAAAGCAAAAAACCACACACCAATTTCAACATCGGGCAAAAATAAGAATAGAATCGGGGTTAAAAAGAAAGGCCCCGCATGGCGGGGCCTTTCTGCAAGAAACATACCGTTATTATTTACCGGCTGCTGCTTTTTCGGCAACTACGCCTTCTAATACATCTTTAATTTCTACGCGCTGTCCGTCTTTATAAGGTACAATCCAGGCATCTTTTACGCCCATTTCGCGCATGTATTTTTTGAATTTGTCGGCTTCCCAATAATCGCGGAAGATACCGATGGTAAACTTTTGCTCTCCTTTTTCAGTTGCCTCACCACCAAAGTTGGGGTTGTTCTCGAAGTACTTGCTCAGATCTTTATTTTTAAAGGCTCCGATCTGAACTTTAAACACAACACCTCTGGAAAAATCCATGGAGTTGGCAGGTGGCGCAGCTTTTAGTTGTTCCAACTCAGCTTTGGCCGAGGTTAAATCGCCACGCATACGCGAAAGTTGATCTTCCAACTCGGCAATACGGGTGTTCTTCTGGCTGATCTGGTTGTTGAGGGTACTTACCTGGCCTTTCAATGCCGAGTTATCATTGTCGGCAGTTTGTTTGGCTTCGGTAAAGGTTTTTAGGTTTGACGGGTTCTTGGCGTATTCTTTGGCTTTCTTTTTCCATTCCTTCTTCTCTGCTTTAGAGAGTTGGGCGAAAACTTGCATGCCGGAAAAAATCAGCGCCAGGCAAATTAGTGCAACTTTAGTTTTCATTTTGATTTTGGTTGTGTTGGTTTAATCTGAGGTTAAAAGTAAGAAAATAATTTGGAAATGATGATTGTGATAGGCTTTTGTAGGAGTTGATGGTCGGGTTGAATCAACAGTTTGTCGGGGCTGAGGGCAACTATGTTAACCATACTTTAAATATGTCGTGCCAATTTAAAGTATGGTTTAAAAATGTTCTTACACCATCTTCTCCGGCCGCACCCACTGATCAAACTGCTCGCTGGTAACCAATCCTAATTCAATAGCCGCTTCCCGCAACGTTTTGTTTTCCTTGTGCGCCTTCTTGGCAATTTTAGCTGCATTGTCGTACCCGATGTGCGAGTTGAGTGATGTTACCAACATCAACGAGTTTTCCATGTGTTGTTTAATGATAGAAAGATTGGGTTCAATGCCGGTAGCACACTTATCGTTGAACGAAACACAGGCATCGCCAAGTAAGCGTGCTGATTGTAATACATTCGAAGCAATTACCGGTTTAAATACGTTCAACTCGAAATGACCATTGGAACCACCAATAGAAACCGCCACATCGTTACCCATTACCTGTGCACAAACCATAGTTAACGCTTCGGGTTGTGTGGGGTTTACTTTACCGGGCATGATAGATGAACCGGGTTCGTTATCGGGAATAATAATTTCACCAATGCCAGAACGAGGGCCAGAACTTAACATGCGGATGTCGTTACCGATTTTCATCAAGGCCACTGCAGCACGCTTCAACGCACCGCTTAGTTCTACCATTGCATCGTGCGCAGCTAAGGCCTCAAACTTATTAGGAGCGGTTACAAACGGATAGCCGGTTAACGTAGCAATGTGTTTGGCAACCAATACATCGTAACCTTTGGGTGTGTTGAGTCCGGTGCCTACTGCCGTTCCGCCTAAAGCCAACTCTTTCACAGCTTCCAATGCATTGTTAATGGCTTTTATGCTGTTATCAATTTGCTGCACATAACCACCAAACTCTTGCCCTAAGGTTAGTGGAGTAGCATCCATAAAGTGGGTGCGTCCGGTCTTCACAATATTTTTATACTCAGCCGATTTTTTGGCCAGCGTATCGCGTAGCTTCTTCATCCCCGGAAGGGTAACTTCCACTACTTGCTTATAAGAAGCAATGTGCATGGCGGTAGGAAAGGTATCGTTGCTGCTTTGCGATTTGTTTACATCATCGTTAGGGTGAAGCACTTTTTTTTCATCGGTAAGTTTGCCACCGCTTAATACATGCGCGCGGTAAGCAATTACTTCGTTAGCATTCATGTTACTTTGTGTGCCCGAACCAGTTTGCCAGATTACCAATGGGAACTGATCATCTAATTTGCCCGCAATAATTTCATCGCATGCTTTGGCGATTAAGTCTTTCTTTTCGGCAGACAGCACGCCTAATTCAAAGTTGGTGATAGCCGCAGCTTTTTTCAGATAGCCAAACGCATAGATTATTTCTTTGGGCATGCTGGCTTCGGGCCCGATTTTAAAATTGTTGCGCGAGCGTTCGGTTTGTGCGCCCCAGTATTTATCGGCTGGCACTTGTACTTCGCCCATCGTGTCTTTTTCTATGCGGTAGCTCATATTATGTAGTTATTTAATTCAGTAAGCAAAAATATTGATTTGAGATTTGATTCTGGTCTGTAAAACAATGTTTATTGAAGTCTAAAGATGGCGTAAATCGGCATGTTGATCGAGTAGCCAACCTGTAAGGCTTAGTCTTGGGCGCGAGGCGGGCAAAACTTCATGCTCCAGTAAATCACTGCGAAAGCAAACCAACCGGCCCGCTTCGGGCAAAACATCTTTCGTTTCGTTTTCCAGATACAATCGCAGTTGGCCACCTTCTTCTTGTTTCCAATTGGTATTGAGGTAGCAGATAGCTGAAAGTTTGCGATGATCGTCTTTCTTAAACTGATCGAGGTGGCGTTTATAAAAGGTGCCAGGTGGATACTGGGTAAGGTGTACTTCGTAATCTTTCAGGCTTAGATATAAAGTTTGGTTTACAAACCCGATCAATACATTGAGCTTCTCCAGATAAACCTGTAAAGCGGGTTTTGCTGTAGTACGATCAACCCATTGAATATAATCGCCCCGAATACCTTCGTTAATTTGTTTTTCCTGTTGATGCCCAATACCGGCTTTCTTAAACTGTAACAATCCGTTTTGGAATTCGTCCAACTGAAGTATGGTTGTTACTTCATCCGGCAACAGAAAATGATCAACAACCGCGTATCCGTTATCGGCAAGGCCATCGGCAAGCTGGTTCAGTTTATCGGCAAACAACATAAAATAAGTGGTGCGAATTTACATGCAGAACTTAACTTTGGAGCGTATGAGCAAAGGAATTAATGCATTTGTGATGCTGCTTTTGGTGATGCAGGCATGCGCACCCAAAGAAGATATTGTATTTAAAGGAATAAAAAATGTGGAGGTGCGCGTTGGCAGCAGTAATAATCCGGAATTGCTGGCTAAAGCCTATTTTCATAACCCTAACGCCATGGGTATGAAGTTGAAAGAGATACACGTGGATGTGTTGGTGGATGGAAAACTCTCGGCAGAAGTAAGGCAGAAAATGAAATTGAAAATTGCACCACGATCCGATTTTATGGTTCCATTAGAGGCTACACTTTCACTGAAAGAATTAGGTTTGCTTGACACTATTAAAAATTTATTGGGCGGAAAAAAATACGAAGTGCAATACATTGGCTTTGTGCGAGTGGCGGTGCATGGAATTACGGTAAAGGTTCCGGTTAAACACCGCGAAGAAATGCGACTTCGCCTCTGACAAAAGCTAATTAAAGCCAGCTATAAAAATCGGCCTAATGGGGTGATGGCACCGCTTTGGTAAAACCCTTACATTTACTTTGAAATAAAGCGGAACGCACGCGCGTTTCAGGTATGTGTATGGAAACCCTGATTTCGATTTTAATTGGCATGCTGCTAGTTGTAATTGGACTACAGGTACGCGCCTATCTGAAACTGAAACAAAAGAACAAGCTTATTCTGGTACAAAGCCGCGAGATAAAGCGGCAAATTCAAGAACAGGAAAAACGCAACAAGGAAGTAGGCGACCTGGTGCACGAAAAGCAACAACTTATTGGGTTGGTTTCGCACGATCTGAAAGGGCCATTTAATCGCATCTTTGCGCTCATTCAGTTAATGGAACTTACCAGCGAAAATCTTACCGAAGAACAACGCGAGTACCTGGGTAAGATACACCAGATTGTGGCCGATGGGTTAAGCATGATTCGCAATTTGTTGGACAACCGAAGGCTCGAAGATCAAGGCATTGATCAGACTCCGGAACAAATCAACCTGGCGCTAGCATTAGGGTCGTTGGTGAAAAATTATCGCACACTCGCAGTTAAGAAAAAAATTCAGATTCATTTTGAGCCTCCGGCACAAGCCTTTGTGCTGGCCGATAGAATGTACCTGAGTCGCATTTTTGAAAACCTGATTTCGAATGCGCTTAAGTTTTCTCCGGAAGGAAAAAATATTTTTATTTTGATTGAAGAAACGGGTGATAAATATGCGATTAAAGTGAAAGATGAAGGTCCGGGTATAACAAAAGAAGATCAGAAAAATCTATATCGTAAGTTTCAACGGCTTTCCGCACGGCCAACGGGTGGCGAAAGTTCTACCGGTCTCGGCTTATCGATAGTTAAAGCCCTGGTAGAAAAAATGGGGAGCGAGATTTATTGCGAAAGCGAGGAGGGTATGGGTACTACCTTTACCATTAAACTCAACAAAAGCGAGGGGCAACCCATCAAAAAAGAAATTCAGAAAATGATTGTTAATTGAACAGGTAATAATCGTCTTCGCTGCCATTTAATACGGCTTGCAAAGAATCAATTACATTTTCGTCTTTAATCACATAATCGCGCACACCGCGCTGAATAAAATTGAGCACCATGTTGCCATCTTCCAGCGAACTGAGCATAATAACCTTATTCTCATCTTTTAGCCGGGGCTTTATTTGTTCGTACAAATCAATACCGGTAATGCCGGGTAATTTGTAGTCAATAATCAACACATCGGGCAAAACTTTTTGCAGCGCAGGCAAACCTTCTTCGGCCGAATGAAAAACGGAAAACACACGGCCATCACCACCAAGCGATTTTTTGATAAACTCAGCGTAGATCACATCGTCTTCAACCAGGTATATTGTCATGGGCTTATTGCAAAGCGTGTGCAATATAACAACCTAATCCTTTACGATGAAACCCAATTCTATTGTGCTGCGCTGTTGTCATATTAATTTTTACCGTTTACCTAACTTCTTTTGGTCAAAAGCGTGAATCAGCGTACCTTCCTTACATTAATCATGCATGTATGCGCGCCATTATTCCCGTTCTAATCTTATTGGTTTTGCTCAGTTGCGAACAAAATTCAACATCAACTTCACTATCGTTTAAACTTTCCTTCACAAAAGAAATGAGCGAACAGGTGCAGGATGGCCGCTTGTTGTTGCTGCTTGCCAATAATAATAAGACAGAGCCGCGCTTTCAGATTAATGATGGTTTAACCACCCAACTTGTTTTTGGAATTGATGTAGAAGGCATGCAACCCGGCCAGGAAATAACGCTGGATGCCACCAATGCATTTGGTTTCCCCAAGCGTACTATCCATGATATTCCGGCAGGTGAATATTACGCCCAGGCTTTGATCAATCGCTACGAAACCTTTCAACTTAAAACTGGACATACCGTAAAACTTCCGCCCGATCAGGGCGAGGGGCAGCAATGGAATCGTAAGCCAGGTAATTTTTTTAGCACACCGATTAAAGTGTCAATCGATCCCGCTAAGAAAGAGACAATAACACTCTCGATGGATCAGAAAATTCCACCTATTGAAGAACCTAAAGATTCCAAGTATATAAAGCATATAAAAATACAAAGTAAGTTATTGACTGAGTTTTGGGGCAAGCCTATGTTTTTAGGTGCACACGTGTTAGTGCCCGAAGGATTTGATGAACATCCGGAAGCAAAATATCCACTCATGATTTATCACGGGCATTTCCCCAGCGACTTTGGAGGATTTAGTACCGAACCTCCACCGGCCGATATGGACACTACCGATTATTCGGCCCGCTTTGGTATTTATGGCTACAACAAATTCCAAAAGCAAGAAGCTTACAATTTTTATAAGCAGTGGACAAGCAAAAACTTTCCGCGCTTTCTTGTAATAGAAATACAACATGCCAATCCATATTACGATGATTCCTATGCGGTAAACTCAGCCAACTTAGGCCCTTACGGGGATGCGATTATGAAAGAACTGGTTCCGGAAATTGAAAAACAATTCAGGGGAATTGGTGAAGGCTGGGCGCGCTTTACGTATGGTGGTTCAACCGGTGGTTGGGAAGCATTAGCTGTGCAGATGTTCTACCCCGATGATTTTAATGGCTGCTTTGCGGCTTGCCCCGATCCGATAGACTTCCGTGCCTTTTGTCTGGTTGACATTTACAAAGACAAAAATGCGTATTGGTACGAAAGCGATTTTAAAAAACTTCCGCGGCCAGCACATCGCAACTATTTAGGGCAGATTCAAAACACCATGGAAGAATCCAATCACTATGAATTGGCATTGGGAACAAAATCGCGCAGTGGCCAACAGTGGGACATCTGGGAAGCGGTGTATTCGCCACAAGGTGATGACGGTTATCCGAAAAGAATTTTTAATAAAGAAACCGGAGCGATTGATAAAAATGTAGCCGAATACTGGAAAGAAAATTACGATTTGCGGTACATACTAGAGCGCGATTGGAAAACATTAGGTCCGAAGTTGGAAGGTAAAATTCATATTTACTGTGGTGATATGGATAATTATTATCTTAACAATGCCGTGTACCTGATGGAAGATTTTCTGAAGAAAACCAGAACTCCGTTTTACAAAGGCGAAGTGGATTATGGCGACCGAGCCGAGCATTGCTGGAATGGCGATCACGAAAATCCAAACTACGTTTCGCGGTTGCGATACAACACCATGTACTTGCCAAAAATTTTAAAACGCATTCAGGAGAGTGCGCCTAAAGGAGCAGATACAAGAAGCTGGCGATATTGATTATTCTTCAAAGGGAGTTGTTTTAACCGTAGGCCAGTTTGCATTAGCCTTCTCAATAAACTCACTTTGTTTTTCATTCCAGATGTCGCGCACATCGGTATTATAATTAAGATAAAGTTTGCCTCCTACAATGGTCCACGCATCGGGCTCAGTTTTAGCTTTGTAGCCACGGCTCATACCGTAAGCACAATAACCACCAAATTGTGGTGCATACTTTTCGGGGTTGCTCTTAAACACTTCGAGATTTTCTACGGAAGCGAAATACCACACTTGATCGGCATGCTTGAACGAAAATTCTTTCACGCCTTTTACCGGTTGCGATTGCGTAAAGTAAGCCACCGGATCGTACCCACCAATGGCACCTGCTTCGGTAGCAAAAACCTGAGCAATATTTTGTTTAGAAGTACAAGCGGTTAAGGTTACACCAACCAAAAAGAATAGACGAAGCACTTTCATAATCATTGAATTTTCGAAAGCAAAGAAAACTATTCCCACAGGTTGATTTAGTCGCCCAGAAGACAAGACTCTTGTTTAAAGTGTTGGCAGGATCACCACGGAACAATAACTGGCTACAGCTACCAGAATGCCTAACATGATGATTAATTTTTTACGGATGTCCATTTTGACTTTGCGTTTGATTGAGTCAAAAGTAGGGGACTGTGTGTGGTCCGAAAATTATATCTCTCCCGGTTGCCAAAGCTGTTAACCGAATTGTAGTAATCCGCACCCGAATTGTATTGAAAGAATTACTTCAACTGTCGCAAATAAAGTTGAATGGTATTCTCCAAACCAAAATACAGCGCATCGCAGATCAACGCATGGCCAATCGAAACTTCATCTAACTGCGGAATAGAATTGTGGAGGTATTTCAGGTTGTGCAAATCCAGATCGTGGCCTGCATTTATTCCTAACCCAAGTTGATGGGCAACTTTTGCAGCTTCCACGTATGGCTTAATGGCAGCTTCGCGGTTTTGGTGGTAGTGCGCAGCATAGGGTTCGGTATATAATTCTATTCTATCGGCACCAATTGCTTTAGCGCCTTCCACCATAGTTGGTACCGGATCAACAAAAACAGAAACGCGCACACCATAACTTTTTAACTCGCGAACAATGTCGGTTAAAAGTGTTTTGTGTTTAATCGTATCCCAACCGGCATTGGATGTAATGGCATCGGGCCCATCGGGCACCAGCGTGGCTTGTGCAGGTTTTGTTTCGCGAACTAATTTCATATATCGGTCATCGGGGTAGCCTTCAATATTAAATTCAGTAGTAACCACTTTCTTTAATTCAATTACATCGCTGTAGCGGATGTGGCGTTCGTCTGGTCGTGGATGTACGGTTATGCCCTCGGCACCAAAGCGTTCGCAATCCAAAGCAGTTTTAATTACATCGGGATTGTTACCCCCGCGCGCATTACGCAGGGTTGCTATCTTATTAATGTTTACAGAAAGTCGGGTCATGTTGTTTTTTGCCTATTGCCTGTTTAAAGGTAATTTTACCGCAAATTTAAAACGAATTAATCCATGAGCCTGAAGCAACAGATTGATAATGATATTAAAGCAGCTATGTTAGCCAAAAACAAAGAAGAGTTAACAGCGTTGCGTTCAGTTAAATCTTTAATACTATTAGCCGAAACCGATAAAGGTGCAACAGGCGAAATTAGTGCCGAGGTTGAGATGAAACTGCTAACCAAAGCAGCGAAGCAACGTAAGGAATCGGCTGAGATTTTTTTGAAAGAAGGCCGGAATGACTTAGCTCAGAAAGAGCAATTTGAGTTAGAGGTGATTAGTCGCTACTTGCCTAAACAAATGACGGAAGAAGAAGTTGCTGCCGAACTCAAGAAAATAATTGAACAGGTTGGAGCCAAAAGCCCGCAGGATATGGGTAAAGTTATGGGCACCGCCACTAAACAGTTGGCCGGCAAAGCCGATGGCAAATTGATTTCCGATCTGGTAAAAAAATTATTAGCCGCTTGAGTAAAGCCGATCTAGTAATAGCCATCCTGTTGGCTTTGGGTGCATTTCTTGGTTACAAGCGCGGCTTCCTCATGGAGTTGTTTTTTCTGGTAGCCCTTGTGGCCGGAGTGTTTTTCGGGTTTAAATTAATGAGTTGGGGTGTAGAAGTGCTGGCGCGCGAATTCAATGCCAACACCAATGTGCTGCCTTATATTTCTTTCCTTATCATTTTTGCAATAGTGTTGGTGTTGGTTCTGTTTATTGGCAATCGAATTAAAAATTCGTTAGATAAAACTTTTCTTGGAAAGTTAGATGCAGTAGCCGGTGCTGCACTGGGTTTACTTAAGTATGCATTCAGCATCAGCATTCTAATCTGGATTTTTGAATCGTTTAAACTGAATTGGTTGGATTCGCTTGCAAAAGATTCGGTATTGTATCCCTGGGTAGCCCGTGTTGCACCTGGTGCTGCTTCTTTTTTTGGGGATTTTTTACCATTTTTCAAAGAAACCTTCAGTCAGTTCTGAGGTTCCTGTTTTTTTAGTTATTTATCAGCAAATTACGTGTGGCCATGGCTTTAGTGGTTAAAGAAGAAAATGATTTCAAGTTTGTAGATGAGGGCGAGGGCCAGGTGCTAATGCTTTTGCACGGGTTATTTGGTGCGTTAAGCAACTGGGAAGGTGTAGTAAACCATTACAAAAAACACTTCCGGGTAATTATACCCATGTTGCCCATCTACGAAATGCCCATTAAAGAAGCCGGCCTTGTAGGCTTGCGCGAATTTACCGAGCGCTTTGTGGCTATGAAGCAACTCAACAACATAATCATCATGGGCAACTCGCTGGGCGGGCACATCGCTATTTTATACACCCTGGCTAATCCAGATAAAGTAGCTAAACTGGTGTTAACCGGAAGCTCCGGGTTATTTGAAAACACCATGGGCGGATCGTACCCGCGCAGGGGCAGTTACGATTACATTCGCGAACGCGTGGCTTATACCTTTTACGATCCTACCGTTGCCTCGAAAGAATTGGTGGACGAAGTGTTCGAAACCACCAAGAGCATACCGAAATGCATGCGCATTGTCGCTATAGCCAAATCGGCCCAACGCAATAACCTGGCGCTTGAACTACCCAGCATTAAAGTACCCACACTTTTAGTTTGGGGTTTAAACGATACCATTACACCACCTATGGTAGGGCATGAGTTTAACAGATTGATTCCAAACTCCGAATTGAAGTTTATTGATAAATGTTGCCACGCACCCATGATGGAGCACCCCGAAAAATTTAACAAACTGGTAGAAGATTTTTTGGTTCACCGAAACTAATTACATGATTGCCGAAGAGTTAATCAACCACATGATACCACCGCTTAAAACAAGCGATGACGCACACAAGGCTATTGTGTGGATGGAAGAGTTTCGTTGCACCCATTTGCCCGTAGTTGAAAATGGCGAGCTACTTGGATTTATATCCGAAGAAATTATTCTCGAATCGAACGATATTGAAAAGCCATTGGCAGAGTTTCCGTTGGCCGGAAAAACCTGTACCGTTCAACTTCACTCGCACTTTTACGATATTCTGAAAGTAGCAGGCGATCATAAACTGCAACTGGTAGCCGTGCTGAATGAAGATCAAAAATATACCGGTGTTATTACAGTACAGGATATTATGATTTCATTTGCTCAAACGGCATCCGTACAAATGCAAGGTGGTATTATAGTGCTTTCGATGGATCTGATTGATTATTCGTTAGCCGAAATAAGCCGCTACGTAGAAGAGAACAACGCCAAAATTATTAGCAGCCTGATGGTTGAAGACCCGATGGACAAGGGTAAAATAAAAGTAACATTAAAAATTAATCAGGTTGAATTGAATCGCATCGTGGCCACGCTCGAACGCTTTGGCTATCGCATCATCGGTCGCTATCACGAAACAAAGGTAGATACCGGTGAGAAGGAAAAAATAGACATGCTGCTTCGCTACCTCGATATTTAACAGCCCAACATGCGCATTGCACTTCATGGTAAAGACGCCCACGAAAAATCATCCCGCCTGATTGAGCATTTGCTTGAACAACTCAAGGAGAGAAAAGCAGAAATCTGGGTATCTGATAAATTTGAAAAACTGGTTAAGCCCGCACAACTGGCCGATGTAAAATACAAATCGTTTCAGTTGGGTGATAGCCTGCAAAGCGTGGATTGTTTTTTTTCACTGGGTGGCGATGGTACCATGCTTGAGTCCGTTACCTATGTGGGCAAAGCGGAAGTCCCGATTCTCGGAATCAATACAGGTAGATTAGGATTTCTGGCTACCATTAGCCGCGATGACGTGGACACCGCTTTAAGTGCTGTGTTTGAAGGAAAGTATTCCATTGAAAAACGCACGCTGCTAAAACTCATATCGTCTTCCAAAATATTTGAGCCGCGCAACTTTGCCCTTAACGACATCACCATCATGAAGAAGGATACCTCTTCCATGATTACCGTGCACGTTAAAGTAGATGGCGAACCACTCAATTCATATTGGGCTGATGGGATAATCATTTCAACACCCACGGGTTCAACCGGCTATTCGTTAAGTTGTGGCGGGCCACTCGTTTACCCAAAATCTGAAAGCTTTATAATAACAGCCGTTAGCCCCCATAACCTGGGTACTCGCCCCATTGTAATTTCCGATAAATCAGAAATAGGAATAGAAATTGAGGGCCGCAGTAAAAAGTACCTTATCTCACTCGATTCGCGATTTGAAACAGTTGAAGAAACGGTTAAATTAAAAATTAAACGCGAGCGCTTTCTGGTTAAACTGGTACAATTGCCTGGCCACCATTTTTTCGACACCCTTCGGCAAAAGCTCAACTGGGGCCTCGATATCCGAAACTGAATTTCAGGTTAAAATCAGAATCGCCAACCCCTTTGTTTTGAATCTTATCAGGAACTGTAATTCGGGTTCTCAACAATTTTTTTAAGTTTGTAACTGGCAAAATTGTCAGTACATGAGAAAGTTAATTTTTGGAGCGTTGTGCCTTGTGATTTTTCTAGCAAGTGCTATTGATGCAGATGCACAGTTTAACCGCAAGGCCATCAAAAAAAATAATAAACGAATTGCCAGCTATCGTGGTAAAAAACGCGGCTTTGGAAACAAGGTCTATAATGCCGTTGGCTTTTCCGCAAGCGCGTTAAATTATTATGGAGATATTGCTCCCAAACCCCAACGTGTAAGCACCGATATTTCATTTACCCGCCCAGCCATTGGGTTATCGTTCACACATCGCTTTGGCCCGCGGTATTCGCTAATGGGCCAGTTCATGTACGGTACACTTAAAGGTTCTGATACACAATCGGCCGATCAGGCCGATGCCGAAAATGGCGTATTTCGCTATCAACGCAACCTGTCATTTCGAAATCGTATAAAAGAACTTTCCGTAGTAGCTTATTTCGATTTATTTGAAAATGATGCTACCTACATCAGTCGTGTAAAATGGACTCCCTATGCATTTATTGGCGTAGCGGGTTTCCACCATAACCCACAAGCCCAAGCCCCGGCAACGGGTTTAAATGGCGAGAATCTGGGTGTAGCACCCGGCACTTGGGTAAACCTTAAACCGCTTGGTACCGAGGGGCAGTATTCAAACTTAGAGGCTGGTGATGCTAACTTTGGAATAAAACCCTATAGCAATTTTCAGGTAGCTATTCCGTTTGGTTTAGGTGCACGTTTTAGAATTAATGAAGTGATGGACCTGTGGGCTGACCTTGGATTTCGTTATACATTTACCGATTACCTGGATGATGTGAGTAGCAATTATGTGGACTTGGGAGTGTTTGGCGCTAACAACCTGGCCCGGGCTATGTCTTATCGAAGCAATGAGTTACCAGCCAGCGAAATACCCGTACTTGAACCTTACGATGCACGCAATGGGGTTTCTTACTCAACCATTCCGGGTTACGGACGCGAACATCCATCCAACATGCGTGGTTCTAAAGGAGACAAAGATATTTACATGGTAACAACCATTCGCCTCACATATATTCTGGGTGCCACCATGCATAAAGCTAAATTCAGATAAGTTTTATATTAATGCGTTTTGCAAAAGGTATTGTAGCTGTTGGGTTAATCATATTGTTTGACAACATTCAGGCTCAGCAAATGTTGGGGCAACGTTCAGAGGTAGGGTTTGGCCTTGGCACTTTTAATTATACCGGAGACATTGTACGCACCTATAACCTGGCCTTTTCAAAACCTGCTGCCACCGTATTCTATCGATCCAACATTAGCCGAGTGATTAGCTTCCGCACGGCCATTACAGGTGGTAAAATTGGCGCCAGCGATACCCGTAAACCAATAGACCCCTTTGCTGCCAACCGTGCTGCTTCGTTTAACTTATTTCTTTTAGAGGGATCCGGAACTTTTGAGTATCACTTTCTGGACTGGCGCGATGATAAACGCAGGCTTCGGTTTACACCTTACCTTTATGCGGGAGTAGCAATGTTTGGTTTTTCAGGGGTACAACAAAAAAATGCCGAGTACAGCACCATCCAAATGTCCATTCCTTTTGGTGGAGGCATGAAGTATGTGCTTAACCCCAAGTATTACATTGCTTTTGAGTTTGGTATTCGAAAAACATTTTTCGATTACCTGGATAACATTTCCGATGGTGACTTGCAATACAAAAACTATCAATACGGAAACGCCTTCGATACCGACAACTACTTTTTTGCAGGACTTACACTCACCTACACTTTTTACAATATCCCCTGCCCCAGTAGCCCTTACCGCTAAAAATTTCATTCAACCTTCAACTTTACTTTACTTCGGTGCATCGTAAAACACCAGGGTGGTAAATAACAAGAAGTTTTAGAAAAAAGGCTATTTTTGCCGCCTTGTGGCTTCACTAAAGGAAAATATAGACTTTAACAATCTGCCCCGGCACATAGCCGTTATCATGGACGGAAACGGCCGTTGGGCAAAGCGTAAAGGTGCGGCCAGAATTTTTGGGCACCGCAACGCCATTCAGGCGGTTAAAGATGTAACAGAAGGATGTGGAGAATTAGGTATTAAATACCTTACGCTGTATGCATTTAGTACCGAAAACTGGGGCCGGCCTAAAGAAGAAGTAGATGGATTAATGGAACTACTGGTTAATACTTTGAAAAAAGAAATAAACACTTTACATGAAAACCAGGTGAAGTTGCAAACCATTGGCGATGTAAGCCACTTGCCAAACGATTGCCAGAACAACCTTGCCGAAGCAATTGCATCAACCCAACATAATAGCGGGCTTATTTTACAGTTGGCACTAAATTACAGTGGCCGGTGGGAGATTGTAGAGGCCGCTAAAAAATTAGCAGAAGAAGCAAAATCAGGTTTGATAAACCCTGAAGAAATAGACGAACATTATTTTTCCGCTCACCTTAAAACATCGGGCATTCCCGACCCTGAACTTTTAATACGCACCAGTGGGGAGTTACGCGTAAGCAACTTTCTGCTTTGGCAGATAGCCTATACCGAAATATTTATAACTCCAACCCTGTGGCCCGATTTCCGCAAAGACGATTTGTACGAAGCCATTTGTGCGTATCAAAAACGCGAACGAAGATTTGGAAAAGTGCTGAACCCAACCGCCTGAAAACCCCAATGAAGAGAATTTTACTTTGTGCTGTTGTATTGTGTTTGTGGATGTGCCAACAGGCCGAGGCCCAGTTTAGAAGCCGAACTCAATCCACCACACCGGAACTAAATGAGAACAACCTGAATTATGCCGCCCCGCAGGAATACACCATAGGCGGAATTGAAGTAACAGGACTTAGTCTGTTGGATAAAAACGCGATGGTATCGCTTACTGGTTTAAAGATTGGTGATAAAATTAAAATACCAGGCGATGGAATTTCAAATGCCATACGCAAACTATGGAAACATGGTTTAATTGGCGATGCTACCATTTCTGTACAAAAAATTGAAGCCGGCCAGGTGTTTTTACTAATTGAACTTACCGAACGCCCACGCCTGGGCGAGTTTTACTTTACAGGTATTAGCAAAGGCCGGCAATCATCGCTTAAGGAAGACTTGAAACTGATACGTGGTAAAATTGTAAATGATGCCACCATTCGCAATGCAGAACTTACTGTCAAAAAACACTTTATAAAAAAAGGGTTCTTGAATACTGTGGTAAAAGTTATTCCGCAAACCGATACCCTTACGCGGGGTAACGTTCGGTTACGCATCGATGTAGATCTGAAATCGAAAGTAAAAATCAATGCCATTCAGATTGAGGGAAATCACGATGTGGCCGATGCAAAGTTGAAACGTAAGCTCAAAAAAACACACGAACATGCACGCCTGTCGTTACACCGCGCATTGTTAGCCGAGGTATTAACATTTAATCCAAAAAAAGTAAAGCCCGCATTGGACTCCAGCCGGAAGCTTACCACAGTAGATGTTAAAGATTTTTTTAATCGCCATGTTAAGCTCAATGTTTTTGCAGGCTCCAAATTTATACGCTCCGAGTTTGAAGAGGATAAAGTAAAACTGATCGAATACTACAACTCACTCGGTTACCGCGATGCCGAAATTATTTCTGATACCGTTGTAAATTTCGACAAATCAAACATCGATATAAAGATTAAGGTTTACGAAGGCCGTAAGTATTACTTCCGCAACATTACCTGGGTGGGTAATTACATTCACAGTGCTAACACACTCAATAAAATTCTCGACATCAATAAAGGTGATGTTTATAACAACGAATTGCTTACCAAAAAAACCACCTTCAATCCAAAAGGAGCTGACATAAGTGGATTGTATATGGATGACGGTTATTTATTCTTTTCGGTAAGACCGGTAGAAGTAGCCGTGGTGGGCGATTCCATCGATGTGGAAATGCGCATACACGAAGGCGACCAGGCCACAATTGATGAAGTAATCATCAGTGGAAACGAGCGCACCAACGATCATGTAATCCGCAGAGAGCTGAGCACAATACCAGGTCAGAAATTCAGGCGTTCCGATCTGATTCGTACCCAACAAATGCTTTCGCAGATGGGCTACTTCAACCCACAAAAGATCGATCAGGACATCAGACCTAACCCGGCTAACGGTACTGTAGATATAGAATGGAAAGTGGAGGAACAATCCAACGATCAAATAGAACTATCCGGTGGTTGGGGTGGTTTCTACGGTTTTGTGGGCACAGTAGGTTTATCGTTCAACAACTTCTCTATTCGCAATGTGCCGCACCTAAAAAAATGGCGGCCACTTCCTGTTGGCGATGGGCAACGGCTATCCTTAAGAGCACAGGCAAATGGTCGTTCTTTCCAGAGTTATAGTTTATCGTTTACCGAGCCCTGGCTGGGTGGGCGCAGACCAAATTCATTAACAGTTAGCTTAAATCACTCGGTATCGCGCCTGGCTAATGCCCGTTTTGAATTTACGGATGATACATCCTTAAAACAAAGTGGTGTTACACTTGGCTTTGGCCGCAGGTTAGAGTGGCCTGACAATTATTTCTCGCTCACACATTCTCTCTCTTACCTGATTTATACGTACCGAAATTACTTTGGCACAACCATATTGCCAGCCGAAGGCCGCACCAATGAAATTATGTTTAATACTACGCTTGCGCGAAACAGTATTGATAACCCCATGTATCCATCAGCCGGGTCAACCATTTCATTGGCAGTAAACTTAACACCACCTTACTCGCAATGGCGCGATAAATCCTACTATGAAAACATAGACCAACGATACAAGTGGACGGAACTACACAAATGGATGTTTGATGCTAAATTCTATCTTAAATTAGTAGGAAGTCAAAAACCCGATGGTCGCAGCTTAGTATTGGAAACAAAAGCTCACATGGGTTTTATCGGAACGTATGATCGTGCCTTAGGGCCAGGGCCATTTCAGCGCTTTCTGGTAGGTGGCGATGGTCTGGCAGGAGGATTTAACTCATTTGTATTAGGGCAGGATATTATTGGCTTAAGGGGTTATCCGAACAATGCAGTAACACCACCACTCTATTCGTTACGCGGTTCACAACAACTTAATGCAATAGAAGGCGGTATTGTGTATAACAAATTTGGTATGGAATTACGCTACCCGGTAACCACAGGACAATCGGCCACTATTTATGGCTTTGTGTTTACTGAGGCTGGAAATAACTGGAACAATTACCGCGATTTTAATCCGTTTAATCTCTACAAATCGGCCGGGGTTGGTGCCCGTATCTTTATGCCGGCTTTCGGATTAATAGGCCTTAACTGGGCTTATGGGTTCGATCGCTTGCCAGGAGCTAACGATAAGAGCGGATCGCAATTCCACTTCACCATAGGCCAGCAAATACGATAAAAATGCGGTTTTTAGTAACAACTGTCTTTGTTCTGCTTTTCGGCCTGAATTTTGTCTTTGCACAGAAGTTCGGATATTTTGACTCAGAATATGTACTAAGTAAACTACCCGAATACAGTAAGGCTCAAGGCGAAATTGATCAGCTTTCGGCTGCCTGGCAAAAGGAAGTAGAAGACATGCAGGCAAAAGTAGATGCCCTCTATCGCAGCTACCAGGCCGAACAGGTATTGCTTACCGAAGCCATGAAAACGGAGCGATTGGATGAAATCAAAAAGAAGGAAACAGAGCTAAAAGACTATAACAAAAAGGTTTTTGGATACAAGGGCCTTTACTTTTTGAAAAAACAAGAATTGATTAAACCTTTGCAAGACAAAATATTCGATGCCGTAGAAAAAGTATGTAAAGCAAACCGCCTCGCTTTTCTGTTTGATAAATCAGAGTTGGTAATGGTTTACACCGATCCGCGACACGACTATACCGATTTTATATTAGAAGAATTAGGTTTGGGAGACCCTAACGATAAAGTAAAATAAATAAATTAAAAATGAGAACACTCTTTGTATTACTGTTTTGCGCAGCAACCCTTAGCGCCAATGCCCAGGAAACGCAAAAGATCGGCTATGCCGACTGGAATTATATCTTTGGCCAAATGCCTGAATTCAAACAAATTGAAAATGAATTAAAGACACACGGCACACAATTGGAAAACCAATTGAAGGCAAAAACAACAGAGTTTGAAAGTAAACTGCGCGCTTATCAAGGTATGCCGGCAACCACCCCTGATGCCATTAAAGCCGACAAAGAGCGCGAGTTACAAGGCTTACAAGAAAGCATCCAAAAATTTCAACAAGATGCGCAAACTTCGTTGGGCAACAAACAAAATGCATTGATGGATCCCGTGTTTAAGAAAATTGGCAAAGCAATAGAAGATGTAGCCAAAGAAAACGGTTATGCCTTTATACTAAATCCGCAATTGGTTGGTAGTGGCGAAGATGTATTGCTCTACAGCGATGAGAAGTACGATATTTCCAAGCTTGTATTAAAGAAGTTGGGTGTAACACCTAAGCCTGAGGCTACAAAGCCTAACTAAGAAATTTAAACTTTATGAAGAAGCCTGCATTCGGAATGAATGCAGGCTTTTTTGTTTGCCCTCATCCCAACTTTGGCGAATGGATTTTGTATTTTTATTTGAAATCCACCAAAGCACCTTATGCATTTTTTATTCAGGCCCTCAATACTTGGATTTTCTATTTGTTTAATTCTTTTTTTTAGAAATGAAGATTCCGTTTCTCAGGATATTCAAACGATCCTAACTAAATATTATGAGAATACCGGTGGCGTGGAAAAGTGGAAATCGCTTAACAGTACAGTTTATACATCAACATTTAAACAAAAACAAGACATCTCTCATTTCTTAAAAATTAACACAAGACCAGGTAAGTTTATTTACGAACGATGGCTATCATTCAAGAAGAGCAACCCAAATGATACTTCATCAACCTGCTTTATTGGCGATAACTATTGGAGGCACACCAAACAAAATGGCTTTCAGGATTTTCCATTCTATGCTCATCATTACGGAAGATATGTTCGTATGAGCGATCCGTTATTTTTACTTGCGGCTGACTCGCTACGATTAGACGGCAAAAGAATACTTAACAAAGGGACAAAGAAAATAGACTGCTTACGAGTGAACGTTTTTGTAGATGGCAGTTCTGTTTTCTATTACTTCAATCCAGAAACATTTTTGCCAGAAGGATCATCAACCGAAATTGGAGCAAAGCCACTTACTTTGTTTTCTGATTATAGATGGGTAGATGGATTATTATTTCCATTCAAAGCGATTACGTTCATTGGAGATAAGGTTGATTCTGAGGAAGAAATTGACTCCATTAAACTGAATCGCGAAATACCGCTTGATTTGTTTGAGTACCCCAAATGCAGAGAATATATATTTAACAGAAGGCGGGATTTGAGTTTCAACTAAATAGAACTACCCCATCCACCACCACCGGGGGTTTCAATCAAAACGCCATCTCCGGCATTTACTTCCATAGTTGCCAAACCCGGCAACTCAATTTTCTCGCCAGTACTTCGGATAAGATACTGTTTACCACGCTTGCCCGGCTTTCCGCCCGCCATGCCATAAGGCTTTTCAATACGATGTTGCGTTAGCAAGTTTACTTCCATCTTCTCCTTAAACTTTACTTCTCGGATTACGCCATTACCACCGCGCCACTTTCCTTTGCCGCCTGAGCTCTTTCGAATCTCAAATCGCGTAAGCAAAACCGGATAGCGATGCTCCAGAATTTCGGCATCGGTAATGCGGGTGTTAGTCATGTGCGTGTGCACGGCATCGGCACCTGCATATCCCTTTACAGCACCACTACCTCCACAGATTGTTTCATAAAAGCCAAAGCGCGTGTTGCCAAATAAAAAATTATTCATCGTGCCCTGGCTGCAGGCAGCTAATTGCAAAGCTTTCAACAGCGTATCGGTTAACCGCTGACTTACTTCTGTATTACCACCTACAACAGCCGGTTGTGATTTTGTAAAGTCAGGATTTAACAAACCGTGGGGTAAAACAATTTGTATTGGTTCAATCAGCCCTTCGTTCATAGCAATGGGTTTGTTAATCCAAACCCGTAGCACATACAGAATAACACTTTGTACAATGGCTTGGGTTGCATTCAGGTTGCCCGGATGAAGTGCAGAAGCTCCCGTAAAATCAATTACTATTTTTTTTCCGTTGCGTGTAATGTTAACCAGCAGGTTAGAGCCATCATCCAATCGTTCAACGGCCGTATAACTTTTTTGGTGTAACAATTTTATTTTTTCACGTACTTGAATTGCTGCGTATTGTTTCAACGCTTGCATGTGATGTAGTACGGTGTTGGTGCCGTGTGTGCGGCACAAAGTTTTTAATAACAACTCACCTGCATTTACTGATGCGAGGCCTCCATTCAGATCGGCCATGTTTTCATGTACTGATCGGGTTGGGAACTTAGCTTCCGTAAAAATTTTCTTAATGTTATTCCATTGAGGTTGGCCTTGCTTTACTAAGTAAGTTGGGGTTATAATCACACCTTCTTCTGAAAGTGTGGTGGCGTGAGCAGGCATAGAGCCGGGTTTGCTTCCGCCAATCTCAGCATGATGGGCTCTGTTGGCTACAAAGCCTACACGCTTTTTATTTACGAACACAGCTTTTATTAACGTAATATCCGGCAGGTGTGAGCCTCCGTATGCAGGATGATTAGTAATGATTACATCTCCCTCGCGAATCGAAATGGTTTTCATTACTTCGCGCACACATACGCCCATACTACCGAGGTGAACCGGAATGTGTGGCGCATTCACAATCAGATATCCATTGGCATCCATAATCGCACACGAAAAATCCCATCGCTCTTTAACGTTTACCGAAAAAGAAGTGCGTTGCAACAAGGCCCCCATCTCTTGTGCGATGGCCGTAAACCGGTTGCTGAACAATTCAAGCGCAGCCTCTTGCGAAAAAGTTTGCTGTCTCCTTTTTTGCTTTCGCGATTGTGTTACCAATGCATGATTATGTTGATCTAGTTCAAACTGCCAGCCATCCAGCACTGTGGTTGTTGAGTTTTGGCTCACGATCAAGGCCGGTCCTTCGAGGGTTGCACCAGGAAGTAAGTTTTCCCATTGATAAACTGATGCACTTACCCACTTACCGGCCCACATTTTTTTTGTGAGTTGCGATTGCGGTTTGTATCTGCGTATGCGTGTGCCGCCAGTTTTAAGTTCGTGCTTCTTTATGCGGGTAACTAACCGTGCAGACTCTACTTCGATTTCGCGTTGTGCCCAGTGGCCATAAATGGCTTTATATTTTGTTTTAAATTGAGAGATGAGTTTAGATGAGTCACTTGCATCTACTTCGATGCAACTCTCCTGACCTTTAAATCTCAGAAAGGCAATTTGTTTTTGAACTGTAATTTCGTTCCGTGCATAGCCATCGCGCATTAATTTGTTTACACCTGCTTTTTGTAGTCGGGTAAAAAGTTGTTTCCATTTTTTAATTGCAGCCGATAGTGGTTTCAAAACAAGTTGTTCCTCGAAATGTGTAACATCGGCCTGGCCAATGCCATAGGCGCTTAACAACCCGGCATCATAGGGAATCAGAATTTTTTTAGAGCCAAGTAACTGCGCCAATGCTATTGCATGCTGGCCTCCGGCTCCGCCAAAACTAAGCAAGGTATAATCAACAGGATTGTGCCCGTGTTGTACTGAAACTTTACGAATAGCTTCCGCCATTTTTTCATTCGCGATTTGCAGAAAAGATTCCAATACTTGCTCCGCCTGTATGGGCTTACGCGAATGCTTGTGAATCTTATCCAGAACTTTCTTGAGTGCCCGTTCAGCATGATCGCGATTCAAGGGGAGAGCAAAAAAATCAGAAGCTATTCTTCCAAGTAAGAGATTTACATCGGTAATCGTTAGCGGGCCACCCGCACCATAACAGGCCGGCCCCGGACTGGCCCCGGCACTGCGTGGACCAACGGTTAATTTGTAGCCATCAAAATCGCAAATCGATCCGCCACCAGCAGCAATGGTTTCAATTTCTAATGATGGTGAGAGAATACGAATGGAACCAACCTTCGATTCGTATCGCCACGAATAACCTTTGTTATACAACGATACATCGGTACTGGTGCCACCCATATCGAAAGCAATAAGTTTATCAAAGCCGGAACGCTTTCCGGAAATGGCAGCACCGACCACACCACCGGCCGGGCCACTGAGCAAACTATCTTTCGGAAAAAATTGATTGGCATTAACCAGGCCACCGGCACTGGTCATAACTTTTAAGTTAGCTGATGCCAAACTTAATTGAATACGATTTACATAGGAATGAATGATGGGCGCGAGGTAAGCATTGGCAACGGCTGTTTCTGCACGCGGTAAAATTTTTATTTGTCCTGAGAGCTCGTGAGAAGCAGTTACATAGTTCAGTCCTGCCGCGAGTAACGCATGTTTAATTTGTTTTTCATGCGCTGGATTTTTATAACTGTGTAAGAGCGCCACAGCAACCGACTTGCAACCAGAAGCTTTTATCTTTTTGATTAACGCTGGTAATTCATTCAGCGCAAGCGGAGTAATGGTATTGCCACTCGCATCCAATCGTTCAGTAATTTCAAAAACAGTTTTATAGAGCGGTTCTTCTTTTACAATGTGTAATGCAAATAAATCGGGGCGCTGTTGGGTGCCGATGAGTAGTAAATCTTTAAACCCCTTGGTGATTATAAGTGCGGTAGGCGCGCCTTTTCGTTCCAGCAATGCATTTGTACCGCGCGTTGAACCCAACTTCATTTCGATTAATGGAAATTTTTTATTGAGGGCAGTTTCAGTTAGTAATCGCGCGGCCAGCACCGGCACTTCTTCATTGCTTGTAATTTCTATTCGCGTGCCTGCTTTAAGTTGTTTTGGGATTTTTGATTGCAGATAGATTAATCCTTTGGCAGGATTAGCTCTTTTTATAGTGAATGATAATTCCGTTTCTGGAATACGAAGCGAAAAGTTTGTAAAAATATCAACGGAAGTGTGAAAGTTAGCGTGTACAAACAAACAGTTATCGGGCAATACCGATTTTACTTCGGCCTTAATTACGCTGCTGCTTAAAATCTTTAGTCGCCTGAGTTGACCGGCCGGAGAAAGAGCAATACAATCCGTAAAGGTGCCACCGGTATCAATCCAGATTTTCCACGGTGTTTGGGATACAGGCACAAACTTTATTTGATTGAAAGCACAATTTGTTTTCGCGTAAAGCGAATGGCAATCGCTTTCATAAACTCGGTAGAGCCATCGGGATGTTCGCGGAATACCGGTTTGGTATAAAGCAATGAGTCGGCTCCCATCTTTTGTACATTTTCGCCACCCGCGCTGCTCATATAAGCTTCCAGCAATTGCTTTTCAATGCTGCGGAATGCTTCGCTCGTGGTTTGCAGGGCTACAATCTCTACGCCTTCCGCTTGAGCAAGCGAATCGAGGAAAGTACTATTGGTTAATAGGCGGTCTTTCTTCTCAATGGCAGCTGCAAGTTTGCGCCCCCAGGTGTAGGTAGCATCGGTAATTTCAGATTCGGTTACTTTTTTGATTTCGCCTTGCGCCATGTTTTCTTTTATTTTCTTGCGTTGCTCGTCTGTTAGATTGCCCGTGCAGGCACTTACCAGCACGCCAAGTATAATCAGGTATCGCATAAGCCAAATGTTTTTAACCAGCGGCTAAAATAGAAACTCCAATCGAATACACCAGACTTGATAGTCTGTTAGTTTTAGCTTTAAAGACCTGTCCGGTCTGGTCTTTTAATTAAGTTGTTAAATTTGCACCCCATTACAGGTATGATTGATAAATTAATTGAAATAAAGGATCGTTTTGAGGAGGTAGGCCAGTTGTTGGTTCAGCCCGATACCGTAAGCGACCGTAAGAAATTTAGCCAGTTGAGTAAGGAGTACCGCGACCTGGAGAAAGTTGTAATAAAGTACAATGAGTACAAAACGGTGCTGGATGGCTTGCAACATGCCAAAGAATTGCTGCAAAAAGAAAAAGATCCGGAACTGCGCGAGCTCGCTAAAATGGAACTGGATGAATTGCAACCCAAAAGTGAAACGCTGGAAGCGGAGATAAAAGAGTTGTTGATGCCCAAAGACCCCAACGATTACAAGAATGCTATTCTTGAAATTCGTGCGGGTACGGGTGGCGATGAGGCTGCTATTTTTGCCGGAGATTTGTGGCGTATGTATCAGCGCTTTTGCGATCGGAAAGGGCTAAAGATGCAGGTAGTTGATGTAACGGAAGGAACTGCCGGGGGCTACAAGGAAGTAATCAGCACGATTGAAGGCGAAGGTGCATACGGAATTTTTAAATACGAATCGGGTGTGCATCGGGTGCAGCGGGTGCCGGCCACTGAAACGCAGGGCCGCGTGCATACTTCGGCTGCCTCGGTAGTGGTATTACCCGAGGCGGAAGAAGTGGATGTGGAAATAAACCCGGCCGATCTGGAGTATCAAACGGCACGATCGAGTGGTGCGGGCGGGCAGAATGTAAACAAGGTGGAAACCAAAGTGCAGCTAACCCACAAGCCTACGGGTATTATGGTAACGTGCCAGATTGAACGCTCGCAACATGGCAACCGCGAACGTGCATTGCAAATGTTACGTACCAAACTATACGAAATAGAGTTTGAGAAAAAGAACAAAGAGATAGGGGACTCGCGCAGAAGCCAGGTGCGCAGTGGCGATCGGTCTGAAAAAATTCGCACATATAATTATCCTCAAAGCCGTGTTACCGATCACCGCATTGGTTATACACAACACAACTTACCTGCGGTAATGAATGGCGAGGTGGAGGAATTTATCAATCAACTTAAGATTGCCGAAACAGCCGAGAAGATGGCGGAAGGGAAATAATAGATTAGAAAAAGAGGCGTGCACTACGTCTCTTATGTGGAAGTAAGTGAACCAATTAGCCAATCGGACAATTGGCTAATTGATGCATTGATTAATTATCTTCTTCTGTTTCTTTGATTTGACGATCCAGAATTTCGTCAATGATTTTCATCTGGCGTTCATCTATGGTTTGATCGGTTTTTGCCTGCTTCTTCATAAAACGAAACATGGCATTCTTCTTAATTTCATAAGCAATAAAAACAGTATATTTCTTTTCCTTCTCATTATAAAATTTTTGTTCACCGATTTTACGCAAATCGGCCATATTGGTATTCATGGTTTGGCGTACCAGGCTCTGAAATTTATCGGCCACATCAGCAGCACGTTCATTCTCGGTTTGCCCTAAATATTGATCGGCTACCTGCTTCATCGTAGTGCTAACTTGTCCGGCTAATTGCGATTTGGCTTCAATGTCCGCTTTGCCTCTCGCTATGTTATCTTGCGAGCTTTCGCCTTTACCTGTTGCTCTGAAAAAGCGGTTGTTCGATTCGTAGGCATTTCCCCGGAAGGGTTCTTTTACTTTTTTTCCCAACATACCGGAACTACAGGCCCCGGCAATTAAAAGTATTAGCGCGGCAAACAGGAATTTGGTTTTCATAATATCAGTTTTGAGGATTTAAACTCCAAATTAGTAAAAATTGTGCCAGTTTAAGTCAGCGTCAGGCAGGTATTATCAATTGCCAGCGAAAAGCCCACCGCCAGCGTAGGGTATAGTGTTTAATGCCTGCACCATTCAATATTTTTTCTAAATCAGATTTTTTAAAGGCTCGAAGTACCGATAGCGGAGCATCGTATTTAACCATTTCCGATTTGGAAAATACCAGCGTTAACCACTTTATGGAATAATAAGCCAGCGGATGCCGATGTATATCATTGATAATTATACCCACACGGGCTTGTTGTTTCCATGCACGTAACAATTCAGTTAGTTGTTGATCGGTAAAATGATGAGTAAACAACGTAGCGATAATGATATCAAAACTTTGTTGTTGAAATTTTGCATCAAATACGTTGGCGGCAAAAAAGGAAATATTTTTAAATCCGTTTGAGTGAGTCGTTGCATAAGTTGTAATGTGTGGATTGGCATCAAACCCCTGCAGCGTAACGGTTCTGTTTTGCTTTTTCGCAATACGCCCGATGATACGCAACATTTCACCACTGCCACAACCTAAATCGGCAATAGCAAGATTTTGTTGCAACGGAATAGAGGCCCACATCTGGCGCAGCGCACTTAGCGTAACCACGTTGCCGCCCAACCAGCGGTTGATTACGTCTAACTCGCGCAGGGTTTGGTTAACTACTTCGCCCTCGCAATTCAGGTCGTCCATTACTTCTTCTGCTACGGATCGGGAATGAAACGTGATCTTCATAATCGCTTAGCGTAAAGAAATTTTTAACAACATACTTTCTAATGTAAGCCCGGGGCCAAAGGCAAAACTCATTATGGTTTTGCCCTCATCAGTTGTAGAAAGAATGCTCATCAGTTCATGCAACACAAATACAACAGTGGGTGACGACATGTTGCCATAATTCTGCAGCACCTGGTAAGCGTGCATGTGTTGTTGTTTCGAAATTCCCAACGCATCTTCAATGGCACTTAAAATTTTGAGTCCACCCGGATGCGGTGCAAAGTAATCTATAGTATCTACCGAAAGGTTTGTGTTCTTCAATAGTGTTTCGGCTACTGTTCTGATTCCTGCATTTACAATAGTTGGTACATAAGCCGATAGTTGCATTTCAAATCCAAAATCTCCAATCTGCCAGGCCATGTCGTGCTCGCCCTCAAAGGCAAGGTTGCTGTGAAATTTTTCTAAACTCAGATTTATTCCCTCCCGCGGAGTTGCTTCAACAACCATGGCGGCTGCGCCATCAGCAAACAAGGCATTCGCCAACAGGTTGTCGTCTGTGTGTTGATTCTGAAAATGAAGGCTGCAGAGTTCGGTGCACACAATTAAAACTTTTGCGGCTATATCGGCTGCACAAAACGATGCTGCTAACCGTAGCCCATTAAAGGCAGCATAGCAACCCATAAAATTTATACAGGTGCGTTGCACATCGGTGCGCAAGCTTAAAAGCTTAATCAGATCGATGTCAAGACCCGGAGCATACATGCCGGTACAACTAATGGTTATCAGGTGTGTAATGTCCGTAGCGGCTAACGTTGTTTTATTCAATGCCTGCTGTATGGCATCAGTACTAAGTGCAGGTGCATGTTTGCGATAAAGTTCGCCCCGGGCTTTGGTTCCAGGCAAACTGTGTTCAACATTATTGGGATAAAAAGTGAAATCAGATAAACGCGTATAGTCATCCAAAACGGAATGCCTGAAAGATATACCACTTGCGCGAAACAGTGCCTTTAGCTTACGCTGATCATCATTACCTAATTGCATTGCCCGAACCATAAAATCGGCAATGGCTGACTGAGCAATACGGGTTGGTGGATTAGCCACACCAATGGCGGTGATGTAACTCATGTTAGTGAAATAACCAATACGTTAAAGATATAGTTTAGTACGACTAACTTAAAATTGATGTATCTTCAATAAAAGTTCAGTTATGTGGTCAACCTTTTTGCATCTGCGTTTTCTGTTCTCTTACTTTTTGATGCCGGTTTACCTGTTTGCTTTAGCGATATCGCCCAACTTTACTGCATCGCAGTTACTCTGGTCGTTTACAATCATTCACCTGTTGCTTTATCCGGCAAGTAATGGCTATAACAGCTATTTCGATAAAGACGAAAAATCAATTGGCGGACTAAAGAACCCACCACCTGTAAACAAGACTCTTTATTTCGCTTCGTTGGTATTGGATGGCATTGCCATTGTACTGGGTTGGCTTTTTATCAATGCATGGTTTGCACTTTTATTGTTGATTTATGGATTAGTATCCAAAGCCTACAGCCATCCGGCCATCCGACTTAAAAAATACCCCATTGGTGGCTGGCTTACCGTTGCTATTTTTCAAGGCGCATTTACGTTTATGATGTGTTATGTGGGTATCAATAATTTTTCAGTAACAAGTTTACTTAATGCAAAAGTATTAATACCCGCAGCACTTGCTACCCTCATGCTTTTAGGAACCTACCCCATGACTCAGATTTACCAGCACCAGGAAGATGCAAAGCGAGGCGATATAACCTTAAGCTTAAAGTTAGGTTTGCGAGGCACCTTTCTTTTTGTACTAATCACATTTATTGTTGCAACTACAGCCTACTTACTTTATTTCCATTTTTATTTTTCGGATCATTCTGGAGTAGCTTTTCTTATAGCGCTTAGCCCGGTGGTTTTATTTTTTCTGTACTGGTTTTACAAAGTTTATCGCAACCCTGCAGCCGCTAATCATTCCTATACTATGTGGCTTAATTTTTTGTCGGCTACCTGTCTCAATGCTTTTTTTATCTGGTTCTTCCTGCAAACCACACATCTGTTGCAACTCTAAAAAGCATTGCCATGCGTTTGTTTTACCAACCAACTGGCTACGGGCTTAACATGACTCACTAAATTTACAGCCAGGTTAGAAGTCCACTCAGCACCAAAGAGTTTTTGAATCTGGCGGCCTGCCCACAGGCGTTGCGCAAAGAGTTTATTCCATGCGCGTGTGTATTCGTTTTCCAATTGTGTACGCGAAATGTGTTGTTGCCAAAAAGCAAGCACCAACTCGCTTGCAACTTTTGCCGAATGAATGGCCATAGCCATGCCGTTGCCACAAAGCGGAGTAATCATTCCGGCAGAATCGCCCATCATTAAAATATGATTGGTTACCGGAGATTTTCTCTCGAACGAGATCTCGTTTATCACTTCCGGTTTCGTGTAAAGAAAATCTGCATTTTCGAAAATGGATTTGAGAAACGGATTTTTATACAACACGGCTTTCTCCATTTCAGCAATGTTTCCGAATTGTTTCAAATTATTACGATGGGTGAGGTAACATAATGCTTGTTTATTACCATCCACTTGACTTATGCCGCAATAACCATCTTTAAAATTGTGAAGTGAAATGCGATGTGCCGGATGATCGGTGCGAATGTGATATTTAATTCCCGCATAAGGCGATCGTGCCTTTATAAAATCCCGCTTGAGTTTAACATCTAATCTTGAACGTTTACCAAAGGCACCTAAAACCACACCGGCCTTCAGGTTTTGGTTGGGGATGGTAATTGTAAAACTACCTCCATCAAAAGTAATAGCCTCTACTTCTGTATTTAAAAGAATCCGGGCTCCTGCGGACACAGCTTGTTGGTACAAAAAATAATCGAGCGTATAACGGCTTATGCCAAAGCCACCCATATCTAATGTTAATTCTGCGGCTTTGCCGTTTACCGAAGTTAGTTGAAACTGATTTATCTGCGGCAGCGGCAAATCGGGCAGCAAGTTGTTTGATTGAAGAAAAGGCAGGGTTTCATTTGATATGTATTCGCCACAAACGCGATGAAATGGATAGCTTTTTCGTTCGGCCAATGTTACCGAAACTCCATTTCGGGCAAGCAGGCAGGCACTTACCAACCCGGCTAAGCCGCCACCCGCAATAAATACGTTTTTCACGTTTGTTTAAACTTTAAGTCAAAACCTGTTGTCTATTCTAAACCCGATCGAAAAAATAAATATGGGCAAATCGAAGTCCGAAGATTTAAGAAACTCGTTTATTTAAAACATAGTTGTTTTATGAGCAATATTGCAAAATACGATGGACAATTAAACGTGCTGTTGGTTGGTAACAATCCAATTGATTTAAGTCGCACGCAGGAAGGGCTGGGTCAGATTCAAAATCATCAGGTAACAATTGAAACGGCATTTGACTTAACCAGCATCTTCGACAGGCTATCCAGGTTTCGTCCTAATTTTATTTTGTTGGATGATAATCTTGGTTCAACCGGTTTGCGCCTGATCGTTCAGGCCCTGCAAGTGCATCGCAAAACAAAAGGTATTCCGGTAACGGTGTTAAAAAACTCTAATTACATCGACACAATAAATGCCGGAGTTATGAATTACGTTTTAAAACAATCTATTACGGGCGATGTGCTTTACACAGCTTTTATGAACTCGTTAAAATTTAAACGTACGCAACAATACTTGCAGCAAGCGTATAGAAAACGCAAGGGGCAGTTTTTACGAATGGTAAAATTTCAAGACTAAATCTTACAACGGATCCTCCAATCTGAATTCTCTTTTCAGTTTTTCGGTACCGCGTTCAAGTTGTAAAACAATGCGTCTGTTTGGTTTTGAATTAAGAAATGCGTTAACCACATTTAGATTAAGGTCTGCAGCCTGAATTCCGTTAACGCTTACAATTCTATCGCCAACGCGTACATCGGCTTTGTCGGCAACCGAACCGGGTCGGATATTATTTATTTCAAAATTTTTAAGGCGAGAACCCCTGGCCCTCAGTGTTATTCCGCTGAGGCTGAAATAAAAATTCTTCTTATAAGATGAATTTTTCTTCAGGTAAATTTTTTCGCCAGGAAAATTATAAACAACTGTAAAACGGCTCAGTATTTCGCCTCCTAAAGATCCGTTGCGACTAACCAGCCGACTGGTTTTAAGCGTATCCATGTACGACTCCGGATTAGGAAAATTGGTTATCACATTTTCTATTTCGTAACCACTTAAATTGATTGATTTAATTTTTGCAATCCGTCCGGATATTACGCCACCCAGGCCACGGCCAATTATACTGTTTAGATGTTTGGCCGGCACAGCAATTTTAGCGTTGGAATTTTCTTCTAACAGCAGGCCATGGCTGGCGCCACTATCTACCAGCAATTTTGCGCTTACCGATGTTGTATCATTCAACTGAAGATTTGCTGTTATATAAGGCTTTGTATCCTGAATTAGCGTTGGCATCCATTTGTACTTGCGTTTTTCTTTAAACCGGTGTGGCAACATAAGCGTAAGCATTTTACGCTCATAATCTACCTGTATTATAAACCGGCTAAAAAGCTCGTAGCCCAAAATGCCATGAACATCTGTGCCTAGATAATTCCGCAACTCCAGGTAATCTTCTTCCAGTACAAGCATGGCATGGCCACGCCCTTGCACCCCCGGCATATCCAACGAAACATTGTTGGTAACATATGCCACAACTAAACGCTCTTCACCGGGCCCAGAAATAATTAGCTGACGGGAGTATGGTAAATTAAGAATATCACTGTAAGCTTTTTCGGTTAAGATGGAAGTGCGCACACCAGTATCCAGAATAAATTTTAATGGCAATTGGTGGTTAAGAATAATGGGCACCACCACCAGGTTATTGTAAACTTCTATTGGGAACTGAACCTTGGATTTGCCCTGTGGTAACGAAAACCCAAGTGTTTGAGCTTTGCACCACATGCCATTTAAAAAAAGAAAAAAAAGTAATAAGCTTCGCATGCCACTGTAGGCCCACCTCATCGTGCCATTTGGGCACACTCAGACCTTCTTTGTTAAAGCTACTACTTTTTAGACATTTTAAAGTGCTCGTCAAAATATGCGAGTACTGCTTCAGGGGTTTCAACAACCATCAAGTTCGAAAAATTTGAATTCGATAAAAAACCTTCCCTAACCATCAATTGCATTTGCTGAATCAGACTATCAAAATATTGATTGGTGTTTAAAATGGCTACAGGAGCCTTTACTAAGCCCAACTGACGCCAGGTTAAAATCTCAGCCAATTCATCTAAGGTTCCCCAACCACCTGGTAAAGCTACAAAGGCATTTGCAAGATCGGCCATGCGCCTTTTGCGTTCGTGCATACTACCCACCACTTCAAGTTGAGTAAGGCCGTTATGACCAACTTCTTTCTGGCTTAAAAAATCAGGAATAACACCAATCACCTTACCTTCTTCCGCCAAAACCGCATCGGCCACAATGCCCATCAGGCCAATGTTTCCACCACCGTAAACTAAAGTTGAGCGTTTTTGCCCTATTAGCTTGCCCAGAGCCTGGGCAGCTAGCGCATATATAGGATTATGGCCTGTGCCAGATCCGCAAAAGACACAGATGTTAAAGGACACAGACAAACAAAAGGATTAGTGTTTCTTATCGTGTTCGTTGTCGCTCAATTTACTGTTAGGAAACAGCCATATTGAAACAATTGCCAGAATAAACAATGCTATCACTACACCAAAAACTAACATAACTTTTACATTAAGAAGTAACAAATTTAGCCTACCGGCACTTAATTATTTGCAAAATCCCGGTTAAAAATTGTAAACTCGTGATCGGATTATATCTATTAAAGCTGTTAATATAAAACAAAATGAAGAAGTTTCTGCTCGTAGTGGGTGTTTTAATCGTGTTGGTAATTGGTGTTATAACTTACCTCCGAATCCAAACAAAATCCAAAAGCCCAGCCGATAAAAGCAATTTCAGCAGCGGTGATCTGGAAATTTCAGTTTTGTACAACAGACCTTTTAAGAAGGGACGTGTAATTTTTGGCGAGTTGGTTCCTTATGAGAAAGTTTGGCGTACAGGCGCAAATGAAGCAACTGTTTTTAATACCAATAAAGACCTGATTTTTGGTGAACATGTTTTAAAAGCCGGCAGCTATTCATTGTTTACCATTCCTGAAGAAAATAACTGGACCATATTGTTTAATTCCGAAACTGGCCAATGGGGTATTAAATTTAATGGTGAGGCAAATAGAGACCCGGCTAAAGATGTAGTATCTGTGCAGGCCAATTCGGTACAGCAGGAAAAAGAGTTTGAACAATTTACTATTTCCATAGAGCGCTGGGGCGAGGAAATGCAATTAATTTTTATGTGGGATAAGACACTCGTTTCCGTGCCTTTTAAGATGAAGTAAGCATCCTTTTAAATCTAGTAAGGAACTTTAACAATAGCGTGGTAATTTTGAATTTGGTAAAGATTTTAAAACAGATTAATGATACAGGTAATACCGTCTATAGCAATTCGAAAAGGTAAGGTGGTGAAAATGCGTAAAGGCGATCCTGCCAGTGAAAAATCGTATGATGAAAATCCCTTAGACCTTGCTAAACGCTTTGAAGATCATGGAATAGAAGTTATACACCTGGTTGATTTAGATGGTGCCGAACGGGGTAGCCCTAAAAACTATCACGTGCTTGAAGCTATGGCCGGCCATACCGACCTTAAAATTGACTTTACGGGTGGCATTTGCACCGATGGTGATATTGGCAAGGCATTCGAATACGGAGCCGATTACATTACCGCATCCAGCATAGCCGTAACCAACCCACAGCTATTTGCCTCGTGGATTATTTCATACGGTCGCGAAAAAATGACATTGGGTGCCGATGTTACTGATATCGAATCGAAGAAAATTGCTTTTAGAGGCTGGCAGAAAAAAGCTGACATTACCTTATTTGATCAACTTCAGTTTTTTTATGATCGCGGTTTGAAATATGTAAAGTCAACCGACATTTCGCGCGATGGTGTATTGGAAGGACCGGCATTTTCTTTCTATGAAGAACTTGTAAATCGTTTTCCCGATTTACAGGTATTGGCCAGTGGTGGTGTGCGCGGTGTTGATGATATTAAACGCCTGAATGATATTGGCGTTTTTGCAGTAATTTTTGGTAAAGCTTATTATGAGGGCATTCTTAAGTTGAAAGACCTCGAACAGTTTCTCATAAAATCCGATAAATAAAAACCCTGCTGCCGGTTTCCACACAGCAGGCTCACTTCCCTAACCTAAAAATCTACTTGCTTTAATTTATGCCAATTGGAAAAGTGATGTCCAGATCACTTTCACCATCGGACGAAGTAGAGGTTGACGATTTAATTTGGGGCTGATGCTTAAGCATAATCCGGAAAGATTTACCAGTGGTGGCCGCTCCGGTTGTCCAGGTGGTAGCTAATCCTACAGGTAATCCATTTTCATCGCTATCGGTATAATTTACTGTTCCGGTTGCCCCAATGTTACCGGTGCCGGCAGGATTGGAAAACACACCATCACTCCAACTAAAAAATAACTGGTGTTCTGCTCCTTCTTCTTCAACTTCTTCAGTTACCTTATATTCCGGGTCGGTAGGCGCATAAAAACCATTAAACATTTCGATGGTTAGTGTATAGTTTGTGTTAGCCACCAGTGCAATTGAGCCAATGACAATACTTTGCGGCCCATCCAGATCAGGATCTACAGCCTCCACAACCACAGGTGCGCCACCAGCAGGTGTAAATGTTAAAACCACTTTGGTAATTTCTTCCGGAATGTTTTCAGGTTCAGGATCTTTATCGCACCCGCTCAACAATGCAACTCCACTTAACAAAGCAACCCCCAAAAAGATCTTCAATTGCGACTTCATAGTAAATAGTTTAATATGCAACATGGTTGCAATTTTAATGCTTTCCAGTTAAAATGCAACAATGTTACAATAACTAAAAAGTTAGATTTACAGCAACGGTAACGTTTCTGCCCGTTTCATTAGCAAAATACCGCATGCGGTTGGTGTATTCGCGATAGCGCACATTGGCTAGATTATCTGCCGAAAGGCGAAAATCAAGTTTTGTGTTTTGTACAGGAACAGACAACCCGGTACTTACCGATAGCAAAGCATACCCTTCAGGCGCTGCCAAAAAGTCGAAATTGCGCGAGTCTTGTAAAAATAAATCAATGCCTTGCTCCTTTGCAGCCAAAATCTCTGCCGTACTTACCACACGTGGCGAACGGCTTTGGCGGGCTACATATTTAAGTTTGGCCTGTGCAAAAAAACTCTTATTAATGGTAATGCTTTCGTACCGAAAGGAAAGATCGTATCGATTGGAAGGAATAAAAATGAGGAAATCTTTTTGGGTTACATCGCGCGCGCGAAGCAGCGAGGCACTTGCACGAACCGAAAACTTATTCGAGAGTTCATATTGTGTGCTTGCATCGACACCGGTAAACGAGGCATCAGTTTGTGTATATCGAAAATAGACAAACGGACCTCTGCCGGTTTCGGTTATTCCACGTGGTTGCAGGTATATGTAATTAAAAATGTAGTTGACGTAAGCTGTGGCTTCCAGTTGCCATTTGTTTTTTTGGTGCCTAATGGTGTTTACCCATTTCAAAGCATGTTCAGCGGCTACACCCGAGTTTTTAATGTCTTTTACTTGTGTGGTTACTTCATCTAACAGTAAACCATATTCTATAGCAGCTGCACTTTGATGTGTACCCAGGCTATATAATTCAGCTACATTAGGTGGGCGCCACGCACTACCGGCATTTGTAATAAGAGAAGTTGTTTCTGATAGTTTTACTGCTGCACCAGCAGTGGCAGTAACGTTACCAAAACCAAATTGTGTTTTGTATAATCTGTTTTGAAAGTTAAAGCCGGCAACCTGATAATGACGGAAGTCATAGCGAAGGCCGATGTCATAATCCGTTTTTCGATGCGAAAACTTTTCGATCCAGAAAACGCCCGTAGAATAGTTTCTGAAGTTAGGAATAAAAGGAAGGGTTTGTGTACCATCCAGTTTGTTGTTGTCTTGCACCATTCCATTCAAGCCTACACAGCGAGTGTGAGAATCGGAAATTGCGGTTTCCCGTTCGGCATCAAGGGTATGTGTGTAAAGCGTGTAGGCGAGTGCCGGTAAGGCTGTTAAAGCGGCACCTCTCCGTAAGTCAAACTCCTTGCGGTTATTAATCTGCAAACCATATTGCAGGTTGTACACATTTTTGGCACGTTTAATATGTCCATTTACCTTTACAAGATTGTGGTTTACCTCTTGCCTGGGCTCATTGATGGTGTAGGTAAAAGCTGAAGTGTTTGCGGGCACTTCTCTATTCATTGCAGCGGCCAGGTCGGCTGTGCTTTCATTTACAGAACCTCTTAAAATACCAACCGTTGTGTTAAAATTACTGTAGAAAACCTCTACTCCGGATTTTTCGGTATGATGCCCCACTGAAGCAGAGTAGTTCATTTCACGAAAACCGGTGTTAGATAAAACATACTCAGGTGTATGGGCATCGCCCGAGAGCCTTCCTGTACCCTGCACCCGCCAGCCCCAGCCTTTTAGATTTTTAATTCCACCTTCCAATAGCCCGGAGATTGTTCCGGCTCTTCCATTCGAATTACCAATCAAGTGAAGCTTACCTCCTAATTTTTGATCGGTCGGCAATTCAGCAGGAGTAACAACAATTACACCACCCAGGGCATCTGTACCATACTTAATCGCTGCTGCATCTTTAATTACGGTAATGTTGTTAGCAATAAACGGATCAATTTCCGGTGCATGCTCTGCTCCCCACTGTTGCCCTTCCTGCCGGATGCCATTATTTAAAATGAGAATCCGCTGACTATGCACCCCGTGTATAACCGGTTTGAAAATAGCCGGCCCGGATTGAATGGAGTTTACTCCACTTAAATTCTGAAGGGTTTCGCCTAATGATTTACCGTTCACTTCCGCAAGCTGGTGGGCACTTAACGAAGCAGCATTGTTACTACGGTTTATAACCTGGGCATGATCGGCCACAATTACCTCATGTAAAACTATCTCATCTGGTTGCAGGTTTATTGAAAGTTCTTCGTTGCGATCAAGCACGACAAATGTTTCAAATGATTCGTATCCAAGATACTGCACCACTAACGTGTAACTTCCCGGGCAAATTTTTTCAAATCTGAACTTTCCAGACTCACTGGTAGCGGCCCCCAGAATTGTCCTTTTTAATTGCACCGAAGCACCACGCAAAGCAATACCGTTTTCATCCGTTACCATGCCCGAAAGGGTAAGGTTGCAGACTTCCTGTGCAGACACAATCTGGCAAACAATTAAAAAAGCTAAAAGAATGAAATTTCTCAAAACTGCAACCGAGTTGCAAATATAAGCAGATCTGAGACTAATGTGGTTTTGAATTTTGACCAGCGGGATTACTGGCCAATTACATCCGAGCTTTTGAATTTCTGGATAATGTGTAATAAGAAGTTGAAAGAGAGTGCATCTTCTTCGGGTTTAAGCGCTGCGCTTTTGTTGTTATCAGCTGCTTTGGGTTTTGATTTGGTTGCACCAGGAGTAATATTGGGTTGGTTGGTATTGGGTGCTTTGCCTTCGGGTTCGTATAAAAGCGGTTTGTCTTCACGTGCTGAGGTTTCAACAAATGGTGGCAGCAATTCCTCGGGCCCTTGGGTTCCTTCCTGGGCATGTGCCGCACCTGCGGTTAGCACCACTACAATAAACGCAAAGAAGTATGAAAACTTTAATTTCATCTATTTATAGCTTACAATCTCAATCAGTTATTTTGAAAGTTAGCTTTGCAAAGTAATAAAATTTTGAAAATGGCAACAGGGGCAGACTTTAATAAAATCGACATTCGTGCGGGTACAATTGTAAGAGTTGAGTCTTTTCCCGAGGCCAAAAAGCCTGCTTTTAAGCTTTGGATCGACTTTGGGCCCGAAATTGGCACAAAACAGTCAAGTGCTCAACTCACGGCACTTTATTCGACCGATCGGTTGATTGGCCGCCAGGTTATATGTGTTATTAACCTGCCACCCCGTCAAATTGCCACTTTTTTATCAGAAGTGTTGGTAACCGGCTTTCCTGACGAGAACCAGAATGTGGTTTTAACAGCCTTAGAAAGGCCAGTGCCCAACGGGGGCAAATTGTTTTAAATCTATGATTACGTTTTCGCACCTGGAGAAAATTTGTGGTGGCCAGCTACTTACCCTGCATCGCGATAAGCCTGTAACAGATCTTGTAACCGACAGCCGCAAAGTTGTACTAACCGAGGGGTCTATTTTCTTTGCCATGCAAGGCGAGCGCCACAACGCTCATCTTTTTGTAAAACATTTGCACGAACAAGGTTTGCGCCAGTTTGTGGTAGAGCAACCTGTAGATATTAACACATTTCCAGAAGCCAACATCTTGCTGGTTGGTTCTTCATTGCAAGCACTTCAGGCACTGGTAAAGTACCATCGATCACAATTTCAAATTCCGGTTGTAGGCATTACGGGTAGCAATGGCAAAACCATCGTTAAAGAATGGTTGTATCAATTGCTTTCTCCCGATTTTAAGATTGTAAAAAACCCGGGCAGTTACAATTCGCAATTGGGTGTGCCGCTATCGGTTTGGCAAATGCAACCCTACCACCAGTTGGGAATATTTGAAGCTGGTATTTCAAAGCCGGGCGAGATGCACCAATTAGCCACTATTATTCAACCAACGTTAGGTTTGCTTACCAACATTGGTACCGCGCACGATGAAGGGTTTGAATCGCGTGAACAAAAAATTTTGGAGAAACTGAAACTGTTTGATGCAGTACAAACACTGGTTTACTGTGCGGATGATAAGTTCATTCGGGAGGCGGTAACAAATCTTAAAGCAACGAAAATCGGTTGGTCATTTTATGGCGATGCCACCTACCGGGTAAGTCAGCAGGCATCAGAGCTTTTTCTTCAAAGAAGTGGCAAGCAGTTCAATTTTAAATTGCCCGTAACCGATAAAGCTTCAGTTGAAAACCTGATTCATTGCATAGTACTGATGCTTGAATTGGGTTTGGATTCGGAAGTGATTCAACAACGCATCAACACACTGCGCGCTATACCTATGCGGCTGGAGTTAAAGCAAGGAATAAATAATTGCCAACTGATAGATGACAGTTACAACAACGATTTGGCCGGGCTGCAAATCAGTCTCGATTTTATAAATAACATCCGCAAGCCCAAGAAAACATTGGTACTTTCAGACATTTTACAATCGGGTTTAGAAGAAAAACAATTGGCTGATCGTATGGCTATGCTCATTCGCCAGAGTGGGGTTAATAGCCTAATTGGAATTGGCGAGGTGTTTGTGAACCAACAACATGTTTTTAAAAACGTTGTTGATCGCACTTATTTTTTTAAACACACCGATCAGGCGTTGGGTCAACAAGAACTTTGGAACAGTTTACACGATGAAGTTATTCTGCTAAAAGGTGCGCGGGTTTTTCAGTTCGAGAAAATTGTAAACCGGCTGCAACGCAAAGTACACGGCACGCGCATGGAAATAGATTTGAGCCGCCTGGTACACAACCTGAATTTTTTCAAATCGAAGTTAAAGCCAGGCGTAAAAATTATGGCCATGGTAAAAGCATTTGCCTATGGTAGTGGCAGCGAAGAAGTAGCCAATCTGCTTCAATATCACCGTGTGGATTATCTGGGAGTTGCTTATGCCGATGAAGGCATTGAACTGCGTAAAAGCCAGATTACCATTCCAATTATGGTAATGAATGCCACCGAAGAAAGTTTTGACGCCTTACTAACACACAAACTTGAGCCCGTGCTTTACAATGTAGCCATGTTAAAAGCATTGGCTACGTATTTAAGCGGTAAAGAATGCTGCGTGCACCTGGAACTTGAAACCGGTATGCACCGGCTTGGGTTAGAACCCGATGTGTATGCAGAAGCCATTGCTTTATTAAAAGCCAATCCAAACATGAAAGTAGCCAGTATCTTTTCGCATCTGGCGGCAGCCGATGGTTCTAAACACGATGCCTATACCCGCCAGCAGGTTTTGGTTTATGAAAATGGGTACAAAGCTTTTTCCGAAGCGTTAGATGTTGCGCCTATACGGCATGTTTTAAATTCACCCGGTATTATTCGCTTTGCAGAATATCAACTGGATATGGTGCGGTTGGGCATAGGTTTGTATGGCATAAATCCTACCAGCGAGCCCAATCAAAACCTGAAGCCAGCCGCAACACTTAAAACCATTATCTCGCAGATAAAGAAAATCGAATCAGGCGGAACAATAGGCTATGGCCGCTGGGGAAAAGCCGAAACAGCTAAGACAATAGCCACTATTGCCATTGGTTATGCCGATGGTTTCAGCAGGTCATTTAGTCGCGGCAAAGGAAAAGTTTTTGTAAATGGAAAAGTGGTGCCGGTTATTGGCAATGTGTGTATGGACATGACGATGATTGATATTACCGGAGTAGAAGCAAACGAAGGCGATGAGGTAATAATCTTTGGCGATGCATTGCCCATTCAGCAAGTAGCGGAAAGCATTGACACTATTCCCTACGAAATATTAACCAACACAAGCGAACGTGTGAAGCGGGTATTCTTTGCAGAAAGTATTTGAGTTAATCCAACGAATTGATGGTAACCCAATACCGGTAAGCCACAACGGCCTTTTCAAATTTACTTAGCCGGTTAAGATCGCGTTTGCTGATGCGGGGCAATAGCACTTTGTTAAGGTTTGCCAGAATTTTGAAAACAGTTTTTTTCATTTTTGGATTCTATAACAATTAAATTAACCGCACCCTAAGTTTTTTTTCAGGTTCATTTCGGGTAAGCCACCAAAATCGAAGCGTTCATCTTTTGTTAGCGCAGGTTTATCCGCATTAAGCTTCATTTCTTTTTTTAACTTTTTTTTGGACTCAACTTTCTTTTTCATCAAGCCAATATAGTCATTGTTTAGCACAGACACTCCCGTTATATTGCCACAGTTTAAAATTAATCTAAATAAGATTGGAGAAACTGAAAAGCATAGCGGAAATGTTACCCGGAGAAACGGCTGTTATTTCCGGCTTTCGCGATGACATGCTTTCGGTAAAACTTTTAGAGATGGGTTTATTACCGGGCACTGTTGTACGCTTCAACTTTACAGCTCCTTTGGGCGATCCTATTTGTATATCAGTTTCAGGTTTTGATTTATCGCTTCGTGTGGATGAAGCCTCAACCATAATTATTCTCAATTAAAAAACATGACGGCCACCCGAACATTGCGCGTAGCCCTTGCGGGTAAACCTAATGCAGGCAAGTCATCGCTCTTTAATTTGCTTACCGGCCTCAATCAAAAAATCGGAAACTTTCCAGGCATTACGGTTGATAAACGAACGGGTAGTTGCCAACTCGATTCAAATACGGTTGCGCAGGTTATGGATTTACCGGGCATTTATAGTTTGTATCCCAGAACGGTAGATGAAAAAATTGTAACCGATATTCTTGCTGATAGAAAAGGGACTTATTATCCGGATTGTGTGGTACTGGTAGCCGATGCCACCAATCTTAAAAACTGCATGTTGTTGCTTACGCAACTTATCGATTTGCAAATACCTACTGTATTAGCTTTGAATATGATGGACCTGGCTGCACGCTCGGGCCAGAGTATAGATGTAAAAGCGTTGGCTTCAACGCTGGATTTGCCCGTGGTTATGATTAACGGACGCACCGGGCAAGGTGTGGCCGAGTTAAAGAAGTTACTTACCACCAACTTTAAACATTCGTCAAAAACAATTTATAAAGCTGGTGAAGAACTGGAATCGCTTATTAAAGATATTCAGCAAAAGTTTAACCTTACCACACCTTACCAGGCTTATCAGTTTTTACAACAAACGGATAATCTTTCGTTCCTTACACCGGCCGATAAAGCGTACATCACGTCTCGGGCAAAGGATGCAAACTTCTTTCAACACAAATACCAGGGCGCTGAAACCGTTATGCGCTACGGGTCCATTCAGGATTTATTGAATAAAGTTACGCTGAAACTCTCTGACCCGGAATGGAAAAAATTCTCTTATCGGATTGATAAGATACTAACACACAAAGTGTGGGGTTATCTGATTTTCTTCGCGGTATTGTTTCTGATCTTTCAGGCAATTTTTGCATGGGCTCAAATACCTATGGATTTTATTGACAGTACGTTTGCGCGGTTGAGCAACGTGTTAGATGATTATTTTCCAGATGGGCCTTTCTTCGATTTGATCACACAAGGAATTATTCCAGGCATTGGCGGCATTGTAATCTTCATTCCACAAATAGCGATTTTGTTTGCATGCATTTCTATTCTGGAAGAAAGCGGCTACATGGCTCGTGTGGTTTTTCTAATGGATAAACTCATGCGCAAGGTTGGCTTGAATGGAAAAAGTGTGGTGCCGCTTATCTCGGGCATGGCTTGCGCTATTCCGGCTATAATGGCTACGCGAACTATCGAAAGCTGGAAAGACCGGCTTATTACCATTTTTGTTACACCCTTTATGAGTTGCTCGGCAAGGTTGCCGGTTTTCACCATTCTGGTTACGCTTATCATACCCGATGTAAAGTTGTTTGGTTTTTTTAATTACCAAGGCCTGGTATTGATGGGCCTTTACCTGTTGGGATTTTTTGCAGCCTTAATTTCGGCATTTGTATTGAAGGTTATTATCAAAACCACTGAGCGCAGCTACCTGATTATGGAAATGCCTACCTACCGCAAACCCAAATGGAGCAATGTAGGCTATACGATAATCGAAAAAACAAAATCGTTTGTGTTTGAAGCAGGTAAAGTAATTCTGGCAATATCAATTGTATTGTGGGTGCTGGCAAGCTATGGCCCGGGCGATGCCATGCAAAATGCTGAGGAGCTAATTCAACGCGAAGCAAGCGAGGCCAAACTTACAACCGAAGAATTTGAGGCGCGCGTTGCCGCCTATAAACTGGAGCATTCGTACGCGGGCATTATAGGCAAAACTCTTGAGCCCGCCATCCAGCCACTTGGTTACGATTGGAAAATAGGTATCGCGTTAGTTACCTCGTTTGCAGCGCGCGAGGTTTTTGTAAGCACAATCGCTACAATTTATAGTTTGGGCGGAACCGAAGATGAGCAAACTATAAAAGGCCGGCTTCGCTCAGAAATAAATCCGGACACAGGCGGGCCGCGCTATACCCCGGCCGTTGGCCTTTCGCTGTTGGTATTTTATACATTTGCGATGCAGTGCATGAGTACCCTCGCTGTAGTAAAACGCGAAACTAAAGGCTGGAAGTGGCCTTTGATTCAGTTGGCATATATGACGGCCCTGGCCTATGTTTCGGCCCTTATTATTTATCAAAGTTTAGCATAATCTTACATAGGCTGCAGGTTCTGTATAACGGGTTATAATTCTCATTATCTTTAACGCGAACACCCGTATGAACACTACCTCAAATCCACAACTTGGCTTGTTGTATTTGGCACATCTGCTGATTAGCGCGGATGGAATAATTGATGCTAAAGAGTACCAGGCCCTTTCAAAAATCAAAACCAAAGAAGCGATCAGCGATCAGGACTTTAAAAAGTTTGAAGAAGCGGTAAAAGGTAAAAAAGAGCGCGACATTTACCGCGAAGGAATTGAAATGATGAATAACTGCACCGATGAAGAAAAATTGAACGCCTTTGTTCATCTCTATAAGATGTCGGAAATAGATGGCCGGGTGCATATTAAAGAAGTGCGCTTGCTTCTATACACCATTAAAAATGCAGGCATTGAGTTTAACGATGTAGTTAACCGCGCCAAAGCACTTACGGATTATTAATAGTTGAACTACAGCCTTTAACCTGTATTTTTGTTGCCCTCATGGCAACATTCAATCCACACTTTACTATTGGAATTTTAGGCGGAGGCCAGTTAGGCCGGATGCTTATTCAGGCGGGGATTAATCTCGATTTAAATTTTCAGGTTCTTGATCCTGATCCGCAGGCCCCTTGTGCCGGCATAGCGCGGTTTACAACCGGTAAGCTTACCGATTATGAAACAGTTATGTCGTTTGGAAAAAATTGCGATGTAATTACAATCGAAATCGAGAATGTAAATACAAAGGCACTTGCCGATCTGGAGAAGGCTGGAAAAAAAGTTTTTCCTCAACCGCACGTTATTGAATTAATCCAGGACAAGCGAGTTCAAAAAAAATTCTTTTTAGATAATGATATTCCCACTGCTGCTTTTGTTCTGGTAAGCAATAAAGCCGATGTAATTCAGCAAGCAGATTTTTTACCAGCTGTTAACAAGTTAGGCAAGGAAGGGTATGATGGCAGAGGAGTACAAATTATCAAAACCAAAACCGATTTGGATAAAGCATTTGACGCCCCCGGTCTATTAGAAAAATTAATACCCTTTGAAAAAGAGATTGCTGTAATCGTTTCGCGTAACGCAGATGGTGAAGTAGCAATCTATCCACCGGTAGAAATGGTGTTTCATCCGGAGGCTAACTTGGTCGAATACTTATTTTCTCCGGCTCAACTACAACCCGAAATCTCTCAACAGGCCCAGGCAATAGCCAGCAACGTGATTACGCAGTTAGATATGATTGGCTTATTGGCAGTTGAGATGTTTGTAACCAAACAAGGCACTGTGCTGGTAAATGAAGTTGCACCACGCCCTCATAACAGTGGACATCAAACCATAGAGGGCAATGTGACCTCGCAATACGAACAACACCTGCGCGCAATACTCAATCTTCCGGCTGGCAGTACGGCTATGGTAGCACCAAGTGCTATGGTAAATCTTTTGGGTGAAGAAGGTTTTACAGGCAATGCCCGTTATGAAGGTTTAGAAGCTGTGCTTAAAGTGGAAGGCGTACATGTGCATCTGTATGGTAAAAAAACAACCAAGCCATTTCGTAAAATGGGGCACGTAACAATTGTAGATGCAGACCCCCACCGTTTGAAAAAGAAAGTGAACTTTGTAAAAGAAACCCTTAAAGTAAAAGCATGAGCAAGCCTGTAATTGGTATTATAATGGGCAGCCAATCTGATCTTAAAATCATGAAAGAGGCAGCCGAGTTTCTGGAGGAGTTAAATGTACCATTTGAGCTCACGGTTGTATCGGCCCATCGCACACCGCAACGCATGGCCGATTATGCAACTTCAGCCCGCACCCGTGGTTTGAAGGTTATTATTGCCGGAGCCGGAGGCGCAGCTCATTTACCAGGCATGGTCGCATCATTTACAACACTTCCGGTAATTGGAGTTCCCGTTAAGTCTTCTAACTCAATTGATGGCTGGGATTCCGTCTTATCTATTTTACAAATGCCTGCAGGTGTTCCTGTAGCTACAGTTGCCTTAAACGGAGCCCGTAATGCCGGTATATTGGCGGCTCAAATCCTGGCATCAGACAATAAACCACTTGCAAAGAAGTTGGAATCATTTAAAAGAAATCTGCGCAAAAAAGTAGAAGACTCTTTCCGCACCATCGAAAAAAAAGGCTGGAAGCACGCTTTATAGTTTTATTGATGTGGCAGGGCAGCCTCATTATATTAATCCCACAGGCATAAAGAACCCAAGTTTTGGCCTGATGCTATTTGAAGTTCATTTTTTGCCCCAATTATTCATCTACTCTGTATTGATGTAAGGTTTGCTTAAATAATTCAAAAAATTATAGCAACTTTACTCGTTACCCATACCTATGAACCCTGGCGAAAAGGGCTGGCTAAAAGAATACCTTGAGTTTAGGCAGGTACTATTAAAAGACCTGACTGGTGAGGCAAAAATTGCGCATCATCCGGAGCAATCTTTGTATCGGGTAATACAACCCACCGGGCTTATGTACGGGCAACCCGTTGATGTAGCCGGTATCACCAACTCTTCCGTTTGGGATGAAAAAGATCGAATGAAAATTCTATTAGCCGAAAGCCTTATAAGCAGCGCGCTACTTTTCCACAACAAACCAATTCAGTCACCCGAAGAACTTTCTAAGGTTATTCTTAAAACATTAGATAGTATTGGCACATTCTACAATAATATTTTTCCTGAGTTGGCAACGCCTTCCAAAACCTTTTTTGGCAAGAAAAAATCAGCGTTAGAAATAGCGGAGAAAATTCTGGATAAACGAATTGCGCATACATCTGCATTTGATACCAACTTTTGGGTTCAGCTATTTCATAACAGTTTGTTGTTTTTAGATGTATTTATATTTGGTCAATGGATACATACCAATGCGGACAGAATTGTTTCGGATTTTTTTAAATACGAACGTGAAGAGCTTCGTTTTTCGGTAGTAAAAGTAATTGCGTGTGCTGCACATGCCAACTCAACTATCGAGTATGAAGAACGCAGGCTATTGGAGTTCTTCCTACAAAGTACCGAACTGCCAGTAGATAAAAAAAGAGAGGCCAAGCAAATTTTTGATCAGGGCCTGGTGATGGAAGAAATCAATCTTCCCACCAATAACTCCTGGATATTAAAGAAATACTTTTTGGAGATAGCCATTCTTACCATTTGGGCTGATAAGCGCGTGGAAGACTCAGAGGTTGCTTTTTTAAAAGAGTTATGTAACTATTTGGGCTTTGCCGAAGAGGACTTGGAGCACAGTATGCTGGCTATTGAAGGATTTGTTTTAGAGCACTGGGAAAAACTGAATTACCTGCAAAACAAACAAGACTTTAACCAGGTAAGTGAACAGTTTATCCAGCGCATGGCCAAAATAACCAATAACAACAAAAATCGCTTATTGAAACAAGTACAAGAAAGCCACGAACTAATGGCGTTGTTGGCAAAGGCCCGCGCACAAGAACTGAACGATACAGAAAAGGCACGCATGCAGGAGTTGCTGGTGGCTACTCTTAAAATTATCCCATCATTTGTAATTATTTCTTTGCCACAAAAGTTTCTAACGCTGCCCATCCTGATGAAAATTCTTCCTCAGGATTTCTTTGCGCAGGTTGCGTAAACCATGCAAGTATCAGCCAGCACCCGGTACTTCCCCCTGAAAGTTTGCTGTTACCTTATTTTAAGCAGAGTATTGTTAGTCTTTCAATTCTTCAGATTCCGGATTTTCCTTTCGGGGAATAAGTACCGAAAATACAATTGAAAGCGTAAGCGTAACTAGAATTATAACAAAAGAGATGGTAGGCGGCATATCGCTTAGCACCTTTGGAATAAAGTCGTAATCCTTTCCGATTTCCAACAACATTTTTGCACCTATAAAAAACAGGATAATGGATAAGCCTTTTTGTAGCAGATAGAACTTATCAATAATACCCGATAACAGGAAGAACATAGCCCTAAGGCCCATTACGGCAAAAATGTTTGACGTGTAAATAATAAATTCGTTTGTAGTAATTGCAAATGCAGCGGGAATAGAATCCACAGCAAAGATCAGGTCTGTTGTTTCAATCAACACGATTACCAGAAACAAAGGTGTAAACATGAGTTTACCATCTATGCGCGTAATAAATTTACCTCCCATTTCGTCTTTCGTTATCGGAAGGTATTTGCGACAAAATTTCAGAATAGGATTTTTTTCCGGATCAATTTTTTCATCGCTGTCTTCGAAGTAAATCTTAATCCCCGAATAAATCAGGAACACACCAAAGATGTAAAGAATCCAGTGGAACTTGTGGATAAGAATGGCTCCTACAAAAATGAAGATACCCCTGAAAAACACAGCCCCTAGAATACCCCAGAATAATACTTTATGAAAATACTCTTCTTTTACTTTGAAATATTTCAGAATGAGAAGAATTACAAAGATGTTATCAACCGAAAGGGCATATTCTGTAAGGTAGGCCGAAAAGTATTCGAACGCCCCGTTAGCACCACCGCTTTCTTCATCGAATGCATAAATCAGATATCCAAAAACCGTGCTTACTACAACCCAAAATATGGATTGATAAAGCGCAGACTTGGTTGAAATCTTATGCGCAGTTTTATTGAAAATACCCAGGTCCAGGAGCAGGAACACCAGGATAATAAGGCCAAAGACACCAAAGAGGAATGACTCATCTCTCAGATCCAGGCCAAACAAGTTGAAAGCCAACATCAAGCAGGTTGTTAGGGGTTAAAAAAGAGGTGATCACGGTCCTAACGGGCAGGTAATCACCTCTTAATCGGGGTCAAAGCTACAAATTAATTCAGATTGCAAAAGTGCCCCTAAGTTAATGCAAGCGAAGTACCAAAAGGAAACCATCTGAATCCAATTTATTGGCACTTATTGCACCGGCCTTGAATAAGCAGATTCATTTCCTTTACCGAAAAACCTTTTGGTAATGTAATCTGTGGAATTGTAACCGATTCCAGGCAATTGGTTTGGCCACATTTCTCGCATTTAAAATGAACATGTTCGTGATGATGCTCGTGTGTGGAACAAGGGTCGCTGCAAAGTGCATATTTCAGGCTTCCTTCATCATCTAAAACTTTATGAATTACGCCTTTGTCAAGGAAGGTTTTGAGTGTGCGGTAAACCGTAACCCGGTCAAACGAGGCCGCTATTTCACGCTCAATATCAGAGTAAGATAGGGCAAAACCATTTTTAATAAACAACTGCAATATGGCTTCGCGGCTGGTGGTTGTGCGCAACTGATAATCTTTTAATATCTGACCTCCGGCTTTCATTTTACATCAACCTGTAATTGGAGCAAATTACTATAAATACCATTAAAACGTGTGCTTAGTTCCTGGTGGTTGCCTTGCTCGGCAATTAAACCTTCTTTTATAACCAGTATTGTATCCACCTTGCGAATGGTACTCAGGCGGTGTGCAATTACAAAAGTGGTACGGTTTTGCATCAGATTTTCCAGTGCTTCCTGTACCAGTTTTTCTGATTGTGCATCTAACGAACTGGTGGCCTCATCCAAAATAAGAATAGCCGGGTTACGCAGTATAGCGCGCGCAATGGCAATGCGTTGGCGTTGCCCGCCAGAAAGTTTTACCCCCCTGTCACCCACCAATGTATCAAGACCATCCGGAAAGCTTTGAATAAACTCCCATGCATTTGCCTGCTGTGCGGCTATTATTATTTCTGCTTCAGTAGCCCCCGGTTTTCCATAGGCAATGTTTTCGCCAATGGTTCCACCAAACAATATTACCTCTTGTGGCACAACTCCAAAGTTGTTGCGATACACGTTTAAGTTATAATCAGTTGCTTTTTGGTCATCAACTTTTATAACCCCACTGCCGGCTTGATAGAACTGCAGGAGCAAATTAATAATGGTTGATTTACCGGAACCGCTTGGCCCTACCAAAGCTACCTTATCGCCCGGGTTGATTGTAAAGTTTATTCTTTTCAATACCTGCACATCGGGGCGGGTAGGATAAGCAAATGAAACATCTTCAAACGAAATTCTTCCATTCAATCGTACCGATGGCGAGTTTTGTGGTTTTTCGTCCGGAGTTTCTAAAATTTCCACAAGGCGTTCTGATGCACCAATCGACTTTTGAAGCTGACTGTAAATATCGCCCAAGCCGGCAATAGAACCACCAATAAATACGGTGTAGATGATAAACGAAAAAAGTTCGCCTACTTCGGTTTGATTAGATTGAACCAAAGAGGCCCCATACCACCCAACCGCTACAATGCCACCAAACAATGCAACAATGGTTAATGAAATAAACGCACCCCGGTAACGCGAAGTATGGATGGCCGTTTTAATTACAGCTGCCAACGAGGTTTTGTAACGGTTTATCTCAAACATTTCGTTGGTAAATGCTTTTACAACCGATACTGATTGAAGTGTTTCTTCCACTACCACATTGGCGTTGGCAAGCTGGTCTTGGGTTTTTTTAGAAAGCTTGCGGATAAATTTTCCAAAGAAAAGTGCAGCCACTATAAGCACCGGAAAAGTGAGCAACATGAATACTGTTAACCGGGGGTAGAGAGCTATTAGCAACGGAATGCCAATCACCAGCATCAATAGTTGCCTGAGCAACTCGGCCAGGGTAAACGTAAATGTGTCGTATAAAATCCCAACGTCAGACGTTATGCGACTCATTAATTCGCCTACTCTGCGGTTATCAAAAAAAGGTAAGGGTAGCCAGATAATTTTTGAATAAACCTGCAGGCGTAAATCAGCCAGAGCATGCTCACTTACATAGGTAAATGTATAAACGCGCAAAAACGAAAACACCCCTTGTATAAGCAGAACCGCTATCATGGTTAGCGCTACCTGGTTAATGTTGGTGAAGTAAGTATCGGTTTTGCCCTGCGCTACATCTAATAACTTGCCTGACAGGTAGGGGAACGAAAGTAATACACCGCTGGAAAGTGAAAGTGCAACCAAGCCTATGACAAAAATCCATTTGTAAGGCAGTACAAACCGAAATACACCCAGAAATTTTTTTATTCCGGTCTTGTTTAGCGGCCGCTTTTCTAAATCCTCGTATTTGCGCTTTGCCATACCTAATTAAAAAATTCCAGGCACAAAACTTCCGTCAACCGAAAAGGCAATGCTATCGCTTAAAATCATTTTTTGTACTCCGGTTAATTTGTAACGCACCAAAAGTGGTTTACCTGAAGTATCATCAAACTCCAGCAGCAGTTTACGTTCTGTTCTGTAAAGTGCATTATCCTCTTTGTAAACCGACTCAATTTTATAAAGCCGGTTAAAATCCTGTTGATAGTAAAATGTTACATAAGGAACAGGTGTTGGCTTCACAGCTTCATATCTGCTAATTGTTAGGTTACTGCGGGTATCTTTTTCACCATCTGAAATTTTATATTCATTTTTAAAACCTGGCTTGTTGATTACATCCAATTGCCGGAACACATCTAATTCTTTATAAAGCACAATGGAGTCAGCTTCAAAAGTTAACTCCTCTTTGGCAGCATTAAGCGTAACTGTTTTGGTAAGCGTAACTTTTGCCTGCAACAATGCCGCATGTTGCTTATTTATCAAACTATCAAAATCGAAATAGGGTTTGTCGTAAACTGCTTCAGATTGTTTACAACTTACCATCAACACAACAAGACCGAGAAAAAGGATTTGTTTCATTTTAATCAATCAACACAGTGCCACTCATTTCTTTTGGCACCGGTATGCCCATGAGCGTGAGAATAGTTGGTGCCAGATCGCCCAATTTGCCCGACTTCAATTTTCCATTATAAGTATCGTCCACCAGAATTACCGGAACAAGGTTAGTAGTGTGCGCGGTATTGGGTGTACCATCTTCATTTATCATCATATCGGCATTACCGTGGTCGGCAATTATGATTACCGTGTATCCGTTTTTTCGAGCAGCTTCCGTTACAGCTTCATTGCATTGGTCAACTGTTTCGCAGGCTTTAACAGCTGCTTCAAACACACCGGTGTGGCCTACCATATCGGGGTTTGCAAAATTAAGACAGATAAAATCCGCTTCTTTTTTATTCAACTCCGGAATGATTTTGTCTTTGATATCATGGGCGCTCATTTCGGGTTGTAAATCGTAAGTGGCAACTTTAGGTGAAGGACACAGGATGCGCGATTCGCCCGGAAACGCTTCTTCGCGGCCACCCGAAAAAAAGAATGTTACGTGCGGATATTTTTCGGTTTCAGCAATACGAATTTGTTTTTTACCCGCCTTAGCCACAATCTCGCCCAATGTGTTTTCGAGGTTATCTTTATCGAAAACTACGTTTACACCTTTAAAGGAATCGTCATAATTGGTGAGTGTGATGTAATGCAGATTAAGCTTATACATGTTCTGCTCATGAAAGTCTTGCTGCGTAAGTGCCATGGTAATTTCGCGGCCCCGATCGGTACGGAAGTTAAAGCACAACACCACATCGCCCTCTTGAATAGTAGCCAATGGTTTCTGGTTGGCATCGGTTACTACGATAGGTTTTATAAATTCATCGGTTACGTTGGCATCGTACGATTTTGTAACGGCTTTCAAAACATCGGTTGTTGCTTCGCCTGTGCCGTGTACCAAAAGATCGTATGCAAGCTTAACCCGTTCCCACCGCTTGTCGCGATCCATGGCATAATAACGGCCTACAACACTGGCAATTTTACCGGTGGTTTTAGTAAGATGATTGTTCAGGTCGGTCAGGTAGTTTAACCCTCCTTTCGGGTCAGTATCGCGACCATCCGTAAAGGCATGAATAAATACCTGCTTCAACCCGTTGTTGTTGAGAATGGTGGTTATTCCTTTCAAATGTTCAAGGTGCGAATGCACGCCCCCATCCGAAACCAAACCGATTAAATGAAATGATTTGTTATTCTTTTTGGCATAGTTAATCGCCTCCACCAGCACCGGGTTTGTATCAAGTTCTTTTTCTTCTACGGCTTTGTTAACCCGTACCAGGTCCTGATACACTACGCGGCCGGCACCAATATTCATGTGCCCCACTTCGGAGTTTCCCATCTGCCCTGCCGGCAAGCCAACCGCCAAGCCCGAAGCCTCTAACGTGCTATGCGGATACTTTTTGTAAAGCGAATTTATGTAAGGCGTGTTAGCACTATCAATAGCCGATACCTTTGTGTTTTTGGCAATTCCCCAGCCATCCAGAATCATCAGCAATACTTTTTTGTTCATAACAGGCAATTAATTTTTTGCGTGGCCAAATATACGAGGTCAGAACTTTCATTTACCTTGATTTTATAACGTTATAACACACAGAACATCAAAAACATTTGTTAGGCTTGTAATAGCCTATTACATATTTTTCGATACCGTATTAATGGCATAATTTTGGAACGAAGCTGAGCGCCATGAACACAAAAAAGTGGGTTTATACAATTGTTTTACTACTTACCACGCTTTCGCTGAAAGCGCAGGTTGATATTTTCGCACCCATGCGCGATGCCCTGAAAGCCGGCAGTGCCAAAGAGTTGGTGAAATACGTAAATCAATCGGTAGAAATTAATGTAGAGGGAGATATAAACACTTATAGTAAGGCTCAGGCTGAGTTTGTGCTGCGCGATTTTTTTAAGAAGTATCCCGTAACGGATTTTAGTATCTCGCACACCGGCTCCTCTAAAAGTGGATTGCAATATGCCATTGGCACCTACAAGAGTAACAACAACCAGCTTACTGTACTTATTCGCGTAAAACAATCGGGCAATACACACCTGATTCATGAAATCAGTTTTGTGAAAGAGTAATGCAGCCTGCTTACCTTACTGAACAAGCAATTGAACAATTTATTCGGCTTGCATTAGCCGAAGACATTGGGGAGGGCGATCACTCTACATTAGGCGCAGTGCCTGCAACAAAAATCAGCAAAGCAAATTTATTGGTAAAAGACACCGGTATTCTGGCCGGTGTGGTTATGGCTAATAAAATTTTTGCTGTTGTAGATAATTCACTGCACGTATCTGTCTATAAAAATGATGGCGATAGTATAACAAAAGGTGAAATCGCATTTACGGTAGAAGGAAAGGCACAATCCATTTTAATGGCCGAACGCCTGGTGCTTAACTGCATGCAGCGAATGAGTGGGATTGCCACCTATACCAACAAGCTTAATAAACTAATTGCAGGAACAAAAGCCCGGTTAATGGATACACGCAAAACCACACCTAACTTTCGATTAATGGAAAAGTGGGCGGTGGCCATTGGTGGCGGGTTGAATCATCGATTTGCGTTGTACGATATGGTGATGTTAAAAGACAACCACATCGATATGGCGGGAGGTGTGCGTGCAGCAATTGAACAGGTTAAAGTGTATCTCAAGCATGCCAATAAATCACTAAAGATTGAAGTGGAGACCCGCACGTTGGCCGAAGTAGAAGAGGTGTTGCAGGTAGGTGGAATTGATGTTATTATGTTGGATAACATGAGCACCGACCACATGCGGCAAGCTGTAAAACTGATTGGCGGGCGCTACAAAACCGAAGCCAGTGGCGGTATAACAGAAACAACCCTGCGGACTGTGGCCGAATGCGAAGTAGATTACATTTCTGTTGGCGCATTAACTCATTCGGTTAAGAGTTTGGATTTGAGTTTGAAGGTGGTAAATGATTAGCCTTACCACCCGCCACCCAATGCCCGGTATAAATCAATCATTGTAAAAAACTGTGCCTTGCGCGTTGCTGTTAATTGTAGTTCTGCTTCCAACACACCCTTTTGTGCTGTAATTACTTCCAGGTACGAGGCCATTCCGGCCACATACAAATCGTTTGATGCTGCCACACCCTCATTTAATACCGTTACTTCTTGCTGCTTTAATTGCGCTGAGGTTTGTAATGCATTAATCTTATTAAGACCAGTGATTACTTCCTGATAGCCCTGCAAGATAGATTTCTGGTAAGCATATAAAGCTTCCCGTTGTTCGGCATTGGCGCGTTGAAGGTCGGCCTTTAATTGGTTGCGATAAAATACAGGCGCAGTAAGCCCACCGAAAACGTTGTGCGCTAACGAAGCAGGATCAAACCATTTGCTCAGATTGAACGATTGCAATCCCCAGGAGGCAGTAATATTAAGCGAAGGAAGAAAAGCCGCACGGGCAGCATTAACATTAAAACGAGAGGCTTGCATCAGTAACTCAGCCTGTAAAATATCAGGTCTGCGTCTTAACATTTGTGCAGGCACGCCACTGTTTAGTTGTTGTGGCAATGGCTGCGTTAAAATAGGCATACTGCGCTGAATGGCTTGGTTAAATCGACCTACTAAGAAGTTGAGGCTAGCCTCGGTGGCAAAAATGCGTTGCCGGATATCCACTTCTAAATTGCGCGTGTTAATAAACTGGGCACTAAATTGTTTTACAGCCAGTTCCGTTGCGCGGCCTGCTTCTTTTTGTGCGTTTACTATTTGTAAAGCTCGCTCTTGCAGTTGAATGTTTTTTTCAATTATCAGCAGCTCATTATCAAGTGCCAGCAACTCATAATAACTTTCTGCTACGGCTGCCACTAGGGTTGTGGTAATTAGTTTGCGCCCACTATCTGTTGCCAACAACCTGGCTACTGCAGCTCGTTTCTGGTTGCGCAATTTTCCCCACAAGTCAATTTCCCAGGTGCTTTGCAACGAAGTAAAATAGTCTGGTAAATTTTGCGGCATGCGCTGATCTTCTCTGATGTTAGGCGAAAAGTTTGTATCAAAATTTCCAACTCCATCCATGGTGTATTCGCCAAACCGTTGCTGCCCGGCTGCAATTGAAGCACCCAAACTTGGCAGCAATGTACCTTTAGCCAACCGCACATTGGCCCGCGCAGCCTCCACACGTTGAATGGCCATCTTCTGATCTGGATTATTACGCAGCGCTTCATCAATCAGTAGCTGCAAATGTGTATCCGTAAAAAAATCTTTCCAGGCTATATTGCCACTGTATCGACTGCTGTCTGCTGAGTTAATGAATTGGTTGGGGACTTCCAGATCGGCTTCAGAAAGTACGGATGCCGTTTTGCATCCGTACAGGGTTAAGCCAACTAAAATCAGAAGTATAATTTTTTGAGTAAGATTCATACAATTAGTTAAGGTGTTCTGTAATTCTGATAACCTTTTCAACTTTTCGTTTTTGAGCCATGCTGCTGAATAACACATATAACCCGGGTATTACCAGCAACCCAAAAATGGTTCCGATAAGCATACCTCCGGCTGCGGCTGTACCAATAGAACGATTACCCATAGCGCCAGCACCAGAAGCTATGCACAATGGAATTAACCCGGCAATAAATGCAAACGAAGTCATCAGAATAGGGCGTAAACGAGAGCGTGCACCTTCCAGGGCGGCATCTACAAACGTGCGTCCTTCTTCTTTTTCATGATTATGGGCTACTTCAACAATAAGAATTGCATTTTTACCCAGCAAGCCAATAAGCATGACTAATGCAACCTGAGCATAAATATTATTTTGAAGACCGAACAAATACAAAAACAAAAATGAACCAAACACACCGGCTGGTAATGAAAGAATTACCGGAAGTGGTAATAAAAAACTTTCGTATTGCGCAGCCAACAATAAATAGACAAACACCAGGCAAATAATAAAAATGTAAATAGCCTGATTGCCCGCCAGCACTTCTTCGCGCGTCATGCCCGACCATTCAATAGCATAGCCCTGTGGCAGGGTTTTGGAAACTTCTTCAATTGCCTTCACGGCATCGCCACTGCTGTAACCTGCAGCCGCATCGCCATTAATCATAGCAGCGGTAAACATGTTGTAGCGGGTAAGTTGTTCGGGGCCATATACCCGCTCTAATTTTGTAAAGGCCGAGTAGGGTACCATTTCTCCTTTATTATTTTTCACCAGCATTTTTAAAATATCTTCGGGCGAAGTGCGATAGGAAGGATCGGCCTGCACCATTACCTTATACATTTGCCCAAAGCGCAGAAAGTTGGATGTATAATAACTGCCAATCAGTACTTGCAGGTTATTCATTGCATTATCGATGGTTACTCCTTTTTGTGCGGCTATATCCTGATCGATGTGAATAAGATACTGTGGAAAAGTGGCGTTGAAGTTGGTGAATGCATCGGCTATTTCGGGCCGTTGCTTCAGGGCATCAATAAAGTTGTTAGCAACATTGGCTGTATTATTCAGATTGCCCGTACCGGTTCTGTCCAATAAGCGGACTTCAAAACCACTGGCATTACCAAACCCCGGCACAGTGGGTGGCGGAAAAAACTGAATGGATGCATCTTTAATGTGGCTGGTTTTTTCTTCCAACACTTTTACCAGTTCATCTACCGATTGATCGCGCTCGCTCCAGGGCTTCAGGTTTATCATTCCCATACCATAAGAGGCACCGGCACCTTCTGAAATAAGGCTGTAACCTGAAAGTGTGGAAACAGACTCTACACTGCTCATGTCTTGAGTAGCTTGCTGTATTTTATCCATTACCTCTTCGGTACGTTCTACGGTTGCTCCGGCAGGTGTGGTAATGTTGGCATAAATCATCCCCTGATCTTCAGAAGGTATAAACCCTGACGGCAGGATACTCCCCATACCCCAGGTAGCAACAATAAAGGCTATGAACAAGCCAACAGTAACCGTTCTGCGCGCAGCAGTTTTAGTTATGAAGAACTGGTAGCGCTCCGAAACGGATTCGTACCAGGCATTAAATCGGTTGAAGAAGCGTTGCAGGCGTGTATTCTTTTTGTGGGCATGGTGGGTGTCTTTCAGCATAATGGCACACAAAGCAGGAGTAAGCGAAACTGCATTAATGCCGGATATTACAATGGAGATAGCCAACGTAAGCGAGAATTGCCTGTAGAAAATACCAACCGGGCCACTCATAAACGCAACCGGTATAAACACGGCCGACATAACCAATGTAATACCAATAATGGCACCGCTTATTTCTTTCATAGCAGCGAGTGTAGCTTGTATGGGTGAAAGGCCAAGGCCCATTTTTACATGCACGGCCTCTACTACTACAATGGCATTGTCCACCACAATACCAATGGCCAGTACCAATGCAAAAAGTGTAAGCAGGTTAATAGAGAAGCCCAGCATTTGCATAAAGAAAAATGTGCCAATCAGTGATACCGGCACGGCCAGTGCGGGTATTAGCGTGGATCGGAAGTCTTGCAGAAAAAGAAATACCACCAGCGAAACAAGTATAAAGGCTTCGATTAGCGTGCGTAGCACTTCTTCAATCGAGGCATCGAGGAAACGCGAAACATCGTACCCGATTGTGTAACCCATGCCCGATGGAAATGCAATTACCTTTAGCTCAGCCATTCGCTTTTTTACATTTTCTATCACTTCTTTTGCATTAGAGCCAGGCCGTTGCTTTAGCATAATGGCTGCAGAAGGTCTGCCGTTTTCTTTAGAAAGCACGCTGTAGTTGCGCGATCCAAACTCCACATCGGCTATATCTTTAAGTTTCAGAAGCGATCCGTCCTTATCAGCCCGCAATACAATATTTTCATATTGATGGGGTTCGTTAAACTTGCCGGTATAGCGCAATACATATTGTAACATTTGCGCATTGCGATCGGAACTTTCGCCTGTTTTACCGGGGGCTGCTTCTACATTTTGGTTGCGAATAGCCTGTATCACTTCATCGGTAGAAATGTCGTAGAAGGCCATCTTATCCGGCTTAAGCCAAACGCGCATTGAATATTCGCGCGCGCCCATAATGGTAGCATAGCCTACGCCATCAATGCGTTTTAGTTCAGGCAGAATATTAATATCAGCGAAATTGTAAATGAATTTTTCATCCGCATCCGGATCATCGCTCAGAATGTTGAGGTAAAGCAACATGCTGTTCACTTCTTTTTCCACACCTACACCGGCCTTTATTACTTCTTCCGGAAGTTCATCCAGCACGGTGGACACCCGGTTTTGTACGTTAACAGCGGCAATGTCCGGATCTACGCCCACACGAAAGTTAACGGTTATAATGCTGGTGCCGTCATTTCCGGAAACGGAAGTCATGTACGTCATGCCGGGCACGCCATTAATGGCCCGCTCTAATGTGGTTACCACTGCTTTAGCACTAACCTCGGCATTGGCACCTGTGTAACTTGTTGTAACCGAAACCGAGGGCGGAACAATATCTGGAAATTGTGTAACCGGCAACTGAATAAGCGCCAGTAAACCCAGCAAGGTTATGATAATTGAAATTACCAACGAGAGTACCGGCCGATGAATAAAAATATTAAACATTATTCTATCAGTTTGTGTTGGTTTCTGATGCGATTGATGCAAGCACACTATCGAGGCGTATCGGTATAGGCTTAATGGTTACGCCTTCGCGCACATTTTGAATACCCTCGTATATAATTTGGTCTCCTGGTTTTAACCCGTTTGCAACTATATAAAAGTGCGAGAAGCGCATGCGGGGCGTAAAACTTTTCAGCGCTACCTTTTTATCGGCTCCCAGTAAATAAACAAAAGTGCGATCCTGAATTTCGATGGTTGATTTTTGAGGAACCAGAATGGCATTTTTTAATTCTGTACCCATGCGCACCTTTCCGCTTGATCCATGTTTTAGCAAGGTTTGTGGATTAGGAAACTTGGCACGTATGGCTATTGTACCGGTGGTGGCATCAAACTCACCCTCCATGGTTTCAATTTTTCCTTTGTATTTATGAAAAGTTCCATCAGCCAACACCAGTTCTACCTCTTCGTTATTCAGATTGGTTTTGGATTGTTTAAGTTTCAGATACTCCTGCTCCGAAACTTTGAAATAAGCAAACACATCGTGTGTATCGCTAACCGTAGTAAGCAAGCTTCCTTCATCAATCAGGCTTCCAATTTTAAATGGGATCCGATCAATTACTCCATCAAAGGGCGATCGAACTACGGTGTGCGAAAGCCTGATAGAAGCATTGGAGTAAGCCGATCGCCCTTCTTCAATGCGTGCTTTGGCGGCATCGTGCTTGGCTTTAGCCAGCTTCAATTCAGTTTCGGAAACAACGTTTTTGTCAACCAGAATTTTTACACGTTCAACTTCCAATGCCAATGCTGCGGCTTCGGCTTCGGCACTGTTAAGCGCAGCTTTAGCCTGGTTTAATGCTGCCCGGTACTCTTCAGGGTTAATAGTAAACAATAGTTGCCCCTTCTTTACGAGGGCGCCTTCATCTACGTTTATTTGCTCTAAGTAGCCTTGCAGACGGGCCCGTATTTCTACATTCCGATAGGCCTGAATATCGCTTACGTATTCGTTGTAAATTATTGTATCCTTGCTGATGATGCGCGTAACCGGAAATTCTACAACAGAATTTTCAACAGGGGTAGCGTTTTTACAACCCCATATCAGCATGCACAGCACCATACAAGGTATTGCCTTGATGATGTTCATAAAAATTAATTACAGTTTGTTGGAAAAATTAAACGACAACATTTACCCTCTTAGGCGGTGGGCTTATGGTTGCAATTTCCGGAGATTCTGCCCTGAGATAATTATGGATGGGGGGGTTGGTATTCTTTATCCCATCAGGTTTTTTTAAAACAACAGAGCGCGATGCAATAAAATCTACTTTCTCAAGGCCTTCATCTTGTACATCGGCCAAAAGTGTATCGGTTGAGTTGCTTTGAACAACCATCTCGATAAACAAACCCAGGAATGATAAAGACGCCTGCTTACCAACCTGAACTATCATTTGATTAGATGTTGCAGATTCTTTACCTGAGAGCGTATAAGCAGGAAAAAGAATAGAGTTACTGATGCTTAAAATCCAAAAGAACAGGATTACATGCCTAAGAAATGCACTTTGATTAGCTCGAATGGACGTAATTATGTTAATCATGGGCAGCAATCGACCCGCAATATCGCATAAAGAACTTTAAGCAGATAGCGTATTGCCAGCATTCGTTCTGTTAACGATTGCAATCCTACATGAATGGCGTATATGCCTTACTCACGATTTTAAAATCGGGCAAATACATTACTTTTGCGCTCCTGATTTTTGTACGAAGCTTATGATTGTAAGAACACGCAACTACCGGTTAGAGAAGAAAGATTACATCAAAATGGCACTCAAATCCATTTTGCAACAACAATGGTGGGTTGGGCTGATTGTGTTGGCCATTTGCCTCTGTTACTTATGGATACCAAGTATCTGGTGGTTTATAGGGGCATTTATCGGGGCAGCCCTTTACCTTTTATTCTGGTGGATACAGTTTTATGGTGTAACGCAATTAGAGCAAGGCAAAATGCTGTTCGAGCGCTTTAGCTACGAAATAAACAGCCAACAAATTGTTATGAAACTCAATGCCCGCGAAGGCATGCCCCTGAAGTGGGATCAGATTAAGCGCGCCAAAACAGGTAAGGATTATTACCTGTTGTTTGTAAACAAAGCCCAACTTATACACCTGCCCTTTAAAATTTTTAATACCGATAACGAACGCAAATTCGTGGGCAGCATTTTGAAAACGAAGGGATTGATTAAGTAAGCTTTATTCTGAAGTTGACAGATGACGGTCGTTTAGTGCGCTGCTTATCGTTTACAAAAATATTAACCCCGACTGCCTGCTGCAACCTGCTTACTGCCTACTTTTTATTTGACAGAAAGCTTCAACAAGCCGATATTTGATTATGTCTCCACGCGGCTTTTATTCCGATGATTCTGAACAACCCAAAAGCAAAAGGCGACTTTCCCCAACTGAGGCTTTAGCAAAAATTCAGCGCTATTGTGCCTACCAGGATCGTTCGCATAAAGAAGTTAAAACCAAACTTTTCGAATACGGTTTATATACCGGCCAGGTAGATGAAATCATTAGTCAACTGATTACGGATGGTTTCCTGAATGAACAACGCTTTGCCAAAGCTTATGCAGGAGGCAAATTTAGAATGAAGAAATGGGGGCGTTTGAAAATCAAACAAGAGTTGGAATTTTTGGGCCTCACTAAAAACTGCATTCAACAAGGATTGAAGGAGCTTGAAGGCTCCGATTACACCAAAACGTTGAAGCAGCTTCTCCAAAAAAAGGCAGCAACCCTAAAAGAACAAAACCCCTTTCATAAACGCGATAAAGTTGCCCGGTTTGCCATTGGTAAAGGATACGAGCCCGAGCTTGTATGGAGCCTGGTAAAAGAACTTTTGCCCGATTAAAACCAGATTATGTATTAAAGATTTTTTAATCGCTAACCCGTTTAAGGTTGGTTTTGCCGCCTGCACGACAAACCAATGGGTATTACAAACCCATATTGCCAACACATTCGTTAGCGTGTTTATGAAAAAGTTAGTTTGGTTATTACTTCTGGTAAGTGTTGCTGCCTGGGGGCAGAACGATAAACGCACCGCTCATTTTAATTTAAAAAAAGGAGTAGCCCTGGAAGGCTACGATGTGGTAAGTTACTTTGATGGAAAGCCTTTGGAAGGAAAAGAGAATTTTAAAGTTGTGTATAAAAGCGTAACCTACCTCTTTGCCAATGCGGCCAACGCAGCAAAGTTTAAACAAACACCCGAAAAATACGAGCCGGCTTATGGCGGCTGGTGTGCTTTTGCTATGGGCGATACAGGTGAAAAAGTAAAAGTTGACCCTGAAACTTTTAAAATTTTGGATGGAAAACTTTACCTGTTCTACAATTTCTGGGGTAACAATACCCTTACCAGTTGGAACAAAAACGAGGTACCGCTCAAACTAAAGGGCGACCAAAACTGGAACAAGATCGTGCAATAAATCCGCCTGCCTGATTTACCCGTATATCTGATATTGGATTTAGTTTATCTTCGCATCGGCTTAAGTTTGATTACTATGACACAACTGTATAATGCGGTACAAACCGTACTATCGCAATTGGCCGATGTTATTGGCCAGATTTCGGAGGAAGATTTTAGAAAACCATCGCCCGCACTTAGCCAGGCTACGTTGGGCCAGCATTTGCGCCACACACTCGAATTTTTTGTTTGCCTGGAACAAGGTTATGAAAGCGGTGTAGTTAACTACGATAAACGCCAGCACGACAAAGCAATTGAGAACGATAAATTTGTAGCATTAGGCACCATCAATAAAATTCTTGATTTCGTAAATCGTAAACCTGCCGACAAGCGAATGATTATGGAGGTAGGCTATTTGCAGGACAGTGAAGAGTGTGTGCCGGTTGAAACCAACTTTATGCGTGAACTAACTTACAACATAGAGCACGCGGTACACCACATGGCCATTATGAAAATTGGCATTCGCGAAGTTGCACCGGATACAGTTATTCCAAAATCGTTTGGTGTTGCTGTTTCTACGTTGCGTTTCCGCGAAGAACCGGTGGCCACATCCCGATAAGCCTTGTCTCTTTTCCGAAGCAATTTCTTTATCAAACTCCGCAGTTGGGAGTACTGGCCATTTGGTATTGTACAAGCGCCTGTTTTTTTATTGTGGATTTGGTATGCTCTTAAAGAGCGGAGTTTATTTTATTTCTCAGCATCAAATCCCTCTATTGTAACAGGCGGCATGATGGGCGAAAGCAAATCGGCTGTGCTCAATCTTATTCCGGATTCGGTTAAACCAAAAACAGTACTGATAAACCTGCCTGCAACAACACAAAGCGTTTTACAAACGCTCGATACAAACGGATTAACCTTGCCCGTAATTTTTAAGCCCGATGTTGGTGAGCGGGGTTGGATGGTACGAAAGATCAAAAGCAAAGAAGATATTGAACAGTATCTCTCCGAAATAAAAATTGACTTTATAATTCAGGAGTTTGTGTCTTTACCGTTGGAGTACGGTGTGTTTTATGTTCGCTTTCCATCGCAAGCTAATGGCTTTGTTAATTCCATTACTGGCAAAGAATTTTTATCCGTTACTGGGGATGGCAACAAAACCTTGCAGCAATTGATTCTGGAAAAAGACCGTGCTAAAATTCAATGGGAAACCTTGAAGCAGGTGTATGCGGTACAACTGCAAGATGTTATTCCGCAAGGAAAAAAGATTGAACTGGTTTCAATCGGGAATCATTGTTTGGGCACCACGTTTATCAATTGCAATCATTTAATAACCGAAAAACTTTCAACTTCATTCGATAAAATCAGCAAACAGATTGATGGTTTTTATTTTGGACGATTTGATTTGCGCTGCGCTTCCGAGGCCGATCTGGAATCGGGTAACGTTAAAATTATGGAGTTGAATGGTTGTGGTGCAGAGCCTGCGCATATCTACCATCCGGGCGCATCGCTCTTTACCGGTATTGGCACCATCATTACGCATTGGAAAAACCTTTATCGCGTAAGCAAGGAAAATCATAAACGCGGAGTACCGTATCTTTCTTTTGCAGAAGGCAAACGGATTTATAATTCGTTTAAGAAAGTTAAAGCGCTTTAAAGAAAGCGGTTTAGCTGAAAGCCTTCCTTGAAAAACTTTCTGAATAAGCAATTCCATCAGCGAGAAAAACATAGTTCTGGAAACGATTTGTTTGATAGGGTGAGTTTCTTATAACTTACAAATGAATCGGATAAAAGCCATTCACAGATGAAATACTTACTATTAGGACTACTTCTCCTTTCGTTAACTTACTGTACATCTAAGGAACAGACACATTATACAAGTGGACAAAGCAAGAATGAATTGATGGGAACCTATACTCATTCATCTTTCATGTATAGTTACACATTGATATTGAAGGACAGTTCAAAATACTTAACGATTGAGAAGTCGGATATTTTTTCAGAAAGAACACTTGGAACTTGGACAATTAGTGGAAAGGCGGTAAGACTTAATCCACAAAAGAGAATCAATACCCTCGCCACAGACAGAAGAGTAGTTCAGGAAACATCGGTTACTGACTCTAAAGAAGAAGTAGTTATTATTGAGACTGCAGACGCCCTCATAATCACAAGTAAAAACCAAAACTTAAAATTGGAAAGAGAAAAATAAACGGCCGCTAACAATTCACTAAGAATTACTATCAACATCAACAGCTTCCAAACAAAAAACCCATCGCTTGCGCAATGGGTTTTTTTAAATTCAAAATACCTGAAAGAATTAAGCGCCTACTCCGGCTACCAATTCAATCTTCAGATTAAACTCTTTGCTGATCAAATCATCGGCCATACCGGTATAAACCAAGCCCCAGTCTTCGCGCAAAACATTAAAATCGGCAGCTGCCCTTACAGATGTCTCAGTTGCTTCGGTTACAGTAGCTGGGAAGGTAATGTTTTTGGTTACCCCGCGCATAGTCAGGTTTCCAGAGATCGTAACTTTACCAGCTTCAGCTCCTGCAGTTACGCTTGTAATTTCGAAAGTGGCTTCAGGGAATTTAGCAATGTCAAAGAAGTCTTCCGACTTTAAATGACCTACCAGTTTATCGCTGTACTCGCCTTGCATGTCGGTATTGGTTATGGTGCTAAGGTCGGCCACAAAGTTACCACCGGTAACAGCACCGTCTTTTACAAACAACGCACCCGACTTAAGCGTAACAGCACCCGTGTGTGAGCCTGATACTTTACTGCCCGTCCAGATAATTTTTGAAGCTGCGGTGTTAAGGGCTACTTCGGTTCCTTCGGCTGCGCTTACAGTTGCGCTATCGGTTGTGGTTGCTTTTTCTCCTTCCGGATTTTTGGGGGTACAGGCAAATGCTAACGTTGCCACTAAAAGTACTACTAGTTTTTTCATGTTTAGATTGTTTTTTAATTGAATACATGTTTAAACATGCAAATTGGCAAAAAGTTCAAACATTACTATCTCCGTGTAATGTTTTTACAATAAGTTAATAACTTAAGCTAAAGCGTTTTAAAACACGAACTATTTTAGCGCAGCTAAGTAGTTTTAGAAAAAGACCCCACGAAAAATTTCGTGGGGTCGCCACATCCGGACAACCCCCTTTACCTATGCCGGTAGTGGTTCTAGTTTTCTGCGGTTACCCCAAAAGTAGAAGATAGGAAATACCAAGAGCGTAAAAACGGTTGCTGTTACCAGGCCACCAATAATTACCACAGCCAGCGGCTTTTGAGATTCAGAGCCAATACCGGTAGAAAGCGCGGCCGGCAGTAAACCTATTGCAGCCATCAGGGCTGTCATTACTACCGGGCGGGTGCGGATTTTTACGGCATTAAAAATGGCTTGTGCCAGGCTAGTGGCAATATGTGTTTGTTTATGAAACTCGCTAATCAGGATTACTCCATTTTGCACACAAATACCAAACAAGGCTATAAATCCCACTCCTGCCGAAATACCAAAGTTGATGCCCGTAACGTGCAACGCAACGATACCCCCAATTAAAGCAAATGGTACATTAATCAATACGTAACCTGCATCGCGCACATTGCCAAACATGATAAATAGCAATAAGAAAATTAAAATGAGGCTGATGGGCACTACCTGGCTTAAGGTTGCAGTAGCACGTACCTGATTTTCAAATTCACCGGTCCATGTCATGCTATATCCTTGCGGCAATTGAATGCTTTCGTTCACATTTTTTTGGGCTTCGGCAATGGTGCTTCCCAAATCTCGCTCGCGCACCGAAAACTTTACACCAATAAAACGTTTGGTGTTATCGCGGTAAATAAACGCAGGGCCGGTGATTTGTTTAATCGAAGCTATTTCCTTGAGTGGGATCTTTTCGTCTTTGATATTGGGGATCATCAGCATCATAATATCGTCTTCGTCTTTTCTAAAGCTTTGTTCGTAACGGATGCGGATATCAAACTTTTTCTCGCCTTCGTATTTTACAGTAGCCGTTTTACCCCCGATAGCCATTTCAATAACAGTTAGTGCATCGGCTTTCGTAACTCCGTAAAGGGCCATGCGTTCTTCATCCAGCACGATGCTCATTTCGGGTTGGCCAATGTTGCGTAAAATGCCCACGTCTTTAATGCCAGGTACATCCTTAATTTTATCCAGCACCTGGTTGGCGTATTCATCTAATTTATTCAGATCATCGCCATAAATTTTAACGGCATTGGAGGCATTCATACCGGCCACCGCTTCGGCTACGTTATCAATAATAGGTTGCGAGTAATTGTAATTTATACCCTGGTATTTTTTTAGTTGGGTATCCATTTCCTCGATCAACCCATCCATGGTTATTTTTCTATTCCATTCTTCTTTTGGTTTTAGGTTAACCTGCATTTGTACATAATAAAAGCCGCTGGGATCGGTGCCATCATTACTGCGGCCCGTCTGCGAAAGCACACCGTTTACTTCTGGAAATTTTCGAAGCTCATCGCGTAGCACACTAACCATTTTTACGGTTTCATTTAAAGACGAGCTCATGGGAAGTTTGGCTTCTACCCAAAGGGCACCTTCATTTAGTTGGGGTAAAAATTCGGTGCCCAGCCATTGTGCAGAAAACATGGTAGCACCAAAGCTAATGATGGCAATGGCTACTGTAACTTTTCGCTTTGCAAATGCCAGCCCAAAGGCATTTTCGACCGAGCGGTTAATGAAGTTTATAAAGAAGTTGTGTTTTTCTTTTACATTCTTCTTTAACAACAGTGCACTTAACAGGGGTACCAGTGTAAGCGTAAACAATAAAGCACCTAATAAAGCAAAGCCTAACGTAAATGCCAATGGCGAAAACATTTTGCCTTCTACTTTTTGAAAAGCGAATATGGGTAGCAGGGCAGAGATGATAATGAGTTTAGAAAAGAAGATGGCTTTACCCATTTCGGCCCCGGTTTTTTTAATAAGGCCGAGTTTGCTAAGCCGATTAAATTTGCTCATACCATGTTTTTGTGCTTCATGGTCAAGGGCCACAAACAAACCCTCCACCATTACCACGGCTCCGTCTATAATAATTCCAAAATCAACTGCACCCAGCGAAAGCAAATTGGCGCTCATGCCACGCAACTTCAATAGTAAAAAGGCAAATAATAATGATAGGGGAATAACAATGGCAACAATAAGCGTTGTGCGCCAGTCGGCCATAAATATGAAAACAATAACCGTTACCAGAATAATACCTTCGGCCAGGTTATGCATTACCGTTTTGGTGCAGTACGCCATCAGGTTATCGCGGTCGTAAAATGTTTCCATGCGCACATCGCTGGGTAACACCTGGGTATTCAGTTCTTCAATTTTTGCTTTTACGCGTGCTAATACTTCGCTGGGGTTTTCGTTTTTACGCATTACCACAATTCCTTCTACCACATCGTCATTATCATTTAACCCAACCTGACCTACGCGTGGCAGACTGCTTTCGTTAACGGTGGCTACCCGTTTTACCAACAATGGGTTTCCGTTGTAGATATCAACTATTGTGTTTTCTATTTCTTCAATAGATGATAGCAAACCTATACCGCGCACTACATAAGCCTGGCCATTCTTTTCAATCACATCGCCTCCCACATTCAGGTTCGATTTCGAAATGGCCTCAAACAGTTCGGTGGGTGTAAGATTATACTTTTGAAGTTGCACCGGGTTAATGCTGATCTCGTAAGTTTTTTCTCTTCCGCCAAAAGCAACAACATCGGCCACACCGGGCACAGCACGTAATTGTCTGTCAATAGTCCAGTTTTGAATGGTTAGTAAATCGCGCGAATCGCGGTTATCACTTCTTAATACGTACCTAAAAATTTCTCCGGTTGGACCATAGGGGGGTTGTACTTCGGGCTCTACCGTATCGGGCAACTGTACGTTGCGTAATTGATTGTTTACCTGCTGCCGCGCAAAAAAATCTTCTACATCGTCATCGAAAATAATTTTGATAACCGATAGCCCAAACATGGTAATACTGCGCACGTTGGTTTTGCGCTGTACGCTGTTCATGGCAATTTCGATGGGCGTGGTTACAAAGCGCTCCACTTCTTCGGCACTGCGGCCACTCCATTCCGTTACGATTATAATTTGTGTATTGGTTACATCGGGAAATGCTTCGATGGGAATTTTGATAAATGAATAAACACCACCTATAACCAGTAGTGTAACCCAAAAAAAAGTGAAGAAGCGGTTCTTAAGTGAAAAGGCGATAATATTTCTGATGAATTTTCCCATCGGCTTAGTCGTTTATGGCATCATAGACAAATAGCCCGTTTTTTGAAATCACCTTTTCGCCTGCTGTTAATCCGGACGTGAGGTATGTAGTTGTGCCCAATTGTTTATAAACCTCTACCTGCCGGGTATCAATATTTTGTTTGTCTTTAAAAACCATGACCCAGTTTTTACTTTTATCAAAAATGATGGAGGATGAGGGCACCGCCATTAACTTTTTGTTTTCAGTAAAAAATACATTTACGGTGGCCATCATTTCGGGCTTCAGTTGAAAGTTATCGTTGGGGATGCGCACGCGTACTTTCATGGCTTTGGTTTCCGGATCGATTGCATTAAATATTTTATCGATTTTTCCTTTGTACAGTTTGTCGGGGAAACCCAATGTGCGCACTTCGGCATCGTAGCCTACCTGTATTTTTGAAATGTCGCTTTCGCTTACATTAGCCAATGCCCACACTTCATTAATTTCTGCAATTGAAAAAAGTGATTCGGATACATCGCCCCGCAGTTGTTCGTTTGGAAAAATATTTTTCTCTAATACAAAGCCGCTGATGGGGGCCATTATGTTATAGGTTGAACCATTGCGCAGGTTGTAGATGGCATATACTTCATTGATGCGCGCCAACTCGGCTTTGGCTTTTACTAATTCTTTTTCAGCCGCATTTACATCGCGTTCGGAGTTGAGTTTCCCCTCAAAAAGCTCGCGCGTTACTTGTAAGGTTTTTTCAGCTACTGCCACATCGCTTTGCGCATCTAACAATTGACGTTGAAATTCGGCTACCTCGCTGCTGCGTATCGTTGCCAATATCTCACCTTGCTTTACATAATCGCCAAGCTCGGCATTTACCGTTATTACGCTACCACCCACAATAGAGTTTACGCGCGCCATTTTGTTGTTATCAACTGTAATTTTTCCAAACAGCCGGATTTCATTTTTCACTGCTTGCTCGGCCGCTTCATAAAACTCGCAACTGGCCAACATGGTATCGCTAATGGAAAATGCAACCGCATTGTCTTCGTATTTTTTTTCGCGGCAGGCCTGCAGCAATAAAAGGGCAAACAGAAAGTAATAAATTCGGGTCATGGAATTAATAAATTTTAGAAGCAGTTACATAGTTAATTTGCATGGCTGAAGTGGCGAGGTAATTTTTTACCCGTTCGTATTCGCTAAGCGACTCGTTGTACGATTCGAAAAAATCCACAAACTCGAGAATAGAAATATTGCCTTTCTGAAAATTCTGATTCACGCCATTAAATACGATGTCGAAATCGGAACTATAAAAGGCTTTTAGTTTTTGGTATTCGCTTATACTTAATGTCAGGTCTTGCCAGGCGGCTAAAACCTGGGCTTGTACTTCGTTTAATTTTTGTTTTTGATAAGTAGCCGCACCAAGTGCTTCGTATTGGGCCGCTTTAACGTTACCCCGGTTTCGGTTCCATAACGGAAGCGGAATGCTAACGCCCACATTTACCTGGTTCACAAACGCTCCGCTGCGTTGATCGTACGAAGAGTTAAAAGCCATATCGGGCACGGCAAGTTGCTTCTGTAACTTTACATGGAGCAGCGCTAATGCTTCTTCTTCATTGGCCAGTTTCAGATCGGGTCTGTTTTGAAAGGCGCTATCGAGTAATGAATTATATATAGCAGTTCGGTTGGTAAAATTATCGAAGTCGGTATCGCCAACAAGTGGTTCAATGTAATTGGGTGTTTGCAGTAAGAGCTGCAGGTTGTGCTGCTGCAGGAAATAGTTGTTGGCCAGCTCGCTTTTATCGTTATTGATTTTAAAGTACACGGCTTTAAGTCGTATAACATCTTTCAGCGGTAAGTTGCCCCGCGCAGCCTGCTTTTCATAAGCCGATATTAGTGTATCTAACACCTCTAACTGCCTATTAAATTTAGCAAGGGTTATGCGTTGCTGGTTGATAATATAAAAGCCGGTATGCAACTGGTAGCGCAGGTTACGCAACAAATCTTCCAACTCTAGTGTTGCCAGCTTTTTATTTTGTTTTGCAATGTTTATTTCAGTTTTGCGCTTGCCACCCAGTAAAATCAGTTGTTCAACAGCTAAGAATTTTTGACCGGTTTTGTCAATATGAAAAATTCTATCATTCTCAGGATCGTAAGCATTTACATCGGCTGTAAATGTAGGATTGGGGTAAGCACGTGCCTGAATAACCAATGCCTCTTTTGTATTAAGATTATATTGGCCGGCAAGCAACAGCAGGTTGTTACTCAAAAACAAGCTATCTGCCTGTTGTAAGGTAAGCGACATGGTACTTTGGGCTAATGCCCAACAACAACAAAAAGTTAACAGCGCAGTTTGCAGGAATTTCATACTGCAACACTAACGGCTAATCACCTTAAAAAAACCTTAAGATGGATAAAGGTTTGCTTAAGACTGCGGCAGCGAAATTACAAACCTGTTTTTACCCGCTTCGGTAACCTGATAAACAATAGTACCCTTGTGCAATTGAATAATTTTAGAAACCATAACAAGGCCTAAGCCAATACCTCCCTTTTTAAAACTGTTTTGCCCGCGAAAGAAATAGGTGAACAATCCTGATTGTTCCTTTTCTGATAATGTTATTCCGTTGTTATCAATCAAAACCTGTATGCTTTTTTGCTGGGTTGCAATTTCAACCTGCACACGCTCGTTGGTAGAATAAGCAACAGCATTTTTTAATACGTTTAAAAATGCAATGTGCAGCATACGTTCATTGCCGGGGCAGGTTAATTCTCCGGCATCGTTTACATTTTGATGGATGGATACTTCAAATGTGGCAGCCGGGTTTATAATCTGAAGGCTTTCGATGCAAGAAAAAATAAGTTCGTCCACCCGTACTGTTTCGCTAAAAACCTGAGCCGGATCGGTTTCATATTTTGATATATCCAATAGTGTGGTAACTACCGTACTCATTTGCATGAGCCCATTCTTTTGAAACTCCAGGCTCTCTTGCCACCGCTGCGGATCTTTTTCGTGAAGTACCCGCTCTATATTAGAAATAAGTACTGCAATGGGGGTTTTTAATTCGTGCGAAACATGGTGTATTAAATTTTTTTGGTAGGAGTAAGATTGTTCTACCCGGGCCAACATGCTATTAAAACTAGTTGCAAGCGAAGCAATTTCATCTTGCGAGCGGGGTACATGCACTTGTGTAAGGTTGTGTATCGATTTATTGCTCACCTCATCGGTAAGCTGCACTATTGGTTGCGATATTTGGCGCGACAGGTAAAGAGCAATGAGCGCTTCCAGCAAAACGGCACTTATAAATACACCTAGTAAAGTCCACACTAAAAACCGTAACTTTTCTTTACCATAAATATCATTTGCTTTACCAATGGCATAAAACCTGGCACCATCCTTTTCGATAATATGCGCATACACATCATAGGCACCCTCGCGATAAAAAATTTCGGTAGTACCACCCCGTAACTCCTGCAGCAGATCGCCCGGAAATAAAACAGCCGTATCATCTACACTGGCATAAATAATTTGTCCGGCCGAATCAAACAGCAGAATTTTTTCATCGTAAAGATTATTGATGGTTGTTTCATCGAGCGATCGTAACAAGTTATGATCGATCTGTTTAACATCTATCAGCAGGCGCAGGGTGGTTGTGGTTTTTTCTTTTAGGCGTTGTAAAAACTCGGCCTCGCGGTATTCGGCCATACTAAAATAAACAGCCAGCAAAGCTACACCCAGCACTACCGGAAACGACCCTGCAAAAAATATCAGAATGCGTTGTCTAAGCTTCATGGGCCGTGCTTAAAAAATAACCAAACCCTGGCCGTGTGTGAATTAATTTCACAGTATGGTGCTTGTCGATCTTGTTGCGCAATGAATTGATAAATACTTCAATGGTGTTGGTGTTTACTTCCACCACAGTGCCCCAGATTTTTTTGATCAGATCTTTTTTTGAAACTACTCTTCCGTTCGCTGTAGCCAGCATAGTAAGTATTTCAAATTCGCGTGCGGTAAGTTTAACGGGTGCTTCATCTCTGCTAACGGTTTTGGCCGAAAGGTTAATTACCAGGGTATCGATCTTCATTACCTGTGCAGTCTCGGGCTGGGTAATTCTTCGCTTCAGCAAAGCCTTAACACGGGCCAATAGTTCTTTAAAAAAAAATGGTTTGGTCAGGTAATCATCCGCACCACTTTCAAAACCTAAAACTTTATCCTCCACTTCTCCAAAAGCGGTAAGCATGAGTATAGGTGTAGTTATCTTTTGTTGCCGCACGGCCTTACACACTTCTAATCCATTTTTGCCCGGCATGTTTATGTCCAGAATTATACAATCAAACTGTTTGCGTAGCAGAAGTTTTTCAGCAAGAGAGCCATCAAAAACTATTTCAGCTTCAAATCCTTCGTGTTGAAACTGGAGTTTCAGATCAGAAGCTATGTTGGGATCATCTTCGGCTATGAGAATGTGTTGCATAGAGTTAAAATTGGCAAGGCAACCGGTAAGTATCGATGTGGCCAAAGTTACGGATAACTCCCTTTGCTTTATAGCCTACTGCAAAAGTGATTTATACCGAAAGCAATCCACCAGATGATCGTTTACTAACCCACAAGCTTGCATGTGTGCATAGATTACGGTGCTGCCAACAAACTTAAATCCACGTTTGATTAAATCTTTACTTAATGCGTCTGATTCTTTGGTAGTAGGCTTTATCTGTGCTGCTGTTTTCCATTTGTTTACAATCGGTTTGCCGCCTACAAATTGCCAGATGTAGTTATCAAAACTTCCAAACGCTTTCTGTACTTGTAAAAAACATTTGGCATTATTTACAGCAGAATTCACTTTTAACTTGTTACGAATTATACCAGGGTCTTGTAAAATTTTTTCAATTCTTTTTTCTGTAAATCGAGCTACTTTACCAGGATCGAAGCCGGCAAAATTTTTACGATAACCTTCGCGCTTCTTTAATATAGTAGCCCAACTTAATCCAGCCTGCGCACCCTCCAGAATTAGAAATTCAAAATGCTTGCGATCGTCATGCACGGGCACGCCCCATTCTTCATCGTGATATTTTATGTATTGATCAAACCCCAGGCACCAGGGACAACGAATGATATCAGCCATTTGCACTACATTTTGAACTTAAGTTACTGGTTTCGCACAAAGTTTTATACCTTCCTGCTCTTAAACTTTAATTATGAAATACATTTTAGCTATCTGCCTTTGTATTTGTGCTGGTTCTGGCTTCGCACAAAAAGTTGACTTCGATAAAAAGTTAAAAGAGCTGGGTATTGAATTATATACGCCTACTAAACCCATGGCTAACTATGTAAAAGCGGTGCGCACCGGCAATCTGTTATTTCTTGCCGGGCATGGCCCAACCAAAGCCGATGGTAGTAACATAACCGGGAAGGTAGGGGCCGACCTTACTACTGAACAAGGATATGATGCCGCAAAACAAACAGCCATATCCATTCTATCTACCCTGAAGGGCGAGTTAGGCGATTTGAATAAAGTTAAGCGGGTGGTAAAAGTGTTGGGCATGGTTAACTGTACCGAAACCTTTACCGATCAACCCAAAGTAATAAACGGATTTTCAGATTTAATGGTGGCCGTGTTTGGCGAAAAAGGGAAACATGCTCGCTCGGCCGTTGGTATGAACTCCCTGCCCAGCAATATTGCTGTAGAAATAGAAATTATTGTAGAAGTAGAATAAAAAGTAAGATTTCTTACACGGCTTTCCGATTGTAGCAGGCCAGGCTTACTTTCGTAATCAGAATAAATACGCCGCTCGTGTTTTCAGGATATTATAAGATTATACTGCGCCAGATGCGCAGTATTTATTCCATCATCAACCTTTCGGGTTTAATTGTTGGTCTTTGCGCATTTATACTCATTTTTTTATGGGTGCAAGACGAGTGGCGTTATGATCGATTTCACAAGGGCAGCTCCCATATTTATAGAGTTTACGAAAATCAGTTTAACGATAACCACGAAATTTATCCGGTGGCCGTTACCCCGGCTCCGCTTGCTCCTTATTTGAAAAACACTTTTGCCGAAGTTGAAACTGCATGCCGCACGGGCAATGCCGAATTTAATGTGCGCAGAGATGAAACAGCGTTTGTGCAAAAAGGTATTCTGGCCGATCCTGAATTTTTTAAGGTGTTTACTTTTCCGCTTGTAAAAGGAGAACAAAAAACGTTTGCATCTGTAATCGATGCGGTAATGATTTCTGAACGATTGGCCGATGTATATTTTAAAAATGAAGAACCAATAGGAAAAACACTTAGCATATTGGGTAAAGAATTATTGGTGGCTGCTGTATTTGCTAACGTACCCGGCAACTCGCACCTGCAGTTTGATTTTGTTATACCCATGGAGTTTGTGCGTGCCGGTGGTTATGATGATTTACAGAAATGGAATTACAACAATTACTACACCTACATAAAGTTATTGCCCGATGCAGACGCTACTGCTTTTGCAGCTAAAATTAAAAGCACCATTCAAGAACACAATGCCGAGGCTGATGCAGAACTTGCCATGCAGCCTCTTCAGCATATACACCTGCATTCTAACCATCTTAATAATGATGGCGCGGGTCGCGGCAACATACAGTATGTGTATATTTTTTCGGCTGTAGGAATTTTTATTCTCATTATCGCCAGCATAAACTATGCTAATCTGGCTACAGCCCGATCGTTTAAACGAGCCAAGGAAGCTGGTGTGCGCAAAGTAATTGGCGCCAACCGCTTTCAACTAATGTTGCATTTTTTTTCCGAATCGCTTTTGTATTGTTTAATGGCCTTTCTGGTGGCCGTTGCATTAAGTTGGCTGTTGTTGCCCCGGTTCAATGAAATAAGTGGGAAGACAATTGCCTTTGATTTTTTTACACCCGCCATTTACGGGCCATTGTTATTATCTGTTTTTTTCTGCTCGCTATTGGGTGGAGCTTACCCCGCGTTGTTATTATCGGCATTAAATCCAGCCGTTGTACTAAAAGGTTATTTGAAAGGAAGTCGCGGCACCATTACGTTCAGGCGAATATTGGTTGTGCTGCAGTTTGTATTAGCCATTTCGTTTTTGGTAGGCACCTTGGTAGTTAAAGACCAACTTGCTTATATACGGGCCCGTCATTTGGGTTTTGAAAAAGAAAACATTATTACGTTTACGGCCAACCGTAACCTGCGCCAGCAGTTTACTGCCTTTAAGAACGAATTGCTTTCCTTGCCGGGTGTATTACATGTAACCGCAACCAGTTCGCGACTTTCTAACATTACCGAATCGAGCGATATGGTACAGTGGGATGGCAAGAGCCCGGATGTTAGTGTGTTGTTCCACATTCTTCCGGTTGAACCGGATTTTGTAAAAACTTTTTCGATGGAAATAATGAATGGCCGGGATTTTTCGCCAGAGATCATTTCCGATTCGGGAGCTATGCTTATAAACGAAGAAGCCGTGCGGCAAATGGGGTGGGATGATCCACTTGGAAAAACCATCACTATCGGATCAAGAAAAAGAAACCCTGTAATTGGGGTGGTGAAAAATTTCAACTTTAAATCGGCACATAAAAAAATTGAACCCATGCTTATTTTTTTAGATGCCAATGAATACTACCGCATAGCTGTTAAACTGGGGGCCGGAAATCTGGTAGAACACACAGAAGCAATAAGAGCAATATTTAAGCGAATGAATCCCGGAGCGCCCTTTGAATATACTTTTCTGGATGAAGAAATTGATCAATCATACCGGAATGAAGAGCGAACCAGCCAGGTGTTTGGCTATCTGTCTGGCTTATCCATCTTCATTAGTTGTTTAGGGTTATTGGGTATGGTAATGTTTGTAACCGAGCAACGCGCGCGTGAGGTTGCTGTGCGCAAAGTTATGGGAGCCTCCACTCCGCACCTTACCTGGTTGCTTACACGCGAGTTTATCTTTTTGGTTTTAGCTGCTTTTTTTCTGGCCACACCAGTAATGTATTACCTGGTAAACCTGTGGTTAGATAATTTTGCATACCGTGTTGAGGCTGGAGTACTGGTTTTTGTTTTGGCAGGTTTAATAAGCCTGGGTATAGCTGCGCTCACTGTTGGGTTTCGTTCCTTCAAAGTAGCATTATCAAATCCGGTAAACTCCTTGCGTAGCGAATAGCGTTGTTAATTTTTTCTTAATCAAACCGGCAACGTAAGGCAACTCAACTATTTGCTATATTTGTTCCCTTTCATGGCTAAAATAGTATTTTGCTACGTGGCGCTTCTAAGTTTGCTGATTCCAATGTCGGCCAATGCGTTTGCGTTTTCGTACAAGAAAAAAAATACTACAGCATGCGTACCCGACTTTGCCGATGAAGCCGATGAGCAAACACCAATACCTGCCGAAGAGGATACCAGCGAAGAAGATGATGACCCTGTAAAACTGATTTCGCACCGCGTTATACACACGCATCAAAAAAATATCTGTCGGCAAGGGCACGCCAGCCAATTTCTCACCAGCTTTCACTTTCTTGAAATAATTTCACCACCGCCCCAGCAACAAGCAATTTACTTAAGCTGCTGTACCCACTTTTTTTAACTTTCTATTCCTGTATGAATTTGCGAACCTTTTGGTCAACGGATTTTCCGTCTTCGGTTGTTGTGTTTTTGGTTGCCTTACCGCTATGTCTGGGCATTGCACTGGCATCCGGTGCCCCTTTGTTTTCCGGCTTGTTGGCTGGTATTGTCGGTGGCATTGTAGTTGGTTCGCTTAGCGGATCTTCATTAAGTGTAAGCGGCCCGGCTGCCGGCTTAACATCCATTGTATTGGTTGCCATTAAAGACCTCGGCACATTCGAGATTTTTCTATTCAGTGTAGTAGTAGCCGGGTTGCTTCAGGTTATACTAGGGTTGGTGCGTGCCGGTTCCATTGGTCATTTTTTTCCAGCAGCAGTTATTAAAGGTATGCTGGCCGGTATAGGGTTGATTTTAATTTTAAAACAAATACCCCATGCCGTTGGCTACGATGCCGACTTTGAAGGTGATGAGAACTTTGTACAACCTGATGGCCGCAATACATTTTCAGAAATATTTCAATCATTAGATTATATTTCACCTGGGGCCGTAATAATAAGTGCCATTTCCATTATTGTATTAATTAGCTGGAATTCGAATTTTTTATTGCGCTATCGGTTTTTCCGGATTGTACCGGCCCCCTTAGTAGTAGTTATACTGGGTATTACGTTAAACGCAGTTTATAAACTTGTAGCACCCGATTTAACAATCAACACCCAACATCTTGTTTCATTACCTTCCTATTCCGATGCAGGCCTGGCAGCATTTTTTACATTCCCTGATTTTTCGGCCTGGCAAAATCCTAAAGTTTATACCACTGCCATTACCCTTGCTGTTGTGGCCAGTTTGGAAACATTATTAAGTATAGAGGCCTGCGATAAAATGGACCCTGCCCGGAGAAGCACACCCTTAAACCGCGAGTTACGCGCACAAGGAATTGGCAATTCCATTTCCGGGTTGCTAGGCGGCCTTCCTGTTACTTCGGTTATTGTGCGCAGTTCGGCCAATGTAAACTCAGGTGCGCGTACCAAAGCATCAACTATCTCGCATGGAATAATTTTATTATTGTCGGTACTGTTAATCCCCAAGTTGCTCCAGCTAATTCCACTTTCTTGTTTAGCAGGCATCCTGTTGGTAACCGGTTATAAACTCACCAAACCATCTTCATTTGTAGAAATGTTCCGAAAAGGTTATGCCCAGTTTTTACCATTTGTGGCTACCGTGTTGGCTGTATTGTTTACCAACTTATTGTTAGGGGTGTTTTTGGGAATTGCGGTGGCCCTCGTATTTATACTGATGACTAATTTTAAAAAGGCAATGATTGTAGTTTCTGAAAACCAGAAATATTTAATTCGTTTTACCAAAGATGTAACCTTTTTAAATAAAGCAGCCTTACGGCAAGAGCTTGCAAAAATTCCTAATAACACACAATTGATTATTGATGCAACACATGCCGGGTTTGTAGATGGTGATATCGTTGAGACGATTAGCGACTTTACAGAAACAGCTAAATCAAAACACATACTAGTTGAAATAAAAGGGTTAAAACTTTCTGATAAACTACTGCTGTAGTTTTAAACCCGTTCGAAATAAATCTTAAACGTAACCAATTACCAAAATGGAAAAATACAATCAATTGCTTTTACAAAACCGTGCCTGGGTAGAACAAATGCTCAGCGAAGACAAAGATTTTTTTAACAAGTTAGCTAATACCCAAAAGCCCGAGTTTCTCTGGATTGGTTGTGCCGATAGCCGCGTACCGGCAAACCAAATTACCGGCACAAACCCAGGCGAAGTTTTTGTGCATCGCAACATTGCCAATATGGTTGTACATACCGATATGAATATGTTGAGCGTGTTGGACTATGCCGTAAATGTTTTGGAAGTAAACCACGTAATTGTTTGCGGCCATTATGGATGTGGCGGAGTGCGGGCTGCCATGGGCCACAAACAAATTGGGCTTATTGATAATTGGATCAGGCATATAAAAGATGTTTACCGCCTGCATCAGAAAGAACTGGATGCTATAACCGATGAGAAGCAACGTGAAAATCGTTTTATTGAACTTAACGTAATGGAACAGGTTTACGACCTTGGCAAAACCTCCATTATACAGAATGCCTGGCAACGAAGAGGTGGCTACCCCTACATACACGGTTGGGTGTATGACATTGCCAATGGTATAATTAAAGACCTTAAAGTAACCATGCACGATGACTCCGAAATGCCCGATGTTTATAAGTTCGAAAAAATGAAACGGGTTTAAGTTTTACTTTCCTGCTAAACCAAAGGCTACTCTTATAAGGGTGGCCTTTTTTATTTTTTTTAATTGTGGGGGTAAAAGTTCTTTGAGTTGTCTTACCCTCAACGCCCGAAACCCGTAAATTGCATCCGTATCTTAAACACAATCGGTGGAATTATCGGAAAAGCAGGTATTGGAAAAATTCCGGCAGGGTAACCAAAGTACGTTTGAGATGATTTTCCGCGCCTATTACCAACCGCTTTGCCGCTACGCCCTTTCATTTTTAAACAACAAGGAAGAGGCGGAGGAGGTTGTTCAAACCGTATTTGTTTCGGTTTGGGAAAAACGAACAGCCCTTCAGATCGAAACTTCACTAAAGGCCTATCTGTACAGAATGGTGCGCAATAGCTGCCTCAATGTTATTAAACACGAAAAAGTAAAACTGCAACATGCCACCCACCAAATGTATGTGAGCGAAGTAGCAGCCGAATCGGTAATGCAAAAGGTGCAAGCCGCAGAATTGGAAATAAAAATCGCAGAAGCAATGCAAACATTACCAGAGCAATGCCGGTTGGTCTTTCAACTCAGTAGGTTTGAAGAATTAAAATATCAGGAGATAGCCGATCAACTTAAGATTTCGGTAAAAACGGTTGAGAACCACATGGGGAAAGCACTTAAGCTAATGCGCGAACAACTAAAAGATTATCTGCCCTTGTTTTTGCTATTTATAAACAACTGGATGCCTTAATGGAATTGTTGCAAAACGATATGGATGATTTGATAGGCAAGGTTTTAGCCGGTGAGGCTTCTGCGCAAGAACTGCTGCAAGTTGAAGCCTGGATTGCTGCAAGCAAGGACAATAAGGCTTACTTCGAAAATTTAAAAACTATTTTTAACACAGCAGCCAGTGCCGATGTAAAAGTAGTGTTCGATACCGATGCCGCATGGAATAAAGTGAAAACAAAAATTGGAGATGAAAAAGTTATTTCCCTGCAGCAGCGTACAAAGGCAACCACTATTTGGGTGCGCATAGCAGCTGGTGTTGCCATACTAATGGGAGCAGTGTATTTTTTAAACAACCCTATTACCCCTGCCGCACAAACAATTGCTGTGGTAAGCACAAATGTGCCCGTGCACGATACCCTGCCCGATGGCAGCACGGCTTACCTTAACAAAAAAAGCGAACTCACCTACAGCTTTGATAGCAAAACAAAATCGCGCAAAGTAAAACTGAAAGGCGAAGCTTATTTTAGTGTAAAGCACGATGAGGCTAAACCATTTTTAATTGAAGCCGATGAAATTCTGGTGCGCGATATTGGTACCGAGTTTAACCTGAAAGCTTATCCCGAAAAAGATACCATCGAAATTCTGGTTACAGAAGGCGAAGTGCAGTTTTATACTTTATACGATAGCGGCCTTAACCTGAAAGCCGGGCAGCGCGCCATTTATAGCAAGCGAAACAAAATTTTTCAGCGTATCGAAAAGCCCGATACCAACATACTGGCTTATAAAACCAAAGTGTTTAGCTTTAACAATACCGACCTGAAATCGGTAGTAGATTTACTAAATGAAGTTTACAATGCTAAAATTGTTTTAGCTAATAAAAAACTTTTCGATTGCCGGCTTACAGCCAACTATAAAGAAGACGACCCCGCCATTATAGCAGAAGTAATAGCCGAAACCATGAACCTTACGTTAATCCGGAAAGGAGAAGAATTGATTCTGGATGGTGATGGATGTATCAGCTCACAGTAAAAATCAATGAAGAAATTTTACGTGGTCTTGATTTTTATTACCTCCACCCTGGGTGTGGCTCAGATCAAAGAGAAAGAACTGCCGTTGCTGGAACGATCCATTACATTAAATGTTGCTAATGAAAAAGTACCATGGGTGTTAAATCGTGTAGCACAATTAGCAAACTTTTCGTTTTCGTATAATAGTTCGATAATCGACTCCGAACTTACCGTAACCCTGCAAGCCGAAAATTTTACCGTACGTCAGGTGCTGAATGAAATTTTTAAAGGGGCACTCAGCTACAAAGCCAAAGGCAATTATGTTATTCTTACCAAAGCTGCACCACCGCCCGTTAAAAACAACAGTGTAACCATTGTTGTAAGCGGCTATGTAGAAGATGCTTCCACAGGTGCCAAACTACAGCAGGTTAGTGTTTACCACAAGCCATCCATTACTTCGGCCGTTACCGATCAATATGGTTATTTCAGGCTTAAGCTCGAAAAGCGAACCGACTCGTTACAGCTTTCTATCAGCAAAAAAGATTATTATGACACGCTCATCCAAATAACAGCATCTTCCGATCAGTACTACATCGTAACACTTAAACCAATAAAGCCAAACCGGTTTGAAGCACCGGCACCCGAAACAAAAACTGACTCGGTAGTGCTTCCTTCGTTCAAAGAAGAATTGTCGCACCCCTATTATTCCGAACCAAACGTGCAGAACATTTCCGACACACTTTATTCACTGGTTCAAGTATCGTTACTGCCTTTTATAGGAACACACGGCAGGTTAAGTGGTAATGTAATAAACGATTATTCTATTAACTTTTTAGGTGGCTACTCGCTGGGCACACGCCAGATTGAGTTGGGGTTTTTCTTTAACATGGACAGGGGCGATGTGCGCTGGTTGCAGATTGCGGGCTTTGGTAACATGGTGGGTGGCCAGGCATATGGAGTTCAAACTGCCGGCTTTTTTAATTTAAATGGTGGAGATGTTACCGCAGTGCAACTGGCCGGTTTTGCCAATACAAATCTGAGCAATGTGCATGGCGTTCAGGTTGCGGGTTTTGCCAATACTAATTTGGGCAAAATGAATGGCGTTCAGGTGGCGGGCTTTAGTAATTATAACAACGTGGCATCGTATGGTGTGCAAGTTGCAGGCTTTGCAAATTTGCAACGTGGTAATTACAGAGGCTCTCAGTTTGCAGGTTTTACAAATATTGCCACCGATAAAATTTCCGGATCGCAGGTTAGTGGATTCTTTAATTATGCAGGCCGGGTACGCGGCACACAAATCGGGTTAATAAATTATGCTGATAGTGTAGGTGGTGTTCCCATAGGGCTATTCAGTATTGTAAACAAAGGTTATCATAAAGTAGAGGCATCGGCCGATGAAGTTTTTCCGGTTAATGTGGCCTTTCGAACCGGAGTAAGAAAATTTTACACTATTCTGACTGCAGGTTTCAAACCTGAAAAATCGCTTGCAACTAACGACACATCGGTGTGGACGTTTGGTTATGGAATTGGAACATCGCGCAAGCTTACACGCTGGTGGTATCTGGATTTTGATCTGGTAAGCCAGCACATAAACAAAGGCTCCTTCACCAATGCATTAAGTTTACACAACAAAGCTTATATGGGTTTCGATTTTCAGTTAGCTAAAAAGTTTTCACTTGCTACCGGCATAACCTTTAATGCATACCTTACCCGCGCCTCGTTTAGCGATTATCCCAAACTATTTACCTACCACACCCCCAATGATTTTTCTGTAAATGTTAAAAACAACAACCTAACCATGTGGTTTGGTGCAAAGGTTGGTTTACGGTTTTTATAAAAATAACACCCTGCAATAGGGGTTTGGCAAAACTGGTTTGTCATACAAGCGAAATCAAAAAATGTATGACACGCTTTAAACATTTATTGGCAATTGTTGCCATTATCTCTACTTCAAATCTTTTTGGTCAACAGCTAACGCAAACAGTACGGGGTACCGTACTGGATAAAATTTCAAAAATCGGGTTGCCGGGAGCTACCGTTGTTATTTTAAACTCAGAACCTTTACTGGGTGCCACTACCGATCCGGATGGTAACTTTCGCATCAACCAGGTGCCGGTTGGCACACAAACAATAAAAATTTCTTTTGTTGGATACAAAGACGTTACCACCAACCTGATTGTAAATTCCGGTAAGGAAGTAGTGGTTCAAATTCCTATTGAAGAGGACATTACTCAGTTAGAAGAAATTGTAGTGCGCCCCGATGCCGAAAAGAACAAACCATTGAATGAGATGGCTGTTGTAAGCACGCGCACATTTTCGGTAGAAGAAACCCGAAAATTTGCAGCTGCCGTTAATGACCCTGCACGCGCAGCCATCTCATTTGCAGGAGTGGTTTCTACCGATGATGGCAATAACCAGATTTCAATTCGGGGTAACTCACCATTCGGACTATTGTGGCGCATGGAGGGTGTGGATATTCCCAACCCCAATCATTTTGCCGCAGTGGGTTCATCGGGTGGAGGAATTTCCATTCTTAGTTCGCAATTGCTTGCTAACTCTGATTTTTCTACCGGGGCGTTTGCTGCAGAGTATGGTAATGCGTTAGCGGGGGTGTTTGATCTTAATCTTCGCAAAGGAAATAATGAGAAACGCGAATACACGGTACAAGCCGGGGTATTGGGTATGGACTTTGCCACTGAAGGTCCTTTCTCAAAAAATTACCGGGGTTCTTACCTCATCAACTATCGCTATTCTACCTTAAGCATACTTTCAAAAATAGGTGTTAACATAGGCGATGCCGTTACTAACTTTCAGGATTTATCGTACAACATTTATTTGCCCACCAATCGGTTTGGTAATTTTTCGTTGTTTGGATTTGGTGGATTGAGTGATCAGTTACAAGAAGCAAAACGAGATTCGTCCAAATGGGAGTATGATTATCAACGTTATAATTCCAACTATTTTTCTAACACCGGAGCAGCTGGGTTTAAACATGCTTACACCCTAAACCCTAACACATACCTGCAAACAACGGTTGTGCTATCGGGCAACGACCATGGTTATGAAGAAGACCGGTTGGATAACAATTACAATCCGCGTTTTAACTATAAACAAAACTATGTAACCCGTAAAATCACTCTCAGTTCGGTAATAAATCATAAGTTTAATGCACGCAGTACCATGCGCTCGGGGTTTTATTTAAATCGTTACACGTATGGTTTAAACCTGCGTTACCGCGATGCAGAATTAAATCAAATTGTACAACCACTTGATTCCAAAATGCACGCCAACACGATTCAGGCATTTTCGCAATGGAATTATAAAGTAAGCGAGCAGTTTAGTTTTAATACCGGATTACACGCGCTCTTTCTTACCAACAACCAAACTCTATCATTAGAGCCACGCGCTTCGGTAAAATATGATCTTACCGAGCAACAATCCTTTTCGATTGGTTACGGTCTCCACAGCCAGATGCAGCCCATTGGCATTTACGAAACACGCACCGAACAGCCCGATGGATCAGTTACATTGCCCAACAAAAATCTGGGATTTAATAAGGCACATCATGTAGTGTTGGGTTATGATCGCTCGCTTTCGCGATACCTGCACATTAAAGCCGAAACGTATTATCAGCATTTGTATAACATTGCCGTTAGCAACGATAGTAGCAGCCCCGTTTCTACGTTAATGTCGGAATGGGGCTATATAACCGACCCGATGGTTAACGAAGGAACCGGCCGCAACTATGGAGTGGAGCTTACCTTAGAGCAATTTCTGCACAACAACTTATACTTCTTACTGTCAACCTCGTTTTATAATTCAGAATACAAAGCATTGGATAATATCTGGCGCAATACCCGCTTTAACGGAAAGCATGCTATTAGTTTTACAGCCGGTAAAGAATACAATTGGAAGAAAGGCCGGGTGTTTGGTGTAAACGTGCGCACCATTTATACCGGTGGTTTTTGGGAAACACCCATTGACATTGCTCGCTCAGTTGAATTGGGCCAGACACACTACATCGAGTCGTTGGCATATACCGAACAACTACCCGATTATTTTCGCACCGATGTGCGCTTAAGCATCAAGCGAAATCGTACCCGAACCACTTCAACGCTTTCGCTGGATTTACAAAACGCCACTAACCACAAAAACCTGGGTGGCCAGTATTTCGAGCCACAAAGTGGCAAGGTTGAAAAATGGTATCTGCTGCCACTATTACCCATTCTTAGTTACAAGGTTGAGTTTTAAACTACTTATTGGTTGAGCATGCTTATATTTTTTTTCGAAACAACTAGGGGACTGATTTCCGGTAGTTGTCCTACCAACAAAAAACAAATAAGATTATGAAGCGGTTTACCATTATTCTAGCACTTACTTCTTTTTGGTTATCGAGCTGTTTAAATGAAGAAGACCCGGGCCCACGGCAGCAAGATGTACGCACTTTTGCTGTAGTTGATTTTGACCGGGTTGAAGCAGGCGATGGTTTGGATGTTACTATTGTTTTTGGCTCGAACTATACTATTAAAGCCGAGGGCGATCGCAGAAACCTGAGCGATCTGGAAGTGTTTAAAAGGGGAAGTTCACTAATCGTTCAATATGATGAAAGCGAAAACCGAAAGTACACCACCTTTATTACTATAACAATGCCCGAACTTGCCGGTATAAATTTTTCGGGTGCGGTTAATGGCAAGGTTAATGGTTTTGCAGCCGTACCACGATTGGATGTTACCTTATCGGGTGCATCGTTAGGCCAGATAGATATGGATGCTACTGAACTTTATTTGAATATTAATGGTGCATCGCAATTGCGGTTGCGCGGAACGGGAAGCCTGATGGACGGCAGTATTTCGGGTGCATCGCTCCTAACCGGTTTTGATTATCTAGCAGCAGAAGCAAGGCTGCATATTTCGGGTGCAAGCCAAGGTCGTGTAAATGTTACACAACAGTTGAAGGTAATAGCAACCGGGGCAAGCGAGGTTATTTATCGGGGCAATCCTCAACTTCAGGCTGAAACATCTGGAGCGAGTATAGTGCGCAAAGATTAAACAAACGGTTCTGTATTAAAAATACAGTACTAAGCGGGTTGATTTGTACATTCAAATAATGGTAATGCATCCGCTTAAACTCCGGATCAAATTCATATACAGGCCGACTCGTAAAAGTGTCGGCTTTGTTCTTTTTAGAACGACCTGAATTACTTCGAATAAATTTCCTTTCCCTTTTCGTCCCACTCTTTGCGTACGTAAGGGCGTACTGCTTTCTCAAAAGGTACTTTGGGGTAGGCGATAATACGCTTGCGCTTGCCATTAGGATAGTTTTCAATCCAATCGTTTACACGTTCGCCCCAATGATATTCGCCTTGAACGGCTATCTGGCCGTTTTCATGGAAGAAGTAATAGTAACCCTCCTTCTCTCCATATTCAATAGGAATAATTTCCTTTAGCTTTTTTCTATCGTTTGGATCGTAATATGTAACAAGCGATTCTTTTGGCCAGCCTTTGTAATACTTTTCTTTGTCTTCCACCAGGTCTTGCCGGTTATACTGCATCCACCGGCCGTGCTTTGTGCCTTTGTAAAAGATGCCCTCTTCAATTACATCATCGCCTACCATTTTTTTATAAGGGCCATGTGCCAATACACCTTTCTTTACATCAAATGCAGCCGTGCTTGTTTTGCGTAGTTCCTTGCGCACAAAATCATACCAATACACATCGCGTGCAAAACCAGTTGGCACGTCTGGTTTTTTCAGCACATAGAAATATTCCACAGTGGTTTTGTCGCCAAAACCTTTGCGTGTAAATTTTTTACGGGTTTTAATGCCGTAATAAACTTTGCGTTTGGGTTTTTTCTTTTTGGTTGGAAGGGGCTCATCGTTCTGATCTAATTCCAACAATGTAAATGGCTTATCGGTATCAAATGTAAACTGGCCTTCTTGCACAGTTGCCTGCTGTTGCGCTGCTACCCAGGTGGGAACTACGATGGCTATTATGATAAGGCTCTGTTTCATTTTTACAAGGAAACGAAAGTACTTAAAAATTAGTATTCAGCATTTAAACAGTTAAGAGTTGTCTCAAAAGTCGAAATTAGGAGCGTGTGTCATTCCGGCCTTGTGCCGGAATCCTATTTAGCACCGCTGAGACTGGATCGCGGAAAAAATTCGCGATAACGGAACGACTTTTGAAACAACCTCTTATTATTTAGTTCATGAAAGCGTTTTTAATTATGAACAGCGAAAGACTAATAAAGCAGTAACCTTTGTAAAAGTTGTTTGGTTTTCTCCGGCTCCACAGGCCCGGCTGTTCCGGTTTTAAATTCCTGCTCGGATAAAACTTTTAGTGGTTGAACTAATTTATCGCCTGCTACGGCACTGTTTATCTTTTTCACTTTCACATTTTTTATAACCTCGAATGTCTTTTGAATCTCAGCTACTTTCAATGAAAGATTATCCACCCGCTCTAATTGCGATATACCTGGCAGCCCGGGATACGATCGCACGGTACCATACAATTCCGCCACCTCTTCGGTTAGCCTGCGCTCGGTGGCAATGTAGAAATCGCCACCTTTAAATGCTATCGCGCTGTTCTGTGTTTCCAGTTCTTTAATTAATGGATTAAATGTTTTTGAAAGTTTGGGGAATTTTTGAACACGCTCTTTTGATTGATTTAGCAAATCTGTTTGCGCTGCATACACATAGGCCAAATCTTCCGCTTGCTTAAACAACTTCATGGTTGTTTCATACTGAAGTTTTCTTTCGGCTAATGTATAAACCGAGTTCTCCGGATATTGAAGTGTAAACGATCCCCAAAACTCTTCTTTCCCCTTTATCACTTTCACCTTATATGTTCCAGCTTGCAACATCGGCCCGAAGAGTGCACCGCCTACAGCTTCGCGCGTATCCGATGGTGGTATGCGGGGGCGATCTTTTGTTAAAATCAAATCCACAATATTGATGCCCGCACTTTTTCCTGCCGGAATTTCTTTTATCAACGTTCCATCCAGATCATAAACCTCAATAGCCATTTTACCAAACGTATGGCGCTTGTTCATATAATAAACAATGCGCGGCAGCGGGTTTGGGTTTTCGCCATAAAAAACATCATCGCCAGGCGATGGGTTACGTGTGGTGCCACCCGCTTCACTTAGAATAGTTGGCTTGGTTTCCATAAAGTGAAAAGCCTTTGCCATAATTTCAGGCGTTACCTGGCGCAAGGGTGTAATATCATCAATAATGTAAATACCCCGCCCATGTGTGGCCAGCACCAGCGCATCTTCAGTTGGGTGTATAACCATATCGTGTACAGCAACTTTTGGAAGATTATTATCAAATCGATTCCATTTCTTTCCGCCATCAATAGAAACATAAAGCCCAAACTCAGTTCCGGCAAAAAGCAGGTTCGGATTTTTCAGGTCTTCACGAATTACATAAGCATGGCCTTCAATTTCTGGTGTAGCCAACGAGGTCCACGTTGCTCCCATATCCGTTGTTTTATAGATATAGGTTTTCATATCCCCATTGCGATGGTTATCGAATGTTATGTAAGCTGTGCTCTTATCGTGGTGGCCAGGCTCTGCATACGAACACCAATTACCAGCCGGTAAACCTGTAATGTTTTTAGTAACGTTTGTCCACGCTGTACCCTGGTTGTTTGTAACATGAACCAGTCCGTCATCGGTACCAACCCAAATAACTTTTTCATCTAACGGAGATTCGGCTACCGCATAAATAGTAGTGTTGTTTTCGGCCGATGAGTTATCGATGGATAAGCCTCCGGTTTGTTTTTGGCGCTGGCGTTTGGGATCGTTAGTGGTAAGATCGGGAGAGATTTTTTTCCAGGTATCACCTCTGTCATCCGACATAAATAAAAACTGACTGCCGGCATAAATACGATCAGCTTTATTGGGGCTTTGTACCAATGGCGCATTCCAGTTAAATCTTAAATCCGGATCGCCTTTGGCAGGAAATGGTTTAATGCCTTTGGCTTGTCCGGTTTTAATATTCACCCGATTCATTTCGCCACCCTGGTATTCTGAATAGATAATATTTTTATCGGCAGGGTGCCGGTGCGAATAAAATCCATCACCATATAACGACATTTGCCAATCGGCATTGGTTACACCACCGGCACCTTGCGATGGCCCAAACCATGATCCATTATCCTGCAAACCACCATATACATTGTATGGCTTTTCATTATCAACAGACACGTGATAGAACTGACCCACGGCCAGGTTATCCCACATGCGGAATGTGTAACCCTGATCGAACGATTCGTAAACACCGCCATCAGTTCCCAATAAAATATGTTTGGAGTTTTTCGGATCAATCCAACCGGCATGCACATCGGCATGGGGGCTACCCATTTGCCTGAATTTTATTCCGCCATCGGTGCTGATGATGGGGACAAATGCACATTTCAAAACGTTTTTTTCATTCGATGGATCGACCGTAAGTCGTGAAAAGTAAAAGGGACGTACGGTATTGCTGAAATCGCTGTTGATTTTTTTCCACGATGCGCCTGCACCTTCTGATTTGTACAAACCTTTATTTTCATCGCCCTTACCCTCTACACTTGCATACAAAACCTGGGCATTGGTTGGGGCAACGGCAATGCCTATGCGGCCCAGCATCGTATTGGGTAAACCATTGTGAATTTTATTCCAAGTCTTTCCACCATCTGTTGATTTATAAAGACCACTACCTCCTGTAAATCCTGAATCAAAAAAATCAGGATACCTGCGATGACTCCACATAGCGGCATATAGTATGTCTGGATTTTTCGGATCGATATCCATATCGGCACAACCCGTGTTTGCATCTACATATAAAATCTTGGTCCATGTTTTTCCGCCATCGGTTGTTTTAAAAACACCGCGTTCTTCATTGGCACTCCAGAGCTGACCTTGTGCGGCTACATAAACTGTGTTGGGATCTTTCGGGTGTACAATAATATCGCTGATGTGTTCGGAGTCTTTAAGACCCACAAACTCCCAATTGGTGCCACCATTAACCGATTTATAAACACCATTACCAACACCTACGCTATTACGAACCCACGGTTCGCCTGTGCCGACCCAAACAGTGTCGGGGTGATTTTGATCGATGGTAACTTTACCAATCGACATAGTATAATCATCAAACACAGGCCTGAGGTTAGCTCCGGCACTGATTGATTTCCAAAGACCTCCACCAGCTGTGGCCACATAAATCAATTCTGGTTTTTTATTGGAGACTTCAATGTCGGAAATACGGCCACTCATAATAGCGGGGCCGATAGAACGAGCGCGTAAACCGCCCAGCAATGCTTTGCCTGAAAGTTCAGTTTGTGCGTTAGCGTGTATCGTTGCTGTTACGCACAGCAAGAAGAATAACTTTTTCATATTCAAAAGAATTTGTGTTCCAGATGGAGAAAATAAAAAAGGCTGCACCTCATGCAGCCTTTGTTTTTGATTGACTATTACTTTTTAGGAAATGCAAAGAGTTTATCGTCCACATTTTCGTTGATAGTAACCTTTTGAAAAGTCATTTTTTGAACAGTTTGTCCATTAGCTTTTGTCTCCATTGAAAACGGAATCATCAAACCGTTTACCTCCTGGTAATCGCTTAAATATGTTTGTGCTTCCTGCCCTTTGGATGGGCCCGAGCGTGCGTACGACTTAGTCATGATCGGCACAAAATTTTCCGCATCGAAATAATGTATCTCGGTTACATCTTCCTTGTCGTTATGTTTGTTCTTAATCAGTTCTATTTTATAGCATGATGTACCATCCACTTCTTCTTTTCCAAGCAGTTTCACTTCGTGACCTTTCTTTTTGTAATCAATAAATTCGTCCTCCACTTCCTGGTCGGTCATTTCTTTTGCCTCCTCTTCGGGAATTTTTACGGGTTCTTTTCCACCCATTAGCGGGTTTAACATCCAGGCATCGGTACCATCATAAGCCTGAACAATTTCCTGGCCCTGCACTTTTATTACCATGTGCACTTTGTTAGGAACTTTGCTGGTCATATTAAAATCCAGATCCATACCCTGCATAGACATTTTGCCGGTTGCCTTCATGGTTTTTAGGGCCTTCCATTTTTGTACACCACCGGTGGTTTCGAGATACTTTGCTAAAATTTCATCGGCTGTTTGGGCCTGTGTTGAAAGCCCAGCGAAAAGGATAAACAGAAATAGTACTAATCGTTTCATAATTTTTGATTTTAAGGTTGTTCAAGTGCCGACACGTTCTTTGTTGTAATTAGTTGCAGGTTAATTCTTAAAATTACAGGAATTTATGGTGTTAAAAACACGTTAATCTGTAGTATTTATATTCCGCTAAAGTAGGGCTGCATTAAGTTTGCTAATTCTTATGAAAAACCTCGTTTTACTGCTTTGTCTTTTTTCTTTTTCTTTTACCAGGGCCCAGGTTCTTACACCAGCCAAGTGGAGTTATGCTGCTTCTGCTACCGAAGCCAAAGTGGGGGATGAAATAGAACTGATTTTTAAAGCCACGATTGATAAAAACTGGTATCTATACTCTTCTGAATTTCCCTGCGAGGATGGCCCCATTAAAACTTCGTTTGCTTTAGTGCCGCATGCCAGTTATCAATTAGTTGGGAATCTGGTTCCGGTTAATCCGCTTGATAAGTATGATGAGATTTTTGAATGCGATGTAAAAATCTTTAAGAAGACAGGCGAGTTCAGGCAGAAGATAAAAATTCTGGCTGCGCCTTTAGTGCTTACGGGTGAATCCGATTACCAGGTGTGTTCTGATCTAACTGGTCAATGCATTTCAAGTGCCGATGATTTTTCGTTTGCTATAAAGGTAAGTGGTGCTTCAGAACAAACTAAAAATAACGAACCTACGCTTCAACAACCTATCGACATTGCTGCGCCCGTTACAGAAACTCCGGTAACGGAAACCAAGGGACCAATTCTGGATTCAACTTTAGTTCAGGATGATGCACAGGGGAAATCATTTTGGGGATTTTTGTTAATCTCTTTTCTTGCCGGGCTTGCTGCGTTACTTACACCATGTGTGTTCCCTATGATTCCGATGACGGTAAGCTTCTTCACTGGTCGCGGCACTAAGTTTCAGGCATTGATGTACGGCTTCTTTATCATTTTTATCTACACATTAATCGGTGCTGCGCTCGCTCCACTTATGGGGCCAGAAACTGCCAACCATTTATCAACCGAGTGGATTCCAAATCTTATATTCTTTTCGGTGTTCATCGTCTTCGGTTTATCCTTCTTGGGTTTGTTTGAGATTACTTTGCCCGGATCAATTATCAACAAAGTAGATCAGCAAGCTGAGAAGGGCGGCTTGCTTGGTGTATTCTTCATGGCTTTTACATTGGTGTTGGTTTCTTTTAGTTGTACAGGCCCCATTGTTGGAAGTATTCTGGTATCATCGGCTGGTGGAGAATTTTTAAAACCAATTTTGGGTATGTTCGCCTTTGCCGCTGCATTCGCCATCCCCTTTACCTTGTTTGCATTTTTTCCGGGTTGGTTAAAATCATTACCCAAATCGGGGGGATGGTTAAACACGGTAAAGGTGGTGCTTGGCTTTGTAGAGATTGCGTTGGCGTTTAAGTTTTTGAGCATAGCCGATCAGGCTTTTCATTGGAGAATTTTAGATCGTGAAATCAACATTGCCATCTGGATAGTAATTGCGTTGTTAATTGGTGTTTACCTGATGAAGGGCTTCCGCATGCCGGGCGATACCGGAAAAGATGCCGAAGATAAAACGGTGAGTGTATTACGACTCTCGTTGGCCATGATTGTTTTCGTATTCACCGTTTACCTTATTCCCGGAATGTGGGGTGCACCTTTAAAAGCATTGGCTGGTTACTTGCCACCTATGTACACACACGATTTTAATGTGTTGAACGCAACTGCGTCTTCAGAAAAACCAAATGCCATTTGCGATGAACCCAAGTATGCTGACTTCCTCCACCTGCCGCATGGCTTAAACGGATACTTTGATTACGATCAGGCTATAGCCTGTGCCCGTCAGCAAAACAAGCCCTTGTTTATCGACTTTACCGGGCACGGTTGTACCAACTGCCGCGAGATGGAAGCCAATGTATGGAGCGATGCCCAGGTGCTGAAACGTTTGCGTGAAGATTATATAGTAGTAGCACTGTATGTAGATGATAAAACCACATTGCCCGAAAGCGAATGGTACACCTCCACGTACGATAACAAAGTGAAAAAAACTATTGGTAAACAAAATGCCGATTTACAAATCGCGAAATTGAACAACAATGCCCAACCGTTTTATGTGTTGCTGGGTAAAGATGAGCGCGTGCTGGTAACGCCTTACGGATACAATCTAAGCCCAGAAAAGTTTGTTGCGTTTCTGGATGAAGGAAAGAAAAAGTATAAGGAGTTGTATCGGTAATTTAATGCTGTGTAAAACATTAATCAGTTAGTACATAACCAACTATAAGCACTAACCCAATTAGGGCAATTGCAAATTGTGCAAATCCCGTAAATTCAGAAACATAAAACTGATCTGCACTTTTGCTCGGCAACTCCTGCGGGGATACAAAAGTTTGAATAATTTCCGAAACCCAAAATTGATTATCAATTGTTTTCGGCTCATGAAAATCTTCTGAGAAAGCGTAGGTGATGTAACTTCTGAACTGCAGTGGAGTTGCTTCTTTTGGAAAAACGTGTTTCGCTATCCTTACACCCGTAGTATGTTTTGTCTTCTGTTGTTTTGTTGCTGCAGGCAACGAAAACAGACTGTGGCGAACCGAAAATGGTTCGACTACTATTGAAGAATTAGGCGGAATAAAACTGATCTTTTCATTTCTATATATACTTCCTATTAATTCTCCACCACTTGTAGAGACCAGATTCGACCAGGCAATCTCATATCCATCAATTGCTGCATTAATAACTGCTTCATTTTTCCAATAAGGAAAAGCGCGGTCATCCAAAATAAGGGCCGACTTGCCCCAATCAACGTACAAAGGTGAAATAGATTTATTGACAATTTTAATCTGAACCGGACAATTCATTCCAATGAATGCATACTCTATTCGCATGGTTTCCGTCTCGAACACAAATTGTTGCGATTTACCTTTGTTAAGGTCAGAGGATAAGCTTGCATACTGATACCGGTAACAGCCCGAGCAGGTTAGTATAACAATTAAGTAAATCCAATGCGTGTATTTCATGACTCCAATTACTTAATTACTATTAGTCGCTTGGTCTGGTTGTTAACGGATGTTTTGAGTGTGTAAAAATAAACTCCGGCTTGAAATGCTGAGATATCGTATTCATGTTTGTGCTGGCCCGGGGATTTAAATTCATTTATTGGATTAGCCGCCTCGCGACCCGTTACATCAAAAATTTTCAAATTAACCATTGACTCGGTTTCTAAGAAATATTGAATGGTAACGGTTTCATGGGCAGGATTAGGGTAAATAGCAAACTGTTGGCTCTCTCTTGCTAACTGCTCCAGAGGAACTTCTGCTGGCCGTGCCCTTAGGTTTCGTAGCGGGGTGTTATACAGTGGACCATTGCAAAATACTTGAATTTCTGCCTGCGTAGCCGGTGCAACATAGGATGGAATATGGCCGTTGGGCAGCCCCGTCTTTAGTGTAACATTGGGTGGGATGGTTGCCCCAGGCAACACTATGATATTAGGGGCGGTGATAACCCTGTTTCCAGTAAACGTAACGCCTGGCCCAATTATAATTTTGTCCCATGCATTAACATTATAACCGACAATTTGATTGGCCATCAAAACTTCAGTAGGAGTATTACAATAGGGCGGGGCAAACGTAAATGATTGACCATTTATTTGCTCAATGGGATAGTTTAAAGCCATTAAGATGTTTTGTGTATTTGCATCGGAGTCAATCCGTTCTAAATTTATTAATAGACGTAATGAAATTGGCTGATTTCCAGAGCACCCAATGGGTGATGGTGGATAGAACAACTGGCCGTCATATGAACTTGCCTGACCAGCTTCAACACTGAAAGAGCCAATTGCACTTAATGGAACATAGCTTGTTTTAAAATCTCCAAAATCAAGGCTTGCCAGAATTTCTATGTTATCTACCCTTAACCCCGATGCAGGGTTGAGTACATACTTAATGTTTGCTACCTGATAAATAAATGAATTACGATAATCATAGTGACCATTTGAAGGGTTATCATAATTGTATGATTCCCCTATCTTGGTATAAATTTTCGGTGTTTCTAATAGATTAAAAACACCAAGTACTTCATTGTAGTACGCATAATTTATTGGGTTTCTCGTGTGAGCGTTAAGCGATCCAAGTGTATAAAATGTTATATCACCAAATGAAAACGAGGTGCTTAAGGTGCCTTGCAGGTTAATAGTTGCGTTTAATGCCATAGGCATAATTTTTACTTCCTGTGGCCCAGCCGACTTTTTGCCTCCACCTACAAAAAAATCTATTAAGTCAACTGCAGCACCGATATAGGGTGCTGCTTTTAGTCCATTTCTTAAAAAAGAATTTTTCTTAATCTCCTCCTGAAAACTATTTATGGAGTTTCTCTTACTCAATTGTTCTGCTGTAAGTTCGGCATTAGTTTTTCCTTCAATCTTCAATGCCTTCTCCTGATCGCTTGCAAACTTTGACATTGTTTTATATGTCTTCTGGGCTTTTTTTGCCGTAGTAAGTAATTCTTTTGCATCAAAGGAATAGCTGTTTTCAGAAACAGAACCCGAACCGCTTGCAATGTTTGTTAATGTACCCGTTAGGCTCCCCGATAAGTTAATTATTGATTCGGTGATCAACTTAGATTCAATAACCATACTTGATTCGTAAAGGCACGTGCAGGGGTCATAGCCGATCTGAAAATCGGCATAAAACCACCGGCCACTATTATTGTTGTAACCCGAGACTGATGTTATATTTGGATTAGCCTCAAATTTATCCAGCGCAAAAAGTTTAGAGGCATTGCTCAATGCGGACGACATTTTTCCATCTACATAGCTGATTTCAATTTTTGCTCCATTAAACGCCTGCGTATAATCACCCGCCACAAAAACCCGCATAACGCCTGTAAATTTATTATACAACACAAGATGTATGTACCCAACCGGGGTTGTTTTTGGGGTTCCGTCTTCGTTATACCCCAAGTCATATTTAATTAATTCCCAACCATCTTCTGGCAACCGGTCTTGATTATTTAAAAAATGATCAACAAGAATGTTGTTTGATTGATTAAACGGGGATTCAATTTGTGGAGCGTTTATATATTGAGAATTTATATTATAGATCAAAGCTCGCCAATCGAAAAGGTGTTACGCTTGTCGGGCCGCTCGGCATTAACGGGTGCATCTGGATTGGTTGTTATTCCTTTTAAGCACTGAGCAAATCCCGTTAAAGAATAAATTGTTATAAGCGTGATTATGATTGAGTTTTTCATTTGGATATTTTTCTCGAATTGTTCATTGTGCTACATCTTTTTTCCGATGAATTGCTCTTTCGATCTTTTTGTCTCCACTTGAAATTCGGTGCCATTGCCAACCGTGTAGGTTGCTGTTAACTCTGTACCCGCCCTATTTAAGATTATCCAGCCCTTGGGGTTCTTGCATGAACCAGCGTAGAATTGATTGCCCTCTAACTGTGAAAGGGCAACAGCTTTGTATCCAAAACGCATACGTACATTTAGATTGGTAGCTTCGCAGCCCTTATTAATGTTAATCATGTAAAACGCGGAACTATAGAAATCGGGAACAATTTCTACAGTATAAATATCAGTTGGGTTTGATGTGAGTGCGCCCTCATAACTACCAAAAATGGGGTTTAGCTCTTTATCTATAACCGTTAAATACCGGTAAACGGTATCAATTCCATCATCTTCCGGGAAGCATCGTTTGTCGGGCAGCCATTTTGCAATGAGGCGAATGGGTAAATTGCTTTCAGGATATCTGAACAATAGACTTACTTCTTTGGTGGTAAACGTGCGAGGGTCGTCTCCAATTTTCCATTCGTAACTGGTGTAATTACTGTCGGCCCTGAACACTACAAAATTATCGGTTATAACCGTATCCGACAGCAGCAGCGTATCCTTTATACCATAGTTTGAGATAAGTTCACCAATTGAAAAACTGCCCCCTGTTATTTTTTTATTTAAACAAGGATCAGGCTCAAAGTCGGCATTACAACCCGTTAATTGAATGAAGCCAACACTGAAAGCTATCACCATTACAACACCAACACCTACTATCTTCCTCATTTTTTCGCTTCTATGTTCTCTATTCTTTCCTTCAATTCTTTATTCTCTTTTTTAATTTCAATCAGGTACAATGTTAGTTCCTCCACCTTCTTTAATAAGAGAATATTCATTTGATTTAAGCTCATCCCCTCTTTTTCAATTTCTGTTGCGGAAGGTACTTCGGGTAAGTGCCGGTTTTCTTTTATGTATTTCTCCGTTTCTTCTAAGTTTGGAAGTTGATAACCTGGGTTAAAGACATAATCAGGAAAAACAGAAGTTCCTGCTATAAAGACACGCACCTCCTCATTGGCCGCTATCTTTCCGGCTACTGCTAGTTTAAAGGAACCCGGGGTTGCCGTGCCTATGCCTACGTTGCCACCATTTAAAAACGAGACGCCATCAGAGTTGAATCGTATATTAACTTGATTCGCGTTATTATAAATGTCAATTCTATGATTACTGTCCCCTTCAAAATAAAATTGAGTTCTCTCGCCCGCTGAACTGTTTCGCTTAAAATAAAAATCTCCACCCCACCGTTGGTGTTTAAAGGTTGTTGTTCCATGCCCACCATCAGTATATAGAATTTGTAACCCTGTGTATGAATGACCCGTAAATTTCCCTATACCCAAAGAACCTACAATATGAAGCTTTTCTAACGGTTCAGACGTTCCAATGCCTACATATCCGGTGTTTGAATTATATATGTTATTCCCATTGGTAGTCCATTGACCTTTCGCAATAAAGGAGTTTATAGTTAGAATGATAAGAAAAAAATGCTTTTTCATGACGAATAGTCTTTTGGGGTATACAATCTTCTGTGAAACTAAAAAAAGCCCGAAATTCACCAAAGTCATTTTTCTGGCTTTGTAAAATGCTTAAGTCTTTTGATGTACTATTTGAGTGCAGAATTTAAAATAGCGTTATAATATAAAAACTCTCTGCTGGGTGTGGATTTGTTAATGGCCTTCAAATGCCTTTTCTAATAGGGCAAAAAATATTGCTTGAGAATTTTTTATACATAATTCATAAGCTTTCACACGCGAGTGCCTTATTATTAAAATCTAAGTAAAAAAGGTTTGCGGTAGAGTGATATTAAACTCTTAGTATGCTGCTTGTGTGCTTCTGGATTCCATTGTTAATATACAAACACAATACTTAACTAAGATATTGCTATCAGTCGCATTAAACTTTTTTAGTACTATTCCTCCTTGCTATAATCAATGCACCTATTACAAGCAACGCAAACCATGTAAATGCATTCATATCGGGACCATCAAAATGCCAGCCGTGATGATGCCACTCGCCCCAGCCAAATAAGGCTTTAACGATAGCGGCTATTATTCCAATCACAGCCCCCATCAGTCCAACAATTAATCCTACCAGGCCGGCAATCAATCCGGCAATCAACCCGAATAAACCTGCGCCCAGCCCTATCCATAGCGGGAACGTAAACAACAAAATTACAATGATAAGTATAGTGGATGTGGAAGAAGATCGTTGCATGGTTGTAAGGTTAGATGCAACCCTTCGCAAAAATCATTCACAAAAATGCGAGCAAATAAAAACTTACCTTTTGGCTTGAAATCAAAGATTAATTCAAGAGGTGCCGGTCGCTCCTGTATAAAAATGAACAGGTCGTTTTACAAAAATGTACAGATCGCTCAATCGAGTTTAAGAACTTTATTGGTTCGCTTACGCGATTCAGCCACCAGCTTTTCACTCTTCGAAATGGATTGACCGAACGAGGGCGCCATTTCGTGCTGGCGTGTTTGCCATGCTTCGGACTGGCTTTGTTTTTTAAAGCATTTTTGAATTAACTCCAGCATCATGGTTACAGCGGTAGAAGCTCCGGGCGAAGCTCCTAACAAAGCAGCCACCGTTCCATCTTCTGATACAACCAGTTCGGTACCAAACTCCAGTACACCACCTTTTTCTTTGTCTTTCTTAATCACTTGTACGCGCTGGCCCGCTTCTAATAGTTCCCAATCTTCTTGTTTGGTAAAGGGCACATATTCGCGCAAAGCTGCGTGCCGATCTTCCGGTGTAAGTCTCAATTGTTGAATCAGGTATTTGGTTAGCGGAACGTTTTTAATGCCTGCAAAAATCATGGGCATCAGGTTATCGAACTTAATCGAATTGGGTAGGTCCATCAACGAACCATTTTTTAAAAACTTAGTTGAAAATCCCGCAAAGGGGCCAAACAATAATTCTTTCTTGCCATTAATAAAGCGTGTATCCACATGCGGTACCGACATGGGTGGTGAACCAACAGAAGCCTTGCCATACACTTTGGCATGATGTTTTTGAATCAACTCTTCGTTATTACACTTAAGCCACAAGCCACTTACCGGAAAACCACCATACCCTTTGCGTTCTTTTATCTCGGCACGTTTTAATAAATGCAAGGTGGCACCACCGGCACCAATAAAAGCAAAGCGCGTATTAACTGTTTTTTTATCTCCGCTTTGTAAATCGCGCACAAAAACATCCCACCCTTTTTTACCATCCGGATCAAGGTCCAAACACTCGGTATTATAATGGATGGTTACACCCGGCATTTTGGCGAGTTGGTCAATCATGCTGCGTGTAAGCGAACCAAAGTTTACATCGGTTCCCATTTCCATGCGTGTAGCCGCAACGGGTTGTTTCTTGGTTCTACCGCGCATAACAATAGGGGCCCAGGCAGCTATATCGTCATGCACTTCGGAATAAACCATTTCGTTAAACAACGGATTGGCATGCAGGATGGCATATCGCTTGCGCAAATAGTCAACATTTTCTGCGCCCCACACCAAACTCATGTGTGGTACATTGTTTATGAAGTCCTGTGGATTTTGTACATAGTTTTTTTCAATCAGGTAAGCCCAGAACTCGCGCGATATCTCGAACGACTCGCCAATCTTAAAGGCTTTATTACATTCAACCGAACCATCGGGTTTTTGTGGAGTGTAGTTCAGCTCGCAAAAAGCTGCGTGGCCGGTGCCGGCATTGTTCCAGGCATCCGAACTTTCCAAGCCGGCCTTATCCAGCCGCTCAAAAATATGGATTGACAGATTAGGGTCAAGCTCTTTTAACAACATACCGAGGGTGGCACTCATGATGCCAGCACCCATCAGTACTACATCGGTTTTAGGGGTGCGGGAGGTTTTGGTCATGGGGTTTATCCGCGTAAAACTTCGAATTTATAGTAAGCAAGGTGCCCAAGCAAATCTGCAAGTTTAAGATTACAACTCTTTGAATGCCCGGTGTGTCAAAGTGTTAAGTTTTTCTACTACCTTCATTAAATAGTCAAAACCCCATAGCCATGAAAACCGGTATTGCTTGCTCTATACTTGTGGTATTACTGCTTACCCTTGCCTGCGAGCCCTTTGAAAGCCGAAACCGCGAAGTTGCATTGGAATTGCCGGAACAACCTTTTGCCTATTCGGTGGCAGGGGTATCGGACGATGTGCCTACGTTGGGCCGGGTACTCTTTTATGATACCCGACTATCGCTCAATAACAGCATTTCGTGTGCAAGCTGCCACAAGCAGACCCTGGCATTTTCAGATAATGCGAGCCTAAGCAGGGGTTTTGAAAATCGGGTAACTCCGCGCAACTCAATGTCCATTCAAAATATTGTTTCCGATGCCTTTCAGGAATTTGTTTTTCCGGGCGACTCTATCCAAAACAAAGACACGGTGGTAGTAAGCCCCGATGTTATCGGATACATGCCCGGGGTTCCGGTTTCGCCCGATTTTGTAGCTACCCCCACCTCGCTCTTTTGGGATGGCCGCGAAAGCAACTTGAAACAAATGGTTACACGCCCTATTATAAACCACATTGAAATGGGAATTCATGATATGGAAGCATTGGCACTAAAGCTAAATCAAATTCCCGAATACAAACCTTTATTTCAGAATGCGTTTGGAGAAGCCACCGTTACATCCGAAAAAATTTCGCAAGGGCTTAGTGCCTTTCTTTTGAGCATCCGCAGTAATCAATCCAAATTTGATAAGGCCATGATGTTTCGCACCAATGCAACCACGTTTGATCTGAAGCCTGCCAACACACTAATCAATACTGCGCCTTTGGTAAACCTTACTGCCCAGGAAGAATTAGGCCGCCAGCTATTTTTCAATAAATTTAATTGCAACAGTTGCCACGATGCTAATGGGTTTGCTGATATTGGACTGGATGCCGTTCCGAAGGATATGGGCCTGATGGAAACAACCGGTTTTGCACAGCATAAAGGGCTGTTTAAAATTCCTTCGTTGCGCAACGTGGAGCTTACCGGCCCTTATATGCACGATGGGCGCTTTAAAACATTAGAAGAAGTGTTGCAACACTATAGTACGGGCATAAAAAACAGCCCTAACTTGGATCATCGGTTAAAGGGTGTTGATGGTAAGCCCCTGCAAATGAAAATGACGGCCACTGAAATTAAAGCTATCGCAGCCTTTCTTACTACCCTAACCGATTACCAGATGATTTCTGAGCCCCGGTTTTCAAACCCTTTCCGGGTTAAGTAACCGTTGGTACACATGGTTAGATTTTTTTGTTACCTGGTTGGGTGTTGGTTGTTTATTCCGGTTGCTGGTTGGGGCCAATCCACCTACGAAAAAGGTTATTTCATTGACATTAACGATCAAAAGACAGAATGCTTTATAAAACCCGAAGCATGGTCAGCCCGCGGAACGTTAAGCTATTTGCTCAACTACAAAGACCAGCCTCAAACTAAACCCCTTGCAGAAATTTCTGAGATTTCTATTCACGGTGCGTTTAATTTGAAGCGAGCGAATGTACAAATTGATATTTCGGGCGATGAAAGTCCGTTGCTCAGTTATACACAAGAACCGGAGTGGCACCAGGAAGAAATTTTTCTGTGGACATTGGTAGAAGGCACTACTTCTCTTTTTCTCTATGAAGGTGGCGGGTTAAAACGATTTTTTTTCAGAAAGGGCAACGGCCCCATCGAACAATTGGTCTATAAAAAATACCGCACCACGGCAGGCATTAACCTGAACGAAGCATTTAAACAAACACTATCCGAAAAAGTAAATTGTGGCGACAGTGTGCTTCGATACTTCGAGTTACTAACCTATACGGAAAAAGCGTTGATACAACATTTTGTTGCTGAAAATAAATGTGCCGGAACAAACGCTCAGGTGTATCCGAAAGCACAAACATCTATTACGTTGCCCGATACCTCGCCTGCCAAGGTTCAAGAATTTGCTGAGCCCTCTAAGAAGCTTTCTATACCAGCCGAGCCCGAAGCTCCTTCTATTGTTACATCAAAAGATAAAATAAAGTATTTTGGTCTGGAGGTAAATCCGCTTCTAAGGCAGATCATTAATCTAAGCCCTAACAGCACGCCCACCAATAACCCGTTTGGGATGCAGTTCGCATCTAATTCAACAAAAAATGGCCGCGGTTTCAGTGCGGGTCTTGCTTATTCGCGTACAAAATTTAATGACGACAATAGCGGAGTACCGCGCGAAACCATAAACCGGGATATTGCCCTGCGGTTTGGTTATGAACGCAAACATCAATTGGGCAAGCGATGGCTTGTTTTACACGGTTATGATTTTGTTGTAGGCGGTGCCAAAGCCCGCACCGAAGCGAGCGATCAATTTTCCGGTAACATTATTACAGAAACAACATCTAACTTTTGGGGTGTTGGCCCGCGTGCAGGTATTTTATTTCTGATCAGCGACCGCGTTTCGCTTAGCACTGAATCCACCTACTACCTGCGCTATACTACCGATAAAACAAAACTAACCGGAACCCCGGATAGCAAACAGAAAACATCGGAGCTTGAACTTACATTACCGATTGTACTTATACTTTCAATCCGCTTCTGATATTATTTCCGCGTAAGCGATGCCCTGCCACACAATCATTAACTCCTGATTATGGTTAAGAATATTTGACTGTTGTTGAACGTACTATTTCTAATGCTGTTAAATAAATCGTTAACGAATTAGCGGTACGAGATCAAAACTGTTCTAACAGATTTTTCAATTCATAATTCCTGTTTATTGTTATCCGGTTCATCCTGAATTTTTAACCTCTTACTCCCGATAATCATCGGCATGCACCGGCTTAACCTGTAAAGGCTATTTCAGTGCCGTTGTTCCAGCAAACAAATTCATTTAATCTCAAATCTTATGAAAAACTGGAAAAAAGGATTCGGCTTTTTGAGCTTAGGAATGGCTCTGGTACTTCTGGTATCGATCAGCAGCTGTAGCGATGATGAGGATACACCACAACCAACTCAAAGTATTGTAGCTTTAGCCCAGGGACAAAGTAATTTGTCTTCCTTGGTAACTGCATTAACCAAGTACCCTGATCTGGTTGCAACTTTAAGTGGCTCCGGAAATTTTACTGTGTTTGCTCCTACCAACGATGCTTTTGCTGCATTGCTTACTACTGTAGGCCAAAGCAGCATTGACGATGTTCCTGAAGATGTGTTAAAATCATTGTTGCAGTATCACGTAGTTACCTCTGGTGCGGTTTTATCAACACAATTAGCTGCAGGAAATGTGGCTACTGCCAATGGCGAGAACATTGCCGTAACCACAACCGGTGGCATTCGGTTAAATGGCAGTGCACAAGTTGTTACAGCCGATGTTCGCGCAACCAATGGAGTGGTTCATATTGTTGATCAGGTATTGGTTCCACAATCGATCGGTCAGTTTGTTAACACAATAGTTGAGCCTGCCTATTTTAATAAGAACTTTACTACCCTGATTGCTGCTGTTAAAGCTGCAAGTCCTTCCATTCTCGAGACACTGCTAAATAGTAATAAAAAAACGCTCTTTGCACCAACCAATGCGGCTTTTCAGGCAGCAGGTATAACTACTCTACCCAATCAGGCTACGCTTAATGCAGTTTTAGCTTACCACGTGGTAGAGGGGGAAATTCTTGCGGCTCAACTCCCTACCAACACGGCTCCTGCCAACTCCGAAATAACTACACTTGGTGGTAAGTTCTATTTGAGCAACCGTGGAAGCAATGGAGTATTTATAAATGGAACTACCCAGGTAACTGCAACTGATATTGTTGCCAGCAATGGAGTAGTGCATGTTATTAACCGCACGCTCTTGCCGCCTTCACAAACTGTTGCGGGCATTGCTACCTCGCTTTCAACTGCATCGCAACCACAATTTACTCAGTTGGTGGCGGCATTAGGTCGTGTACCGGCATTATTGCAGGCTGCCTCAAATACAGATTCCAAGCTTACAGTATTTGCCCCTACCGATGCTGCCTTCCAGGCTTTATATACTGCTTTGGGTGTAAATGGAATTAACGATATTAACCTGAATTTATTAACTGCAGTACTTCAACACCACATTGTATCGGCTCCTACTACGGCTACTGGTAAAGTGTTCTCTACTGATCTGGTAAATGGCGCAGTACCTACTTTAAATGGAAATGTTACGATCAGTGCCACCAACGGAACCGTAACTTCCAGCGGAGGCACGGTTGCTCAGCTTAGTAGTACGGCTTCATTACTAAATGTACTGGGAACAAATGGCGTTATACACACGATCAACGCTGTGTTAGTTCCTGCCAATTAAACCAATAAAAAGTTAAACAAAGGTGCCCGTTTACACTTACGGGCACCTTACATTAAACTGTTGGGTTGATTTCATTGTTATAGCAAAAGCCATGTTCAGTGTCCGTCAACGGTATTTATTCATTGCCTTACTGAGTGTTTACTCTTATGTGAACATTCTGTTGACCACTGGCCACTCATTTTTGGGTATTAACTTACCAGAACCGCTGTTCATTGTTTCCGTAAGCGTGTTGGTGTTGTTGGTTTGGGAGGCCAATCGTTTATTGCAGCGAAATCTTGGGCGCATTCGGGTATTCTTCCGAAGCAAAATTCATCCACTCATTATTCACTTTGCTTTTAGTCTTATTGTGGTTGCTATAATTGCAAGCACGATTTCAATTATACTTACTTCAATCTATCAACTTGAAAAAGAAGCTTTCTGGTTGGCACTTACACTTTCGTTAGGGTTCAGTTTTAGAATAAACCTCTTTCTGCATTGCATTAATGCCATTGTGTTTTACATGAACAAATACAAGGTTGTGCAGATAGAAGCCGAGCAACTGAAGAAGCAAAGTATCGAGGCCCGTTTCGATGCGCTGCGCAGTCAAATCAATCCACATTTTCTCTTTAACTCACTAAATGTTTTATCCTCTTTAGTTTATCGCGATCCGGATACATCGGCACGATTTATCGAACAACTTTCAAACGTGTATCGGTATTTGCTTAATAACCAGGATCAAAAATTAATTCCCTTACGGGAAGAACTAGAGTTCATCAACTCATACTATTATCTCTTGAAAATGAGGTTTCAGGAAAACCTGAACATTGCACACGAAATTCCAGAGACTAAAAAAGATTATTACATCGCCCCGGCTACACTTCAACTGCTAATTGAAAATGCGATTAAGCACAATGTGGTTTCAAAGAAAAATCCGTTGGACATAAAAATTTATATAGAAAACGGAAAGCCGGAGATCAATAAGATTGTGGTTGAAAATAATCTCCAGCCAAAACCTGTTCAGGAGGTTTCTTCAAAACTGGGTCTTAAAAACATTAAGTCGCGCTATACTTTTCTGGCTGGTCGCGAAGCTGTTGAAATAATTACCGCTCCAAACTTTATTGTAAAAGTACCCTTAATAAAACTGTCGTACGAAAACGAGAACGGATGAAGGTTTTAATAGTTGAAGATGAGCCGTTGGCAGCCGAACGCCTGCAAGAAATGATTAAACAGTACGATACCGGTATTTCCATTGCCGGCCCATTTGATACCGTGCAGGAAACATCGCAATACCTTGCTCATCATAATGATATTGATGTACTCTTTCTGGATATTCAATTAGCCGATGGCAAAAGTTTTGAGTTGTTTGATCAGACGCCCTATTTTAAACCTGTAATTTTTACCACAGCTTACGATCATTACTCGATTAAGGCTTTTAAATATAATAGTATCGATTACCTGTTGAAGCCGGTTCGGTTTGAGGAGTTAACCTTTGCACTAAATAAATTCAGGCGACTTAACCCTGCCGATAAAAGCGGTGGTTTAACAAAAGAGATTGTTCGGGAATTGTTACAGGCCAACGCATACAAGAAACGATTTTTAGTAAAGCAAGGAAGTCGCATTCAATATATTCCGGTAGAAGACATTGCCTATTTATTTGCCGATGGCAAAATTTCTTACCTGGTATCGAAAGAGCAAAAGCAATTTATAATTGATCACACGCTGGAAGAGTTGGAGTCTGAGCTTCTTGATCCGGCTTTCTTTTTTAGAATCAGCCGCAAGGCTATTGTTCGCATTGACGCCATTCAGGAAGTGCGCACGAACGATAATCGATTAGAACTTAATCTTTCCAAGGCTGCTGATTTTCCACTTGTTGTTAGTCGCGATCGGTTAAAGGCTTTTAAAGATTGGTTGAATCACTAAACACTTTTCTACTCAGTTGGTTTTATGATAAAGTTTAAGGTAAATATGTTCAGGGTTGTTGGTATTTATATTTTGATTTTAGGTTCAAACACATTGTATGGCCAAAGTGTAATACAAGAAGACTCGCTGCGCCAGAAAGTATTACAACTGCAACAAGATGTAGATCGTATTGAGTTAAATCTTGGGTTGGCTCAAACAAAATTCCAAAGAGGTATTGCGCTCGCAACCATTGGCTACTCCGTTACTATTGCCGGTGGTTTAATGTTGGGGCGCAGCAACGATAAACTGGGCCAGGGACTTTTAGTTGCCGGTGGCGCAACGGGTATTACAGGTACATTCCTGTTGGTTGATTCTTTTAAGTACCTAGGCCGGGCTTCGGGTAAACCCAGAAATCGAAGGCATTAAATCCGTACTATTCAATTTATGTCTTTGCCTAAAAGTGGAGTTAAATCAAGTTATGGGAGAAACTTTTTTCAAGTACTTAAATTAGCAGAAGTTCTATCTCATTCTATTCATTACCACTAATTGATTCATAAACCAATTTAGCTAACCCAACGATTTGAGAAATAAGAATTGATTACGTATCTTGATTAGCTAATTTTTAAGAATGATCCGGATTATTACATTTTCAATTCTGTTATACTCTGGATATGTGGTCAGGATTTTATTATTAATCATTGGCCTTAGTCTTGTACCAATACAATCCAACTCACAAGAGTTATGGGGAATGACTAGTTCAGGTGGTACCAATAGTTTGGGTACTATTTTTAAGACAAATAGCAATGGCACAAATCCTACCGTTGCTTATGATTTTCAAAGCAATTCTCTTGGAGCTGATCCTACAGGTTATATGGTAGAATCCCCGAGTGGGAATCTTTATGGAATCACACGAATGGGCGGAAAACATGGGAGAGGTGTTATCTATAAATTCAATCCCTCTTCTTCAACATATTCTGTTGTAATAGATTTTAATGAGTTTAGTGGTAGTTCATTGAACTTGCATCCTAATGGAAAAATGTATGGGATAGGAATAAGATCAACTTTCCCTTCAGTAGGCATCATTCTTGAATTTGATCCGGCTACCTATGAGTTAACTACCAAAGTTGATTTTGAAGAGAGCAATACTGGGGCATTTCCATACGGAGAACTTCTTTTGGCTTCCAACGGAAAATTTTTCGGAAAAACATACCAAGGCGGTCTAAATAACAAAGGTGTTCTATTTGAGTATGATCCTGTATCAAACACTTTAATAAAGCGACTGGATTTTGATGATTTCAATGTAGCTGGATCGTCAATAAATAGTTTAATCCAGATTAATAATGGAAAAATATATGGAAGTACCAACTTAGGAGGAAGCGATAACAATGGTGTTATTTTTGAATTTGATCTTACTTCTAATCTCATTTCTAAAGTTATTGGTCTAACTGATTCGCCAAGCGGAAGACTTATCAGTTCAAATGGCCTCTTATATAGTGTTGCCAGAGGGGCAACCTTAGGTGGTGTAATTATTGAAATAGACATTCAAAATTCTACCATAAATGAAAAAGTTAATTTTGATACCTATTCTTTAGCGGTGGGATCAAGTCTTTCAAAAGATTTATTATTCTATGCGGTCTCAGAAGGAACTTTTGGTTTGTTTGGTTTTACACCTCCAAATGGAATTACAAAACTTGGTGATTTAAATGGAATGTATGAGGTATCCCCAATTGGTGAACCTATTAGGCGCACTAATGAAAAAATTTATGGACTAACAGATAAAGGCCTTTTTGAATTTAACTCACAAACGAATTCGAATTTTTATGAACTCCCTTTTTCTTATCCTAATAGTGGGGGTGAACCCCGAGGCAGTCTAACACGGCATCCAAATGGAAACTTTTATGGAGTTACTCAAAGATTTGGGGAAAATAATCTTGGGGTAATTTTTGAATTTAATCCGAATTCAAATTCGTATAAAAAATTGACTGATTTTAATGGATCATTAAACGGAGCTGTTCCATACTCTGACCTAGCGCTTGCGAAAAATGGTAAACTTTATGGAACAACCTTTAATGGTGGGATAAACAATGAAGGAGTTATTTTTGAGGTTGACCCTCACGCTAATAATTTAGTTTCAAAAAAAGTTGACTTAGAAGATGCAATCGCTGGTCGTCCAGGGCAAGGTCTGTTTGCACATTCGAACGGCAAACTATATGGTATATCAAACTATGGAGTGACGGGTTATGGTGCAATTTTCGAGTTTGATCCTCTCACTGGTATTTTAATTAAAAAAGTTGATCTGGACGAAACAATTGGCAGTCCTAGCTCTGGTTGGGGCTTAAGAAGTACTTTTACTGAACTTTCAAACGGAAAACTGATTGCAGTCACTCGTTCTGGCGGAAACAATGGAAAGGGGTGCATATTCGAGTTTGAGGTAAGCTCCGGATCCATTGTAAAAAAGATTGATTTTACAGAATACTTAACCATTACAGGGAATCTGGTTGCTCATCCAAATGGAATGTTTTATGCAACATCCGCATTTGGGTATAAAATATATCAGTATGATTTATTCAATAATGAGATTAAAGTCATGTTTGATTTTGAAAGCAACCCCGATTATGGACGAGGCTTGTCTTCCTTAACCTTAAACCCCGCAGATAGTAACCTGTATGGTATGGCTCTCTCTCGTGGATCAAATGATTTGGGAACAATTTTTAAGTATGATCCTATCAACAAAACCCTTACAAAAACATTCGATTTTGATCATGTAAAAGGTGCATTTCCAACAGGCGACTTAACTTTTGTAAAAGGTAGTCAAACGATCAGGTTTGATGCATTGCCAGACAAAACTTATGGCGATGCTGCATTTACACTTAATGCAACCGCCAGCTCTGGGCTTAATGTGACTTACCTAAGTTCTGATCCAACAATCGTGGATATAAATGGGGCTTCAGTTGCTATCCTAAAAGCAGGGACGGTAACTATCACTGCTGAACAACCTGGAAACGCTATTTATTCTAGTTCACAACCGATAAGCCGCGAATTGTTAGTCGCTAAAGCTGGTCAAACCATTTCTTTCGATGACTTAGCTCCGATAGATTTAGAAGTTGGTTCGATAAGCCTTACGGCAACGGCTACTTCCCTATTGAATGTTGTCTTTCACTCAAGCGACCCAACTGTAGCTTCGGTTTCAGAATCCGTATTGAGTTTACACGAACCTGGAATTGTTTTGATTACAGCCACCCAACCTGGCAATTCGAATTATCTTTCAGTCTCGTGAGTTAATTATTCAAAAAATTGTAGGTGTAACCGAAGATCCTGAAATTACCCTTTATCCTAATCCAACATCCGAGTACCTGGAGATTGTTACCGATGAACAAGAAGTTGAATCTTCAATTTTGAATTCTTACGGTCAGGATTTTGGTAAGAAAAACGGGAAGCATCTTGACATAAGAGATTTCGCAGCAGGAGTTTACGCATTGAAAATCAAAACTAAGGATAGAATTAAGCTGATCCGGTTCATTAAGAATTAACTTACTCACTCCGTAAACTCTTCACCGGATCGCTGCTCGCGGCACGAAACGATTGAAAACTCATGGTAAGCCATGCTACTATAAACGCGGCTACACCGGCAAATAAGAACAACCCTATTCCTATCTCGGTCTTGTACGTATAATCTTTCAGCCACCAGTTAATACCATACCAGGCAACAGGCGATGCAAGTACAAACGCAATGGCTATTAGCTTACCAAACTCTTTCGATAGCAATAGAACAATACTGCTAACACTGGCACCCAATACTTTACGGATTCCAATTTCCTTGGTACGCTGCTCGGCCGTAAATGCGGTGAGTGCAAACAACCCTAAACAAGCCACCACAATAGCTAAACCAGTAAATATTCCAATAATTTTTCCAAGACGGGTTTCATTTGCATACATGTTGCTGAATCGCTCATCCAAAAAGTAATAGGCAAAGGGTTGGCCGGGTGCCAGTTCCTTCCATTTTGCTTCTACGGTTTCAATAACTTCTTTCGTGTTTTTAGATTGAAATCGGAATGAAATCGGGCCACGAGGTTGATCGCTTAAATAAATAATTACCGGTGTTACATTTTGCTTTAACGATTCGAAATGAAAATTTTCCACAACACCAATTACCTGCAGTACCTCTAAGTGCTCGCGATCAATTTCACCATCGCCAAAATTACCAAAGGTGGCTATGCGGCTACCTAAAACTTCGTTCGTAAAACCAAAGGCTTTTACTGCGGCTTCATTTAAAATAACAGCGGTTGAATCAGATGGAAACTCAAGCGAAAAATCGCGACCTTCAATCACTTTCATACCCAATGTTTTGATATAATCATAATCAACCTGCCAGTTTTGTACACTCACCATGTTTTCCTGCACGCCCGGATCACGACCTTCAACCCACCAGGGGTTATCATTACGCCACGTTCCGCTTACGGGCAGAAAACCGGTCATAGTCGAAATTTCCATCTTCCCGCTCCGCATTACTTCATCGCGAAAAGCCATTCGGTTTTTTCCTAACGCATACGCATCTTCTATAACCAACACCTGATCTTTGTTAAACCCTAATTTTTTATTCTGAATGTAATTAAGCTGACGATATACAGCCATCGTACCGATTACTAACAGAATTGAAACTGCGAATTGAAATACCACGAGCGAACTTCTGATAAATCCGCTTTTCATTCCTAACGCTACATTACCCTTGAGCACACTTACCGGTTTAAATGCCGAAAGAAAAAAGGAAGGATACACACCAGCCAACACACCTACTACAAGTGTGGCCCCCAGGATAATCATATAAAAATATGGCTCACTAAAAGGAATAAACAACTGCCGCGATGAAAGATTATTAAACAATGGCAACAACAGGTAAGCAAGGCTTAGGGCCAGTGCCATCGAAACCATGCTCAATAAGATTGACTCCATTAAAAACTGACGCACCAGGTGCGAACGAAAGGAACCCATTACTTTACGTATGCCCACTTCTTTAGCACGATTGGCTGAGCGGGCCGTAGATAAATTCATGAAGTTGATACAAGCGATTATGAGAATGAAAAGAGCAATTGCCGAAAACAAATACACATAGGCAATATCAAAGTTAGGCTCAAACTCTCCCTGCAATGAGCTTTTGGTATGAATATCAAGTAAGGGCTGAAGCGTGTACTCCATCTTATTACCAGCCGCTTCAAACTTTTCAATAGAAAAATCCTCGCCCCCTAATATTTCGCCTAACTGTGGCATGGCCCGCTCTATAACCAATCGTGTTAATTTTTGTTCTACCTGCCGGGGGTCTGCATCTGTGTGTAGCAGCATGTAGGTTTGAAAGTTATGGCTATACCAAACCGGTTTTTTTGCTTCATCCAAACCGGCCATAGCTATTAGTATATCAAAATGAAAATGGGTATTGGCGGGCAGGGTTTCATAAACGGCCGTTATTTTCATGTTCATGTTATTGTCCAGTATAAGCGTTTGCCCTAATGCTTCTTCTCGGGGAAAAAACTTATCGGCTGTGCGTTTGCTTATAGCTATCGAATTGGGTTCAGCCAAAGCTGTAGCGGGGTTACCGGCAATAACCGGAACGGAAAAAACCTGAAAGAAATCTTTGTCGGCCCAGACTACATGATCTTCTTTTATGTTTTCTACATCGCGTTTTACCAGGTAAGAACCACGGGTACGAAAGCGAATAGCAGCCTCTACTTCGGGAAACTCTTCCGTTGCGGTGCCGGCCAGTACAGGTGGCGCATACAACATATTGTAATGGTTGCCGCCAAACTTCAGGTCACTTTTAATGCGATAAATTCTTTCACCGTTTGCAAAGTGGGTATCGTAACTCAGTTCGTTGCGAACAAACAGTACAATTACAAAACAAATGGCCAATCCAATAGAAAGACCCGCTACATTAATAAATGAATAAAAACTATGCTTGCGCAGATTGCGCAGGGCTACTGTAAAGTAATTCTTCAGCATATCTTTTGGTTTTTTGTTTTCTGTTTGGATTACCTGTTTTTGTGTATCGCGTAAGCCGGCCGTGTGTCCGAATTTTTTTAGCACGGTGTGGTACGCATCAATAAATCGTTTTTCTTTTTTTAATTCTTCCTCCACAGCCGAGCACACATGATCAATTAACTCCTCCTGAATACTATCTGCTACAATACCGCGGTAGTTCAGGTCTTTGGTAATATAATCAATATGTTCGTTTGATAAACTCATTGTTCCTCGTTACTGGCTTTTTGTTTCTCGCTATAGACTACAACTTTTAAAATCAACTTTAGAAACCAGTCACCAGCGACCAGTAACTAAAAGCATTACTTTATTTGGAGCTGCAACACATTGCCCATTGTTTTTATAAATTCAACAAATTCACTTACGCGCTCTTTCACCAGGCTTCGGCCTTGAGGGGTGAGGCTATAATATTTGCGCACTCGCTTACCAATGGTTTCCGTTTCGGTACGCAACATACCTTCTGCTTCCAGTTTGTGCAGGGCTGGGTATAAGGCGCCTTCGGTTAATAAAATCCGTTCGTCCGAAAGTTCTTTTACACGCTGTGTTATTTCATAGCCGTACATGCGGCCGTTATCTTTCAATACTTTTAGTACAATAGTTTGAAGTGTTCCCTTCAGCAGCTCAGGCGAATGCATAAATCAATAATACATAAGTGAATTATGTATCTAAGACGCTTTATCGGTAAATCAGGTTGCATGTCGAGCCTTTTTTTATTTTTGCATTTGTATTCTTTACCGAAAAGCTGATGCGTTCTGTCTATTTGCTAGTGGGTGTTTTTGCCGTTTGGTGTCTATTGGCCGCTTTTTGGTACTTGTTCTGGATAAAGGGTCTCGATCCCAAGCCAGAAAATATTAACCCACACGAGTCGGCTTTGGCTATTGCCGAGATCTTAATAATTGTAATTGTCTCGTTGTTTATCGGATTTGGAATTGCCTGGTTTCTGCGCCAGCAGCAAAACGATGCAACTAAAAGTGAAAGCACCCTATTAAAAATTCTTCTTAACGAAAAAGAGGAGTTGGTTCAACAAGCTATTGACAAGGCCCGTAAGACCGAAGAGACATTAGCACGCGCACGCGAAACATTTCGTACCGATTACCTGGCCGTATCGCGCGAGAACGAGCGCCTGAAAAGAGTGGATGAAAGTTTTATAAACAATCAAGAAACATGGCAGCAACAAATTTCTTTGCTTCAAGCTTCAATTACTGATTTGCAAAGCAACTTAAATGAAGCTAACCAAGAGGTTTTAACCTGTAAAGCCGAGAAACAAAAGTTAGAAATTGAGTTGAGCGAGTTGCAGCAGGTAAAGCGCACTGCAAAAAGTGGTTCCTTGCAAACTACCCAACCAGCATCGGCATTGGCACCCGAAACGGATGATTTAAAAATGATTAAAGGCATTGGGCCTGGCATTGAAGCTAAACTTAATAAGGCAGGCATTTTCAGTTTCCGCCAAATCAGTGAACTTACTGAAGAAAGTATAGAACAGCTATCGTCTGTTATTGAATTCTTTCCGGGCCGCATTACCCGCGACCGCTGGGTAGAGCAGGCATCAAAATTATATCTCGACAAATTGAGAAAGTGAGGTTGAGATAATAGATTACCGGTTTGGATCAAGCTTTAGCGCGAGGTTAAACTTTACTTCAAGTTTATCCTCTACTTTAACCATACCCATCATACGCGATGGTGCCGTTAGATTAAAATCGGCAAACGTAAATGCCCGGTTGCCCCGCAAATAAATTATTCCAGTGCTGCTGGTTTCAATCGCACAAACTACATCAAACGTTTTGGTTATTCCCGCCAGGCTTATTTTCATGCGCCCTTTAAAACGCTCTTCGGCACAGCCATAAACCGGGGTTCGTTCAAACGAAATAAAATCAATAGCAATGGCAGGATGTTCTTTTGCTTTGATGGTCTTATTAAAATCGTTGGTTATTAATTGCATGCCACAACTAAATGCAGAAGCGTCAAGTTGTACATTACCCTTTATAAAAACAGGGGCCGAACCAACGCTTTCGCGAAGTACCAACGTATCGCGACCGCAATACAACGTGGTACACTGAAAGGAATTTACATTGGTTTTGCCTGTAACAACCAGCGTGCTTTCCGGCTGCACAATAAACCTGTGTAATAGTATCGGAGCACTAAATGAACTCCACAGCATGGTTGCTATTATCAAAACCAAAATACGTTTCATTGCAGTAGCTTGTGCCAATTAAAATTTACATAATATTAAAAGTTCCGGCCGGTGGCCGGAACTCACCCATAAACCATCCCACCTTATTAGAAGGAGATCGCACCCTGAATTACAAAGCCATCAAACTTGCCGTTGTAGAATCGGTTGTTTGCACCGGTATCGCGGAAGCCTTCATAGTTCTGAGTTACATATTCTCCTTTCAACAAGATGTTGCGGGTAATAAACCAGCCTGCTCCAAAAGAGGTGCGGTCTATTGTTACATCATAGCGGGTTCCTGCAGTAGCTGCGGTATAACCTTCGGCTATAGTGGCATCTACTTTAATGTAGCGTGCGCCTACATAAAACTGTTCTTCTTTACCAAATCTGTAAAGTGCTTCTACTGCGGTTTGTGTTGCTTTGCGATCATCTTCAGCAGCATATGTTGTTCCTTCTCCGTTTTCAAAGGCACTGTTTCCTTTTGACCATTCAAATGTTCCAAACACTTCAAGCCCACTGAATTTTACAAAGGGATTGATAACAAAAGCTGTGATGTTATCGCGGAAGCCGGGATTAAAACGACCAGAGGTGTAGTTACCGGTTACGGTAACGGGTGCATTGTCCATTACATATTGATAATTAGAGCCAGTTCTATCGCCACCAAACAAAGTGTTGCTGGCAGAAGATTTGGTTGTCATGGCTGAACCGGTAATTCGTACACGCAGGTTATCGTTTACTTGTTTATCGAAACCAATTTTAGCATACAAAGATGGTTTGCGTTTGGCTCCATCGGGTTGAGATGGTGCTGCTACGTTACCTTGAATTTCGCCATCGGTAAAACCACCCATTACCAGGAAGCCGTCTTTTTTCCAGTACAACTCCGCGCCTATCTCTGTAGTGAAGGCATCCATGATGTTGTTTTCAATCCACGGGTTCCATAACGTGTGGCCACCATCGCTTCTGCGGAAGTGTGCATCGCCATAGTTTACTTCCATGTGACCAACTTTCAGTGTGAGATTTTTCCACAGGTTATCGAAGAATTCACTTTTCAGAAAACCTACTTTATCAATTTGCAGGTAGCCACCTTTTACCCAAAACTCGTTGTGGTGGTGCGATGACATATAAGACACTAGGTTAAGGCTAACGCCATCATACAACTGAACATCAATATTAAAATTTGCTTGCGCGAGCGGAAAGCCACCACCCATTTCATAAAGCACAGGGGTTACTAACTCATTGCTATGACTTAGTTTTTGATAGCCTTGTGTAAAGCCGGCACCCAGTCTGAGTTTCAAACCATCAAAAACAACGGTGTCGTCTTTTGTTGTTTCAAAAACATTTACCCCACGCTTATCGTAAGGTCTCCAGTATTGTATGGTAGGTTGCTGTGCCCAGGCTGTCCAGCCTAACATGAGGCCGAACACCAGCAGCAGACTTCTTAGGGTTGCGGATTTCGTTTTCATAACATTAAAAATTTAAAGGTGATTTTTAGAGAGAGATTATCTTTTTATTTGGTTGGTGATAGCGTTACGTCAAACGTGATGGTTATTTCATCGCCTGTTTTAACCGAGCCGAACATGAACGAAGGAGGCTCTACATTAAACTCCGTCATTTTGATTTTCTTAGAACCTTGAAAGCGAATGCCGTTTGTATCGGGCTTACCCGTAACGGTTAGCTCTATTGGGTTTGAACTTCCGGCAATTGTTAGAGTTCCTTGCGCTACAATGTTGTTACCATTAACAGTTGCTGCCGTAAGTTGAAACTTGAGGTCTTTATTCTTGTCAGTCTTTAGTGCGTTGTAGGCATTCTTATCCATCGCACCCTTGCCACTCTTTAAGCTTTCGGCAGGAATGGTTACCACTATTGAATTTACTTTACTCAATTGGCCGTTCGCATCAACTTCTAATTGTGCCTGAGCAGTTGCCTGCTTGGAGGTCATTGTCCAGTCGTGCATGGTGGAAGTACCCGCAATGGTAATGACTGGCGTGCCGCTTACTTTATAAGGTTTTTGTGCCCAACCTGCAGTATGGAAAAACACCATGACCAGCAAGGCTATTACGCGGGGATTTTTTATGATCATTTTCATGGCTTCTGGGTTTTTGTCTTGTTTCACAGTACAAGATTAGGTACACCCAATTAGCCGCCACATGATGATTAACCATGCGTAAACATGATCTTCGTCATACTATTCTAAAGCCTGGCTGGTACATTTTAACCTTCAGAAAAAATTCTGTTCGAAATAGTATGCATGCCGAATAAATTTTCGTTACCTTCGGCATCGTTTGAAATAGATGAAAAGAGAAGAAACCATAGACTATAATATAAAGGCAGCCTGGCACAGCATTGCCCGCATGTACAATCAGCAGGCTGCAAAATACCAGGGCACTATGTCAATCGGGTTTGCTTTATTGAACATCCACTCCGAAGAGGGAACACCGGCCACGAAGATCGGGCCCTTGATGGGTTTGGAACCACGCAGTGTTACGCGACTGCTTAAGTCGATGGAAGAAAAAGGCTTGATTGTAAGAAAAGCTGATAAGAACGATAAACGTTCGGTTCGCATTTTTCTAACCAAAGAAGGAAAGCGCCATCGCGATAAATCGAAAGAAACGGTATTACGCTTTAATGAAGTAGTACGCGAAGAAATACCAGCCAGCAAATTGAATGTGTTTTTTGAAGTGGTGCAAAGTGTGAATCAGATTATTGAGAGAAATGGTATTTATGAAGATTTAGTTGTGAATAGTCGGCAGTAAGCAGAGAGCAGTTGGCAGTAACTGTTCAGATAAAATCCTGCCCACTGCAAACTGCCTATTGCCAACTTTAAATTATAATAGACAAAAAAAACCGGTAACATGAATAGAACTATCCGTAAAGTAGCTGTTTTAGGATCGGGCATTATGGGCTCGCGCATTGCCTGCCACTTCGCCAACATTGGTGTAGATGTTTTGCTGCTCGACATTGCTCCCAAAGAACTTTCTGAAGACGAAAAGAAAAAAGGTTTAACGCTTGATCATCCGGCTGTAAAAAACCGCATTGTGAATGCTGCGTTTGAGTCAACCCTTAAGTCGAACCCGGCCGCATTGTTCAGCAAGAAGTTTGCTTCGCGCGTAAAGCTTGGAAACTTTACCGATGACATGCCCAAAATCGCAACCTACGACTGGACAATAGAAGTAGTAGTTGAAAACCTGGATATCAAAAAGAAAGTATATACCGAAGTTGAAAAGTATCGTACACCCGGTACGCTTATCACTTCCAACACTTCGGGTATTCCTATTCACTTAATGGCCGAGGGAAGAAGTGAGGATTTTCAAAAACATTTTGCCGGCACGCACTTCTTTAACCCGCCACGGTACCTGAAATTACTGGAGATTATTCCAACGGCTAAAACCGACCCTGAGGTAACAAAATTCTTATTGCACTATGGTGATCTTTTCCTCGGTAAAACTACCGTGTTGTGTAAAGACACGCCCGCTTTTATCGGCAATCGTGTTGGCGTGTGGGGCTTATTGAAAGTAATTGACTCCATGCGCAAGTACGATCTTAATGTAGATGAGATTGATAAACTTACGGGCCCCGTTATCGGCAGACCAAAATCAGCCACATTCAGAACTTCGGATGTAGTTGGGTTGGATACATTGGTAAAAGTAGCCAACAACCTGTATGCAGGTTTGCCCAATGATGAAGGTCGCGAAATGTTTAAGCTACCCGAAGCAGTAAATAAACTGGAACAGAATAAATGGTTGGGCGATAAAACCGGTCAGGGTTTTTATAAGAAGTCTAAAAACGCAAAAGGCGAAACTGAAATTCTTACGCTCGATCTGAAAACATTCGAGTATCAACCAAAGGCAAAAGCAAAATTTGCTACCCTCGAAACAACCAAGACAATTGATAATCTAAAAGATCGCTTTAAAGTATTGCTTGCCGGTAAAGACAAAGCCGGTGATTTTTACCGCGATATGTTTTTTGATTTGTTTAAGTATGTGAGCAATCGCATTCCCGAAATCAGCGATGAGTTATTCCGCATTGATGATGCTGTAAGCGGTGGTTTCGGTTGGGATCTGGGGCCGTTCGAAACATGGGATGCTGTTGGTGTAGAGAAAAGTATCTCTTTAATGGAAGCCGCAGGTTACAAACCCAATCAATGGGTGTACGATATGCTGGCTGCAGGCAACAAATCGTTTTACAAAACCGAGGGCGGCACTAAAAAGTATTACGATATTCCTTCTAAGTCATACAAATCCATTCCAGGTCGCGAAAGCTTTATCATTTTAGAAAGCAAAAGCGACAGCGTGGTTTGGAAAAATGCCGAATCAAAAGTTACTGACATTGGCGATGGTGTGCTCAACTTCTCGTGGAGTTCGAAGAGTTATACCCTCGGCAGCAGTGTAATTGAAGGCATGAATAAAGCCATTGATCTCGCTGAGAAAGATTACAAAGGGTTGGTGGTTGGCCATCAAGGTCCCGACTTCTCGCTTGGCGCGAACCTGGGTCTGGTATTTATGTATGCCATCGAACAGGATTATGACGAAATCGATTTTATGATTCGCGCGTTCCAGAATTCGGTGATGCGTTTGCGTTATTCATCCATACCGGTAGTGGTTGCTCCGCAAGGACGCACGTTGGGTGGTGGTTGCGAAATGACTATGCATGCCGACATCGCGCAAGCAGCAGCCGAAACCTACATCGGACTTGTTGAAGTTGGCGTTGGTCTTATTCCGGGCGGTGGCGGTACAAAAGAGTTTGCCAAACGCGTAAGCGATTCATTGCAGGAAGGTGATGTAGAATTGAATGCACTACAAAATGCTTTCATGACAATAGCCACGGCAAAAGTGGCAACCTCAGCGGAAGAAGCACGAGAACTTGGTATTTTAAAAACGGTGGATCGCGTAAGCATGAATAAAGACCGCCAGATCGCTGATGCAAAGCAAGCCGTTCTTGATTTGGTTGAAGCCGGTTACACCATGCCACAACAAGCAAAGAATATTAAAGTACAAGGTCGCACGGGGCAGGCATTATTCCTTGCGGGATTGCAAGGCATGTTAATGGGCCGTTACATTTCTGAGCACGATGCCAAAATTGCGAAATGGATTGCCAATGTAATGTGTGGTGGCGACCTCAGCTATGCACAAGAAGTATCCGAACAGTATTTATTAGACCTCGAACGTGAAGCATTCTTATCATTAACCGGTGAGAAGAAGACACTGGAGCGGATTCAATCGATATTGACGGGGGGGAAACCTTTACGCAATTGACAAAAGGCAATTAACAATATGCAAAGTGAGAGTGGAAATCTAAGATAGTGTAGAACAATCAAAGGTGTGAGCAAAACATTGTCAATTGTCAACTAAGTAAGATATGGCAGCACAAACATTTAGAGATTTAACTGTTTATAAAAAGGCGTTCGAACTAGCTATGGCTATTTTCAAAACATCAAAAGCGTTTCCACCTGAAGAGCGATACTCGTTAACTGATCAGGTAAGAAGATCTTCCCGTTCAGTTTGTTCTAGCATAGGTGAAGCATATAGAAAAAGACAATATAAGGCGCACTTTGTAAGTAAATCATCAGATGCAGACATGGAGAATACAGAAACTCGCGTCTGGTTGGATTTTGCATTAGCGTGCGGATACATCTCCCAAAAAACGTGGGATGACTTTGAATTAAAGGCCGATGAAGTTGGAAAACTTCTCAACCACATGATAGAAAACCCAGAAAAGTATTTTCGAAAGCAAAAATAGAAACAAGGCTGTGACTATTGTCAACTGCCTTTTGTCACTTGTCAATTTAACTAAGAAAGATATGGACGCATACATCGTAGCAGGATTCAGAACCGGAGTGGGCAAAGCTAAAAAAGGTGGGTTTCGTTTTACACGACCCGATGATTTGGCCGCTGACGTAATCAAACATCTGGTGAAATCAATTCCCGGATTGGAAAACAAAATGGTCGATGACCTGATTGTGGGCAATGCCGTGCCCGAAGCCGATCAAGGCATGCAAATGGGCCGCATGATTTCATTGCTTGCTTTGGGCATTGACACACCCGGCATGGTGGTGAACCGCTACTGTGGTTCAGGTGTGGAAACTATTGCCATAGCCAGCCAACGTATACAAGCGGGGCAAGCCGATGTGATTATTGCCGGTGGCACCGAGTCGATGTCGCTCGTGCCGGTAATGGGTTTTAAAACTGCACTTAATTATACCATCGCTAAAGACAACCCGACTTACTATACCAGCATGGGCCTTACGGCCGAAGAAGTTTCTAAGCAATTCAAAATCACGCGCGAAGAACAAGATCAGTTTTCGTACGAGAGCCACATGAAAGCCGCTGCTGCGTGGAAAGAAGGCAAGTTTAAAGATGAGGTTGTGCCCATCACCGTAAAGGAAACGTACGTGGATGAAAACATGAAAAAGAAAACACGTGAGTTTGTAGTGGCCACCGATGAAGGTATTCGTGCCGACACAACCGTAGAAGGATTGGCAAAACTGAAACCCGTATTCGCGATGGGTGGAAGCGTTACGGCCGGTAACTCATCACAAACATCGGATGGGGCTGCGTTTGTTGCCGTAATGAGCGAGCGCATGGTAAAACAATTAAATCTTAAACCCATTGCCCGTATGGTAAGCTATGCTACTGCCGGAGTTGATCCCCGCATTATGGGTATTGGTCCGGTAGCAGCTATTCCAAAAGCATTAAAGATTGCCGGACTCAAGCAAGATGATATCGATCTGTTTGAACTGAACGAAGCCTTTGCAGCACAATCATTAGCCGTTGTAAAAGAATTAGGCATCGATCGCACCAAGTTGAATGTGAATGGTGGAGCCATTGCCGTGGGTCATCCGCTCGGTTCATCCGGTGCACGGTTATCGGTACAACTTTTTAACGAGCTACGCAGACGCAACAAGAAGTACGGAATGGTTACCGCATGCGTGGGTGGCGGACAAGGAGTAGCGGGGATTTACGAGTTACTAAGTTGACAGTTGACAATGAGCAATTGACAATCCGTTGTCAACTGCCTTTTGTCAATTGTTTATTTCTAAATAATAAGAGAAAAGTTTAATCATCAAGAGCAATGGAAACAGCAGAAGCAACAAAGCGCGCTATTAAAGGCGGAGAATTCCTGATTCGGGAGACACAGGCACACGAGGTTTTTATACCGGAAGATTTCAATGAAGAGCAAAAGATGATTGCACAAACGTGCAAGGATTTTTTGAAGCAGGAGATTCATCCGCGATTGGATGAAATTGATTCGATGAAAAATCCGGAACTAATGCCTCAGCTATTGGATAAGGCCGGTGAACTTGGTTTACTCGGTACCTCAGTACCACAAGAACTCGGTGGCTTTGGTATGGACTTCAACACCACCATGCTGGTGGCAGAAGTGTTGGGTGCGGGTCATTCCTTTGCTGTCGCGATTTCAGCACACACCGGAATTGGTACACTGCCCATTCTGTATTATGGTAATGAGGCCCAGAAGAAAAAATACATTCCTAAACTTGCTTCGGGCGAATGGAAAGCAGCTTATTGTTTAACTGAACCGGATTCCGGTAGCGATGCCAACTCCGGTAAAACAAAAGCTGTGCTTTCGGCCGATAAGAAACACTATATCATCAACGGCCAGAAGATGTGGATCACCAACGGTGGCTTTGCCGATGTATATGTGGTGTTTGCCAAAATCGATAACGATAAAAACCTGAGTGCTTTTATTGTTGAAAAAGCATTTGGCGGCATTACCATGAATGAAGAAGAAAAGAAGATGGGTATTAAAGGTTCTTCTACCCGCCAGATTTTCTTTAACGATTGTAAAGTACCGGTTGAAAATTTATTGAGCGAGCGCGAAAACGGTTTCAAGATTGCCGTAAACATTTTGAACATCGGTCGCATTAAGCTGGGCGTTGCTGCCGTGGGCGGATCAAAAGCAACTTTAAGTAAAGCAATCAACTATTCGAAAGAACGTAAGCAGTTTGGTGTTTCGCTGGCAACCTTTGGAGCTATTCAACATAAGATGGCCGATGTTGCTGCACACATCTTCGCTTCGGAGTCGGCCCATTATCGCGCCAGCCAGAATATTGACGATGCCTACAATGCATTTATTGCTGCGGGTATGGATTCCGCACAAGCACGTTTGAAAGCGTTGGAAGAGTTTGCTATTGAGTGTGCCATTCTGAAAGTACATGGTTCCGAAGTGTTGGATTACAGTGTAGATGAAGGTGTACAGATTTATGGCGGCATGGGCTTCTCGGCCGAAGGGCCAATGGATCGTGCGTATCGCGATGCACGCATCAACCGCATCTTTGAAGGCACGAACGAAATTAATCGCTTGCTTACCATCGATATGTTGTTGAAGCGCGCCATGAAAGGTCATCTCGATTTGATGAACCCCGCTATGGCCGTACAAAAAGAATTAATGTCGATACCCGATTTTGGTAGCGATGATGATACAGCCTTGTTCGCGAAAGAGAAGAAAGCGTTGCGCAATTTGAAGAAAGCCGGACTGATGGTGAGTGGTGCAGCCGTGCAGAAGTTTATGATGAAACTTTCGGAAGAGCAGGAGATTTTAATGAACCTGGCCGATATGCTGATTGAAGGTTACGTGGCCGAATCGGTGTTGTTGCGCGTAGAGAAATTAATCAGCCTGCGGGGTGAGCAAGCCTGCGAAGCTGAGAAAGAAATGGCATTGATTTATTTACATCATGCCATTGAAAAAGCTGCTGCTGCCGGTAAGAGTGCCATTACTTCATTTGCCGAGGGTGATGAACAACGTTTGATGCTGATGGGCTTAAAACGTTTCACGAAAGTAGAACCTTACAATTTGAAAAACGCCAGACGTAAAGTAGCAAAGGGGTTGATTGAAAAGGGCGAGTATCCATTCTGAGCGCAGCGAAGAATCCCCTTGAGTGTGGCGAAAGTTATGGCTTAGACGCAGCGCGTAAGTAGAGAAAACTTGAAATTAAAACCCGGAGTAATTCCGGGTTTTTTGTTTTGATTAAATTACAGTCCAAAAGCTGATCCTCATGCCCAATCTTTACATCATAGCAGGATGCAATGGTGCTGGCAAAACCACTACCTCATTCACTGTGTTGCCAGAGATGCTAAACTGCAAGGAGTTTGTTAATGCCGATGAAATTGCACGGGGCCTTTCTCCTTTTCAGCCAGAAATGGTTTCGTTTCAGGCGGGAAGAATCATGCTAAGCCGGATCAAAGAACTGATAAATTCAAAGGTAGATTTTGCTTTCGAAACGACTCTAGCAACAAAAAGTTATGTTTCTATTTTGAAAGACTGTAAAAGAAAAGGATACAATGTGATGTTAATTTTCTTCTGGCTGGAATCGGTGGAGCTTGCACAAACCAGAGTACAAGAACGTGTAAAAAAAGGAGGGCATAACATTCCATCTGATACAATTCACCGGAGGTATCAACGCGGAATAACCAATTTTTTTAGAATCTACCAAAACAACGTAGATGCCTGGCTTTTGTATGACAACTCACACAACACCCCAACTTTAGTGGCACACCAGAAACGAAAAGAACAGGTTTCTATAAATAATCCCGATATTTGGAACTCAATTGTTACGCACTATGACCAACGCTGAATACGAACGGATGGTTGAAAAAATTACGGAAGGCGTAAAACTCGCTATCGACCGCCTCATTGAAAAAACGAAGAAGGATGATGGAGAGCTGGTTATTTCACAAGACGGCAAAATTGTACGTGTGAAGGCCCGCGACCTTAAGCAGAATTAACTAGCAACAAGGTAACGTAGATTTTTTCGTAGTATATTATTCTCAATGAAGGTAGTTAGAACTACACCTGAGAAAATAACCGAGCAGCGGCAAAACATTTTGAGTCGTTGAGGCCGGAAGAGCGGCTTGCCATTTTAAGAACGTGGATGCAGCGGCTTGAAAAACCAGGATTTGATTATTCTTTTAAAGGACTAAAGGTACAGGTTAAAAAAGTAATGAGCTTATTTAGTCCATTCCATGAAAAATTGGTTCGCACTTAGTTTAGCCCGAGTTACTCAAACTACTCCCTCACCCTAACAAATTCATCTGTCAACACATTTACTGCATTCCCTCTCCTCGGTGAGAGGGAATGTAAAATTTTACCTTTTAATAAATTTTCATGCGCACAGTAAAAAACAATATTTATACATAAAAGCGAATAACCCTATGTTTGCTATGTGCCTATGTTGTTTATATTTTAAAAAAGAATCTGGTTGGTTTCTGTTTTAAACACTTACACTCAACTTGCAATAATTAAAGTAATTTTGGTTGCACCTATCCTTTTCCCATGAAGAATGTCTTTGCTTTATTCCTGTCGATCCTCATACTCAGTTGTACCAAGCCAACAGAAACCCAAGCACCCGTGTATAAAATCTATGCCGAGTTGGAGACTCTGTTTAAAGAGTGGCGCAACTTTCAACGGCCATTGTTTGACGATGGTGTGCCGGACTATTCACTTGCGGCCATGAAAAAACAACAGGCGGAATTACGCGTCTGGCAACAACGGTTGCAGCAGTTTGATACAGTCGGTTGGCCAATCAATCAACAAGTAGATTGGTACATTCTAAAAGCTGAAATGAATGGTTTGGATTTCGATCATCGGGTAATGCGCCCGTGGGAGCGCGACCCTGCATTTTATAAAACATTGTGGATGGAGCGCAGCGATGTTCCCGCCCACGAAGGCCCAACACATGCTGGCATTATTGATCTCTGGAAATATTCTTTCCCACTTACAAGCGAAAACAAAAACAAACTGTTAAATCAACTTCGTGCAATAGCACCTTTAAACGAACAAGCTAAAGTAAACCTGACCGGCAACGCGAAAGATTTATGGATTGCCGGCATTCGCGATATCAAAACACAAAGCCAGGAATTAGAAAGTATGCTTGCCTTGCCCGGCCTGAACGAGCAACCCGATTTGGTAACTGTTATTAACGATGCCATTGCCTCCACCAACGAATTCGCAAGCTGGTTAGAAAAACAAGCCGCTTCCAAAACCGGACCCTCTGGTATTGGCAAAGAAAACTACACCTGGTATTTGCAAAATGTACACTTAGTTCCACTTACGTGGGATGATGAAGTGCTATTGTTAAAGCGTGAACTGGCGCGCGCCTGGTCTGCACTCAAGTTAGAAGAACATCGCAACCGAAACCTGCCAGAACTAAAGGCCGCCAATACTCCGGAAGAATTTGCCGCATTAACAGAACGAGCCGCCAAAAGCTTGCTCAACTTTTTAGAGCAAGACAAAATCGTTACGGTTAAGGAATATTTTGAACCCGCCTTGCGTGCGCACCTCGGTAATTTTGTGCCTGCCGAAAGGCGCAATTTTTTTGTGATTGGTTTGCACTACGACCCGCGCCCGCTTTATTCTCATTTCTATCATTGGTTTGAGTTGGCGCAGCTCGATAACGAACCGCATAGCAGCAGCATCCGAAGAAACCCGTTGCTCTACAACATCTTTGATTCACGCAATGAAGGCACTGCCACAGCGGTAGAAGAAATGTTTATGCAAGCCGGTTTGTATAACGATGACCCACGCGTAAAAGAAATTGTATATATCATGATTGCGCAACGGGCGGCACGCGGGCTGGGTTCGTTGTATGCACATGCCAACGAATTAACCATGGAAGAAGCTGGTAAAATTCATTCTGAATACACCCCACGCAGCTGGATGAAAACCGAAAAAGAACTATTGATTTTTGAACAACACTTATACCTGCGACAGCCCGGCTATGGCACCAGCTACATTACCGGCAAGTATTTATTGGAAAATGCTATGGCCGAATTTGCACGAAGAAAAGAATTGCAAAACAAACCTTTTGTACTAAAAGAATTCTTCGATCAATTAAACGCAGTTGGTTGTGTTCCCATCTCACTTGGGCATTGGGAAATGACGGGGGATAAGAGTGCTCTGCCGAAGCAGATGAATATTTCTAAATGAGAAAGCATTATGTACTTATTGCTTCACACAGTATTTTTATCTTGTAATTTATTTGGGAGACTATTTCTTTTGTTTTGCTGTTTTCTTTGGAGCAGCGACTTTTTTTTCTGAATTGAACCTAACAAGTTTCTCCCAGTCAATTTCTCCTTTAATACAAAAATCGTTGATGAATTCGGCAGTAAAGTTATTAATCATCACAGCATATGACTTCATAAACTCTTCATTCTTTTCTTTTGCTTTGTGTCCGAGGGGTTCAATTATGTCGATGTAGAGATGAGAATCGCCAGAAATAAACTCCCAAAATTCCTGACCGCAATATTTAAAATAGTCACCCTTATCAGGATTATTTTCACGTCCATAGCAACAACCGTTAACCGCAATGATTTGTAGTTTTGAGTTGCTAGTCCGAAGGGTTTTAGACGCTGTTTTAAAATTGGTTCGCATTTGAGTAATCTGTCCACTGTTGCCCCAATTAGGACCCGACTTTATCGGCAACGATGTATCTAAGGCCGCCTTTGTCAAATTCCAAATCTATACCTTGGCCTGCCGACTTTCTGCCATTATAAACTTTCATGTTAATAAATATGGCCAAGCCCTCAAGCCAATCACCAAATATTGTTTCTTCTTTGGATGAGATATATGCGTCTGCTAATTCCTGAACTATTTCAGGGGCTGTTAGCATGTGCTTCGCCTTAAACAGATATGGATTCTTCTTTTTGAGAACTGTCTTAAGTTTTAGATTCTTAAGTCCATCTATTCGCTTTAGATGAAATACTCCGATATTATCTTCAACGTACTGCTGTACGTCTGTTATTTTTAGTTTTGCCATATTTCACCTTAGGGTCGAACAGAATAATTTTTACCGGCTCGATCTGCTCGCGAACCATGTCGTAGTACTCCTCAATAATTTCAATTCCTATTGAATTGCGTTTCATTCTTTGAGCAACAATGTTCGTAGTCCCTGAACCCATAAAAGGATCTAATACGGTGTCACCTTGCTTTGTAAAAAGTTTTATAAACCATTCTGGAAGTTCTTCTGGGAATGCTGCACTGTGTTTTTTGTTACCACACTCTGTTGCCAGGTGCAAAACATTTGAAGGATACGCTTTGTCCCTATTTATCCAATTGGATATATTTTTTCCAAAGCCGCTGCCAACCTTTGAATTATCTCTTTTTTTGTCCGTGTCACTCAATTTTCTAAGTCTCGATTTTGCCCAATCGCCCATCGGAACCATTACTTCGTCTTGATACATTGTAAATTTCTTGTCCTTATTGAATTGAAGCAATCTCTCCCAAGAGTCCCTGAACCTATTAGGCCATTTTCCGGGATAACTATTTTTCTTATGCCAAATAAATTCTTCTGTCCATAACCAACCTTGCTGCCGCATTGCCAAGATTAATTCCATAACATAAGTACTTCTCTCACCTTCTGTTACTTTCTCCTTAATGTTGAGAACAAAAGTCCCTGTCGGCTTTAAAACTCTTAATAGTTCTATTGAAATAGGAAGGAACCATTCAACGTATTTGTCAGGATGTACTCCGCCATAAGTGCTTTTTCTTTGGTCTGCGTAGGGTGGAGAAGTGAATATTAGGTCAACAGAATTGTCCGGAATGCTTTTTATAACTTCTTTGCTGTCACCCAAATAGAGATTTGTTATTACTTCCATTACTTAAATCAGTCGTGCCGTTATTGAATTAGCTTAAAAACGCGACTCTAAATTAAGGCTTTTCGGGGTCAATTTGTTTCAAAAAACATTGTGCATAATAGCCAAATTAAGAAACAAAGATTTTTAATTCAGTTATTAAAACTATACAATCCCTATTCGCCATTTAAAATGGTACCCGTCTGATAACTAAACTTCCCTACCCCAACTTCGCTTCCATCGTAATATCCGTACTCAACAACTTTGAAATCGGGCAATTGGCTTTGGCATCGGCTGCGCAAGCCTGAAATTTTTCGGCAGAAATGCCGGGCACTTTGGCGGTTAAGTCTAAGTGCGAGTTGGTGATTGCGCCATTCTCGAACGTAATCGTACACTTCACCGTTAAATCATCGGCTGTAAAGCCGGCTTCGTTCAATACAAAGCTTAACTTCATGGCAAAGCAACCGCTGTGTGCGGCCGCAATCAGTTCTTCGGGGTTGGTGCCCACACCTTCCGCAAAGCGCGAGTTAAACGAGTATTGGGTGTTGCTCAACACGGTGCTGGCGGTAGATACTACACCTTTTCCTTCTTTACCGGTTCCTTTCCAATTGGCTGTGGCTGATCGTTTCATGGTTTTGTTTTTGTTGGTTAAGTTAACCCACAAATTCAAATTTTTGGCAACCTGTTTATTAAACTTCCCGGAAATTATTCCGAGCGCAACGTATCGGCCGGATTAGCCATTGCGACTTTGTTGGTTTGCGACCAAACCGTAAGCATGGCTAATCCCAATAAGATTGCCGTGCTGATTACCACATCCCACAGAGAAACGGTTGTGCTATAGTATTGCAAGTGCGGTAGCACCAGATAAATCAGGTAGGCCGTAACGGGTGCGCTTATACCAACCGCCCATACTATCAGTTTCAGGTATTCTTTTGAGAGCATGTAGTTAAGATTGAGTACCGAAGCCCCAAACACTTTGCGAATGCTGATCTCCTTCACTTTTGTTTCGGCTGAGTAAACCACCATGCCCAGCAAACCCAAAACCGAGATGGTTAGCGCAAGCAAACCCAGAAAACCGATAATTTTAAGTAACACCACATAGTGGTTATAACCATCATTTAAATCATCTTCAAAAAAACTGGCGGCCACTTTTTGTTCCGGGTTCAGGTTATTCCAGTGGGTTTCAAAATCGGTAAACATGGTAAAGGCATCTGCTGTGCTTACTTTTAAATGCGCATAGGTAAATTTTGCCGGGTTGTTGCGAAAAAAGAATTTCTTAATGGGGTAGCGTAAGGGTGCAAAGTGGAAGTTTTTTACCACACCAATCACTTGCAATTCGCTGCCCTCCACGTTGTAGGTTTTTCCAATTGCCTCAACGGGTGTGGCAATTTTATACTCATTTACAAACGCTTCATTTACAATTATAAATTTTTCGACTAAACCGGCTTCCGCTGTAAAATTGGTGCCCGCAATAAGTGTTAATCCAAACAGGGGAATGTAATTATCATCTACATACATGTGAGCCACTTCGGTTGAATCATTTTCTGAATCTTTGATCCACGTATTGTAATAACCCAGCCCCATCACCTGCGATGACATGGCCACTGATTGTACCGGGGCAAGTTTTGAAAATTCATTTTTCACCAGGTGCGGGGCAGTGCCCTGCAAGGCTACATTCACAATGTTTTCTTTCGCAAATCCAAAGTTGAAGTTGAGCGAGTACTGATACTGCCTATTGAAAACCACCAGCGAAAGAATAAATCCAAACGACAATATAAACTGAAACACCGTTAACACCTTACGCACCCGCATAGCCGATGAGCCTTTATGTACTTTGTTTTTTAATGCCTGTATGGGGTTCAATCCACCAAAGTAAAGTGCCGGAAAAATTCCTGCCACCAAACCGGTGCCTAATGCAAATAGCAGGAAGTAGCAAGCCATGCGCACAGTAAGGCTTAGATCAAGCGCGTTGGATGCCACCAGCATTTTCTGAAACTCGGTGCGCATAAAATAAAACAACACCAGCGCGCCAATAAATGCAATGAATGTAACCACCACCGTTTCGGTAATAAACTGAAAGAAGACCTGGAACTTTACACCGCCCAGCGTTTTGCGCAAGCCTATTTCTTTTGCGCGCTTAAGTGCGCGGGCAATTGAAATGTTAGTGTAGTTGAAACATGCCGGCAATAAAATCATAGCAGCAATAACTGCAAATACAATCATACCCGATGCCTCCCACTTGGGCCCAATGGCCATGCGCAAATCAGGCCCCAATGCAATATCGTTTAGGTGTTGTGCCTGAAAGGCAACCTTAACGGGAAGTTTTGCATAGGTGTCATCCGAAATCTTATCGAGGTAAGACTGAAAATCAGATACGCTTGCTGTTTGCTCAAGCAGCACGTATAAATATTGAAAATCAAAATACGTCCACTGATCGGATATGGAAGCCTGTGGTTGCGGTAATGAAGCGAAAGAAGCCAATAACTCGAAATCAAAATGCGAATTGATCGGATGGTCTTTCATTACAGCACCAACCACTACTAAACCACCGGTGTTAAGCTCCAGTGTTTTGCCCAACACATGGGTAGTATTAAAAATTTTTAGCGCTGCCGATTCGGTTATTACAATGTGGTTGGGCTGCGATAGTGTAGCGCGGGCATTGCCTTGCGTTACCTGGTAGGTAAAAACATCCAGAAAGTTGGGCTCCACATAATAACCGCGCAAGGGTATTAATCCTTGCGGCAATTTTACTTCTTCGCGAAAGTACGAGTTGATTCGTACCACCGCCTTCACATTCGAATTTTCAGATAGTTTATCTGCTAAAACATGGGGTGCCAGGGCCCAGGCTAATTGTTCAACGCCTTCAGTTCGTTCGCTAATAATGGTATAAATGCTCTCACGGTTGGTGTGAAAATCATCATAGGTTTGCACATAGCTGATTAGTGAAAGCAACAACAAACTTATTGACATGCCCACCGCCAGCCCAAAGGCATTCAAGATGGTGAAATATTTATGCTGATATAAACTGCGCACGGCCACTTTAAAATAGTTGCGCAGCAGGCCCATTGAGATTGAACTGGAATATAAGCCCAGTGAAGCTTTTGCCTTTCGCTTTTTAAGCGCATACGAAAACAGTAAGGACATGGCCCCACGCCAGTAAAGAAGCTTAGCAACCGCTGTTGATTTTGTTTTGAGGTGAATAAAATACAATTCATCCAGATCGCCCAGCATATCTTCTACAAATGCAGCAGCCGCAAACCACTCTAAAATCTTGCGGGCAAGTTTGGGTGGCTGTGTCATTTTACAGAAAGTTTAACTTTTGAAAGCGTCCATAACTCATCGCGCATACTCTTCGCTTCAGCAACTGCTTTTTTTCCGGCTTGTGTTATTTCGTAAAAGCGTTTACTGCGCCCCCCGCGCTCTTGGGTGGCACCACCTAACCACGATTTCAAAAAACCTTTTTCTTCCAATCGGGTAATAGTGGAGTGCAGCGCCCCGATGCTAATGTTGCGATTACACCTGGTTTCCAAATCCTGTTGAATCGAAACCCCGTAAGCCTCCTCGCCCAAAGCTGCAATGGTGAGCAGTACCAGTTCTTCTAATTCACCCAAATAGGTTTTCATAAAAAGCCCGTTTAATGATTTAACTAACGGCAACAGGCGCTTATTTGTTTCTGTTTTTCAGAAGAAATGTTTAAAAATTCTGAGCTGTACCTTTGAAAAATTATTTTGAATACTTTTTACCGGAAGCGCGCAGCCTCGTATCATTCCCGAACTCAAGATGCTATTAACCGAACCGGAGATTATTAAAAAAGCTGCTGCTGGCGATCGTTCGGCTTTTCGGATGCTGGTTGAAATGCATCAACGGTTTGTGTACGCTGTAGCGGTTCGGGTACTTAACAATACTTACGAAGCAGAAGATGCTACACAGGAAACATTTATCAGGCTTTGGAAAAATCTGCCTCGCTACAAAGCCGGCATAAAACTAAGCACCTGGCTTTACCGCATTGTAACCAATATTTGTTTGGATGTGCTTAAGTCGGCACACCATAAAAGAAACCGGATGACTCTTGACATCACCAGACAGACAAATGAAATACACGCTAGTAGTGCGGACGGGGTAATGCAGTTGCACGACCTTACCAAAGCGGTGGAAGAAGCCGCGGCAAAACTTCCTCCTATCCAAAAAATAGTTTTTGTGCTACGCGATTTACAGGGGCTTACGCCCGAAGAGGTTTCACAAATAATGGAGACCTCCGAAGAAAAAATTAAAGGCAATTTATACCACGCCCGCATTGCCATTGGTAAATACCTGAAACATCATTATCAAATTGAAAACCTGACTGAATTATGAGTTGTACAGAATGTCAAACATTATTGATGCAGTTCGGGCAATTAACCGAATCTGAAAAGAACGATTTACATACTCACACAACATCCTGCGCGGCTTGTGCACAAGCGCTGGCGTTTATAGAATTGGAACAACGCCTTGTAAAAAAAATTATCGCCACAGAGCCATTGCATGCTGCTGCATTAACGCATAAAATCATGCAGTCGTTACCAACTGAAAAGGTGGGTTTATCATTTGGTTTTTTAAACACAGTGCGCGTTGGTTTTGCTGCCGTCAACTTTGCGCTTTTCATTTGGTTAGGAAGTGAGTTGCTGATTGAAAAAACTTTTCACAAGCCAACGTCTGCCGGTGAGCGCTTACTGAACTCTTCAGAGTATATCACGCATCCGCGAGAGCGAAAAACAAAAACGATTAGTTTAACCGAACGCATTAAAAACAAAGGATTATGAAAGCGAATACCGTTTCGATTTGGGCAAGTGGAGCACTAATGTGTGTGCTGACTGCATGCGAGCATCAGGTGGCGATGGAAACTACGGTGTATCCCGATGGAGAATTAGATAAACAAATTACCCTTCAGGTGGATGAAACGGTTAAAAACCCTGATCGGGAGTTCAACCGTTACATCGATAGTACACAATTCATAAGTTGGAACCGCGTGGACAGCGCACGTTCATTTCAGCTAAAGCCAACCGAGGGAAAAAAATACATTACCTATCGAAGGCATTTTGGTTCAGCATCTGAAGCCAATCAACATCTTGCTGCACCCAACGATACCTTGTTTCAGGTAACGAGCTCGTTCGAAAAAAAATTCCGGTGGTTTTTTACATATATAACCTATTCCGATACTTACCACGCTATAAATCGGTTAGATTATCCTACTACAGATTTTTTTACCCCCGAAGATTTTCAGTTTATCAATCGCCTTCCGGCAGAAGGCAAAGCAATAACTCCTGCCGATAGTTTATACCTGAAACAATTGAATGAAAAGATCACCGATCATTATGGCAACCGGGCATTCTTTGAGGCGTACTTTAGTTTGTTGTTGGAACAAGTGAACAAACGGCTGCCCAACAGCGATCATGGTAAGAAACTCATGGCAGCCAAAGAGCCGCTTTATCAGATTGTTTTAACGGATAAAGATATTGAAGAGGATTTTATTCAATTCTTTGCTGACTCGTTACAGATTCCGTTGCGATTAGATTCCTTTCCGGATTATGTTCTGGCTAAAAACAACCTCGAAAGAAAAATCAATTTCATCTCAACAGCCTACGATGGTAAGTTCACACACGCCATCCACATGCCGTGGACGATTGTAAACACCAATGCCGATTCGGTTTCGGGTAACTCGGCCTACTGGGCTCCGCCTGCGGTTAAGTTTCTATTACACGATTATCGCTTATCGGTTGAAGCCCGCAAAACAAATTATTGGGCTATTTCCCTTTCCGTGATGGTTATGATTGGCGTTGGATGGTTACTGAGAAGAGGGGCTTAATCTTACCTAAACGCTCCGGCAATTTCCGCCACCGGTGTCTCGCCTTTAAAAGATTTTACCAATCGCTTTTCGGCAGAGTACACATAAATAGCTGGCGTTGGTATCGAACCAAAGTTCATATATACATCAACCGATTCTGCCTTTCCAAACTTAACGTTGGGTTCATTGTTTAAGCCGTAGTCAACCGAAAACTTTTGGATCACAGGAATTTCTTCAGCAGAAATAAACTGAATGTTCTTGCCTTTAAACAACCCCAGGTTCTTTTGAATCTCCTGCGCTTCACGCTGACAATGGTCGCAATCGGCAAAAAATAAGATCAGCACCAATGGTGTCTCTATGTTTCGGGTACTGGTAGCAGTACCATCCAATGAAATAAATTTTAGGTGGGGCAGTTCGTTAATAATCTGTTGTGGCGCGGATTGCTGCTTTTCTTCTTTCGCACAGCTTAAAATAAAGGAGATTATTATTAAAACCAGTAATAATTTTCTCAAGATAGGTTTCATTATGGGGTGGGTGTTAAAAAATTAAAGTTTGTTCCTGTAGTTCTTCGTTTTCAAAATTATTTATTCCTTTTTCATTAATGCAATTCTCTGTTTGTAATTTTGAAACAAGTTTTTGACAACTACGTTTAGAATATTGATGACCCGATACTTTTCATTTGTACTTACGTTGATCATCCTGATCTCAGGCACAATGGTTTGGTCTTCGTCATTCACAGACAACCAGCGGGCCGAAGAAGGTGTTGAGCCAACAGAAGAGCGCACAGAGGGCGAAGTTTCTTCTTTTGCTGCTTCGTATTTTTCAAAAGTTCGGAAGCCATCGGTAAAACCGGTAGCGGGATTAATAAGTTCTTCGCATCACAACTCTGTTCAGGTTGACGATCTATTGGCGCACACTGCCCTTTATCGCTATCAAACAAAAAACACCAACAAGCCCATCTATATTTTTAAACAGGTTTTTTTGATTTAAGAGTGGATTCTACCTACTATCTACCTCTATACATCCTTTCACTTCAAAATTTACCTACTATGAAAAACTACCTTAAAATTTCTGCCGTTGTGGCATTCGTATTTATTGTATCAACTTCTATGGCGCAGTCAAACGAGAGCGGTTGGCCTGTATCAAAAGATGTAAATCGTTACAGCAATAAGAGCCTTACATCTTTTAAAGCTACCAATATCAACTCGGTAGGCACACCCGCTATTGCTAAAAGTAAAATGCAGAAAAATAAAAATGAAACAACACCGGGAAACGTAGCGTCCGCTTATCCCATGTGGGCGGTTAGTAAGGGCGTTAACCGTGTTGGCAAAAAGTAACCTGTTTTAAATTTTATAATAAACAGCCACCCTTCGAGTGGCTGTTTTTATTTTATACCTATACCTAACAACAAGTATATCACATAAAACAACAAAGCTGCTCCGCCATAAAGGTTAATCACCTTCTTCCGGTTTTGAACATCCTCCCACCAAAGCATAAGCCAGGGTTTAAACAATCCTATTATCAAAAAGAGAAAAGCCGTTAACGAAATCAGCAGGATTAACAACCGGAAGTGATACATGTGCCAAAGGTAAATAGGTTTACACCTTTGTTGATATAACTAAAGCAAGGTTGTAAACCTTGTTTATATTTGTGCCCTGTTTTTTGGAAGTGAAGGCGCACGATTTTCTTACCATCTTCCGGGCGGATAGTGTAATTCAAACATTAGCCGAGGGAATCCGTACGTCCAATGCCGTAAAAATTCGTGTAAAAGGTATTCACGGTAGCCTTGATGCTGTGCTTTTTGCGGCCCTTTACAAAAGCGTGCGAGCCTCGCACCTGCTAATTGCTCAAAACAAAGAAGAGGCAGCATACCTGATTAACGACTTGCAACAACTGCTTGGCGCGAAAGAGGTTTTATTGTTTCCCATGTCGTACAAGCGCCCGTATGAGTACGATGAAGTGGAGAATGCCAACATTTTAATGCGGGCCGAGGCACTGAATGTGGTGGGCCAACATCCCGATGGAAACATTATTGTTACCTATCCGGAGGCCCTTGCCGAAAAAGTGATCAACAAAAAATCATTGGCCAGTAACACCTTTGTAATTACCAAAGGCGAAAGTCTGGACATTACTTTTCTGGAAGAGTTTCTGCACAGTTACGATTTTGAAAAAACAGATTTTGTTTATGAAGCCGGCCAGTTTGCCGTGCGTGGTGGTATTATCGATGTGTTTTCGTATGCGCATGAGTTGCCCTATCGCATCGAACTTTTTGGCGATGAAGTGGATAGCATTCGAACATTCGATCCCGGCTCACAACTTTCGGTTGATACCTTAGAAAAAGTCAGCCTGATGCCGAATGTACAAACCCGATTGATTCAGGAAGAGCGGCAATCTTTTTTCGATTTTATTTCAGCATCCACACGCATTTGGATAAAGGATGTTGAGCTGTGCCGCGATGTAGTAGAGGCCTGTTTTCAAAAAGCCAGTAGCTCATTCGATAAGATTCTGCGCGAAAGCGGCAACACAAAAGTTGTATTAGAGCCACATCATCTTTTTAATTCTGGCGAAGCTACAGTAAAGAGTATAGAGAATTTTGTGTGTGTGGAGTTTGGTGCCCGCAGTTTTTTCAAATCAGCAACAACTATTTCGTTGTCCTCTTCGGCACAGCCTTCGTTCAATAAGAATTTTGAATTGCTTGCTGCCAACTTGTTGGAACAGCAACAGCAACAATACGGTAACTTTATTGCAACAGAGCAGCCGCGCCAGGTGGAGCGCCTTCACGGCATTTTTGAAGAGCTGCATCCCGAACTAAAATTTCAATCGCTGGAGTTTTCATTGCGGGAAGGTTTTGTCGATCACATCACCAAAGTTGTTTGTTATACCGATCATCAGATTTTTGAACGCTTCTATCGTTACAAGCAAAAAGAAAAGTTTAGCAAAACCAAGGCGCTTACCTTTCGCGAATTGCAAACGCTGCAGCCGGGCGATTTTGTAACACACATCGATTACGGTATCGGCAAGTTTGCCGGGCTCGAAAAAAAAATAGTAGAGGGTAAAGAACAGGAGGCCATTCGCTTAGTCTTTCGCGATGATGATATTCTTACCGTAAGTATCCACGCGCTTCACAAAATTTCCAAATATTCGGGTAAAGATGGTACTCCCCCCGCCATCAGCAAACTGGGCAGTGGCGAGTGGGATAGTAAGAAAGCCAAGGTTAAGAAAAAGGTTAAAGACATTGCGAAAGAGTTGATAGACCTTTATGCCAAACGCAAAAGTGCCCCCGGCTATGCATACAGCGAAGATGGCTTTTTACAAGCGGAACTCGAATCTTCTTTTTTGTATGAAGATACGCCCGATCAGGCTAAAGCAACCGAAGATGTAAAACGCGATATGCAAAAACCACACCCGATGGACCGGCTGGTGTGTGGTGATGTGGGGTTTGGAAAAACAGAGGTAGCTATTCGCGCGGCATTCAAAGCAGCAAGCGAGGGCAAACAGGTAGCAGTGCTGGTTCCAACCACCATACTGGCTATGCAGCATTACCGCACCTTTTCCGAACGGCTTTCAAACATGCCGGTAAAGATTGATTATGTTTCGCGGTTTAAAACCGACAAAGAGATCAAACAAATTATCAAAGATGTTAAAGCAGGAAGCGTTAATATTATCATTGGTACACACCGCGTGGTAAGCAAAGATGTGGAGTTTAAAAACCTGGGTTTATTAATTATTGATGAAGAGCAAAAGTTTGGTGTAAAGGTTAAAGACCGATTGAAAGAATTAAAAGTAAACGTAGATGTACTTACCCTTACAGCCACACCAATACCGCGCACGTTGCATTTCTCTTTAATGGGTGCACGCGATTTAAGTATTATCTCCACACCACCACCCAACCGGCAGCCCGTTACAACCGAATTACATACCTATGATGAAGCAACCATTCGCGATGCTGTAAGTAACGAGTTGCGCAGGGGTGGTCAGGTGTTTTTTGTACACAATCGTGTAAGCGATATTGAACAGGTTGCCAATACAATTTTTAAACTCGTTCCCGATGCGCGCATCGGCATTGCGCACGGGCAGATGGATGGTGACAAATTGGAGAAAGTAATGCTCAGATTTATTGAGGCCGAGTACGATGTGCTGGTATCCACCAACATAATAGAATCGGGGTTGGATATTCCCAATGCCAACACCATTATTATCAATCAGGCACACATGTTCGGGTTAAGCGACCTGCACCAGATGCGGGGACGTGTGGGGCGCTCGAACAAGAAAGCCTTTTGTTATTTATTAACTCCGCCCAGTTCTGTGCTTTCGTCCGATTCGCGCAAGCGGTTGGCAGCTTTAGAAGAGTTTTCGGAATTAGGCGATGGCTTTAAGGTGGCCATGCGCGATCTGGACATTCGTGGGGCCGGAAATTTATTGGGTGCTGAGCAAACCGGTTTTATAACTGATCTTGGTTTTGATACCTATCATAAAATTCTGGACGATGCCATTCAGGAATTAAAAGAAACAGAGTTTAAAGAATTGTTTGCCGAAGAGTTGGCGACTAAAGCCAAAACATTGGTGATGGACTGTACTATCGAAACCGATCTTGAAATTTTAATTCCCGATACATACATCAATAACACCAGCGAGCGACTGCAATTGTATGCCACGCTTGATAACATTAAAGACGAGCAGGCACTTATAGCATTTCGCGATTCTATAAAAGATCGTTTCGGGGTTTTACCGGAATCGGTTGAGCAGTTAATTAATTCCGTACGCTTACGCTGGGTTGGCGAAAAGCTTGGCTTTGAAAAGATTAGTTTAAAGAACGAAAAGCTTCGGGGCTATTTTGATACCACTAATGATGCATACTTTAAATCCGAAACGTTTGGTAAGATTTTGAGTTTTGTTCAAAGCAACAGTAAAAGATGCCGCATGAAGGATTCGGCCGGAAAAGCTATGTTGGTTATTGAGTCGATTGATTCGGTAAACTCAGCTTTGGAGGTTTTAGCTCCCTTGGCCGATTATCCAGTATTCGAACCGGTAGCTGGTTAGGTGGAAATACTACCCGGCAGTTTGTGGCGTTAGAGCAACCGGTAGCAAGCTTGGTAGTTCTATTAAGGATTTATCAAAAAAACACTACCCTTTGGAAAACATGTATTTATCTAATTATATTAGCGTTTACTTTTATGTATAACCTAATTCAAATGAAGTATTTCAAGTCACTCCTGTTTTTAGTAGGGCTTTCTTTAACCGTTTCGTCTTGTTTCCTCCGTCAGGGTGGCAAGCCAACGGCCCAAAATCCTGGCCAGATCAGTACAGCAACCGGCCTGCGCTACACCCGCGATAATGCCGAGGGTTTTGCCGTAATGCCCTATAACTCGCAGCCCGATGCGCCTAACATGGTGCTTATTGAAGGCGGACGCACCGTTCTGGGCTCTTTAGAAGAGGATGTGATGTCTTTCCGCGATAATATCGAAAGAACCGTTTCTGTGGCTACATTTTATATGGATGAAACAGAAATTGCCAATATTCACTGGTTAGAGTATCTCTATTACTTGTCGGTCGATTCAACTAAAGTTGATGGTGGAAAAGCTTATTCAATGGCACTTCCTGATACTACCGTGTGGAGATCTAACCTTGCCTTCAACGATCCTTATGTGGATCATTACCTGCGGTACCCCGGTTTCCGTTACTTCCCGGTTGTAGGGGTTAAATGGAAACAAGCTAACGAATATGCAAAATGGCGTACAGCCAAAGTAAATGCCGACCTGGCAGAGAAAGCTGGTATTGCCGCTCCTGAAACCGGTGCTGGTCGTATTCCCCTTGAGTCTGGTGTTGTAATTCCTGCTTACCGTTTACCAACCGAAGCCGAATGGGAGTATGCTGCGCAAGCACTTATTGGAACGCAATGGTTGGATGAAATGCAAACGCATCAAAGAATTTATCCATGGGATGGCCACGCACTGCGCAATCCTTATGGAAAACAAATGGGTGCATTTCTTGCTAACTTTAAGAGAGGCCGTGGTGATTATGCGGGTATTGCAGGCCGCCTTAACGATGGTGCTTTGATTACATCTTATATATACGAATATCCTCCTAATGATTATGGCCTCTACAACATGGCCGGTAATGTAAGTGAGTGGGTGATGGATGTTTACAGACCATTATCGCACCAGGATTTTGATGACCTTAACCCTATTCGTAGAGATGACTTTATCGATAGCCACTCTGAATACCGTAACCGTTATTCTAAAAATGCTAAGGACTCTACCGTAACCCTGCCCGATGGTACAACTAAAAACATCCGCACCTATGAGTACACTAAAAACCCGCAGGGCTTTATCTCTTTAATATCCGATAAAGTACGTGTATATAAGGGTGGATCATGGAAAGATGTTGCTTACTGGATGTCGCCAGGTACCCGCAGATTTTTAGATGAGGACTCTGCAACTGCTACTATTGGTTTCCGTTGCGCCATGATCCGCGCAGGATCTAACTACTAAGATTTATTTCTTAAGAATATAGACCCTCTGGTTAAACCGGAGGGTTTTTTTATGCCTCGGCCAGGCAGGCTATGCTTAGTTCTTTGCAGCCACCATTTAATAAACATATTCCACAAGCTTCAAGCGTTGCTCCGGTTGTCATTACATCATCAACCAATAGTATGCGCTTACCGCGAATTTTATCCTCATCAAATATGTCAAACACACTTTCAACATTGTGCCAGCGTTCGGTTTTTGTTTTGTGGGTTTGCGTTTTGGTGCTTACCCTTCGGGTGCTAATGGATTCGTCCCACGGTATTTCCAAAGCAATACCCAGGCCCTTGGCAATGTGTGCACTTTGATTATAACCCCGTGCGCGTTTGCGGCTTACATGTAAAGGAACGGGAATAATAATATCAAATTCATGAGCATAGCCATTTTCAAACATCTCACGGCCAAACACCCGGCCTAATACTTCGCCAATTTCCGGATGATTATTATATTTTAATTGATGTAATAGTTTTTGAACCAGACCGTGCTTTCGGAATTTTAGAAAGGCGAGTCCATATTTTAATCTTAACCTGCCTTGTAATCGAAGCAAAACCGGGTTGTTGTAATGATAGATGTAGTTTGTTTTTGGCAGGTTGCTAATACAGTGTGTGCACAAGATCTCTTCGCCCTTATAAAGTGCATTGGAACAACCAAGGCAATAGTTAGGATAAACCAACGATAGAAAGTCGCGCAGCAGCGTAAGTGTTTGTGTAACTACATTTGATTTAACCTGAATTGAACCCATCTTTGAAAAAATTTTTCTGTACTACTTATGGGACTGGTAGAGCAATTTAATGAATACCGCAGCAAAATGAATGATAAAATTCTTGCTGCCGATAACCTGATTATAAAACGCATTTTTAACCTTGATACCAACGCCTACCAGGAAGGCGCGCTGGACGTTAAGTCCAAAGAGCTGATTGGTTTAACCTGTTCACTGGTGCTTAGATGTGATGACTGTGTAAAATATCATTTAGGAAAATGTAAGGAGGTTGGTTTTTCAACAGCCCAAGTACACGAAGCCATGGGCGTAGCTACGCTAGTAGGTGGTACCATTGTTATACCGCACCTGCGCAGGGCTTTTGAATATTGGGACGAACTGAATAAAGTCTGATGTTTCAGCGCGATTTGGAATTACAACGCAGGTGGCAGGCGCTTTTAGCTGAGCTTGAAAAAATTGTAACCAAAAAGCCGAAAGACCTGAACGGAGTTTTGTTTCTGATTGGTATGCAGGAGTTGGGTCGGGGCCCAGGCCGGTTTACCAAAGAAGAAAAACAAGACCTGATGCACATTGCCATTTGCAAAGTTTTGAGCCTAGCCGGGTATTATACCTTAGAGGGGCAAGATGAACATGGCTGGCCGCATTGGAAACTTGTCAAAAAGTTACCCCATTTCGATCTGCTGGAACAAGAGAAGTTACTAAAGATGCATGTTATCGAGTATTTCGAAGCCGAGTATGGTTGGCAGCTAAGTGATGAATCAAACTCCGCATAAGCAGGCTTGATTTCTGAATGTGGTCGTCTTATCTTAGGCGTGGTTAAAACTATCTTTAGGATAACATCGTTTCATTAAAAGCATGAGTACGGGCGCGAGTAAGATTGAGGATAAGATTAATGCCTTTACACGAAGGTATTATCTTAATTTGTCGATTCGGGGACTTATCCTATCGCTTTCTTTATTGCTGGCCTACTTTCTGTTGGCTTCACTAATCGAATACAATCTTTGGCTGGGCAAAGCCGGAAGGCTGGTTATATTCAGTAGCTTCTTTCTGGTTGCGCTGTTTGCAGTGTTGCGATTTCTACGCGAACCCCTGCAATGGATTATCTATAAGAAAGGATTAGGAAAAGAGGAAAGTGCCCGCCTCATAGGAACTTACTTCCCTCATGTATCCGATAAACTTTTAAACCTGCTTCAGCTTACTTCCCAAAGCAACAACGCATTGGCAGAAGCCGGCATTGTTCAAAAAGCCATGTCCATGCAGGACATTGCATTTGAACGCGCAATTGATTTAAAATCCAACCGCAAATATCTTAGGTACCTGCTTATACCTTTTGGGGTAATTATCATTTTATTGATTTTCAACTCTGGAATTTTTACCGAAAGCACAAAACGCATCGTTCAATTCAACCAGGAGTTTTCACCACAGGCTCCTTTCCGGTTTACTATTCAAAATGAAAACCTGAACGCATTCTTTAACGAAGATTTTACGCTTTCGCTTAAAATGGATGGGGAAGCGCTTCCGGAAGCGGTATATCTGGTAGCGGGTGATCTGCGCTGGAAGATGATAAGAGTAGCCCCCGGTGAGTTTCAATATACATTCGAGAACATTCAACAATCAATTGATTTTGTATTTGAAGCATCCGGCTTTTTCTCTGATGGTTATACGTTATCCATCATCAACCGGCCCGAAATAAACGCTTTAAACGTTGTGTTAGATTACCCTGCTTACCTGGGTTTAAAACCACAGCAGCTGAACAATGCCGGCAACTTACAAGTACCCGAAGGCACAAAAATTACCTGGTCAATAGCCACCGCCTTTGCACAAAAAGCAACGCTTTTTTTTGCTGAGGGTAGCCCCAACAACATGCAGCTTATTGATAATAATTTGTTTGCTTTTGGCCGCGCCTTCAATAACCCCGAAGATTATTGGATAGAGTTGGAAAATGAAAAGAGTAAGAACAAAGACCGCCTCGCATATCGCGTAGATGTTGTTAAAGATCAGTATCCGCAAATAGCTGTTGAAAACCTGCAAGACTCTGTTCTGTATAAAAACATTTTAATAGGCGGATCTATTACTGACGATTATGGTTTAACCGCACTTCAACTCAACTACACCGTAATTACCGGCAACAAAGAACAACCCCGCCAAAAGCGTGCTATACCAATTGCTCGCAACAACAAACAACAAAATTTTTTCTTCCAATGGCCTATCGATTCCATTAATCTAAAGCCTGGCGACAAGTTAGTTTACCATTTACAGGTTTGGGATAGTGATGGTGTAAATGGGCGCAAGTCTGCACGCAGTGCTGATTACACATTTGCATTACCTGGCGAAGCTGATTTGAAAGCCAGTATTGCACAAAACCAAAAATCCGCAGAACGAAAAATTGATGAGGGAATTCAGCGTGCCCGCGAATTGCAAAAATCGATAGACGATGCCCAGCAAAAACTTCGGGGTAAACAATCGCTTGACTGGCAGGATAAAAAAATGCTGGAAGACTTACTAAACCAGAAAACAAAACTGGACGAGGCGCTTAAAAATTTACAACAAGAAAACAAGTTGTTAGAGCAGAAGAAGAATGCTTTTACCGAGGAGAACGAACGCATTCGTGAAAAGTCAGAGCAGATTCAAAAGTTAATGAATGAGCTACTGGATGAAGAAACCAAAAAAATGTTTGAGGAGTTGCAAAAACTGCTGCAGGAAAATACCGATGTAAATCAAGTGCAGAAAATGTTAGAGAAGCTTGATCGCAAGGAGATTAATCTCGAAAAAGAATTAGAGCGAACCCTCTCACTTTTCAAAGAGTTACAATACGATTACAAATTAGATCAGGCCATACAGGAGCTTAAGAATCAAACAGAAAAGCAAGAACAGCTTTTAGAAAAAACAGAAAAGCACGATGGGAACAAGAGCGACCCTTCGGCTAAGCAATCGCAGGAAGAACTTGCGCAGGAACAAAAGGACTTAAAGGAAAACTTTGAAAAGCTAGAAGAACAATTACAAGAATTAGACAAGCTGGGTGAAGAGTTGAGCAAAGAAGAAAGTTCTGATGCCGATAGCCAGGAAGAAATAAATAAATCGCAAGAGGAGAGCGAACAAGCCTTAGAAAAGGGAGATAATAAGAAATCGGGACAGAAACAGAAGCAAGCCATTTCTAAAATGAAAGCGATGGCTAAAAAGATGGAAGGCATGCAAAGCGCCATGCAAATGGAAATGGATCAGCAAAACTTAGAGAGTTTGCGGCAAATTATTCATGGATTGGTTAAACTTTCGTTTGATCAGGAATCGCTCATCAAAGATTTTGGACCGATTCAACAAACCGATCCGCGGTATGTTACACTCTCACAAAATCAATTAAAGCTAAAAGATGACGCTAAAGTGCTGGAAGACAGTTTGTTAGAGTTATCAAAAAAGGATGCGTTCATGGGTTCTATTGTTACCAAAGAAGTGGGAGAGTTGAACGATCACATCGATAAAGCGGTATTTAACATTAAGGAGAGAAGAAAGGCAAATGCCAGTACCGAAATGCAACTGTCAATGACAAGTATTAACAATCTTGCCTTAATGTTAAACGATCATTTTGAAATGATGATGAATATGATGGCTAATGCCAAGCCTGGTAAAGGCAAAAAGAAATCAGGCCAGCCCACCTCGCTTGGCAAAATGCAGGAGATGTTAAACCAGCAGATGCAAGAATTAAAAAACGAAGGTGGCAAGCAGGGGCGTGAACTTTCAGAAGAATTTGCGCGCATGGCAGCAGAGCAAGAGCGCATTCGCAGAGCACTTCAAGAGATGCAGGAAAAACTGAAACAGCAAGGCGGTCAGAGCTTAGGAGATGATATCCCCACGAAAATGGAACAAACCGAAATGGATCTGGTTAATAAGCAGATTACGGAGCAAACCATTCAACGGCAGAAAGAAATTTTAAGCCGGCTGCTTGAGTCTGAAAAATCGATGCGCGAACAGGATCTCGATGATGAACGTAAAGGTGAGTCGGCAAAGGATTACACAAATCAAATTCCCTCGGCTTTTGATGAATATTTAAGATTAAAAGAAAAAGAAGTAGAATTGCTGAAAACCGTGCCACCCAAGCTTTATCCTTATTACAAGCAGGAGGTAGGCGAGTATTTTAAACGCATTAAAACACAAGACTGAGTTGGCTGGCATGAAGAACATCCGCATTGAAATTCCCTCCCTTTCTGAAAACATCAGGATGATCGAAAGCTTTATTGATAATGCTAAAGAGAAGTATCAGTTGAATGATGATATCTATGGTAATATTATGATTGCCGTAACCGAAGCGGTTAATAATGCCATTAAGCACGGAAACAGGAGTGATTCGGCTAAAAACGTATCGCTTGCACTAAGCCTGGATGAAGGGCGGATTAAATTTAGGGTAGAGGACGAAGGTGCCGGGTTTGATTATCACAATCTGCCAGACCCTACTGCACCCGAAAATCTGGAAAAACCGGGTGGGCGCGGTATTTTTCTAATGAAGCACCTGGCCGATGAAGTTGATTTCTCAGAGCAAGGAAAGGTAGTTGAATTAAGTTTCTACATTAATTAATGCGGATTTCGTTTCACGCTGCGGACGTTTCCTTACCTCGCTTTAACAAGAAAAAGACAGCCAACTGGATTAAAACCGTTGTTAGTAACTACAAGCCTTCTTTTTCAGAACTCACCTATGTCTTTTGTTCAGATTCATACTTGTTATCTATCAACAAAGAGTTTTTGCAGCACAATACACTAACCGACATTATAACCTTCCGGCTTACTCAGGAAGGAGAGCCTATCGAAGCCGAAATTTATATCAGTGTACAGCGGGTAGAGGAAAATGCAGTTAAGTTCCACGTAAGCACCGACCAAGAGTTGCATAGAGTAATAATTCACGGAGTTTTACATTTGGTGGGCTTTAAGGATAAGAAACCCGCTGAAAAGGCCTTGATGCGCAAAACAGAAGAAGCTTGCCTATCTTTGCGTAAATAAACGTTCCACGTGGAACCCAGGATTGAAGTCCATACTTTGTTCCACGTGAAACACAATCCCAAAAAGATGTTTCCAGAGTACGATGTAATTGTGGTGGGTGCGGGGCATGCCGGCTGTGAAGCTGCTGCTGCTGCCGCTAACATGGGTTCCAAAGTTCTTTTGGTAACAATGAACATGAACACAATTGCCCAAATGTCGTGCAACCCCGCAATGGGCGGAGTGGCCAAAGGGCAGATTGTGCGCGAAATAGATGCCCTGGGTGGTTACTCTGGAATAGTGTCTGACAAATCAATGATTCAGTTCAGAATGCTAAACCTCTCGAAGGGCCCAGCCATGTGGAGCCCAAGGACCCAAAATGACAGAGTGCTATTCTCGGAACAATGGCGTTTAATGCTTGAGCGAACGCCAAATCTAGATTTCTGGCAAGAGATGGTAGCCGGATTAGTTGTTAAAGGTAAAAGAGTTGTAGGGGTAAGAACTTCGCTTGGTTTGGAGATAATGGGCAAATCGGTAGTTCTAACTAACGGAACCTTCCTGAATGGTAAAATTCATATTGGAGAAAAGAACTTTGGTGGTGGCCGGGCGGCAGAACGGGCGGCCACCGGAATAACTGAACAACTGGTTGAATTAGGGTTTGAAGCTGGTCGTATGAAAACAGGAACTCCTCCAAGAATAGATGGCCGGAGCTTAAATTATGACCTTATGGAAGAGCAGCCTGGGGACAATGAACCGGGCAAGTTCTCATACTCCGATACAAAAGCACCCAACAAACAATTGAGTTGCTGGATCACTTACACCAACGAAAATGTGCATAAACAATTGGAGCAAGGCTTTGACAGATCGCCCATGTTTCAAGGCCGTATAAAGGGATTGGGGCCCCGCTATTGCCCTTCAATCGAAGATAAAATCAATCGTTTTGCAGAACGCGAACGCCATCAGATTTTTGTTGAACCTGAAGGCTGGAATACCGTGGAAATCTACGTGAATGGATTCTCTACCTCGCTGCCGGAAGACATACAGTACAAAGCATTGCGTTTGATACCCGGTTTTGAGAATGCTAAAATGTTCCGTCCAGGTTACGCAATTGAGTATGATTTCTTTCCGCCTACTCAACTAAAGACAACCCTAGAGACACAACTAATTGATAATCTGTATTTTGCGGGCCAAATCAATGGAACAACCGGTTATGAAGAAGCGGCCTGTCAAGGATTAATGGCTGGAATAAACGCGCATAACAAAGTACATAATAAAGAACCTTTCATCTTGAAGCGATCTGAAGCCTACATAGGTGTGTTGATAGATGATCTTGTAAACAAGGGTACACAGGAGCCATACCGCATGTTTACATCGCGTGCTGAGTACAGGATTTTGTTGCGCCAGGATAACGCAGATTTACGACTAACAGAACTTGGCTACAAGCTTGGTCTTGCAGATGAATTGCGCTTTGAAAAAATCCTAACCAAGAAAAACACCATGGAACAACTCTCTAAAGCACTTACAGAAATGAGAGCAGAACCAGAAGCTGTTAACAAAGGTTTGGAGAAATTGGGAACCTCAACTATCACAGAAAAAGTATCAATTGTTTCACTGCTTCGTAGGCCACAGATTGGAATGAACGATTTATCGAACCTGGATAACGGAATTAAAAAAATCCTCCATCAATTCAGTTATGATGTTCAACAGCAAGTTGAAATCAATCTGAAATATGAATCATATATAGAGCGGGAGCAAAAGCTTGCCGAAAAAATTGAAAGCTTAGAAAATTATAAAATTCTACCCGATTTTGATTACGACCGGGTAAAAGCATTATCATCTGAGGCGCGGGAAAAACTTAAACGCATCCGCCCGGAAACAATAGGGCAGATGTCGCGAATAAGTGGAGTATCGCCTGCCGATGTTTCAATCTTAACCGTGTATCTTGGCAAGTAAATGATACTCGAAACATTGTCGGCCTGCCCGATCTGTCAAAGTACTTCTTTCGCACCATTCATATCGGCTAAAGATTATACCGTTAGTCAACAGGAATTCAATATTGTAACATGCCAAAATTGTTCTTTTCGATTTACAAACCCGCGACCAGGCATCAATAACATACAGGCATATTACAAGTCAGAAAAGTATATCTCGCATACGGTTGGCTCAAAATCAATAATAGATAGGCTATACAGGTTGCTTCGCACTTATACCCTTAAGTGGAAATACGAACTTATTAATGAATTTTCAGATGAAAAAACGCTACTCGACTACGGGTGCGGAACAGGAAACTTCCTTTCATACGTGCAGCATAAAGGATGGAATGTTACCGGGGTAGAGCCAGCGCAAGAAGCACGTGCAATAGCCAAACAAAAAGCCACTATATACGAACAACTTGAAACAATAGAACAAAAATATTCAATAGTTACGCTTTGGCATGTGTTAGAACATGTGCATAACCTAACAACAACTTTACAGGAATTGAAAAAAAAACTTACACGTTCTGGCACCATTTTTATAGCTGTTCCAAATTATAAAAGTGCAGACGCACAATTATACAAACAGCACTGGGCCGCATACGATGTTCCCCGGCACTTGTGGCACTTCGATAAAGGGGTTATGAATAATATACTTATGCAAACAGGTTTTGAAGTAAAAAAAATTATCCCAATGAAATTAGATGCTTACTATGTTGCGCTTTTAAGCGAAGGTTATAAAAACCCTCACACCATGCAGTTATTAAACTATATAAACGCGCTTAAAAATGGCTGGCTATCTAACCATCAAGCCAAAGAGACTGGCGAGTATTCAAGTTTAATCTACATCGCGCAACACACGTGAAACGCCTGCTACCGCTTATTGCTATCCTGGCAGGCTGTGCTAGTGTTACCTCCCCAACCGGAGGACCCAAAGACGATACACCACCTGAACTTATAAACGCTTATCCGGCTAACAACCAAAAAAACTTTAATGGTAAAGAAATAGAACTCACATTTAGTGAGATGATTAAACTAAAAGACCCAAAGGAAGAAATTCTGATTACACCCTCACCCGGAAAGGATACCAAATTTCTAGTTAAGAAAAATAAGCTAGTTATAGAACCAGAGTTTCCCTGGCAAGAAAATACAACCTATAGTTTAAACTTTCGCGATGGCGTTCAAGACCTGAATGAAGGTAACCCGGCAGAAAATTTACGGTTGGCATTTAGTACCGGTCCGATCATTGATTCCCTAAGTATTTCAGGAGCAGTAAAGGAAACATTCTCAGAGAAAACACCAGAAAAAATTACGGTAGCACTTTACCAACAAGACACATTTAACATCTTTAACCACATGCCCACATACTTTACCAAAAGTAACAAAGAGGGCAAATTTGTTATTCCTAACCTGAAATCCGGTAAATATTACGTATATGCTTTTGATGACAAAAATAAAAACCTAAAAGTTGATAGTAAAACAGAAAAGTTTGCATTTAAAGTAGATCCTATTCTGGTAAATCAAAACAAAGATTCTGTGATATTAACTCTTATACGAATAGATGCCAGACCCCTACAACTAACTGCAGTGCGTCATACCGAAAAAACCTCGCGGGTGCGTTTTAACAAGGGAATCGATTCCCTTGCTGTAAAAAGTGAAAAATCGGTAAACTACTTTTTTGGAGATAACAGCAGCGAACTAATCTTCCAGCACAACCTTATAAATGCAGATTCAATTAAGATAAAATTACTTGCTGTTGATAGCATTGGCCAGCAGATTGACTCAACTTTCTTTATCAAAAGAAGCGAAACCAAAATCCCTGTAGAAACATTTGCTCTTAAAGAATCTGCTTCAACTTACAACCATAACAAGAGAATCTACACACACAAGATTACCTACAACAAAACGCTAAGTCACCTAATACCTGATAGTATATACATTCGTATCGATTCCGCTACAAGATTACCAATACCCCTTTCCAACATAGCAATCGACACAATCCGCCACATACTTCAACTTGAAACACCCGCTATTCCAACCGACACCTCCAAATCAAACAACAAACATCCAATTGCATTAATCTTAGCCAAAGCCGCATTTATAACAACAGAACAAGACTCGTCCAAACGCATTGTTAAAGACATTAAGTTCGAAAAAGAGGAAGATAACGGTATGGTAAGTATAAAGGTAATTACGGCTGAAAAAAATTTTATTGTTCAGCTACTATCAGCAGATGACAAAGTGTTCGATGAAATAATAAATGTAAAAGAACACACCTTCAGGTTTGTTAAACCGAATGAATATAAACTACGTGTTATCATAGACACAAATGGAAATGGCAAATGGGATGCAGGAAACTTTTTTAAACGCAACGAACCCGAAAAAACACTGTACTACCAATCAGATGAAGCAAAATATTCATTTCCTATCAGGGCAAATTGGGAATATGGGCCGTTGCTGCTAAGATTCTGAACAACTTGTTAAAGCTGTGGATAACCTGCGAGCTTATCACCAAGACTTAGCAAAAACCACTAAAACACGGGATAAAATGTTAAAATTAACAATCATACAACCCTTATCCACCACCTGTTGAAAACATCAAACCAACCATACACAAATCCAAAACTATGTTCACAAAATTTAATTACCTTCGAAATCGGGCCATTAAAGCAGAAAGTAATTAATAATATATCCACAAAATCGACACCTACCGTTTAAAGACAGTACGTTATCCACATATGCACAGGAATAAGTATTATTATTTAAATTTTAAATATTATATAATAAGAATACAAGCCGCCTTATTATGTGCATTACTTTATTCTCAAATTTTTGCTCAGGATACTCAAGAAATACAAATTGCGAACGAATACATACTGAAGGGCGAAAAAGAAAAGGCAATTGCACTGTATGAACAACTGGCAAAAAAAAATGAAAACATTGCGCTTATCCACAATAACTACTTTAATCTGCTGCTTGATGCTGGCCGTTTTACACAAGCTGAGGATTATATTGAGAAAATTATTAAACGAGACGCCCGGCTTACTTATCGGCTTGACCTCGGCATTGTTTATACCCGATCGGGCGATATTACTAAAGCCGATAAGTATTTTCGTGCCTTTATCAAAGCACAAGGTGAAGATGCTTACAGACTTAAAACCATTGCCGATTACCTGGCAGCCCGCAACCACATTGAGTATGCTATATTAGCTTTGCAACAGGCGAGGCAATCAGCTGGAAATAACCTCTACACACTTGAACTTGCCAACCTGTATCGTATTGCCGGTAAACGCGACCAGATGGTACACGAATACCTCAACTATGTAACGCAAACCCCGGCCAATATCAGCTATGTAAAAAACCTCATGCAAATTCTGCTATCAAAGCCTGAGGAATTGGAAGCACTTGAAAAACTTTTATACGATAAAGTTCAACAAAATCAGAATTCAGAAGTTTTTGCCGATTTATTGATATGGGTAAACCTGCAGCAAAAAAACTTTTATGGTGCATTTATTCAGGCACGCGCATTTGACAAACGCTTTAAAAAAGATCAGTCCAAAACGCTGGAGATAGCGCAAGTAGCATTAAACAATAACGATTATAATACTGCAGATAAAGCCTACAGTTTTCTTATTAAAGAATATGCAGGAACAGCCAGCGAACTTCCTGCGCGCTTGGGTTTAATTCAGGCACACGAAGCAAAGGTTAAAAGAAGCTATCCGGTAAACCGGGATTCTGTTAATTACCTGATTACCCAATATCAGAATTTTCGCACCAGCTATCCCGATCATCCTAATTCATTTGAAGCACATCTGAGTCAGGCCTTGTTATATGCTTATTACCTCGATCAGAAAGATTCGGCTGTGGCCAGCTTAAATCGATTGATTGTAAACACAAAAATTTCACCAAATTTAAAAGCAAAGGCAAAAATTGAGTTGGGCGATATTTATTTGCTGAAAGAAGAACCGTGGGAAGCCACCCTGCTTTATTCGCAAGTAGAAAAATCGCAGCGCGAAACACCCTTAGGCTATGAGGCTAAGTTGCGAAATGCCAAGCTCTCTTATTTTAAGGGCGAATTTTTATTGGCACAGGAGCACCTGGATATTTTGAAGCAGGCAACTTCGCGCGAAATAGCAAACGATGCTATTGAATTAAGTATGCGCATAAAGGAAAATACCTTTTACGATCCGGATGGTTCTGCGTTGAAAGAATTTGCTTCAATTGAATTACTGGTGGCACAAAACAAAAATGAACAGGCATTGCAACGTTTGAAAAATTTTACGGTTGTGCGAAAAGTAAAGATGAACCGTGAAGAAGCCATTCGAAAAAATCTTTGGTCGCCCGATAAACAACTTACACAACAACAACTGGAGGAATTAAAGAAAGTAATAGAGCGAAATAAGGAGAACATAGCAAACGATATGTTTAATGATATTGCAAGTACTGATTCGGTTTGGGTAGATGAAATTGTAAATACCGATCAACTGGGAATAAAAGACGATGTGTATTGGTTAGAAGCAAACCTGCGTATGAAGCGTGGAGAATTTGAAGTGGCCAACGCGCTGTTAGAAAAAATACTTACCGAATTTGGTGAAGATATTCTGGCCGATGATGCTTACTTTTTACAAGGCGAATTGCAAGAGCGCCATCTCAAAAACAAAGACAAGGCCATGGAAATCTACCGCGAATTTTTAAATAAGTTTCCGGGTAGTGTGTTTGCTGCCGAAGCCCGAAAACGCTACCGTACGTTGCGTGGCGATTTTACAGAAGCCGAACCCACACCAAAGTTTTAAGCTGTGCTTCGCATCATTTTACTTGGCGTTTTCTTTTCGATACAGTTCATTACAAACGCGCAGGTAAAAATAACAGGCCATCGCGGTGGTTACTATTCGCAATATCCCGAAAGTTCAGTATCACTTTTTCAATTTCTGTCCGAAAAGTTTAAACCTGATACGATCATTATCGAAATAGATTTACGAACCAGCAAAGACAAAACGCTTTATGTATTGCACGATGAAACACTTGATCGGACAACCACTGGCTCCGGAAAAATTAGTGATAAGACCGATGCTGAGCTGAACAAACTTCGGCTCAAAACAATAAATAACGCTGTGGCTGATCAGCCCATTCCAACATTTGATGCCGTATTAAACTTTATCCGAGCGCGCAACATCAACCTGATGTTGGACATCAAAGAACCGATTCATCAGCAAGTTCTGGAGTTGGTGAAGAAACATAAATTAGAAAACCGCGTGCTGGTGCTAACATTCCGAAAAGATTACACCCGGTTGGTTGCAGAGAATTATCCTCAGGTTCTGCTATCGACATTAATCGAAACGGAAGAAGACTTTAGTTTCGTAAGAAATCTCCCGCATCAACTCAACAAGCGAATTGCGTATGTAAATGCCAAAACACCGGTTGAGTTATTGACCCGCCTTCGGACAGAAAGGATTCTGATTATGGCCGATGTTAGTGAGTACGTGCGCAACAATGGAAAACCCCTCCATGCCAACGCGTACAAAACCAAAGTGCAACAGCAACAATTAGATATTCTCATTTCGGATTTTCCTCTTGAGGCGCGGGCAGATTTGAAGTAATTGATTATGAAACCAATTGGCGCGTTTGCTTACCGGTATCTGATCTTTGCACTTGCGTTTTACCTTTTCGCTCAGGCGTATCAGCAGTATGTGCTGCTTGCCGGTCCGTTGGCGGGTGTACAGGGACTGCACTCCGCGATTTTAGTCAGCACCCATCCGCTTAATGTAATCCGCCACGTGTTGATTTATCTTTCTATGTTTTTAATGCTCCCGGCATTTGTTATGCTGGCATTGCGCTATCAGATGCAAAAAATTTTCTCGCGATTGGCGATCATTTTCTTTTGTACTTTTTGCCTGATTGAAATTGGGTATAGAAGTGTTTACCTCTTTCAATACCTGAACGTAACAGCAAACGAATATGCGTTGGCAGCACCCGAAGCACAACAGCACCTGTTGCCGCAAATTCAAAACTTCTTCGCTGCGATCGAGAAAATTTATCTTCCATTGCTCATAGCGCTTTTGCTGGGTTCGCTTTTTATGTTACTCGCTTCCGCGAAAGCAAAAACAAACTGGATGACGATAGCCATGGCTGTAAGCGTGGTGCAACAGGTATCGAGGTTGGCTGGCTACACCGCTTTAAGTTTCCTGAATGTGTTTTCCGGTATTTGGTATTTCGTGTTGGTGGCCATTACGTTCGGCAGTTTACTTATATACGTTTACGAATGGCGGCAGCAGACCATTCGACACAACGCGTGAAAATCTGTTTCAGATTTTTCATACTTTCACAAGTAAACCTAAAGTCCTATGCGCTCTATACTTTTTTTCGCTCTGCTCATTTCAGCACAAGCTTATTCACAAACCAAAGCCCTGGTGGGCGGAACGTTGATTGACGGTTATGGCGGCAAACCAATCCTCAACTCGGTTATCATCATTGAAGGCGAACGCATTAAAGCCATCGGCACCGTAGGCAACATTGAAATTCCGAAAGGCGCGGAAATTATTTCTACCGAAGGCATGAGTGTAATGCCCGGCTTGTGGGATATGCACGTGCACCTGATGATCAACGGCCACAGCGACTACAATCATTGGGATAAAAAATACATGGGCATTCAAAAAGATGTGATCATGCCTTCCAGTGCACATCAACTGTTGTTAGCTGGTGTTACCAGTGCGCGCGACTTAGGTGGTCCGCTGGAAGCCAGTATTTCCGTGCGCGACCGGATTAACAAAGGCGAAATACCCGGCCCAACCATGTACATGAGTGGACCCTTCATTCAACATGAACCTTATCCGGGCACAGCCGAATTTCGCTGTGGCGTGAAGGGTGCAGAGGATGCACGTGCTAAAGTAAGAACGCTGGCCAAAGCCGGAGTGAATTGCATTAAGCTGATTGACCAGGATGAGATGACGGAAGCCGAATACATGGCCGTGGTAGATGAAGCTCATAAAAATAAATTGAAAGTTGTGGCACACTCGCACCGGCCCGATGAAATTCGTAGAGGACTAAAAGCAGGAGTAGATAATTTTGAACACACGGGTTTGGCAGCTGCACCCGAATATCCGGAAGACATCATCGCAGCTATTAAAGAACGCACAGCCAAAATGAACCTCGGCCCGTTGTACTGGACGCCCACCATTGAAGGTTTGTACAACTTCGAATCGGTGCGCGATAATCCCGAGCACTTAGACAACACCAGTTGGCACCTGGGTTTGCCCGATTCAATTATTGCCGACATTAAACAAAGTATTAAACACCCGGCCCGGCTTAGCTACTTCGGACTGAACCCCATTCGCAAACCAACGCTCGATAAAAAAATCAATCAACTTAAAAATGCAGGTGTGGTGTTGTTGGTAGGTACGGATAGCGGCATCCCCATGAAGTTCCATAGCCAAAGCACGTGGAACGAATTGGATGTATGGGTAAACCGGTTTGGTTTTGATCCGATGTACACCATTCGTGCAGCCACGTACTGGCCTGCAGTGGCGATGGGTGTTGAAAAAGATTTTGGCACTATTAGCGAAGGCAAGTATGCCGACATCATTGCTGTAAAAGGCGATGTATTAAAACACATTGCGTTGTTACAAGATGTGAAGTTGGTGGTGAAGAAGGGGATGCGGTATAAGTAACCTTAATTAGACCCCTACACTGGCGAGTGATTTTATGTATTTATTGCCATTAACCTGGGTACCGTTACCGACAGCCCGATTTTTAAAAAGGCAGAACCGACACTGGATAAATTTTTTGAAATTTTGTTAAAAGAATAAAATCCGAAACAGAGCCTAATAAACCCTTAATATCTTTTGCGTTTTCTTGATGCTCTTAGAAAAAAAATGAAGAGCAAGCGTAAGCCAAGCCATAGAAATTATTTAAGATCGTAAAACTGTGCTTATACATGTTCTTACTTTTCATGCGAAGCCGCCATGAAGGAGAACCATCTTGTAAAGTGTGCGAAACATTGTAGGGTTCAATTTGAAGAAAAGCAACAGCCATACTTTTATTAAGTACCTATCGTTTTTAATGGCAAACTCCACCCATGAAAAAAATTATTTACATCCTGTTTCTTATTGGTGTTGGCTGCGCGCCCTATGCTAATGGGCCCGTATTTAAAATTTCAGATGCCAAAAGCACATTTGGACCGATTCTGGAATTTATGGAAGTAAAACCCGGCATGCACATAGCCGATGTAGGCGCGGGCTCTGGTGCGCTTTCGGTAATTATGGCTACACAATTGGATAGCTGCACGGTTTACATTCAGGATATAGATGAAAAGATTCTTGAACAAGCAAATGTAAACAAGATGATTAAGCATTACTCCAAAAAGCTTGGTTACGATTTGGGTAAGCGAAATGATTTTAAGATCGTGCATGGTGACCCAACACAATCGTTACTGCCCGACAACACGTTCGATCTAATTTATTCCAACGCTACTATTCACGCATTTGATCAACCGGATTTGATGTTGACAGACCTACGCAAAAAACTTAAAGCAACGGGTCGCATTTTTATTCGCGATAGCTTTTATGGCGATAATGGCGAAGGTCAATTTTGCTCAGACAAAAAGTGTGGCAAAAAACTTTATACCATTCCAGAATTTCTTAAGCTGATGGATAACAATGGCTTTACATTGGTGAAGCAATCAAACAATATGAGCGGTTATCCGGTGTTTGGTTTTTCACTTAAGGGGTGAAAATCAATTCTTCTTTTTCTTTAACAAATTCTGCAGTTTGTTCTCTAATGCTTTTTGTGCGTCTTGCTTTAGATCGGTTTTAGTTGAATCAGCAGCGGACTTGGTTGTGGAATCTTTCTTAGGATTCAACAAATTGTTGATGGCATCTTTTGGCTTCTCGCCAGCTAATAAATCCTGTACGGCTTGTTTGCCTTTTTCCTGCGCAGCAGCGGTAACAGCCTCTTTGACCTGTTCTTTTTGCTCTTGCGCCAGCAATGTTACTTTAGGGTCGGTAAATGAACCACCCAAACCAATGTTAAGCGGGATTTCGGATGTGGAATTATTGCTACCCGTATATTGATTAACCAATCCCTGAAACTGTGCACCCAGCTTACCAGCGGGTACATTCATCTTAAGGCCATAGTTGATGGTACCATCTAAGTTGGTGCTTCCACTAACCGTGGTTACATAGTTACCAAATTTAACATCGAATGGTTTTACACTCAACTGGCCATCTTTTATTGTGGCCGACATTAAAACGTCTTTCAGCGTAACATTATCAGCATCGTTCAATTTGGTAATAGATGTAATACCCGAAACAAGCTTCGATTGTGTAAGGGCTGCCTGTGCTATTTTTATTAATCCACTTCCATTTACAGTATTCATCTTGGGCATCATGTCTTGTCCCAACTCGCCACTTATTTTAAAATCGGTACCAAATGTTCCGTTAACCAAACCGGCAATGGGTGCATATGTTTTAACAATCGAGAACGAATTGGCAGCTTGTTGTACGCTCATGTTATCAATCTTCAAACCGAAATCATACAATGGATGATTGATGTCCTTTGTGTTGTATGTTCCGGCAACGGTAAACGCTCCGCCCAATAAATTAAACTTCACTCCGTTCAAGTTGGCTATTCCATCTTTTACAATCACATCGCCTGTGGCATTGCTGATTACAAAATCCATCATCTTAACAGTTTTAATGTTTGAGTGCAGGATGAAGTCAATGTTCTGCGGAACAGGAATAACGCCCAGAGTGCTTTCTTCGGTAGTTGTGGTTGTCGGTTCAGTTTCGGTCATAAACTCGTTCAGATCCAACAAGGTTGAATTGAAGTTTACATTTCCTTTTATGGTTTCGTTGCCAAACACATAGCCAATGTAATTGCTGATGGCTCCACTTACTGCGAAATCACTCTTACCAATTGTACCAGAAGTATTTTTTAGTTCAATTTTTTTTGGATCAAACACGGCCTCGCCTTGTGCAATGGTAACAGCATAAGCCAGATCCTTCATGGTGAATTTAAAATCTTTTAACGATGCGCTGCCGCTGGTGGGAAGTTTATCGTAGCGGCTGGCCTCTACATCAGAATATTTACCCTTTGTTTCAATATCGGCTTTTACTTTTCCGGCAAGTGTCATCCCCTCCAGGGGAAATATTTTTGTGATTTTCTCCAGATCAATTGCGCCTTTGGCACTCAAATCCCATGTGTAGTCGTCTAAATTCTGCAGGCTCAGCTTCCCACCAAAGCCTTCACCATCCATTATCATCCCAAAGTCAGTAACGTTAATAAATGTTTCGGCCATTTTACCCGATGAGTTTTTTATGGTAGAAGCAAACTGTATTTTTTCCAAGGGCAACGGAAACTCACTGGATTTAATGTATCCGTCTTTTAAGGACATGGCGGCATTCACAGCCGGAATAATTTTCTTCAAACTATCATACACGCCTTTGGCGGAGGCATTAACCGAAAACAAACCTGCCATACTTAAGCCCTCCATCGGAAACATCTTTCCAAGCTCGGCCAGATTAAGCGAAGCTTTTACGTGTGCATCCATGCGATAATCTTTCAGGTTTTCAATTAACATGCGCGCATCTACCGGGTTAGTTCCAAAATCCAGATGCAGACTCTTCAGATCAATTAACGTGTTTTCAATTACACCACTTTTGTTATCTACTAATAAGTCCATGTTAATGTTGGTAATAGCGGTGGGCAGGTCAGGATACTTAAACATGGCATCATCCACTTTCAGGTTGAAGTTAAATGCCGGCATTTGGGTATCGCTGAAAGTTCCTTTTACAAAGCCCGAAAAGGCCAGGTCGCCTTTGGTTTCGATCTTACCAAAATCTTGCGTATAAACACCAGGTACCAGCGAAAGCAAACTTTTAAATGTGTTCTCCGGGCTGTTGAATGAAATATCCATACCAAAATCATTCGGATTCATTTTGAACCAGCCATTTGCGCTTAGCGCAAAATCGTTAAGGCGTGTTAAATTCTCTTTAAATGTATAAAGTGTGTAGTCTTCGCTAATACCAATTACAGCATTTACTTCTGCCTGTTTTTTGCTAATATATTCCACACCGTCAAACTGCACGCTTACACTTTCAATAGTGGTTTTGGTTTTCAGGTCGAACGCCTTTTCATTAAAGTTCCCGCTTCCCGAATGGTTAAGACCGGCAATGGAAGTATAAAACGGAATGGAGGCATCGTCATAAATTACTTCACCATCAATTATCTCCCAGTGATCAATACCGAATGAAAATGAACCAGGTTCTGCTTCTGTTACAGGGCTAGCTTCGGTTGCCGGATAGGTGATGTCGTAATTCGCGCGTCCATCGGCCAGCACCTTAATGGTAATTTGTGGTTCTACCATTGTAATACCTTTTAACCGAAGTTGATCACCAAAAAGAACATCTTTCAGGTTTACCTCGGCTTCCAGGCGTTCAATTACAAACAAAGGAGTTCCTTCAAAGGGGGCGCGGTTAAATACGCCAAGTTGTTTTATTTGAACTGTTACATTGGGAAAATTCCGGAACAACGATAAGCTGAAGTTGTTCACATCAAAAACCACATCAGCATTTACGTTCTTTTCAATTTCTTTATCAATGGCTGCCTTTATATCGTCTTTAAATACAACCGGCAAGATAAACGCGGCTGCAAGTAACACTGCAAAAACAATAGCCAGACCGATCAACGTTTTCTTTAGAATTTTCATAAAATGGTTGAATGTGAAAATGATTTTACAAAATTAGCAAACACAAGGCAACAAACTGCGTTCGTAAAAACTACTTGCACAATAACGCCATGAATAATCAAATGGTACCTACAGCCAGCGTAACATTAGGTTAATGGTTTGCTTTACACGATTGGTAAAGGGCGGGTAAAGAAACGAGCTCATGGTTATTCCCCGCTTTTGCTTTAATACAGGCTTTTCGTTGCTGAACGCTAAAAATCCATAGCGGCCGTGTGCCTTGCCAAAGCCACTTGCATTAATGCCGCCAAATGGCAGGTTAGGATGCGTAAACTGCAGCACGCAATCGTTTATACAAACGCCACCGGCAGAAACAGCAGTAACCAATTCGCGTTGAAAACGCTCGCGAGCACTAAAAATATAAAATGCCAGGGGTTTAGGCCTGGCCAGGATAATGGGCAAAATTTCTTTTTCGTTGCTGTAGGCAATGATGGGAAGCACCGGGCCAAAAATCTCCTCTTCCATAATTTTAGATTCTGGAGAAACGCCACTTAAAATAACCGGATGAAAAAACCGGGCACCAGCATCCGAATTTCCGTTCAACTCCACCTTAGCCCCAAGCTGAATAGCATCTTGCACAAGCGCATCAACCCGATTAAAGTTGCGGCTATTTACAATGCGGCCATAATCCGGGGCTTGGGTATTAATAATTTGGTTTACACCAAAGAGTTTAAAAATCTGTTTCTTTAACAGATCAATAAACTCGCGTTCAACTTGTTTATCAATCAGAATATAATCCGGGGCTACACAGGTTTGGCCGGCATTTAAAAACTTTCCGAACGCAATTCGTTTTGCGGCATCGGCAAGGTTAGCCGATGAATCGATAACGGTAGGCGATTTACCACCCAACTCAAGCGTAACCGCGCTAAGGTGCTCGGCTGCAGCATGCATTACAATTTTACCCACATGCGTACTGCCCGTAAAAAAGATGTGCGCAAAAGGAAGCTTGAGTAATTGGCCCGCAACGTGCGAGTCGCCCTCCACTACCGCCACCATATCTTCATCAAAAAATTCCTTCGCAAGATCCCGGATTACGGCCGAGGTATGCGGTGTAAGTTCGGATGGTTTTAGTATGGCGGTATTGCCGGCAGCCAGGCAGGAAATAAGCGGACCGAAGGTGAGGTTAAAAGGGAAATTCCAGGGACCAATAATCAGGCAAGTGCCTTTCGGTTCGTATTGTACTTCACTGGTCGTGCCCAGGTAGGTAAGGGGGGCATCAATAGCCTGAGGCCTAACCCAATCCGAAAGGTTTCTTACTGCGTCTTTAACTTCGGTAATAACCGGAAAAACCTCTGAAATATCACTTTCGGTTGCCGACTTCCCCAAGTCGGTATTTACGGCTTTGGCTATCCGCTGGCGGTTTTGCATAATGTGTTTGCCGAAAGCCTCCAATAACTTTTTGCGGTTTTGCCAGGGTTCGGAGCGCAACTGCTGGCTGCGCACGGTTTGTTTTTCAAAAAGCGTTTTTAAATCCTGCTTTAAACCGATTTCCTCCTGTTCCATTATTGGATGATTTTGCTGGTGAAAGTCTGAAAATGTGAGCCTAAATCCAATTACACAACAAATTCAATGTTACGTAAATGTTAAGTGAATTTGTATAATGTTACGTAATTGTTAACTTACGTCTCATTCCGGTAATAATCAGATAATGTTAAGAAGGGTTTTATATGCTTGGCTGTTGTGTTTTGCTTTCGTGGAGGCGAAAACTCAGGACATTTTACCGGCATTGTTAAACACGTATCATACCAAAAACCGGGCATCCATTGAAGCCCGGCTAAACACATTTATTACCGGCTTGCAACAAAAGCAGGCAACCCGAAGTGAGGAGGAATTTCTAAGAATCATTTTCCAGGAGTCGCACCGTAGGTTTTTTAAAACCTATAATGCCTATTCACAATTTCCGGAAGTATTCGAGAAAGGTAAGTACGATTGCCTGAGTGCAACGAGTTTACTTGCTGTTGTGTTGGATGCGTTTGGCTACAACTTTCATGTTATTGAAACGAATTATCATATTTTCATTTCGGTGCAAACCAAAAACGGGCAGGTATTGCTGGAGTCAACCGATAGGGTAAGTGGCTTTGTAACAAACCCGGAACAAATTCAGGAACGCATTTCGATGTACAAAGCAAATCAGTTACAAACCGGTAAAGCCGAAAAAGTTCACTATCATTTTGACCTTAACCTTTACCGCATAATTCAGCCCAAGCAACTTTCTGGTTTATTATTATTCAATCAGGCAGTGGTGGCTTTTAACAACAACCAGTATGAAACATGTGCGTTGCGGCTGCAGGAATCGGTTAGGATTTACGACTCGCCCCGCACTACCGAGTTTGCTTCTATTCTGATTACGGCCATCGCAAACAGTTCTATTGAAGAGCAAACGAAAAGAGAATTGATCAGGCCCTTTGTAAAATACATTCGGGGCACTGCAACAGTTGCTTCGCGCTAATTTTCAAGAATTCGTAACTCAACTCTGCGGTTAAGGGCATGAGCTTCTTCCGTTTCTTCGCGGCTAATGGGCTGTGTACCGCCAAATGCTTTGGTTTTTATTTTATTTTTATTGCCACCCTTCGAAACCAGGTAAGTCTTTACTGCCTTTACCCGATCTTCGGAAAGTTTAAGATTTGCATTGGCATTTCCCCTGGTATCGGTATGACCTTCCAACTGAATAACCATGCGTGGATTTCGCTTCAGCATGGTTACCACTTCATCTAATTCGGCATGCGAAGAACTTGAAATGGTTGTGCGGCCTGCATCAAAGTTTAAATCATTAAGCCGCATAACTTTTCCAACCGTGTGTGTGTCTTCGGCATTATGCGATGCCGATGTAGGCAACGCAAGTTCAATATCACGAATTACTTTACGATCGGCACCGGCATCGGCTGGGTTTAAAACATACTTTGCCGGTGCATAACCGGCTGCTTCTACGGTTATAGCGTATTTGTCATTATCATAAAGCGGGAAAAGAAAGGAACTGCCTGAAAAAAATCCAACTTTGCTGCCGTAGGGTAAGCTTTGGTATGAGATGCGCGCAACAACCGGTTCTTTTGTGGTTGCACTAATGATGTTGCCTTGCGCATAAATCAGAGTATCGGTTTGTGCAAAAGCAGCAACCGTTAACGCAATAAGCAGTACAGAAAGAAGCCCCCTCATGGTTTTTAAAGCTTTAAGATTTTAAACTCAACGCGTCTGTTTTTGCGATTTCCCTCCCGTGTTTGTGTTGTGTCTATTGGTTTGCTCTCGCCAAAGAAAACGGTGGTAATGCGCCCAGCTTCCACACCTTGTTTAATAAGGTAATTGGTAACGGCTTTTGCTCTGCGTTCGGATAAACCCAAATTATACGCTTCGGTACCTACCGGGTCGGTATGGCCTGCAATTTCAACTTGCATGGTGCGCTTTTCTTTCATTAAGGCCGCTATGCGGTTAAGCTCTGGAAACGATTCGCTTTTTAACTCAGCTTTATCAAAGTCGAAGAAGATGTTATTTAACTTAATACTGGTATTAACATCTACCACGGCCACCTCGATAGGTGCAAGCGTTATGTCTTTATTAGCCAACACACCGTCTTTGGTGAAACTACGTAAATCCAGGCTCTGATTTTCAGAAATGTGACCATCAGCTTCTGCACGGAAACCATATAAATGTCCACCGGGTAAATGAATTTCGTACTCGCCAGTTTTAGGATCAGAGTAAGTTACACCAACTTCTTTGCCATCGGGCAAGCGCTCATAAATAATTTTAGCACCAATGGGTTCACCGGTTTTGGCATCAATCAATTTGCCCTTAACAATTACAATTGGTTCCGGTGTCATAAACATCGGCATCTTTACTCTGAAAATGTCTGAGTTATCAACTGTAATTCCGCGCGAATAGTATGCGTATTCGCTTGTAGAGGGGATGTTGAAAAACAGATCGTCTAACTTGGTGTTTATGTCGGGCCCTAAGTTTTCGGGTGCCGACCAGTTTGTCCACGTATCGTCTAATCGTTTTGACATGAATACATCGCTACCGCCATAACCACTAAATCCGTTGGATGAGAAGTAGAGTGTTTTATCGTCAGAGGCGAGAAAAGGCGCTGTTTCTTCCCCAACGGTGTTAATGGCCTTACCTAAGTTGAGTGGCTGCGTCCACTTTCCATCAGGTTTTTCAAAGCTAACATAAAGATCACGTCCGCCCTGGGTGTCTTCACGCTCTACCGACATAAGTAATGCTTTACGGGTGTTGGTTAAGAAGTAGTTTGCTTTTTCATTGTAGTTATAATCATTTTCGATTTCAAGCGCTTTTGGTTCACTCCAGGTACCGCCAATATTGGTACTGATGGAAACCCCGGCTACCATCTTTCCTTTATCGAGGTATTTGTTTCCTAATAATAACACTACGGCTTTGCCATCGGGTGTGGCAGCAACGGTGTTTACGAAGTTAGGCAGTTTGTTATTGAATTGCGGGCCCATGTTTTTTGCCAACGACCACTTTCCATCCGGGCCAAGTTCCGAATACCAAATGTCCTCTTTATCGCTGGTGCCACCCACATTTTCGGGGTGATTTTTACGGCTGAAATAAAGTGTTTTGCCATCTGGCGAAAGCAGCGGGTTGTATTCGCTAAAGTCGCTGTTAACATTAGCATCAAGGCGCTCAACCACCAGACCTTTGCTTAGCAATTCGGGCAGGTTTATATCGGCAATAATGGGAATGTGCGAATCGGATATGGCAACGGCATCAATCGAAAAGTAATCGGGCAGGGCACTTCCATCAAACTCAAGTTTTACAGCGGCTACTTTATAAGCTGTTTTTTCAACAAACACATTTAAGATACGACCTTGTAAGGGTACAGCCATTGGATTAAACGTATGCACCTGGTATTCACGACCGGCCTCATCATACACATAAACTTTGTATAAAGCTCCTGGGTTGTACGATTCGGCAATTGCGATTTGTTGAATTTGCATGGGTTTATCGTAACCCAGTTTAATAAATTCGGTGCGTTTGGGTTTATCGGGTGTCCACGCTCCTGGGTTTTGCCCACCAGCTGGTAGTACGGTAGGTTTGCCTAACGCTTGCTGTGCCGAGTACTGCACGGGTGTAAGTTCAGATGAAACGGCCAAAACTTTTGATGCCCATTGAACGGATTGGGCCGAAACAAGCAAACATAGAAAGACACTTGCAAAAGACAACAGTAATCGTTTGGTCATAGATTTCCCAAAATGGTATTAGAATCGAAGTATAAACATAGCTAAAAATTAAAAAAGCATAAAATAATTACACGATTCTAACCTCACCTGCAAAATCTATAGACTAATTCAACTGTTAATCCATAGCCGTTTTATTGAATATAAGAAAGCCCATGTGTAATAGAATGCCCAATTCGTTTTGGGCATCATCGTAGTAGTTTACACTTAAGCTGATGGGCCCCACTGTAGAATGCAGCACCCAGCCAGCAGTAGCTGCGAAATACACTTTTGTAAGGTCGCGGTTAAATGTAACTTCTTGATTCTGCCCAGCCGCCAATGCTTCAAAGGGTTTGAAGAGATACCCCTCTAAACGGAAGTCGAGACTTTTGCGCAGTGTGAATACATTGCGCCAACCACCTGCTACATAATTATAAGCTCTGAAGTTTTCAAGTAATAGCGTGCGGCTATCCTGCATGGGATTAAAACCCGGGGCGTATATAATAGAACCCTGGTAGTTGCTAAACGCTGGCTGGTTAGAGACCACACCATCCAATAGATAGCCGGAACTGTAAAATCCTTTTTGAAAGTATTGTTCCATCGTAATGCGAACTCTTAACCAGTTACGTGAATGAGATTGTATTGCTGATAGTACCGAGGTATTTCCGGGGGTGAGGGATTCTTGCATATTAAACCAGTTTAAAGCCAGCATAAAATGGCGACCGGCTGAGGCATATTGTTTTCGGTTAAGGCTGTTGGATGATATTTTTATTTCGGATCGAAATCCGTTTAAGCGCAGTATATCCAGTGTATCGGTCGATACGAATGCATTGGAGTTTACAAACAGATCGCGATTGTTGATGTAGGCCCCGCCTATAGTTAGCTTATATAACTTATTAAAGGGTATGGCAAAGTCGGCACCAACTTTTCTATCTATTCGCGAAAGTGCTGTTGGGTTGGTTGTTGGTCTGAACAAATCGCGGCCTTGCAGGTAATCCCACGTATTTACAGTGGCATATGGCTCTACGTAATACACACCCCGATTGGGAATATCCATACGGGCTTTAAGCTGAAAAGACTTGTAGAAATTGCCTAAATAAAAATTCAGGTTTGCGTGTGTGAGCGACCGATTGAAATGATAATAATTAAGACCGAGGTAAATATGACTAATACCCCGGGTGGCCATAGTTCCTCCGAAGTCAACCGGAAAATTATTTTGAGGCCTTCTTGAAAGCGTGAAATTAAAATTGTTTTTGTCTTCGTTAAAGGTAAAACCTGGATAGAGGCTTTTGAAATAATCTTCAGAAACAAGTCGGTAAAATCCGGATTTAACCTCGTTAAAGGTAAGCGGACGTTTGCCACTTTTAAAAAAGCGATTGATGTATCGTTGTTGTTTACTATTAAATCCCTCGAAGGTGATTTGCTCAATCAGAAATGGCGCACTTTTGTTGTTAAATTTATTCCGGATGGCAGCAACATCATCGCAGGTAACACGCCTGTTAACTTTTGTTTTTATTTCTGCCATTTGCCGCATGGTTTGCGCGTAGCCGCTGTCGATCAGTGCCCGTGCTTTTGCAAAATCAAAGGAGGTATAGCCGTTAAGATTAGGTTGAATGTAAATGCCAGAATCGGGCACATCCGATGGATCGGATTTATCCAACAGCATGTACAGCAGCGAACGGGTGATTAGCTTATCATCCTCTCCGTACGGGTACTCGTTGTAAATCTTAGACGAAACATTGCTTCCGATAATTACATCAGGATTGAAAGTTTGTTGCATAACATCAACCGGAAAATTATTATAGACCCCGCCATCAAAAAGGTATTTTCCTTCTATCCGAATTGGATTATAAAAAAACGGAACGGTTTGGGTGGCGCGTATGGCATCGCTTAAGGCACCACGCCCAAGGGGCACAGCTGTTTGAGTAAAAATATCAGATGCAATTACACGAAGCGGAACAAACAAACTATCAAAATTATTGCGGGCAATGGCAGAAGGCTGAGCCAGTTTTTCGGCCAATGCAAAGTTGAGGGATAAATCGCTGGCCAGGCTGGTATTTAGTAAAATGGAGAATGTAGAGTCTAAGGAAAGATTTACGCGCAGAAAACCGGCATCATCATCATCGCGTGCGAAATAATAATTATGTCCATCTTCCAGTTTGCCATTTACCCATTGTAAAAACTCTTTAGATAAAACAATCTCCTCAATTTGGGCGGGGCTCATACCGGCAGCGTAACAACCGCCCACTATTCCGCCCATAGATGTGCCGGTTATATAGTCAATTGGAATTTCATTTTCTTCAAGTGCTTTCAGAACGCCCACATGCGCTATACCCTTAGCCGCACCGCCACTCAGTACTATACCTACTTTTTGTGCCTGCAAGCTTAAACTGTAAAGGCTCAACCAAACAAAAACCCACAACCTCATACCAAATACATTTGCAGGTAAGTTACTTCAGAAACAAAAAAGTAACAGAAAAAATGAATTAAAATTAGTATGCGGTTAGCGCATGGCTACCTCAGGCAATATTTCCCTGGCAGGAAATGGAATTACCTGTAATCGTTTTATTAACTCAGATTTAACGTTTTCGAATTCAGAAAAATATTCGGCCTTAACGGGTAGCGATGGTGGAAGTTCAACCTGTAAAGCATCTACCTGAACCCCGTTTTTCCAGAAACGATAACACAAGTGCGGGCCCGTAGCCAAACCGGTGCTACCCACATAGCCAATGGTTTGCCCCTGGCGCACACGTGTGCCGGCTGTAATGCCGCTTGCAATTTTAGACATGTGGAGATAACCGGTAGTGTAAGTTCCATTATGCCGTATTTTTACATAGTTACCATTGTTGGTTTTGTATTGTGCCTCTTCCACTATGCCGTCACCCACGGAACGAATGGGTGTGCCGGTGGGCGCGGCAAAATCAGTACCCAAGTGAGGCCTGAAAACTTTTACAACCGGATGAAAACGGTTCATGGAATAACGCGAACTAATGCGTGTAAACTCGATCGGATATTTTAACAAGGCCTTGCGCAAGCTGTTTCCTTCATCGTCAAAGTAATCAAGTCCATCGCCTTGATCGAACGGGAAAGCATAATAGCCATTACCAGAGTGTTCGAAGTAAACACCTAAAATGCGGCCAATACCTACAGGCTTTTCTTCTACCAGGTTCTCTTCATAAATAAGTTTAAACTGATCGCCTTTTTGCAGCCGTTGAAAGTCCACTTGCCAGGCAAAAATATCCACAAACTTATTGGTAAGGTCGTGCGAAATGTTCATGGCTTCGATAGTATGTGAGAGAGTAGATTCTATGCGGCCTGAGATGCTACGCTCAAGCGTATCAACTTTCCGTTGGCAGGTTTCTACCAGCAACGAATCTTTTAAATGAAACACCACATAATCAATGGCATTTGGTTCATACACCAATGCTTGAAGGGTTTTGAGCGAATCGTTTTCTACAAACAACGTGTATTTTTTATGGGCTGAAATTTTTCGGAAATCATAGACCGAGCGGGGCAGCAGGTTGAGTTGTTGTTTGATTGCTGGCGCAACGTAATAACCTCCCAGCAAATCGCTGAAGCGTTGATTCTTTTTAACTTCGTCCTCTACCACATGTAAATTGTTTATTACCATTCCGTGCATAAACACAGGTAAAATAATTTCGCGTTCTAAGTGCTGAATAGAATCAACTTCGGCTGCGTAATCGCCCCGCTGCGAAAGCCAGGAAGTACGGCTGTCGATCAGAAAGAACAAACCAACCAAGGCCCCGATAGCAAAAATGCCGAAGGAAACCCGCTTAACCCAGGTGTTATTAAAAAACATCATCGTTAAAAAAATTTGGGCCGAAGCCACAAGTTAAGTTTAAAAAATCTGGCACTGCAACCAGTTATATTTTCAAAGGTAATAATAGAATGGCAGGCACACAAGGCTTAATACGTTGTGCTTTGCTTCTAATAATTTAATTGCTGGCGCATTAAGTATAAATGGTTGATCAACGCCTGTTGCCAATCGGTATCGGCATCCCATTTGTTTCCCAAAAAAATATTACCGTACTCCAATTGCTTTACATAAAACTTATAGATTGGAGTAGTGGCCGGAATAGTTTTTAACTGTGCTTCATTATTGATAACCGCTGCCGAGGCTAATGCGGTTCCGGTTTTAGATTCGTCATACTCTAACAGTTCGCGGGCAATAGCACCGGTAGTGTGTATAAATCGGATAATGGTTTTGAACCCTTTTGTTTCAAGTTCCGATTCTGGAATATCAGTATCTACAATTTCAAAAGGTAATGAAAAAAATTCTTGCATAATTCGGTTAAGACGAGCATCGTCTTGCTCATTACCCATAGAAGGCACTGCTACTTTAAACGACTTTACCAGCCCGGTATATAATTCGCTTCGCCTGCCGTCAAAGTATTTAAAGGTGTTATTTGTTTCCGGAAAATCGTTAACCAACAGATTTTGTTTTTTTTGATTACTAACCGCAAATCGAAACACGGTTATTAAAAGTTCTTTTAAGGATGCATTACTTTGTTGCCAACCAGTGGCTGCAACATCGAACAGATTGGCTTTTCCGCTAAACCGAAAAAAAGTTAAGGAATAAGCAGCAGTGGATTTTGTAAACAAAATAATGAAAGAAACATTGCGTGTGTTCAGGTACTTGGCAAAGGCCTGTTGCGGATCGGCCCCGGCTAATACACGGTTACTATCAAAATAAGCAACCGCATCGATGCCTGTTTGTTGAAATGCTTTTTGTGTTTCGTCTAACTCTTTCTGGTTGATAGCTCCTTGTACCAATACTACCGATCGTTGTGCCAATAACCCATCGGGTATTATGTTGGTAAGGGCAAGGTTTTTAATAATACTTTCAGGTGTGTGGGCAAGTTGTGCTTCGGCAGCAAGCGAAAGAATAAAGAAGCAAAGCAGTAATCTTAATTTCATGTACACAACTAACGCCAGAAAGTTAGAAACATTTTACAACGCAATGTAAACGCCATCAGCTTCAATTTTTATAGGAAAGGTTTCCAGATCAGCCGAACGTTGTTGATACTCGCGGCCGGTGCGTAAATCAAATTGATAACCATGCCAGGGGCAAACAATTTCATTGGCAAAGTTTAGTTTTCCCTTGCTTAGCGACTCACCATTATGGGTGCAGTTGTTGCTTACGGCTGCAAGCTCATTACCTTGCCGCACAAGGCAAATACGCTTTTCATGAACAACCAGTAAACGAGGCTGCTTTTCGGCAATCCGATCAAACGCCTCTTGCGAAGTATTGAAAATCTTTACCCAGTTCATGCAGTAAAGATAAATGGTTTTTTAAACCAACCGGTTTTGAATAGCCTTTTGTACAGCTTCAGTTTTATTGTTTACCTGCAGTTTACCATAAATGTTTTGAATGTGTTTACGCACAGTACCACTGCTGATAAAAAGGTTAGCGGCAACCTGATCGTATGTCAAGCCACTTTTTAGTTGTTCCAATAATTCTATCTCGCGGGTGGTTAATCCAAAATCTTGTTTTTGAATGGTGTGTGTCATTGGATTACGCAACAACTTGAGTGCTTTAAAAGCAATGGCTGCCGACATAGAGGCCCCACCCGAAGTGGTTTCTTTGATAGATCGCCAAAGCACCTCGGCCGATTCTTCCTTTAACAAATAGCCCGAAGCACCAGCCATAATGGCATCCAGAATTTTTTCGTCATCATCAAAAGTGGTAAGCATAATTACTTTGATGTGCGGATATTTTTGCGTGAGCTGGCGCGTGGTTTCAATACCATTTAGCTCAGGCATTTGAATATCCATTAAGACTACATCTACAACGGCATCTTGTTGCAACTGGTGCAACAACTGGCTACCATCAAATGCTGTATGTTTAATGATAAACTCCGGTGTGCGAAGCTTTTCTACAATTGCTTTTAATGCAAAGGTGTTGTCTTCTGCTATGGCTATCCGGGTAAGCGTCATTTAAAAGGAAAGTAAATCCCGCCCCGCAAGGGACGGGATTTGGTTTGAAGATAAAAGACTGAAACTACTTTTCAGCATTCTTGTAGAAAATCTCCAGCGATTTATTAATCAGCTCGCTGCCAAACTTTAATGAAGCTGCTTTATACTTTTCAGGATCGCATGCAGCTTCATGAGTTACGATTTCATTTTTGTTTTCGGTTGTTACCACCGAATAATACCCGGCATCGTAAACTTTATTGAGTGCAGCACTGGTAAATTCTTTGAACTTCTTATCGAAGAAAACACCTTCGGCTGTTACCTTCTTTTTAAGCACGATGGGTAGATACGATTCGGCCTGCCCCATGCCTGCGCTGCCGTACACAAACTTTACCATGTTTTGGCGCAAGGCACCAGCAGTTCCGGCCACACCTGGGTCTAAACCAAAATCAACTGTTGCCTTTACAGCAGAAAAGCCTAACATGCCTGAGCTTGCGGCATCCATTTCAACAAATGGAAGCACCATGCTAACATCTAAAATAATGGCATCGTCTAATTGCTTGGAAAGAATGGCACTCTTATCGGTAAAGGTTCCTTTTTCTTTTCCGCCTTTCGATTCACCCTTTACAAAATAATTATAACCGGTAGGTGTAATCATAACATGTCCGGCCATTTGTGCATATGAAGCTGTACCTCCGGTTTTCAAAACCCAATCCTGATAATGTTCTGTTTTACCAGCTTCATCGGTACTTACCAATTCAAAGCCTTTGCTTTTTAAGCTCGTGATAAGATCGTTGTACAGCTTATCCGTTACCAACTGAAAATCCGGTAAGTCAACACCAGTAACCGCTACGGCCATGCTGGTTTTGGTTGCTCCCTTGCGCACGCCTTCACTGCTTTTGGCTGTGGCCGATGCCATTACCTGAAACAATACCCGAAAGCTTTGAATGTAAACTTTGCGCGGGGCCTTGCTGAATTTTCCTGTGCGATAACTGGCCAACTCATCTACCTGAACTTCGCCCGAATAGGTTTGGGCCTGCGCACCAGCAACGATGATGAGGCCCAATAAGAAAGCACTGAATTTTTTCATACTATATTTTTTATGATTATTAATTTTAATCCCAATGCAACCAGTTAAAGGAAGCCACCACACCGAAGGTGGTAATAAGCGAGTTGGCACTAACACGTTCGAGTGTTACGTTGTCGTTGTAGAAGAATGATTCCTTGTAATCGAAAAATTGAGCATAGGCAGTCAATGTAAATCTTCTGTTTACAACAGCCGATGCTTCAACCGTAATCCGTTTGCGACCGCCTAATCCAAACTTATCGTTTACATCGCGTTTTAAAAACCAATCGTAACTAAGCGTTAAGCGCGAATGGTCTGCAAGATTTTTAAAGGGTTCAAAAATATTTAAACCCGTTCCAAAAGAGAGTGCACCAACTTCTCCGCCACCTATTCCATTATCAATTGCATCGCCATTGCCTTTGCTATCGGCTTTGGCAACTCCAATTCCTTCAAAGCCTGCTTGCAGCGAGGGTCCGATAAAATTTTGTTTGCCGGGTGACCAGGCTAATTGTCCGTATAAAAATTTATCGTTGAAGAGAAATCGCGAATCTTCACCGGCAGCCTTCCTATCTTCCCAGTCACGCAGTCTTGGCCCCGGAGTTTTCATAATGCCCAATCCCGCAAGGCCGCCCATTAATAACCCGCTGGCATCCATCTTATGCCACGCTCCTTCATCATATTGTTCTTTGGTGAAGGATACTATTATTCCCGAAGCAAAATCATCGGTTTTGGTATTACCTATTATGTAAGCAGTTTTAAGGGAGTTAACCTGGTAGCCAATTCCAAAGGCTGCGTAGTTATCTTCCTGCGCAAAGCTTATGGTATTTAGGAAAACCAGCATCGCGCCCAGCAAAGCCAGGCGTGTTTTGTGGAGGTAAAGAAATCTGTTTGTCATGTTTCAATTTTTAGAAATCAAAATTGAAACACCGTGCCGGCTACTTCAATACGATGAACATCGTATTTGCGCTTAGAGTGGAAGGGTTGCCTTAAGGGTTATGCCAGCTTGTGATTGAATAGAAAGCTCTCCGCCTAGTCCGGTTACACGTTTTTGCATACTCGATAACCCAAAGCCACTATGGGGTAAGTCGGGATTAAATCCTTTACCGTTATCGGTAATGGTTAATGATAATTGTTTTGCGGAAGCAAGGCCTATCTGTATGGTGATTTGAGTAGCCTCGGAATGTTTGTGCGTGTTGTTAACGGCTTCTTGGATAATGCGGAAAAGATGATTGGCGACCTGGGCTGTGATAACCTGCTGAAGGTTTGTTTTTACATCAATAACAATTGGAATTTGAGAGCCGGTTAAAATGTAATCGCGCAGTTTAATTACAAATTCTTCCAGCGTGGTGGACTGGTGATTCATTAACCACACGGTTTTGCGAAGTTCGCGAATAGTTTCGGCTGTAAGTTTTTTTACATCGCTTAAGCGCGGACTCTCAACTTCGTTTTGCAACGCACCGATTGAAGCATTTACAAAAGTAAGTTGTGAACCAATGTTATCATGCAGTTCTTGCGAAATGCGCAAGCGTTCTTCCTGTAAGGCATTTTGTGTGCGGGCTTCGGCCAACTGTGCTTTTAGTGCCAGTTGTTGTTGACGCGCATTTGCATTTCGGTATAAAATAAAACCTGCTAATAGCAACACGGCCAATACGGCTAAGATCAAAATCAACTGATTATCGCGTTTGCGTATTTCAAGTTCGCCTTGCGCAAGGGCTACTTTGCTTTCGGCCAGCTCGCGTTCTTTCTTTTCGGTTTCGTATTGAATTTGAAGTTCGCGTACCTGTTTTACTTTTTCGGTCTGAAACAAACTATCGCGCAAGCGCAAATGATTGGATTGATGCGTGAACGCTTCTTTGAAGTTTCCGGCTTTCCGGTGAAGATCCGACAGCAACAAATCAGCATCAGCTTCTTGTTGTAAGACTTCAGCGGCTCGTGCTGATTGAAGGGCCAATTGTGCTGCATTAATAGCTGCCTCTTGCTGCAAATTGTGGTTGTAAACTTCTGCCAGTTTAAGGTAACAGTAGGCCAACTCTTTTCGGTTATTGTTAGCAAGGTGATTTTTGATAGCCCGATTAAGAAATTGAATCGCTTCGGCAGTGTGGCCTAATTTTCCATGTGCAATGCCAGCATTTCCGGTGGCTACAGCCTCGAACCGAACGTAACCTAATTGCTTAAAAAGCTTTTCAGCTTGTAGGGAATAGTACAGCGCACTATCATATTGCTGCATGGAAATAAAAACCGAACCAATGTTTACCTGGCATACCGCGGTTTCATAATCGCGTTTTAATGAAACAAATTTCTTCAGTGCTTCCCGGTAATTGTTGATGGAGTTTTGAAATTCGCCCATGCCTTTAAAAACAACACCCAGGTTTACATTAACCAATGCCAGTTTTATTTCGCTGCCATGTCTTTTGTAAAGATCGTAGGCTTTCAGGTACGATTGTACGGCTTCGCTGTATCGGCCTTGTTCATCATAAATAACAGCAATGTTGTTTATGGTGTTGGCCATCCCCAATGAATCTTTGAGGCGGGTTCTGATTTGTAGCGAACGTTCATCATAAGCCAATGCTTCGGGGTAGCGACTTTGAACCTGGTAAGTAATGGCCAGGTAGTGTAAGGTTTCGGCTAACAGTTCGGAGTCTGTTTCGGGTTGAAGGTTTAAGGCTTGCATACCGTACATGCGGGCTGTGTCTGCTTGTACATAGGCATAAGCATAACACAATGCATTTAACGTTTTGATTTTTGACTCGCCATCAGAAAGACGTAACACTTGCCGTAGGGAATCAACATCTTGTGCAAAAGCACTAAGACACACCAAATAGAATAACATGAAAGCACCCCTACTCATTCACTGGGCAAAATAAGCCTTCAACCTGCTGGTTGCAAACCTTTTAAATAACCGTGAAGTTAAATCGGGTTACTCTTTCGGCCACACATTATCTTTCACTTCGTTATCCGGAAAGCGACCGTTAGGATCTAAGGTTATCTTTTTGATTTTACGATCGCCAAAAGTTAAGGTGGCATCGAATGTGCGCTTGCCATCAAACCAAACCGACACCGGCCAGGTAACAACAGCCGTATTGGCATCCAGCATTTTGGCGTTGTCCATTTTTTTAAGTGCAGGACCCTCGGCTTCAAATTCAACTTTCAACACAACGGGCGATGGCATCTCGCCTGCCTGATGTACAGTTACGATTGTTTTTCCCTTTGCGGATTTCACATCTTTGATAGAACCATTAACCGACTCGGTTGTCCACAACCAATAATACCAGAACCACTCTAAATCCTGACCCAATTGATTGTTCATAAAGAATATATAATCCCAGGGCGAAGGATGTTTATAACTCCAGGTTTTGGTGTAAGCTTTCATGGCATTGATCACCGCCTCATCACCCACAATGCCACCCAGCATCGAAAGCATTAAAGGTGTTTTTAAATAAGTCTGGTAACCATAACCAACTCCGGCATCATTTGCACTCCACATCAATGGCGCTTCACTTTCTTCGCCACTCATGCGGCCATAACTTTGGCCAAGCCCATCAAGGTTGTAGGGTTTGCCTTCTGCATCAGCATCCGATAAGATGTTCATGTATTGATTAAAGCCTTCATCCATCCAACCATACCGCGTTTCGTTGGTGCCTAACATCATGGGCCACCATTGGTGTGCTGTTTCATGATCGGCCGCACCTTGATTAGAATTTATTACCATTGGATATTCCATGCCCGCACTCGGTCCATCCTGAAGTGTAAGTTGTGGAAACGGATAAGGTGCCCAGAGTTTTGAGTAATACTCTAATGCATGACGTGTAATCTTGCCGGCTTGTTCAAAATACTTTGCACGTTCGGGCAGGTACACCATGTAAACAGGCACATATCCTTTTTCAGGAATATTGGCACGAGTTGCTTTCCAGATAAAGTTTTCGGCAGTAGCCCACGCAAAATCGTTTACTTTATCGGCAACAAAATGCCAGGTTAGTTTTTCACCGGCAACTGTACGCGGTTCGTTTTCGCCAACCAATGTTATCTCTTCATCTGAATTGAGAACGGTTGCCAATCGCTGGCGGGTAGTTTCGGTTAATACTTCATTGGGATTTTGAAGCACACCGGTTCCACTTACAATCCAACCTCCGGGGGCGGTAATGCGCACATCGAACTTACCAAAGTTGTTATAAAATTCAGAAGGCCCTAAGTAAGGGCTTGTTTCCCAACCGCGCAGGTCATCGTACTTGGCTAGTCGCGGAAACCATTGCGTAGGCTGAAACAATTTGCTGTCGAAGCGTTGCGTCATGCGATGGCCTCGACCATTAGTGCCTCCCGGTAGTTTGGTGTGCCAGGCAATTTCAAGTTCGGTTGTTGTTCCTGCTTTGATGGGTTCATCTAAAATGAGTGTAGCGACTGTTCGGTTAAGATTGACTACTGCCAATTTTGGGGGTTCGTTTCGCATGGCCGGTGTTGCTTTCAGATCAACTTGTTTGCCTGCGATTTTAATACTGGTTACAACCATGCCTTCAGTAGTTTCAGCTGGAGTAGAAAAACCGCGCGGAACATCGGCCCGGAAGATATTATGATCGAGCCGGAGTACTACTGTTTTCAGATCGTCTTTACTGTTGTTATGAATGATAATTTTTTCAGAACCGGTAATGGTTTGTGTAGCTGGATCAATACTTGCGCTGATGATGAAATCTGTTTCTAACTGCCAGTAATTGGGGCCGGGCTTGCCTGAGAAATCGCGCGTGCCGGCATCAAACGCTTTGCGAATGGAGTTAGTCAGGGGTACATCTCTGCGGATGGCTCGAGTGGAGGTTTCGATTGATTTGCGGAGAGGTTGGGTTTGTTGAGTAAACCCTGACAACGAAGAGAGCAACAAGAGAACAAGGCAGTATAATTTCATAGTTGGAAGATTTATGACAACATCAGATTACTAATTTTTCAGGATCAAACCGGGTATCAAAAACAGTTGCTATATACACAACGCGATTTAATATTCGGTAAGTGTAGATGATTTTATAATTACCCTCAACAAGGTACCTATAGTCATTTTCATTAAGCTTTATTGGATCAAGCCTTGCACCGGATTCGGGGAATGATTCAAGCTGGCCTGCTCGGCTTAAAATGCTTTCCACAATTCGCTGCGCTGCTTGCGGAGATTTTTCAGCTAAAAAATCATAGATAATTTCAAGATCATTCAGGGCTTCATTAGACCAGATGACCTGCGCCACTTTCATTGATTGAATCTGGCTTTAAAGTAATTTTCAACAGAATCTTGCGAATGCACGTTGCCGGAAAGTATATCCTGTTCAGATTGTTTCAGTTTTTGAGTCAATTGTTGAAGATCTTTCGGCATTCGTTGTTCATAATGATCCGTAATTGAATCTTTTTTTAAAGCTTCAATTTTTTTAATTAGTTTTTCATCCTGTAATCGTGTCAGCCATTCAATCAATTCTATCTTCTTTACAGCAATATCCATAATAATATTTTTGATATTCAAATATACTTAATTCTTCCTTTTTTTGTCAGATACCTCTTGATACAAGACTGATACACTTATTGTATAACTTTGGTTTCTAAAATCCTGAATCCATTATGATTAGAATTATACTCACTCTAATATATTTTAGTTTTTCCACTATCGCGGCCATTGCCCAATCAAAAACCGATGCCGAAGCAAAAGCATTGGAACCAAAACTAATAGAACTACGAAGGTACTTTCACCAAACACCCGAACTCTCCAATAGAGAAATTAAAACAAGCGCAAAAATTGTTGAGCATTTAAAGTCGCTAGGACTTGAAGTACAATACCCTGTGGCCAAAACTGGTGTGGTTGCTTTATTGAAAGGTGCAAAGCCAGGACCGGTAGTAGCGCTGCGTGCTGATATGGATGCATTGCCCATCACCGAACGAAACGGTTTACCATTCGCCTCTAAGGTTGTAGCCGACTTTGGTGGACAACAAACCGGAGTAATGCATGCGTGTGGCCACGATGCACACATGGCTATCTTATTGATCGCAGCTGAAATCTTAACCAAACACAAAGCTGAACTGAAGGGCACTGTTAAATTTATTTTTCAACCAGCAGAAGAAGGAGCACCTGCTGACGAGTGGCCCGGTGGTGCAGAGTTGATGGTGAAAGAAGGTGTGTTAGAAAATCCTAAAGTAGATGCCATTTTTGGTTTGCACATTCAATCGTTGCTCCCTTCCGGACAAATTGCCTATCGCAGCGGAGGTTTAATGGCTTCGGTGGATGGCGTGGATATAAAAGTGAAAGGCAAAGGTGCGCATGGTGCCACTCCGTGGGATAGTGTAGATCCGATTGTAGTAGCTGCACAGATTGTTCAAGGTCTTCAAACTATAGTAAGCCGCCAGACCGAATTAACAAAAGCCGGAGCAGTAATTACCATTGGCAATATGCATGCGGGAGTGCGCAGAAACATCATCCCGGAAACGGCAACGTTGGAAGGTACTATCCGCGCGTTTGACGATGCCATGCAAAAGAAGATACACGAGAAAATAAAAGTTACGGCCGAGAAGATTGCCGAGAGTGCCGGTGCAACAGCCGATGTAAACATTCTGGTGATGTATCCGGCAACGGTAAACCACGAAGCGCTTACAAACAAAATGGTGCCCTCTTTGGTGCGGGCCGCAGGTCAGCAAAATGTGGTGATAACACAACCTGTTACCATGGCCGAAGACTTTTCATTTTATCAGCGCGAAGTGCCCGGCTTCTTTTTCTTTTTGGGTGCATATCCGGCTCAGATGAATTTAACATCGCAACCTACACACCACACAGCCGATTTTATGCTTGATGAAGCTGCTATGGTTACGGGTGTAAGAGCATTGGTAAATTTAACGTTGGATTATATGGAAAGTGCCAAAAAGTAAGAGTACTTTTTTAACTAAATTTGAACATGGTAAAGCTATTGAGCGACAAATTACCGGCTGTGGTTCAGCTGCTAAAGAAGCATAAGGTTAAAAGAGCTTATGCATTTGGCTCAGCCGTTGACGGAAACTTTACTACCGCCAGTGATATTGATTTATTAATTGCATTTGAAGATAATCTTGATCCGGTTGAATACGGAGTACAATACTTTGAATTGGCTGATCAACTAGAGTTGCTTTTAAATCGTCCCGTTGATTTGGTTACAGAGCTCTCATTAAAAAATCCCTACTTTATTTCAAGTATTAATAAATCAAAGGTTCCATTGTATGAATAATCAAATCAAGAAGTCGTTAACTGACATTTTGATTTGTATTGATGGAATCAATTTTCACCTTCAAGGAAAACAGGATTTTATTTGGTACTCAAATTCAATTACTGTAAAACGTGCTGTAGAAAGAGAGTTAAGTATTATTGGCGAGGCAGTGAGTAGAGTACTAAAATCCGATAAAAGCTTTCCATTAAGTAAAGCACCCGAAATAATTGCATTTCGGAATAGGTAATCCATGCATATGATGCGGTGGATGATAATTTAGTGTGGAAGATTATTGTAAAGGATATACCCGTTCTTCAGCGTGAAATACTCGCCTTGATGTAAGGAAAAACACGTATTAAAAATATTAACCCTCAACCCATGAAATACTCCTTACTCATCATTTGCCTGATTACAACCTCTGTTATTGCACAGGTAACCCCCAAACTACAAACCAAACTCGATCTGCAAGCCAAAGAAATTGAAACCCGCGTAATAGAATGGCGAAGGCATTTGCATCAAAATCCTGAGCTATCCAATCGCGAAACCCAAACAGCCGCTTATATCGCTGAGCATTTAAAAAAAATTGGATTAAAAGTTCAAACCGGAGTAGCGCACACGGGCGTTGTGGCCTTGCTGGAAACTGGTAAGCCCGGCCCAGTGATTGCCTTACGTGCCGATATGGATGCGTTGCCTGTTACCGAGCGCAACAGTTTGCCCTTTGCATCGAAAGTAAAAACAACATTTAACGGCCAGGAAACCGGAGTGATGCATGCGTGTGGCCACGATAGTCACGTAGCAATTTTAATGGGCGTAGCCGAAATTCTGGTGAAGAACAAAGCTGAGTTGAAGGGAACAATCAAGTTTATATTTCAACCGGCAGAAGAAGGTGCGCCTGTGGGCGAAGAAGGTGGTGCTTCTATGATGGTGAAAGAAGGTGTACTGCAAAATCCAAAAGTGGAAGCGATCTTCGGCTTGCACATTAGTTCTGTTACCCCTTTAGGGAAACTTACTTACAAGCCGGGCGGTATGATGGCTGCAGCCGATACCTATTCGGTAAAGATTTTAGGTAGACAAGCACATGGTTCTACTCCGTGGATGAGCATTGATCCGATTGTGGTATCGGCTCAGATTATTAATGGTTTGCAAACCATCATCAGCCGCCAGACGGAACTCACCAAAGAAGCTGCTGTGATAACCGTTGGCCGGATTCAATCGGGTATTCGCGAAAACATTATTCCCGAAGAAGCCTTCTTTGCCGGAACCATTCGCACGTTGGATACCGACATGCAGGATAAGATTCATGAAAAGATAAAACTTACGGCAACAAAAATTGCAGAGAGTGCCGGAGCAAAAGCCGAAGTAATTATTCGCAGGGGAACGCCCGTAACGTATAACGATCCGGCTCTTACTCAAAAAATGATTCCGAGTTTGCAAAAGGCAGCGGGTGCAGCCAACACGTTCGAGATTAATGCAATTACCGGGGCGGAAGACTTTGCGTTTTATCAGAAAGAAATTCCAGGCTTCTTCTTTTTTCTAGGTGCCATGCCACCCGATACCGATCCGGCTAAAGTACCCTCGCACCACACCCCCGATTTTATGATTGATGAAACTGCTTTTGTTACTGGTGTAAAAGCCATGCTGAATGTAACGGTAGATTATATGTTTGCCAAGAAGTAATAGCACGGATGCGGCCACGTAAGTAGCATTTCCAAAACGTATTCGTTGTTGCTATTTCTGGCAAATCAAATACACGATCAGCTGTTGCATAAAGTTTCCATCGGTGTAAAAAAATTCCAATAAATGCGGTAATCTTCCTTTATTCGAAAACCAAACAACCTGACCTATGAATCGTAGCCTCTTACTGCTGCTGCTGGTACCGTATTGTGCTTTTTCTCAGCACGTACCTACTTTCGAACAAGTTATCTCCTTGCGCAGTGTTGGTAATGTAGTGCTTTCGCCCGATGGCAAATCTGCCGTCTATACCGTTCAAACTACTGATTGGGATAATAACCGGTACGATACGGAACTGTGGCTTTGGCGTGAAGGCAGCGAACCGTTTCAACTTACCAACAACCCACGTAATAGTAGCATGGCTCCGGAGTTTTCGCCCGATGGTAAATGGATTTCTTTTTTGTCGGATCGTGGAAATAAAAATCAGGTGTACCTGATGCGGATAGATGGTGGTGAACCGAAAGCAATGACGCGCGAAGAAGAAGGTGTTTCGTTTTACGAATGGCATCCTTCGGGTTCGCAAATCGTTTTTGTGAAATCAGAAAAGGAAGACAAGCTGAAGAAAGATCGCGAAAAGCGCTACGGAGCTTTTGAAGCCGATGATAAAGAGTTTACGCGTTCGCATTTATGGATGATAGATATAAATCCTAATCTGATTGATCCTGCTGAGTTGCCTTGTTACGAAACGATTGATTCCCTTAAAGTAAAAGCTGGATGCATTCAATGGCCAAAAGCACAACGCTTAACAGAAGGTAATTTTACCGTAACCAGTTTTGTTATTTCGCCTGATGGAAAGAGTATTGCGTTTGGGCATCAACCCGATCCGCTCATCAACTCGTTTCTAAAATCAGATATTTCCATCGTAACACTAGCCGATAAAAAAATTACACCACTTGTAACCAATGCAAGCAGCGATGCATTGGAAGATTGGTCGCCCGACTCAAAACAAGTTTTGTTTACATCCAATGGAACAGATACAACTTCCAACTTCTATACGAACTCGCGGTTGTTTTCCATTGATGTAACCACGCGAGCCGTAAAGCCACTCGCAAAAGACCTGGACGAAGATTTAGGTGGTTTTACGTGGACGAAAACCGGAATCTATTCTTCGGTTTGGAACAAGACGAAACGACATCTTTATAAGATTGATCCGGCAACGGGAAAATACACCACAGTTATTACTGCACCCGAACAGGTTTATGGTTTTTCCTTTTCACAAGATGGAAATAAAATAGCTTTTGTAGGTCGGAGAGACGATCAGCTAAATGAAGTTTTTATTTCTGACATCAATAATCCTCAACCCAAACAAATCACAAAATTCACCAGTCAGGTGGCTGATTGGAAAGTAGCGCAAAGCGAAGTAATAAGCTGGAAGAGTAAAGATGGCGCAACCATTGAAGGCGTGTTGCATAAGCCTGCCAATTACGATGCCACGAGAAAATATCCATTAATGGTTGTGATACACGGTGGCCCAACGGGTATTGATACACCTACACCGGTACCCGGCTATGTGTACCCCATTCTGCAATGGCTTGATAAAGGTTGTTTGGTGTTGCGGCCTAACTATCGCGGTTCCGCTGGTTATGGTGAAGCATTTCGTTCGCTTAATGTAAAAAACTTGGGCGTAGGCGATATGTGGGATGTAATGAGTGGTGTGGAGCATCTCGACAAAAAAGGAATGATTGATAAAACCAAAATGGGTAGCATGGGCTGGAGCCAGGGCGGTTACATCTCAGCATTTCTTACAACCAACACCGATGCGTTCAAGGCAATCTCGGTGGGTGCGGGCATCAGCAACTGGATGACGTATTATGTAAACACAGACATTCATCCCTTTACACGCCAATATTTAAAAGCAACTCCGTGGAGCGATGAAGGGATTTATAAAAAGACTTCGCCCATGACGAACATCAACAAAGCCAAAACACCAACGCTTATTCAACATGGTGAATATGATAGACGCGTACCCATTGCCAATGCGTATGAGTTACTGCAAGGTTTGCGCGATAAAAATGTTCCGGCCGAGTTGGTGGTGTATAAAGGTTTTGGTCATGGCATTAACAAGCCGAAAGAGCGCTTGGCAGCAACGTGGCACAACTGGCAATGGTTTAATAAGTATGTGTGGGGCGAGGAGGTGGAGATGCCCTTGGTGAATAAGAAATAAAAAGGCGGCACCTTAAAGCAGATGCCGCCTAAAATTCAAAACAACCCTCTAAACTTAAGCACTCTTCCACTTAATACCACAACCAATGGCTTTGGTTTTAGGTGTGGGCGCAGGCTTGCCTTGCAATAATGCATCGGCTGCATCTTCTACATAGCGTTTGGTTACAGCATCGGCTTTGCGCGAGTTGTCATCAATCGCACCGATATACGTTACCTTAAGATCTTTGGAAAGCACAAACACATGTGGTGTATTGGTAGCTCCGTAGGCTTTTGCTACTTCCTGCGTTTCATCTACCAGGTAGGGGAATTTATATCCTTTCTGTTTGGCAATGCGAACCATTTCTTCAAACGAATCGCCCGATGAAGCGGCCGGATCATTTGCGTTAATGGCAATAACAGGAATTCCCTTTGCTGCATACTTCGTATTCAAATCCATAATACGCTGGTTGTATGCTTTTGAATAGGGACAAGTATTGCAATCAAAAATAACAATGTAGCCCTTCGCATCTTTATAGTCGGCCAACGAAACCGTTTTGCCATCTACATTTTTCAATTTGAAATCAATGGCGGTATCGCCTACATCTAATCCATCTTTTACCGGGCTTGCAGCCATAGCAATAAGAGCCAACAAAACAACAAATAGCTTTTTCATAGAATAATAAATTTAGTTACTTAATTCGGTTATCAGTTTTTCGAGGTCGCCCTCGTGCAATTCTTTTTGTATCAGTTTGCGTTTACCTGTTTGTGTATTCAAGATAAGTGTAGCGGGTAGGGCACCGCTCCAGGTCTTGTCAATTTTATCTATCCACGAGTTGGGATCTGTTTCAGCTAAAATCACCACTTTATTCTTCAATGCTTTTCGGGTTACAAAACGCTCTACCTTGGCGGGATCAGGATCCAGATCGAAGTCCATACTCACCAACGTTATATCCACATTGCTGTTATCGCTCCTCAGCTTTTCAAACAAAGGAATTTCCTTTACGCAAGGCGCACACCAGGTAGCCCAGAAGTTTATTACTTGTATGCGATCGCTTTGGGTGGTGAGCAACTTTTGCAAATCTTTTAGCTTTATCTGGTTAATAGTTTGCCCATAACCTGCCGCGGAAAGTATAACACCCAAAAAAATAAACCGGATGGACTTAATCATGTTGCAAAAACGGGATTTTTAGCGAATCGGTTTGTTAATTACTTCTAAATTTAAGATGTAAGGTTGCGTAATTCCAAGTAGGTATTAATGGGGTATTATTCAGGCACTTATAAATCACCAAAAATCAGTTAAAATAGAATTCCACAAAATTCCACACTTATCCACATTACGGCATCGTTAAGGCTTAAAGTGCTGAAAATCAAAAAATTAATCCACTTATTGTTAATCAGTTCTTTGTGGACAACTATTGGGCATTGCCGGGCGACAAGGTTTTCTAATAGGCAGATTTTCAATCTAATAGCACCGGCAAATTCGTTTCAAATGTTTGCAAAATCAGCATCAATCTTACTCAAACAAAAGAAAACGACCTTAATTTTTTCCATTTAGAAAGATGCCAGCTACAGCCGGCAATGCGGTAGAAATTGTGCCTGCCGGCTTATGCGATTAATTTAATTTCTGACTAAGTGCTAACTCAGAAGGAACAACAGCGGCTGGCTGAGAGGTTAGTATCTGAGCAGGATACGTTTGCAAAAACCAGGCTTTGTAATGATGATACTGCAGGCAATCATCGGCCAACGTATTGCCAATCAGAATTTTGATTATCTGATCGCGTTCGATTGAACCTTTAATTTTTTCCTGCTGATTAGCCGGTAAGCAACCGATGCGAACAAATTCTATTCCTTTATAAATCTCTGCAGGCACCAACATAGTTCAGATTGAATTGCACTTCGACACGAATTGTAACCACAAGTTTAACCTCGATTATACATTTAAAAAATTTGAGCGTTGATAAACGAAGTCTTTCTATATTGGAAAAGAATGATTTTACGTGATTCTACTCATTGCATCCCGTTTAAGGATTCTGAAGAAAAATCCATCTTTCGGATTATATAAAAAGCAACATGACAGGTCTGAAACAACAACGCGCAAAGTTTACACTTTCAAATCAAACAACATACCTTAACTGTGCCTATATGTCGCCATTGTTAAAGGCTGTAGAGAAACAAGGTGTTGCTGGTATTCAACGAAAGCGAAACCCAACAAGTGTTTCTCCAAAGGATTTTTTTACCGATACCGAAAAATTAAGAAAGGAATTTGGAAAACTAATCAAGGCTGAAGCTTCGCGTATTGTTATCATTCCATCTGTATCGTATGGTATGGCTAACGTTATGAAAAACATCAGCGTTGGTGCAAGCGATAACATTGTTGTAGCTGCCGAACAGTTTCCAAGCAACTATTATCCGTGGCAACGGCTACAGGCCGATACCGGAGTACAGCTGAAAATTATTGCAGCACCCGAAACCAAAACCAATCGCGGCAAGCAATGGAACGCGCGACTGCTCAATGCAATTGATACTAATACAAAGTTGGTAGCATTGGGTCATGTTCATTGGGCCGATGGCACCAGGTTTAATCTGAAGGCAATACGAATGCGCACGCGCGAAGTAGGCGCACGCCTGGTGATTGATGGTACGCAATCGGTTGGCGCTTTACCTTTTAGTGTGCAAGAAATTCAACCCGATGCGTTGATCTGTGCCGGCTACAAATGGTTGATGGGCCCCTACTCGATGGGGCTTGCTTACTATGGCGAAAGTTTTGATAATGGAAAGCCTGTGGAGGAAAACTGGATCAATAGATTAAATAGTGAGAACTTTTCCGCCCTGGTAAACTATCAACCCGAATATCAGCCCGGTGCCTTGCGCTATGAAGTTGGCGAGCACAGTAATTTTATTCTGGTGCCCATGATGCTGGAAGCATTGAAACAAATTAATCAATGGAAACCACAAGCCATTCAACAGTATTGTAAATCAATCACACAAAAACCCATAGCGCTTTTGCGCGAAGCCGGATTTTGGATTGAAGAAGAAAGCGCGCGCGGCTATCATTTGTTTGGTATTCGTTTGCCGGAAGGTGCAGACATGGAAGCAATTAAAAAGCGGGTAGCGAAAAATAAAATTTCGGTTTCGTTTCGGGGTAATGCCATTCGCGTTTCGCCACACGTGTATAATACCGAGAATGATATGATGAAACTGGTGCGGGTGTTGATTGGGAAATAGTGGAATGAAAAGAGCTGATTAAAAAATTTATGTTACAACCTAACGGCTGGTATATTTCAGCGTCTTGATATATTTACTACACTCAAAACAACTTCACACATGCAAAGAAGAGAAGCGCTTAAAAGCCTGGCTATACTAACGGGCGGTGCTGTGCTTATACCTTCCTGTAACTTCGAAAAAGAAGATATTCTGAAAGCCTATTCCAATCTGCAGATTACACCCACGCTGCAAACTTTATTGGGGCAAATAGCCGATACTATTATTCCACCCGCGCAATTGAAAGGCGCAAGCGATCTGGCCGTGCAGGATTTTATTTTAGTGATGGTGAACGATTGCCTGGACAAAGATCAGCAAACACAATTTGTGAAGGGATTGCAAGATTTTAATGCTTTCAGCAAAAAAATTAGTGGTTCAGCTTTTTCAAAACTTCAATCAACCGAAAAAGAAAAAGTAGTTACACAAGGCTTATCGATTGGAGCGGGTGCAGATGAAAATCAGAAAACGATTCACGAATTTTTATCCATTACCAAGCGGTTCACTATTCAAGGGTTTATGATGAGCGAATACATCATGACGGAAGTAAAACCTTACAGTTTAATTCCGGGAAAGTACAATGGCGAAGTTCTGATCAGCAGTATCTCTAACTTGAAAATCAATGGCTAATTTTAATATAGACGCAACACAACAGCGCACCTTTCAGGCAATTGTAATTGGCTCGGGCATGAGTGGCAGCTGGGCCGCCAAAGAATTGTGCGAGCATGGTGTTAAAACATTAGTGATTGAGCGCGGTCGCGATGTAAAACACCTGCGCGATTATCCCACTACCAACATGTTGCCCTATGAGTTTGAACACCGGGGACAACTCACCAAACAAATTGAAGAAGAAAATCCCGTAGTAAGTAAGTGTTATGCTTTCCGCGAAGATGCCATGCACTTTTTTGTGAAAGACAAAGAGCACCCTTATGTGCAGGAAAAACCATTCGATTGGATTCGCGGGTATCAGGTAGGTGGCAAGTCATTATTATGGGCGCGACAAGTACAACGCTGGTCCGATTTTGATTTTGAAGGCCCGGCCCGTGATGGCTTTGCTGTGGATTGGCCCATTCGGTATAAAGACATTGCCCCGTGGTACAGTCATGTAGAAAAGTTTGCGGGCGTATCAGGCAACAAAGATGGTCTTGCCAATTTGCCGGATGGAGAATTTTTACCGGGCTTTGAGCTGAACATTGTAGAAAAATATTTTCAAGAGCAATTGAAAAAATATTATGGCGATTCGCGCCATATGATTTTAGCACGGTGTGCACACATAACCGGCAATCTGGAATATTACAAACAGCAAGGTCGGGTGCAATGCCAGAGCCGTAACCTTTGCCAGCGCGGTTGTCCGTTTGGCGGCTACTTCAGCGCCAATGCATCAACATTACCATGGGCCGAAAAAACCGGCAACATGACGTTGCGCACCGATGCCGTTGTTCATTCTATTATTTATGATGAAGCCAAAGGCAAAGCAATCGGTGTGCGCATTGTAGATGCAAACACCAAACAAACCGAAGAGTACTTTGCGGATGTAATTTTTGTGAATGCCGCAGCACTTAACACGAATCTGATTCTGCTTAACTCAACATCAAACCGTTTCCCTAATGGGTTGGGTAACGATAGCGAGTTGTTGGGTAAGTATGTAGCCTTCCATAATTATCGAGCGGGTATCTCTGCCGAGTACGAAGGTTATTCAGAATACACGACAACAGGCGGAAGACCCACCAGTGGCTATTTTCCCCGGTTCCGTAATCTGCATAAACAAGAAACAGATTTTCTGCGTGGGTATGCAGCGGGTTTTAGTGCGGGCAGATACAATTATGCGGATCAAAGTGGCATTGGATTATCATTGAAAGAAGAATTACTCAATCCATCCAGGTATGGTAATTGGAGTGTAGGCTCGCACATGATGGGCGAGACCATTCCGAAAGAAACCAACTATGTTACATTGAGTAAAGACGAAAAAGATGCATGGGGTATTCCATTACTTAGCGTGAATGTAGACTACGATAATAACGATGAGAAGATGGTGAAAGACTATCAGGAGCAGATGACAGAGATGTTTGAGAAGGCGGGCTTTACCAACATTCGCGTGCGCGATGATAAACGTGCACCCGGATTGGATATACATGAGATGGGTGGAGTACGCATGGGTAAAGATCCGAAAACCTCGTTGTTGAATAAAGATCACCAACTGCATGCCTGCGCGAATGTATATGTAACGGATGGTGCCTGCATGACATCAACATCCACACAAAATCCATCGCTAACGTATATGGCGTTTGCAGCGCGGGCCGCCCACCATGCTATGAAGAACCAGAAGTGGGGAAAGGTGTAAATGACGAAACAACCGCAGTCAGTATTTGTAAGCGGAATACTATTGGCCTTGCTTGGGGCTATCTGTTTTTCTACCAAAGCAGTTTTTGTAAAACTTGCCTATCGCGATACAGAAGTAGATGCCATTTCATTACTGGCACTACGCATGATTTTTTCGCTTCCGTTTTTTATTATCTCGGCTGCGGTATCGTCATCGCGCCAGAGCAATGTGCGCTTTACCCATAAGCAGTGGTTTCAAGTTGCATTGGTGGGTTGCCTGGGGTACTACATCAGTAGTTTACTCGATTTTTTAGGGTTGCAATATGTGAGTGCCGGTATTGAGCGGTTGATACTTTTTATTTACCCCACACTGGTATTGTTAATGTCGGCCATCATCTTTAAAGTAAAAATTAAACCCGTACAATGGGTGGCCTTGTTCATAACCTATGTTGGTTTGGTTGCGGCCTTCATCAGTGAAGCAGACGTACAATCCGCACAGAATAAGAATTTTTTGTTAGGCTCCCTTTTCATTTTTATTTGTGCCTTTACATACGCAGCCTATATTGTGGGTAGCGGGCGGTTAATACCAATAGTAGGTGCTGCCAAGTTTAACAGCTATGCTATGAGCTTTGCATCGGTAGGCGTTCTGCTACATTTTTTTATTACGAGTGATGTTTCGCTGCTGGGCTTTTCTACCCCTGTGTATATCTATGGATTTTTAATGGCGGTGCTGTCAACGGTTATTCCTTCTTATTTGGTGGTTGCTGGCATTAAAAGAATTGGGTCTGATAATGCAGCTATTGTAGGCAGCGTTGGTCCGGTTAGTACCATTGTAATGGCTTATTTCTTTCTTGCTGAAACAGTTTCCATGCTTCAGATATTTGGCACCGCATTAATTCTAACAGGTGTGTTGCTGGTGGGCAAACAAAAGAATTGATTTATACCACAAATGGGCAGCAGAAATAAATAGGGTATCTTTGGTTATGAGGCAGCTTATCATCTTACTCTTTTTCCTTCCTTTAATTAATTCGGCCCAAACACCCGAATTAATTTTTGTGTTTCTGAACAAACGCACCGATAAGCCTGAATTACCTGGAGCCGAAGTGAAGAAAATTATGGATGGCCATTTAGCCAATATTGAGCGCCTGGCTAAAGAAGGCAAACTGATTTCAGCCGGGCCGTTTGATGGTGGAGGCGGCATTTTTATTTTCAAATCAAAATCTACTGAACAGGTTAAGCAATGGTTACAGACCGATCCCGGAGTGCAGGCCAATCGGTGGCGCATAGAAATTTTGCCTTACTATCCACATGTAGGTGGGGCATGTGCTGTTGCAGAACCATACGAAATGACCTCGTACCATTTTGTTCGATACATACCCAACATTACCAAATTTAATATTCAGGATGCGCCCCGCATTTTTAAAAAACACGAGGACTACTTAAAAGAGATCATTAAAACCGGTAACGTAATTACAGAAGCTTCCTTTGGCGATGATGAGGGTGGCATTCTTGTAATGAAAGGCGACCTTGACAAAGCCGTAGTTGAAACCGACCCCGCAGTGCGCGAGGGGTTGTTGCTGGTAGAGTTTCAAAAACTTTGGATTGCAAAGGGCGCATTGTGTGAACGGTAGCACCACGAGCGTGAGCCTGAGGTCTTTCAAAAATTTTGATGTACCACGACACGGTAAAATGCCAGTCAGATTAGATAAGCGAAGACGGTTTCGAATTCGGACAGCTTTTACCTCAAATTGTGATGAATGGCAATTAAGCCGTTGCCTAAAGTCGTATCTTGATTTACAATTATTTTTCATTTTAATAACTAAAAAGTCATGCTATGATGAAAATCTACCAATTGACCAAACGGTTAACCATTGTTTTGCTGATAGCAACAGGTTTGACCGCGTATGGACAATCCTACCAGATTAGTGGTGTTGTAAAAGATGCACGCTCGGGCGATGGGATTGTGGGTGTAAATGTTTCCGTTAAGGGAACCTCGCAAGGAACAATTACAGACGTTAGAGGAAATTTTGTAGTAGAGGCAAGCGGCAACGCAGTGCTTATTTTCTCTTTTATTGGCTATCAAACCAAAGAGCTAAGTGTTACGCCTTCAACTACCTCGCTTAATGTAACGCTGGAAGAAGATGTAACGAATCTTGAAGAAGTTGTTGTTTCGGGTTTGGCTTCCAGTGTAAAGCGATCCAATCTCGCGAATGCAGTAGCTTCTGTTTCATCCAAAGACCTTCTTGGCACAACTCAAATTCAAACTACCGATGCTGCTATTTATGGTAAAGTGGCAGGAGCAAACATTCGGCAGAATGGCGGTGCACCAGGTGGCGGTATGAGCATACAATTGCGTGGTCTTACAACATTGGGGGGTGGTTCTCAACCACTCATTATTCTGGATGGAGTTTACATCGATAACTCTTTTCAGAGAACAGGGCGCGCGACAGTAAGTGGTGCCGGAGCTTCATCGCAAGATGACGGTTCAAATCGTTTGGCTGACTTAAACCCATCTGATATTGAGAATATAGAAATATTAAAAGGCCCATCGGCCGCAGCCATTTATGGAACTCGTGCGAATGCCGGTGTTATTATCATTACCACAAAGAAAGGCAAAGCCGGTAAAACCGTTGTTTCATTTAATCAGGATATTGGTGTGGGAAGACCCTTGCGCTTACTTGGCGTTGATAACTGGTCGGAAGACAAAATCAATTTCTTTTTTGCAGCTGCCAGAAGACCTATTGAACTACAACGGTTTAACGATGCTAATGGAAAATTTATCGATTACGAAGATTATTTCTATGGCAACACTGCAACGCTTTCTAATACCAGGCTTTCGGTAAGTGGAGGCGATGAAAAAACAAAGTTCTATATAAACGCAGGCATTACAGATGAAAGCGGAGTAGTAAAAAAAACAGGTTTTGAACGTTACTCCATTCGTTCCAACATCGAACATAAACTAACCAAAGACATTACGTTTGGTTTTAATTCGAATATTTTAAGAACCAATACCGACCGCGGTTTTACCGGCAACCAGAACAATACAGGGGCAAGTATTGGTTACCCAATGGCGTATGTACCCAACTACTTTAATTTATTTCCAAACGAACAAGGGGTCTATCCTGATAACCCATACACTATAGCAGAAAACCCGGTAGCCGTAACCGATAAGGGTATAAACAACTCATTGGTTAACCGCTTTATTCAGGCATTCTCGTTAGATGCCAATTTGTTCAAGACAGATAATTCCATTTTAAAATTTAAGCTTAATGGCGGGTTAGATTTTTTACAAAACTCAACCATGATTTACCTGCCTGAAGATTTGCAATATCAACGTGCACAGGCAAACCCTGGCGATATTCTAATAGGAAAGCAAGAAGCCTTCAATACCAATTTTCAGGCAGCTTTGGTTTATGATTATAATCTAAAAGCCATCAACATGACTACGCAAGTTGGTATTGTTCGATTGGATTTTGCAACCGATGTTTTGTTTAACAGGGGCCGTGGATTAAGCCCTGGTCAGAAATCAATTAAGCAAGCAAACGTACAAGAGGTTGAAACCGACTTTAGTTCTAAGCAACAAGATGCCGGGGTTTTCATTCAACAAGACTTGAATTTTCAAGATAAAATTGTTGGTACATTGGGTATGCGCTGGGATAAGTCAACCACTAATGGAGATAAGGATAAGTTTTATGGATTCCCCCGTGCTTCAATGGCTGTAAACTTAACCAACTTTGATTTTTGGAGTGTTAAATCTGTTTCGCAATTAAAACCGCGCATTGCCTACGGTCAAACAGCCGGCCCTGTTCCGTTTGGAACAACCTTTACGCCACTAACAGGCGTAAATATCGGAGGGCTACTTGGCTCAACAGTATCAACAACCATTGGTAATGTTTTTATTTCACCTGAACGTGCCGAAGAAATAGAAGTAGGTTTAGACTTAGGGTTGTTTAATAATAAAATTTCTTTTGAAGGAACATATTACATTAAACGATCAAGAGATAACATTCAAAATCTTAACCTGGCCCCGGGAACCGGTGTAACATCAAGCCCAAGCAACGAGGCCGAGTTAGAAAACAAGGGTATTGAACTATCGCTGGGCGGAACTGTGTTGGAAAAAGATAAAATCCGGTGGTTCTCTCGTGTAATGTGGTGGAAGAATGAAACCATGGTAACACGCCTTGATATTCCATCTTATTTAACAGGAGCCTTCGGTAGCGGACTTGGAACATTCCTTATTAGACAGGGCGTTGCTCCTACAACAATTGTTGGAACACCCACTACCACAAGCGCAAGTGAATTTACAGTTTGGGGAGACTCGCAACCAGACTTTACTATGTCTTGGTTTAACAGTATAACCCTTCTCAAAAATTTTGATTTGAACTTTATGTGGGAATGGCGTAAAGGTGGCGACAACATTAATCTTCAAAGTTTTCTTGCCGATAGCGGAGGCACTACGAAAGGATGGTTCAATGATGATGATGGTGACGGAGTTCCCAATGGGCGACAAAGACCACCCGCACCTTATAATAATGCCGGGCGCTGGGTACAGGATGCCTCTTTTATAAAACTACGCGAAGTCGGATTGTATTATAACGTACCTAAAGCAACCACTGATAAATGGTTTGGTAATACCATTAGTCGTGCGCGATTAGGTGTTTCTGGAAACAACGTACTGTTATTTACCAAGTATGAAGGATACGATCCTGAAACTTCAACGTTTGGTGCTGCGTTGGCTAACAACGTTGACATTGCGCCATATCCAACCATGCGCAGATTATTTTTCCATGTACAAATAGATTTTTAAACGAATTGGATATATGAAAAAGATTCATAAATATTTATTCCTCGGATTGCTGATAACAGCAGCGTGTAATCCTTTTGAACTGGATGAAATTATTGATCCAAATAATCCGTCTGTTGCAAGCGTCTCTACCAATGCAACCAAAAACCAATTGCAATTTTTGCTTACCGGGTTAGAGTCGCGCCACCGAGGCTATGTTGCCAATGTAAGCCAGGCCTGGAACACATTTGGTCGTGAAATTTGGTATCTGAATGGATCAGACCCCCGCTTCCAAACCGATTGGCTCGGTCAGAATGGTCGTGTGCCAGATGCTGCTTACTTTGGCTTTGGTGCCACCGGTGGTGGATCATACGCAACGCCTTATCAGGCAATTAAGCAGGCACAGGTGCTAATTGATGCAGCCGCCAATACATCTGTAGTATCAACAGCAGAGCGAAATGCCATATCTGGTTTTGCAAAAACCATAATGGGTTATCAATTTATGATTCCCGCAAATTTTGTTTATCAAAACGGTATCAGAATTGATATTGCAGACCCACTAAATCCAGGCCCCTTTGTTTCATACAACGCAGCATTGGATCACATCTTGGGTTTACTTAACCAGGGTCTTACCGAGTTGAATGCAGCTGGAACCGGAGCCTTTCCGTTTAAATTAACTGCAGGGTGGAACAACTTCAATACAATAGATGCTATTAAACAAGTTAACCGGGCTATAACAGCCAGGTTAAACCTGTACCGGCAAGATTGGCAAGGTGCATTAGATGCTGTAAATGCTTCGTTCATAAATGAAACAGGAAGTTTGAATGCCGGGCCCGCCCATCCCTATGGAGCACCACCAGATGCATTTAATCCACTGTTTTATGTAGCAAATGCTTCGGTATCTACCATTATTGTGGTACACCCATCGGTATTAGCTGATGCTACCCCGGGCGATAAACGCGTGGCGGATAAATTTTTACTGAGAACAACTCCGGTTACTGTTTCGACCGATGCCGGCCCGCTTACCGGAACACATCAGGATAAACGATGGGCAGCAAATACATCCCCAATTCCGTTTATCAGAAACGAAGAGTTAATTCTGATTAAAGCAGAAGCCCTTGCTCAACTTGGTTCAGCGCAAAACCTGAGCGATGCAGTAGATGCTATCAACATAATACGTAACGCAGCATTAATCGGAAATTATTCGGGGGCTGTTACTAAGGAAGCGCTCATCGATGAAATACTGTATCAAAGAAGATATTCGTTGTGGGCAGAACCCTGGGGCCATCGCTGGATAGATGCACGCAGGTATAACCGCCTCAATCAAATCCCAACTAATTTTGATAACGGGGCTATATTCAACCAGTTTCCGCATCCACAATCGGATTTAAATTGGGATGCTTACGTAGGCAATTAATAGCAACAACTTACTAGAAAACAAACCCCGGCAAATTGTCGGGGTTTTGTTTTTTGGGATGAAAAAGAACGCTTATAAATACAATGGCAATATTAGTTTTGCAAAAAAATTAGCATGGCACATTGGCTTATCAAATCAGAACCCTTTAAATACAGTTGGGATCAGTTAGTAAAGGACAAACAAACCTTTTGGGATGGCGTGCGCAACTATGCTGCACGTAACAACCTAAAGAGCATGAAAAAAGGTGACGAACTTTTCTTTTATCATAGCAATGAGGGCCTGGAGATAGTGGGAATTGTAAAGGTAATAAAAGAAGCTTATCAAGACCCTACCACAAACGAAACAGCGTGGGTAGTAGTTGATATTAAGCCGGTGCGCAAACTTAAAAACCCTGTAACGCTGGCTCAACTAAAAGCCGACAAGCGCTTGCAGAACATGGATATTATTCGGCTGAGCAGATTGAGCGTTGGTAAAGTTACCGATGAAGAATGGAATATTATTTTAGAGTTGGCTGGTGAAGTTTAAGCAACAGGCTCAAACATGAACGACCGGCCACTTAAAAAATTCAACTTAGTTTGGATTCTTAAACGGTCCATACACGGCACGCCTAAAGGCATTGTGCACACTGTTATCAAAAGGAAAAATCTGAACAAACAGTACCGCTGTTAGTTCGTTTTGCGGATCAACCCAAAACAGTGTGCTGGCTGCACCATCCCAGAAAAATTCTCCTACTATACCAGCATGCTCTTTTTCATCAACGGGTGGTTTTACGCGCACAGCAAAGTCAATTCCAAAACCAACCTGGCCTTTGCTGGGTAACCACATGCGTTCGGTTACGCTATCGGCAAGGTGATTGGTAGCCATCAACTTTACTGTTTCTGGTTTTAATATAGTTGTGTTTTCCAACGTGCCTTCGTTCACCAACATCCGCGCAAAGCGCATATAGTCGTCTATGTTACTGGTTAGTCCATAGCCACCAGGTTTTAGTGGCCATTCTTTTCCATTAAAACTATTTGCCAATGAATCGGCCACACGATTGAGCGAGCCATCTTCCTGGCGGGCATACATAGCAGCCAACAAGCTCATGTCTTCCGGAACATATTTGGTGGAGTTCATAGCAAGTGGGCCGGTAATATTTTCTCTTACAAATTGCTCAAACGGTTTTCCTGAAATACGCTCAACCAAATAAGCCTGCACATCCACACAAATGCCATAACTCCATTCTTTACCCGGATGAAAGGCAAGTGGCAGTGTAGCAAGTTTCGTGGCCATTTGTGCCAACGTATTGTTGGGATTCATCACATTCGCTTCGCTTACCAGTTTGCCAACAACAGGATGGTTGGCGTTTGCAAAACCTGCGGTATGTCGTGTTAAATCACGAATAGTAATTGGCCTGTTGGCTGCCACCAACACCGGGTTTCCGTTGGCATCAGCTCCGGATACAACTTTCATATCGGCAAACTCAGGTGCATACTTTGAAATAGGATCATCCAACTGAAACAAACCTTGTTCGTATAGTTTCATCAACGCAACACCGGTAACGGGTTTGGTCATGGAGTAAATGCGCACACACGTGTTACGATCCATTGCTTTGTTGGCTTCGCGATCGGCATAGCCAAAAGAATTAAAGTAAACCTCTTTGTTCTTTTCAAAAATTAATGCCGACACACCAGCAATGCGCCCGGAGTCAACCAGTGCTTTAAGTGTTGAATCAAGTCGCGCTTTCGCCTGATCGGTAATAATGTTTTGATCAGCCGGCTTATCAGCCGAGCTGCAGGCAACACCTAACACGAGTATGCTAAGTGGAAAAAATCTTTTGAACAGGTTCATGTTTAATGCGGGTTAGATGACGGATATAATATTTTTATTCACTTACTACTACAGCCAGTTTATCACCTTTGGTGTTTACGGCTAATCGTGTAATACCTTTCAACAGGCTACTGTCGGTTACGGTAACTTCGCCCCATGTTTTTTCCTTGCGCGGATTGAGAACAAATAGTTTGGTTCCATCGCTGGTTATCAACCGTCCGTCTGGTAGCCAGGCAATATCTTCATGTTCGGGTAAGGTGTTGGCGATAAAACTAACCTGCATGGTTTGGAGGTTGAGTTTTTTAATTTGCCAATTACCGGCAGCTGCTTTATGCACAAAGCTGATGGCGCGTTCATTTGGAATACGATGCAGCGCGCGACCAATGTTTTCGGCAATAATCGTGTCGGCTTGTGTAGGCAGCCTCAGGTAATGCAAGGTGTTGGGTGCACCATCTTTTCCTAACACAAACAGGGCCAGGTGGCTGTTATCGGCCCATACATGATAACCAACCACTAATGAATCGATAATTACATAGGGATCTTTTCCGTCTAATGAATATTTACCTAAATCCTGCGCACCATTATCGCGCTGAATGATACACGAGATGCCGGTTTTATCGGGTGTGAGTGTGGGCGAGTACTCGCGTTCAGTTGTTTCAGTAACCTGATGGGTTGTCTGCGTTTCGTAATTGTAGGATTTTATATCCGACCGACCCTGATCGTTAAACGATGCGTAATAGATAATCGGTTCACCAAGATGAAAAGAAGGTTGATTATCGTAACCGGTATGATTGGTTATATTTTGTGGATTGGAGAGTGTGGTTTTTTTCTTTTTTACTTTCAGATCGAACAGAATAATTTCAGAGCCGGTTTGGGCGTAGGTAATGGCAGAGAAGCAACAGAAAAACAGAGCCAGAATTTTCATAGGTGTGTGGAACAAACCATGAAGATGGCAAAGAAAATTCAGAAAGTGAAGTGCGTTTATTTAAGAGCGAATACAATCTTTAAGCGCGGTATCCAGGTCAACAAACGAAAAAGAAAAACCATCTTTTAATAACCTTGCCGGATATACATTCCGGCTTTTGAAAACCAATTCAGTCTTCGAATAATTACAAGCTCCGGTTAGTGCCCGTTCAATTTTGTATTTTTAGCCAACAGTAAACATGAAAGCACCATCGGATAAATTTGATGTAGTTATAATAGGGGCTGGGCCTATCGGTCTTGCTTGCGCGATAGAAGCAAAAAAAGCAGGTCTTAACTACCTTATACTTGAAAAGGGTTGTTTGGTTAACTCGCTCTATAATTATCCGCACAACATGACTTTCTTTTCAACCAGCGACAGGTTGGAAATTGGGGAGGTGCCGTTTATATCCAACAACCCTAAACCCACTCGCTCGGAAGCATTAGAATATTACCGCAGGGTTTGTTCAAGCTGGCAATTGAATGTAAAACTGTATGAACCGGTACAAGCCGTTTCCAAAACGGATAGCAGAGATTTTAAAATCATCTCTTCAAAAAATGTTTATCATGCGCGTGCTGTTATTCTGGCGTTGGGGTTTTACGATTTGCCGTACCTATTAAATGTGGAAGGCGAAGACCTTCCGAAGGTAAAACACTACTACGATGAACCGCATCCGTACTTTGCCCAAAAGGTTGCCATTATTGGTGCAGCTAATTCAGCGGTTGATGCGGCTCTTGAAACATGGCGCAAAGGCGCAGATGTTACCATGATAATTCGTGAAGGAGAGATCCGCGAAAGCGTGAAGTACTGGGTTAAACCCGATATTGAAAATCGCATAAAAGAAGGTTCGATTAAAGCATACTTTAATTCAACAATTCAACGAATAACACCGCATAGCATTGAAGTAAAAACCCCTCAAGGAAATGTTGTGTTGCAGAATGATTTTGTATTGGCCATGACGGGCTACCAGCCTCCGTTTGATTTTATGAAGGCAATGGGTGTGGCGTTTGGCACCGATGATTTTCACACACCGGTTTACAATGACAAAACCATGGAGAGCAACGTGCCGGGATTATACCTGGCAGGTGTAGTAGTGGGGGGATTGAAAACCAACAAATGGTTTATAGAGAACTCGCGGGTGCATGCGGGCTTAATTATCAATCATCTCCGGGCCATCAGCTAGCGCGTGCTTTTATAAGGAGGTGAAAATTTACAGTTAAGGTGCAGGTAAAGGGTGTGCGCGTAAGCCTGCCTAAAAGTTTCAGGTTATCATGGCCACTTCCTTTTAGCCTGGTTGAAAGATCATTAATTCCCGGAGGCTGTAGATTAAATTTGCCTGTGCTACTATTTGTAAAAAGAATTTGGCGCGCCTCAGTAACATCCAACCCTGAAGAGGTTTCGATTATTCCATTTAAGAGACTAATGTCTGCTGAGGAAGAGCCTGAAATAGTGAAATCAATAAGATTAATTTCAAGGGCTTCAATTTTATTTAGATAATCAATAACCTCAGCATTATTACGGATATCGATGCCCGCATTTATTTCAAAATCCTTACCACTGCTATTAACAGCGGCCTCATTAATCGAAAAAACAACAGGTTGGGTAATGGAAAGCAAAATGGTATCGTCATCTTGGCATTGAGAGAATAGTAAACAGAGGCCGAATAAAAGAACCCCTCCACTGCGAAAAAAAATATTATAAGCCAGCATGATGTAAAAATACAAAAGGCCCACTACATAGGCCTTTTGAATAATTTGAAATTGCATTTATACTAAAGCGCGTTGGCTGTTATTTTAACATAAAACCGAAAGCGTACGTTAAAACTAACGGGTGTATCAGAAAGGGTGCCCGTAAGCAAAATCATTTCTTGTTTATCCTCAAGCAGCTTAGCTGCAAGATCGTTAAACCCGGCCGTGTTGGCATTTAAATCTGTTTCAGCGGCATTACTTAAACTTACCCCTGATGCCGTAGCAATAACGGATGAACTTGTGGATAGGGTACCACCTACAGTAACAGAGGCAGGGTTAGGATTGGTTATAGTATAAGTAACCTTGTCAATTTTAAACTCTTTTATTTTATCGGCATATTTGGCTATTTCCGGATCAGAACCGGCATTCAACAGTTTTGAATCGGAGTAACTTCCGGCTTCCGGATCGTCTTCATCAATCACAAAGTTGAGCGGAAGCACAACATTAAAAGTTACATCATCTGCCTTATCAAAAAGTTCACATGATGTAAAAGAGCCTAAGGCCAGCACCAATGCAATCGGTAATAGGTGTTTGATTTTCATAATCGTTTTTTTAGGTTGGTGTTTATTCAAATTTAATCAAAAGGGTAATCGCGTTAAACTAAATTTCTCCGCGTAGCGATTTGGAAATAACTTCGGCCTTGCCATGCACATGCAGTTTACGGTAGATGCTTTTAATGTGAAATCGTACCGTCTCAATGGAAATACTAAGTCTGTCGGCAATCAATTTGTAACTTAATCCATCTACAAGACCTACCACAATTTCTTTTTCTTTGGAAGAAAGTGGCGATGTTACTTCGCGTTTACCGCGTGGGGCAAAGAACTCAATTACTTTACGGGCTATCTGGGGCGACATCGGTGAACCTCCATTTACTAAAAGTTCCACAGCCGATTTTATTTCATCGAGTGGAGTATTTTTTAACAAGTATCCGGTAGCACCGGCACAAAGCGAATCAAAAATCTTTTGCGGATCGTTGTAAACGGAAAAAACAACAAGGTCGATTTGTGGATACTGTTGCTTGATAAGTTTCATCCCATCAATACCCGACATGCCTGGCAACCCCAGATCCATAATCAGCACCTGTGGTAATGATTCCGCACGAAGATGAAGCAACAGAGATTCTATAGAATTATACGACCAATCGCATCTAAAACCCTGTTGGCGGTTCAAAAAATCCTGAATACTCTTTCGGATCAGGTCATCGTCTTCAACAATACCTACAAAAATCATGAATCAACTTATTGGCGAATGATGTAAACGAATGTAAAAGATAAAGATGCATTATTTACTTTGAACTTTTGTTCTTTTACGCCTCCATTAAAATCATAGACTTCATCTTTCGCCATTTTCAAAATGCCAGGTACCACCAATAGTTGTACTGCAAACTGATCATTAATCTGGTAATGTGGCCCAAACAAAACACCTAAATCAAAAGGAGTGTAATAATCTTTCGCATCTTCTGTTTCGGGCAGACTGGGGAAGACTGTACGGGCATTATCATCATTTTTGATTTTAGCACTCAGCATAAACGAAGGTTGCAAGCCCATCAATAGCTTAAACTTATCGGATGCTACATACTTTACATACAGCGGAACATCGATGTAGCTCAGCACTTTGGTGTACTTTACTTGAATTCGTTCCAACATATAGGTAGTGGAGCTGTAATACTCCTGATCGCCTTCATACACTGTGCCTTTCAATGCAAATGAAACTCCTCCGCCTGCGAGAAATTTTTCGGATAATAAACGTTCGGCCCGAAAGCCAACATTGCCGCGTAGTACCAGCTTAGGATTAGTATTTGTTCCACCCCAAACCTTTTTATCCTTGCCAATGAAAGTGGTAAGAGATGGCCCAGCTACAACTTCAAACTTCCATTGTGCTTGTGTGTACAAGGTAGCCATAAGCAAACAGCATGAAATTAAGATTTTCATAACGATCGTGTTTAGGCTACGAAACTACCAGCCTGGCCAATTGCGTTCAATCCCATAAACATGGGGGTGATTAAGTAAGTGTAAGCGTAATCGTTGTGCCTGATTTTGATGCAAAAGAGATCTTACCGCCAATAGCCACTGCACGCCTGTTCATATTGCGAAGGCCATTGCCCGATTGCGATTGTTGTGCCGGCAATCCTATTCCATTATCGGCAATTTGTAATTCAAAGTGTGGATGAGTAGTAATAAACACATTCACTTTGTTTGCCTTCGAATGCTTAACAATGTTGTTAATAGCTTCTTTAAAGATGAGATAAATGTTTTGTCGCAAAATAGGATCAAGTATTTTGTTGCTTTCAGCTTTGTGAAGTGTAAACTCAAAATCAATGTTACGGGCGTGCAGAACTTCAGTAGCAAAATCTTTCATGCGGTTAATAAGTTCGTGCAACGAATCGTTGTTGTTATCAATCGACCAAACAATATCACTCATGGTACTTACTACCTCACGACTAAGCCCACCGATTGAATTGAGGTAATTTGCTTTTTCTTTTTCTGTAAGTTCAGTCTGTGCCAATTCTGAGTAAATGGAAATTTTGGTGAGGCTTGAACCCACCTCATCATGCAGATCGCTTGCAATCTTGGTACGTAAACGCTCAAGTATTAAACTTTGCGCAAGGCGATAGCGGTGAATGGCATAGAGCAACGTACCTGTGGCGAATAGTACAAGTATTATGAACCACCATGTACGCCAAAAGGGAGGATTAATAATGATGGAAAGAAAAGTTGCTTCTTCACTCCAATATCCATCAGGGTTTGTTGATTTTACTTCGAATGTATAATGGCCGGGATCAAGATTGGTGTAACCGGCAAAAGTCCGGTTGCCTACATAAACCCAGTCTTTATCAAATCCGCTTAAGCGATATGCGTATTGAATTTTTTCCGGAGCAATAAACTCCTGGGCGGCAAACCCGATAGAGAAGAAACTGTGATGATGTTTTAAGTTAACCGACTTTAATTGCGAGGGCTGAGTAGGTATGCTAAAGTTGTAAACGGAATCGGGTTGTTGCGAAGCTGATTGATTGAAGAGTTTAAAATCAGTAAACACTATTCTTCTGTCAAGTGTATCGTCCACAATCTGATCGGGATAAAACCAATTAAATCCATCAATTGAGGTTATAAAGATTCTTCCCTGCTTGTCCTTATAAACGGAGTTAAGTTCATCAATTGCAATTCCATCAGCACCAGTATAAATATGCTTTTGGCGCTGTAGCGGATTCCAGCGTACTAAATGATTATAGGTTATATACCACATTTCTTTATTGTGCACAACAAAAGACTTCAGTCTATCGGCTTCATTCATGTTAAACAAGTGCTCAAATTGAATACTATCCGGACTAACATACCGGATGGCCCGGGCCACATCTTTGGTAATTAACAGCATCTCTGTTTCGGAGTACGGAATTATTTCCAAGTTGAAGGGATTATCTGCCTGTAATACACGTCCGGTTTCTGCCACCTTAACAAAGCGGTTATATTTTTTATCAAATACCACCACTTGGTTTTGGCAATTAAACCAGATGTTGCCATTCAGTTCAAAAATATCTTCCACGAATTCAAATGAAATACCCGTAGCATCCCGAAGCGAATCGTTGTTGATTCGTTTGAACTTATTCTTATTGATATCCAGCAGGTTCAATCCATCGCGATAAGCAGTGGCCCACAAAACATTTTCGCTATCAACCAGCAAAGCAGAAATAGCGTTGTTGTTGATGGAGTTTTTTCCGGCCAGGTAGCGGGTAAATTTTTTGGAAGAGTTATCGTACTTATTGATGCCACCACCCTCCAACGCAATCCATAAATTACCTTGCCGATCTTTACTTAAGCCACTAATGGTATTATGACTTATGCTGTTCGGGTTTTTTGTATCGTGAATAAATTTTTCGGCTTTGCCGGTATTTAAATTAAGTCTGTTAAGTCCCTGCCCATTGAACCCCAACCAAAAGACAGAATCATTTTCCGGCAGGAGCGAACGAACCCAACCGCGTGAAATACTATAAGGCTGACCGGCATTATTTTTTACATAGTGAAATTTTTTGGCTTTTGTATTCAGTACACTTACTGTATTATCAGAAGCACCAATCCAGAGCAAGCCTTGATTATCCATATAAACTGAAAATAAATTATTGCTGGGGAGGCCTTCGGTAGTAAAGGCATCATTCTTCCAGTGCGTGAAGGTTTGAGTAGCTGGGTCATACAAATTGAGACCGCCCCCAAAACTAGCTATCCAGAGTTTTCCATTGGCACCCTCAGCAATACGGAATAACGAGTTATGACTAAGCGAGTTTTTATGATTGGGATTATGAATAAGGTGCTGGCTTGTTTTTGTGATGCGATTAAAAATCTGCAAACCACCATAGGTACTTAAATAAATGTTATCGCCTGCTATATGCAGACTTCGGATTACCCGGTATCGATAAGTGTCTTCTGGGTTAGCGTTGCTTAATGGATAAGAAGTGAATGAATCAGTTTGAGAGTTGTAACTACACAATCCACCGGTGGTGCTTATCCAGAGTGTTCCGTCTGCATCATATGCCAATCCACTGATAAAATTGTCAGGCAGCGAAGCAGTGTTTCCACGTTCTGCTTTGTATTGTTTAAAAGTTTTTGTTTCCGGATGAAACCTAATCAGACCACCGCCTAACGAGCCAAGCCAAAAACTTCCATCGGGGGCTTCGGTAGCGCAAAAGATACGGGCGTTAGCCGATTGCGAACTATCGGTTGCAACTACAAATTGATCCCTAATGCGATCGTACTGAAAAAGCCAACCCGTATCGGTACCAACCCAAAGCTGTTGCTTACGATCTTCAAAAACCAACGTTCCGCGCGAACTACGATTACCACCCACTTCAAAATCCGCAAAGCCATAATACCGGAAGTTTGTACCATCAAACCGGATAAGTTCACTTGATGGTGAAGCCATCCATAAATAACCTTCTGAATCGTGATGAAAGCTCTGTACACCGGTAATGCTGGAGCCATTCTCGCGCGTAATGTGTTTAAAGCGTATTGGTTCTTGTGCAAGACAACAAACTGTAGAAAGAACCAGCAACAAAACCTTCATACTGGTGAAGATACGAAAATCCACATGTTTATGGGGTTGCTTGCCTATACGGTTTGGAAGTACTTCGTAACCAGAAGTTTTTTGCAAACACCATGCTTATGAAATTGAAAACATCTTTTTTCTTCAAAGTTGTGATGGGCCTACTCATCACAACAACCGCACAAGCACAATGGGCCACCGATGCGGGAGTGAATAATATAGTAAGCTCAGCAACCGGGGCACAGCGCTATGTACAAAGTACTACCGATGGCAATGGCGGTATTATTATGGTTTGGGAAGATTACCGAAGCGGTACCGCAGATATTTACGCACAACGTTTAAACGCCCAAGGGGTTCCACAATGGACAACCAATGGTGTAGCAATATGTACCGCTACGGAAGGTCAGGAGTCTCCAGTAATTATTCCTGACGGAAGCGGAGGTGCCATTATTGCATGGCAAGATTTGCGCAGTGGAAATTACGATATCTATGCGCAAAGAATAAATGCAACCGGTAGCGTGCAATGGACTGCCAATGGAGTTGTTATTAGTGCAACTACACTTAACCAGCAAAGGCCCCAGATACAACTGGCACCGAGTGGTGGAGCAAACATCGCTTGGGAGGATAATAGAAGTGGTGCAGCGGGAACGGATTATGATATTTATGCGCAACGGGTAAATAGTGCCGGAGTTGTTCAATGGACTGCCAATGGAGTAGCATTATGTACTGCGGTAGGTGTACAAAGTCTGCCATCTCTTATGATGGTAGGAACGGGGTCTGAAATCATTGTAGCGTGGCAAGATCAGCGTACGGCCAATCAAGACATATATGCTCAGAAAGTGAATACAAACGGAGTGGTTTTGTGGACAGCAAATGGGGTAGCGATTTGTTCGGCCAGTGGCGAACAATTCAATCCATCCATTATCTCCGATGGAAACAGTGGCATTGGAGGGGGTATAATAACATGGGAAGATTATCGAAATGGAAATGCGGATATTTTTGCTCAACGTGTAAATGGTGCCGGGGTAGCCCAATGGACAGCAAATGGTGTAGCAGTAAGTATCGCAGCAGGAAATCAAACCAAGCCAAACCAGGCAAGTGATGATAGTGGAGGAACGATTATTACATGGGAAGACTTACGAAACGGAAATGCGGATATATTCGCACAGCGGGTTGATTTTAATGGAGCGGCACAATGGACTGCAAATGGAGTTACAATTTGTACAAGCACCGGGCCACAAACAAACCCTCGTATTGTTGCTGGCCTTGCGTTAAACTTTAGTGATGGGGCCACTATTACGTGGGAAGATCAAAGAGGGGCCTCGTATGATATTTATGCTCAGCAAGTAAGTAGTACGGGGACTCCACAATGGACAAACAATGGAGTGGTAATTGGTAATGCTGCCGGGGAACAATCAGCACCAACTATAATTTCGGATGAATTTGATTTAGTAGCATCAAAGCATGGAGCTATTATTGCTTGGAATGATTTCAGAACTGCTACTGCAGACATTTATGCTCAACGTGTTAACCTTGCCGGTGTCTTGTGTGGTAATGTAGCAACACCTGGGGCAATAGCCGGAAGCCAGACAGTCTTAGCGGGTAGCTCTCAAACATATTCAATTACTCCTTTAATTGGGGCAACCTCCTACACATGGACTTTGCCTGCCGGCTGGACAGGTACCTCAACAACCAACTCTATAACCGTAACACCAAGTAGTACAAGCGGAACCGTACGAGTGTCAGCGTCAAATGCGTGTGGGGCAACTACTAATGATGCTACTTTAGTTATTACGGTTAACAAACAAAATCAAACCATCACATTCAGTTCACTCACATCAAAGAATGTTGGCGATGCGGCATTTAATCTTACCGCCACGGCATCCTCAACCTTGCCTGTATCTTATAGCAGCAGCAACATAAATGTGGCCACCATTAATGGCAGCACGGTTACCATTGTTGGCGCAGGTACAACTACGATCACAGCAAGTCAGGCGGGTAATGATATTTTTAATGCAGCACCAAACGTGGCGCGCGATCTGGTTGTAAACAAGGGCAATCAAACCATTTCGTTTAATACACTAGCCGCAAAAACATTGGGTGATGCTCCGTTTACATTAAGCGCAACAGCCTCTTCTGGACTTACAGTTTCATACACCAGTTCAAACACAAGCATTGCCACAGTAGCAGGAAACACTGTTACACTTGTTTCTGCCGGTAGTGTAACTATTCATGCCAATCAGGCTGGCGATAATAATTACAATGCGGCCACGCAGGTAAGCCAGATTTTTTGTGTTAACCCAGCAAAACCAACCATTACACCAACAGGGGTTAACACAGAATCACCTTCACTTACATCCAGTGCTGCAGCAGGAAATCAATGGTATAGAAATGATGTTGCAATCGGTGGAGCTACATCCGCTACACTTCCTGTTACTCAGCCTGGTGTTTATAAAGTACAAGTTACAACGGGCGGTTGTACCTCTGCATTCTCAGATGCTTTTACCTTTGTTATCACAGCTGAGACTTCTTCAACTAAAGGTGAAGTAGAAATTTTCCCGAACCCGGTTGCTAACAAATTAGTGGTTCGATTGCTAGGCTCACCAGAACACCGAAGCATTTCAATTTTTGCGGCCGATGGCAGACGAATGGATTTTAAAGAAACCGATATGAATGAAGTAGAATTTAACACCTCGCATTACAGCACTGGATTTTATATAATTCGAATCACCTCGGCTCGGATTAATTTCTCATCACGATTCACTAAAGAATAAAATACCATGAAATCGAAATTTTTGATTTGTTTTTCTATGGCTTGCCTATGCAGCCTGATATACTTGAGTAGTTGTGGGGGCAATAGTGATGATCCCTCACCCGTTGACGAGATGCGCTCGCTTTTAACATCAGGCACGTGGGCACTTCAAACTGTTTCGGTTAGCGGAGTAGATCAAACTGCTGTTTACACGGGGTTAACACTTCGGTTTACTGACACTAATTTTACAGCTACCAATGGTCGCGTAATCTGGCCAGCATTGGGAACCTGGCAGTTTAGCGATGATACCGGAAAAATTATTCAACGCAACGATGGGTTATTAATTACGATTGAAACCGCCACAACCAGCACCCTTGTTTTGAAACTAAACTGGGATGAAACGACACTTGGTAGCGGACGTGTATCTTCAGTTGAAGGCGCACATACTTTCAACTTTACAAAATAGCTAGTTGAATTTTGGGCTAACTATCAACCCCACAAAATAATTTCTGCCTGAGGCAGCGTTATAATAGCGCCCACCGGCTGCATTCAGATCGTTGCCTAAACTGTAATGTTCGTTAAGCAGGTTGTCAGCTCCAGCGAAAAAATCGAGCGGCATTTCACCGGCATTGATTTTATAACCTAACCGGCAACTGATCAACGTGTAGGATTTAGCAAAAACTGAGTTGGCATCATCCAGCGGAAGCGAAGAAGTATAATTGAGAGTTAGGTGGCCGTAAAAATGTTTTTGAATTTCAAAATCTACGCCACCAGTAATTATGCGATCGGGAACTCCGGTTAGTTTGTTGCCATCAAAGGAAGTAACATCTTTTACATACTCCTGAAAAGAATAATGATTTAATGTAAGACCACCCCACAACTTGAACGAGTTGAAACGATTGATGTGAGGTTGCCAGTTAACTAAAAGTTCAAGTCCGTTTTGACGGGTAGCACCGGCATTCACAAAATAATCGGCACCATCAGCATCTCTGCGCACCACAATAGTTTCTTTCAGCGCAAAGTGATAGAGCGCAGCATCCACAAAAAATTTACGCTTGCCAAAATAACCTCTTGCACCAACTTCGGTTTGAATTCCTTTTTCAGATTGAAGATCGCGATTGAAAATGGTATCCGATGGTCTAACCTCGGCTAAGGTGGGTGGCGAAAATCCCCAACTGACACTGGCATGTGTGCTGAAGGCAGCGTTTATTTTTCGCAGCAAAGCAATGCGAGGTGTTACTTGTGGTTTGAAGTCGGTACGTTGTTGCACAGCCGGAACATTGCTTAAGCGCTGAAAGTTGTACGCAATCCAATTGGCACTTAGTCCCGCAGTAAGAAACCAATTTGTATAATTTAATTCTGCCTGGCCGAATAAACTCGCTTGCCGCGTTCGTAACTCATCATCGCTTTGCAGAGTACCTGTTGTGCCTTGCAGGTTTTGGTAGGTTTTGATGGGTGAAAAACCATTCAGGTATTCGCCACCGCCAAGCAATCGCATTTGCCAGGTGTTAACATCAAAAGAAAAATCAGTAACTGTACGCGCACCAAAGTTTTGTTCCAACCTGCGCTCGAAATTTCGGATAGCCGAATTATTAAACTGAACAAAGTTACCAAACACACTGGTGCGGTTGTGCAAATTTTTTCGGAAGTGATATTGATGTGAAACCCCGGTATAAAATGAGCGCTGAGCGATATGGGCATTTACATCAATCGCACCTGGATTAATTCCGGCAGCAGGCCGAGCTTGTTTTGGATTTGCATCAAACTCGGCAAGAGTTAAGCCACCAGGAGTTTGGTAATATAAGTCTGTATAGAAAATAGCCGTCTCTAATGTTTCTTTATCAGAAATAGAAAACCGGAATGTGCTGGTTAGTTGATCGCGTACCATGCGGGTTTGCTCGCGATAACCATCGGCTTGCTGATGTTGATAACCTATATAATGAGTTGTTTTCTCGCTGCCTTGAAGGAGTGAAATCTGATAATTGCGCAAGCCATAACTCCCACCTAAAAATGAACCAGTAAGAGATGTTCCTACATCAGCTTGTGGTGAGGTTAATAGGATAACACCACCGGTACCGGCACCATATAAACTGGAGCCTGGTCCCTTAATAATTTCCATTTGCTGAATACTATTTGCATCCAATTGGTTGAGGTAGGTATTGCCACCGGCATCGCTTAGGGGCAACTCGTTCCAATACACTTTTACATTACGAACGCCAAAAGGTGCACGCAATGAACTTCCACGAATGGCAAAGCGATAACTACCGGGCGAACGTTCTTCCATGCGCACACCGGGCAAGGTATTGGCAGCCGAAACCAGCGAGGTATTGTTAAACCGTTGCAAATCTTCTTTCAATATCAAACCAATAGCAGCAGGAACCTCCAGCAACGGGCGATCAGCTTCGTAAGAACGAATGGTTATTTCTTGTAAAACTTTTACGGAATCTTGCGGCTGAGCAACAGCAGAAAAAGCATAGAGCGATGATATAAAAATGAAAAAGCGATTCACCCGACAAATGTAGCAGGAGTTACGGCATGTTCGAATCAAAAAGTAGCCAGTACCTCATCAACAGATTTAACATCATCAAAATAACCGACAAGTTTTAACATTACCCGATCCACCAGCGTATCGGGGCAGGAAGCGCCACTGGTAAGTATAATACGCACCGGCTTTTTGTCGGGTAAAAATTCGTGTGTTACAATTTTTTGCTTGCGCGGATAGTTGAAGTGATGAATTTCTGAGCGCGATTTTATTTCTGCTTCGGAATTAATGAAAAAGGTTGGAAACTTGCGTTCGCAAAGCTCAACAATGTGTGAAGTATTGGAACTATTATAGCCACCCACTACTACAGCCAGGTCGGCTTCTGTTTCCAGTAGTTGATAGGTAGAATCCTGATTGTCGTTGGTAGCGTAACACAGCGTGTCTCGGGTATCGGCAAAGTGTTCTTTAATATTATCAACACCAAACTTTGCAATCATTAGTTGTTTAAAGAAATCGGCAATGGCTTGGGTTTCGGTAGCCAGCATGGTAGTTTGATTTACCACGCCTACCCGCTGCAGGTGCTGTGTCGGATCGAATCCGTTTGAAAACTTACCCGCAAACTCTTCGTAAAATTCCGATTTCGTTTTGCTGCCCAAAATGTAGTTGCTGAGTTTTTCAGCATCATCCATATCGCGCACAATTACAGAGGGGCCGTTGTGTGCACTGTGCGAAAATGTTGCTTTCGTTTCTTCGTGCTTGGGCTTGCCATGAATAATGGTTGTATAATTTTCTTTGCCCAACTTTTCAGCCCGGTTCCAAACCTTTTCTACAAACGGGCAGGTAGTGTTATACTTTTGAACTTCAACACCTTTATCAAAAAGGAGATGTTCAATTTCTAATGTAGTACCAAAGGCTGGTATAATCACTACATCCTCTTTGCTGATTTTTTCCCACGGAATAAACTGGGTGCCATCGGTATCCATTATAAACTTTATTCCCCGTGCTTGTAAATCGTTATTCACTTCCTGGTTGTGAATCATCTGGCTTAGTAAATAAACATTCTTCCCTACCGATTCCTCCAAAGCCCGATAGGAAATCTCAATTGCGTTCTCTACACCATAACAAAAACCAAAATGTCGCGCCAGAATAAATTGTACCGGCCCGAAGTCGAGCGTGGCGGGAGTAAAGTCTTGCTTGCGCAGATCTTTTACCCTGCGGCTTTCCTTTACTTTGCCGGTAATGGACGAGCGATAATAAGCGGGAATGTCGAACTTTTTGATGGCTCTGAGTTTTTAGTATTTAACCGAATAAACAAAGTAGTTGTTCAAAATTACTTCATTTCTTCTGAAGCCAACGCATCAGAATGATGTCATAAATTTCATAGTACGATTTGCCCTCCTCGTCTAAATATTGATACACCAACTCGCGTGAAGTAAGAAACTCCAGCGCCCGCAGCACGGAGGCACTTGATCCTAAATCGTGGCGGGTTATAAAAGCTTTCGAGGTGGTCTGATAAACTTTGCCTTCCTGAGCAATCGCAGTTAAAACCCGCCATTGGTATTGAGACATTGACGTGCTTAATGCCAGGTAAGAAAGTTTATTCTCGGCATAAATTTCCAGAATCGATTCGTCTATTATCGCGCGCGAAGTTTCTTTTTTCGTTTTTGAAAACACACGGTTGCATAGTAATTGAATGTTGTAGGTGTTACCATCGGCCCAGGTTAGTATCTGGTTGATTTCTTCGGTACCGATTTTAAGTCGATTATTTTTAAAATGCTGCTGAATAAACGTTGTATAATCGCTTGGGCTGATTTTTCCAATAGCTGTGGATTGGGTACTGGCATAAAACGGTCGCTTGGCGGAGTTGAACATTTCAGAAAGCAAATGAAACTGGCTTCCCGAAAAAATGAATCGAAGGTTTTTCAGGTGTTGTGCCTCTGAACGCAACCACCCTTCAATAGAAACCGAATCTGTATCCCACGCGCTTATCTGTTGAAACTCATCCAGTGCAATTACACCAGGTCCAAATGAATCTAACAACCGTAAAGCATCTTTTACGGTGGTGCGTTGTTGCGCCTCGCTCGCAAAATCAATTTCTAATTGTAAACTACCCGAATGGGGATTGGCCGACATAACAGGACGCAGTGTAAATATCCAATCCTGAAATTTTTTTAAAATCGAATTATTTTTTGATACGGCATTCAGTACAGCTGCCAGCAGGGCATTGGTAAAATCTTTAAATGAAAAAGCTTCTTGCACATCGAGGTAAACGCAATTCCATTTTTTGCCAAGGTGATGAAATACATGGTGAATCAATCCGGTCTTACCAATTCTGCGGGGTGCGTAAAGTGTAACGTTGCGTCCATTGCGCAGCGCAGCAATGAGACTATCTTTTTCGCGTCCGCGATTGCAAAAATAGGCTGGCCCAAAATAGCCATAGATGGGAAACGGATTGAATGGCTCTTCCATGCCACCAAAAATATGTAACAAAATGTAACTTACAAAATGTAACTTACATTTTGCGAGTTATAGTGGGCCAATAAAAAACCCCGGCTGTTAAACCGGGGCGTTAAAAAGATGAATAATCATTTCAGGCGGCCTTCGAAAGTTTGTCTTCCTTTATTTTGTGGGTTCTTACTTCTTTGGCCTGTAAATCGAACCACCGCACTTCTACCAGGTTCGACTTCAAATACTTGAGCACCTCCATTACTTTGCCATCAATCTTACTCCGAACGCGCTCTCCTTTTCTAAACAGTTTTCTCATGTACAAAAGGTTTGGTTTTACATTCTTAACGCATAAATATACTCACGTGGATAATCTTCATAAATACCAGCGAAAGTAATCAAGTCTCCGGACTTCTTCTTTTTTATTATTTCGTTCACCTCCTTAGTGGATTTTACAGCCCGATCATCTACATGGGTGATAATAAAGCCCTCCCGCATACCGCTGCGTTTCAATTTTGCATCCAGGGTCTTAACTTTTACACCACTCGTAACATCCAGGCGCTTAAGCACCTTGCTGTCCAACTCTTCCAATTCCAATCCTAATGCAGCCACATCAGCTTTTTCTTCGCGTTTAACGGTGTTGGTATTGCCATCGCGGTTTTTAAGTGTAATCGGAATAACAATTTCTTTACCGCTACGATTAACGGTAACACTTACCTTATCGCCCGGCCGCTTGCGACCAATATATTCTATTAAAGCTGTATTGGATTTGATAGAGGTATCGTCCAGTTTAACTACCACATCACCTTCTTTAATACCAGCAGCTTTCGCAGCACTTTTATCAGGCGCATCACCAAAACCCGCTACAAAAGCACCTTCGTTTACAGCTAAATCATTTTCTTTAACGAGATCGCTAGAAACGTTACTCACATTTATTCCCAACCATCCGCGTTGCACAGTACCGAACGAAATCAGGTCTTCCGTAATTTTACTTACAATGTTGGCCGGTACCGCAAAGCCATAACCTGAATAAGAACCTGTTGGGCTTGCAATAGCGGTGTTGATTCCAACCAATCCGCCATTCAGATCAACCAAAGCTCCACCACTGTTTCCAGGATTGATGGCGGCATCGGTTTGTATAAATGATTCAATGGCTGTGCTCACATTCTGCTCGCCATAGCGATTTTGTTTGTTTGAATTAATGATGTTGATGTTGCGACCTTTGGCACTGATAATGCCGGCCGTTACGGTTGAGTTTAAGTTGAAAGGATTACCAACCGCTAAAACCCATTGACCTACTTTGGTTTGATCGGAATTGACAAAAGAAAGGTAAGGCAAGTCTTTGGCGTTTACTTTAATTACAGCAAGGTCGGTATCCGGATCGGTACCAATTACTTCCGCTTTAAGCTCGCGATTATCTGATAAGGTTACCTGCACAACCTCAGAGCCTTCTATAACGTGATTATTGGTAACGATGTAACCGTCCTTGTTAATAATTACTCCAGAACCTGTGCTTTGCCGGGGCATCTGATTTTCAAAAGGACTATCAAAGAAAAAGTGCCGGAAGGCATCGGGCACCTGGCTATTACTACTGGTACGGTTTTCTTGTGTAGAGCGAATATGTACTACCGCCTGTGTTACATTTTCGGCAGTGCCGGTAAAATCAAGAGGCACCACTTCGCCTTTTTCGTTTGTGGTGTAGGCTACCTGACTAACAGGTAAACCATTTACATGTTCAATCTTTACACCTTGCACGGGTTGCTTAACAAAGTTTTGCGTGGCTACAATGGTTATCACACTTCCCAACACGGCAGCCAACACGAGTGATCCGAACCGTTTCATAATTGCATTAAGTTTTTAGTTTTAAAAATTAATTTGTGGCATTACTGAACGATAAGTAACAGCGTTCAAAAGTTTTAATTTGAGGATGTTAAAATATTGTGAATCGTCCATCTCACGTCTCAAAACTCAAAAGGAATGCCAGTGCGTTTAAAAACGACTTACTCCCGGGTTTAGGTTCATAAAAACCTGACATTTTTTCATTTTTTTATTAGTTCACCGTTCTTGTATTCGTATTCAATTGTCATATTTCCCTGCTGATCGTACCACCGCGAAACACCATCGCGCAAGCCATTTTTATAAGAGCCCTCTTCCATAACCTTACCATCGGCATAAAATATTTTTACGGTGCCTTCTAATTTTCCATTGTTATAAAACCGCTCTTCCTTTACCGTGGTGTAATTAAACTCCTTGTATTCACCGTGGCGGACATCGTTGTGATAATTAATGCGCTTGGTAGTTTGTCCATTCTCGCTAAACTCCAGGTAAATACCTTCTTTCTTTCCATTTACATAAGTAGTAATAGATTTTGGCAGCCCGTTGTTATGATACTCTACCCACGAACCATTTCTTGTATTATCCTTTAACGTACCACTGCTGATGGGCTTACCTTCGCTGTTGTTAAGAACAATCTGGGTAATACCGGGGGTATCGCTAAACTGTTCTTGTGAAGCTCCGGGTGGAATACCAGAAGGGGTGGCATCACTATTTTCAATCGAGGCAGTTTGATTGCAGGCTGAAAGCACAAGTAAAAAAACGAAAGCGACTAATCGCATAGGTTTATGGTTAAATTTTACAGCTAAATATATTACCTAACTTTGCTTTTTGTCAATACCCCTGCTACGTGAACATTCAAGGAATTATTTCATTAAAACAAGGTCGCGATCATTCTGTAAAACGTTTTCATCCGTGGATTTTTTCTGGGGCAATTCAATCGGCAACAGAAACTTTGCAGGATGGCGATTGGGTGGAGGTTAAAGATGCCCGTAAAACTACGGTAGGCTTTGGCCATTACCAAAAAGGAACGATAACAGTGCGCATGATAACATTTGGTGAAAAACCAAATGAAGATTTATACCAAAGCAAAATTAAAAAGGCACTTCAGGTTCGTGTAGAGGCCAATGTGATTTCTGATCAAACCAATGCCTATCGATTGGTTCATGGTGAAGGTGACGGTTTGCCTGGATTAATTATAGACATTTACCACGATGTGGCTATTATTCAGGCACACTCGGCAGGCATGCAACGCGATAAGGGTTTAATCGCGACAGCAGTAGGGTCCGTCTTGCCAACTGCAGGCTTTCGCATGTCGGCTGTTTACTTCAAATCGATGCAGGAGAAAACAGAGAGCGAATACCTGACAGGCATGGCTGTCGTGCCGCATGTAGTGCTGGAACACGGTAACAAATTTTTAATTGATTGGGAAGAGGGGCAAAAGACAGGTTTCTTTTTAGACCAGCGCGAAAACAGAAAACTGCTTGGCGAAATGGCAAAAGGCAAAGCTGTACTCAACACATTCTGTTACACCGGTGGGTTTTCGGTTTATGCGTTGCAAAACGGAGCAACCCTTGTGCACTCGGTTGATGCATCTGAAAAAGCCATTACGCTTACGCGGAAAAATCTGGAGTTGAATGGGTATAACCCCACCACACATGCGTGCGTGGCTGAAGACACGTTTGATTTTCTGAAAGACAAGAAGGATGTGTACGATCTGATTATTCTCGATCCGCCAGCTTTTGCCAAACATAAAGACTCGCGCCACCAGGCAGTGAAAGGCTATCAGCGATTAAATGCCGAGGCCATGAAAATGATTAAACCAGGCGGAATCATTTTTACATTCTCCTGTTCGCAAGTGGTGGATCGGCAATTGTTTTACGATACAATTGTATCGGCCGGTATTCAGGCCGGGCGACAAATTAAAGTATTGCATCATCTATCACAACCAGCCGACCATCCCGTGTCACTCTATCATCCGGAAGGTGAATATTTAAAGGGATTGGTGCTTTATGTAGCGTAACGCAGGCAGGACTACAGCTTACTTTAGCTTATTAAATATAAGGGTAAACGAATCGCTCAAAATCTTTCGATTATACTTCTCTTCACCCAACTTACGCGATGCTGCTTGTGCCCGCTCGAGCAAACCGCCTTCATATAAATGAGCCGAAAGTTTTTTTATAAACTCAGTGGGTTGTTGCGGGTTGTAGTAGAACCCGCATTGTGTGGATTCAATCTCTTGCTTTAACCAACCCCCGAAATTGATAATGATAAGTTTACCGGCAGCAAGTCCATCAAAAAGTTTATTAGGCGAACCGGTTTCCAATACCGGCACTTGTTTAAAACTGATAAAGGTGGCATCGGTAATGTTAAGCAGTTCTTTCACCCCATCCCGATTTCTGAAATCGAGAAACGTAAGGTTAGTTAATCCCATGCTTTGTGCATGACCTTTCAGTCGTTCTAATTCAGCGCCATCGCCACACATAAAAAAATGCACAGGCAGTTGTGCTTTGCGCGAGGCGTTAACACATTCCAGAAAAGAATCCAATCCATTCGCAACTCCAATAGCCCCGATGTACGACACAACCAATTTTCCATGCACACCATATTGGTGTTCGAGTGCAGCATCTTTTTTCTCAGGCTTGTAAAAATCGCAATCGGCCATGTTGGGAATAAGGTGCACAGGTTTGCCCGGCACTTTTTTTTCGATAGCCGATTTAATGGAAGGCGAAAGCGCGACTACAGCGTGTGCCGATTTATAAATTCTTTTCTCCAAGGCATAAAGCGATTGAGCAAACACAAAGTTGTTGATAAAGCCTAATTGAATTGGAGCTTCGGGCCATAAATCACCCACTTCAAAAATGTAGGGAATCTTATAGCGCAGCTTTATCCACATTGCGACAAGCCCAACCGTTAGCGGAACGGAGATAGCATAACAATAGTCCGTATTGCGAAAGCGCCTTGCAAGGTTAACGGATTGCCGCACGTATTTTAAAAATGACCTGCTGCGGGCAAAGAAACCAAAGCGATTATCGTAAGCCACCGGTAAGTAATGCACGTCAATATTTTCAATGGTTTCTTGCCGATATATTTTTTCGTTGTGGGCGGTAATTACCGTAACCTCTATACCTTTTGCGGCAAGCGCGGTGGCGAGATAATACGAACGAAGCGCGCCACCTTTTTCGGGTGTGTTAAAATGCTGATGCAGGATTAAAACTTTCACGCTGCAAAGAAATAAAACGGTTCGATGTTGACTGAATTTTGTGTGAAACTATTTGAGTTATTGCTCCTCACAATCTTCCCAGCACTCTTTGCAAGGCTGGCGCACTTCTTTGTATTGTGATTTATCGGTTGCTTTGATAAATCGCGAAGGTGTTTCGGAATCTTCCCACAGCCACCATTCAGTGTATTCGATAGTGCCGGTTTTTACCTGGTAGGTATTAATTATATCCGATTCATTTACAGCAAGCGTAAGTTTGTCACCATCGTTGGCCCGGTTTTCGATTTTTCCTGCCGTGGCGTCTTGTCCCCAACCGATTACAATCGAGTCGCCTTTGATCTGGATAAATGTATTGTCGGCATCGCATGGATAAAACAAAACCCACTCACCATCTACTTCGGTAATCATGTGCCACTCGCCTTGCAGGTCTTGTGCTGCAGAAGCTTGTTCTGTTACCGCTTCGTTGCCTGAATTTTCAAAATCTGCTGCTGGCTTAGGCGTGCAGGCCGACATTAAAACAATAAAAGCGAGTAGGGTTAACAAACCGATAGTTTTCATCCTGGAATTTGTTTTCGAACAGGCAAGTTATCAGTTTTTATTTTTCCTATTTTCGGCAAATCAAAAATGATCAAAATGAAAAACCTGCTTATTGTATTTGCTTTTGTTTCCCTATCGGCAACAGCCCAGAACAAATCGTTATTTAATGGAAAGGATTTAACGGGTTGGAAAATTTATGGCACTGAAAAATGGTATGTTGATAAAGGCGAGCTGGTTTGCGAAAGCGGGCCCGACAAACAATACGGATACTTCGCAACCGAAAAGGAGTATAAGGATTTTGAGTTGACATTGGAGTTTAAACAAGAAAGCAACGGTAATAGTGGTGTATTTTTTCATAGCCAGATTGAGGGCACAACCGTAAGCGGCTGGCAGGCCGAAGTAGCACCACTCAATAGCCACAGTGGTGGCATTTACGAATCGTACGGTCGCGGCTGGTTGATACAACCTACTGCCGAAAAAGAAAAAGCATTGAAAGAAGGCGAGTGGAACAAAATGAAAATTGTAGTGAAAGGCAATGTGGTAACCACCTGGCTTAATGGCGAACAGATGATTACGCTTACTGATGATAAAATTGGTTCACGCACAGGTAAGATTGCGTTGCAGATTCATGATGGAGGCGGTGTGAAAGTAAGATGGAAGAATATTTTTATTACGGAGTTGTAGTGGGATTTGACACTAAATCAAAACCACTTATCCGTCTCCTAACGTTACTTATATTCTTTTAGTCGCCACTTATTAATCCTACTTGAAGTCTGTGTCCGCACAGACTAACTCAAGGTCTGTGTCCGCACAGACCTTTAACAATACCTACACCTCTCCAAACTTTACTTTATACTTTCTGATCGTTCGGCCAATTATAATCCCCTATCACACCGGGCAGTACCCACAATGTCCATTGAAACTGGGATAATTGAATATTTACCACCACAAAAGCCGTAACGGCTGAGATATAACTTCCGCCCATGCTGTTGATGTGGCCATACCACCAATGCATTTTTTGTTGTGGCGGCTTTATAAAAGTCTTTACATCCTGAAACAAAAAGTTAGACCCGATTAACCCGAAAACAATCCCGACAATTCCCATGGTGATTCCTTTCATCAACGCCCAGACTCCCCAACCAATCAACGCCACAATAAATAATCCTGAGACCACGGCAAATGCCCAATCTAGAGGGGCGGCTTTTTGTCCGGTATGTAATTTCTTTTGCGATAAGATTCTATAGCCGCGCACCGTCATGTAATAACTGAAGAAGGCAACCATCACTAAAAAATCACGACCATGCCCAATGGCAGTAAAGAGCGCACCCACAAACACAGCCGTCATTCCCCAAAAATAAATTTTGCCGAATAAGCGATGGGGTTTGCTGCCTTTGGCTGTAAACATGGCCCCAAGGCCGGTAAGCAGCGCAACCGTACCGCCTGCAATGTGCAGCAACAACATGTACGAAAGTAGTTTTTCTGTATTCATGCTGCCAAAGTATAGACATACCAGAGCATCCGAAAAAGATTGCTACCGAACTGTTGAAGGGGAGTGATGGTCTGTAAATAAAAAGACCTCCATTGTGGAGGTCTCTACAGTTTTAAAATCAGGTATGTTCCTGCAAACCACGCGCGTAGTTCAAAATGTTTTGAATGCTTGCCGCAGAAGGTTCCAGTTTTGCCTGGTTCAAATGCTGGTGTGTGGCATTCAACTCGTTGTACTGAGCTTGCAGGTTGCTATCGCATAGCAGGGCTTTGTTAATCTCCCTCGTCTCCTCTTCCGAGGTCTCGTGATATATAAACCTGATCAGATCGTTTTGGGTAAATGTCTTTGTCATAGGCAATATGGTTTTTAATCATTTTCTTCCTCAAGTTGATTAACGCATACCGCATACGCCCCAATGCTGTATTAATACTCACCCCCGTACGGTCGGCAATCTCCTGAAAACTCATCTCCAGGTAATGCCGCATAATCAAAACCTGTTTTTGTTCTTCAGGTAGTTCTTTAATCAGATCCCTTAATCTGGATTTGGTATCGCGCATCAGTTGCTTGGCTTCGTACGACTCCTCCGAAAACTGCATGGAGTCAAACACGCGACTTCCGTCTTCCAGCACTACCTCGGGGTAGCGCTTGTTTCTGCGGAAACGGTCAATGGCCAGGTTATGCGCAATACGACTAATCCAGGGTAAAAACTTACCCTCTTCGTTATAGCGGCCGCTCTTAATAGTATTAACCGCCTTAATAAAGGTATCCTGAAGCAAATCTTCTGCCTCGTAGCGGTCTTTAACTATCATGTAAATGGCCGTATAAATACGGGACTTGTGTCTGTGAAGTAGCATCTCGAACGCCTCTTCGTTACCGGTTTGATAAAGCGAAACCAACTGGCTGTCGCTGCATCTGCTGTCAATCATCTGCTTTTGCGTTTAGGTAACGTAGATGTCTCGCTCGATAGTATGTGGGTTAAATGGAATTGTTTGAGAATTGAAAAGTAGAAAGATTACGGAAAAAGACAAAAAATTTTGAAAAAAATTTGCCTTCTAACAGGTTTCTTATGCTATTTGGCCTCGATTTTAAACGCAATGGCAGTAGCAAAGAAACGTGTTATTAAAAGTCTGGAGAACCTTACTGAAGATCTCCGCGATTTAGTGAAAGAGCAATATCCTAATGGATATGAGGTTAGCATTACCCGTATTACCAACGCCAAGAAAGAACCCATTTTTGTCTTTCCGCTGGAAACGGAAGACTCCATCTATCTGGTGAAAGTTCCGGCCACTAAAAACAGCGATGGCGGCTATGATGTTGAGTCTGGCGAAAGACAGGAGTTTGATAATGAAGAGGATGATTTACGTCCGGCCACGCCCGATACAGAAGATGAGTTTGATAACAGCAGCGATTTTGATGATGATGGCGGCTCTGGCAAAGAGGCAAGCTACGATCCGGATTTCGATAACTGATCGAAACAAAAAATAAAAGACACCACCTGAGCAAAACAGGTGGTGTTTTTGTTTTACGTTAGTCCAACTTTGCACTCCGGGTAGGACAAGCTTAACCGTGATCGCTTTCTGTAATGTTCATATTTTGATGAAAACGATTTACTTTATTAAAACAAATGATTTTAGTGATTACCCTGATGCATAATCAGGGCTATCATTCACATCATTAATGAGTTAAAACGCGGATAAACTTTACACAAACGCATCAATTTTTTTAAATACAAAATCCCGGTTTACTTTTGCCGCTTCGCATGCACACCTCCAACGATTCTTACTTAGACGATCTTGACCCCAAAGAGTTTATTATCATTAAACGCGCACGGGTTAATAATTTAAAAAACCTGAGTGTCGCTATTCCTCGTAATAAACTGGTAGTAGTTACCGGCCTTTCGGGTTCTGGAAAATCATCACTGGCTTTTGACACTTTGTTTGCTGAAGGGCAGCGCATGTATGTGGAAAGTTTAAGCTCTTATGCACGCCAGTTCCTGGGGCGCATGGAAAAACCCGAGGTGGACTATATACGCGGTGTTTCACCCGCTATCGCGATTGAGCAAAAGGTAAACACCAGAAACCCGCGCTCTACCGTAGGCACTACCACCGAGATTTACGATTATCTGAAGTTGTTGTTTGCGCGCGTTGGTAAAACATATTCGCCAATTAGTGGCAAAGAAGTAAAACGCGATTCCGTTACCGATGTGGTGGACTTCATCAACAAACAGAAGGAAGGCACACGTATTATGGTGACTTGCCCGCTTAAGATTACCAAAGGCCGCAAGCTTGCTGATGAGTTGAATTTGTTGTTGAGCAAAGGCTTTGCACGGGTGTTGGTGAATGGTGAGATGAAATTCATTGAAGAGATTTTAGGTTTACCAAGTGAAGTTGAAGCAAGTGAAAAGCCAATAAAAAAACCAAAGGGTAAAACTAACTCCTCCCCTCTCCTCCGGAGAGGGGCCGGGGGTGAGGTCGTTGAAATTCTCATTGACCGCGCATCGGTAAATGTAACCGATGAAGATTTAACGTTTCGTCTATCCGATTCGGTGCAAACTGCTTTCTTTGAAGGGCATGGCGACTGTGTGGTGCATATTGAAGGTGAAAAATTTAATTTTTCCGATCGCTTTGAGTTAGATGGTATTACGTTTACCGAGCCTTCCATCAACCTGTTTAGTTTTAATAATCCCTTTGGCGCCTGTACCACCTGCGAAGGGTTTGGTAAAGTGTTGGGCATTGATGAAGATCTGGTTATTCCGGATAAATCACTTTCCATTTATGAAGGGGCCATCGCGCCCTGGCGTGGTGAAGTAATGAGCGAGTGGGCCAAGCCATTAATCAAGAATGGAATCAAGTTTGATTTTCCGATTCATCGGCCCTACAGCGAACTCACACTGAAAGAGCGTGATGTGCTATGGAAAGGAAACGAACATTTCGATGGGATCAACGACTTCTTTAAATACCTCGAATCCAAAACGCATAAGATTCAATATCGCGTAATGCTATCGCGTTACCGCGGCAGAACCACTTGCCCGGATTGTCGCGGTACGAAGTTGCGGAAAGATGCAGCTTATGTGAAGATAGCAGACACATCCATTACGGATCTGGTACTGATGCCGATTGAAGAAACGTTGGTATTTTTTAATGAACTGAAATTACCAGCTTACGAGCAAAAAATCTCCGAACGCATTCTTACTGAAATCAAATCGCGATTGGAATACATGGATAAAGTAGGCTTGGGTTACCTGACTCTCAATCGGGTAACATCAACTTTATCGGGTGGTGAGTTTCAACGTATAAAACTGGCAACTTCGTTGGGCAGTGCCTTAGTGGGTTCTATGTACATTATGGATGAACCCAGTATTGGCTTGCATCCGCGCGATACTGCACGCATGGTGGAGGTGTTGAAATCGTTGCGCGATATGGGTAACACCGTAATTGTTGTAGAACACGAAGAAGAAATTATGCGTGCGGCCGATCAGATTATTGACATTGGCCCCGATGCCGGTTCGCATGGCGGTGAATTAATTTTTCAGGGTTCACAACACGAATTAAATGGTAAAGTAAAATCGCACACAGTTGATTACCTGAATGGCACCGAAAAAATTGCCGTGCCCAAAGTTCGCAGAAAGTGGAAAGATGCGGTTACGGTTTCGGGTGCACGCGAGAATAATCTGAAAAACCTTACGGTAAAATTTCCTTTGGGTGTGCTTACGGTTGTAACCGGAGTAAGTGGTTCGGGCAAATCGACTTTAGTTAAGAAAATACTTTATCCGGCTTTAGGTCGCATAAGCGGTTCGGTTGCCGAAACACCAGGCAAGTACGGTCGCTTAGAGGGCGACATCAATAAAATTACGCAAGTAGAATTTGTAGATCAAAATCCGATTGGTAAATCATCGCGTTCCAACCCGATCAGTTATGTAAAAGCGTACGATGCCATTCGTAATCTGTATGCCGATCAGCCACTGAGTAAACAACGTGGGTATAAGCCTTCGCATTTTTCTTTTAACGTGGAAGGTGGCCGCTGCGAAACCTGCCAGGGCGAAGGCGAAATAAAAATTGAAATGCAGTTTATGGCTGACATCTTTCTGAAGTGTGAAAGTTGTGGCGGCAAGCGTTTCAAACAAGAAGTATTGGAAGTACAACACAACGGTAAGAACATTGCCGATATCCTGGACATGACGGTGGAGGCGGGCTTGGAATTTTTCAAGGACAAAAAAGCGGTGTACGAACGCATTCTTCCTTTGTTTGAAGTTGGTTTAGGCTATGTGAAACTTGGCCAATCATCCAACTCACTTTCGGGTGGCGAAGCGCAGCGGGTAAAACTGGCTTCGTTTCTAGGTAAGAATAATTCGGACACAACGGGCAACATACTTTTCATTTTTGATGAGCCGACTACCGGATTGCATTTTCATGACATCTCAAAACTATTAAAAGCCATCAATGCGCTGGTGGATCAGGGCCATTCGGTTATAGTGATTGAACACAATCTTGAAGTGATCAAATGTGCCGATTGGATTATTGACCTCGGCCCCGAAGGTGGTGAGAAGCATGGCGGCAAACTTCTATTTGAAGGCACACCGGAAGACATGGTAAAGAAAGCCAAAGGCAGTTATACAGCAGCGTTTTTGAAGGGGAAGTTTTGAATAAATTGTTTGCAAACCTAAAAGCTCTAACGTTTGTTATAAACAGCTTCCAGCCATGCGATGGCATTTGGGATAGTATGCCAAATATCTTTAGCCAACACACAGTAGTAAGTGGCTTCATTTTTATCGCCAAAGCCATAGTGATCGGGTAGGTCAGGCAATTCTTTTTTAGTAAGCATCAATTGAAGTACATGCTTATTCACTTCGCGCGCCTTTGCCAGTGCGTTTCTGCTTACTGCGTTATCTCCGAATTTAATAAACTCGCACAATGCGGCATTGTAATGATGAAAGGCAGTGGCATCCTCTTCGTACTCTTTGTTTAGCTTTTCAAACCAATCAATTTTGCCCAACTCTAAACAATATAATCCGGCTTGGTCGCGAATGCCTTGGTTATCGTTGGGGTTAAGAGAAAGCAATTCAAAAAAAATAGCGAGCGCTTCTTCTTTTTGGCCCAGTATATATAAACACTCGGCCGAGTTTTTCAGGCACCGCATAAAGGGACGTGTTTGGTGCAGTCCCCAAAAGTGGCCAATATTTTCTTTGAAAAACTTTGTGCCTAATTTTTTACGGGCCAGGCCCACAGCAGTTTGATAAAACGTTAGTGATAACATGGGTCCTTCAGCCATATCGCCCATTAACTCATAGGCCTCCACACAATCTTTATCTAATTGCAAGGCGTGGTAGATGAGCCGATCGGTAGTGATCGGGTTACCTTCTTCTATGGCCTGGTAAATTAAATCTTGTGCTTGCTCTTGTGGCGAAAGTGCTGCTTTGGGATAGTTTTGCCTGTAAACTCTTTGATAAACCGATCGTAGTCGGCCTCGGTTTTTAAGTTGGCGGCTTCCATCAGGCGCTGCAAATCGAGCATGGCCTTTTCGTGTTTCTTATCCATTGCTTTTTAAAGTATAAGCCTATGCCTTCATTACAATTTCTTTTGGCAAGTATAGGATTTTTACGGAGCTGTATCAAGATGCTTTTTCAGAGGCGTTGACCACTTAGAGTGTTTCAATTTTGATAACTAATAAATTTTTTATTTATTTACTTAACAAAATATAAGGATATATATGGCTAAGGAATACCTGGGTGAGTTTGAAGAATTGGTTTTAACGCTGGTAGCGGCATTAAAAGAAGATGCCTACGGGGCTGCGATTGCCGAAGAAATAGAAACCCGCATGAAGCGCGATGTAAACCTAAGCGCAGTGCATGTAACCCTCTATCGTTTGGAAGACAAAGGTTTTTTAAAATCGAATATGGGTGGTGGAACAAATGAAAGAGGCGGCCGCAGAAAGCGCATCTATACCATTACCAATGCCGGACTTGCCATGCTGAAAGCCATGAAAGAAGCGCGTGTGGATTTGTGGAAGCTGGTGCCTCAACTTAAAATAGGTTGAGATGGATCGTTCGTGGATTTTACGTTTCCTTCGCTGGTTTTGTCCACCACGCTTGCTGGAAGAAATAGAAGGTGATTTGCTGCAACATTACGAGCGGGATCTGAAAAAATTCAGTCAACAAAAATCAAAGCGCAGACTGGTTTGGAATACCATTCGATTTTTCCGGCCAGGGATTTTATTGAGAAACAAACCATCTATCAACCTAACATCATTGCATATGCTAACGAACTATTTGAAAGTAGCTATCCGGTTTATGTTTCGCCACAAAGCATTTTCGGCTATTAATATTTTGGGGCTAACGCTGGGCTTTACAGGCGCGCTTCTATTATTTATCTGGATTGCTCATGAACTTAGTTTCGAACAATATCATGCCGATAAAGACCGGCTTTACATGGGTTGGAATCGTTCTCAGGAAAATGGTCAACTGGTTTGTTGGGAAACCACGCCCCGTGTACTCGCTCCAACACTAAAAGATGAGTATACTTCTGTTGAAGCAGCCGCAAGCTATGGGAATTGGGGGGTATCACATTTATTCACGGTTGGCGATACGAAACTGCTCAAAACATCGGGTGTGTTTGCTGATGCTTCACTATTAAGTATTTTATCGTTCAAATTCCTTAAGGGCGATCCACAAAAGGCATTCGAAAATCCAAGCTCCATTATCATCACTGAGAAATTTGCAAAACAACTATTTGGTGAGAAAGAGGCCTTTGGTGAAACGCTAACAATCAGTCAAGAGGGTTTTAAGTTTGATTTTATTGTAACCGGTGTATTGGAAGATCTTCCACCTAATACCGACTTTAAATTTGAATATTTGATTTCTTTCGGGTTTCTCGAAAGCTTAGGTGAGAAAGATACTTATTGGGGAAATAATTCAGTAACCACACTCGTAAAGTTAAAGGAAGGTTATGATCTCGCCTCCGTTAATGAATCAATAAAAGACATTGAAAAGCGACACTATGCAAAAGGTCAGCATATAGAAATTTTCTTATATCCACTTACCGAAATGCGCCTGTACTCACGCTTTGAAAACGGTGTGGTTGTTGGCGGTCGTATCGAAGTGGTTCGGGTACTTGGTGTGCTGGGTGTTTGTTTACTAGCTATTGCGTGCATCAATTTTGTTAACCTTTGCACAGCCCGTGCCCAAAGGCGATCGAAAGAAGTTGCTGTTAGAAAAGTTACAGGAGCTTTTCGGTTTACCATTATTTTTCAATTTTTATGCGAGGCTATATTAATGGCCATCACCGCGGGCTTAATCTCCCTTCTGATTGTTTATCTCGTACTTCCATTCTTTAATAAATTAATAGCGCAACAACTTATTCTCGATCTAAGCAATCCAACACTGTGGCTTTTAGCAATTGCATTAATTTTTGGTGTTGGAATTCTGGCAGGTAGCTACCCGGCATTCTATATCTCTGCATTCCGCCCGGTGCAAATACTGAAAGGAGTTGTAGCCGCCTCGTCTCGAAGCCTTCTTCGCAGTCTGCTGGTTGTTTTTCAGTTTGGCTGTGCGGTTACCTTAGTAGTATCCACAATCGTAATTAACAAGCAGATTACCTATGTGCAGAATCGTGATGCAGGGTACTCTCAAAAAAATCTTCTATACATTCCGCTAACTGGAGACATGTTTAAAAATTTTGAAGCATTTAAGGAGGAACTATCGCAACATGAAACTTCTGTTTCTATCACGAGGGTAAGTGCTCCCATTACAGAACAATGGAGTAGCACAGGTGGTATGGAATGGCAAGGGAAAGATCCGGAAGACCGCACAGATTTTGAAAGAATTTATATGGACAACAACCCAGTTGCGACCTTCGAACTTCAGGTGCTGGAAGGTCGTGACTTTGATCTGCAACAATTTCCTTCTGACTCCACAGCGGCAATCATAAATGAAACAGCACTAAGTAGAATGGGGTTGGACAATCCAGTGGGTGCGATAATTAAAGACAACGGAATGGAGTGGCATGTGATTGGTGTAGTGAAGGATTTTGTTTTTACATCTCCGTTCCGGAAAACAGAACCTATTGTTGTCTTTAGTGGAGCCAAGTTAAGAAATGCCTTCAATGTTGCATACATAAAATTGAATCCCACGAAAACTCCCCAAGAACACTTAAAAACAGTATCGTCACTTGCTGCTAAGTATAATCCTGAATACCCATTCGAATATCGGTTTGCCGATCTTGATTATCAGCACAAGTTTGAGAATATTCAAAGCACGTTACGGATTACAACCATTTTTACTACGGTTGCTATTTTTATTGCATGTCTGGGTTTATTAGGCCTGGCTACACACATGGCCGAAGCGCGAGTAAAAGAAATAGGCATTCGAAAGGTAATGGGCGGCTCGGCATTAAGTATTACACGCCTGCTTAGTTATGCCTCAATAAAACCAATCTTGATAGCGGTTGCTCTATTCACCCCACTTTCGTGGATAGGAGTTACCAGGTGGTTGCAGTCATTTGCATACCGGGTGTCGGTTGATGTTTGGATTTTTGTGGTTGCAGCTGTTAGTATTCTTGCGATTGCCCTTATTACAATTGGCGTGCAAACCATACGTGCTGCTAGTGCAAACCCTGTTGATAGTTTGAGGAATGAATAGAGAAAGCATCGCACATTCATTTGTACTTAAATTTCTCCGGTGGTTCTGTCCCCCACACCTGCTCGAAGAAATTGAAGGAGATTTGATGCAGCGCTTTGAGCGCGATGTGAAAGCTTTTGGAGAAAGAAAAGCTAAACGAAGATTGCTTTGGAACACCATTCGGTTTTTAAGGCCGGGGATTTTGTTGAGAAACAAATTATCACATCAATCGCAAACTGTTATGATTTTAAACAATCTGAAATTTAGCTGGCGCAACCTGCGCAGGCACTCACTTTTCACTTTTATCAACATCACAGGATTGGCCATAGGCCTTGCCGTTTGTTTGCTCATGCTTAACTATGCTGAATTTGAAAAAAGATACGACACATTCTTCCCACGATCAAAAGACATAGTTCGCGTCAGCTACTCACGACTTATTGACAATGAGTTGCAGTACAGCAAAGCACAAGTCTTCCCCGCTGTAGGCGAAACATTGAAAGCTACAATTCCTGCCGTTGAAAATTATGCACGAGTATTTCCAGTTACTACGCATGTTGAAGCCGTGATGATGGTTGAAGAAAGTGGTGAACGCAAAAGTTTTATGGAATCATCAGTTTATGTGGTAGACTCAACCTTTTTAATAATTTTTCCTTTAGATTTTATTGAAGGTGATCCGTTAACTGCATTGAATGGCGAGAATAAACTAATTCTATCTGAGTCAAGTGCTAAAAAGTACTTTGGCGATGTTGATCCGATTAACAAAATTATTCATTGGGAGGGAATGGGTGATTGGTTAGTTACTGGTGTATTTAAAGATTTACCTGGGAATTCACACATGCAGTTTAATTTTCTGGCTTCCTGGATGAATGTCTATGAAGACAGAAGTGCCTGGAATTGGGATGGATTTTACACCTATCTGTTGCTGCAACCCAATACTAATCTTGCTGACGTAGAAATTACCGCCCAAAGAGTGTTAACTGCAAAAATGGAAAGTAGGGAGAATGCCAACAGAGCAACAGCTAACTTTTTTCTGCAACCCCTTGAAAGCATTCATTTGCATTCAAACCTCGTTGGCGAAATGCAAACAAACGGAAATGAGCGAATCGTAAATATATTGAAACTGGTTGCTGCTTTTATTCTCGCACTGGCGCTTATTAACTACGTTAATTTATCGTTGGCGCGAGCCATCAGGCGTGCAAGGGAAATAGGTGTGCGCAAAATTATTGGGTCAAGCCGCCATCAGTTGCAAGCTCTGTTTTCTACTGAATCGTTTCTTTTAAATCTCGTTGCCTTTATCACCGCAATAATACTAGCGGTTTTGTTGCTGCCAGTTTTTAATTCCATAGCGGGTAAACATATCGAACTGGAGATATTATCAAACCCTCCGTTTATCTTAGCTATAGGAGCATCGATTATTTTATTTTCATTGCTGATAGGATTTTATCCTTCACGAAATCTTGCTTCCATTAATCCAACGCTGGCTTTAAAGGGTGGCAAGCTCACTAATTCTAATGGTCAGGCTCTTAGAAAAACGTTACTGACTGTTCAGTTTGTTACAACAATCCTTTTAATCAGCACCACACTTATTATTCAAAGGCAAGTTTCCTTCATGCAAAATCAAGAGTTGGGTTTTGATATAAAGCAAAATGTAGTGATTAAAACCATTGGTGGACCCGGTGCCGAAATGGACAGCACATTTACAAACAACATCAATCTTTTTAAAAACAGAATTAAAGACGAAGCGTACACGGTAAACGCAACAATTACCTCTTCTATTCCCGGCCGCGAAAATGAGTGGTTAGGTCGCTTGAGAAAATCGGAAGATAATCCCGAGTTGATTTCAACAGCACGCACTCGTGTGGACAAAGATTTTATTGAGACCTACGGATTGAAATTAATAGCTGGAAGAAATTTTTCTGATGATAATCCGAAGCAGATTATTCTTAATCAGACAGCCGTAACAATGTTAGGCTACAAAAACGGGCAAGAGGCAGTAGGAAATTTACTGATGGGTAGCAGCGAAATTATTGGAGTAGTCGATGACTTTCATGAACGCTCGCTTCATGAACCTGTATTAGCTTCCATGTACACCCCGGGTCAAGGCTATATGAAATTTATTACCGTTAAGATAAACTCACATGATGCGAGTGGAGCAATCGAATCGCTTCGTCAGCAATGGTCAACTATTTTTCCAGATAAACCCTTTGATTATTTCTTTCTGGATGAATTTTTCAATCGGCAGTATCAACGGGAACAACAATTACAAAAGGCTTTTGGATATCTATCGGCTATTGGTTTGAGCATTGCGAGTCTCGGACTTTTTGGGTTTACTTACTTTATGACATATCAACGCACGAAAGAAATTGGCATTCGCAAAACATATGGCGCAACTATGTTTAACATTATCCGATTACTCTCAAAAGAGTTTGCAATCTTATTGGGAATAGCTGGATTCGTGGCGTTTCCCATTATTTATTATGCAAGTAGTGTATGGTTGTCAACTTATCCTGTTAGAGTTTGGCTGGATTCAATGGATTTCATCGTGCCAGTTTTATTGGTCGCATCTTTTTCTTTTGCTTCGATTCTATTTCTTTTGATAAGGTCGGCACAAACCAATGCAACTGAAGCGCTAAAGCATGAGTGAGAAGAGGATCAATACACCACATCGCTTTCTGCGCTGGTTCAGCCCCCCACACCTGCTCGAAGAAATTGAAGGTGATTTGATGCAGCGCTTTGAGCGTGATGTAAAATCAGTTGGCGAAAGAAAAGCCAAGCGAAGATTGCTATGGAACACGATTCGGTTTTTAAGACCGGGGATTATTTTGAGAGGAAAGAAATCAACGAACATAAATTCTTTCGACATGTTTATCAATCATATCGTTTTTGCCTGGCGCATTTTTAAGAAAGAGAAATTTCATTCTCTATTAAATGTATCGGGTCTGGCCCTCGCAATTACGGTTGGAATAATCCTGGTGCTGATTCTTCAGCATGATTTAACTTACGATCAACACCACCTTAATCATAGCCGCATTTATAGGCTGGGAGCAAGGCAAGAAATGACGGGCGATGACTTTCACGGAGCCATCACTGCGCGTGAATTAGGACCGGTTGTGCAAGCAGAATTTTCTCAAATAGAAAAAGTAACCCGCATCGAAGTTTGGGGACGAACACTACTAACTCTTGGCGATAATGAATCAAAGTCTTTTTACGAGGAAGAGATTATCCGCACTGACTCCACATACTTCGACCTCTTTACGCATCAATTTTTGGCTGGAGACAAGAATTCATGTCTGACTGATTTAAACTCGATTGTGCTAACAAATTCAGCCGCGCAAAAATATTTTGGCACAACCGATGTTATTGGTAAAGCGGTATTGATTGAGAATAAGGAATATGCAATTACCGCAGTGATTAAAGATTTGCCAGAAAACTCGCATCTTAAATTCAAACTATTAATAAGTGGCATTCCCGATCGGGATTGGTTTGATACACCTTCTGAAAGTTTCTGGAACCCTGATGTATATACTTATCTTCTTGTAAAGGAGGGCTTTGATCCGAATCAGTTTTCTGTCGCATTTCAGAGCATTTACAATAAGTATCTGAAATCAACCGGTGATCGGATTGAAGGTAAGTACACGCCAATTTTGGAACCGTTGGCGTCCATTCATTTTCATTCCACGCTCAAGGCGGATTTTCCACAGGGAAATAAGATGTATCTCTATACGCTGGTTGGAGTTGGGGTATTTATCATTTTACTGGCGTGCATTAATTACATGAATCTGGCTACGGCTAAGTCAACAAGCCGATCCAAAGAAGTTGCCATCAAGAAAACATTAGGATCGGTCAATCTGATTTTGATAGCCAGCTTTTTTGTTGAAGCTATATTTCTGTCACTCATTTCTTTTCTTTTTGCACTTGTTTTGATAAAGATCATACTGGAAGGAACACCCTTTAACCAGCTGATCGGAAAAAATCTTGCATTCGACATAAAAGAACAGCCACAGTTGCTGACTATATCGCTCGCCATTGCTTTTGCTATAGGCTGTCTTGCCGGATCGTATCCTGCACTTTCGCTTTCCAGAATTCCGGCTTTGAAGAGCATACAAGTTTTTAGCAGGGATAACTTTTCCGGTACGAGCACCCGAAGGATATTGATCGGAATCCAATTTGCTGTTTCGTTTTTCGTGGTTACGTCCACATTATTCATGCAAGACCAAATCGATTATGTAAGATCACGCAACCTCGGTTTTGAAAAGGAGAATGTTTTAGTTGTTCCCATTCAGGACACCACCATTCAAAAACAAATCGTTCCCATTCAAAACGAAATTTTGAAGAACCCAAACATCTTATCGGTTACCACATCACAAAGCGTTATTGGCATGACGAATACCCATGAAAAGTGGGGAATGTGGGCTGAAAGTAAAGAAGGCATGAAAGTAAATGGCTTCACAGTTTTTTTCGTGGGAGAAAATTATTTGGAAACAATGGGAATAGAGCTTAAAGCAGGTCGCGATTTCCTTGTTGGTGAACAAGATATGCTTAAATCCTTTCTTGCAAATGAAGCGGCTGTAAAGGCAATGGGTTGGGAAGATGCCATTGGAAAGAAAGTAAAATTCTATCAAGCGAAGGAAGATGCACAGGTGATCGGGGTGGTTAAAGATTTCAATTTTGCTTCGCTTCATTCGCCTATAGAGCCTGCACTCATCTGTAAAATTCCGCAAGAGCATGGCTTTCTTCAGGTACGTATTAGAGGTAACGTTTCCGAAGCCATTCAATCAATCCAAAGCCAATGGAAGGCATTTGATAGTGCTTATCCCTTTGAGTATTACTTTTTAGACAAGCGGTTTGACGATCAATATAAATCGGACTCAACACAAATTATGCTGATGAATGTATTGTCTTATCTGTGCATTTTTATTTCAATCCTCGGTTTAATTGGGTTATCCTCTTTTCACGCATTAAGAAGAACGAAGGAATTTGGAATTCGGAAAGTGTTGGGAGCACGAACTACACAACTTATTTCACTTCTCTCCCGCGAGGCAATTGTTTTGATTGTAGTGGCGAGTTTGATAGCTGTGCCTGCCTCCATTTGGGCTAGCGTGCTGTGGAAAGAAGGATTCGCATTTCGGTCACCAATCAATTACTTACTCATTGTATTGGTTTTTATGGGAGCAATTACAGTTGTCTTTTCAGTAGTCTTTCTTCAATCCTATCGTGTTGCCAGGGCTAATCCAGTCGACTCACTAAAATATGAGTAAGCATTTCAATAAAAGGCCTGATTGGGTGAGAAATTTAGTTGCACACTAAAAAAGTCCGATACATTGTATCGGACTTTTGGATTTCAAATAGAACACAACTGCTAATACTTCGCAGGCGCTCCGCTTGCCGGAGTCGACTTCTTAATAAAATCCCGAATGTGTTCATTGCTCGTTACCAAATCTTCTGCGCGCAAATACATCATGTGCCCGCTGCGGTAACCTTCAAAACGTAAGCGATCTTTCATTCTTCCACTTGGGTCAAGTTGCCACATCGAATACTTGGCATCGAAGTAAGTCGTGGCACCATCGTAATATCCACTTTGAATCATCACATGTAGATAGGGATTTTCAGCCATCGCCAAACGCAGGTTCTCACCGGTATTATCATTGGAGTTATCCCATGGGCGCACGGGGCCAAACATGTTATACTGCAAATCGGTTTTGTATTTCAGCACATCACGCAAGTAGTAGTTTATAGCGGGAGTAAAAGAGTGCAGCCATGAAGTAAGCTCCGAATTAAAATCCGGACTGCCTCCGGCAGCCATCTTATCAATGCCCTTGTATCTCGAGTCCAAACGCCCAACGGTAAATCCTTCCGTGCGTAATAAATCTTTCCAGAAATATTGCGTGGGTACGGCTAAGTTATGATTTAAAATAGTCTCTTCTTTTAAGCCCGAGTAGCGTGAAGCTTTGCCAGCAATTTCTTTTCGCTTTGCAGGATCGATGAAACCACCTTTGGATAGAGCAGGAATAAATTCATCAATCGTAAACTTTTCTGATTCGGCTAATACATCCAATAAATCTTTTGCTTGAAGATCGGCAGGTAATTTTTTATGGTACCAGGCTGCCGCAGTGTAATAAGGTAACGATAGCGCATCGTTAACCGGACCATCGCGCTTAATACCAATTTCGGTTGGTGATACCAAAATCACACCATTCAAATACATCCAATGATTATTTTGAAGATCGAGCGCAAGTCCTGAAACACGCGTTGTGCCATAACTTTCACCAATCAAATATTTTGGTGAAGTCCAACGGCCCACACGCGAAACAAAATTATCGAGCCAGTCGCCTAAGTATTTGATATCAGCATTCACACCAAAGAAGGTTGACTTCTCAGCCTTTGGATCGAGGATGCGTGAGAAGCCTGTGTTAACAGGATCGATGTACACAATATCAGCTACATCCAAAATAGAATGCGGATTATCTTTTACGCCATAAGGCTGAACGGGATAACCTTCGCTATCAATGTTTAAAACTTTGGGACCTGTGTAAGCTACATGCATCCACACGGAAGCTGAGCCGGGTCCACCGTTAAAAGAAATGACCAACGGTCTGCGACTTTTATCGGTAACATCGGTGCGTTCGTAATAGGTGTAGAAAAGTGCTGCACTTGGTTTGCCCTCAGCATTCCAAACAGGTTGTGTGCCAGCAGTTACCTTGTAAGGAACAACCTTGCCTTTAATGGTTACCGATGCGGTAGTGGTTACAGCCGATTCGGCCGGAAGCACACGCTCTTGTGCACGTGCAACAAAAGCGAATAACAGAATACTAATAGATAAAATTCGATTCATGGGGTAAGATTTATTTAACAAGGTTGGCGACTTAAGTCCGCATAATCAAATCTGTTTATACCAGTGGACAAAATCGGCCTTGTGGCTTCGATTAGGATTTGGCGGGTGGTAGTTATGCCAAAAGCCAAACCAATATTTATGCTTTCGTTTATCTGTAAAGTTGTTAGCACAAAGAAATGATAACGTAAAACAAAATGCAGATGAAAAATTTAATATTCTTAGTGGTATTACTTGTGGGAGTGGCATGCCAGGGGCCTGAAGGACCGATGGGCCCTCCGGGTGAAGACGGTGAAATTATTGCTTCTAAAGCTTTTGAAATTGAAGTTGATTTTACACCGGCAAATAATTATGCGCACCTGGAAGAATATGGATTTAATGTTCTTGCCAGCGATGTTACATTGGTGTATGCGCTGTGGGGTACGCAAAACGGTAAAGATATCTGGCGATTGTTACCACAGCAGGTATTCTTTGAAGAAGGTTTGTTGCAATACAATTTTGATTTTACCAATGTGGATGTGAATATATTTCTGGATGCCACGTTCCCGTTATCCTTATTAGAAAGTGAATGGACAAACAATCAGGTTTTCAGAGTGGTAGTAGTTCCAGCCGATATGGTGGGCAGACCCAACTATGCGGATTACGAGGCAACTATGAAGCGCTTTAGATTGACCGATAAAGATTTTCAGAAACGTAAATAAAAAGTTAAGCATGCGTTTGGCAACAGGCGCCTGCTACTTGCTTAAAAGCCGAATAAGCTTTTCCGGTTCGTTGGTGGTGATCATCCCTACGTTGCGATCAATCAGCCATTGCATTATCGTTTCATCATTCACAGTCCAGGCATTGGTACTAAGCTTACGCTGATGCGCATCGGCCAACCAGTTTTCGTTTTTCTGTAAGATACTATAGTGATAATCAAAACCACTTAATCCGGCAGCAGCCAATTGTTCAGGCGTCTTATCGCCATTCAAATATTGTACGTGCGCTTGAGGAGCAAGTTTTTTTACTTCCAGACAAACATCAAAATCAAATGCGATGTAATCGGTAATAGAAGCCACACCCAATTTGTTTACCAACTCTACACATTTTTTGGTTGAGGCAAGCGAACGGGCTTTACCGAGTTGCGAGGTTTTGATTTCGAGTATCAGGCGTGTCTGGTTTTGATTTTTACCAGCAAGTAAATATGATTCAAGTGTTGGCAGTACTTCACCATTGCTGAGTTTTATGTTGGATAACTCAGCCGCGTTGGTTTTCTCAATGTATATGTCTTGTATCGAATGATCGTGCAAAACAAACGGAACGGAGTCTGCACTTAGGTGCACATCAAACTCGCTGCCATAGCACTTTAATGCTATGGCATTTTGTAACGCAGCGATAGAATTTTCGGGCACGTTCGTGTTTTTCCACGCACCGCGGTGGGCGATTACTTTGGTTGGATAACCTGTCTGAACAGAGGCCTCTTCCATAGGAATGAAAGTTAAAATGAGTATTAGAAGGGCCAAATTCATAGGCAACAAAATTATACTTAAATTTGGAGATGGAAAATACAACATCACTAAGACTGTTCTGTTTTGATTTTGAGAGCAGAATAATACACTTTAATTTATCCTTAAGTTCGGATGGATTTTGGATACTTGAGAAAGGAACAAAATTAAGATCAATTGCTCCTGCTATTAAGGATTTTGATTTGCTATTTGAAACGAAAGTAGATGCGTTGAGGCAAGTGATTGCTATATTAAATACAATGGAAGTCTTTGACCACTCACAATGCACCCCCTACACAATTTCCAAGTTATTAACATCTAAATCATCGTTTTCAATCTACGCTAATCAGCCTTTTTAGGTTCTCTTCTACTTCCGCCATACAATTCATATTCCAACAACCTGCAATCAATCTTACTTGTATAGAACTCAATTCGTTTGCTTGCTTTTAGTCCAATCTTTTTGGCAAGGTCCAGATTGCCGGTAAATATATAACCCTTATATCCCTGACATTTCTTTTTCATAAAATCGCCCATACGTGCGTAAGTTTCTTCCAATGCCGAAACCTCACCCAACCGTTCGCCATATTCAGGATTGAAGTAAACCACACCGGGTGCATCGGGTACTGGAGTTTCTTCAAAGTCGCAGCGTTTAAATTCAATCATCGATTCAACACCGGCAATACCCGCATTTACTTTCGAAACTTTGATGGCATCATCACTAATGTCGGTGGCGATGATGCGCAGGCTTGGCACTTCCGTTATCTGTTCTTGTAATTTTTTTAGCTCAGCCTCATAGTAAGTAGCATCGTAACCCGTCACATGCATAAATGAATAATTTTTTCGATATAAACCGGGCCTTCTATTAGTTGCCATCATAGCGGCTTCAATTGCAACAGTACCCGATCCACACATGGGGTTAACGAATGCAGATTTACGATCCCACCTGGTAGCCATAATGGTAGAAGCGGCAAGCGCCTCCAGCATGGGTGCTTTGCCTGGAATTTTTCGATAGCCGTGTTTAGCTAATGTTTCACCGGAGGTATCAAGAAAAATTTCAGCTTGTTCCTCTTTCCAGTACAAGTGAAATACGGCCCCTAAAAATTCTGAGCCGGAGTTGGGACGCTTCATGGTTTCCCTGCGCATCCGATCTGCAATAGCGTCTTTCACTTTTACGTTTACAAACATTTCGTTGTTCACAGTGAAGTGCGTGGCATTGCTGGTAATGGAAAAATAGCCTTCAACCGTCAAAAGCGTTTCCCATGGATAACGAATCAAGGCTTCGTATAAATCATCGGGGCCGTTGCACCGAAACTGTTTTAATGAATAAAGCACCTGACTGGCACAGCGCAGGTTAAGATTAAGTTTAATGCAATCGTTAAGGGTGCCGGTTAATTCTACACCGGTAGTAAAGGTTCGGGTAGGTTCAAAACCAAGTTCGCGTACGTTTTGTTCCAGATAAGGTGCAAGGCGTTTGCTACAGGTGATGATTATTTTGGAAGGTGATGAGAATGAAAACATGGGGCAAGATACGATTCGAATGAATCAGTTGGTGTTCAAACTGTATTGTTATTCACAACTGAGTGAGCTATCTTGCGTTGAAAGCTGTTCTGGGTTTGTTTGAAGATTAAACGATGGAAGCATTAATACATCCTCCTCGCTCGCTCATGGAAGTATTTGATATGCTTCCAGAAGGTACACTTGCAGAATTAATTAATAATCGTTTGTCAATGTCTCCAGCTCCTTTATCCTCCCATCAAAAAGTATTATTTAAAATTGCTGAAAGACTGGTTGCTTATGTTGATCATAAGCATGTGGGCGAAGTAATAATTGCCCCATTCGATGTAAAGCTTGATGAAACCCGAAATGTTGTACAACCTGATATTACGGTAATTTTAAAGACCAACTCTCATCAGATTGTTAATGGCCGCTATTCTGGCGTGCCCGATCTGATTGTGGAGATATTATCTCCGGGAAATAAGGATCACGATTTAATTACCAAAAAAGATTTGTACGAAAAATTCGGAGTTAAAGAATATTGGATTATTGACCCGGAAACAAAACTTGCCCTAGGGTTTTCGCTAACTGAAAAGAAGTTTATTAAAATAGGAGATTCTATTGGAAGAATTGACTCTTTACTACTTCAGGTCGGTTTTGAGTTTTAGGGGATACTATCAAAACAGCTTAAGACCCAATCTTATTATAAGAAGCTCCAATCCCACGTATCAGCGAAGAGCTAAACCCGCGGTGTTCCATTTCATTTAATCCAACAATAGTACAGCCTTTAGGTGTAGTAACTTTGTCGATCTCTTCTTCCGGATGGCGGTTGCCTTTTAATAATAATTCTGCTGCGCCTTTTACCGTTTGGGCTGCAATCAGGTTGGCAGTTTTTGCATCAAAACCAATTTCAATTCCGCCTTGTGTAGCCGCACGAATAAAACGCAATGCGTATGCAATACCACAAGCGCCAAGCACGGTGGCTGCATCCATCAGTTTTTCATCGATGGAAATACTAATACCGAGTTGGTTGAATAAATCGGTAACATAATTAACCTGCGCATTAGCGGCATCAGCAGAGCACAAACAGGTTACGGATTCCTGAATGGCAATAGCTGTATTCGGCATCGCTCTGAAAATCGGAACCCCAGTATTCAAAATGGCAGAAAGATCTTTTAAAGAAACCCCGGTTACAACACTAATCACAAGATGTTTTTTAGCATCAAAAGAATTTTTCAGACCTTCTAATATTTCTTTTACGTTGTAGGGTTTAAGCGCTACAATAATCACGTCACTTTTTTCAATTGCCTCTTTGTTGTTGCTGGTTACCGTTACACCGGTTTCTTGTAGCGAAGCCAGCCGATCAACGTTTCTACGGGTAACGGTAATTTGTGCAGGTGTGGCAAAACCACTTTTTAAAAGACCTTCGGCAATGGCCGTTCCTAAATTTCCTCCGCCAATGATGGCAATCTTGTTTGGTTTCATAATGGGTTCAAATAAGCCTTAAAATTAACCAAACCACAGCTCTTTTTCCGTTGGTAACAACTTTTAGCGGCCCCACATATTTTTTTTACTAACCGCATTGCTTTTTCATACTTTTCAAACTTGAGAAACTAAACTTTAGGAATTGTGAAGCGAAGAGATTTTGTTCAACTATCGGGGTTAGGTTTAGGCGGGGTGATGTTGCCTGTCAGTCTATTTGGCAATCCCGTTTCTGCGGAAGCATTGTTGGAAGTACCACTTACCAATACACAGAAAAAATCGTTGGCCGATGTGGCTCTCAATACCGCCCGTTCTGGAGGTGCTACCTATGCCGATGTGCGCATTGGCCGTTACCTCAATCAGTTTATAAGTACGCGCGAGAAACGTGTGCAGGGCATTCAAAGCACCGAGTCGTTTGGAGTGGGCATTCGTGTAATTGCCAAAGGCACATGGGGTTTTGCCGCCACCAACGAAGTTACCACCGATGGAATTAAGAAAGCCACCGAAAGAGCGTTAGCAATAGCGAAAGCAAACTCAAAATTTCAAAAAGAGCCGGTAAAGTTAGCGCCTGTGCCTGCGTATGGCGAAGTGGTATGGAATACACCCATTGTGAAAAACGCATTCGAAGTTCCGGTTTCTGAAAAGGTTGACCTGTTGCTTGCTGCCAACGGAGCCGCGTTAAGTAATGGAGCCAGCTTTGTAAACTCAAATTTGTTTCAAGTAAACGAACAGAAATATTTTGCTTCAACCGATGGCTCTTATATCGATCAGGACGTACATCGTATCTGGCCAACGTTTACCGTTTCGGTAACCGATCGTGCCAGCGGTAAATTCAAATCGCGCGATGCCATGAGTGCCCCAATGGGTTTGGGTTATGAATACATGATTCCCAAAGCCGAAGATAAACTGCAAACGCCCATGGGTATGGTGTTGTATCGCAACAGTTACGATATAATTGAAGATGCAGCCACCGCAGCAAAGCAAGCCAAGGAAATGATTTCGGCTAAATCGGTTGAGCCGGGTAAATATGATCTTGTGTTGGAACCCAACCACCTGGGTTTAACCATTCACGAATCGGTTGGCCACCCGCTGGAGCTTGATCGCATTTTGGGTTACGAAGCCAACTATGCCGGAACCAGTTTTGCTTCCATCGAAAAACTCAAATCAGGAAACTTTAATTATGGAAGTAAACAGGTAAACATCTTTGCGGATAAAACACAGCCCGGTTCGCTGGGTGCAGTAGGCTATGATGATGAAGGGGTGAAGTGCAAGCGTTGGGATTTAATTAAAGATGGTGTTCTGGTAAACTTCCAGGCCGTTCGCGATCAGGTTCACATGTTGGGTCAAAACGAATCGCACGGCTGTTGTTATGCACAAGGTTGGAACGATGTGCAGTTTCAACGTATGCCTAATGTTTCGCTTGCTCCCGGCAAAGAGCCATACAGCTCAGCTCAAATGATTAAAGATGTAGAGAAGGGAATCTACATTGCCGGACGTGGTTCTTATTCTATCGATCAGCAGCGCTACAACTTCCAGTTTGGCGGAACTGTGTTTTATGAAATTAAAAATGGTGAAGTGGTTGGTATGCTGAATGATGTAGCTTATCAATCCAACACCCAAGAGTTTTGGAACAGCTGCACAAAAATCTGCGATGAAAAAGATTACCGCATGTTTGGTTCTTTCTTCGATGGCAAAGGTCAGCCTTCGCAGGTAAGTGCCGTATCTCACGGAAGTTCAACTTCGCGTTTTAATGGTGTAAATGTGATTAATACAGGAAGAACTATTTAATTCAAAATTCCGGATTCAATATTCAAGATTGAATCTGGAACCACACTATAAATCTTGAATTCGAAATTTTGAATTTTAAATTGAGAGTATGAAAAGACGGGATTTTATTAACATGGCTGGGTTGAGTGCAGGTGCCATGATGCTTCCATTCACTGGCTTTGGCCGTGAGGTGGATCTGGCCGAGTTGCTAACACCCATCATGGATGTGAAGCAAAAAAAGCAGCTTGCTGATGTTGCGCTTAACACGGCTAAATCGCTTGGCGCGAGTTATACCGATGTGCGTATCGGGCGCTACCTCAATCAGTTTGTAACCACGCGCGAAAGAAAAGTGCAAGGCGTTACCAATACCGAATCGTTTGGTGTGGGTGTGCGTGTAATTGCCAATGGCACCTGGGGCTTTGGTGCTACCAATGATGTAACCGCTGACGGAATTAAGAAAGCAACTGAACGCGCAGTGGCTATCGCGAAAGCAAATTCAAAATTTCAAAAAGAGCCTGTAAAGTTAGCCGCTAATCCATCGTATGGTGAAATCAGTTGGAAAACACCCATCGTTAAAAATGGTTTTGAAGTTCCCGTAAAGGAAAAAGTGGACTTGTTATTGGCAGCCAATGCAAAGGCGATGGACAATGGAGCCAGCTTTGTAAACAGTTTGATTTTTTTGGTGAACGAACAAAAATACTTTGCCTCATCCGAGGGTTCTTATATCGATCAGGATGTGCATCGCACGTGGCCCAACTTCCAGGTATCGATGGTTGATCGGCAATCCGGATCGTTTAAAACACGCTCAGCATTCAGTGCTCCGGTAGGCATGGGTTATGAATACTTAGACGGAAAAGCTTCCGATAAAATTCAAGGCCCAGGTGGTATTATTCTCTACAACAAATCGTACGATATAGTTGAAGATGCTGCTATGGCAGCCGAACAAGCAAAGCAAATGATTGCCGCCAAATCGGTTGAGCCCGGTAAATATGATTTAGTACTGGAACCATCGCACATGTGGTTAACCATTCACGAGTCGGTAGGCCACCCAACTGAATTAGATCGGGTATTGGGTTACGAAGCCAACTTTGCAGGAACAAGTTTCCTTACGTTTGATAAATGGCAATCGAAAAAATTCAAATTTGGAAGTGACATTGTAAACTTTGTGGCCGACAAAACACAGGTTGGCTCATTGGGTGCTGTTGCTTACGATGATGAAGGCGTGAAGTGCAAACAATGGGATCTTATTAAGGATGGCGTGTTGGTAAACTATCAGGCTATTCGCGATCAGGTAAGTTTGCTGGGTCAGAAAGAATCGCACGGCTGCTGCTACTCACAAAGCTGGAGCGATGTACAGTTTCAACGCATGCCGAACGTATCGTTGCAGGCGGGCAAACAACAACTTACACCTGAACAGATGATCAGCAATGTAGATAAGGGTATTTACATTGTAAAAGATGGTTCATTCTCCATCGATCAGCAACGCTACAACTTTCAGTTTGGCGGGGTACTCTTTTTCGAAATTAAAAACGGAAAGATTGCCGGCATGTTGAAAGATGTTGCCTACCAGGCTAACACGCAAGAGTTCTGGAACTCATGCGTGGCCATTTGCGATGAGCGCGACTATCGGTTGAATGGAGCATTTAACGATGGCAAAGGGCAACCAAGTCAATCAAATGCAGTATCGCACGGATCGGCAACAGCCAGATTTAACGGTGTGAATGTAATTAATACAGGAAGAACGATATGATTAAAAATTTCGGATTCAATATTCTGAACCAATTGAATTCGAAATCAGACGTAATACGAATACTAAATTTTGAATTTTAAAATCTTGAACTAAAATGGCTATACTTTCAAAAGAAGAAGCAAAGAAAATCCTGGAAAAGGTAGTGGGCTACTCCAAAGCCGATGGCATTGAAGCCGGCTTGAATGGTGGAGATGGGGGCAACATTCGCTACGCACGCAACAGTGTTTCCACAGCCGGAGAAGACAGCAATGTGAGCCTCTCGGTATCAGTAAATTTTGGAAAGAAATCCGGAGCGGCATCTATCAACGAGTTTGATGATGTATCGCTTGAAAAAGTAGTAAGGCGCGCGGAAGAGCTTGCAAAACTTGCTCCTGAAAATCCAGAGTTTATGGATCCACTCGGGCCACAAACCTATGGCCCCGAAGCAAAGACCTTCATCGAATCAACAGCAAAGATTACTCCCGAGTATCGGGCGCAAGCCGCTGCCGATAGTATTAATCCTGCGACTAAGAAAGATATTACCGCTGCCGGTTATCTGGAAGACAACCGTGGCTTTAATGCACAGATGAATAGCAAAGGATTGTTCACCTACAACCAGGCAACAGGTGTAAACTTTACCGTTACCATGCGCAGTAATGATGGCACCGGTTCGGGTTGGGTAGCGCGTAACTTTAACGATGTAAGCAAACTCAACACGGCCGAAGCTTCGCAGATAGCAATCGAAAAAGCACTGCAATCGCGCAATGCAAAAGCAATTGAGCCAGGTAAGTACACCGTAATACTTGAACCAAATGCTGCTGCCGATTTATTGGGGTTAATGCTAAACTTCAATGCGCGCCAGGCCGATGAAGGCCGCAGCTTCCTTTCTAAAAAAGGTGGTGGTACCAAGTTAGGTGAAAAGCTCGTGGATGAACGTGTAAACATTTATACTGATCCGTGGAATGAAGAAGTGCCTACTGCCAACCAGGCTGGTGGTTTACCACGCAAGCGCATGGATTTGATTAAAGGTGGTGTTGTGTCCAATCTTTTTTACGATCGCTACTGGGCGCAACAAAAAGGAGTGGAGCCAACTCCGTTTCCTGGAAACAGAATTATGGAAGGTGGCAATGCTTCGATAGAAGATATGATTAAAGACACCAAGAAGGGTGTGCTTGTAACGCGCTTCTGGTACATACGGGCTGTTGATCCGCAAACATTGCTATACACAGGTCTTACCCGCGATGGAACTTTCTACATCGAAAATGGAAAGATCAAACATCCGATTAAAAACTTCCGTTTTAATGAGAGCCCGATTATCATGTTGAACAATCTGGAAACCTTGGGCAAGCAAATGCGCGTGGCCAGTGGTGGTGGCCCCGGTGGAGGCGGCAGTGCATTGGTGCCGGCTATGAAAATCCGCGACTTTACGTTTACCAGTTTGTCGGATGCCGTGTAGATTTTAACCGAGTAAAACAGATAAGAGCCGTCTTGAATTTCGAGACGGCTTTTTTGTTTTGAATCAAATCAGAATTACTTGTTACTGCCCTTAAAAGTGCGCGACTTTACATTCTCCAGTTTGGCAGATGCCGTGTAAACTTTAACCACATGCAGCATTGGTGATTAGTCTATGCGCCTATGCGGTTTTAGTTTTAGAATAATTGGTTTATCTTCGATAGAACTAATTCTTAAAAACTATGAATACAGTTTTAGCACTTGGAATGCCCGGTATGGGCGAATGGTTGATAATCGCATTAGTGTTTTTGTTACCTGTATTTGCACTAATTGATATTTTACGTAATCAATTTAAAGGAGCTAACGATAAGTTAATCTGGGTAGTTGTGGTTCTGTTTTTACCAATGGTTGGTTCAATTTTGTACTTTATTATTGGCCGATCGCAACGGTTAACAAATTAAAATTTACCACCAATGCTAATTTCTACACACTTAAAAGCATGAGGTTTATTTCAAAATTGTTGCACTAAAATATTCGGCCCCTATGGGGTCGTTTTTCTTTGTTTGCAAATAATTTTCTACCAATATCCGACTCCTAACGGAGTCCTGTTCACTCTAAAATCCCGATAGGGATTTAATGTTGGTAGCAGAGCCAAACCCGAATTCAATACGATCCTGCAGGGATCAAATGTTGAGGCAAACAGAAAGAAGCATAAGTAATTGATCTATGTGCCTATGTGGTTTAAAATTTTGAGACTACCCCGGAACCGTTTTCGGGATTTTCTTTTTTTCACATATCCTTACAGGAATCTCCGCTCATATAATTATCAGCCCGGAGTAGTTATCTGAGCGTATAAAATCCAAAATTGCAGGTTGCAATACGGCAATGACACCGGCAGGGAATAAGTTTTTCTTTACACGCCTTCAATACGAATCGGGCGATTGGGATGTGGATCAGCGCATGCCTGTAAACGTGTTGAACTCGCTCATTGAATATACTACGCTTAAGATCGACACAAACGAAAACATAGTATCGCTTGCCAGCGATGAAATTTTTCGATGCCCCTTTTGCTACCTCAGTGGTCATAAGCTGGTAGAGTTTACAACACAAGAGCGCGAGAATTTTAAAAAGTATATTGATAATGGTGGCTTTGTGTTTGTAGATGATTGCAACCACGATATTGATGGATTGTTTGCCAAATCGTTTGAGACAGAAATGGAACGCACGTTTGGTAAAAACGCGTTGAAGAAAATCCCTAACAACCACTCTCTCTATTCAGCCTTCTTCCAGTTTGAGGGGCCACCCACCACCGCCCAGGAACTAAACGGCTGGGGCGATGACATTGTGCACGATTACCTCAAAGCCATTGAAGTAAACAATCGCATTGGTGTTTTATACAGTAACAAAGATTATGGCTGCGAATGGGATTACGACTTTCGTAACAAACGATTTTACAAAATTGACAACACACGCTTTAGCGTGAATATTATAATGTACGCATTGACCAGTTAACCATGACAGAATTAAGCACAGCCGAAAAATCGGTAGAAGAGATAATTGCCAGTTTGGGCAGATTGAAAAAGGAGATTCACAAAACCATTGTAGGGCAGGAAGAGATTATTGATCAATTGCTGATCACGTTTCTTGCCGGTGGCCACGGTTTGCTGGAAGGTGTGCCTGGTCTTGCCAAAACGTTAATGATCCGTTCCTTATCGGAAGCAATTAGTTTAAAGTTTAAGCGTATTCAGTTTACGCCCGACTTAATGCCAACGGATATTATCGGAACCGAAATTCTGGAGGAAGATCACGGCACAGGCAAGCGTGTTTTTAAATTCAACAAAGGCCCCATCTTTGCCAACATTATTCTGGCCGATGAGATTAACCGAACTTCTCCCAAGACGCAATCGGCATTGCTTGAAGCGATGCAAGAGTTTGAAGTTACCTATGGCGGAGTAACGTATCCACTCGATCGCCCTTTCTTCATTCTTGCTACACAAAACCCGATTGAACAAGCCGGAACATTTCCATTACCGGAAGCACAACTCGATCGCTTTCTATTATTCATTAAAGTAAGTTATCCCACAGCAGAAGAAGAACGTGCCATCCTTAGCGGAACCACTGGTCGCAAAGGTGCGGCTATTGAAAAAGTAATGGAGGGCAACCAGATTCTGGAAGCACAAAAAATTGTACGCGATGTACACATCAATGCTGCTTTGATTGGTTGGGTGAGTGAATTGGTGCGGGCTACTCGACCGAAAGAAACAACAGTAAAATATGTGCGCGAATGGGTGCGTTGGGGTGCAGGGCCGCGTGCCGGCCAAGCTATGATTCTTACGGCTAAAGCAAGAGCCTTGCTGCAAGGTAGATTAGCAGTAACACAAGAAGACATTAAACATGTGGCCTATCCTGTGTTGCGCCATCGCATACTTGTAAACTTTAAAGCAGAAGCGGAAGGCATTACTTCTGATGAGGTAACGAAACATTTGCTGGAAACCATTACAGCTGAAAAAATTCGATAGTTTATGATTGATGCGCGCGTAAAAGAACTGCTTAATCCTTCCGTGCTTAACACGGTTAGCGGATTGGAGTTGGTAGCGCGTGTAATTGTGGAGGGTTTTATGAGTGGCAGCAACAAAAGCCAATCAGTAGGATCGGGGCAAGAGTTTAGTCAGTATCGCAATTACCAACCCGGTGATGATCTGCGCCAACTGGATTGGAAGATGTTTGCACGGAGTGAACGCTATTACATCAAAGAAGCCGAAATTGAAACCAACATCACGGTGAAGTTTATGTTGGATGCCAGCCGCTCAATGGCATATGCCGAAGGTGAACTCAGCAAACTTCAATATGCCAAAGTATTGATGGCCGCTTTGGCTTTTCTGGCTCGCAAGCAAAGCGATACGTTTGGTTTGTTTGCTGTAAACGATCAACAAATAAACACACTGCTGCCGCGCTTTGAACAACAACAGTTTATGCGATTCCTGTTGGAGTTGATCAACATTCAAAGCGATGGCAAGTGGGAAAACTCAGGTCGCGAAGAGCAATTGTTCGATCATCATGGCAAGGAAATGATTGTGTTCTTTACCGACATGTATGATGCCGAAGGCGATCTGCAGCGTTTTATCTCGCGATTAAAAACTTCGCGCAACGAGGTGGTGATTTTTCATTTGATGGGTAAGCACGAACAGGAACTCGATTATGAAGGCTCGCTTACGTTCGAAGATCTGGAGACAAACGTTCGAACCAAGGTAAACACGGTGCTTCATAAAAAAGAATATGCAGCGCGTGTAGCAAATTGGATACAAGACACACGCATGTGGATGTTGGAGAAAGACATCAGCTATCATGTGGTAACCTTACAGCAAGGCGCTGAAAGTGTGTTGCGCGATTTCTTGGTAACCCGTAAGCGATTGGCGCGATGATGGCTCAACCTGCATATTTATGGGCATTGCTTGCTTTAACAATTCCGTTTGCTATTCATTTGCTTAGTCGCAAAGAAGGAAGAGTAATTCCAGTGGGTAGTTTGCGCCATCTACAAGAAACGGCCTCTCAACAATTTCGGGGGATTAAGTTGAATGAGTTACTCTTGCTTGCCCTGCGATTGTGGTTGTTGTTATTGTTTGTTTTGTTGCTTGCTGGATTCAATTGGAATACAAGTAACCATAAGTGGGTTGTAGTTGATCCGACACTTAATAATCATCCGGAAGTACGCGCATTTGCAGACAGCCTGCAGTCAAATGGTTACGAGTGGCATTGGTTTACGAATGGGTTCCCGCATCAGGATCAAAATCCGGAAGCGGTTCAAAATTATTGGCCGGTAATAAATGAACTACGCACACAGGCTGTTAGCGAGGCAATTGTAGTTTCAGCAAGCCTGTTGAAAAACTTTAATGGATCACTTCAAACTTTGCCAACCTTTATCACCTGGCAAACATTTGAATTGCCGGAACAAACATTTGATGCGTTTGCAGTTAAACAAAGTAATTATAACATAGTAAGACGCGGAACCTCAAACTCAACACAAACGCGTTTCGTAACCGATACAGTAACTACTCTACCCGACTCTGTATTCATGCTGGCCCCCGTTCGGGTTGCGATCAATAACGATAACAGCCTTGAATCAGCAGCACAATTGGTGGCGGCATCCTTAAAAGCGATTCAAACAACTGTACCTCTTGAAATAGTTTCAGCAGAGGTGAACAATACCGATTGGATAATATGGCTATCAGCTAAAACTATTCCCGACACACGTGCAAACCTGATCACGATTGACAATACGCCTGGAAAAATTCTTGAACAGATTACACCCGAAAAATGGGTTATACATGAACTAACTATTGATCGAGCCTTACAGGAGAACTTCACAGTTCAATTGGCTGCGCTTCTCACAACCCACGCAAAGACAGAACAGCAAGTGGCTTTGCATGATCGAAGATCCATGCCTGATGTATTAACAACCAGCAATCAAGCAACAGTTACGAACAAAGCATCTGCAACTATGAGTTGGCCGCTTTTAATAGTGTTTATCATTTCGCTTTTGGCGGAACGGATTGTTGCCTTTATCCGCAAACAATGAAGCAGCAACTTCCATATCGCCTCAAACCGTTACAAAGAAGCTACATCTTAATCAAGGTTGTTGAAGTGGCCACGCTTTGTCTGGCCATTGGTTTGTTAACATGGGCCTTGCTTGGGTGGATCAACGTAAGCGATGCGACTCGATGGATCACTACAATACTTGTTGCAGGACTGTCGGCAATCACAATGGCATACTTTCAAAGATTGTTTGCATTGGATTCTAACCTCCTGATTCGGATTTTAAATAACAACTATCCTGAGCTTGAAGAAAGTGTGGACTTACTTGTTAGCGATGAAGCGGAACTGAATTTGGTGCAACGCATTCAGCGCAGTCGCATTGAAAAGAAATTCGAACACATTTATCCGCAAATAAAAATTCCAAACAATGTAAAGGCTACATCTAAGACGGCAGCGGCTTTGGTTTTTGCATCTCTGATGTTGATGGCCTTTGCACCAGATGTAAATCAAACGGAACAAGGACCTTTAAAGCAAGAGATAGAAAAGCTCAATGCACAGGTTGAAGAAACAAAACTCGAATCGATACTTGTTACCATCACGCCTCCGGCCTACATGGCGCAACCTACTCACACGGCCAACGATTTACACCTGGTTGTGCCCGAAGGAAGTACGGTAAGCTGGAAGATTACATTTAACAAACCAGCATCGGCTGCTTTGATTTTTTCGGGTCGGGATTCAGTAGCACTGGCATCTGATAAGGTAAAAACCTACACGCGCAAAATCACCGATGCGGGATTTTATCAACTTGTATGGCAGGACAAAGGCAACTGGATTCTTTCGGACTATTATAAAATTGAAATCGTAAAAGATCAACCACCCAAACTTGATATTACCAACCTGGAACAGTTTACAAAGTTTGCGTTTGCGCAACCGCTTAAGGTTGAGGTAAAGGCTTCTTTGCAGGATGACTTTGAATTGGCCGAAGCATCGGTGATTGCAACCGTAAGCAAAGGCAGTGGCGAATCGGTAAAGTTTCGGGAAGAGAGATTAAAGTTTGATAGCCCCCCGCGCATTAGCGGTAAACAAGTACAGGCAGCGGTTACGCTCGATTTAATAAAGCTGGGATTGGAACCAGGCGATGAACTCTATTTTTATGTGGAGGCAAATGATAATAAAGTTCCTATTTCAAATTATAGTCGCACGGAAACATTTTTTATAGCCATACAAGACACAACCCAATACAGTGCGGTTGAAGACGAAGGCTTGGGTGTGGATTTGATGCCAGAATATTTTCGCAGCCAGCGGCAGATTATCATCGATACTGAAAAGCTTCTGAAAGAAAAAAAGAAAATTACCACGCAGCAGTTCAAGTTTACAAGCAACGAATTAGGTTACGATCAGAAAGTACTTCGCTTGCGGTACGGACAATTTATGGGCGAAGAATTTGAAGACCAGATTGGAGGCGCAGCAGTATCGCCAGCTGATCTGGATAAAGACGAAACAGCCGAAGAGACAGTTTTACGATTGAGTCACCAACACGATACAGAGAATGAACACAATCTGGTAGAGCAGAAAAAAGCGACAGTTGATACGCATGATCACGAGCACGGGGAAGATGAAAAAGATCCGCTGGCTGCATTTGCGCATCAACACGATGATGGCGAGCAGGCAACTTTTTTTGTTGAGTCGGTTCGGGCTAAATTAAAAGCGGCACTTACCGTGATGTGGGATGCTGAATTATACCTACGCTTATACGAACCCGAAAAATCTTTACCCTATCAATACACTGCATTGAAACTGTTGAAAGAGATCAGCAACGACTCGCGCATTTATGTACATCGCACGGGTTTTGATCCGCCACCCTTAAAAGAAGAGAAGAGATTAAGTGGCGATCTGGCTGAAGTACGATCGTACACCGGAATTTCGAAACGACCCGATCAACAAGATTATCCTGCCATTCGCCAGGCACAACAAGTGTTGGAAAAATTGATAGTTGGAAATAAAAATCTTACGGATAAAGATAAGCTTGTGCTTACACAAGCGGGCAATGAACTGGCTGCTGCTGCGCTTGAACAACCGGGTAAATACCTGGATGGCCTATCCGTTTTGAAAAAATTGGTAGAGGGTAACGTGCCCGAGACAGAATGGCAAAGCAGTATTGCAGTGCTGCGAAAGATTTTTATGCAGGTAGCACCACGCGCTCAGGAATCGCCTTCTGAAAAAACACAAGCTGTGCATGTGCTTGATCAGCAATTTTTAAAAAACCTGAATGATTAGTGCCATTCAATTTAATGCTCAGGTTCCGGCAAGTGTGGTAATCACTGTTGCTGTTTTGTTATTCGCAATTTTTAGTTGGCTTGAATGGAAACGGCAGGCTCGATTTTTTTATGCGCGTTTAATTGCCTTGCTCATTGCAATACTGAGTTTAACAGCATTTGTATTGCGTCCTGCGTATTCTACTAATTCAGATTCTGCGGGTGTGATCGTGCTTACACCGGGCTACAATAAATCATCAGCGGATAGTCTTAAAAAGATTTATCAGCATTACCATGTAGTGGCGACTGAACAGTTGGATAAAATCAACCAGTTGCTAGAATACAAAGATCAGATTCGGTTTGTGTTAGGTGTGGGACTACCAGCATACGTGTTACCCGATTCAGGTTTTAATTTTTTAGCAAGCCCGCTTCCAACAGGAATAACACAGTTGCAGGTACCTGCAAAATTAATTGCCAATCGCAAGGCAAGTCTTAGTGGTGTATGGCATGGTGAGCCGGGTACTTTAACGTTGATTGGTCCTGAGGGAAAAATAGATTCTACTTCGGTAAGTGCAGGTTCATTTCAGCTTTCATTTATTCCGCAACAGCCCGGTAAATTTTTATACGAATTGGAGATTGATGGTAAGAAAGAATTACTGCCCTTGGAAATACACGCGCCCAAACCTTTAGATGTATTGATTCTGCAACAATATCCGTCAGCCGAAATTCGGTATTTGAAAAACTTTCTGATTGATCAGGGACACCGCGTGGTAGTTCGTACACAAATTTCAAAAAACAACTTCAGGTTTGAATTTGGTAATCGGGCTCCGGCCACGCTCTCGCGAATTACTACCGAGGCATTAAGTGATTTTGATTTATTGGTATTGGCCAATGAAAGTGCTGCGCTGGATGAAGCAGCCATTAAAGATGCGTTGCGAACCGGATTAGGTGTATTGTGGCTGCCATCTGAAAATGAGTTGGGAAAACCGCCTCTTGGTTTTGAGTTTGTAAAAGTTAATGCTGATACCGCGCTGGTGAATTTCGAAGATCAAACAGTTACACTATCGGCATGGCCTGTTAATGCAAGGAAAGATTTCGCGATCATTAAAAACAAAAATCGCGTGCTGGCCGGCTATAAGCGATTGGGCGCTGGTAAAGTTGGCTATCAATTATTGACAGAGACGTATCCACTAATTGCAAAAGGACAAGCAAAGATTTACAATCACGTATGGACAAACGTAGTGGAAACGCTGGCGCGGATTTCTGCACAATCCACCGCTATGAAAATTACAAACTCTTTTCCGGTTTACCCGGATGAACCACTCAACATTGAAGTGCTTGCTACTAACCCCGAAGTATATTTGGACAGCACACGGTTACCGCTGCTTGAACATGCAGTAATAGATAATTTGTGGAGTGCCACTGCGTGGGCCAAAGAAAATGGGTGGCATCAAATACTGTCGGCAACCGATTCAGTGACAACTAATTTTTTTGTTCCTGATTTTAATTCGTGGGTTGCGTTGCGGGCAGCAAACCTACAAAAGGCTACCAAAGAAAAAGCGGGAGGTTCATTAAAGTTTGAGGCGGATAAACTCAGTTACAAAACTGTTTCTCCAATCTTGTTTTTTGTGCTGTTTGTTTTGGCGATTGGATTTTTGTGGTTAGCGCCTAAGTTGTAGGTGGATTTAAAATTCTTTCTAAGTTTTTTGGATCTTGACGGCTGTCCCAAATAGTAAGTAAAATAATTTTGGTCTCGGTCTCCTCGTAAATCAAAAAGTAATCTCTTACAATTTTGATTCTCGCTTTAGCATCGTCTGTTCGTTTTCCGATTTGAGGAAATTCGCCTATGAGTTTTATGGCCTCTCTGAACTTTCTGTCAAGTGTTTTACTGTAAGTAGTGGACTGGTTATGAACATTCCAAAATGAGAGGATTTGTTTCCGATCGCGCTGAGTACGAGCTGACCAGATTACTTGTTTAGCCATTCATCAATTTCCTTGTCAGCTTCTTCTGTTGACATAAACTGGCCGTTCTTAATTTGTTCTCTTGCTTCCCGAATAGCCTGCGTTTGTTGTTCATTCAGTTTATATACTTCGATATTTTCTGACTCAATTCCAAGCAAACGAAATACCTCTTCAAGAATTCGCTCGTCTTCCGTTGTTTGAATCCTATCAATTAGTTTACTTTTTAGTTCCAAAGCCGACATAAGAAGTTAATTTAGATTGAAGATAACAGATTTTTTGTACTTCAACCAATTGGGCACATTTCAAATTGTTGCACCAAAACATTCGACCCCTACGGGGTCGCTTTTGATTATTATGATATTTCTACCAATATCCGACTCCTAACGGAGTCTTATTTCACCTCAGAATCCCGATAAGGATTTGATTTAGGAAGAACCCCAAAGTCGAACCGATTACATTGGTATCTAGTGTTGAAGATACTCTACTCCTAACGCAGCCTTATTTCACCTTGGAATCCCGATAAGGATTTGATTTAGGGAGAACCCCAAAGTCGAACCGATTACATGGGTATCTAGTGTTGAAGATACTCTACTCCTAACGCAGCCTTATTTCACCTTGGAATCCCGATAAGGATTTGATTTAGGGAGAACCACAAAGTCGAACCGATTACATTGGTATCTAGTGTTGAAGATACTCTACCTACTAACGGAATACCTGAAATCCCGATAGGGATTTAATGTTGGTAGAAAGCTAGAACCAAGAGGCCGAGTCGATCCCGTAGGGATCGAATGTTGAAGTAACCCTCAACAATTTTTGAAATACCCAATCAAATCTCAATTTCGAAAATCCGGATTCCACGTAAGTGAGTCTTCCACTTGCGATACAATTCGAGATGAACCGGAGACGATAATTTCATTGCCCCACTGCACGGTAACAGTTTCAACACCATTCCAATAATTGAATAATTTATAAAACCAACCGGTGGCCACAAATCGGGATTGAGTGTCCGTGGTTACATCAGCGCGAACCCCTTTATTCAAAATTTGTTGATTGAGCTTGTCTTTAAACGACTCGATATTTTGATAGTCGTTTACAAACAATAAAACTTTCCTACCCGTGTATGTAAAAACAGAGGCCAGTAATATGGGCTGTAACCCCCCTAAAACCCAATTACTGAGAGAATATTCCAATAACGCTTTGCCACTGAGAAAATTGAGCAAAACAATAAAGCCGTTTAAAGCTAAAAGCAAAAGAAGAACGCTTCGAATAAAGATTTTAAATTGTAAAGGAGCTATTTCTTTTCGGATACGCATATTTTTAATCGGCATTAAACTCGATTCTTTGCATGCTTTCTTACAGCTTTAACTTCTTTATTGATTTCATCCATTGTCATTTTGGAAAGCCCATACTTTTCAGCAAGCTCTATTGTTTTATTTAAGTTTTGCTTAATTAATTCTTGACTAACTAACTCCAAAAATTCTGAAAATGAAATTTTATCTTTTTTGATTCCAAATTTATCAAGTTCTAATTCTGAAATCGAAACATTTAATGTTCTCATACAAATTATAAATGTTTGTCTGTCAAATTTACAAAATTCTAAATTCCTTTTGGGTGTCATCAGTGATTTGTCATACCCCGCCTTACTTATAGAACTTCCAGCTCGTTTTAAAATCGCGCGTAAGCGGTTGATTGGTTAAGATGGCGCGTACCATTTCAACCGGCATGCTGTTTTCGCGTAGCACAGCATCGTGAAATTGTTTATAGGTCATCTTACCGCTATCAACCAATTCTTTCTTTAAGGCATAAAACTGAAAGCCGCCCGTCATGTACGCCAATTGATATAATGGCCCGTAGTTAGCAGTAAAACTTCTGCGCACTTCACCTTCGGCATTGGCGCGTTCAAAACCAACGCGATCCACCAAAAAGTCGATACACTGTTGTGGCGTCCATTTGCCTAAATGATAATTGAGTGAAAAGATAATCCGCGCACAACGGTGCATGCGCCAGAACAACATCCCAATTTTATCTTCAGGCCCACGTGGAAAATTCATATCCCACAAGATCAATTCCCAATACAACGCCCAGCCTTCGGTCCAGAAAGGGGTTCGGTAATGCCGATACGTTTTGTACCGATTGTTCATAAACCCTTGCAGGTGATGGCCGGCAATTAATTCGTGATGCACCGTGGCCCGTGAGAAGTGTGGGTTGTTACCGCGCATGCTCATTAATTTGGCTTCATGATCCATCGCATCGGTTGGGTAAGAAATCTGCAACACTTCGCCACCTAAAAAGAACGGACTAATTAATTGTTGGCGTGGTGGAATCATGCGCATGCGCCAGGTTTCTTCGGCAATAGGCGGAATGGTGAGCAAATCGTTTTTCTTAAGAAACGCGATCGATTCATCATACAACTTTAGCATGGCCTCGGGTTGTTGCCCTTCCGGCACATAACTTTGTTTTACTTTTTCCTGCGCGGCTTTCCAGTTATCACCAAAGCCCATCTCGCGGCTGGCTTTTAATAATTCGGCATCGCACCACGCAAATTCCTTGTTGGCAATGTTTACTAACTCTTCGGGTGAGTAAGGTATCATTTCCAGTTGCAGCAGGCGCAACAACTCATCGCGGCCAATCGGATTGCCGATAATGCCACTGCCATCATCTTTGGGGCGTGTAGCCGAATCGATTTTGGTTTTGAGTGCGTTGGCATATTTGGTTAGTACACTATCCAGTTGCTGATACGGCCGCTTTACCCACCAGGTAAATTGCGGATCATATCCTTCATAAAAATCATATACACTTTTTAGGGCAGCTTGCTGGCCACCGATGATGCTGGCCGCACGGTTAGCTAATGCGGCTGTTACGTTTGGTTCTTGTGCAAGTTTTTGCATCGCACCCTGAACGCTTTTTTTAATATCGTTTAACTGCTGTGCCACTTCATCGCTTTTAAGGTGTAAACCGCGCCTGCGTTTCTTTTCTATTTCATAAACCGGGTTGGCATAGGCTGTTAACTTGCTTACCTGGGTAGCTTCTTTTTCTTCCTGCGCCAATAATCCCAGTTCATTTTCAAAAATGCGCTTCATCATAATGTAATCCACCTTGCCTCCGGTAGAAAAACTTTCGAAGGGCAATTGTTGCAGGCGGGTGAGGTAGTCTTTATAAAATTGGTTGAAGCGATCTCTGCGCTCTTGCGTGCCTTGTACAAAGTAGAACCGCTCCAGACTACCGCGGTCAGCTTCGTATTGCACAATTAGCGGGTAAACCTCGCTGGGCATTTCGGTTTGCCCGAAGGAATAAAATGTAACAACGAATAAAAATAAGGTGAGCGCGCGCATGGTCTTTTTGTTTTTAGAAAGCTAAAGTTTTTTCAGAGAAAATTTTACAAATTGATATGGATGTGGCAAACTGTGATGCTATGCGGTATAATTTTCTTTACAACATAGGCACATGGGGAACATATAAGATTATTACCTTCGCCACCGCTTTATGGAACTTCGCTTAACCACCGGCTACAAACAAATTCTTTTTATGGCATTGCCAATCTCTTTGGCTATGCTGGTGCCGCAGATCAACTTCATTACCAATAATATTTTTCTGGGTATGCTGGGCGAGCAGCAATTGGCCAGTGCCGGCATCACCGGTGTGTACTACCTGATTTTTGCCGTGATTGGTAATGGATTGAATAACGGCTTGCAAGCCTTGATTGCCCGCAGGGCCGGTCAAAACCTTCCGAAGGAGATAGGGCGATTGTTTTATAATGGAGTTTGGGTGGCGTTAACCATTGCCGCGCTGGGTATTACCGCTACCTATTTGTTTGCGCCAATGGTAATGCGCGCCTTTATTCACGATGCCGCCATTGCCGATCAGGTCATAAACTTTTTACTGATACGAATCTGGGGCTTGCCCTTTCTTTACTTATATGTAATGCGTAATGCCTTGCTGGTAGGCACTAACCAAACACGGTTTTTAGTTTGGGGAACATTAGCCGAGGCATTGGTTAACATTGGTTTAGATTATACCATGATCTTCGGTCATTTTGGATTTCCGGCAATGGGTTTTAATGGGGCAGCATATGCATCCATCATTGCCGAAGCATCTGGCTTGTTGGTAATCTATGCGGTAATTCATGTAAAAGGTATTCACAAATCGTTTGCCTTTTTTGAGCAAACTAAAGTAGATTTCTCGGTTATCAAACTGATCTTAACAATCTCGGCCCCGTTAATTGTGCAGTTCGCCATCAGCATTATGAGCTGGGAATACTTTTATATTCTGGTAGAGCATCACGGCCCCAGGGCTTTGGCTATCAGCAATACCATGCGTAACATCTTTGGTCTGTTTGGAATTTTTTGTTGGGCCTTTGCGGCCACAACCAATACCATGGTAAGTAATATAATTGGGCAGGGAAGAACAGAAGAGGTAATGCCGTTGATCCGGAGAGTGGTGCGCATGAGTTTAGGGATCAGTTTCTTTATTTTTATTATTCTAAACCTGATACCCGAATGGTTTTTATCGTTTTACAGCCAAGGCGATGAATTTATTACCGAAGCCGTTCCAATCGTACGCATTGTTTCGTTCGCACTTTTAATGATGTCGTTTGGCACCATCTGGTTAAATGCAGTAACCGGCACCGGTAACTCGCGCGTAAACCTGCTGATTGAATTAATTACGATTGTGATTTACGTGGTGTATGTATATGTGGTGTTGGAATACCTGAATCTTTCTGTAGGATGGGGCTGGGTAAGCGAGTGGGTGTATTGGCTTAGTATGTTTTCGATGGCATTTTTTTATATGAAGTCAGGCCGGTGGAAAGGGAAAACAATTTAACAACAACACGGCACCATAATAAATTCTTTAAGTCTGATTAACTCACTATCTGGTGGTTCCAAACTGGCAATTTTTTTATCTTAGTACCTGATGTTACGTAGCGCATTGGCTTTACGTTCCGGCCTTTCCAGCCAATCGTTATCAGAAAAAACTTACAGAATTAGATTTACAGATAGTCAGCGCGAAATAAAATTAAAACGATACATGATCAGGTATTTGATTTTAGTCTTGCTACCATTTATATGGTTTACAGCCGAAAGCCAGATAACATTAAATGGCCGCGTGGTAAACGCCTCGGGCAAGCCGTTGCCGCAAGCTAAAATTCAGGCTTTATACTTGCCGCTTGAAGCATACACGAACAGTTATGGAGTATTTGAACTGGGTGGTTTGCCATCCGGGCATGTGGAGATAAAAGTTACATGCCCGGGTTATGCGTTTGTAACCTTAAAGGTAAATCTTAAGAATGCGATTAACACCTTAACTATAAAACTGGAGGAAGAACTACTACCGGTGTTAAGCCCTTTGTATGAAGAATTAAATCATTACAGAGAAAAAGTATTTGTAGTAACAGATAAACCCTATTACTATCCGGGTGAGGTTATTTGGCTGAAGGCATTTCTTAATTACGCAGACTTATCCAAAAGAGATTCGTTAAGCAGAGTAGTATATGTTGAGTTATTGGATTTTAATTCGCAACGCAAAATCCGACAGGTGCTTTCATTAGATAGCGGGCGTTTAGCCGGAAGTATCTTGTTGCCCGATGAACTGCCGGCCGGTAATTATGTTATGCGTGCATACACACGCTTTATGTATAATTTTGGTGAAGATCAGTTTTTCTATAAAAGCATTCCCGTTCTTAATAACTCAGCACGGGCATTTGCTTTTTCGGAAAGCCAACTCCCACAAACTAACTTCGATGAAGTTAAAACAATGCGCGAGGCGTATGGATTACGCCAGCAGGTAGATATTACTTTCCCCAACTTACCGGAAGGCACTTATACACTCTCGGTAACCGATATGAACCAGGTTGCCGCCATACCCGAATTGGAACTTTCTAAATCGTGGGCGTTTGAACCTGGAATCTTAAAAACACCTCCTGTGGGTATAGATCAAATTGTTGAGAAAGGAGTTCGCTTTACCGGCAAATTTGTTTCAGAGTTTAAAACCGGAAAGCAAGTTACCTTATCACTATTTAAACAAGATATGTCCGAGGTACTGGAGTTTGTAACAGACGAAAAAGGTTGGTTTCAGGTTAATGGATTAAAGTTCTATGATTCGGTTACGTTCTTTTATAAAGCAACAAGAGGAAAGAAGAGTAACGATTTTTACGGAAGGATTGAAATAGCTACTGAAAAAGAACCTGCGCCGGATTTAGTTGTTCCTGGTTTTTGGTTTAAAACAGAAACTGCAACCAACCCGCAGCGCATGTTAGCCGATTACCTGGCCCCACCTGAAGTTAAAATGTTACAGGAAGTAGAAGTACGCGCAAGCCGAATAGAAAGCTCGCAATACAAAGGCATTCGCGGTGGTGCCGATAAAATAGTGAAAGCCGAAAATCTGTTAAACTTTGGAAACCTATTACTGTCGTTGCAAGGCAAAATTCCCGGACTAACCATAAACTGCAACACATCGCCTTGCGAAGTTAGGTTTAGCCGGGCTGCAGCGGGGTCTATTAATTCCAGTACCGAGCCGCTGGTACTTATAAATGATACTCCGGTTGGCGGATCGGCTGGTACTATTTTACAAAACCTGGATATAAACATGGTAGAAAGAATTGAAGTAAGCCGGAGAATGAATGTACTCTATGGCGACCAAGGCCGCAATGGAATTATTGCTGTTTACCTGAAAGAAGGTTTTACAAGATTCTCCAAACCAGAAGAAGCAACTCCCAGTTTTGAATTAATGGGTTTTAATAAGCCATTTACTTTTATAAGTCCGGATTATGCCAACGCCAATCAGGATAATTCCGTGAGTGATTACCGATCTACCCTGTATTGGAATCCGGAACTTAAGAAAAATGCAGATGCATACAGATGCTCTTTTTTTACAGCTGATATACCTGGCCGGTACAGAATAAGGCTGCAAGGAATTACCCACCAAAACCAACCTGTTTATTTAGAAACCACTTTAACAGTTACAAATTAGAAACTTGCAATTTAAGCCTACAATAAAATCAGACTTATCGCGACTTTCAAATTATGTTTCTCAAAATAAGCAAAGGCTTTTTAATTGGGTTAGTCTTACTGAGTATCGCAACCATCCTTTTTATGCAACAAAAATCTTTCGGCAAATTACCACGTGGCCAGCGCTTGCAGCGCATCGAACAATCTACCAACTATCGCGAGGGTAGCTTTCAGAATTTACAGCCTACGCAGATGCTTGCCGAAGATGCCTCTTACTTTGGTATGATGCGCGAGTTTTTAAAAGACAAACCCGGCCGTTATCCCGATGCGCCCTTACCAACCATAAAAACAGATCTTACTACTATTCAAGGCGAACAACCTACGTTAATCTGGTTTGGTCACTCATCGTATCTGATTGTATATAAGGGCAAGCGTATTCTGGTCGATCCGGTTTTCAGCGATAGGCCCTCACCCGTTCAATATGTAGGCACAAAATCATTTCCGGGCACCCGAATTTATGGCCCTGCCGATTTTCCCGATTTGGATTTGATTCTGATTTCGCACGATCATTACGATCACCTCGACTATAACACTATACTAGAGTTAAAATCAAAAACAAAAAAATTTGTAGTACCATTAGGTGTAGGCGAACACCTGCAACATTGGGGTGTAGCCGGGAGCAGCATAACCGAACTGGATTGGTGGGATGGTGTTTCTCCGTATAACGGTTTGCGGATAACGTCCACACCGGCTCGCCATTTTTCTGGCCGGGGTTTTACACGAAACAAAACCTTGTGGAGTTCTTACGTTTTGGAGTTTGATTCGTATCGGATTTTTGTTGGGGGCGATTCTGGTTATGATGCGGCATTTAAAACCATTGGCGAAAAATTTGGTTCGTTCGATCTTGCCCTGTTGGAGTGTGGCCAATACGATAAGCAGTGGCCCAACATACACATGATGCCCGAAGAAACCGTACAGGCCAGTATCGATTTAAATGCAAAAGTGCTGATGCCCGTGCATTGGGGAAAATTTGTACTGGCTAATCATGTATGGCGCGATCCGATAGAAAGGGCAACAGCCAAAGCAAAGGAGTTAAATGTAAAAACCACTACACCAATTATTGGCGAACCACTGGTTATCAACCAATCGTTTCCGGCAACCGAATGGTGGACGAATGTGAACTAACTTACGCTTGAAAATATTCTTCCAACTGCACCAATAAGTCTCCACCTTCAATATCTTTTACCACCTTACCTTTTTCAAGCACCACAATACGATTACAGATTTCGGTTATGTGGTTTAAATCATGACTGGAAATAAGATAGGTAAGCGCACGAGTTTCACGCTCTTGTTGCAACAATCGCTTTAAGCGGATTTGAGACGTAGGGTCGAGATTTTCAAAAGGCTCATCGAGAATGACCACTTGCGGGTTGCCAATAAAGGCTGCGGCAATACCAACCTTTTTCAGATTTCCCTTCGACAAACTGCCGATGTGTTTTTTCTTACCGGTAATCTCATCATTAAATAGCTCTTCAAACTTTTGCAGGAATTGTTTCAGGTCGGCTTCGCTGTATTGATGCAGCTTGCCAACAAATTTGAAATACTCATCGGGTGTGAGGTAAGGAATCAAAAAGTTTTCATCCAAAAATGAACCTACGTAGTGTTTCCAATTGTCGTTGCCCTGTACAGCATTGCCATCAATGGTAACAGTCCCCTGGGTGGGCCGAATCAAATCGAGGATCATGCGAAACAAAGTGGTTTTGCCGGCACCATTGTTTCCTACCAATCCAAAACTTTCGCCTTTGCGGATAGTTAATTCAGCAATGTTTACTACGGGTTCGGTTCCGTATGTTTTGATTAAAGAGGAAATTGAAATCATAATCTAAAATTACTCACCTCTGAAGCCGGCAGCAATGGAATACTTGCGGGCTTGCAATCGGTTTGTTGTAAGAGTTAATAAACGGTTTCGAAATACCAATCCTAAAATACCGGCAACGCCAACAGCAGCAATGCCCCAGTTGGCATACCCGGCAATACTAAATGGTAGATAGAAAACATAAGGCGACACCAGAATGGGAATTCCCATTACCCATTGTGCCGCACCCACGCCTTGGTGATTCATCATGCTGCTTTTGGTAAGATCTATTTTTTTAGGATTCCACATGGCTAAGTTCATAATTACAAACACATTGATGCCGATGTTAAACAAAGCGGCAGCCAAATGTGTAAATAAAATTTTCCAACCGAAGTAAACGTAGGGAATGCTTAGTATAAAACAGATAACGGTAACACTGCACAACAACCAGTATTTCGATTCTACTACCTGTGCCAATGATACCGGTTGTGTTAATGTAAAATCGAAATGACTGCTTTGCCAGCTAAACAAAAACTGTCCATAGTTAATCATGAAAATGCCGGTAATAAATATGGCTACAAACAACAGGAAGCCAGGCATCTCGGTAGTGTATTTTTCATTGGTGTAAAAAAATAATCCATACAACAAGAAGAAGGTGCTTAACATCAGCAAGCTGCGGGTGCGTTTGTTGCGCAGAATAAGCTTCAACTCCAGGTTGGCCCATTCGCCTAACATACCCAGGCTCTGTAAAATAGCCAGGTTTTGCGTGGCTTCTTTGGAGTTTTTGCGAGGTGCAAGTTCTTCCGGATACATACCCTGTAAAAAAAAGGCAAAGTTGAAATAGTAGATTAACCCACCCAATGCCAACACACCCACTAATGAGAGTGGGTTTTGGAGTATGAATTGAAACAGCGCAGCAGAAGCGTTCGATAACCGGAACCATTGATAATAGTCGGCCAATCCCAATAAGCCAATTGTTCCGACAAGAACAAGAAACCCGATCACGGTATCGTCTAATCCTTTTTTGAAAATCAAAACTATGTAGTGCAGACACAAACTAATCAGGTAAATGGCAAGCAACCAGATCCAGGCCGAGCCTCCTGTGTAAGCTACGTCTGTAAATGCAAACGGGGCAAACAAAACGAGCGATAAAAAATTGAGCAGACTGAGAGCCGACTTTAGCAACAGGTAATGCACTAAGTATTTTCTGCTGATGGGTAAATGCAAATAGGGCTGCACATCTAAAGCGGGGGTACTTTGCATGAAGTACCGTAACATAAACTCAAAGCCAAAGTAATAAAGTAATAAACTGTTTACAAAGCCCACGCTATCGGGTTGCTGAAGGCCATCGGTAATAATTTTCTCCAGAAAGAAACCCAAGGCGATGGCATAGCCAAACACCATAATGGCAATAAAGCCCAGAAAGATATTGGTGGCTAATTCTTTTTCGAACGCTACCGAGCGCACAAATTTTTTCCAGCCGTGCGAAAGTAAGGTGGTAATCATCTTAGCAAAATAACAATTTGGTTTGTTTTCCGCTATCTTTGTTTCCCTCAATACATTGCTATGGCCATTCATGATCGATTTAGTCAGCAAGACCTAGAGCGCATTAAAAGCGCAGTGAAGGATGCCGAAAGTAAAATCTCGGGCGAGATTGTACCGGTGTTCGTAGAAAAGAGCAGTCATTATACGATTGCTAACTACCGGGCTGCCTTAACCGGAGCCGCGTTGGTGTTTGCCTTGATTGTACTTTTCGATCGCTACATACCCGCACTGGCTGTGTACGATCCGGTTCTCATTTTTACACTGGTAGTAATAGGTGGTTTGCTGGGTGGATTAACTGCAAACTACGTGGCCCCTGCCAAGCGATTAATGCTCAGCCAAACCTATATGGATCAGGCAACTTTTAAGCGTGCGCAAAGTGCTTTCCTCGAAGAAGAAGTTTTCAATACCCGCCAGCGCACCGGCATCATGATCTTTATTTCATTTTTTGAACATGAAGTAATTGTAATGGCCGATAAAGGAATCAGCAAAGTGGTGGACCAGAAAGAGTGGGATGGCATGGTGAAAGTGATTATTGAAAATGTAAAGCAAGGTCATATTACAGATGGTATTGTATCAGCCATTAAGCGCTGCGGTGATTTACTGTTGGAGAAAGGATTTGTAATAACTCCTGACGATGTAAACGAATTGAAAGACGATTTACGATTGGAATAAGCGTTTACATGAGATTTAGTTTTCCCCTACTATTTATATTTCTTCTGTTGCTGATGGCAACAAGTTTTGTGGTGCAGGCACAACGTGCAGTTCCACCTCACAATGCCGTGTGGGTGCATGACGAAGCCAATGTACTTTCGGCATCTGCCAAAGCGCAGATGGAAGCTTTATTGCAAGCACATCGCGATTCAACCTCTACGCAAATTGCTGTGCTGATTGTGCCATCGCTGGAAGGTGAAGATATTGATGGCTATGGTGTGCGCGTGTTTGAAGCGTGGAAACTGGGACAGAAAGGAAAAGATAACGGGGTATTGTTTCTGATTGCTATGCAGGAACGCCAAATGCGCATAGAAGTAGGCTATGGGTTGGAGGGTGTGCTTACCGATGCCTTGAGTAGTCGCATCAACCGCAATGAAGTAGCACCCTATTTCAGGCAGGGAAATTATGAAGCTGGTATTCAGGCGGGTGTAGTGGCCATTATAAAAGCCGTGGCGGGTGAATACAAGAACGACAATCCAGCTCCGCGAAAGCGCGGTAAAAAATCTTCGTGGAGTACAATTATTTTCATAATCCTGCTGGTGATTTTAATGTCGCGCAAAAATAGGGGTGGTGGTGGCATGGGTGGCTATTGGACAGCCGCCATGTTAGGAAATATGTTAGGTGGTGGGCGCGGATCATCCGGTGGTTCGTGGGGTGGCGATTTTGGTGGCGGTGGGTTTTCGGGTGGTGGTGGTTCCAGCGATTCGTGGTAAGCGTTGATTAAGAGTTAAAGCATGATGCGGTTTATAGTCATATTCTTTCTGTTTGTTTCCGGATGGGTAGCAGCACAAAAGCCTGTACCCGAGTTGTGGGGTACCCGTGTGCATGACGATGCCCAGGTGATAAAGCACGAAACAATAGAAGCATTAGAGGCGCAACTAAAAGCGTACGAAGATTCCACTTCCAATCAGATTGCAATCCTCACGGTTAGTTCGCTGGATGGAGAAACCATAGAAGAATATTCCCTTCGCGTAGCCGAGAAATGGAAGTTAGGCCAGCAAGATAAGGACAATGGCGTGCTGTTGCTGATAGCGGTTGACGATCATAAAATGCGCATTGAAGTAGGGCATGGTTTGGAAGGTGTTTTAACCGATGCGCTTTGTAATAGAATTATACGCAACGAAATGGCGCCCGCTTTTCGTAGAGCAGATTTTGATGGCGGTATCACAGCCGCTATTACTGCCATCACAAAAGGAATTGGAGGTGAATACACCGCCAACGATACCAATGAGTTAGGCGAGCTTTCAACTACGGCTCGCATTTTAATTGGTCTCGGCATTTATGCTTTTCTGGGCATCTTCGCTTTTTTCGGATTGTTTATTAAAGGTGGTTGGGGTTGGTTTATATACTTATTCCTTACTCCCTTCTTTTCAATTTTTCCGGCATTCGTTTTTCCGGGGCATTTGTGGTATGTGCCGGGTCTATCTTACCTGATTGGTTTTCCGATTATCAAATGGTTGGTAAACCAGACCTCATGGGGTAAAAAGCTTGCTAAGAAGTTTGAAGAAGGTGGAGGTTCTGGCTCGGGTGGTAGTTGGAGTAGTGATAGCAGTTGGGGTTCAGGAAGTTCAAGTAGCTGGAGCAGTGGCGGCAGTAGCTTTTCGGGTGGTGGCGGAAGTTTTGGTGGTGGCGGAAGTAGCGGTAGTTGGTAAGATTCAATAACCATGCGCTATAGCGAAAAACTGGCACGAATAAATGAATTGCAAAAAGCAATTGATGCGTATGGTGCCTTAAGTTTAGAGGTAAAAAAGAAAATCAACTACAAGTTTCGTTTAGACTGGAATTACTATTCAAACAGAATGGAGGGGGGAACACTTACGCGAGAAGAAACACGGAGCGTAATGGTTGGTAACATTGACGTAAATGGTAAGCCAATAAAAGATGTGATGGAAATGAATGGCCATGATAAAGTTGTATTGGAAATTTTGAAGGTAGGCAGTGGCAAAACCAGAATTTCGGAGAAGAGAATAAAAGAAATCCACAAAGCCATTATGCACGAAGAAGGCACAACAAAGTTTTTGCAAATCGGGCAATGGAAAGCTACGGCCAATGAAATTATCAATTATAGACGAGAAAAAATCTCCTTCACTCCTCCTGATGAAGTTGCGGATGCTGTTCATAATTTGTTGAACAGAACCAATGCAGAACTTGATAGATATTTTGATAACAAGGAGTCACCGCATCCAATAGAAATAGCATCCAGTTTTCACATTGGTTATGTGAGCATTCATCCATTTTATGACGGGAATGGAAGATCCGCCCGCATCATTCATAATCTCATTCTTATTGCTTGCGGATTACCGCCTATTATTCTAAAGGATAGCCATAAACAATCCTACTACCAGCTTTTGGCAGATATTCAGGCTTATGGTGGAAATGCTCAATTATTTTATTCCTTTATAGCAGATAGGGTAATTGAAAGTCAACAGGTGGTATTGGATGCGATAGCAGGCAAAGAAATTGATGAACCAGATGATTTGGACAAAAGAATAGAACTATTAAAAAAGCAACTTATCAATCCGGACGTAGTAACGGAATCCAAATCGCTCTACGCAACAAATAGGGTGCTGAAGGAAAGTGTTTTCCCGTTGCTTCAGAACCTGGAAAGTAAACTGGATAAGATTACAGACCTTTTCAATTCAAAAGAAAGAGTAATTCAATATACTGAACAGGAAAATTATCGGGAGTTGGGTACAACTGAAAGTGATTGGGAAACATTCTATAAATGGGTCGATAAACGCACACCCAACTCTGCAGAGGTCGATCCAAAAGGCGTTAACTCATTTTCGTATAGGTATCAATTAAAAGGTTTTAAGAAATCACTGGAACTGCAATATTTACCAATTCACTTTGATTTTCAGTTCAGAGAATTTGATTTTACATTTAGTCACAATAATTCTTTCTTGATTAGAAGATTTGGATACAATCAAACAATAGATAGCCGCCTTGCTAATGAAATCGTAAAAGAAGTTATTGATAAAGTACTAAGTCAGATAGCTGAAGCCAGCAATCTAAAATGAGTTGAAATTGCCCTTCACTTACACAATCCCAACCACATTATTCAATGTGCCAATTCCATCAATCGAAATAATTACTTCATCGTTTTGCTGAAGTGTAAAATCATTACCGGGAACAATTCCCGTTCCGGTCATTAGAAAACTTCCTTGTGGAAATTTACAGGCTCTATAAAGCCAGCTTGCTAATTCTGTAAACGAGCGCTTCATCCGGTTTAACCGAATGGTTCCTCCAAATACTTCCTGTTTGTTGCGTAAGATGCTGATCGCGATTTCTGTTTCGGGGTTGATTGGCTTTTCGGGAATGTAAAGGCATGGGCCCAATGCACAACTGCCTTCGTACATTTTAGCTTGTGGCAGATACAATGGGTTATCTCCTTCTATGCTGCGCGAACTCATATCGTTACCTATGGTGTAGGCTTGTATCTCGCCTTCTGAATTTATATACAGGGTTAATTCCGGTTCGGGAACATTCCAGCTTGAATCACCTCGTATGTTCACATATTCGCCTGGCCCCGCCACGCGGGTTGGCAACGCTTTAAGAAACAATTCGGGCCGGTTGGCATCATAAACTTTTTGATATACATCTGCTGCTCCCGATTCTTTTGATTCCTCCATGCGGGCATCGCGACTGCGCAAATAGGTTACACCAGCCGCCCAAACTTCTTGTGTGCCAATGGGAGCAGCAGCATGTGCAGTAAGTTGTTGCACGTGTTTGGCTGCTACCGCCTGCGAATTTTTTAAAATTTCTTTTAGATATGCATGTAGGGCTGTTCTGTTAATCAATGCATCCCACGGTTGCCTTATGAGACAGGCTTTACCTTCGTAAATCAATAAAGGGCCCTCGGAAGTTTTGTAAAGGTGCATATCCTAAACTTATCTTATAAAGTTAAATATTCCACCAATACGTAAACTTTAATACCAGGGCATGATTTTTTGCCATCAGGTTGTTGGGCAAATAATTATCGGTATAAACAATAAACAAATCGCTGGCTGGCCGATAGCGCCATTGAAAGCGCGTGTTCAGGTTAATGTTGTTGCGCTGTTCGTTGTATTGCAAAAACGTAGTGAAGAATATTTTATTGGTGAAGGTTACATCCAGTCGCGGCCCCACCAGCCAAAACGTATTGCGGCCCCACGGTTGCGGCAAGCGAATGTCGTTATAGCTGCTGCTGAGTACAAAGCTTACATACGGTTGAAAACGATACCCTAAATCGCTGCTAAAGAAAGTACGGGTACCATCTGCATAATATCCACCATAGCGGGCACTGAAAGAATACGTAAATCGGCTTTGAGGTCTGGAGAAAAACTCACCACCAACCGATCGCCAATGGTGTTCTGTTCCGGCTTCCAGGCTATCCAGATTAAAATTAGTGGGATCAAACGGCCGTAGTAGTTTGACATAATCATTCGCTACCCACACCACCAGTGTGCTTAGCTTTCGAAAGTTTACATTGTAAGCGAGATAACTTTCACTATCGGTTTGCTTGTAATCGGGTGTAAAGAAAACGCTGCTTACCAATCGTGGTCCATGGCTCAATACATGTTTGCCTTTTGGGAAAAACAAATACGATACCTGTGGATTGATGCGTGCATAATTACTGCGCGGCACAAAACCTACCTCGGCTGTGTAGCCATTGCCTACATATTCGTATTGATTGCTGATCTGAAATTTACGACCTGCGTATTGCAAATGACCGGAGTACACATAATCATCGCTTTGTTTTTGTGGTGTAAATGATTTCAGCAATAAGGCTTTGCCCAACCATTTATTGTTTGCTGATGCCAGGTTATACTCAACACCTACGTTGCGATTGAATTTGGAATAAACAGTACCGATAAAATTTTCGGAGGCATAATTCAATGATTCTTTATTCATCATTAATAAACCCACGTTTGATCTTGCAAACACCCTGCGCTGCAGAGCCAGTACTGAAAAGTTTTGAGCCGGAATGTTTTCAGCTTCTTCTTTGCCAGTTTGCATGTTCATGGCGGCAATGCGCCAGTTCTTGTCGAGTTTACCACTGAGGCGCGCACCAGCCTGAATGGGCGCAGCTAATCCAATGCGCCTCGAGAAAAATGGTCGGATGGTGCTGTATCCAAAGTTATTAAACATGTCGCCATTTTCCAGAAAGAATTGCCTGCGCTCCGGAAAGAATAATTCAAACCGATCGAGGTTGGTTACTTGCCGGTCCACATCTACTTGCGAGAAATCCGGATTAAGTGTGAGATCAAGATTAAGCGATGATGTAACAGCAACCTTCACATCTAATCCCGCTTCCGCACGATGCGTGGTGTTGCGAATTGTTTCGCGATTTTGAGTTACACCACCCAGCACATACGGAATAACAGAAATATTAGCACCAGCCTTTTTAGGAGGCTTATCCCAAACTAATGTTCCACTAAAGGCAAGTGAAGCTGTGGGGAATTGTCGCGGCACGGGTGTCCAGCTCGATTTTTCCGTTGTTTTTAAATCTAACCTGCTAAAGTTAATGCCCCACGTATCGATACCATCTTTAAAGCGAATCGTTTTGAATGGAATAGCCGCTTCAAAAATCCATTTGTCATCGTAATTTTTTACTACCGATGTCCATTGGTTATCCCAGTTCAGATCCACTTTACTGCCTTCATACATCAATCCATCCCACTGTGCTCCGGCTGCGTTGGCTCCAAACGAAAATCCATTGGTCTGATCATCGAACGTATCCATAAACAAAAGAAAATTATCGTTTTTACCGAATGCAAAATCTCTACGCAACGATTCAACAATGTAAGGGCCAGGCAAAGCGTGATAACAAACAGCAATCAGGTAGAGGTTATCATCATCGTAAGTAAGTTTCACTTCGGTTTTTACCTGCGCCTTGCTGGTGTCCATCGGTAACACCATAAAAAAATCGGAAGCGGTGGCGCTTTCAAGCCATGCCGGTTCATTCAATTCGCCATCAATTACAATGGGTGAAGCAGCTTTTTTAATGGATAATTTATATCCGGCATTCTTCTTTTGGCCAAAGAGAAACCCGGAACAGAAAAGTAACAACAGCAATGCAGGTAGGCGCATGTACGCAATATGAAGAAAGGCCTCTCAGCTAACAAGGGGTCGGTGGCAGGAGGTTATTTTACTTTTTGGAATTTGATTTTACTTAACTTTGATTTCAACTTTCGTTTATGAAAATAATAAAGACCGCTCTCTTTTGTATTGCCTGTTTGATTGCGAGGGTTGTAACCGCTGCACCCGAACAGGAATTTTACGAACTTCGGATTTACACATTTAAATCGCCCGACCAACTGCAACGCACCGAGGCTTATCTTGAAAAAGCGCTATTGCCTGCGCTGCATCGCCTGGGTAATTCAAGAGTAGGAGTTTTCAGGCCGGTTGAAACAGATACCGCCTTTGGTAAAAAATTGTATGTGCTGGTTCCGCATAAAACACTGGTTGCATTTGATAAACAGGAAAGCCTGCTTGCTAAAGACAAAACTTATCTTGAAAACGGAAAGGATTACCTGGATGCTCTTCACTCCAACCCGCCCTATAAGCGCATACAAATCATTTTACTTAAAGCCTTTTCAGGAATGCCAATAGCTGCAAAGCCGGATTTGAAAACCCCGGTAAACGAGCGCATTTATGAATTGCGCAGCTACGAGGGCCACACCGAAAAAATTTATCGCAACAAAGTTGACATGTTTAACGGTGGCGATGAGGTAGGCCTGTTTAAACGATTAGGCTTTAATGCGGTGTTCTATGGCGAAGTGTTAAGCGGCAGCAACATGCCCAACCTGATGTACATGACTACTTTTGAAAACCAGGCTTCGCGCGATGCGCATTGGAAAACATTTGTGGACGATGCGCAATGGAAAGCACTCTCGGCAATGCCTCAATACAAAAATAATGTTTCGAGGATAGAAATATTTTTTCTGAGACCCACAACATATTCTGATCTATAGCAGTTACTGGATTAATCAGGTGGGTATTTAGATTATTACGTGAAATTTGTGCAGTATGAATTTTAAGAAACTACCAGCATGGGCTTATTCAATAGTGGTTATGATGGCAATGGTTACGCTGTCGGCCTGTAATGACGATGATGAACACCCCAATGAGTATGTCAATAACTGGATTGAAACCAACATGGATTTCTGGTATTACTGGAACACCACAATGCCATCTAACCCGGATAAAACATTAGCTCCTAACCTTTTTTTTGAAAGCCTGAAGAATGCAGACGATCGCTTTTCGTGGATACAGGAAAACTATCAGGAATTGTTGAACTCGCTGCAAGGAGTAAATAAAGAAGCCGGCTATGAAGTAGCCTTGTTTCGCGAAAGTGCCGACAATACAACGGTTGTTGCACAACTGGTATATGTTAAACCGGCATCGCCAGCGGAAACGGCAGGTTTAAAAAGAGGTGATGTTATTACTCACATAAATAACCAACAGCTTACTACTGATAATTACCGCTCGCTTTTAGCAGCCACCGGTAACGACCATACCATTACTTACCGGCCGCTGGATCTGGCAAACGAAAACTTTTTACCGGTACAAACCACAACACTTGCAACCGTTGTGTATGCCGAGAACCCGAATTTTTTGTATAAAGTTTTTACACACAACAATCGCAAGATTGGGTACTATGTTTATAACTTGTTTTCTACTGGCCCCACGCAAGGTAATACTACCTACAATACCGAGATGGACAATATCTTTGCTTCATTTCAATCGGCCGGAATTACCGATCTGATAATTGATTTGAGATTTAACAGCGGAGGCGCTGAAAGTGCTACGGTTAATCTGGCCAGTTTAATTGCAAAAGGAGTTGATAACACCAAAGTATTTACGTACCGCGAGTACAATGCCCTTGTTACACGCGCTATAAAAAACGATCCCGATCTGGGTGCGGGTTTTTTGGATGTGGAGTTCACTTCCAAATCGCAAAATGTTGGCAGTTTGCTTACCAATAGCCGGGTATATATTCTTACCGGTACACGCACAGCCTCGGCCAGTGAGTTACTTATAAATGGGTTGCGACCTTATATGGAAGTGTTTTTAATCGGAAGTACAACCGTTGGAAAAAACGTAGGCTCTATTTCAGTATTTGATGAAAATAACTCTCGCAATACGTGGGGTATGCAGCCTATTGTTACCAAATCGCTCAACAGCCTTAAAGAATCAGATTACTCAAATGGATTTACCCCACAAATTGCAATTGCCGATAATAACCTGATTGTTTATCCGCTTGGCGATGAACGGGAGTTATTATTAAGCCGCGCGTTACAGGAAATTACCGGAATGAGCGACCCGGGCCGCACACGTGCTGCAAAAACCTGGAATGGCGAAGTAGGCCACTCGTTAGATTTGAAAAGGCACACGAACGTGTTGGTTATTGATGAACCAGATCAGCAGCAGTTAATCCGGTTAAACAATCAGTAACCGTTAATCATCTCGTTTGCCAATCACTACTTTTTTACCCTTCGTAATCATACTGGTAAATGCAATATGAAAAGTATTCACCTCCAGGTTTTGGTAAGGTTTTGATCCATCGGCAACAGTAAAATTCTTGTTAAAGAAAGGTGTGGCATAATACTTAAACCGCAGGCTGAACCCGCGTGGAAACCGGATGCCAGCAAATGCAGTATGATAAACAGCAGGTGTTCTGCGGCTAAACCACGTGTTAAACTTGCTCACCTTCTCATCATTCTCAAAACGTTTTTCTTTGTAATTGAATGGCAATTCAAGTTCATAGCCACCATACACATACATGCCATCCATATCGCCAACCTTAATTCCAATTGGTAAGCCCACATTGTAGGTACGATGTTTCGTGCGCAAATCCGTACCGGCATCGGTTATAAACCCAACATTGCGTAACGATATACCGGTTAGTAAGCCAAAGTTGTTGGTTTGATCGAAGTGAGCAAGCGTTTGGCCATGGAAAAACATGCTGAATCGTGGAATGCCCGAATCTTCGGTTCCATTATTATTAATGTTGGCAAAACCAAGAATAATCTCACCATCGGAAGTAATGTAGGCCCGTTGCCCATAAACCAATCCGGAAACTAAAACCAACAATGCAAAAAACAGAATGCGCATATCGTACTATTTTAGGTTAATTACTTCCAAGACGTACATCTTACCCGAAGCGTTGCACAGGCAAGCTATAAAACCTGATGCTTTTTTGAATACTACCCGTGCAGAGGTGCTGATATTACCTTATTTTTGACGCCTCAACATTTTAACCACTATGAAGCGCGATAAAGTTGTTTTTGACCTGATTGAAAAAGAAAAACAAAGACAAGAACACGGCATTGAACTGATTGCCTCCGAAAACTTTGTATCACCACAGGTAATGAAGGCCCAGGGTTCGGTGTTAACCAACAAATATGCTGAAGGCTTGCCAGGTAAGCGCTACTATGGCGGCTGCGAAGTGGTGGATGAAGTAGAGCAACTGGCTATTGACCGGATTAAAGAACTTTTTGGTGCCGAGTGGGCCAACGTACAGCCACACTCAGGCGCACAGGCAAACGCTGCTGTTATGCTGGCGTGCCTCAAACCGGGCGATAAAATTCTGGGCTTCGATCTTTCGCATGGTGGCCATCTTACACACGGCTCGCCCGTAAACTTTTCAGGTAAACTATATGTGCCAACTTTTTACGGAGTAGAACAGGAAACGGGTCTTATCGATTTTGATAAAGTGATGGAAACCGCTTTGCGCGAAAAACCTAAAATGATAATCTGTGGAGCATCGGCCTATAGCCGCGATTGGGATTATGCTAAACTGCGTGCTGCCGCAGATGCCGTTGGTGCGCTGTTGCTGGCAGATGTTTCGCACCCGGCAGGATTAATAGCGCGCGGTTTATTAAACGACCCAATGGAACATTGCCAAATTGTAACAACCACAACCCATAAAACCTTGCGCGGGCCACGAGGAGGCTTGATTATGATTGGTAAAAATTTTGATAACCCTTTCGGATTAAAAACCCCAAAGGGCGAGTTACGCAAAATGTCATCCTTATTGGATTCAGGAGTATTTCCAGGCACACAGGGTGGCCCATTAGAACATGTTATTGCAGCCAAAGCCGTTGCGTTTGGCGAAGCATTAAGCGATGATTATTTAACCTACATCGTGCAGGTAGCAAAAAATGCCAAGGCTATGGCTGATGCCTTTGTGCAGAAAGGATATAAAATTATTTCAGGCGGAACCGATAATCATTTAATGTTAATTGACCTTCGCTCTAAAAACTTAACCGGTAAACTGGCTGAAGAGTCATTGATTAAAGCAGACATCACCATTAATAAAAACATGGTACCGTTCGATACACAATCGCCAATGGTTACTTCCGGCATGCGCATTGGTACACCTGCTATTACAACACGCGGACTAAAAGAAAAAGATGTGGTTAAAGTGGTGGATTTGATTGACGAAGCCCTGCAAAAACCAACCGATGAAAAGCACCTGAAGGCTGTAAAGCGCAAGGTTAATGCATTGATGAAAAAATTCCCATTGTACGCTTAATGCATACTAAATAAGTAAATTTTGTTGTTTAAAGAATTGTGATGGCTGAAGAAAAAGAAATGGCATTTCTCGACCACCTGGAAGAATTGCGCTGGCATGTGGTGCGCTCGGTGGCAGTAATTTTTAGTATGATGATTCTGGCTTTTGTATTCACAAAAGAAATTTTTGAATACATCGTGTTTGCACCTGGCCGTGTTGATTTTGTAACGTTTCGTTGGTTGTGTCAGTTAGGAGCCTCTACCGGAATAGATGAATTGTGCGTTACGGAAATCCCCATGAAAATTCAAAGCCGGTTCTTGATGGGGCAGTTTACTATGCAGCTTACCGCCTCATTTGTGATAGGGCTGGTTGTGGCCTTTCCGTATGTTACCTGGGAGCTGTGGCGATTTATTAAACCCGGGCTGCATCTAAGCGAAAAGAGAGGTTCGCGTGGTGCAGTAATATCAATATCAGCACTTTTTTTAACGGGTATTTCTTTTGGCTATTTTATACTTAGCCCCATGACCATCGCCTTTTTGGCAAATTATTCCATAAGCGATATGATCTCGAATGAGTTTGACATCACCTCGTATGTTTCTACCATCTCCATATTGGTGTTAAGCAGTGGTATTCTGTTTCAGCTTCCGGTTATCATTTTCTTTCTTACAAAAGTAGGTATTGTTACACCTAAACTTTTAAGGGGCTATCGCAAACATGCAGTAGTAGCTATTCTTATAATTGGTGCCGTTATTACCCCCAGTTCCGATCCGCTCAGTTTATCGCTTATTTCAATCCCGCTATATATACTTTATGAAATTAGTATTTTTATATCGGCTGTAGAATTAAAACGAAAAGAAAAGCGCGATTTGGAAGAGCTAAGAGCAGATCAGCAGTCTTCATCGTAAACCAAAAGTAAAATGAAAATTGCCATTGGTGCCGACCATGCCGGGTTTGAGTATAAAGAAAAACTTATAGCTGAGCTCAACGCTCAGGGACATACCCTATTGGATTTTGGAACTAATTCTACCGACTCGGTCGATTATCCGGATTTTGCCCACCCTACCGCAAGCAGTGTAGAGAAAAAAGAAACTGAGCTTGGTATTCTTATCTGCGGAAGCGCCAATGGAGTTGCTATAACAGCCAACAAACACCAGGGCATACGAGCAGCCATTTGCTGGTTACCCGAATTGGCAGCACTGGCTCGCCAACATAACAATGCTAATATAGTTTGTATTCCGGCCCGGTTTATTTCGGCAACAGAGGCTTTAAAAATTGTGAATACGTTTCTTTCCACCTCATTTGAAGGCGGAAGACATAACCGCAGGGTAGAAAAAATAAGTTGTTAGCTGCGTATTGGTTTAATAATGCTACCATGTATGGTTTGGTTTTTGCCTTACGCTGAGGTTAATTTTTATACCTTTAAACAACATAGCAGCATTTCTTAAAACAGTAAATAAATACTATGAAAATTAAGTATGTACTAACGGCAGGGCTCTTGTTACTTTTTGTAACAGGACAAACCCAGGTAATGAACAGATTGAAACAGCGTGTTGAAAACAAAGCTGAACAAAAAGCGGGGCAAGAAATAGATAAATTATTTAGTGGAAAGAACAAGAATCAAACCGGACAAGGCCAGGGCAACGGTAACAATGGGGCCACAGGTGGAGGTGCTAATAACGGAGGGAACAATCCTGCCAACAACGGTGGCGGGTTAGTTTCAACACCACCCGATGTAAAGCAAAACCTGGTAGAAGCCGAGGCGGCATACAAGAAAAACAGCTATGGCGAAGCCCGGTATGCAGTACAACAAGCTATGTTAGGTGTAGAATTAGAGATTGGTAACAAGGTTTTAAAATCATTACCCGAAACAGTTGCCGGATTAAACAAAGAAGCCGAGGCCGATCAGGTAACCAGTACCGGTTGGGGTTGGGCTGGCTTAACCATTCATCGCGAGTATTCTACCAAAACCAAAGAGTTTAGAGTAACTATTGCTAACAACTCGGTGTGGATGGCGGGTGTAAACGCTTACCTCGCATCGGGTGGCTATGCACAACAAACCAATGGCCAGCAAAACTGGAAGCAAACTAAAGTAAAAGGTTACCGGGCCATTATTGAATACAGCGATGGTAGCGGTTACAAGTTAAGTGTGCCCTTGGGCCAATCCTCCTTAATTGTATTTGAAGGTGTAAGTTTTGCATCTGAAACAGAAATGATGCACGCGGCTGAAACGTTTAACCTGGATGGCATAAAAAAAGAATTGGGCGAACAATAAAAAAAATAATATGAAAGTTACACGAATAACACTGGCGTTCATGTTACTGTGGCAGTTTGCGCTAGCACAGGATTTCGATAAAAATATTTCTACTGCCCGGTCCTCGTACGCTGCGGGTAATCTGCAAGACTCGCGTTTTGCCATGGAGCAGATGCTGCGCGATTTGGATATGGCCATTGGGCGAGAAGTATTGAAACTACTTCCGGCTAAGGTAGGGTCATTGGCAGTGAATGAAAAAGAAGATAACGTAACAGGTTCTGGCGCTTATGTGGGCTTGTATGTAAATCGTCATTATGGAACAGACACCAAACGCGCAACAATTGAAATAATTAACAATTCACCACTCATAACATCGCTTAACGCAATACTTAGTATGCCGGTAATTGGCGGAATGATGCGCGATGAAAATCAAAAGATCGTTCGCGTGCAAGGGTACAAATCGATTCTTAACAAAAATGCAAATGCCGAAACGGGCAAAACCGATTACGAATTACAAATACCCATGAACAATACGTTATTAACGCTTAAAATAGACGATAGCACCGAAAGTGAAATCACCACGGCAGCCAATGCGATTCCCCTCGCTAAGATTGTGCAGATAGCGCAGTAATTATTGGATTGTTTACAGAGATAAAAGGGAAGCAGAATTAAATGCTTCCCTTTCTTATTTTATAAGAAGTTACTTGGCAATTCGCCTCAATACAACCCGCTGTAAAGTGGTGGTAGAATAAGTTTTTACTTCCGGATGGCCAGCCGGCTCCTTTTTTCCAGAGGTTACTTCAAATATTAATGTCTCGCCTAAAAGCTCATAAGAAGAAGTAAGCAGTACTTCGTGTGTTTCAAAAACACTGTAAAGCTTATTACCAAAGAGGTAATCGGTTAATTCAAGACCTCCGCCTTCATCGGTTATATATTTGTTCTGATTGGGGTCGGGTGTGCGTAATACATAGTCTTTTACCATAGGCCTGGTGGGTGAAAGATATTCCGTTTTCCAACTCCAACTGGTAGGTGTTAATTTTTCAACTGTGTGTCGAACAGCCACACTATCTTTCAATACCCCCTTGGTGAATATATGCATGGTGCCCTCCCATTTGCCAAGGCACTTATCGCCAAACAACACCGGTTGACTATGACTGTAAAACACTGAAAGTACGAATAAACTTAGAAGTAGAATTTTCATGGTGATGTTACGGATCAGGAAAATGCTGGTGTATCAAAATTGGCCTACCATATTTTATCGATTATTAAAATTAACCAAATTGGCAGCATGAAAAAATTGGCCATCTTCGTCATGTTGGTTTTACCCTTTGCTTGTAAACCAAAACCAACATCCAAACCGGTTATTGGTACATTGGCTACATTAGATGCGGCCCGCGAAATAATGGCAACCAGTACTTGCACCCTGGTAACCGTTAATGATGTTAACCAACCTTATGCCCGGGTAATGGATCCGCTTGAGCCTGAGAAGGATTTTGTAGTTTGGTTGGCTACGAATCCGCGTAGCCGAAAGGTAATGCACATGCAAACCAATGCAAACGTAGTGCTGCATTATGTTGACAAAAACGAGAACGGATATGTTTCGTTATACGGACAAGCTGAACTCGTAAACGATCCTCTTGAAATAGAAAATCATTGGAAACCCGAATGGGATAAATTCTATCGGAATAAAAGTGAGGATTGTATTTTAATTAAAGTTAAACCCACCCGGTTAGAGATTATCGATTATAACCACGGCCTTTCGGGCGATCCGGTATCGTGGCAACCGACTGTAATTGTATTCTGAGTAATGCCGTAGTCCAGCTTTTATGGTACTGAAAGATTACATACCTTATTGAAAAATAAGCGTATGGAAACAAGCATTACTTCCGAAATTAAAAAGATTGACAGACGCACATTTTTGAAGGCAACTGGTCTAACTGCCTCGGGTCTTGTAATTGGATTGCAATGGGCTTGCTCACCTGATAAACCAAATATTCCGTTTTCGCCTAATGTATATCTTACTATTAATGGTGATGGTTCAGTTACGATTGTTGCCCACCGACAAGAAATGGGTACTGGCATTCGAACAGGTTTGCCGATGGTGCTGGCCGATGAATTAGAAGCCGACTGGGATAAAGTAACGTTGCAACAAGCCGTTGGCGATGAAAAGAAATATGGAAATCAGAATACCGATGGTTCATTTTCCATTCGGATGTTTTTTGAACCCATGCGCAAAGCCGGAGCTTCGGCCAGAATGATGTTGGAACAGGCGGCTGCACAAAAATGGGGAATTGATGTAAGCGAATGCAAAGCACAAAACCATGAAGTAGTAAGCAAGAGCGGGAAAAAAATTGGTTTTGGCGAATTAACAGAGATTGCGTCAAAACTGGAAGTGCCTACAGACGATAAAATTGTATTAAAGAACAAGGCTGACTGGAAATACATTGGCAAAAAAACAAACCTGTACGACACGCCTGATATTATAAAAGGTAAAGCTGTTTATGGTATTGATGTAGTTAAACCCGGAATGAAGTACGCGGTGATTTTACGCTGCCCGGTAGCCGGAGGTAAGCCCGCCAGCTTCTCCGATGAAGCAGCGTTGAAGGTGCCCGGTGTTATAAAAATTTTTGTATTGAAAGCATCCGGTTTTCCGGCTGGGTTTGATGCACCCCAAGGAGGAATAGTGGTAGTAGCCGATAGCACGTGGGCTGCGATAACGGCTCGCAAAGCATTGGAAGTAGAATGGGATTATGGCGTTAACCTCGATTATAATTCGGATGAATATATTCTTGACCTTACAAAAAAAGTAAAGAAGAAAGGCGATGTGCGCAGAGCTAACGGTTCGATTGATGAAGCAATAAAAAAAGCAGGTCATGTTCTTGAATCAATTTTTGTTACCCAACATTTATCGCATGCACCCATGGAGCCACCTAATGCCACCGCATTGTTCCAAGATGGCAACCTCGAGATGTGGGCCCCGGTACAATCGCCACAATGGATACGCGATAGTGTGGCCAGTAATTTAGGGTTGGATGCTGCAAACGTAACTATTAATGTAACGTTGCTTGGCGGAGCATTCGGGCGTAAATCAAAACCTGATTTTGCTGTAGAAGCAGCCATGATCGCGAAAGAAATACCGGGCACACCTGTTAAAGTTACATGGACGCGCGAAGATGATTTAACCCACGACTTTTATCATGCCTGTAGTGTACAAAACATTCGCGTAGCGTTTGATAAAGAGAACAATGTAACAGGCTGGAATCACCGCAGTGCATTTCCACCCATTGGCGGAACCACTAATGCGAAAGAAATTTTTCCGAGTACAGGTGAGTTGGGCTTAGGCGCAGTCGATTTTCCATACAACATACCTCATGTTTCCATGGAAGCAATTGAAGCCCCGGCCCGCACACGCATTGGTTGGTTACGATCGGTAAGTAATATTCAACATGCCTTTGCAGTAGGTAGCATGCTCGATGAAATTGCTACTCACCGTAAAGTCGATCCGGTGAAAAATCTTTTGGAGTTACTCGGGCCGGATAGAACCATTCCTTTCAACGAATACATGACCGGTTTTGAAAACTATGGCGAACCGTTAGATAAATTTCCCTGGAGTACGAGTCGCTTACGCGGAGTAATTGAATTAGTAGCCGAAAAATCCGGCTGGGGCAAATCGCTCCCGAAAGGACATGGCATGGGCATTTGCGCACATAAAAGTTTCTTAACCTATGTAGCGTGCGTGGTGCATGTATCGGTAGATGATGCCGGTAAGCTTACTATAAAAGAAGCGCACTATGCGGTGGATTGCGGACAAGTTGTAAATCGCAATTCCGTTATCAACCAATTTGAAGGTGGCTTTATCTTTTCGCTTAGTGGCGCGTTGAAGGGCAGTATCTCGTTTAAAGATGGGGCCAGCATGCAAACCAATTTTGATAAGTATGGTGTGGCCCGAATGGCTGATGCACCTAAGGTATTGCAAGTACATTTGGTGGAGAGTGATGAAAAACCCACCGGTGTAGGCGAGCCGCCCGTGCCACCAGTGGCACCCGCTTTGGCCAATGCTATTTTTGCTGCAACAGGGAAGCGCTATAGAGAAATGCCGATGAGGCTAAGCTAATACATACATTAAGTTAGTTGATCACGTTTTAATACTTGTGCTCTGTTTAAGAATTGCAAAATATTCTTTATGAGAAAAGCACTACTTCTTTTGGTGGTAATCTTATTGATTTTCGTTTCAGTTGCCAGCCTTCGGGCTCCTGAATTATTCACAATTAAAAGTAAGATTCAAGTAACTGTAGTCACACCTCCTTCAATATGTGGAACCCCGGGAGCAAGAACGGTTCTTAAAATAATGGATACTACCCGGCAGATGGCTCCATTGTTAGAGAATCTGGGAAAATATGGAATGAAAATAACCACAAGCAGTGAACGCGCTCAATTGTTTTTTAATCAAGGGCTAAACCTGTATTATGGATTTAATCATTTAGAAGCCTTTCGATCCTTTAAAGAAGCAGCGAGATTGGATCCTAAGTGTGCGATGGCTTATTGGGGGCAGGCGCTTTCATTGGGGCCAAACATAAACTTGCCTATGGATGCTGCCGATACAGAAACTGTTTACAAATCCCTACAGAAAGCAATTGCATTGCAAAGTAATTCATCATTAAAGGAGCAGGCGTTAATTAATGCATTACGTAAACGCTATACTTCAGAAGCCTTAAAAGACAGGAAGTCGTTAGACGAAGATTATGCAACGGCAATGGAACAGGTTGCTAAAAATTTTCCGGAAGATGCCGATGTAAACACCTTGTATGCTGAGGCACTGATGGATTTACATCCGTGGGATTTTTGGAAAAACGGGAAGCCTCAACCCTGGACACAACAACCCATTGAGACTTTGGGTAAAGTGATTTCCCGGTTCCCAAACCATCCCGGTGCAAATCATTTAACTATTCATATTCTTGAAGCTTCTCCTGAACCAGATAAAGCCACAGCGAGTGCTGATAAACTTCTTGATCTTGTGCCAGGCTCAGGCCACCTGGTTCACATGCCTTCTCATATTTACATCAGGATAGGCCGATACCTGGATGGAGTTGAAGCAAATGAGCGAGCTATTAAAACCGATGAAGAATACATTGCGCAATGCAAAGTGCAAGGTGTTTATCCGTTGTTTTATTATCCCCATAACTATCACTTCTTGTTGGCTTGTGCGCAAATGGCAGGCATGAATGAGAAGTCGAAACTTGCTGCTGAAGAATTGAGAAAAACTATCCCTTTGGAAATGCTTAATGAACCAGATTTTGTTACCCTTCAGCATTGGTATTCCATGCCCTGGTATAATATGGTTAGATTTAGCAAGTGGAGTGATATTCTGCAAGTAAAGGAACCTGTAGATTCGTTGAAGTATGTCAAAGCTGCATGGCATTATGCACGTGGAATGGCTTTAGTTAGAATGAATAAGCGTATCGAAGCGCAACAAGAACTATCTGATCTTTCAAAATTGGTAGCCGATCCATTTATGGAAAATACCATAAGTGGATTTAACAGCTTTAGAAATGTATTGAGTATTGGTGAACATGTTCTGCAGGCTGAAATTCAGGTTAGCCAAAAGAATTATGACAAGGCAGAGCAATTGCTAAATGAGGCGATGAAAATAGAAGACAGCCTCTTATACCAGGAGCCCCCGGATTGGTACCACCCTACCCGCCAGATATTGGGCGCGGTTTTGCTGAAAGCAAAAAAGCCGGCCCTTGCAGAAAAACAATTTCGCGAAGATCTGAATCAATATCGTAAAAATGGATGGTCGCTACAGGGGTTATACCAAAGCCTCGAAGCACAAGGAAAAAAACAAGAAGCCATTCATGTGAAGAAAGAATTTGATAAAGCTTTTTCCAAGGCCGACATAACTTTGAAAACACCTATGTTTGAATAGCAGCAATTACTCTTCCGAATTTTTCAATAAACTCAAAAGCGTAAAAGCACCCTGCATAACCACGTTAGCGTTCGCATCAAAATCAGCGGGCAAAATTACGTGGGTAAATCCCGATTCACTAATACCGGTTTCCACTTCAACCCAATTAAATTCATTCTTCGATTTTTGAATGAAGATGTAGTGAACTCCATCGTAACTTACAACGGCTGTTTCGGGTAACGCTTGCACCGGGCTGCTATCTGCTTCAATGGTTGCTGTAAAATACATTCCCGGAATCAACAACGGGTCTTCTTTTTCAAGGTGGCAATGCACACGCACAGTTCGCTCTGCCGAAATTTCTTTGCCGATTAAATAAACTGTGGCAATCCGCGCCTCTTTCTCGTTGGCCAGCACCAGTTTCATCGTTTGCCCTATGCGCAGCCTCATAATATCTTTTTCAAAAACCTGAGCTTCGGCATGTAAATGTTCGGTATCCACAATTTTAAACATTATATCTGCGCTGTTCACATACTTGCCGCGGTTTACATTCACTTCTGTTACATAACCGGCAATGGGCGTGGTAATGCTAATGATACTTTTTATTCCGTCTTTCTGAATTGCTTCCGCAGAAAGTCCAATCATTTTGAGTCGCGCACGCAGGCCTTCTTCTTTTGCCTTTGCTGAGAAATAATTTGATTGAGCTTGCTGCAATACCTTAGTTGCATTTACATTTTCACCCGCAAGTTCTTGTTGCCGTTTATATTCCAACTCCTGAAACTCCAATTGTGTTTTACTATCCAGATAGTCTTGTTGCAATTGAATGTAATCCTGATGTTCTAACGTAGCAACAACTTGTCCTTGCTTTACTTGCATGCCTTGCAGTAGCTCGGTATGTTTAACAAAACCGCCCATGGGGGCTGCAATGGTAACCATGTTTTGCGGGGGCACATCCAGCGTACCATTTACCCGAATGAGATTACTGATTTTTCGGGTTTCGATTTTTCCAAGTTGCAAGCCAATAGTTTGGAGTTGTTCATCACTAAGATGAAGGGCGTTTCCATGCGTGCGCGATTCTGTTTCCTTTGCTTGTTCGGGATTTGTACATGAAAACAAAAAAGCAGCAACTGATAATAAAGATATTTGTGTGAGATTCATAATGATTAATAGCTTGCAGTAAGCGATTCGATTTTGATGATGGTTAAATTATGTTGTTGTAGAGCCACCAGGTAGTTTAGTTTAATACCAGTGGCTGTGCGTAATGATTGCAGATATTCTATGTAACCAATTTCGCCAGCGCGAAATGACTTGAGTGCCTGTGATAAAATAAGCACTGCATTTTGCAAGGCCGATTGCTCGTAAAACGCAAGACTGATCTCGTTTTTCTTTAATTCTTGCAGGGCTTGTTCATATTCCTGGTTAATCAAGGCTTGCGTATAAGCAACTTTTTTTTGTGCAGCCTGCTGTTGGTAGTACGCAGCTTTGGTTCGGGCGGCCTGTGGAGCAAACCAAAGGGGGAAAGCAACACCTACCATAAAACCCTGAAAGCGCTTGTTCTTATCGTAAAACTCTTCTGTGCCGGCTGTATTTTGAAATCCGATTAAAGTCTGGTTGAAATACCCTAACTCCAGATCAGGCAAAAACTTATTACGTTCCACCCGAAGCATTTGCCTGCTGATTATAGTTTGTTGCAATTCGTATTGCAATGTTGGATTGTTAGTAAGACTACCGGTAGGGAGTGTTCTCCGCGTAAATGGTTCCGTTGCATCAATTAACTTTGTGGATTTAATTAATACCTGCAACCGCATTTGGGTAATGGTAATGTCGGTTTCATTTTGTTGCAATTGATTTTTGATTTCAAGCAGCTGACTTTCCGCAGTTGTTTTTTCCAACAGTGTACCTTCTCCGGTTTTATACCGAACAGCAGCGGCCCGCGCAAAGTCTGTAAACAAACTATCCTGCCCAAGCAATAGTTGGTGCAATGCGCGGTAATACAATAATAATTCGTACGCTGTTTTTACTTCATACACCAGATTATTTCGGGCAAGGGCCAGGTTGCGTTCGGCACCTACTATCTGTTCCTTTCCTAATTTGCTTTGAGCTACCAGTGTGGAAGGAAATGGAATGTTTTGTGTCAGCGTTAGATTATTGTCTTGCTGAATGGTGTTGTATTGGCCTTTCATTAAGGTGGCCGAAAACTTACCTATATCCACCTGTGCTTTTTTTAACTGCCGGGCTTGCTCCAGGTGTAACTCTTCAGCCATCAGACGATCGTTATTTTTTAAAGCAGCGTGTATGGCTTCCTCGCGACTCATTTTTTGCGCGAAAGTTGCAGTGCTGATCAGCGCAAGCAACAAGAGAAAAATTTTAACTCTGCAAATCATAACTCAGATGATTGGGTTTTCTTTTCGAATAACGTGTATAAAACGGGTAGCACTACCAATGTTAGCAAGGTAGCCGTAATGAGGCCGCCAATTACAACTGTTGCCAATGGCCGCTGTACTTCTGCTCCGGAACCTTGTGAAAGTGCCATAGGTAAAAAGCCCAGTGAGGCAACCAGAGCAGTCATAAGTACAGGGCGAAGACGAACAAGGGTTCCTTTTTTTACAATTTCCTGCAATGAAACTACTCCTTGCGATTTCAGTTGGTTAAACTCAGCTATCAATACAATACCATTTAATACCGCTACACCAAACAGGGCAATAAATCCTACACCGGCCGAAATACTAAAAGGCATATCGCGCAGCCACAGGGCAAACACACCCCCAATGGCTGATAGTGGAATGGCCGTGAAGATTAACAAACTATGCCTGAACGAATGGAATGTGAAATACAATAACAGAAAAATAAGAATAAGTGCTATGGGTACAGCAACAGATAAACGTTGCTTGGCTTCTTCCAGGTTTTTGAATGAACCACCATACGTAATGTAATAGCCCGGGTCGAACTTTAGTTGGTTAGAAATTTTTTCATTTAAGTCTTTTACAATGCTCTCCACATCGCGGCCACGCACATTAAAGCCTACTACAATTCTGCGCTTGGCATCATCGCGTTGTATCTGGTTGGCGCCAATAGTAAGATTTATTTCAGCTAATTGATCTAATGGTACTTGTACCCCACTTGGTGTGGTTACAAAAAGATTTTTAACATCGCTTATGTTTTGGCGGTTTTGATTGGCTAACCGAACTACCAGATCGAATCGTTTTTCGTTTTCAAAAATTAATCCGGCTACTTCGCCTGCGAAGCCAGTGCGTAATACACGGTTTACTTCATCAATACTTAACCCAAATTGTGCAAGCCGTTGCCGATTCCATTTCACTACAATCTGCGGCAAGCCACCAATGGGCTCTACAAATACATCCTCAGCCCCTTCAACTTCGCGTGCAAGTTTGCCAACCTGTTCGCCATAGCGTGCAAGCAAATCCAAATCTTCACCAAAAATTTTTAATACTACATCTTGCTTGGCTCCCGTCATCAACTCATTTGTGCGAAGTTGAATAGGTTGCTGAAACCCATACATCACACCGGGTAGTGCTGCCTCCAGTTTAGCCAGCATTTTATCGGCAAGTTCTTCACGTGTTTCGGCTGTAACCCATTCATCTTTTTCCCTTAGAGTTATAATCAGGTCGGTTACTTCGATTGACATCGGATCGGTGGGGATTTCTGAAGTTCCGATTTTTCCAATCACCGCATTTACTTCCGGAAAATTTTTGATCAGCACATCGGCTGTTTTAAGATTCACTTCTATTGATTCGCTCAATGAACTTCCGGTGATCAACCTGGTTTCAACGGCAAAGTCACCTTCATCCAATGTGGGAATAAACTCGCCACCCATGCGAAAGAAAATAATCATGCTCCCCATCAGCATCGCTACCGAAACAGCCACAGTAATAAACTTATGCTTCAAAGCCGATTCAATTATGGGTTGATATAGTTTCTTAAAGAATGAGATAATCTTATCGGAGAAGTTAGGTTTATGACCAGTGTTCTTGCTAAGCCATAAAGCCGAAACCATCGGCACATAGGTAAGCGAAAGAATAAGCGCACCCAGAATAGCAAACGAAACCGTCTGTGCCATCGGCTTAAACATTTTACCTTCAATGCCCGTGAGTGACAGAATGGGCAGATAGACAATTAAAATGATAATCTGGCCGAATGCAGCCGAGCGCATCATGGAACTGGCCGATTGTTCAACCTCTTCATCCATCTCGCATTGCGAAAGTTTTCTTATGGTTGTATTGATGCCCAGATGGTGCATGGTGGCCTCCACAATAATTACTGCACCATCTACTATCAATCCAAAATCAAGTGCCCCCAAACTCATCAGGTTGCCTGACACGCCAAACAGATTCATCATGGCAATAGCAAAAAGCATAGCCAATGGAATTACAGAGGCTACTATTAACCCGGCTCGAAAATTTCCGAGTAGCATCACCAATACAAATACCACAATCAATGCTCCCTCAGCCAGATTTTTTACTACGGTTTCAATAGCATTATTCACTAACCGTGTGCGGTCCAGAAACGCTTCAATTGCTACGCCTTCGGGTAACGTTTTCCGAATCTGCTCGATGCGGTCTTTTACATTGGCAATTACCTGCGATGAGTTAGCCCCTTTTAGCATTAGCACAACTCCGCCCACCGCTTCGCCTGTGTTGTTATAAGTTAACGCCCCATAGCGCGCAGCACTACCAAATTGAATGGTGCCCACATCTTGCATCAGCACGGGTAAACCATTAGTAGTATTCTTTACAACAATCTGCCGGATGTCTTCCAGGTTTTCTACAAGACCTTCACTGCGTATAAAGTAGGTGTTGGGCTTGCGTTCAATATAAGCTCCGCCTGTATTTTGATTATTTTTTTCAAGTGCCTCAAACACCTGGCTGATGCTGATGTTCATGCCTCGCAGCCTTACCGGGTCAATCGCGATTTCATATTGCTTTACGTAACCACCAAAACTGCTGATGTCGGCAATACCTTGCGTACCGATAAGCTGCCTGCGCACAATCCAATCCTGAATGGTGCGTAACTCCATGGCATCGTATATTTTTTCGAAGCCGGGTTTGGCGCGCAAAACATATTGATAAATTTCGCTAAGCCCTGTTGAGAGCGGACCAATTTCTGGTGAGCCTACACCGCCCGGTATCTGTTCTTGTGCCTGATTGAGTCGCTCGTTTACTTGTTGCCGTGCCCAGTAAATATCGGTGTCTTCTTCAAATACAATTGTTACCACCGAAAGCCCAAAACGTGAGATGGAACGCATCTCCACAATTTCAGGAATGGTAGCCATGGTTTGCTCTACCGGAAAGGTAACGAGGCGCTCTACTTCGGGCGCAGCCAGTGTTGGCAAAACCGTAATGATCTGCACCTGGTTGTTGGTAATATCAGGAACGGCATCGATAGGCAACTGCTTTAACGAATAGCTACCCCACAAAATGAGTGCTATGGTAAGCATGCCTATGATGACCTTATTCCTTATTGAAAAGGAGATAATGCCATGAAGCATAGAAACAATACTTTAGAAAAATGAATGGATAAAAATGCAGACCCTCACCCTGGCCTTTTGGCCACCCCTCTATGTGGAGTGGGGAATGGGACTTAGTACGAATCTATACTACCAGCTTAGGTGGCTGCCAGATAGATTGACAAAAGTCGGATGAGTAAGCCGACTCGTAAAAATTATTGTAGCTGATGGTAAGACTAAAAGACGATTCGATGTTAGGTTCGAAATCGGTAAGAATCATGCTGATGTGCGAGGTGGTGCAATCGTGCGTTTTAAACGGCAACCCTTTATGCTGCTCATGCTCTTGCTTGTCGTGTTGCTCGGCCGATGCGCCATAATGCAGATCGAAGAAATCGGCAAATGAAAAAGATTCGGCATTGTTCTTATGTTGCTGAAAATGGCTGATCATGTATGGAATCTTTGACAAATCATGCAAATCAATAGCAGATCCCATAAGGATTACCACGGTTAGCACATAAGCCATTATCTTTTTCACGCTACAAAGTAAACAATAAAACCTGAATAGATTCTGAATGGTTTTATTTAATGGCAAAGAACAGGCCTGGAAGGTCTGAGTTATAAGTTGAAGATGCGACTGAACGAAGGCTTTAGTCCTGATTTTTCAAATGTGAAAATGCGATTTGTGGCTTTGGTTAATAGAAAAACATAAAATTCTAATCCATTTTGCAATCTATACTACGCCAGGAAAATAGATCGGGAAAATTTTTCATTGAACTTATATCCAACAGTGGGTCGGGCAAAACAAGCACAGTATTAGTCGTGTAATCCTCTCCTTCCCAAATTAATTCTTCTTTCTTAGTGGAAGG
>JAHBTX010000020.1 GCA_019638395.1 Cyclobacteriaceae bacterium
TCTTTTTATCTGTCCAGTTACAACAAAGTCGTTGGTCGCTTGGTCGGCCTTTTGTCCCCATACAGTCACCGAAATGATTACTAAAATTAAAGTCGTCAGTCTTTTCATTTGTTAGTCGAATTTTTTGTCAGCCGCTTGCGCACAACGCTTGTGTTTGCGCAGTGGTGGGACTTTGAAACGCTTCATTGTCCCACGTGACCAAACGTTGAACGAAGATAGCACTTTGAGCTTACACTGAACCCCACCATTGCGCAAACATTTTGTTAGCGCCAGTACTTTCACCGTCCACTTATTCTGTGATTTTTACTTGGTTCATAGTCTGTCCCGTTAAAGATTAGGACAGAATTCCACATCATATCCGTCTCAGGCATTGCGCACTCTGTCAATAGGATTGGTCGCCCGTTAATTTTCTTAGAAATCACATTCAAACTGTTAATCGTTTCACTGGATTTACTTTTATACAAAGTTTTATGTCCGTTATTTATTGTCTCAATTATGTAGGCTGTTGTGTCAGCCGATAAGGTCGAATAAATTGTCTGGTCGCTAAGTTTATAGTGTTCAATTCTCCAGATATGATTGATGTTTAATTTCAATAAGTCAATCAGTTCAGATTTTAATTTTTCGTCTTTATGCGAGGAAAAGTCAATTTTAGTCAAGTCCTCGGTTGAGTTTCCAACACAAAATAAAAAGTCAAAAATATCTGGGTCGTCAACTTGAAATACTGCAACGAAACTACTTTCAATCATGTCCTCAACATATTCAATGTGGCTTAATCTTCCAGTTGTAAGTTTTACATTTTCTTTATTATAGATGTCAATGGCTGTGAGTCCTGTCAAGTTGAAGTATTGTCCTGCTTTTTCAATTTCTATTCTTGTCCTTTGAGTTTCTTCATCTTTGAATATTGGTTGGTTACCTAATTTTGTGATTTCATCGTAAAGGTCATAGTCGAAGTTGTCAACGAAGTATAGGTCGGTATAGAATGAACTATTATCCTCAAACTTTCCGATATAACCAACATAACTCAAAGTGTCGTTCTTTTCGTCTATCAAAAAGTCGGCTGCAATATTGTCCGTAGTGTCGGTGTCTATTGAGTGAACTTCGTTTGTCTTAGGTTTAGAGCAGCCTATCAACACAATCAAAGTCAAAAGTTCGTATCGGAGTCTCATTTTTTTTAGTATTGGCGCTAACGTTTGTGTTTGCGCAGTGGTGGGACTTTGAAACGCTTCATTGTCCCACGTGACCAAACGTTGAACGAAGATAGCACTTTGAACTTACACTAAACCCCACCATTGCGCAAACACGTTGTTGTGGCCAGTACGCTACTCCTCACTTTATTTCTATTTCCTCAATCACCATACTTTTGTCGTCAATTTCCTTTAATGTCAGTCCGTTGACTCTAATGTTTTTTATGTCCACTGTCGGTAAGTCCTTTATCTGATACTTTAAGTCGAACATGCAATTACAGTCTGCCACCTCGATAACCTCTGTTTTCTTTCCTTTTTTGTCCGTCACAATTGTCGGTTTGGTCCAGAACTTAAGATTCAATCTTTTATCGGATGTCTCAAGTCCTCCGGCTAAATTTCCGTTACATGGAGCGTAAGTTTTTAGGTTTATAGTCGTCAGTCGTCCGCTTTTTTTTATGTCGACTATTTTCGAGCTGTCCCCCACACAATCTTTTAGACAGTCTGAGTAGTCGAACTTGGTCAATGATTGTCCAAGTAGTCGGCTACCAATTACTAAAATCAATATCGTCAATGTCGTTCGTGTCATCTGTCCGTTTTGCGTATTGGCCACAACGTGAGTGCATGAGCCGTAGCGGGGTTTAGGAGGACTTGGCAATGAAGCGAAGCGGAATGCCAAGGCCGACCTGCTGCGACTTGTCCCACGTGATAAATTTAAATAATGAAACCGAAACTACAACGTAGCACCGAACCCCCGCTATGGCTTATGCACAGTGTTGTGGGCTGGGCCGCT
>JAHBTX010000021.1 GCA_019638395.1 Cyclobacteriaceae bacterium
AGTAAGTATTTCGGTAACTCATTGGATTTGTTCAAATACGATATCCTGACACACATTCTGACAAAATCGGATGGGTTGAGTCTATTCTATATTCCGATGATTACTTCGCCACTACCGAAAGAGAGGAATTCCAAGTATGTCACTTACGAGATAGGCGTGAAGAATAAAAAGCTTTTTCAAATGCTTCGGACAGAGTTTGAAAAGGAGTACTCTGACATTAGTTTGATAAAGTCTTATTTCGTTAGCCGTGGTGTTCACCTTTCTATGTTGAAACCAGATGGCCCAGAATGTGAGGGTGAAATGACGTATTTTGAGGAATCCAATCGTAAGGAATATTTCAATCAAGCGGTTCGCCACTACAAAAGCCTTGTGAACAATACGCTAGTCTACATTGATCCGGATGTTGGATCAGACGTAGGTATCACAAGAAGATTTCGGTCAAACAAAAACATGTACGTAAGAAGGCAAGAATTGATTCAGCTAAAGAACGGCCTGAGGTCAGAAGATTTCATTGCATACTTCCAGCACTTGGGCAATTCCAACTACACCGTTGAACAAAGGTTAGAGGATTTACAAAAGAGCTTTGGAGAGTGGGTATTGTTTATTGGATATGCAAGGATTCAGGCGGGTATGGTATTGATATTTAATGATCAAGAGTCCTATGTTGTGAAGCGAAAATTGATAGAGGATTACTTCAGAGACTATGGGCATTTAAAGCACCGGGATAAATTCATAATTCAAGGGAAACCACTCACATCGAGTGGTTTTCTTGCTTTATAGGGGTTGGCACCCGTCCCCGGTTAGGAAGGATTTAAACATAAAAAACAAACACTATGCAAATACTACTCCTTATACTCTTTGGCATCTGGGCCATTGGTGCCTTGATCATCGGAAACAAACATTCCGAAGAAACCATACTGTCGATATTCAAGCTACAGTCACCTCGCACCACCTTCAAAGGTTGGGTCTACCTTATACTTTGGGGTGTTGTGATGTTTTTCATTATTGGCTTGGTTGGAATGGCTGCAGGTTACTAACTATTAAAATCTATAACCATGAAGAATCAATTTAGAAATATTATTGCAATACTATTCATTGCAGCATTTGTTACGTCCTGTTCAGAAGACCCTAAGCCAGTTGCTAAGCGTTTGACTTCGATAGTCATCCAAGAGGGTGGTAAGTACACAATAACGTATGGTTCAAATGGCGCGGTAGAAGAAATTCAGGCCTTCTATTCTGATGATCTAAGTACAGATATTATCACCTACACATTTGATTGGTCAAGTGACAAACACGAGTTGACGGTGACGGCTGACCGTGGCGACAATGATCTTATCATTAGTACTTTCTATTATCTTGACGTACTGGTAAACGGTAATCCTAAGACCGTTGTCTATAAGGTAATTTTTGATGATGAGGGCGATGGTGGAAAACTATTACTAATTAGTTACAATAGTGCACCCGGTGAATCGATTCCAAGCATCATCGAAGGGCTTCATTACAAAATGGGTGATGAAAGTGAATGGGGCGATGCAACTTGGACGGAGACTACTAATAAAATCACACTCGGTTATACCACCAACAGTGAGGTTATTGAGATTAACTTTAACAACACAGTTGATGCTTGGTGGACAAAGTTACCTGCTGAAATTCCGGCTGTATTGTTTGAGAACGAATTTCATAATCAATTTTACTACCCATATTTTCTTTCATTAAAAGAAGTAACATCAATTGTCAATACTTACGGGGTGAAAGATACACCTGA
>JAHBTX010000022.1 GCA_019638395.1 Cyclobacteriaceae bacterium
TTTTGCACCAATCTAAGTCCGAAGACGCCAAACCATAAAAAGTAAATTGCAATTGAAACATTTGTTCTCATCCACGTCTGGTCGTTATAAACAAACACACTCAATATTCCGAGTAGCAGGATTAAAAGTCCGGTGGTTAATGTGTAATACTTTGAAAATTTGTCCTTTACTACTTTCTCCATTTCAGTCGCCAGGAAAATTAGTCCCAGTGGAGTTACTGTAAGAAGTACTATAACTCTTATCATTACAGTATGAATGCCAATATCTGAGAACGCGTCCCAAGACATGACCCCAAAACTGGTCCAAATAAGTCCAGAAATTAGAATTAATATTTTACCAATAATGATAGGTAAGTCATTCTTTGAGTTTTTGAAGAGTCCGAAGACAAACACTAAATTGAGAAGTCCAATCGTTAAATAGTTCAAATATGCAATTATCCATCGTCCGTTCATTCCAGTAATATTAAACGCAGCTATGCTCGTCACCTTGTCGACCTCTTCAAGTGTCTGTGGATTGTAAATGAATAGTGAAACATAACTTATTACAAATAATAGGGTTATGCAAATTCCAATTGTCCCAATAATTTTAGAAGTCATAAACTTTATTAAAAGCTTGCGCACAACGCTGGTGTATGTGACGTTGCGGGTATAGGAGGGCAAATGAAGGAGGTACGACTGATTTGCCCGACAACTCCGAAACTGTCCCACGAAACCGAACGTTGATTGAAAACTAAACTACAAATTATCTCTTCACCCCGCAATGTTCACATACATAATGTTGGGCGCTGTTAATTTTCTTTCTCGAATGCCGTCCTTTTATACAAGTCTTTATGCTCTGTTTGTATTAAATCGTCAAACGGCATGTTTTTAAGAATATGAAAGTCCTCAATCAAAGGCTTGAATTTGTCCCCTTGGTCAGCAAGTGCATTATAGAAGAGCATCAATAGTTCGTGAGATGATAGTTGTGCTCTTGCTAATGATGCATAGTCCTTTTTGTTTTCTATTTCTGATTTACTTATCAGTTTAAATATGTGATATAAGTTTCTAAAATAGTGTCCAAGGTCAGATTGGTGTCGTTTAAAATAATTTTCATAGGCTTGATTTATCAAGTCCTTGTATTCATAAAGTTTAGTATTGTGTTTATCAGCCACTACTTTTGAGTACTCGTTTCTAAATCCTCGGTAGAATGTCCGAAAGCAATCTTTTCCATACTCTGTCTGCTTAGGACTTTCTGGAATAAGTCCAGCTTCTTCCTTCATCATCTCCTTTAAAGTCGGGTCTTTTCTTATTAGGTCTATGGAATTAACTATTTCGTGATGGAGGTTTAGCATGTTGAAAAATGTCGTTTCAAATTGCTGTTTGTCCAAGGTTTGTGTCTGCTTAGTTAATATTAATCTTGTTTGTTGAAGTTCAGCCTTTTGTGACTTGTATGTCATGTAAAGAAGAGCTAAAGCAACCATAGATAAAAAAGGAGCAGTTATTCCTCCAATGAAGTCACCTAGTTCATTATACTTTTTTGTATTAAGTACATATCCCCAAAGTCCTTTGCCGTCCAATATGTCGTAGGGAAAGAATACAAAAACCAGTCCTATCAGAAAGAAAATAACTAGAAGTCGGTACTCTTTTAGAAACTTTGTCATTGTAAACTTATTTGTCCCGAAAATTAATTGCGCCCAACGTTTGTGTTTATGCAGTGCGGGGGATAGGAGGGCTTAAAAATGT
>JAHBTX010000023.1 GCA_019638395.1 Cyclobacteriaceae bacterium
CGCTCGCGCGTGACCTCGAAGTCCTGGCCGACCTCCTCGAGGGTGTGGTCCGACTTCTCGCCGATGCCGAAGCGCATGCGGAGGACCTTCTCCTCGCGCGGCGTGAGCGTCTTCAGGACCTTCCGCGTCTGCTCCGCGAGGTTCATGTTGATGACGGCCTCGGCCGGGGACACGACGCTCTTGTCCTCGATGAAGTCGCCGAGATGCGAATCTTCCTCCTCGCCGATCGGGGTCTCGAGCGAGATGGGCTCCTTCGCGATCTTGAGGACCTTGCGGACCTTGTCGAGCGGCAGCTCCATCTTCTCGGCGATCTCCTCCGGGGTCGGCTCGCGGCCGTACTCCTGGACGAGGTAACGCGAGGTGCGAATGAGCTTGTTGATCGTCTCGATCATGTGGACCGGGATGCGGATGGTCCGCGCCTGGTCGGCGATCGCGCGGGTGATCGCCTGGCGGATCCACCACGTCGCGTAGGTCGAGAACTTGTAGCCGCGCTTGTACTCGAACTTGTCGACGGCCTTCATGAGGCCGATGTTCCCCTCCTGGATGAGGTCGAGGAACTGCAGACCGCGGTTCGTGTACTTCTTCGCGATCGAGACGACGAGGCGGAGGTTGGCTTCGACGAGCTCGGCCTTCGCGCGCTCGGCGAGGCGCTCGCCGTCGCGGATCGACTGGTAGGTCTCGCGGAGCGCCTTGATGTCGAGCTGGAGCTCTTCTTCGACCTTGCGGAGGTTCTTGAGGCTCGCGGAGTGGTTCGCGATGACCTCTTCGGCGGTGACGCCGTACTTCCGCTTGAACTTCTTCTCGCCGGCCACGTCGCCCTTCGACGTGCGCGCTTCCTTGCGGAGCAGATCCCAGTCGACGCCCGTGCGCTTCTCGAGCTCCGTCGATCCGCTCTCGGCGCGCTCGACCTTCTGGATGAGCGAGCGGAGCTTGAGGACGATCTTGTCGATGGTCTTCTTGTTGAGGCGCATCTCCTCGAGCGTCTCGACCATCTTGACGCGGTTGTTCTCGATCTCGGTCTCGATGCCCTTCTTGCGGGACGCGGCGCAGGTCTCGAGCTGCGCGGCGAGGTCCTGGGCGACCTTGTCGAGGTGCTTCACCTTGTCGATGAGGCGGAGGATGCGGCGGTCGGCCTCCTCCTCGTCGAACTCGGCGTTCTCGTCGTCGGCGTCGCGGATGATGTCCTTGACGCGGATCTTGTGCTTCCTGAGCTTGTCGCCGAGGTCGATGATCTCGCGGACGGCGACCGGCGACGCCAGGATGGCGCCGAGGATCATGTGCTCGCCCTGCTCGATGCGCTTGGCGATCTCGACCTCGCCCTCGCGCGTGAGGAGCGAGACGCTCCCCATCTTGCGGAGGTACATCCGGACCGGATCGTTCGACTTCGAGTAGTAGCTCGAGTCCTCGTCCTCTTTCTCCGGCTGGCGCGCGACCGTCTTGTGCTCGGCGGCCGTCTCCTCGACGATCCGCTTCGGCGCGATCTTCACCTGGGTGGCAGCGTCGACGATCTCGATGTCCTCGTCGCCGAGGACACCCATGACATCGTCCATCTGGTCGACGGACACGTCGGCCGGCAGCGACTCGTTGACCTCGTCATAGGTCATGAAGCCTTTCGCTTTGCCGTTCTCGACGA
>JAHBTX010000024.1 GCA_019638395.1 Cyclobacteriaceae bacterium
TTTATATCCCGCCCGTCTTTGTGTTCCAGTATTTGAATCTACTGTCGGAACAGTCAAACTTAAACTGAATTGTCACCCAGTCCGATACTTCTAAAAAATATCCTTTCTTTTTCCCTTTGTATTCTCCAAAGTATGGTGTGAAATTGATCTCAATCAGGTCGTCCTTTGTCCTGGCCGGAAAAATTTTAACGTGTCTTATTTTATTGCCGTGCTTTGCATAAACGTCTTTCTGATTCTCCCACGTCAAGATTGTAACCTGTCTGTCGCCAATTTGTAGCGGTAGTTTCTCAGTAATTCCATTATTACTCTCGATAAATATTTCATTAGTCCCAGATTTCACATTGTCAAGGTGAGCATTGTAGTACTTAAGTGCGATGGAATAAATACTTGTCGTGTCAACCTGTCCGAAGCATGTTGTCGCAAGTGTCACAAACGTTAAAAGTAGTGCAGTCTTCATAGAAATTAAGGTCGGTGTTGTCAATGATTCACGAATCTTACAATTTCCATAAGTCAACCGTCACTTTGTTAAAAAATGGCACACAACGTTTGTGTTTGCGCAGTGGTGGGAGTTTGAAACGCTTCACTGTCCCACGTGACCAAACGTTGAACGAAGATAGCACTTTGAACCAACACGTCACCCCACCATTGCGCAAACACGCTGTTGTGCACCGTAATTTTTTACTCAAATATTTTTACAGGGTTATATTCCGTCACCGAGTATTTGTCACCCGAGAAGTCTATAAAATAGTAATGGAATTTGTCCTTGTTATTTAGTTCTCCGTCTTTGTTCTTGTCTTCTAAAGTCCGAAAGTAAATTCTATTCTCACCTTTGATTAAACTCCAGTCATAAAACTCATGTAACTCCTTTGTTATTTTTTTGAAATCAGTGCCGTCAATTTTACTAATGTATAGTGCCTCTAAGTCTGAATGATTTAATTCCTTGTCCCCGTTCGAATCTCTGTCAGAGATTGAATAAAGTAGGTAACCAGTTTTAGTCTGTTTAAATATGTCCCTTAGGAAGTTTACACTTCTAATTTTTATCTTTTTATCAGTCAGTTTATTCTCATTGCCACTTTTGTCCTGGAAAACGATATTTATGAAATTGCCAATTACGTTGTCGCTATTAAAGTAACTAGCTGCAATGTCAGAACTGCTGTATGAGCCTGAACCAATTTTGCTGTATCCACCTCTTTCTTGTAAGTCAACAAGTCCAATGGCAAATATTAGTACATCGGTACTGTCAAACTTTACAGGTAGCTCTGAAACTAAAATCTTTGTTGTGTCTTTAATTCTATCGTCAACCACGGATGTCGTGTCCACGGACTCATGATTGATTTTTGGTTTCTCTTGTCCGCAAGAACAAAATAAAATCGCTGTCACAATTACAATTAGTAGTCTTGTCATTTTGTTAGAAGTCTTCACTGTCCGAAAATTATGGTGCACAACGTTTGTGTTTGCGCAGTGGTGGGACTTTGAAACACTTCATTGTCCCACGTGACCAAACGTTGAACGAAGATAACACTTTGAACTTACACTGAACCCCACCATTGCGCAAACATACTGTTGGTGGCTGTGCG
>JAHBTX010000025.1 GCA_019638395.1 Cyclobacteriaceae bacterium
AATGATTTCTATGACTCATGCAAGCGTGTGTTTATAATTTTTTTCATAGGATCGGTTTTGGTTTATGCACACAAAGGCGCGACTTATCAACTTGTTACGCACAGCGTTTATAACACTCATTGGCTTTTTTCCGGCTGCAATTTTTCGTTCATAATACGCTTTCATTTCTGGGGAGTATTGAATGGCTGAAGTAGCCCCAAGGTACAATAACTTTTTCATCTCCATGTTAGCCATCTTCGATACCCGGGGTTTGCTTTTGATGGAAGTCCCTGAGCTGTGCTCAAATGGTGCCACACCCGCGTAGCAAGCAAACTTCTTAGGTTCCCGGATCAATTGAAATTCATTGGTGGTGATGATCATCTGTGTGGCTATTGCTCTGCCGATACCCGTAACCGATGTGAGCAACTTCATTTGCTTATTCAGGCCTTCGTCTTTATTGATGAGTTTATTGATCTTTTCATCCACTTTTTTCAAATCTTTCTCAAGTGCTATCAAGGAAGCCTTGCAACTTGCATTTACTACGCTGTGGATTTTACGGTCAATAAATTCCTCATTTTCTTTCAAAGCGACCCTTAATTGGTTGGCCACCCGCACTAGCCGGTCTCGCAAAGAAACTAAGGCCTTCAATTCCTGCACTTGTTTGCGTGTAGGAGCCCATAAACGAAGCTTCCGGTGATGAAGGTGGGCATATTCCGCTATGCGCAAGGCATCTATCTTGTCGCTTTTGCCGCGTTGTATGCCTTGCGAACGCTTTATTTGCAAGGCCATCTCTACACATACCGATGCCAGCACCGAACTTAAATACTCCAACAGAAAATTAGAATAAACTCCGGTATGTTCCAGGCAGACGAGCACGGTGCCCATATCCAGGGTTAGGTCTTTCTGAAGCATTTCAAAATAAGCTGAAATGCATTTGGGTTTGTTCTCAATCCGGTTTCGGCTTACGGTATGACCTTCGGCATCGAGTACGCAAAGGTCAAGCGTCTTTTTAGCTACATCCACTCCGATGAAATTTCTCACTGAGTTCATTACATTTGGTTTAGGATTACGAATCATTTTCGTTAAACATTTTCTGAACACAACCAAAACCTTGATACTAGGCCTTTAAGCCTTAATTTCTATACGGTGCTTGTTCAGAAAAACCGGCAGGGGATTGAATCATTCCATAGGTCTGAGAACCTGGTTAAGCCCATAATTCGCCCCT
>JAHBTX010000026.1 GCA_019638395.1 Cyclobacteriaceae bacterium
AGCACTATGCCGCCAACCAGGTTGAGGGCTTATCAAACGATTCAGTCCGGCTGCTAATTTAAGTTGTGAGAGGGGATCAAATAGATATTCAAGGCTGCGGGCCTATTATAAAGGTTTCGATCCAATGCTCATTTTAGTTTAATTACCTAAACCAAAAGTTATGGAAAACCATCACCAAAATCAACCGTACCATTGGATACTCGGTATTGATGTATCCAAAGAAAGTATTGATGCCTGTCTAATCCGTCAACAAGATGGGCAGCTGTTGGAGAACAAGTTTCACAACAACGTATCGGGATTCAAACACCTCAAAGCCTGGTGTAAACAAATGGAATGTGAATGCGACCATCACACTCTTTGTTGTATGGAACACACTGGCTTGTATACACGCCTGCTGGTACACTACCTGCTCAGCCGTGATGTGCACGTTTGGCTGGAAAGCTCCCTGCAGATCAAACGCAGCCAGGGACTGGTAAGAGGAAAGTCTGATAAAATTGATGCCCAGCGTATCGCCCGATATGCACGTTTGTATCAGGATAAAGCCCAGATCATGCAAATAAGTGTATTAACGCTGGAAAAACTGAAAGATCTTCAGGCTAACAGAAGACGCCTGCTCAAATCATTACAAACCATTCGAACAAGCTCCGAAGAGTTAAAACAATTTGATACCTCAACAGCAAAATTAATGGACAAGATAAACCGGGAAGCTATTCGCGGGTTGGAAAAGAGTTTGGATAAAGTAGATGAACAAATCCTCACTTTCATCGGTGAAGACGAAACTTTAAAACAGAAGTATGATCTGATGTTGTCAATAAAGGGCGTAGGCAAGGTACTGGCTGCAATGTTGTTGGTTTACACACATGGTTTCAACCGCCTGGCCGATAGCCGAAAACTTGCTTGTTACAGTGGCGTAGCACCCTTTACCTACGAAAGCGGTACATCCATACGAGGTAAGACAGGTGTATCTCAATTTGCAAATGGAGAACTTAAACGAGTCTTGCACATGGCTGCTGTAAGCAGTGTACAACACAACCCCGAATTACACGA
>JAHBTX010000027.1 GCA_019638395.1 Cyclobacteriaceae bacterium
TGATTGAATTCAAATGCTTGGATGAAGAACAGTACGATTATCCCTGAGGCAATAGCTGCAATTACAGGAATTCTGCGATTCAAGAATTGCGTATTACATGTAGTAATTAATAACGTGAATTCCCATCCCAGTGCGAGCATCCAACTCGCAGTGTATCGTTCCCATCCTGTTATGGTAGAAGGTAACACCTCATAGAACAAGGTGTGGGTAAACATCAGCAACCCCAACAGGGTCAGGATCAAGACGAAAATAACAGCTGCCATGCTTGTAATGGCAGCTCCGATTTGTTCAAAGAATTTGGTCATGATTTATTTGATTAGTTGATTAATAACTTGGATGATCTCTCTGCATATTTCAGTTTGGACTATGTTATCTTCCTCGACTGGTGTGTATGAATAGAGGCGGAACCCCTTCTCGGATAACATAACCCGGAGGCACTCGTAGACCAACCCCCGGTTCTCCATAGTAGTAGGTAGATTTATGTGGTTCAGGTAGATGTTGTTCTGCTGGTTCCAATGATCAATGACTGCCAGAAGATGTAGACATGATAGTCTCCTAACCTTTATGTAGAATATTGTGCGACCCCTTTCGGCTGACAAATAACAGTCGTATCCACCCTTTATTGTCAAAAGATACTTCTTGAGGGTATAGTCATACTGTCTGAACCGACCCCTGTCTGGAATTGATTTGGAGTACCTGTTGGTAAGAACTAACCGCATATAGAGCAGTTCGAGTTTGTCTTGTGTGGCGCTCAATAGGGATTCGGCAATCACCAGTTTGAAGCGATCCACCGGAATAGTAAATAATTCATCCTCGGTAGTCTTATCCCGGTACATGACTTTATCATCATCCCGGAAGCAGTATAGGTTTAGTATTACCTCATGTGGAGAGGTGTAGTAAATTACCTGATCGAATTTCCGACTGGTTCGATAGGTAATCTGGTATAGGTAAGGTACCGGGGAAATAAAAAGAGGATGGTGAAATCCATCCTCTGGCAGTAGT